>NZ_NOKT01000060.1 GCF_002237655.1 Streptomyces sp. XY006
TCCCCCTCCGCGACCACCGCCACCCGGTCCGGATCACGCGCCACCTGCGCCTCGAACGCATCCGGCAACGTCCCCGGCTCCACCGCGACCGCCGTGTCGTTCACCCCCCGCACCAACCACTCCCGCTCCTCCGCCGACAGCACCTCCACCCCGCTCACCGGCAGGAGCGGGTCGGCGGCCACCTGTTCCAGCACACGGACGAACCGGGCGACGACGGCTTCGGCCGTGTCCCGGTCGAACAGCTGGGTGGCGTACTGGAGGTCGCCCCGCAGGGCGCCCGTCTCGTCCATCGCGATACTGAAGAACAGGTCGGACAGGGCGGTCTGGGTGAGGTACTGCTCGAACTCGACCTTGAGCCCGGGCAGTTCGAAGTCCTGCCGGGCGAAGTTCTGCCAGGCGAACATCACCTGGAACAGCGGCTGGTAGGCCAGGGAGCGTTCGGGGTTGATCTGCTCGACCAGCGTCTCGAACGGCACGTCCTGGTGCTCGTAGGCGGTCAGCGCCTTGTCCCGGACTTGCGCGAGGAGATCGGCGAAGGTGGGATCGCCGGAGAGGTCCACGCGCAGGACCTGGGTGTTGACGAAGAACCCGACGAGGTCGGCCAGCGCCTCGTCGGTCCGCCCGGCGATCGGGCCGCCGATCGTCACGTCGTCCCCGCCGCCGAGCTTGCCGAGCAGCACCCCCACCGCGGCCTGCAGCACCATCGCCATGGTCATACCGCGTTCGTCGGCCAGCTTCTGCAGGCCGGCCGCCACCGCGGGCTCCACCACGACGTCGACCGCCTCGCCCTGGGAGCTGCGCTCGGCGGGCCGGGGCCGGTCGAGCGGGAGGTTCAGGGGCTGGGGCACGCCGGCCAGTTCCGCGCGCCAGTAGTCGATCTGCGCGGCGGCCAGGCTGCCCGGGTCGTTCACGTCGCCGAGCAGTTCACGCTGCCAGAGCGCGTAGTCCTTGTACTGCACGGGCAGCGGCGTCCACTGCGGCGCCCGGCCCTCGCGCCGGGCGGTGTAGGCGGCGGTCAGGTCACGCGCCAGCGGCCCTCCGGAGACCCCGTCGGAGGCGATGTGGTGGATGACCAGCACCAGGACGTGCTCCTCGGGCGAGCAGCGGAACAAGTGGGCCCGGAAGGGGATCTCGGCGGCCAGGTCGAAGCGGTGGGCGATGACCTCGTCGATCGAGCCGGGCAGTTCCTCGGGGGTCACGTCGGTCACCGGCAGCGGCACCGGCGCGTCCGCGGCCGCCAGGATCCTCTGGTGGGGCTCGTCGTCCTCGTCGGTCACGTACGTGGTGCGCAGGGTCTCGTGGCGGCCGACCACGTCACGGATGGCCGCCGCGAGGGCGTCCCGGTCGAGCGGCCCGGTCAGCCGGAACGCCGGAGAGATGTTGTAGGTCTCCGCCCCTCCCTCGATCTGGTGCGTCAGCCACATGCGGCGTTGTGCGAACGACAGCGGAATCACGGGTCTCACTCCTCGACGGTCATCTGGCGGAGATTGGGGCGAAGGGGTACGGCCGACTCCTCGGACCACGCGGCGAGCGCGGACACGGTCGGCAGGTCGAAGATCTTGCGGATGGGTATCTCGGTCCCCAACTCGGCCCGCGCCCGGCTGATCAGCCGGGTGGCGAGCAGGGAGTGCCCGCCGAGCGTGAAGAAGTTGTCGTCGATGCCGACCCGGCCGACGCCCAGCACTTCGGCGAACAGCCCGGCCAGTGCCTTCTCCCGGGCGCTGCGGGGTGCCCGGAAGGGGGTCGTGGGGGTGAGGTCGGGGACGGGCAGGGCCTTGGTGTCGAGCTTGCCGTTGGGCGACAGGGGCAGCCGGTCGAGCGGCACGTACGCGGCGGGCACCATGTAGTCCGGCAGCCGCTCCGCGAGGTGGCGTTGCAGTCCGGCCGGGTCCGGGGCGGTCCCGCCCGGGGCGGGGACGACATAGGCGGCCAGGTACCGGGTGCCGCCGGCCTGCCGGGGCACGACGGCGGCCTGGGCGACGCCGGGGTGGGCCGTCAGGGCGGCTTCGACCTCCCCCGGTTCGATGCGGTAGCCGCGGATCTTCACCTGGGTGTCGATGCGCCCGAGGTGGTCCAGTTCCCCGTCCGCGGTGAGGCGGGCGAGGTCGCCGGTGCGGTACATGCGGGAGCCGGGCGGCCCGAAGGGGTCGGCGACGAAGCGGTCGGCGGTCATGCCGGGCTGTCGGTGGTAGCCGCGTCCCGCCCCGGCCAGGTACAGCTCGCCCGGGGTGCCCGGGGGCAGCAGAGCGAGTGCGGGGCTCAGGACGTAGGCGCGGACCCCGGGGAAGGGACGGCCGACGGGAACCCCGCCCGGGTAGGGCTCGTCGGGGTCCAGGAGGTGACTGGTGGCGTAGAAGGTCTCGCTGGGCCCGTAGCTGTTGATGACACGGGCTTCGGGCCACAGGGAGCGCACGCGCGCGGCCAGGGCCGGTGTCAGCACCTCACCGGAGATGTTCAGGGCCGTGGGGCTGATGCGGCCGGGCAGCTGGTCGACGAGTTCGGCGAAGGCCGACGGCACCGAGCAGACGACGTCGACGTCCCAGTGGTCGCGTTCGGCCAGTTCCAGCACGTCGCGGACGATCTCGGCGCTGCCGCCGGTGGTGAGCGCGGCGAACGTCTCGAAGGTGGCGACGTCGAAACCGAACGAGGCGGCGACCAGGATCCGGGCCCCGTGTTCGGCTCCGGCCTGCGCGACCATGGTGTCCACGGCGTTGACGACCGTCATGTGGGTGACGGCGACGCCCTTGGGCACGCCGGTGGAGCCGGAGGTGTAGACGACGTAGGCGAGGTGGCCGGGGCCGGCCGCGGGCCGCGGGGCGGCCGCGGTGCCCGGCGCCGCCGCCGGGAGCACGAGGTCGTCGAGGAGGACGACGGGGGTGTCCGTGGCGGGGACGAGTGCCCGGGTCTCCTTGTCCGCCAGCAGCAACTCCGGCCGGGCGCCGGGCAGGACGTGCCGCAGGCGGGCGGTGGCGTAGGCCGGGTCGACGGGCAGATAGGCACCGCCCGCCTTGAGCACGCCCAGCAGGGCCACCACCGCGTCCACCGTGCGGGGCAGGACCACACCCACCACGCTCTCCGGGCCGATCCCGCGCCCGGCCAGCCCGGCCGCCAGCCGCTCGGCGCGGGCGTCCAGCTCGGCGTAGGTCAGCGTGTCACCGCCGGCGCGCACGGCGACCGCGTCGGGGGTCCGCGCCACCTGGGCCTCGACGCGTGCGGTGATCGTGTCCTGCGCGGGCGGGACGGCCTCGTCGGCGAAGAGGCCGAGGACGCGCTCGCGCTCGCCCGGTCCCAGGGTGTCGATCTGCGCGACCCTCAGCCCGGGGTCGGCGGCCAGCTGCCGCAGCACACGGGCGAGGCGGGCCGCATACGTCTCCACCGCGCCGCGGTCGAAGACGCCCGGTGCGTACTGGAAGGTGAGCTGCAGGTGCGGGTCGGCCGCCGCCAGCAGGCACAGCGGGTAGTGGTTGCCCGCCGACGGGCGCAGGCCCGTGTAGGAGATGCCGCCCGCGGCGTCGGTGGCGGCGCTCAGGCCCTCGCGGTCGACGGGGTACGACTCGAAGACGAACAGGGTGTCGAAGAGCGACTGCAGGCCGGTGGCCCGCTGGATCTCCGCGAGCCCGTGGAAGTGGTGCTCGGCCAGTCCGGCCTGCCGCTGCTGCAGCCGGGTGAGGAGCGCGGCCACGGTCTCCCCGGGCCCGTACGCCACCCGCACGGGGACGGTGTTGATGAACATGCCGACCATCGACTCGACGTCCGGGACCGCGGGCGGGCGGCCGGAGACGGTGGTGCCGAACACCACGTCCTGGCGGCCGGTCAGCTGCCCGAGCAGCAGCCCCCAGGCGCCCTGGACCAGGGTGTTGAGGGTGACGCCGAGCTCGGTGGCGCGGCGGGTCAGCGCGCGTGCCTCCTCTGCCGTGAGGGTGACGTCGACCTGGCCGCGGCCGCCGTCGTCGGCGCCCGACGCGTCGGCGGCGAGCAGGGTCGGCTCCTCGACGCCGTCGAGTTCGTCCGCCCAGGCACGCGCCGCCGCGTCCCGGTCCTGCCGGGCGAGCCAGCCGAGGAAGTGGCCGGGGTCCCGTGGGGCGGGCAGTGCGCACGGGTCGCCGTCGGAGGCGTAGAGCAGCAGCAGGTCCTGCATGAGCAGAGGGGTCGACCAGCCGTCGTACAGCGCGTGGTGGGCGGTCAGGACGAGTTCGGGCCGGCCGGGTTCGAGGACGGCGAGGGCCAGCCGCAGCAGGGGCGGGGTGCCCGGGTCGAAGTACCGGGTGCGGTCCTCCTCCAGGAACCGCTCGAACACCTCGGTGCGCCGGGCTTGTTCGGCTCCGGTCAGGTCCAGGTGCTGCCACGGCAGGGTCACCGTGGCCGGCACCACCTGCACGACGTCGCCGTCGGCTCGCTCGGCGAACGCCGCGCGCAAGCCGGAGTGGCGGTCCAGCAGCGCCTGTCCGGCCCGGCGCATCCGGTCGGGGTCGACCTCTCCGGACAGGTGGAACACCAGCTGGATGTGGTAGGGGTCGAACGAGGCGCCGGCCAGGGTCGCCTGGAAGAGGATCCCGGACTGCGCCGGTGTCGCCGGCCACACCGCGGCGAGCCGTCCGTAGCGTGCCTCCCAGGCGTCGATCCCCGGCTGGTCCACGGTGACCAGGGGCGCATCGCTCGGGGTCAGTCCGCCGGCGCCGGGGCGCGTGGCGTGCCGGGCCAGGGCGGTCAGGGCCTCGACCCACAGCCCGGCCAGGTCGCTCACCTCGTCCCGGGTGAGCACGCCCGTGGGAAAGCCGAAGTAGGCGATGAGTTCGTCGCCGTCGGAGGTGGCGGTGGCGACCACGTTGATCTCCAGCGCCGACAGCACCGGCATGTCCGGGTCCGGTGCGGCGATCAGATCCCGGTGCGTGGTGTCCGGGGCCCAGCCCAGGCCGCGCAGGTCCTCGGGAAGGTCCGCGCCGGAGGACCTGCCCAGGTAGTTGAAGCCGATCTGCGGTTGCCGCAGCCCGGCCAGTTCGTCGGCGGTGCGCGGGTTGAGGTGGCGCAGCAGACCGTAGCCCAGCCCGTGGTCCGGCACGCCACGCAGTAGCTCCTTGACGGCCTTGACGGCCTGCCCGGCGGCCGGGCCGGCGGCGAAGGCGTCCGCCAGGTCGATGCCGGCCAGGTCGAGGCGCACCGGGTACATCGCCGTGAACCAGCCGACGGTGCCGGACAGGTCCGCGCCGGGGACCAGGTGCTCCTCCCGGCCGTGCCCCTCCAGCCGTACCAGCGCGGCCGAGCCGCCGCCGCGCGTCTGCCTGCGGCGTGCGAGGGCCAGGGCCAGCGCGGCCAGCAGACCGTCGTCGGGCCCGCCGCGGAACAGCTCGGGCACCGTCTCGAGCAGGGCCCGGGTGACGTGCGCCGGCACCTGGACGCGCACGGTGTCCACGGTGGCCGCCACATCGACCGCGGGGTCCGGCTCCCGTGTGCCGAGGACGGGTTCGTCCGTGCTCAGGATCTCCTGCCACACGGGCAGTTCGGCGACCCGTGCGGGCGCGGCGGCCTCCTCGGCCAGGGCGTGCGTCCACCGGCGCAGGGAGGTGCCCTCCGGGGCCGGCGGCAGGGCGCGGCCCTCGCGCACGGCGTGCCAGGCGGCCACCAGGTCGGGCAGCAGGATCCGCCACGAGACGCCGTCGACGACGAGGTGGTGCAGCACGATCAGCAGCCGGTCGCCGTCGGAGGCGGAGGTGAGGTGCACGAACTGCGCCATCACGCCCGCGTCCGGGTCCAGCCGGCCGGCGGCCGCGTCCAGTTCGGCCTGCACCCCGGCCGCGTCGTAGGCCGTCTCCCGTACCAGCGCGTCGGCGTCGACGCTGCCGGCGGGCCCGATCAGCAGTCCCGGCCCCGCACGGTCGAGCCGCGAGCGCAGGACGGCGTGGCGGTCGAGGACCGCCCGGACGGTCGCGACGAGTCCTCCTCGGTCGATGTCCGGGGGCAGGGTCACCAGGGCGGACATGCAGAAACGGCCGAGGCCGCCGCCGAGGGCCAGCACGTGGGCCGCGGTCGGCGGCAGCGGGGCCGGTCCGACCGCGCCGCCGGGCAGTTCGGCCAGGACCACGCGGTCCTCGTCGCCGCGCTCCCCGACCAGTTCCGCGAGGCGGGCCACCGTGCGGTGCTCGAACACCTCGCGGGTGCTGACCGTGACGCCGCGCGCCCGGGCCCGGGCGACGACCTGGATGGAGCGGATGCTGTCGCCGCCTGTGGTGAAGAAGTCGTCGTCCAGGCCCACGCGCGGGACGCCGAGCACGTCGGCGTACACCTCGGCCAGGACCTGTTCGGTGCCGTTGCGGGGCGCCCGGTACTCGCCGCCGCCGAACTCCGGCTCCGGCAGGGCGCCCCGGTCGACCTTCCCGTTGGCGGTCAGCGGGAGTTCGTCCAGGACCACCAGGTGGGCGGGGACCATGTAGTCCGGCAGCCGCCGGGCCGCGTACCGGCGCAGGTCGGCCACCGGGAAGGGGGAGCCGGCCGGCTCGTCGCCGTCCCCGGCTGCCGCCCGGGTCACGTAGCCGACGAGCCGTCGGGCGCCGGTGGGGTCCTCGCGGGCCGTCACCACGGCGCGGGCGACCGCGGGGTGCCGGGCGAGCACGGTCTCGATCTCGGTCGGCTCGACCCTGATGCCGTTCACCTTGACCTGGGTGTCGGCCCGCCCCGCGTAGTGCAGCAGGCCGTCGCGGTCCCACCGGGCGAGGTCGCCGGTGCGGTACATGCGCGCCCCGGCAGGGCCGAAGGGGCAGGCGACGAACCGTTCCGCGGTGGCCGCGCCGGCGCGGTGGTAGCCGCGGGCGAGCTGCCCCGCGACGTACAGCTCGCCGGTCACCCCGGGGGCGACGGGAGTGAGTCCGGGGCCCAGGACGTAGGCGCGCATGTGGGACAGGGGCCGGCCGACCGGTACCGCTCCGTTCGCCTCGGAGCGCGGCGGGACGGTGTGGGTGGAGGCGTAGAAGCTCTCGGTCTGGCCGTAGGCGTTGACGACGCGGACCCCGGGCAGGGCGTCGCGCACACGATGGACCAGGTCGGCGGAGAGGGCCTCCCCGGCGAAGACGACGGTGTCCGCACGCAGGGCGACGCCGTCGGCGGCGATCTGGTCGAGCAGCGCGGAGAAGACCGCCGGCACGGCGCTGACGGTGGTGCCGGTCCAGCCGTCGCGCGTGCCGAGTTCGAGCACGTCGTGGACGAGGTCGACGCATGCCCCGGTGGTGAGCGCCGTGAACATCTCGAACACGGAGACGTCGAAGTTCACGGAGGTCGCGGCGAGCATCCGGGAGCCCTCCCGGACCCCGGTCACCCGGCGCAGGTCCGCGACGGAGCGCACGACGCAGGCGTGGGTGACGCCGACGCCCTTGGGCGTCCCGGTCGATCCGGACGTGAACATCACGTAGGCGAGGTGGTCGGGTGCGACGTGGACGTCCGGCGTCTCGGGTGCGGGGCCGTCGAGGTCCAGGTCGTCGAGGCGCAGCACCGGTGGCCGGCAGCCCGCGACGGCCGCCTCGGTGGCGCGGTCGGTCAGTACCCGGGCGGGCCGGGCGGTGTCGACCAGGAGGGCGACGCGCTCGGCGGGGTAGTCCGGGTCGACCGGCAGGTAGGCGCCGCCCGCCTTGAGCACCCCGAGGAGGGCGACCACCAGGTCCGCCGTGCGCGGCAGCGCCACGGCCACCAGCACGTCCGGACCGATCCCGTCGTCGCGCAGGACCGCGGCCAGCCGGGCGGCACGGGTCTGAAGCTCCCGGTAGGTCAGCGTGGTGCGGCCGGACACCACCGCGGTCGCGTCCGGAGTCCGTGCGGCCTGGGCCGCGACCAGTTCCGGCAGCGTCGCCAGGTCCTCCGGCCGCGCCGGCTCGCCCGGGCGGGTCAGCCGGTCCCGCTCGGCGCCGGTGAGCACGTCCGTCGCGCCGAGCCGTGTCCCGGGGTCGCCGACCACCTGCCGCAGCACCCGTACGTACCGCTCGACGAGGCTCTCGGCCGTGGTGTGGTCGAACAGGTGTGTCGCGTACTCCAGTCGTCCGCGGGCGCCTCCGGAGGGGTCCGGGACGATGTTGAAGAACAGGTCGAACTTGGCGGTGCCGGTGCCGACCGGGACGGGGGTGACCCGCAGGCCCGGCAGTGCGATGTCCGACCAGGCGAACTGCCAGGCCAGCATCACCTGGAACAGGGGCTGGTAGGCGGTGGTGCGGTCCGGGTCGAGCAGTTCCACCAGGTGCTCGAAGGGAACGTCCTGGTGGTCGTAGGCGGCCAGGGCCCGGTCCCGTACCTGGTCCAGCAGGTCGGTGAAGGCGGGGTTGCCCGACAGGTCGGCGCGCAGCACCCAGGTGTTGGCGAAGAACCCGACGAGGTCCTCCAGTTGCTCGTCGGCGCGGCCCTCGATCGGGCTGCCGATGGTCAGGTCGGGTCCGGCGCCGAGGTGGTGCAGGAGGACGGCGAGCGCGGCCTGGGCGACCATGGGGGCCGTGGCTCCGCGGTCGGCGGCCACCTTCCTGATGCCGGCGAGCAGGTCCGCGTCGAGCGCGATGTCGACGTGGCCGCCGCGGTGGTCGGCCGCCGTCGGCCGGGGCCGGTCCAGCGGCAGCTGCACCGGTTGGGGCACGCCGTCCAGCTCCTTGTGCCAGTAGGCGAGTTGCTCGGCCACGACGCTGTCCGGGTCGTCCGCGTCGCCCAGCATCTGCCGCTGCCACAGCGTGTAGTCCTTGTACTGCACCGCGAGCGGAGCCCAGTCGGGCGGGGCGCCGCGGCGGCGCGCGGTGAACGCGGTGACCAGGTCCCGCAGGAAGGGCGCCATGGACGCCCCGTCCGCGGCGATGTGGTGGAAGACGAAGACCAGCACGTGCTCCTCGGGGGAGACGCGCAGGACGGTGACGCGCAGGGGCGGTTCGGCGTCCAGGCGGAATCCCGCGCTCACCGCCTCGTGCAGGGCGTCGTCCACCGCGTCCGCGGCGACGTCGGTGACCCGGAAGGGGACGACGGCCTCCTCGGGGGGCAGGATCCGCTGTTCGGGCGTGCCGTCGGCGTGTTCGGCGATCAGCGTGCGCAGGCTCTCGTGGCGGGTGACGACGTCCGTCACCGCGGCGGCGAGCGCCGCGGTGTCCAGCGGTCCCTCCAGACGCAGCACGAACGGGATGTTGTAGGTCGCGGAGGGGCCTTCCAGCCGGTGCAGGAACCAGAGCCGGCGCTGGGCGAAGGACAGCGGGATCATCGACGGTTCTCCTCTACGGTCATCTGGCGCAGTCGGGGACGGCTCGACCGGGTCAGCTTCCGGATCCGGTCCGCCAGCTGCGCGACGGTCGGATTGCGGAACACCGTGGTGACCTTCACGTCGACGTCGAACTCGGTACGGATGCGGCCGACCAGCCGGGTGGCCAGCAGTGAGTGCCCGCCCTGGTCGAAGAAGTCGGCGTCGACGCCGACCTCGTCCACGCCGAGCAGGTCGGCGAAGAGCCGGCAGAGGACCTCCTCGTCGGGGGTGCGCGGCCCTCGTCCCTGCGGTGCCTCGGTCCGGCCGGGGGCGGGGAGGGCGCCGCGGTCGAGCTTCCCGCTCGGTGTCATGGGGAACGCGGCGAGCGGGACGATCGCGGAGGGGACCATGTACTCCGGCAGGCGCTCGCGTACCGATTCCGTGAGGGCCGCGGTGTCGAGCGCGGACGGGTCGTTCCCGCCGGCGGGCACGGCGTACCCGACCAGCCGCTGGTCGCCGGCGCGGTCCTCACGGACCACGACGACCGCGCCTCCGACGCCGGGATGCGCGGTCAACGCCGCTTCCACCTCACCGAGTTCGATGCGGAAGCCGCGGACCTTGACCTGGAAGTCGCTGCGGCCGAGGTACTCGACCTGGCCGTCCTCGTTCCACCGGGCGACGTCGCCGGTGCGGTACATCCGCGTGCCCGGCGCCCCCCAGGGGCAGGCCACGAACCGTTGCGCGGTCAGCGGGGTCTGCCCGAGGTAGCCGCGAGCCAGTCCGGCCCCGGCGAGGTAGAAGTCGCCGGCCACGCCGGGCGGGACGGGGCGCAGCATCGCGTCCAGGACGTAGACCTGGGTGTTCCAGATGGGCGCGCCGATCGGCAACCGGTCGGAGCCCGGGACGTGCTCCCATCCGGTGACCTCCACCGACGCCTCGGTGGGTCCGTAGAGGTTGTTGGCGGAGCAGCCCGGGAGCAGTTCGGTGAAGCGGTTGGCGAGTTCGGCCGGGAAGGCCTCTCCGGCGACCTCGATCCAGCGCAGGCTGGTGCACTGCTTGGCCAGCGGTTCGGCGACGAAGGCGGACAGCAGGGACGGCACGAAGTCGGCGCCGGTCACCCGCTCGCGCTGGATCAGCTCGGCCAGGTAGGCGGGGTCGCGGCGCCCGTCGGGGCGTGAGACCACCACCGCCGCGCCGACCTGCAGCGGTGCGAAGAGTTCCGGCACCGACACGTCGAAACTCGCCGACGTGCTCAGCAGCACCCGGTCCTCGACGCCGACGTCGAAGTGGTCCAGGCCCCACCGGATCCGGTTCATGATCGACCGGTGCGCGACCGGCACCCCCTTGGGACCACCGGTCGAACCCGACGTGTAGATCACATACGCCGCATGATCCGGCACCAGCTCCCGCACCGGATCGCCCTCCGGATACCCCGACACATCCGGCAGCCCCTCCTCCAGCACCAGCAACGGCCGCGCACTGTCCAGCACATGCCGCACCCGGTCCTCGGGCAGATCCGTGTCCAGGGGCACGTACGCCGCACCGGACTTCACCACCGCGTACACCGCCACCAGCAGATCCACCGACCGCGGCACCCGCACCGCCACCAGCCGCTCCGGCCCCGCACCCCGCTCCACCAGCCAGTGCGCCAACCGGTTCGCCCG
>NZ_NOKT01000061.1 GCF_002237655.1 Streptomyces sp. XY006
ACCGCAGCCACCAGCCCCTGTCACCGCCCGAGCCGAAAACTGAAACGAACCACGACTCACGTGGCGAGACGTGAACTCAAGACCAGATCACTAGGCGACGTCCCGCATGACCTGCTCGCGCACCTGCCCGCAGCACCGGCTGATCAGCCGGGACACGTGCATCTGCGAGATGCCCAGCTCCTCGGCGATACGGCTCTGCGTCATGTCGGAGAAGAAGCGCATGTACAGGATGGCCCGCTCCCGCTCCGGCAGCGCCGCGAGCCGTGCCCGCACGGCCTCCCGGTCCACGACCGTGTCCAGCGCCGGGTCCGAGGACCCCAGCGCGTCGCTCAGCGAGTACCCGTCCTCGCTGCCGGGCAGCTCCGCGTCCAGGGACAGCGCCGAGAAGCTCTCCAGCGCCTCCAGCCCGGCGCGGGCGTCCTCCTCGCTCATCCCGGCGTGCCCGGCGATCTCGGCCACGGTCGGCCGGTGGTCACAGGAGGTCTGGGACAGGTCCTGGCAGGCGGAGCGCACGCGGTTGCGCAGGTCCTGGACCCGGCGGGGCACGTGCAGCGTCCACATGTGGTCGCGGAAGTGCCGCTTGATCTCACCGGTGACGGTGGGCACGGCGTAGCTCTCGAAGGCGTGGCCGCGCTCGGGGTCGTACCGGTCGACGGCCTTGACCAGGCCGAGGGCCGCGACCTGGCGCAGGTCCTCGAAGCTCTCGCCGCGGCTGCGGAAGCGTCCGGCGAGCCGGTTCGCCATGGGGAGCCAGGCCTCGACGATCCCGTCCCGGAGCGCGTCCCGCTCGGGGCCGGCGGGCATCGAGGCGAGCCTGCGGAAGGCCTCGGCGGTGTCGGGTGCGTCGTCGTGGGTGTGCTTCTTCGCACTGGTTCGGGTCTGCATGATCCGTCGCGATTCCCTCGATAGTGCTGCCGGTCGGAAGGTCACCGTGGGAACGCGTCAGCGGCGGGGACCAGGGGCGCCGGTGGCGGCGCGTCGAGCCGCTCCCACGGACGTGCCTCCGGTCCGAAGCACTGGGGTGCGCCTGCCCCCCGCCCCCGCCCGCAAACGGGCCGGGGCCCGCGTTTTCCGCCGCCGCGCGCGGTGACTCGTACGGTCGGCTCCGTTCCCCATGCGTCCGGGAGGTCGTACATGAGCACCAAGGTCTCCGACCACGTCCTGCACAGGCTGCGCGAGTGGGGGGTGGAGCAGGTCTTCGGCTATCCGGGCGACGGGATCAACGGCCTGCTCGCCGCGTGGGGCCGGGCCGAGAACGAGCCGCGGTTCGTGCAGGCGCGGCACGAGGAGATGTCGGCGCTCCAGGCGGTCGGCTACGCCAAGTTCAGCGGCCGTCTCGGGGTGTGCGCCGCGACGTCGGGGCCGGGCGCGATCCACCTGCTCAACGGCCTGTACGACGCCAAGCTGGACCATGTGCCCGTGCTGGCGATCGTCGGGCAGACGCACCGCACCGCGATGGGCGGCTCCTACCAGCAGGAGGTGGATCTGCACACGCTGTTCAAGGACGTCGCCTCCGAGTTCGTGGAGACGGTGACGGTGCCCGAGCAGCTGCCGAATGTGCTGGACCGGGCGATCCGCACCGCGTACGCGCGCCGCTGCCCGACCGCGGTCATCATCCCCGGCGATGTCCAGGAGCTCGACTACGAGCCCCCCACGCACGAGTTCAAGATGGTCCCCTCCAGCCTGGACCGCCGCTCGTGGACGGCGGTTCCGTCCGACGACGCGGTGCGGCGGGCGGCCGAGATCCTCAACTCCGGTGACAAGGTGGCGATCCTGGTCGGGCAGGGCGCGGCCGGTGCGCGCGCCGAGGTGGAGCGGCTCGCCGAGCTGCTCGGTGCGGGCGTCGCCAAGGCGCTGCTCGGCAAGGACGTCCTCAGCGACGAACTCCCCTACGTCACCGGCTCGATCGGCCTGCTGGGCACCCGCCCGTCGTACGAGCTGATGCGGGACTGCGACACCCTGCTGACGATCGGCTCGTCGTTCCCGTACTCCCAGTTCCTGCCGGAGTTCGGCAAGGCGCGGGGCGTGCAGATCGACATCGACCCGCACATGATCGGGATGCGCTACCCCTACGAGGTCAACCTGGTCGGCGACGCCCGGGCCACCCTGGAGCGGCTGATCCCGCTGATCGAGGGGGGCCGCGGCCGGGAGTGGTACGACACGGTGTGCGACAACGTGCGGCACTGGCGTGACGTCCTGGCACGCCGGGCCGGTCTGGAGGCCGGTCCGATCAACCCGGAGTACGTGGCACGGGCGCTGGACCCGCTGCTGCCGGACAACGCGATCGTCACCTCCGACTCGGGCTCGACGGCGAACTGGTACGCGCGGCACGTGACTATGCGGCCGGGCATGCGCGGCTCGCTCTCCGGCACGCTGGCGACGATGGGCTGCGCGGTGCCCTACGTCATCGGCGCGAAGTTCGCGCATCCGGACCGGCCGGCGGTCGCGCTGGTCGGGGACGGGGCGATGCAGATGAACGGCATGGCCGAGCTGATCACCGCGGCGAAGTACCGTCATCTGTGGGACGATCCGCGGCTGGTGATCGCGGTGTGGAACAACCGCGATCTGAATCAGGTCACCTGGGAGCTGCGGGCCATGGGGGGCGCGCCGTCGTTCCTGCCCTCGCAGGAGTTGCCGGACGTGGACTACGCCGCGTTCGCGCGGTCCCTGGGGCTGACCGGCATCCGGGTGGAGAAGCCGGAGGACGTCGAGGCGGCCTGGCGTACCGCGCTGGAGGCGGACGGCCCCGCGCTGGTCGAGTTCCTGACCGATCCCGCCGTACCGCCGGTCCCGCCGCACGCCACCTGGGAGCAGATGGAGGCGACCGCCGCGTCGATCCTGAAGGGTGACGCGGACCGGGGATCGGTGGTCAGGCACGGTTTCAAGGCGAAGGTGCAGGAGTTCCTGCCGGGGCGGGAGAAGAAGTAGCGGCCGCGGTGGCGGGGGGAGCGCCGGCCGGCTCGCGCCGTCCGGTGTCGCCCTGCGGCAGCAGCAGTTCCTCGTAACGGCCCAGCACCAGCACCACCCCGAGCATCAGCAGCGGAATGAGCACAGCGAGCAACGCCATGGCGTGTCCTTCCCCAGGAATGAGTGGGGGGTGCGAACCGGGTCTCCCGCAGCCGGTGGCGCAAACCAGGGCGCTCCCGCGATCGGGGAGGCCGGATCCGTGTCGGCTCCCGGTGTTCGGGTACGCGGTGCGGACCCCCGAAGGTCTGGAGGGAGACATGCAGCGAGGCAGCGACCGGCTGAGCGTCCACCGGGACGACGAGATGAAGCACGAACTGCAGGGTCTGCTCAGGTCCGGGCACCCCACGCGCAGTGAGGAGTGGCACGACCCGGAGCCGGCCGCCGAGGACGACCCCGACGTCGCGTACGGGCCGGTGACACCGAGCCGCGGGCCGACGTCCCTGGAGTCGGTGCGGCTGGACCTGGCCCGGATCCTGGGCCGCAGGGCGTTCCCCGCGAGTGCGCGCGAACTGGCCCGCGAGTTGCGCGGCCGCCAGGCGCCCGACGCGCTCGTCGAAGCACTGGAGCGGCTGCCGCGCCAGGAGCGCTACGGCAATGTCCAGGAGCTGGCCCAGGCCCTGGTCCGGGCCCGGGCCCGGGAGACCGGTCCGGAGGAGTACGCGTAGGGACCCGTGCGAGGGCACCGCGGCCGCACCGTCGGGTGCGCCGCGGTGCCCCCGTCGGCCCGGCAAGGGACGGAGAACACCGGTGAAGGCCGAGTTGGTGAAGGACGTGATGACTCCGGGTGTGGTCGCCGTGCGCCCGGACGCCTCGCTCGTCGAGGCGGCGCTGCTGATGCGCACGCAGAACATAGGCGACGTGGTGGTGGCCGACGGGCAGGACGTGATCGGGGTGCTCACCGACCGTGACATCACGGTGCGGGCCGTCGCCGACGGCGCGGACCCCATGACGGTGAGTGCCCAGGCCGTGTGCACGAAGGACCCGGTCACGGTGACGCCGGACGACAGGGTGGCGACGGCGGTGGCGCTGATGCGCGAGCACGCCGTGCGCCGGCTGCCGGTGGTGGAGAACGGGCTGCCGGTCGGGATCGTCAGCCTCGGCGACGTGGCCGAGGCCGAGGACCCCGCGTCGGCGCTCGCGGACATCAGCCGCGCCGAGCCGGACGCCCGCGGCGACACCTAGCCCGGCTCCCCTGCTCCGCGGATCACGACCGGGACAGGACCGGGGCAGGCCCCGGGCAGGGGCGAGCCGGACAGAGCAGCAGGAGAACGCAGGACAACAGGAAAGGACGTCGGACACGATGCGTATCGCGTTTCTGGTGGCACCCGAGGGCGTCGAGCAGGTCGAGCTGACCGATCCGTGGCAGGCGGCGAAGGACGCCGGTCATGAACCCGTGCTGGTGTCGACGAAGGAGGGGGAGATCCAGGCGTTCAACCACCTCGACAAGGCGGACACGTTCCCGGTCGACGAGGTCGTGGGCGAGTCCTCGCCCGGTTCGTTCGGCGCGCTGGTGCTGCCGGGCGGCGTGGCCAACCCGGACTTCCTGCGCATGGACTCCGACGCCGTCGCGTTCGTCCGGGACTTCTTCGAGCAGGGCCGCCCCGTGGCGGCGATCTGCCACGCGCCGTGGACGCTGGTCGAGGCGGACGTCGTGCGCGGCCGGGTGCTGACCTCGTGGCCGAGCCTGCAGACGGACATCCGCAACGCGGGCGGCACGTGGGTCGACGAGCAGGTGAAGGTCTGCGACCACGGGGCCAACAAGCTGGTCACCAGCCGCAAGCCGGACGATCTGAAGGCGTTCTGCGAGACGTTCCTGGACGTCTTCGCCCGCGAGGCCGCCTGACGGCGGCGGGAGCAGGGAGTTCTCCCCACGCCTGCGGGGCGTGGGGCGGCTCCGTGTCGTGCGGTGACCGGCCGACCGGTGAGGGGCTCACGGCCGGTCGGTGAGGGGCTCAGGTGCCGGGTGTCGTGGGAGTCGCCGACTCCCCGCTCCCGCGCTCCCGGGCCCCTTCCCGTGTGCGGCCCGCGGCCACCGGGCGGCTGGGGTTGCGGCGGAGGTACTCGCCCTCCAGCTGCGCCATGCGCTCGTTGTGGGCCCGCAGCGCGTCGTTCGAGCCGTACAGCAGCGTGTCGTGGCGCGTGCGGTGGATGGTCTCCAGCTCTTTCATCAGCTGCTGGTCGTCCAGCCGGCCAGGGTCCACTCCGGTCATCGTGTCGCCCCGATCGTCGTGTTCGTTCATGCGGTCCGGGTACCCGCCCGGGGAGCAACTGAGCACTACCCCCGAGCGGCATCCGGAGGGAAGCCATGGATCTCGCTTTTCTGCACCCACTGTACGAACACCCCGGCCCTTGGGCCTCCGTGTACGTCGACACCTCCCGGCATACGGAGGACACCCCCCACGAGCGGCAGCTGACGGCCCAGGCGATGGCGCGGCAGCTCGCCGAGCAGGGCGCGGACGAGGCCACCTGCCGGGCCGTGCAGAGCGCGATCGAGGATCTGCGGCACTCTTCCGATCCACACGGCCGGGCCCTGTTCGCCCGCGCCGGCGAGGTGGTCCTCGACCCGCCGCTGGTCCGTCCCCCGCAGGGCGGCGACTGGGCCGAATGGGCGCCGCTGCCCCGCGTCACGCCCCTGCTGGAGCTGGCCGGCGAGGACCCGTTGTGCATCGTCGCGTACGTCGACCGCAAGGGCGCGGACTTCGAGCTGCGCAGCGCGCTGGGCCGGGAGGACGCCGGGAGTGTCACCGGGCAGCAGTGGCCGGTGCACCGCACGGGCTCCGCGGACTGGTCCGAGCGGCACTTCCAGCTCAGGGTGGAGAACACCTGGGAGCACAACGCGGCGGAGATCGCCGACGCGCTCGCCGTGTGCCAGGAGGAGACCCGGGCCGACCTGCTGATCCTCGTCGGAGACGACCGTGAGCGGCGGTCCGTGCACGAGCGGCTGCCCAAGCGACTGCACGACCGGGTGGTCGAGGCGCCGCACGGCACCGGCAGCCGGCTCCTCGACGACGACGTGGAGCGGGCGCGCGCCGAGCACGTGACGCGGCAGGCCGAGGCGGAGCTGGCGCGGTTCCGCGCGGCCCGCGCCCCGGACGACGAGGGCCGGACCGGGGCCGTCGAGGGTGTTCCGGCGCTGATCGAGGCGGCGCGCGAGCACCGCATCGACGAGCTGCTGATCAGGCTCGACGGGCCCGACGCGCACCGCGAGGTGTGGATCGGGGAGGATCCCGACCAGGTCGCCGTCCGGCGGACCGAGCTGCAGGTCCTCGGCGAGCAGCACTCGTGGCCGGCCCGCGCGGACGACGCGCTGATCCGCTCGGCGGTGGCCACGGACGCGAACGCCCTGTCGGTGTCCACGCAGGAGGAACCGGTGGGCGGCCTGGGGGCACTGCTCCGCTGGAAGTGACACCCGGGGCCGGCCTCTGCGCGGGGCCGGCCCTGAACCGGAGCCGGCCCCGCGCCTCTGCGCGGGGCCGGCTTCCCGCTAGCGCGCTCGTTCCACCCTGCGTTCGTCCCAGACCGGGTCCGGGGTCTCGCGGACCCGGCCGTCGCTGCCGAAGACCAGGTAGCGGTCGAAGGAGCGGGCGAACCAGCGGTCGTGGGTGACCGCGAGCACCGTCCCCTCGAAGGCCTCCAGGCCCTCCTGGAGCGCCTCGGCCGACTCCAGGTCCAGGTTGTCGGTCGGCTCGTCGAGCAGCAGGGCCGTCACGCCCTGCAGCTCCAGCAGGAGGATCTGGAACCGGGCCTGCTGCCCGCCGGACAGCCGGTCGAACGTCTGCTCGGCCTGCTGGGTCAGCTCGTAGCGGCGCAGCCGGGACATCGCGGCGCCGCGGTCCTGTGCGTGCTCCTTCCACAGGACGTCCAGCAGCGTGCGGCCCTCCAGCTCCGGGTGCGCGTGCGTCTGCGCGAAGTGACCGGGCACGACCCGGGCGCCCAGCTTCCAGTGCCCCGTGTGGGCCACGTCGTCGCCGGCGAGCAGCCGCAGGAAGTGGGACTTGCCCGAGCCGTTGGAGCCCAGCACGGCGACGCGCTCGCCGTAGAAGACCTCCAGGTCGAAGGGTTTCATCAGGCCCGTGAGCTCCAGCTGCTCGCAGGTGACGGCCCGGACGCCGGTGCGGCCGCCCTTGATCCGCATTCTGATGTCCTGCTCGCGCGGCGGCTCCGGCGGCGGCCCGGCCTCCTCGAACTTGCGCAGCCGGGTCTGGGCGGCGTGGTACCGGGACGCCATCTCGTGGCTGACCGAAGCGGCCTGACGCAGGTTCAGCACCAGCTTCTTCAGCTGGGCGTGCTTCTCGTCCCAGCGCCTGCGCAGCTCCTCGAAGCGGGCGAAGCGCTCACGCCGGGCGTCGTGGAAGGTGGTGAACCCGCCGCCGTGCACCCATGCGTCGGCGCCGGCGGGACCGGGTTCGAGGGAGACGATGCGCTGGGCCGCGCGGGCGAGGAGCTCGCGGTCGTGGGAGACGAACAGGACGGTCTTGCGGGTCTCGGCGAGGCGTTCCTCCAGCCAGCGCTTGCCGGGGACGTCGAGGTAGTTGTCGGGCTCGTCGAGGAGGAGGACCTCGTCGGTGCCGCGCAGCAGGGCCTCCAGGACGAGGCGTTTCTGCTCGCCGCCGGAGAGGGTGCGGACCTGGCGCCACTGCGCTTTGTCGTACGGGACGCCGAGGGCGGCCGTGGTGCACATGTCCCACAGCGTCTCGGCCTCGTAGCCGCGGGCCTCGGCCCAGTCGGCGAGGGCCTGGGCGTAGGTCAGCTGGGCGGCCTCGTCGTCGACGGTCATGATGGCGTGCTCGGCGGCGTCGACGGCCCGGGCCGCCTCGCGGATGCGGGGGGTCGCCACGGAGACGAGCAGGTCGCGTACGGTCGTCTCGTCGCGCACGGATCCGACGAACTGCCGCATGACCCCGAGCCCGCCGCCGACGGTGACGGACCCGCCGTGCGGTCTGAGCTCCCCGGCGAGCAGGCGCAGCAGGGTCGTCTTCCCGGCTCCGTTCGGCCCGACGAGCGCGACGACGGCGCCCTCCCCCACCCGGAACGACACGTCACCCAGCAGTGCCCTTCCGTCGGGCAGGTAGTACTCCAGGTGCGCGGCTTCGAGGTGGCCCATGGCGGCGATTCTGTGCGCCCGGCCCCGGACTCGGCAAACCCATTTCGGGACCGCGCACCCCGGCGAGAGTTCAGACCTTCCGCAGGGGACGGTGCGGTTCCGCCGGGAGTTCCGTCTTGATCGGGTCGCCCGGGCGGACCACGCCGCCCTCTCGCACCACGCTCATGATCCCGGCCTTGCGCACGACGTCGCCCGCCGCGTCCCGCGCCACGACCCGCTTCAGCAGCCCCTGCTGGAAACGGTCGATCTGCACGCAGGGATTGCGCAGACCCGTCACCTCCACGACCGCCGAGTCGCCGAGGTGCAGCAGCGTGCCGGTGGGCAGGCCCAGCAGGTCGATGCCCCGCGTGGTGACGTTCTCGCCGAGCTGCCCGGGCGCCACCTCGAACCCCGCCTCGCCGAGCTCGGCGAAGAGTTCCTCGTGGATGAGGTGCACCTGGCGCAGGTTCGGCTGCGTGGGGTCCTGCGCGATGCGCGACCGGTGCTTGACCGTCACACCGGCGTGTACGTCCCCTTCCACCCCGAGACCGGCGAGCAGCGTGACGCTGTCCCGGTTCGGCTTGGTGAACGTGTACTCCCCGTTGCTGCTGACCGCCGTCACTCGCCCGCTCATGGCCCGGTTCCCCCTCCGCAGTAGCGCTGCCGAGTCTCGACCCTAACCCGCGGCGGCGGTGCGCCGGCTCGCGCCGGGTACCCGCTCCCCATGACGACCCCCGACCTGGACCTCACCGCCGCGAAGCCCGGGCGGCACCCCCTGCGCCTCCGCGCCCTCGCCCTCGACGCCCGTCTCTTCCGGGCCGTCGCGGCCCGGCGCGGGCGGGGTGCGCGCTGGGCGCCACCGGGGCCGGGCGGCGGCGCCGGCCACGGCGTGGTGTGGCTCGCGGCGGCAGCCGCGCTGGCGGCGAGCCG
>NZ_NOKT01000062.1 GCF_002237655.1 Streptomyces sp. XY006
GTGGAAGTTGATGTTGCCGTTGCGGTCGGGGTCGTTGTTGTGGTGGGTGTAGGTGTGGACGTCTGCGCGGCTGCCTGAGGGCTTGTGCAGGTAGATGGTGTCCTTGGCGTTGTTCCACAGGAAGTTTCGGTTGTCGCGGTAGACGGCGTTGTGGGTGTCGGCGTCGGTGCCGTGGCCGCCGCGCAGCTTCACGTAGTCGCCGGGCTGCAGGTAGTGGTTGGCGGTGAAGGTGAAGCGGTTGCCGGTGGCGTCCTGGACGATGTAGCTCTTGAGGTTGGTCGTCGGGCGCGAGGAGTAGTTCTTCACCGTCAGGTACTCCTGGTCGGTGTTGCCCGAGGAGCAGCTGTTGGAGTCCCGCCCCGGTGCGTCGTACTGGACTCCGCGGATCTTCAGCGCCGAGCTGTACTCGGCGGCGTGCGCCGACATGGAGGACAGGGCAGTCAGTACGCCGGCCGCGACAGCGGCCGCCGTGACGAGGCTCTTGCGCAAGAGCGGAGCGCTTCGAGAGCGCCGCCCTTCCTCGCGGATCCGTTGGTGGGGCGTTCGCCGGGGCCGCGAGGTGGTGGGGGCATGCATGTCTGCTGTGTCGCTCGTAGGACGCGCCGACTGGTCCTGATCACAGGTGGACGCTCACCAGCGCAACGGTAGCGGGCCCTCCTGGTCCGACCGTCACAGGAGCACCCCAAGGGGCGTGGTCGTGCGGCTCCGCGACCGGAGACGAGCGTCGGGTGCTGGCCACTTAAAAGAACGGCGTTCTCTTGTTAATGGAACGGCGTTCTTTTATGCTGGATGTGCTGACCCGAGGAGGACGTCATGCTCACCCCACTCGCAGAAGTCACTGACCCGGCTGCCCTGACCGTCGACGGCCCCGAGCGCATCAGCGCCGTCTTCGCCGCCCAGCGTGCGGCGTACTCGCCGGCCGACTCTCCCAGTGCTGAGGAGCGCATCGACCGCATCGAGCGCCTGGAGCGCTTGCTGCAGGACCACTATCGGGACCTGACCGCGACGCTGGAGGCGGACTTCGGCTACCGCAGCCCGGACCAGATTCTCGCCGCGGACCTGTACCCGGGGATGGCTCACGCGGCCCACGTGCGCCGCCACCTGCGCGGGTGGATGCGGCCGCGGCGCAGGTCCAGCGGTGCGCTCGGCCTGCTCGGCGTCCGCAGCCGGGAGTACGCCGAACCGCTGGGCGTGGTGGGCATCATGTCGCCGTTCAACGCGCCCGTCAGTCTCGCCGTCGACCCCGCCATCGACGCCCTGGCCGCCGGGAACCGGGTCGTCGTGAAGCCCAGCAAGCTGACACCGCGCACTGCGGCGTTGTTCCGGCAGCTGGTGCAGGAGTACTTCGACGAGCGCGAGCTCGCCGTGGTCACCGGCGGGGTGGAGGCGTCGGCGCACTTCGCGGCCTTGCCCTGGGACAAGTTCCTGTTCACCGGCGGTACGGCCACGGGCAGGCGCATCCTGGAGGCGGCCGCGCCGAACCTCACCCCGGTCATCCTCGAACTGGGCGGGAAGTGCCCCGCGATCGTCCTTCCCGACGCCGACATCCGCGCCATGGCCGGTCAGATCGTCCAGGGCCGGCTCGGCAACTCTGGGCAGATCTGCCTGTCGGTGGACTACGCGCTCGTGCCCGAGGAGCACTTGGAGAACTTCCTCGACGCGGCACTCGACGCCGCGGTCCGCACGTACCCGACGGTCCAGGGCAACCGCGACTACTCGGCCATGATCAGCGTGCCGGCGTACGACCGCATCCTCGCCCTCGTCGACGACTCCCGGGCCTCTGGGGTCCGCGTCCTGCAGCCGCCCGTCCACGCCGCCGAGGCGCCCAGCCCCGAACGCCGCCAGCTCCCCCTGACCATTGTCGTGAACCCGAAGCCTGGCTCCCGCGTCGACCAGGAGGAGATCTTCGGCCCGATCCTGTCCGTCTACACGTACCGCTCCGTCGACCAGGCCGTCGCACTCGTCAACTCCAAGCCGAAAGCGCTCGCCCTCTACGTCCTCGGCTGGGACCGGCGCTCCATCGAGCACATCGTCACCGCCACGTCCACCGGCGGCGTCACCGTCAACGCCGCTGCACTGCACGCCATGTCGGGCAGCATCGGGTTCGGAGGCGTCGGCCCGAGCGGGATGGGCCGCTACAAGGGCGGCCGCGTCGGCTTCGACGCCTTCTCCAACACCAAGGCCGTCGTCCGTGCCAGCCGGCTCCTGCTGCGCCTGGCGGGCGACAATGCCGCCCCGCCGTTCCGGTCGGACCGCGCGCGCAACAACCTCCTGCGCATGGCCCGCCTGCCGCGTCCCGCCGAAGGGACATGAGCAGCGGGAGGTCTAGGCTTCCCTGCATGAGCAGTACCGCCAATTTCCAGCGGGCGCGCCGGCCCGAACAGATCGCGGCACGGCGGGAAGCCATCCTCGACGCCGCACGCGACCTGCTCGCGGACGGCCGATCGGCGGACGTGAGCCTCGGTGACATCGGCTCACGCACCGGCCTGGCCAAGTCCGCGCTCCTGCGGTACTTCGGCTCCAGGGAAGTCATCTTCCTCGAGATCCTCGACCGCGAGTGGAGGCAGTGGCTCGACACCCTCGACGCGCCCCCGCCGCCCCCATGCGACGGGCCGTGGGCCACCGAGCGCGTCTTCGCGGCCACCGTCGCCGACACCCTGGCGCAGCGCCCGGTCCTGTGCGACCTCATCAGCGTCATGGCCGGCGTCCTGGAGCGCAACATCGACCTGGACTTCGCCCGCGACTTCAAACAGCGCGCCGCCGCCAACACCGCCCGGCTCGCCGACCTCACCGCCGCGACGCTCCCGGCACTGTCCGCTGCCGCGACGCACCAGTTCGCGGGAGCCGTTTTCATCATCACCGCCGGGCTGTGGCCCTACGCCCGGCCCACCGACGTCGTCGCGGCAGTGAGCGCCCAGATGGGCCAGCCCGACCCCGAGGAGGCATTCCGCGCCAACCTCCGCGCCGGCCTGGTGGCCCAGCTCGTCGGCCTGTCGGCACAGGCCGACGCCTGACGCGCCGCGGTCCGGGTGCGCAGGACGGCTGACCACCCGGTGTGGGCTCCCGCGTAGGAGTCGTACGGGGGGCGGCGTGCCCCGGCATGCCCGTCGGATCTCCTCGGTCGTCCCCACTCCCGCGCTTCACCGCGCCCTCCGCCCACCACCTCACCTGGAGCACCCGTGCCGCATCCCGTCCAAGGGACCGTGACCGCAGGCTTCGAAGACGTCATGGACGCCTTCGCCCGCGCCCAGCAGGACGACCCCGGCAACGCGCAGTTGTGCGTGTACCACCGCGGCCGACTCGTGGTCGACCTGTGGACCACCCGCCCGACCGCACACGGTCCCTTCGGACCCGACCACGTGTGCCTCACCATGTCCTGCACCAAGGGCATGACCGCCACCTGCGTCCACCTCCTGGCGCAGAGGGGGGAGGTGGACTACGACGCTCCCGTGGCCACGTACTGGCCCGACTTCGCCAGCGGAGGCAAGGAACGCATCACCGTCGCCGACGTCCTGGCCCACCGGTCCGGCCTGGCCGCGTTCGACCCCGACGCCCCGATCGCCGCGGACGCTCTCACCGACTGGCACAAGACCGTCGGCGCGCTGGCCCGCACCGAGCCGCTGTGGGAACCCGGCACCGCGTTCGCCTACCACGCGGTCACCTTCGGGCACCTCGCCGGCGAGATCGTGCGCCGCGTCGACGGCCGCTCCCTCGGGCAGTTCCTCGCCGACGAAGTCGCCGCCCCCCTCGGCCTGGACCTGTGGATCGGCCTGCCCGAGCACGAGGAACACCGGGTGGTGCCCCAGACCGACGCCGGTTCCGCCGTGGACCCCGACCTCTTCCTGCGCCTCCTCGCCGACGCCGGCTTCGACACCGGGAGCCGGCTGATACGCGGCTACGTCGCCGCGGCGGCACAGGCGGCGAACGGAGCGACGCTCAACCGGCGCGAGATGCACGCCGCGCAGATCCCGGCGGGCAACGGCATCGCCAACGCCCGCTCCCTGGCCCGCATGTACGCGGCCCTGATCGGCCCCGTCGACGGCGTGCGCCTGCTGAACCAGGAGACCGTCGACGAGGCCCGCGCTCCGCAGACCGACCACCTCCACTCCCCGGCACCACTCGACCGGCTGCCCGCGCCCTTCCCCCTGCGCTTCGGACTGGGCTACGAACTCCACCGCACCGCGGTGCCTATGCTCGGCCCAGGCTCCTTCGGCCACTCGGGCGCCGGGGGGCGACTCGCCTTCGCCCACCCCGAGCGGCTCACCGCCGTCGGCTACACGTGCACCCGCATGGCCTGGGACTTCCACTCCGGCCCCGATACCCGCTGGCTGCCATGGACCGAAGCCCTCGAGAACTCCCTCTCCCGGCTCGGACGCTGACCCTCCCCGCCGAGGTCTTCAGCCGGACCACGCCAACGGGCAAGAGCTGCCCCGTCCTGGTCAGCCGCCAAAGCCGCGAGCCCGTCCGCTGGGCCTCACCCGCTGGCCCCAGCGCAGCTCTGCCACCCCGTCGAAGGGTCGGCAGACAGACAGAGCCAGGTTCCTGCCACCACCAGGCCGCAGGCACACCTGAGGTTTGTCGTCCGCGTGCACGGCGCAGATGCCAGCCTGGGTGCTCTATGCGGTGGCCGCCCCCTCCGCGACTGACCACCCAGGACCCGGTTGCCACAACACGGCGCGCCGTCGGACGGCACGGCCTCCGGCGGGACAGGTACGGCCGGGAGGACAGGGTGCCGGATGGTGCAGGCATTCGTACGCTGGTGGTGCTCGGGGCGACTGCGGAGGAGTGCCGTGCCCCGAACCATTTGGTCCGGCGCCATCTCCTTCGGTCTGGTCACGATGGAGCGGCGGGAAGCGCAAGTTGCGGGAGGATCAGGCCGGGATGCTGACCGAGCGTGCGTGATGCGGAATGCTCTGGCCATGGGCGAAGAATCCGAGCGGCTGGCGAACGCTCTCATCGAGTTCCAGGAAGCCGAGGGCATCTCCGTGAGGGAGCTTGCACGTCGCACACAGTTGAGCCAGGCGACCATCAGGCTTCACGAAAGTGATCGCGGACGCCCGCCCGTTCCCTTCGCGGCCCGCCGTTTCGAGAAGGTTCTCGGCTGGGCACCGGGCAGCATCCCGAGCACTGCGCACGAGCCGACGGATCGCGAGCCTCCGCCGGACTCCAGTGCTGTCACTGGGTAGGTCGAGCAGTCAGGGCTGCTGGCGGCGCGCCGCTCGCGCCACGAGGACGAACAGCCCTTGCTCGGGTCTCGGCCAGGATTCCCCGCCACCGAGACGGACGATCAGAGGGTGTTGGACCGCCCGGCGATCTGACCGAAGGTGGGCAGGCCCAGGTAGATCACCGCGGGTTTGAGTGCGGCATCGAGCCGGGTCGGCTTCTCCTCGGCGCCGGCCAAGCTGATCTCCAAGCCCTCGACCTCCCCATGCCAGCCTTCGCGCTGGGCTTCGGCGATCCGATCGAGCAGGTTGTCGCGGATCTCGAGCAGGCGACCTCGCTGGGACGGCTCGGCGCGGAGGAGCGAACATCGGACGCACGCGTGCTCGTGGATGCACGCAGTTCCGAAGGCCCGAGCGCAGGTTCCCAAGGAGAGTTTGCGCTTCTCGAAGTGGGAGAGGAAGGCGTCCCACTCCTCGTTCGTCGGGGTTCGATATTCCTCGCTGGGACGGAGTGATCGACGACGGGCGATGAACGCGCGGTGGGCTTCGATGGCGTCTGCCGGGTAGATGGCGTTGCAGCCCATCGTGGTGTTGATGTCGGAGTGTCCGGCGATGACCTGGGCGATGTGCGGGGGAGTCCGCTGCGGATGGCGTCGGTGATGTATATCCGCCGGAAGTCGTGCGGGTCAAAGTCCAGGGGGCAGCCGTCGGCGTCGGTCAGGCCGGTGGCGTCGAGGACGTCGTTGAGGCATTTGCGGAGGAACTCGCCGTTCATGGCGCAGATTTCGCCGCTGCGGTCGTACTGGAACAGCAGCGGCATGGGCGGATTCCACACGCGTTCGTTGTAGTCGTAGGCGGCGACCTGCGGGACGGCGCCGGCCCGCAGGTCGCGGATACGGGTGATGATGGTGCTCAGGACGTCGGCGAGTTCGGGGCTGACCAGCAGGACACGCTCCTGGTCCGTCTTCGAGGGAGCGATCTGCAGCAGAGGCACGACTTCGCCCGTTGTGGGCAGCCGGTACTGGATCAGACTGTGATGGCTGGCCTCCAGCATCTCCTCGATCCGGCTCCGGTGTGCTGCAGGAACTCGACCGTCGCCCATCCCCAGAAGGCCCGGCGCTCCCGCTGAACCAGATCCCGGCGTCGTCCGCCGGCGTCGTAGACCCAGGTGGAGCCTGGCCTTTTGGCGCGGGTGAAGGTCTCACCGAGGGCTTCGAACCGCCCGCCAGCCGGAGCTGTCTGGACGGCCTGCAGCCGAGCCTGGGCGTTGTCCAGCAGTTCTTTCGCGGCGTGGACGACCGTTGGCAGGGCCGGCAGGCGTTGATGGGTGCGCTGGTCCATGCGGGCTGTGACTCGCTGGCCTTGCCTCCTGACGTTGAGGTCGGCCTCCCTGATCGGGCAGGGCGCGACCCCGGAACCCCAGCGCGTCGGCTCTTCCCCGGCCCACTGGGCGAGATCCAGGTAGAGGGCCCGGACCGCGATCAGCAGGGTGGAACCGTCCAGACGGGGGGACACGACCTCGGCGTAGGTGCCGTCACTGCGGCGCCGCCGCACGGTCTTCGTCTGCGCCCGCTGCTTCCACTGCGCCGCCACCTGCGCCGGCAGGACGGCCACCGGCTGCCCGTCCTGGGGGGCGGGACGGTCGGGCAGTGGCTGGCAGGTCCGACGTCCTCGCGGTGTGCTTTGCTGCAACCTCTGTGGTCGCCGTGATCGACGGATGACTGTTGTTCGTCGCTGGATGGTGCAGCGAGTTACCGCAGCGTGGCGACCTTACCGGGTTCGACCTCTGCCTAGGGCGGGCCGGCCTGTACTGCGGCCCTGCGGCGTGGGCAATCCTCTTTCGCTGTCGCTGAGGAGCGTCTGCTTCTGTGCGGCGGCGTGGTGGTACTGCCTGCATCTGACCCTCCGAGTTCGTGGCGACGATCAGACGGCCGACGTCTGGCTCGGAGGGGGCCGCCGAGGCAGTCAGCTCGCGGCAACGGCCTGCTTTTGGTTTTCGGCCGGGTGCTTTTCGGCCGCCGTGAGGGCGTGGTTGCGGCGGACGGAGGACCAGAAGGAGGCGCCGATCAGGACGACTCCGATGAGGCCGGTGATGATCTCGTTGGTCTCGTACTGGATGGTGACCAGCAGGATCATGGCGAGCGCGCCGATGGCGTAGTGGGCGCCGTGCTCCAGGTAGACGTAGTCGTCCAGGGTGCCCTGGCGGACCAGGTAGAGGGTGAGCGACCGGACGTACATGGCGCCGATGCCCAGGCCGAGGGCCATGAGGACGATGTCGTTGGTGATGGCGAAGGCGCCGATCACACCGTCGAAGGAGAAGGACGCGTCCAGGACCTCCAGGTAGAGGAACATGAAGAACGC
>NZ_NOKT01000063.1 GCF_002237655.1 Streptomyces sp. XY006
CTGCTGCCCGAGGAGCTGTGGACCATGGAGGAGACCCCCGCGGCCCCGGAGTCGGCGCCCGTGAGCAGCATCCGGCCGGTGCAGGGCCGCAATCCCGGGCTCGGGCGCCGGAGAAAAGGTTATGGGCTGGGCCGCCTGGTCCATGGACACCGGCTACTCCTACTCCAGCGACGGACGACAGGACTGGCCCGGCCAGTCCGGCTTCTCCTCCGCCGGCTTCCGCCCCGCCTGGTGGATTAACCCGGGCCAGCGAGACAGGGTCAAGCCACCACTGGACGCGTTCTGCAACACCACCAACAACTGCAATGCGGCCAGCCCGCCGGACTGCCCTGACGCGGCATGCTACGAGAAGTACTGGTGGCGCGGCTCCAACGTGACCTGGAAAGGCGAACTGCTCGACCGACTGCGGCAACGAGAGCATCAAGTACGTCACGCTGCGCACGGAACCCGGTTGAGGCCACCGGCTGAAGTACGGCACGCCGGAGTGCGGTGCAGCCCCGGCCGGAGCGCTGATCGTGGAGTCCATCCCCGACAGCACAGACACCGGGAGACCTGCACCAGATCGGTGGCGGACACGGCGGCCACTTCTGGTACACACACCCGCGACACCGCTCACCTCGGCGGCCCCGGCGCCCGGATGACCATCGACGGCACCTGGACCCTGGGGCGCAGCGTCGAATGGGCCCGCGTCTTCGCGCACCTGCCGGACACACCCAGCAGGCCCACTACGTGATCAAGGGAGTCGCCGGCGGCGACGACCGCCACCGCTACATCAACACCCACTACAGCAAGAACACCTGGGTCGAGCTCGGCGTCTACCGCTTCACCGGTACACCACGAGTGGTGCTGACGAACACCACCGACGACGGCACCGCGGACGAAGATGTCGCCTGGGACGCGGTCGCCTTCCAGCCGCTGTCGGCCAAGCCGAAGGACATGGTCGTCGCCATGGGCGACTCCTACACCTCCGGCGAGGGCGCCGGATCCTACTCACCCGAATCCGACAGAGACCACGGAGACAGCGACTGGAACGCCTGCCGGCGCAGCCCGAACGCATGGCCCCGCAAGGTGACTCTCCCAGGCCAGACGAAGACCATCGGCGCACTCGCCGACAGCTTCGACCCGGCACTGGACTTCCAGTTCACCGCATGCTCCGGAGCCAAGACATTTCAAATGACCCAAGGTAACCCCCACGCCTGGGGCCTGGACGGAAACTTCCACGAGAAGACCCAGATCGACTCGGGGACGCTCAGTGGGGACACCACCTTGGTCATGCTGACCATCGGCGGAAACGAAGCGCGCTTCGACAACAAGATCCAGACGTGCGTCATGGAGGGCTGCCCCTCTGAGGCCTCGATGAAGGCGGACATCGACAACGCCGTGATCGAGACCCGCACCGTGCTGGAACAAATCCATGAACTCGCGCCGAACGCGACAATCTCGCTGACGGGCTACCCCCTGCTCTTCAGCCGCACTCAGGCCTGCTCAACCTTGGTCAGTGCCTCACAGCGTGTCATCCTGAACAACATGGCTGAGTACTTCGAGAGCAAGCAGCGCGAGCTCGCGCTCTCGATGAGTGCATCCAACGTCCGGTACAAGTCCCCGCAGCCGGCGTTCGAGGGCAAGCGGATCTGTGATTCACCGGAAGGCATCAACGGGGGCGTGGCAGGGCCGAACGGTGACGGCGACTTCCATCATGGCGACAAGAACACGCAGCTCTGCTGGTGGTTCACCGGGGACACCTGCCTCAGCCGTGAGAGCTACCACCCGAACCAGACCGGAACGAGCGCCTACGCACAGGCGTTCATGACGGCCGGCCCCCTGTCAGCGGCCACTCGACAGGGCCGGTGAACAGGGACATGTCCAATCACGGCACCGTGGCGCGGCAGAGCCGTGTCACGGTGCCGTCCCCAGGATGTCTCGCCGCCGTCATGGTGCCCATCCTCGCGGTCCTGATCGCGGCTGCGGTTCTCATGACCATGCACTACCGCCAGGAACGCGCAAATGAGCGGAACAAGGCAGAAGCCCTGGACCGGACAGCAGCCCTGGCCCGCTCGTACGAGCGCGACGTGGTGACAGCCCCGAACGGCTTCCCCGGCCAAGAAGCCGTGCGGGGCATCTCCGAGCGGCACGACGGCAGGCTCCTCTCTTACGCGCGGTCGGAGGACTCGCTGACCACCACCGTCCGCTTCTTCGGAGAGTACGAGGACACGAGCATGTTCGGCGTCTCGCACTCCCGGGCCTACCGCTGCTACTCCGTCGTGCTCCGGAAGGGGGCCGATGGCGTACCGCAAGCGAGGACGACTCCGCTGGAGAAGTGCGACGTCATCTGATCCAAGCGCTGCTAGGCAGACCGGATTCCCCACTCGTTGCGTTCGCTTCACGACCTCCCTCTGCAACCCCCACATCACGTGTGGTCAGCTGCGTCAGCGCTCGGACCGGTCGTACCTGTCACCCCGGCAACTGGCCGAACGGCCTGGTGGTGCTATCCCCCTGGGTGCGGAAGCGCTGGGTTCACGGTCTCGGTGCAAGCGTCTTTGCGACGCCCCGTTCAGCGACTGAGGCGGACTAGCCGGCTGGCCCCCGGGCCGGGCGCCTCGTTGTGGCGTGTCCGGGCGCATCGCACGACCGAGGGCCACCCCTCCCCTTGATCACAAATAGTCACTTTCTGCACTCTCTCTAAACGCGGTGTGACTGATCGCATAGGTCCATGACTGTTCCTTTACTTAATCCTCATGAAATGATCACGCGCCGCCTGCCTCGCAGGTGATCCACATCGAACGCACGATTAAGGGGGGATGGATGCGACGAGCAGTACGTCTCGCGTCCGTCTCGACCGCCGTTGCGCTGACGCTGTCCATACAGCTGCCGGCCACCGCGGTAGAGGAAAGACCAATCGCCGCCGCATCGAGCGGCGTTGACACCACCACCGGCCGCGCCGAGGCACCTGACCTCGCTTCGGCCCGCCTGGCCGCCGCGTTGAGGGGGAAGCGCGTCGAAGCCCTGTCCGAGCGGACGGGCACTTCCAGCACCTGGGCAAACCCGAACGGGACGCTCACCACGGAGACCGCGTCCGGACCGTTCCGGGTCAAGGAGGGTGGCCAGTGGAAGCAGCTCGACACCACCCTCGTCGACGCCGAGGAGCGGCTGGAACCCGAAGTTGCCCTGGCAGACGTCGAACTGTCCGACGGCGGGGCCGAGGACTTCGCCGCCGTCACCCGGGGGACGCAGACCTTCGGTATCGCCTGGTCCACGTCGAAGTCCCTGCCGACCCCTCGGGTCGAGGGCGACACCGCGGTCTACCACGATGTCGTTCCCGACGGTGACCTGCACGTCACCGCGCTCCCGCAGGGCTTCACCGAGTCGCTCATCCTGAACGAGCGGCCCACCAAGCCGGTGGAGCTGAGGCTCCCGATCACCCTCAAGGGCTTGAGCCTTGAGAAGGAGCGGTCGGGGCATCTGCGACTGGAGGACTCCAAGGGGGCGTTGGTCGCCAGCGCCCCGGCCCCCCGCATGTGGGGCACGGGCACGGACCCGAAGTCCGGGGACCCGACCCACTCCATGGAGATCGAGACCAGCATCGAGCAGGGGGCGGGCCGGGCGGTCTTGGTCCTCAAGCCGAGCATGGAGTTCCTTACCGATCCCGACGTCGTATACCCGGTCAACATCGACCCGACGACGACCCTGGCGGCGTCCACGGACACCTGGGTCGCCACCAACTACCCCGACTCCCAGCGCGGTTCGACCGAGCTGAAGGCCGGGACGTACGACGGCGGCACCACGAAGGCCCGGTCGTACGTGAAGTTCGACGTCTCGAAGTACGCCGGCAAGCAGATCCTGGACACCGAGTTCAGGCTGCACTCCTACTGGTCGTCGAGCTGCGCCACGACCGGGTCCGGCGTGGCCGTCCGGCGCATCACCGCGGACTGGGACCCCAGCGCGGTGACCTGGGGGAGCCAGCCCGCGACGACGGCCGACGGCGCCGTCGTGTCCAAGGCTGCGTACGGATTCAGTTCGGCGTGCCCGGCGAACTTCATGCGCTGGGACGTGGACGCGATCGTCCAAGCCTGGGCCTCGGGCCAGCCGAACCACGGCCTCCAGGTGCGCGCGGTCGACGAGGCCGACTCGCTGAGCTGGCGGCGCTTCCGCTCCGCGAACTACGTGGACGGGTCCCAGGGCCCCACCGAGCCGACCCTCGTCGTCACGTACAACACCAAGCCGAACCCGGCCTCTCCGGTGAGCCCCGCCGACGCCCTGGTCACGGCAGACACCACCCCCAGCCTCACCGGTCAGGCCACCGACCCCGACGCTGACTCCGTGCGCCTCACCTTCGAGGTGTGGAACGCGGACGCCACCGCCAAGGTCTCGAGCGGGACTTCCGCCTTCGTCCCGTCCGGCAAGCCCGGCACCTGGACAGCCGACGCGCTGGCGCCGGGGACGTACAAGTGGCGCATCGCCGTGTATGACGGCAAGCTCTGGAACGGCGGCTGGTCCGCCTGGCGCACCCTGACCGTGGACACGTCCGTGCCCGCGGCCCCCGCCGTCAGCTCCACCACCTACCCCGCCGACGGCCTGTGGCACGGCGGCGCGCAGACGCCCGGATCGTTCACAATCACCGATTCCCAGGGCAAGGCGGTGACGGCCGAGTACACCCTCGACGGTGACGCGCCGAAGACCGTGGCGCTGACGGCCGGCAAGGCGACCGTGACCCTGACCCCCTCGGTGGACGGCACGCACGTCCTGTCCGCCCGGGTCAAGAACACCGCCGGAACGTGGTCGGACCCGGCGGAGTACACCTTCCGCAGCGGCCGGATCACCGGGGCCCTCACCCCCGCCTTCATCAACCAGATCGCCGAGACCCACTTCTCCGACCTGCTGCACCCCGAGGAGGAGCAGACGGAGCCCGAGGACCGGCCCATCGACACCGAGTACCCGGAGGTCGACGACACCCCGGCGGGCTACCAGGAGCAGATCGACCCCGAGGTCGTCGAGACAGAGGAGTCCGTCCTCGCCGCCGGCGTCGTGGAACTCCCCGGCACGGCAGGCCAGGAGATCGTGGGCACAAGCGCGGACGGGACCACCCAGACCACCGTGGCCATGCCCGCGGGTGCCGCCGCGACCGCCGACCTCAGCGAGACCGGCGTCATCGTCTACCCCAACACGCAGACAGACGCGGACACCCTCGCCATCCGGACGAGTCAGAACGCCGTCGAGACGTTCCACCTGCTGCGCAGCGCGTCCGCGGCGAAGAGCTATGCGTACTCCCTCCAGCTGCGACCCGGCCAGACGGCCACGCAGGGAACGGGCAACGTCATCATCGTCTCGGACGTACTGGGCAACCTCACCTTCATCACCGCCCCGGTCGCCAAGGACGCCAAGGGCGTCGAGATCCCCGTGAAGCTCACGCTCTCGGGCAACGAGGTCACCGCCTCGCTGGCGCCGACCGCCGGCCAGGAACTCGCCTACCCAATCCTGATGGACCCGGGCTTCGGCTACGGCAGCGCCACGCCCTCCGAGAGGTCGTACTGCTTCTGGAACCCGATCGACTGCACCGCGGCCTACGACGCGGCGAACAAGGCGTTCAAGCAGGCGCAGGACTGGTACCCCGACAGGACCCTCTTCCAGGGCACGGGTGACTCCTTCCGGCACTGCTACTGGAACGCGCGGATGGAGATCCGCCTGTCCACCACGGACGCCTACGAGTTCGCGACCCGGCACGAGTCGACGTCCTCGGGCGTCGACAAGCAGATGGACCTGAAGAACAACGCGATCGGCCGGGAGATCGGCCGCAAGCGGACCGGCCAGAACAGCGCCGGGACGAAGGCGCGGGACGATTGCCGCAGCGCCCAGCGGAACGGAAAGCTGTGGATCATCAAGAGCGGCAAGCTTGTAAGGAGCAATCAGTGACCCTTTTCGTCAGGCGGGCCGGTGCCCTCATCCTCGCTCTGGAGGCCTGCTACCTGCTCCTCATGGAGGTGGCCCTTGCGGTGTTCGTGGTAGACACCTCTGAGATCGACCACACGGACGCAGGGGGGTACGGCGGCCTCGGCGGCGTCCTCTTCCTCGCCGCCGAAGGGCTGACGGTCCTGTTGCTGCTCTGGGGAGCGGCCGCGCTCGGGCTCGCCTCCTTCGCGGACAAGGGCCCCTGGTGGGCGCGTGCCGCTGGATTCGGCCTCGTGACCGTCACGCAGGTGCTCGGCGTCTGGGCGGCGACGTCCAACGCGCTGGCGCAGGATGCCGGACCGGACGTGCTGGTCAATGCGGTGATGGTGCTGTTCGCCCTCACCGCCGGCGTCGCCTGCGCCATGGGGCTGCGCAGCGCGGCGCGGAAGACGCCTCTCGAGGCCTGAGCGGTCCCCTTTTCCACGGAAGGGCCGGGGCCCGGTTCGGAAGAACCGGGCCCCGGCCCTCTTCATGTTCAGTGGAAGTTGATGTTGCCGTTGCGGTCGGGGTCGTTGTTGTGGTGGGTGTAGGTGTGGACGTCTGCGCGGCTGCCTGAGGGCTTGTGCAGGTAGA
>NZ_NOKT01000064.1 GCF_002237655.1 Streptomyces sp. XY006
GCCGACGACCGCCCCCACCACGTCTGTCATTGCGGATCTCGAAGTCCATCGCACCCCTTGAGCTGGGGTGTTGCAACGACCACTAGAAATCAAGGACCCGGGAGGGGGCCTTACGCGTGTACGGCCCCCGTCACCACTGGTAGGGGCGGTAGACGTTCATGCACTCCTTCTTGTCCGCGGTGAGCGCGTCCGCGCTGTCGGGCAGGTCGCCGGCCTTCACCGGCTCCTGCTCGGGATAGTCCGTGCCCTCCCGCCAGTCGGCGCCGACGACCAGCGTGGTGGTGGTGACGTCGTCGGTGGCCCGCACCTGGCCGCTCGGGACGCCGACCGCCTCGGCCACCGACAGCGCGTTGGCCCTGCCCTGCTCCCCGGTGCTCTTCGGGTACGTCAGCTGCGTGCGGGGCTGCGGGTTCTGCTGCTGCGCGGCGACCGCCCGGACGAACCCCTCCTGCTGCAGCGCGGCCACGATCGCGGCGGCCCGGTTCGGCACCGCCGCCCCCTGCTCGCCCGCCGTGCCGTTGACGACCGTGACCGACAGCCCCTCCGCGGGCGCGGCGGCGGGCCCGGTGGCCCGGGCGGACGCCGGGGACGGGCCGTCGGCGGCCTCCGCGTTCTTCCCGGCCTTCCCGGCCTTCCCGGCCTTCCCGCCCTTGTCGAAGGAGACGTCGTCGCGGATCATCGCCCACATCTTGTCCGCGTCCGCCGGCTTGGGCACCAGGTGGTTGCGGTTCAGCGGGTCCTCGATCCACGGCATCGTCGTCATCGTGATCCGGCTGGTCGGAACCGACTTGAGCTGCATGGCCAGGTCGTACAGCTCCTTGACCGTGCCGATCTCCTCGGACACCTTCAGCGCCTTGGTGCCCGCCTCGGCCAGGCCCATCAGCCGGCCCGTGTCGGTGAAGACGTTCTGCTTCTTCAGCGTGCGGATCATCGCGTTCATGTACATGTGCTGGGCCTTGGCGCGCAGCGGGTCGCTGCCCCAGGCGTGCCGGGTGCGCAGCCACTGCAGCGCCTGCTTGCCCTGCACGTTGTGCGTGCCCGCCTTGAGCTTCAGGCCGGAGCCGCCGCCCTGGCCGGGCAGCGGCCGGTCCCACACGTTCTGGTTGACGCAGACCGGGACGCCGCCGATCGCGTCCGCCATGTCCACCACTCCGGCGAAGTCGACCATCATCCAGTGGTCGATGTACACACCGGTCAGTTCCTGCCAGGTGGCCAGGGTGCAGCCCGGCCCGCCGCGCTGGAGCGACTCGTTGATGATCGTGTTCTTCGCCGGGTAGGTCTCGCCGGTGTCGGGGTCGGTGCACTTGGGGATGTCCACCCGGGTGTCCCGCGGGATGCTCACCACGGACGCGCTCTCCCGGTCCGCCGAGACGTGCAGCAGCATCTGCACGTCGGCCAGGGGCTTGCTGCCGACGTTGTCCCGGCTGCCGCCGAGCTTGAGGTTCTCCGCCGAGTTCCGGCTGTCGGAGCCGATCAGCAGGATGTTCAACGGGGTCTGTCCGGCCGCGTTGGGCTCGGACTTGCGGACGTCGGAGTCGCCGGCGTTGCGCTTGCCCTTGTCGATGTTGCCGTTGAGATGGCGGTAGTAGAGGTATCCGGCGCCGGCCGTCCCGAGTATCAGGACCGACAGCACCAGCGCGGACCAGCGCAGTATCCGGCGGCCGCCGCCGCGGCGCCGGCCGCTCCGCCTGCCCGGGCCGCCGTTGTCCCCGTCGTCCCCGCCCGCCGCGTGCGCCCCCGTCCGCGGACGCTCGTCCTGGACCAGGCCCCCCGCGTCGCGCCGTGTGCCGCCTCCGCGCACGTCACTCTGCGCCATACCCTGCCTCCCCACCCCTACGGCCGACCTCCGGGCCCGCCCCGCGTCGTGTTCGGATCACGGGCGAACCGTGTCCATTCGGACCGGGGGTTTCCCGGTTCTCGCCGGACACGGCGGTTCCCGCTCCTGGTTGGACACCTGACATGCCCGCTCGGATGTACACCCGGCCCGTATGTCCGGGCATGTCCCACCCACCTGTGAGACGCGGGAAACGGCGGTCAGGTCACTTCGCGCACTCGACCTTGTCGGCCGTGGACTTCTGCACGTCGTCCGGAACCTTCGACGGCGTGGTGAGCGGGACGCCCGCGCCCTTGAAGTCCTTGCCGAGGGTCAGGGTCATCGCGGGCAGCCCCTGGGAGTTGTCCACGCTCTCGCCCGGCTTCAACGCGGACCCGGACAGCCCCATGATCGCGGCGAGCCTGCGCGCCTGGGCCGCCTGGTCCGGGGCGTACTCCAGGGTCGTCTTGGCCAGTTCGGCGGGCGCGTTGCCCGCGTTCTCCGACTTGGTGACGCCCTCCTCCACCTGGAGCCAGCTGAGGGTCTCCTGGGCGCTGCCCGCGACCGCGCCGCCGTTGAGGATGCGCACCCGCACCTCGGAGGCCGGGGCCTTGCCGCCCTTCAGCCGGGCGGCCTCGGCGGCCTTCTCCTTCTTCTTCTGCTGCTTGACCTCGGTCAGCGACACGTCGTCCCGGACCATCGCGAACAGCTGCTGGGCCTGCGGCTGCTTCAGGACCACCGTCGCCTTGACCGTCTCCTCCGGGTTGTCGACGACGGGCACGGTGGCGAACGTGAGGTTCTTCGTGTCGAACTTGCCCAGTTCCGCCCCGAGATCGGCCAGCTTCTTGATCGTGCTGATCTGGGAGTCGACGGTCAGTGCCTTGGTGCCCGCCTCCGCCAGCTTGATCATCTTGGCGGGGCTGGTGAGCGTGTCGTTGGACTTCAGCTTGCGCATCAGCGAGCCCAGGAACTGCTGCTGCAGCTCGATCCGGCTCAGGTCGCCGCCGAAGCCCACGGAGTGCCGCGTGCGCACGAAGGCCAGCGCCTGCTCGCCCTCGATGGTGTGCTCGCCCTTGGGCAGATCGAGCTTGGAGTCCTTGTCCTTGATGTCCTTGGCCAGGCAGACGTCGACGCCGCCGACCGCGCTGGTCAGCGTCTTGACCGCGTTGAAGTCGGCCACCATGAAGTGGTCCATCTTCAGCCCGGTGAGCTCGGTGATCGTGCGCATGGTGCAGCTCGGCGTCCGGTCCTCCTGCCCGAGGCTCTGGTTGAAGCGCGTGCGCTGCTTGCCCGGGATGACCTTCTCGGTGCCGTCCTCCTGGGTCGTCGGACAGTCCGGGATGTCGGTGATCAGGTCGCGCGGGATGCTCAGCACCGTCGCGTTCGAGCGGTCCTTGGAGACGTGCAGCACCAGCGTGGTGTCCGCGTGCCCGGAGCTGCCCTTGTCGCCGTAGCCCTCGTTGCCCTCGCCGGTGCGCTTGTCGGTGCCGATCAGCAGGATGTTGATGGCACGGTCCTTGCTGAACCCGCCGGTGCCGGCGCCGTCGTCGGAGACGGACGTGATGTTGTTGTTGAGGTGCTCGTAGTAGAGGTACGCGGCCGCACTCACACCGACCAGCACGAAGGCCAGCGAACCGCCGGTCCACACCAGGACCTTGCGGCCCTTCGACTTCCGCGGCTCAGGACGGCGTCCGCGCCGCCCGGCGGCGGGCTCGGCCGGGGCGCCGGCGCGTCTGCGCGGGGCCGCCGCCTCGCCGCCCGGTGCCGTGGCCCCGGTCCGCCGCG
>NZ_NOKT01000065.1 GCF_002237655.1 Streptomyces sp. XY006
CGGCCGCGCTCCCGCACGGAGGCACCCGGCCGCTCCGGCAGCGCGGCGTCCGGCCGTTCGCGGCCCGAGACGCCCGGCCGCGCGGTGCCGCCGCCGCGCAGGCGGCGCGGGGCACCGGAGGAGCCGCTGCCGGGACGGCGTGGGCGGCGGCCGGCGAAGGCCTCCAAGGGCAAGAAGGTTTTGCTGTGGACCGGCGGCACGATGGCGTTCGTGCTGGTCGCCGGCGCGGGTGCGGCGTACTTCTACATCGAGCACCTGAACGACAACATCGCCTCCGTCTCCGACGACGGCGCCGGCACCGGCGGCTTCCAGAAGGACAAGGCGATCAACATCCTGCTGATCGGCACCGACAAGCGCACCGGCGCGGGCAACACCAAGTACGGCGACGCCGGCAGCGTCGGCCACGCCGACACCACGATCCTGCTGCACGTCTCCAAGGACCGTTCGAACGCGACCGCGCTGAGCATCCCGCGCGACCTCGTCACCGACATCCCGGACTGCCCGACCACGCAGGAGGACGGCAGCCAGAAGATCATCCCCGGTACGCCGAACGCCCGCTTCAACACCAGCCTCGGCCAGGACGGCCGCACCCCCAGCTGCACCATGCGGACCGTGACCGAGCTGACCGGGGTCAAGCCGGACAACTTCATGGTCGCCGACTTCAACGCGGTCAAGACACTGACCAGCGCGGTCGGCGGGGTCGAGGTCTGCCTGGCGAAGGACATCGACGACCGCGACTCCAAGCTGAAGCTGTCCAAGGGCACGCACACCATCGAGGGCGAGCAGGCGCTGGCCTTCGTGCGCACCCGGCACTCCGTGGGCTTCGGCGGCGACCTGAGCCGGATCGGGCTGCAACAGCAGTTCCTGAGCGCGCTCATGCGCAAGCTGAAGTCCAACGACACGCTCACCAGCCCCTCCAAGATGCTCGACCTGGCGGAGGCGGGCACCAAGGCGCTGACCGTCGACTCGCAGCTGGACAGCATCGGCAAGCTGAAGGACCTCGGCCTGGAGCTGGGCAAGCTCAACGTCAAGAACCTGACGTTCACCACCGTCCCGGTGGTCGACAACCCGGCGGAGAAGGTCAAGTCCACGGTCGTGCTCAACGAGTCGACCGCCCCGCAGGTCTTCGACATGATCAAGAACGATGTCTCCTTCACGGCCGTGAAGGAGCAGAAGAAGAAGGAGAAGGCCGCCGAGGCCGCCCGGCTGAAGGGCAGCAAGGCCCCGGCCTCCGAGGTGCGCGTGCGCATCCTCAACGGCGGCGCCGTCGCCGGCAGCGCCCAGGAGACCCTCAGCTGGCTCCAGGTCGAGGAGGGCGTCACCAAGTCGGAGAACGCGGGCAACGCGCCCGCCGAACTGGCCAGGACGACCCTGGAGTACGCCCCCGACCAGGCCGCGCAGGCCCGCCGCCTCGCCGATCTGATGGGCCTGTCCGGGTCCGCGTTGAAGCCGGGCGAGAGCGTGGACAACTCGCAGGGGCTGCCCGCGATGACCCTGACCCTCGGCAAGGACTTCAAGGGCGCGGGCGTCCCGCTCACCACGCCGTCGAAGGTTCCGGACGACGTGCAGAAGTCCACGGCCGACAAGGTCGAGTGTGCCAAGTGACGGGAACCCAGGGGCTGTTCACGAAACTCCCGCCAAACAATTGGGCGGTATTGCCCAGTTGTAAGAACGTGGAGTTTGTCACCCACGTCGCTTGACGCCGAAGTGTGCGGATAGTGTGTGCGATCCAGTGCCCTCACCCACGCGGTCCGTTCCGGGGCGGGCACTGCTTGACCAACACCGTGCGCCTTCCGGGGAGGGCGCCGCGTGGCCCGACGGAGGAATCAGGCAACCGTGGACGCGCAAGGCCGTGGGCGGGCGGACGACATCGACCCCGCAGACCAGTGGGTGCTCAACCCGGACACCGGCGAATACGAACTGCGACTGGCCCCTTCCGCACCGCAGTCGCCCGTCCCCGGCCCCCGTAAGTCCGGCCCCCGCGGCTCCGGCGCGGCGAGCGGCGCGGCAGGTGCCCGCCGGACCGCCGCCCCCGCGCGGCGGACCGGGGCCACGGCACCGGGCGGCGAGGCGGCGGCCCCGCGCAGACGCGCCGGCG
>NZ_NOKT01000066.1 GCF_002237655.1 Streptomyces sp. XY006
CCTGTCGGCCTCGCCTTAGGTCCCGACTTACCCTGGGCAGATCAGCTTGACCCAGGAACCCTTAGTCAATCGGCGCACACGTTTCTCACGTGTGAATCGCTACTCATGCCTGCATTCTCACTCGTCAACCGTCCACAACTACCTTCCGGTGCTGCTTCACCCGGCAGACGACGCTCCCCTACCCATCACGATCCCCGTTGGGGGTATATATCGCAATGACACGACTTCGGCGGTACGCTTGAGCCCCGCTACATTGTCGGCGCGGAATCACTAGACCAGTGAGCTATTACGCACTCTTTCAAGGGTGGCTGCTTCTAAGCCAACCTCCTGGTTGTCTCTGCGACTCCACATCCTTTCCCACTTAGCGTACGCTTAGGGGCCTTAGTCGATGCTCTGGGCTGTTTCCCTCTCGACCATGGAGCTTATCCCCCACAGTCTCACTGCCGCGCTCTCACTTACCGGCATTCGGAGTTTGGCTAAGGTCAGTAACCCGGTAGGGCCCATCGCCTATCCAGTGCTCTACCTCCGGCAAGAAACACACGACGCTGCACCTAAATGCATTTCGGGGAGAACCAGCTATCACGGAGTTTGATTGGCCTTTCACCCCTAACCACAGGTCATCCCCCAGGTTTTCAACCCTGGTGGGTTCGGTCCTCCACGAAGTCTTACCTCCGCTTCAACCTGCCCATGGCTAGATCACTCCGCTTCGGGTCTTGAGCGTGCTACTGAATCGCCCTATTCGGACTCGCTTTCGCTACGGCTACCCCACCCGGGTTAACCTCGCAACACACCGCAAACTCGCAGGCTCATTCTTCAAAAGGCACGCAGTCACGAGATGGAAGCAAGCTTCCATCCGACGCTCCCACGGCTTGTAGGCACACGGTTTCAGGTACTATTTCACTCCCCTCCCGGGGTACTTTTCACCATTCCCTCACGGTACTATCCGCTATCGGTCACCAGGGAATATTTAGGCTTAGCGGGTGGTCCCGCCAGATTCACACGGGATTTCTCGGGCCCCGTGCTACTTGGGTGTCTCTCAAACGAGCCGCTGACGTTTCGACTACGGGGGTCTTACCCTCTACGCCGGACCTTTCGCATGTCCTTCGCCTACATCAACGGTTTCTGACTCGTCCTGCTGCAGGCAGACAGCAGAAGAGAGATCCCACAACCCCGCATACGCAACCCCTGCCGGGTCTCACACGTATACGGTTTAGCCTTATCCAGTTTCGCTCGCCACTACTCCCGGAATCACGGTTGTTTTCTCTTCCTGCGGGTACTGAGATGTTTCACTTCCCCGCGTTCCCTCCACTTGCCCTATGTGTTCAGGCAAGGGTGACAGCCCATGACGACTGCCGGGTTTCCCCATTCGGACACCCCCGGATCAAAGCCTGGTTGACGACTCCCCGGGGCCTATCGTGGCCTCCCACGTCCTTCATCGGTTCCTGGTGCCAAGGCATCCACCGTGCGCCCTTAAAAACTTGGCCACAGATGCTCGCGTCCACTGTGCAGTTCTCAAACAACGACCAGCCACCCATCACCCCACC
>NZ_NOKT01000067.1 GCF_002237655.1 Streptomyces sp. XY006
GGGGGGTGCCTCTATGTGTTTCGTCAAGCGAGGTGTGGGGTTCTGGGTTCGTAGAAGGTGCCGTCGCGGAGCATCGCGAAGAGCACGTTGATCCGTTGTCGGGCCAGTCGGAGAAGGGCTTGAGTGTGAGTCTTCCCGCGGGCCCGGCAGCGGTCGTAGTAGGTGCGGGAGGCGGGATCGTGCAGGGCGGCGAACGCGGACAGGAACATCGCGCGTTTTAGCTGGCGGTTGCCGCCTCTGGGTGCGTGTTCGCCGTGGATCGAGGTCCCCGACGACTTGGTCGTCGGGGCGAGGCCGGCGTAGGAGGCCAGGTGGGCGGCGGTGGGGAAGCTGGTGCCGTCGCCGACGGTGACCAGCAAGGTGGCGGCGGTCCTGACCGCGACCCCCGGAATCGAGGTCAGGACCGCGGAAAGAGGGTGAGCCTCCAGCAGCTGTCCGATCTGCGCTTCGAGAGCTCGTCGCTGTTCGTGGACGGCCGCGAGCGAGCGGGCCAGGGACGGGATCACGAGGTCGAGGGTGCCGGTGCCCGGGACCACGACGGTCTGCTCGTCGAGGGCGTCGAAGACCGCGTCGATCAGCCGGGCAGCCATGCGGGGAGCCTTGGGCCGGATCACCTCAACGAGCCTGCGGCGTCCGGCTTTCCGCAGGGCGGCTGGTGATCCGTAGCGTTCCAGCAGCCAGGTGATGGCCGGGTGGTCCAGTCGAGGGCCGAGGACGCGTTCCAGGCTGGGGTGGAACTGGGTGAGCAGGCCGCGTATCCGGTTCGAGGTGCGGGTGGCCTCGGCCGCGAGATCCTGGTCGAAGCCCACCAGCACGGTCAGTTCGGCGGTGATCTCGTCGGTCAGTTCCAGCGAGCGCAGGGTGTGCGGCATGGTCCGCGCGGCGTCCGCGATCACCGCGGCGTCCTTCGCGTCGGTCTTCGCCTCGCCCGGATAGAGGTCGGCGATCCGCCGCATGGACAGGCCGGGCAGGTAGGCGACCTTGCAGCCCGCGTCCCGCGCGACCGTCAGAGGCAGGGCTCCGATCGAGGCGGGCTGGTCCACGATCACCAGCACGGTGCCGAACTTCGCGGCCAGCTTGTCGAAGACGGCCCGCAGCTTCGGCTCGCTGTTGGGCAGCTGCTTGTCGAAGACCTTCTTCCCGGCCGGGGTCAGCCCGTGCCCGTGATGGGCGCTCTTGCCGACGTCCAGGCCGAGGAAGACGCCCACGTCGTCGATGTCGTCCAACCCATCCTCCCGAGCGGGGTTCGTGCGGTGCTGGCCAGGGCGTTGGCGTCGTATGCGCGCATCCACGTTATGCAGACCTGCCGCCCGCGAGCGGCCGGCATTGCGCCAGGCCAGGCGGTAGTCGGACCTCTCATCAGCGTCTCCAACGGCGCCTCTCGGGCCCGGTGACACC
>NZ_NOKT01000069.1 GCF_002237655.1 Streptomyces sp. XY006
CCTTGATTTCTAGTGGTCGTTGCAACACCCCAGCTCAAGGGGTGCGATGGACTTCGAGATCCGCAATGACAGACGTGGTGGGGGCGGTCGTCGGCTGACGCGTGAGCGGGAGGTATATCTCCAGCTCATGCGTCAGGGGTACAGCAGCAGAGAGGCCTGCCGGATCGTCGGGATCAACCTGCGAACCGGCAAGCGGTGGCGTAACGGCCACCACTCGCCGACCTACGGGAAGCCGAAGCCTCCTATCACCGTGGAGGCTTCGGCTTGCGGTCCTTCGCGGTACCTCCGGGAGGAGGACCGCATCCACATCGCCGACCGGCTGCGGGAGAAGGCGTCCATCCGGCAGATCGCCCGTGAGCTGAACCGCAGCCCGTCGACCATCAGCCGGGAGATACGCCGCAACGGCATGCCGCTGCGCGGGGACGCCTCCCGCTGGGCCTACCGGCCGCACGCCGCCCACCGCCGCGCCGAGCAGCGCCGCCCGCGCCCCAAGCCCGGCAAGATCGGACAGAATCCGGGGCTGCGGGACTTCATCCAGCGCCACCTCGAATTGCGCTGGAGCCCTGAGCAGATCTGCCAGGCTCTGCGGACCGCCTTTCGCGACCGGCCGGAGATGCACGTGGTCCACGAGACGATCTACCAGGCCCTCTATGTCCAGGGCCGCGGAGAGCTGCGCCGGGAGCTGGCCCGGGCCCTGCGCACCGGACGGGCCATGCGCCGGCCGCACCGGCAGTCCTACAAGCGCCAGCCCCGCGCCATCAAAGACATGGTGATGATCAGCGAGCGCCCGGCCGAGGTCGCTGACCGGGCCGTCCCCGGCCACTGGGAGGGCGACCTCATCATCGGCAAGGAAGGCAAGTCGGCCATCGCCACGCTCGTCGAGCGCCACACCCGCTACGTGCTGCTGGCCCCGCTGCCCGACGACCACAGCGCGGCGAGCACCCGGGACGCCCTCATCGAGGCCGTCAAGACGCTTCCGCCACACCTGAAGCAGTCCCTGACCTGGGACCAGGGCTCGGAGATGGCCGCGCACAAGGCGTTCACCGTCGCCACCGACATCCCGGTCTACTTCTGCGACCCGGCCAGCCCCTGGCAGCGCGGCTCGAACGAGAACACCAACGGCCTGCTGCGGCAGTACTTCCCCAAGGGCACCGACCTGTCCCAGCACAGCCGCGAGCACCTGGCCGCCGTCGCCGCCGAACTCAACGGCCGTCCACGCAAAACGCTCGGCTGGGAAACCCCAGCCGAGCGTCTCGCTAAGCTCCTGGCCACAGCCAGTTGATCACTTGTGTTGCAACGACCCCTGGAATTCGCC
>NZ_NOKT01000006.1 GCF_002237655.1 Streptomyces sp. XY006
TCAGCGCGATGCCGCTCGGCTGCATGATCTCCACGCGCTGGAAGTTGCGGATCTGGCTCTGCGCGCTGCGGACGACGTCGTAGACGCTGGCCGGCGGCGGGGCCGAGTGGGCGGAATGCCCCGCACGAGCGGTTCCAGTCCCTGGCCGTCTTGCATGTTCGTACCGGAGATACCTAAGAAGCCGTATCTCAACCGAACGTGATCGCTTGATTTCCGCTGGTCAGGCATGGTCTAGCTCGGAGTGAGGGAGGCATGCGGCGTCTTGTTTGGGCTCCGTGATCGAGGGGTGCACGATGGCGTCGGTGCTGGGAATGCTGGAGGAGCGGGAGACAGCGGCCCGGGTACGGGTGGAAGGACTGCGAGAGGAAGTCGCGCGGCTGGCTGGGGCGTTGGAGGCCGCGGAGATCGAGCTGGACCGGCGGGTGATCGCACGGGAGGAGCTGGTCGAGGCCCTGGCAGCCTCGGCTGCCGAGACCACCGCCGTGACCGGGGCGGAGGCGGAAACCGTGTCGTCGCCCGCGCCGGTGCCGGGCTCGATCGTGCCTCCGTGGCGCGAAGGACTGCCGGTGACGGTGCTGGCGCCGGACTACCAGCGGATCCTGGGCGTGCTCGACGAGCGGCAGCCCGCCGGCCAGGGGCCGCTGAAGGCCAGGGAGATCACGGCTCGGCTGGGCTTGGAGACAACCTCGGCGAAGGTCGAGGGGGTGCGCTCGAAGGCCCGGCGTCTGGCGGAGCGCGGTTGGCTCCTCCTGGAGACGTCGGGGGCATTCAGCGCCGGCCGGCGGCCCGTGGCCGTGCCAGACGCCGGCCCATCCGCGTGACCATCGACCACTGGATCATCGCCTCGCTGCTGGCCGGCAGCGTCTCGTAGTCCCGGGCCAGCCGGCGCGAATGCATCAGCCACGCGAACGTGCGCTCTGCCACCCACCGCCTGGGCAGCACCACGAACCCTGTCATGTCGTCGGTGCGCTTGACGATCTCCAAGGTCAGCGCGAGTTTCTGACGGCACCAGTCGACGAGGGAGCCGGTGTAGCCGCCGTCGGCCCAGACGAGAGTGATGTCGCGGTGCAGGCGGCGCAGCCGCTGCAGCAGGCCCGTCGCGGCGTCGCGGTCGCCGATGTTCGCGGCGGTTACCGCGACGACCAGCAGCAGGCCGAGGCAGTCGGTCACGATGTGCCGCTTACGGCCGCCCACTTTCTTCCCGCCGTCGTAGCCGCGTGAGGCGGCCGGAACCGAGGCCGCGGCCTTCACCGACTGCGCGTCGATGATCCCCGCCGTGGGCTCGGCCTCACGGCCCTCGCGCTCACGGACCTTCCCGCGCAGCCGGTCGTGGAACTCGGCGATCAGCCCGTGCTCGCGCCACCGGCGGAAGAAGGCGTAGACGCGGCCCCATGCGGGGAAGTCCGCGGGCATCGCCCGCCACGAGATCCCGCCCGCGACCAGGTAGCGGATCGCATCCAGCAGCTGGCGGTGGCAGTAGCCCTCGGGCTGCCCGCCCCTGCCCTGGAGCCAGGCCGGCACCGGCAGCAACGGCCGGATGGCTGCCCACTCCTCGTCCGTCATGTCCGACGGATACCGGCGCACCCGATCAGGATGATCTGCCGCGTTGCCGTACATGTGCGCGAGGCAATCACACGATGGTGCAGCCGAGTTGAACTGGACGGGCTCGGACACGTACAACAACGACACCAGGGCCTCCCGGCACTGCTCGGTCAGATTCGCATCCCCGAGCTACCGAGAGGCCCTGTCTTCATGCGCGCACAACGGGAAGATCGCCCCGGCGGGAAACCCGTTCGAACCGCACGTTCCAAGATCGGTTGAGATACGGCTTCTAAGGACAGCGCACCTCGTTCCGGTCACAGGTCAGGTGAATCTTTGATCCCAGCTTGCAGCGATCGGTCGGATTCGGTCCCGCAAGCGGCACCCCTTTGCGGCGCCCAAGCTGACCGAGTTGATCGCGCACCGGGACCAGTCCAGCTCACACCGCGCTCCGAGTTCGTCGAGAATCACGCAGTAGAGCCGGGCGCAGACCCGGTCCTGGCTCCACTGGGCGAATCTGCGGTAAACCGTGGGCCGGGCGGGGCCGAACACGGGCGGCAGCTGCAGGCTGACGTCGCCACGAAGATGATCGCTGCCAAAGCCTCATGGTCACCTGCCCGACGCTGACCACCACCCTGCGGACGCGTGACCACTGTCGGGGGCACCACTCGCCTGAACAGTACCCACAACTCATCCGACACCAGCCACTCAACGAGATCAGCCATGTACGGATCAACCACCGATCACGCCATAAGAAACGACGTCCAAGGCGCCGACTGCGAGAGCAGCCATTACATTGCCAATCCATCCGAGGACCTCCTGTTCGGCCTGATTAGCGAACTGAACGACTCGGACAGCGGGTTCGTCGTCACCCAGGCCGACGAGGACAACCCCGCCTGGTTGGCCTCTGCGGCGGTCATCGACGAAGGCGGCTTGGTGAGCTCTCCCTGCGAGCTGGCAGGGCAGAGGTGGCCTGCTCATCGAGTCGCCCGTGGGGAGCTGGCCACGAGTGCCTCCGGGGGCAGACCGTCGCGCAAAACGGCGGAGTTGGGCCCGGTGGACAGGTTGCGGCCGAAGGTGATTATCGCCTCGTCGCTCCGGTTGCAGGCGCGGATGAAGGTGTCAGAGAGCGGCAGTCCGAAGTAGGAAGCGACCCAGCCGTCGGGGCGGAGGGGTCGGCGACGCGGCCGTCTGGCGTCAGGCACCGAGCGTGCTCGAAGACGCCGATGACCGGTTCAGCTGCGAGCGCGAAGCCCTCACAGTAGGTCCATCCCTCGCGACTGGCCCATGAATGCGCCGCGGCGAAGCAGTCCCCCCAGTGCGCTGCGGGTGCCTATCGGTCGGCCAGGAGGAAGGAGCATGGTCGCGGCTGTGCGTGAGTACCAGGTCCGCGAAGGTCGGGTGGGTGTAGTCCTGGTCGAGCATCAGGATGCGAAGCGGTTGCAGCTGCGCGCGCAGACGGTCCGCCCCAGCGACGCGGTTCGGGGCGGCGTCCACGCGACGTCCTGCACGAAGGCGTTCAGGGAGGCGTCCTCGGCAGTGCTGACTTCCAGGACGGCCCCAGCCAGGCGCCCGGCCTGGGAGGACTCGGCGAACCGTGCACCAGGAAATCCGCCCGTGCAGCCAGCAGCCCCTTCAGTCCACTCAAGCATCCTGCTGCGGCGATCTCAGGATTGACCGCGCTCAGCGTGCCGAAGCCGTCGCCGGCGAGCACCGAGCGCTCATTCAGCGCGGTGAGCGCTGCAGCCGGCCTTCCGGTTCAGGTGACACGGAAGACCGGCCAGCCGATCTCGGTGCGCCATGCGGCGGGATCGCTTGTGTCACGGGGGCCGACAACGTAGACCTCCCGCACGGGCCCGGCCACCGACATCGCGTTCTGCACCACCCAGGTCCCGAGTTCGCCGTACGTGACCTCGATGCCGTCGTGCTCGCCGATGTGGGTGGTGACGGCCAGTTCCGCGGCCGGCAGGATCGTGGGGTGCACGCGTCCGGTGCGAGGTGGTGCAGCGGTCGGTAGGTAGACGACCGCGTGTCCGCGCTCCTGCTCGAAGAGGGCGTTGTCGTAGCTGCCGCCCGGCGGTCCGGTCGCGGCGGCGCCGACGGCCGCCTCCAATTCGGCCATCGCGCCTGCGTACCAGGTCGTGATGTCGTGATGTCCGACTACGGCCTCCACCGCCGCGACCGTCCGGGCGGGCTCCGCACGCAGCTCGACGTCGATCGGCGCGGGGTCGGGGCGGAGCAGGCGGCGCAGCGATACGACCGCGGCGCGGGTGCGGTCGAGCGCGTCCTCGAGGCGTTGCAGGTGGTCTGTGACGAGGGCCGCGCGGACACCGGGGTCGGGGGTTTGCAGGATCTGCTGCACATCGCTCAGGGGGACGTCGAGCTCGCGCAGCCGGTGGATGACCTGCGCGGTCGGGATCTGGTCGACGCGGTAGTAGCGGTAACCGGTGTTCTCGTCCACCACGGCGGGTTCCAGCAAAGCCGCCTCGTGATACCGGCGCAGGGTCCGGACGCTCAGGTGGGTCAGCCGCGAGAACTCTCCGATTGTCAGCATCCCCTCATTCTGAACGCTCCCCCTGGGGGAGAGTCCACGGCTTGACCCTCCCGCCCTGTGAGGTCACACGGTGGGCTCATGACACAGCACACCGATCTTCCGTCCGATCTGCTCCCGACCACCGTGCGCGAGTTCTTCGCCGCCCACATCGCCCGCGACGCCGACACCGCCTCGTCCTTCCTCGCCGAGGATGCGGTGATCGTCGACCAGGACGAAATCTTCCGCGGCCGCGAGGAGACCTACGCGTTCCTGCGGGACGCCGGGTCGGAGTTCGAGTACACGACCGAGCAGATCGGCGCTCGCCGCGTCGATGACGCCCACTGGGTGGTAACCGTGCGGCTCGAGGGCACCTTCCCGGGGAGCGTCGCCGAGCTCGACTACCGGTTCGCGCTGCGAGACGACCTCATCACCGAACTCGTCATCGCCAACCACCCAGCCTGACCGAACCCGCACCACCTCGATCTTCAGTGGAGAGAAACATGTCTAGTTCAGACCGCGATCGTCTCGACGGTCGCCGGGCGCTGGTCACGGGCGGTTCGAAGGGCTCGGGCAAGGCCGTCGTCGAGAGACTGCGAGAGATGGGCGCCGACGTGTACGTGACGGCGCGAACGATGCCCGACGGGTACGAGCACCCTGACCGATTCATCGAAGCGGACATATTGACGACAGAAGGCACCAACGCCGTGGCCGCTCGCATCGCAGAGGCCGGCGGCACACTCGACATCCTGGTGCACGTCGTCGGAGGGGCGTCGACGCCGGTCGGTGGATTCGCGGTCATCACCGATGACCAGTGGCTCACCGAGCTGAACCTCAACCTCCTTGGAGCGGTGCGGCTGGATCGGGCTCTTCTCCCGGCGATGATCGCGTCCGGGTCGGGCGTGGTGCTGCACTTCACCTCGATCCAGCGTGAGCTGCCCCAGTACGACGCGTCCTTGGCTTACGCGGCAGCGAAGGCCGCGATGCGCACCTACAGCAAGGGACTTGCCAATGAGCTCGCGCCGCGCGGCGTACGGGTCAACGCCATCAGCCCCGGCGGGATCGAGACCGAAGCCTACGAACGATTCGTGGACCGGATCGCCGAGGGCAACGGACTCACACGCGAAGCAGCCAAGCAGACCATCTACGACTCCCTCGGAGGAGTGCCCCTGGGACGATTCGCGAGCACCGAGGAGATCGCGGACCTGGTCGGGTTCCTGGTCTCGGACCGCGCCTCGGCGATCGTAGGAGCCGAGTCGAGAGCGCACCGCGCGTCTCCGGAACGGCTGCGCGTCACCAGTTCGCGAGTGCGAGTGCTCAGGTTGACCACCAGAGGGCGGGCCGCATCGGCCACGTGACATCACATCGATGACCTGTGAGCCGGGGGCAGGCAGACACCCAGTCGACTACCGCAAGGAGAGCACATGCCCACTCAATTCACGGATCGGTCATCCGCCCGACCGGTCGGACCGCCCCCGCCCTTCGACCCGGAGCTCGCTCCCGTCCTTGAGATCCTGACCAACCTGCGCTCCCCGGACGCGTACCGTTCGGACAACATCGTCGAGATGCGCAAGCCCGTCCCCGGGGTGGAGAACCCGACCGACGAGATCCTCTCGCGCGGTGGCACCTACGGCGTGGAGGAGCGGGTGGTGCCAGGACCGGACGGCGGACCGGATGTCTCGCTGCTGATCTGTCTCCCGAAGCACGCGGTGGCCCCGACCCCGGCGATTTACTACATCCACGGCGGCGGCATGATCGTCGGAGACAACCGGTTCGGTCTGGTCGAGATGTTGAATCTGGCCGAGCCGACGGGCATGGCCGTGGTTTCAGTCGAGTACCGGCTCGCACCTGAGACACCCCACCCGGGCCCCGTCGAGGATTGCTACGCGGGCCTGGTGTGGCTGTCGGATCACGCCCACGAGCTCGGCATCGACCCCGAACGCATCATCATCGGCGGTGCCAGCGCCGGCGGCGGCCTCGCGGCAGGCGTCACCTTGATGGCACGCGACCGCAGCAACCCGGCAATCCTGGCCCAGCTGCTCCTGTCGCCGATGCTTGATGACCGCAACGACTCGCCCTCTGCCCGGCAGATGCGCGGCCTCGGTATCTGGGACAGCTCCTCGAACGAGACCGGATGGAACGCGCTCCTCGGCGACGGCGTCCGCGGAGGACCGGACGTGTCCCCGTACGCCGCGCCTTCCCGCGCGGCAGACCTCTCCGGCCTTCCGTCCACGTTCATCGACGTCGGGTCGGCCGAGACGTTCCGGGACGAGGACGTCGCCTACGCAAGCCGCATATGGCAGGCCGGCGGCCGCCTCGAACTGCACGTCTGGCCCGGTGGGTTCCACGGGTTCGACGTCGTGGCCCCACATGCCGTGATTGCGCAGGACGCCATCGACGCCCGAGTGGCATGGCTGCGCCGTCAGCTCATGGTCTGACACGCAGCCTCGGCCAGGTGATCGGTACTTATACGTTCTCCGTAGGGCCGGGTGCGGCGGGAACGCGTCACCCGTCGTCCTCGTCCAGGCCGGTTCGCCGCTCCGGCCACGGTTACAGGCGGTACTCGCCGGCGCAGGTGTCCGGGCGGTGCACGACAAGGGCGGCGACGTCGTCGTCGAGCTTTCCGCCGCTGTAGTGGAGCAGGGCTGCGTGAAGCCGGTCGAGCAGCTCGCGGGGCGGCGTCTGGCCCTGCTGCTGGGTCCAGTCCGGCAGGGGGAAGAACGTGCCGGTGCGGTCTCGGGCCTCCGTCACCCCGTCGGTGTAGAGGAGCAGCTGGTCGCCGGGGGTGAAGTCGAAGGTGTCCACGCGGTGGTGCTCGCCGGCGAGCGTCGTCAGGTTGAGCGGCGGCGAGGGGGTGGTGGCCTCCAGCAGCCGGGGCTTGCCCCGGTGGACGAGCAAGGGTGGGGGGTGTCCGCTGCTGAGGATTCTGACGTGGCCGCCGTCCCGGGGGATCTCGCTGATCAGGGCGGTGGCGAAGTGCTCCGGCCGGTGGGGGACGGGGAACGCGGCACTGTGACGAGTGATGGTGACCTCCAGGCGATGCATGATGCCGCCGAGATCGGGCTCGTCGTACGCGGCCTCCCTGAAGCAGCTGATCAGCGCGGAGGCCGCGCCGAGCGCGGACAGGCCCTTGCCGCGCACGTCACCGATGAGCAGCCGGATCCCGTACGGCGTGTCGGCCGCCTCGTAGAAGTCACCACCGATGCGGGCTTCCTCCTGGGCCGCCAGGTACAGGGCCTCGATCTCGATGTTGTTCATGCGGCGCGGCAGGGGGCGCATCAGCACCTCCTGGGCGGCCTCGGCGACAAGCCGGACGTGGAACAGCGTCTCCTCGCGTTGCAGCCGGACGTGGCTGGCGTAGGTGGCCGCCAGGGTGACCGCGACGATGGCTGCCGCCGTGTAGGGCGTTCCCAGGTCGGTGTAGACGAAGCTGAGACCGATCATGACCAGGAGGCAGAACAGTCCGAGCAGGAGCGTGGGAAGCACGGGCCACATGGCGGCGGCGAGGGCGGGAGCGGTGGGAAGGAGGCGGCTGAAGGCGATTTCCCGTGGGGTGGAGAACGCCAGAACGGCGATGAGGGCGGTGAGGATCACCGGTGACAGCGTGGCCGCTTCCCACCAGCCGCCGCGGAGAGGATGCCGACGCCACGGCCGCCCGATCCCGATCACAAAACGCATCATAACTACAGGAAACAGGCATCGGGCTCCGATCGAGAGCGCGGCCCATGGCTGATGATCAGACGTGCGCGGCAGGATGCCTCGCCATCCGGTCGGCGGAAGGCGCATTCCGGGCCCGGCGCGCCCGGGCTGGGACCCCTCACCCGGTGCGCCGCTCGGGCTGTCCCCCGGCACGGCCCACGGGCCTGCTCGTCCCGCCGCGGGTTCGTCCTCTCCGGACAGGCGTCGTGAGTCATCCAGGTCCGCACAGCGGTGTTATCAAGGGTGTATGGAGGGACATCTCAGCCGATTGCGGACCTCACGTCCTCCGCCCGCCAGTGGCCGGCGGCGGCGCCTGTCCGTACTGAGCCCGCGGACCGCGGCGGGGCAGGTGTTCCTCCTCCAGAGCGTGATCGTGGTGCTGCTGGTGGTGGCCGCGGTGGCGAGCATCATCCTGCAGGCGGGGCGCGACGCGGTACGGCAGGGACGTCGTGAGTCGGTGGTGGCGGCCGAGTCGTTCGCCAACTCCCCCGGTGTGAGCCTGGCGCTGCGCAGCCCGGACCCGACCGCCGTGCTGCAACCGCGAGCCGAGGAGGCGCGCAAGCGGGCGGGCGTGGACTTCATCGTCGTCATGAACACGGACGGCATTCGGTACACGTATCCCTACCCCTCGGAGATCGGGAAGAAGTTCGTCGGGACCATCGAACCGGCGCTCGAAGGCCGTACCGTCGTCGAACAGGCGGGCGGTCCGCCTCTGCCGACGGGCGAGGGGACGGCCATCCAGGCGGTTGTCCCGGTGACCGACGCGCGCGGCCGGATCGTCGGCCTGGTCTCCGCGGGGATCACCGTCACGAACGTGTCGCGACTGTGGGTGCCGCAGCTGCCGATCGTCCTGGGCGTCGGCGCGATCACGCTGGTGCTGGCCGCGGCGGGGACGACCGCGGTGTCCCGGCGACTGCTGCGGCAGACCCATGGGCTGGCCCCCACGGAGCTGGCGCGCCTGTACGAGCACCACCAGGCCGTGCTCCACGCGGTGCGCGAGGGGGTACTGATCACCGGCGAGGACGGACGGCTGCTGCTGGTCAACGAAGAGGCGAAGCGGCTGCTGGGTCTGCCGGCAGACGTGCAGGGGCGGCATGTGCAGGAGCTGGGGCTTCCCGAGCAGATGGCGCGCGTGCTCGCATCCCCGGAGAAGGTCACCGACCAGGTGTACCTCGCTCACGACCGGTTGCTGGCGGTGAACAAGCGGCCCACGTTCCCGGAGGCCGAGCATGCGGGCAGCGTGGTGACGTTGCGGGACACCACAGAGCTGGCGGTGGTGACGGGGCGGGCCGAGGGGGCGCTGGGGCAGCTGAAACTGCTGTACGAGGCGGGGATGCGGATCGGGACGACGCTGGATGTGGAGCGCACGGCCCAGGAACTGGCCGACGTGGCGGTGCCCCGGTTCGCCGACGTCGTCGCGGTGGATCTGCTGGACTCGGTGGTGCGCGGCGATGAGCCGACGACGGGAGGCTGGCGCCACCTGCTGCGGTCCGCGATCAGCGGAGATCAGCGCATGCTGCCGGTGTACCGGCTGGGTGAAGTGATCACGTTCTCGCCGGAGACTCCGCAGATGCTGGCCCTGGAACAGGGCCGGGGTGTCCTGGAGGCGGACCTGCGACAGGCCCGCGGCTGGCAGGAACAGGATCCGGAACGGGCTCGAAGGGCGCTGGAGCTCGGGGTGCGCTCCCTGGTGACCATGCCGCTGCGGGCGCGGGAGGTGCCCCTGGGCCTTGCGCACTTCTACCGGACGGAGGGCTCACCCGCGTTCGAGCCAGAGGACGTGGCCTTCGCGGAAGAGCTGGGCGCGCGGGCGGCGCTGGCCATCGACAACGCCCGGAGGTTCACCCGCGAGCACGCCATGACGGTGACGCTGCAGCGCAGTCTGCTGCCGCGGGGCCAGCCGGAGCAGGACGCCCTGGAAGTGGCCTGGCGGTATCTGCCGTCGGAGGCGGGCGTGGGCGGGGACTGGTTCGACGTCATTCCGCTGCCGGGCGGACGTGTGGCGCTGGTGATGGGCGATGTCGTCGGCCACGGGCTGCACGCCTCGGCGACGATGGGGCGGCTGCGCATCGCTGTGCACAACTTCGCCACGCTGGACCTCCCCGTCGACGAAGTCCTCGGGAAGCTGGACGATCTGGTCGTCCGCCTGGATGAGGAGGACGACTCCGGTGCTGCCCCCGGCGACGAGAAGGGGGCGGGGTTGACCGGAGCGACATGCCTGTATGCGATCTACGACCCGGTGGCGGGGATCTGCACGGTGGCCCGTGCGGGACATCCCGGCCCCGTGGTGGTGAACCCGGACGGGACGCTCGTCTGCCCCGAGGTGCCGGCCTCGCCCCCGTTCGGCCTCGGGGGCTACCCCTTCGAAACGGCCGACGTGCACCTGGCGGAGGGCTCCCAGCTGATCCTGTACACCGACGGGCTGGTCAAGAACGCCGCCCGCGACATCGACACCGGTCTCGAAGGGCTGCGCCGGGCCCTGGGCGGAGCCGGGGCAGGGGAGCGCACTCCGGAGGAGACCTGCCGGGCGGTGATCGGGGCGTTGAAGCCGGCCTCACTCTCGGACGACATCGCCCTGCTGGCGGCGCGGACCCGGCGGGTCCCGTCCTCGTCGGTGGCCGAGTGGGACGTGCCCTCGGACACGACGGTGGTGCCCTCGGTGCGGGCCGAGTGCAGGACGGTTCTGAGCGGGTGGGGGCTGGAGGAGACCGCGTTCACCACGGAGCTGATCCTGAGCGAGCTGGTCACGAACGCGATCCGGTACGGATCACCACCCGTGAAGGTGCGCCTGCTGCGCGGACGCACCCTGATCTGTGAGGTGTCCGACGGCTCCAGCACCTCTCCGCGACTGCGGCGGGCGGAGACCACCGACGAGGGCGGGCGGGGACTGTTCCTCGTGGCGCAGTTCGCGCTGCGGTGGGGGACGCGGTACACGTCCCGCGGCAAGGTCATCTGGGCGGAGCAGATCCTGCACGACGGCCCACCCGGTCCCGCGGACCACACGCCGGTCGACGTCCTCCTCGAACAGTTCGGGGATCCCCTGATGTGAGGAGCAGGCACCCGTGTGTCGGTGTCGATGCCACGGCACGATGTGAGTCCGGAGCTGACCGGTTGGCAGCGGGCCCCGGAAGGCGCTGTGCCTCGTCCAGGACCAGCACGCGGGGCTGCCGTAGCGCGTTCACCAGCCTCAGGCCGGCCTTCCCCGCCCCGCGCGGCAGACTCATCGGACTTGCCGCCTGACATGCCGAGGGGGCGAGGTCAGTCCGTGGAGGGCGTCAGAGAGTCCGGCCGGGACAACGTCTCGGACAGCGGCAACCTGCCCCTTGCGGCAACGATTCGACGCACCCGCAGTTCGGCTCGTGTCCGCGGGCGGTACTTGGGCTCCTTGCCGCACCCGCAGGCCGATCGCCCTTCGTAGCGCAGCCCTTCACCCAGCACCGCAGCGACCACAGACCACGCGTGAACATCACGCCTGGGCGGCGGCGCGAAGTCATGACCAGCGCACATGAGGGGCTGAGAACAGTTTGGACACACGTGCTTCCGCTGCGGATGGGCATGCTGCTTGAAGCTGACACGGCACGAAACACACGCGTAGTGCAGCTTGTAGTAGGTCATGGCGTAGAAGCACACCGGGCCACCGTACCGACCAGCCCTTCAGGCAGACCAGCCGTTTCGAGCGACTGACAGTCCGCCATCGGAAACACCGAATGGCTGTCTCCTACCGCACGACCCTGACCATGCGGCAGCTCGCGCCGCTCCTCGGGGTCTCGCCGGCCACCGTGTGCCGGTGACCCAGCGGCTCGTCCCGCTGCTCGCGCTTGAGCTGGTGGGCACGTCCTCACGCAACTAGCGGTTCTCGGCGAACGTGCAGGTCGTCGTGGACGCGGACACGCGCCTGGTCACAAGATCCTCCGCGACTGCCGGCAGCACGGCGACGGCCTCCATCACGCCGTCCAGGCCGTCGCCCGCATGCACAACCTCGCCCTCGCAGCATGCCCAGACAGGCGCACAGCCCCGCTCAGGCTGCCTGTTCACGGCCTTCTGCAACACGCTTCAAGGGCTGTCCCGTGACTGTGGTTGCGGGACAGCCCGTCAGACGCTCGGGTTTCTCCACCGGTGTCGCTCCCGTCGGGCAGGTCCGGGCAGGACGAGTTGGGGCGGTACTTCCTCGCGGTGGCATCGAGAGTGCGGCGGTGATCGGCCCACCGCCGGCCGCGGACCGGATCAGCCGGCATCAACGGCCCGATCCGGTCCCACATGGCATCAGTGATCACTGACCGGACAGACGGTCCTAAGAGTGAGGTATCTCAGGCGTACCGCGTCGCCTAAGGTCTACATGCAGGTCCTCCCTGATGTAGATCTCGATGTACTCGTACAGCCAGGGCAGGTTCGCGAGCTGCGAGAAATGGCGAGTGAGTGCTTCTTTCGTGGTACGGGCATCGGTCAGGTTGGCCACCCGCCACAGTGACAGGGGTCGGGAGTCCGTACCGGCCACCGCGTGCTCGACGTGGAAGAGCGGCTGGAGCGTGTCAGCCTTCACGAGTTCACCGGAATCGTCGACGAGTTGCGTCGCGCCGATGAAGGTGACGCGCTGTTCGGCCGGGTCCAGACGCACCTGCTCAAGGACCAAGCCGTAGTCGGAGCCGCCGATCCACGGATGCTGCATCGACGCGCGTACGAAAACTTCCACTCCGTCGTCACCGGCCGGCTGCTCGCCCCAGATGCGCACGCTCCCGGGCTCCATCACCGAGGGCAGATACGGCGCGGGATTGCGGGCTTTGCGTACCTCCATGTCCCAGAGCATGTCGCGGGTCATGGTGAAGGGGGTGGCTGTCTCGTAGCTGTTCGCGATCACCTCGTTCACATCGAGCGGAGGCAGTGCCGAGTGTGTGTAGGCCGGGTCGTTCCACACGCGCTCGAATTCCGCTACGTGATCGAGTAAGCCGCTCTGCTCCATCTTCTCCTCCTGCGCATGTCAGGCACGGGCCGAAGGGGCCGGTGAGAGTGCCGCGCTCGCCTTGGTTCTTATGATGGAACAGTTCCGCGCCCGGGCGGGCGTGGGCAAGGATCACTTCGGTCAAGTTTCGATGCGCACCCCAACGACCGTTGCTTCACGGGTTATTGAGCCGTTTCGACCTCATGCTGATGTGTGGTGAAGGACGAGGAGGGTCCTCACGAGGTCGGTGCTGCAGCGGGCTTCCGCAACAAGTGCCTGCCTGGTGTTGTGCCGTCGCTTTCACCGCTTGAGGCGACGGCCCCCGAACGGGACGGTGTGAGCGTCGATGCCAGCGGTGAGAGGATCACGGAGTGCCTCTGCCTCAGCCTGATGATCTGACCTCACTGGTGCTGCGTACCGACTTCGGTGACGACAGAGCCTGGGACGCGGTTCGAGCCGCCCTCGACGCGGCTGGCGAGTACCCGCACGCCACGTATGTCAGCGAGCCTCGCTTCACCGACGTGGAGGTCCAGGTATTGCTGGATGAAGAGGCTGCTGCCGATGAGGACGCCCAGATCATCCACGTCTTTCTGGCGGACGCGACCACGTTGAGAGAACCGGGTCATCCGCTTCTCGCCGTGGATCTCTCGGACGAGCCCGGGCGGACGTTCAGGCTTCCTGCGCGGTGGTTTCCTGACGTCTCGGCCAACCTCAGCATCGCCAACATGGACTTTGCCGAGTTCGCCGACGCCACTGATGGATCAGGAACCTTCCGCGGCTTCGAGGAAGGCTGACACCTGACCATCGAGGCCTGTCCGGGCGACACACGCGTCGCGCCCATCCGGCATGGCTGTGTGCCCACGCCGCCGCTATCCCGCCACCAGGTGGCAGAGCTTGCCCGAGTGCTCAGTCAGGAACCGCAGGGCGTGCGGCGCACACGGCGCCTGCCGCTCGCGAACGAGAGCCCTGGCCGTGGGGCTCACGCTTGCGCTGTCCGCGCTTGTGTCCTCGGGCTCCGCTGGTGCGGCTGATCAGTAGGAGTGGGCGGCGAAGGGTGGTTCGTACATCGGCGGCGGATCGGTCGGAGCCTCGCAGCCCCCGCTCGGCGATGCGTCGCGGGACGGCTGCGGCCGTATCTCCGACTCCTGCCCCGGCGTTGTCGGTCGGGAGCTCCGCTGTCTCGCCGAGAGGAGATGGGCCATCAACTCCTGATATCCCTGAAGACGCCTTCGCGAGTGCCGGCTCAAGGGTGCTGTGCCGCGGTCAGTCCTCACGCGTTTCGAGCAGACTGCTCACCAGCTGTCGGGCGTAGGGGGTTTCCAGTCCTTCCGGGCGGAAGAGGATGCGGTACATCATCGGGGCGACAACCTTGTCGATCACCGTCTCGACATCGGGTGTCGTCTCCCCCCGCGCCCGTGCCCGGGTAAGGACGGCGTCGATCTGCTCGGCGGCGTAGGCCGAACACTGGCCCGCGTTGGTGCCGTCAGGGTCTCCGAGCAGGGCATCGCGGATGTAGACGCGGCCCGGAGGGGAGGACATCTCCTCAAGGAACTCCTCGGCCCACGCGGTCAGGTCCGCGGAGAGGTCCCCGTGGTCCGCCGGAGGTGCTTCCGGCCGCAGGCGTTCCACCGCCACGTCCGAAAGCAGTTCCCGAAGGTCGCCCCAGCGGCGGTACACGGTCGAGGGGGTGACGCCCGCGCGAGCGGCGACCAGTGGCACGGTCAGGGCGTCTCGGCCCAGCTCGGCGGTGAGTTCGCGCACGGCGCCGTGCACCGCCTGCTGGACCCGGGCGCTGCGCCCACCGGGACGCAGCATCGGCTTTCGACTCATGCAGCCACCTTAAGGCAAAGCCGTTGCGTCTAGCCGAGATCCGCCGTAGCCTCACTAAAGCTAAGACTTAGCTTTAGTTTCCGCTCGTGTCCTTGTTGCGACCGCCGAGAAAGGCTCCCCGTCGTGCCGAACGCCCCCGAGAGCGGTGAACACCGCTGGAACCATCTGACCGCGCCCGCACTGCGGCATCTGGCCGCCCAGGACGCGGCCGTGCTGCTGCCGGTCGGTTCGACCGAGCAGCACGGCGCGCACCTGCCGACCGGCGTGGACGACTTCCTCGCTGCCGAGGTCTGCCGTCGAGCCGCCGCCCTGGCCGCACCCATGCCGGTCGTGGTCGCGCCGTCCGTGTGGTGCGGCTTGGCCGAACACCACATGCCGCTGGGCGGCACCCTGACCCTGTCCCTGTCCACGCTGCACGCGCTGTTGCGGGACGTGTGCCGGTCCATCCTGCGGGCCGGGTTCCGCCGCGTGCTGCTCGTCAACGGGCATGGCGGCAACGTCACGGCCCTCAACGCCCTCGTCAACGAACTGACCGCAGAGCTGTCCGCGCCCCTGGCCGTGACCAGCTACTTCACCGCCGGCCGGGCGGCGATCGCCGGCGTTCTCGAGACGCAGGAGTCCCTCATGCACGCCTGCGAGGGGGAGACGTCGATGGCGCTCGCCGCCTTCCCCTCCCTGGTCCGCGAGGAGGAACTGCCGCAGGCGGTCGGACCGGAGATCTCTCTGCAGTCGGAAGACGCCTCCCCGGTGTACCGGTCCGTGCCGTTCGACACCCTCGCGCCGAGCGGCATCGCGGGCGACGCGCGGGGCGCGACCGCGGCCAAGGGCGAGCGCATGCTCGACGGCTGCGCGCGGGCACTGGCGGATCTGCTCCGCGCCGGCGTGTGGCCGGACGACGCCCGCTGAGCCGAGCACCGGGTGCCGCCCCCTCCCCCGACGGCCGGGCGGCACCCGTGCATCAGGCGGCCGGCGACAACTCCCGTGCCGGCCGGGCCATCTCGTAGGCGTGCCCCGCACGCAGCAGGACTGGCTCGGCGAGCGGCCGTCCGAGGAGCTGCATGCCGATCGGCAGCCCTGCCCGGTCCCGGCCGACCGGGATCGACAGCGAGGGAACGCCGGTGATGTTGGCCGGAGCGGACAGGCGTACGTAGGCGTCGGAGACGCTTTCGACGGTACCGTCCGGCCAGGTGACCGTTTCCTGGCCGGCCGGTACGGCGGTCAGCGGGACGGTGGGTGCGGCGATCACGTCGACGTCCGTCATCATGCGCGTCCATTCCCGGCGCATCAGGGTGCGGGCCCGCTGGGCGCGCAGATAGTCCCCGGCGGACATGAGCGCACCAGCCTCCAGCAGGATGCGCACGTCCGCTCCGTACAGGTCCGGGGCCGCATGCAGGGTGCGCTCGTGATAGGCGGTGGCCTCAGGGACCATCAGGCCCCACTGGACGGCCTGGATGTACCGCGTCATGGGGATCTCGATGTCGACCGGTCGGGCACCCAGGTCCCGCAGCTGTTCGATCGCCCCCCGTACCGCCGACTCCACTTCCGGGTCGACGTGTTCGAAGTAGTAGTTGACGGGGACGCCCACCCGCAGGCCGGCCAGGTCGGTTCCGCCTGTGGGCCGGTAGTCGAGATGGGTGACGGCGTCCAGGCCGGCCGGGTCGCGCGGGTCGTGGCCGACGAGCGCGGCGAGGACCAGTCCGGCGTCCTCCACCGTGCGCGTGATCGGGCCGACGTGGTCCAGCGACCAGGCCAGTGAGGTCACCCCGTGCAGGGGGACCAGGCCGTACGTCGGTTTCAACCCGACGACCCCGTTGAGCGCGGAGGGGACCCGGATGGAGCCGCCGGTGTCGGTGCCCAGGGCGAAGGTCGCCGTCCCGGCCGCGACGGCCACGGCGGATCCGCCGCTGGAGCCGCCGGCGACGCGGTCCGGGTTCCAGGCGTTGCGGGTCTGCGGGGTGGTCAGGCCGTACGCGAACTCGTGGGTGTGCGTCTTGCCGACCAGAACCGCCCCCGCCGCCGCGAGCCGGGCCGCGACCGTGCTGTCGCGGGGGGCACGATGGCCGGCCCGGACGCGGGAACTGGCGGTGGTGGCCGTGTCGGCGACATCGATGAGGTCCTTCAGCCCCATCGGCACACCGTGCAGCGGACCGAGCAACCGGCCCTCGGTCTGGGCGCGCTCGGCGGCGCGGGCCGCCTGGCGGGCCCGGCCGGCCGTCACGGTGACATAGGCGCCCAGCCGCGGTTCAACCCTCTCCATGCGCTCCAGTACCGAGTCGACCAGTTCCACGGGCGACAGGCGCCGAGCACGGATCTCCTCGGCGGCCGAGGAAAGTGACAACTCATACGGCTGCATCGAACTGCTCCTCCTCGCGGTCGTGGACGCGGTACGCGGCGGCGGGCGGAACGTCGCCGAAGTCGAGCTCGCGCAGGAGCGCCACCACCGAGTGGATGTACTGCGCGGTGGCAGCCACCGGAACGTGCCGATCGGCGCGCAACGGCTGTCCGCAGCGCTCGGCCCAGCGGGCCGCTTCCTGGGGGGTGAGATCCGGTGCGGACACATGACCTCCTAAGGCTAATTGTTTGCGTTAATGGACGATAGGCTCTACGGTGCCTTAAATCAAACGCATAGCTTTAAGCGTCCGTGCATCGCACGGGCGTGGAGAAGGTCGCGCGTCGCACGGCCAGGTCACCAGGCGGCGAAGAAGACGGTGGCGGTCAGCGAGGAAGGCCCCACTGGCCCTGACGCGTGGCCGTCGCCCTGCTGGTCCCCCTGACGCTCTCCGTGGCCGGGTTCGCCCGGCCCCGGTCTTCCGATTCGCACACAGGAAGGCATCCGCGCATGAAGAACCCCCCGGACACGGCCCCGCAGCCCCGCCCCGAATCGGCTTGGAGGGTCGGCCGCATCACCGTCCGCCGTATCGACGAGACGGAACTTCCGCCCGCCACCGGCCCCTGGCTGCTGCCCGACGCCACCCCGGACGTCGTCGCCCGCCAGAACTGGCTCCGTCCCGACTTCTCGGACGCCGGGCATGGCATCCGTCTCGACAGCCACAGCTTCGCGGTGCAAGCGGGCGACCTGCGCATCCTGGTCGACACCGGCATCGGCAACGGCAAGCGGCGTGCCAACCCCGCCTGGAACGACCTGCGCACCGGCTACCTCGACCGCCTGACCGCCGCCGGGTTCGCCCCCGAGACCGTCGACCTGGTGATCCTCACCCACCTGCACACCGACCACGTCGGCTGGAACACCCGTGAAAAAGACGGCACTTGGGTGCCGACGTTCCCCCACGCCCGTTACCTCACCTCCCGCAGCGAGCGTGAGTTCTGGGCCGGATACGCCATGGACGAACCACGTCGGCAGATGTTCCAGGACTCCGTCCTGCCGGTCGAGGACGCCGGGCTGCTCGACCTGGTCGACGTCCCCGGGGAAGGCACCGAAGTGGCCCCCGGTGTACGGCTGCTGCCCACCCCCGGTCACACCCCCGGCCATGTCGCCGTCGAGCTCACGGACAACGGCGAGCGGGCGCTGATCACTGGCGACTGCGTACACCACCCCGTGCAGTTCGCCCACCCCGGCATCGGTAGCTGCGTCGACATCGACCCGGGTCTCGCCGAGACCACCCGCCGCAGGCTGCTCGGCTCCCTCGCCGGCACCGACACGCTCGTCCTGGGCACCCACTTCCCACCACCGACCGCCGGTCGCGTCATCGCTCACGGCAATGCCTACCGACTCGACCCGGTGGTGCCGGCGTCCGCGCCGCACGGCTGAACCGGGGTGGTCCCCTGACGACTGGCTGGCCGACACCGCACCTGTGCCGTGGACGTTACGGCTGGGACGACCGCCCAAGCCCACGGGATCGTGACGACGAGCCCCGGTTCCACTTCCTGTTCGTCCCCGCCCGGTTCCGTACTCTGGTCGACGCGCGAGCGCACCATTCCGTCAGGCCCTGGTGGCGACCTCGGCCTGCCGCGCGTCGCCCGGCTGGGGTGGGGCCGTTGCGGTGCGCCGGTAGGCGCTGGGGCTGATGCCGCGGGTTCGTTTGAACGCCGCGCTGAACGCGAACGCGTCGGAGTAGCCCACGGCGCGGGCGACCTCCGCGACAGTCACCGTCTCGCGCTCGGTCAGCAGGTCTGCCGCGAGCGTCATGCGCCATCGGGTGAGGTAGGTCAGCGGCGGTTCACCGACCAGGTCCTTGAACCGCTTCGCCAGCGTGGCTCGCGACACTCCGGTCCGGGCGGCGAGTGAGGCAACCGTCCATGGCGCTGCCGGTTCCCCGTGCAGCAGGCGCAGCGCGCCGCCCACCACCGGGTCGCGCCCGGCGGAGTACCAGCCCGGCGGAGTCCCGCCGGGCCGGTCGAAGTACTCGCGCAGCGCGCACACCAGCATCCAGTCCAGCAGCCGGTCGAGGACGACCTGCTGGCCCGGTGTATCGGCGGCGACCTCGGCGGCGAGGTGGTCCCACACGGGGTCGGGCCCGTCGCCGGATGCCACGCGCAGTACGACGGGCAGCGCGTCCAGCAGCCTGCGACTGACATCGCCGCGCACCGGATAGGCGCCTACGACCAGGGTCGTCGTGTTCTCCCCGCCGCTACCGGCGTCATGCCAGCCGAGCCGGTGCCGGGTACCGCCCTGCTCGGGCGTGGAGCAGAACGCGCCGCACGCGACGGGTTCGGCCCGGGTGCCCACCTCGTCGACGAAGAGGAACGGCGCGGGGCCCCGCACGATCACCGTCTCGCCGATGCCCAGACGCTCGGGCGGGCGACGCTCCGGCACGATCCAGCCGCCTCCGGAAAGGACGGTGCACAAGGTCAGCGGTGCGCCGTCCACGAAGTGCAGCGACCAGGGCGGGGTCAGGGTCGAGCTGCCGAACAACGAACCCTGGGCCCGCAATTTACGTAGAAGGTCGCCGAAAGCATCCACCCGCCAAGGCTAAATGATTCAGACGATCACGAAGGTGTTCTGGCCTGTCACCCATGGAATCGTCCAGGTGCGTGCCGTTGACTCGCTGTCATGAGCAACGACACCACTCTGGTCCTCGGCGCGACGGGCACCACGGGTCGGCGGGTGGCCGCCCGGTTGCGGCTGCGCGACACGCCCGTGCGCGCCGCCTCCCGTTCCGGTCAGATCCCGTTCGACTGGTTCCACCCCACCGGCTGGGACCAGGCCCTGCGGGGCGTCACCGTCGCCTACGTGGTGCCCCCGCCCGCGCCCGGACCGGTGCACGACTTCGTGGTGCGGGCCGAGGCCGCCGGTGTGCGGCGCATGGTCCTGCTCTCCGGTCACGGCGCCGACGACTGGGGCGACTCCCCGTTCGGGCTGGACATGCGCTCGGCCGAGGACGCCGTGCGCGGCTCGGCGCTGGAATGGACCGTCCTGCGTGCCTCGAACTTCGCCTAGAACTTCGACGGGCACCCCTTCCGCGCCCCGCTGGCCGCCGGCGAGCCGGCGCTTCCGGCGGGCGCGGTCCCCGAGCCGTTCATCGACGTCGAGGACATCGCCGACGTAGCGGCCGCGGTGCTGTCCGAGCCCGGCCAGCACGCCGGTCGAGTCTATGAGCTGACCGGGCCGCGGGGGCTGACCTGGGCGGAGGCGGTCGAGCTGATCTCCCGCGCGTCCGGGCTGCCCATCGTCTACCGGCGCATTTCCCCGGCCGAGTAAACAGCGACGTTGATTCAGTAGGGCTGGAGCCAGGAGGATGCCCAGCACCTCGCCGAGATGTTCGTGCTGCTTGAGCGCGGGGTCACTGCCTGGACGACGGACGACGTCGCCACCGTGCTGGGACGCGCGCCGCGGACGTTCGAGGACTTCGTCCTGCGGGCCGCGGCGGCGGGAGCCTGGTGGTGCTGAGTCCCGCGAATCCTTCGCCCGGCGTCCCGGATTCCGCACGGCGGAGCACCGCGGGCCGGCCTGCACATCCTCACCACCTGTCACGACGTAACGGAGCCATCGATGCGTACCCTGCTGGTCGCCGCCAATCCGGATCCCCGGTCCCTGACGCACTACGTGCTGGGAAGACTCGAAGCAGCGCTTCAACCTGTATCGGTCGAGATCGCCGACCTGTCCGAGGAACGGTTCGATCCCCGGTTCACAGAGGCGGATCGCCGGGCGTACCACGAGGGCGGCACGTATCCGGCCGACGTCATGGCTGAGCACCGTCGTCTTGAGCGTGCGACCGATCTCGTGCTGGTGTTCCCCGTGTACTGGTGGTCGATGCCTGCAGTGTTGAAGGGGTGGATCGACCGTGTCTTCGTCAATGGCTGGGCCTTCGAGCACTCCCCCGCGACGGGCCTGCGGCCGAAACTGCAGCACCTCACCACCCATCTTCTGCCCATCGCGGGCGATGACTCCGGCGCGTACGAGCGCCATGGATACGAGCGCGCACTGCGGACGCAGATCGAGCACGGCATCGTCGACTACTGCGGCAGCCGACGCGGCTCCACAGCGTTCATCTACGAATCAGAACAACTCTCCCCCGAAGCCAGGGTGCGCGGGGTTGACCGCGCGGTGCGGATCATCAGCGAAGCCATCCATGCCCGTGTGGCGGAATGAGCCGGTTCAGACGCCCTGCCATGTGAAGCCCCGGAATCGTCCTGCTCCTCCACGCCCGGTGGTGCTTGACTCCGGTCGTAGGCGCACTGCGGCGCGACGCTGCGAGGATCTCCGAAACCTCCACCGCGGCTCGGTTGATCCACCAGACTTGCTCCTGTTTCCCAACGGAGAAGGGACGGCAAGCGTGGCGAACAGCGCACTTCTGGTGATGGACGTCCAACGGGACGTCGTGGCCATCGCCGATGACGGCTCCGGATATCTGCCGCGCTTGCGCAGGGCGATCGACGGTGCCCGGGCTGGAGGCATCCCCGTGATCTACGTGGTGCTCGGGTTACGGCCGGGCGATCCAGAAGTCAGCCCCCGCAACAAGGTGATGACAAACGCCGTCCGGGCCGGCCTGTTCACCGAGGGGGCTCCCGGCACCGAGATCCATGACGACGTCGCGCCCCAGCAGGGCGACGTCGTGGTCACCAAGAGGCGGGGGAGCGCGTTCTCGGGCAGCGACCTCGACTTGGTGCTCAGGGCTCGCGGCATCGACAGCCTCGTTCTCACCGGCATCGCCACCAGCGCTGTCGTGCTGTCCACCCTGTGGCACGCCATCGACCTGGACTTCGGCCTCACCGTCCTGGCGGATGCCTGCCTCGACACCGACCCCGAGGTGCACCGGATGCTCACCGAAAAGCTGTTCCCGCAGTGGGCAGATGTGGTCGCCGTCGAGGACTGGATCAAAGCCATCGCACCGCAATAGCGGGAGGCCGCCCGGGTCCTCGCGTGCGGGGTGAATCGGCGTCGCCTCTCGTACCGGGCGAGGTCAGCCGCCAGCGCTCTGTGCTGCTGTCCGGGCTGGGTAAGGGCCAGGAATGATGGACGAGGGGGACTTCCGGGTCGGTGACGTGCTGTCGGTTGCTTGCCCCTTCACTGTTACCAGGGTCGCGCAGGGTGTCACGTGGGTCCCTTCGCCACTCGCCGCACCTCGGCGACGGAGTGACCGGATAGGCGATGCCGTCGGCCGTCAAAGCCGGGTCCCCTGTCTCCCGGCATGCAGCGAAACGCGTCGGGGCAGGCCCGAGATCGGTACGGGCAACAACCACTTACGTGTCGGCCCGGTCCGGCAGGGCGAGCCAGTCCGACCAGGAGATCTCGCGACCGAGGAAGCGCGGCTGCTCGAACGGCCATTCGGCGGCGATCCACTGCGGCACCAGCGCATCGAGGGCCTGCTCGACCTTGCTGCCCACCAGCTCGTCCACCACCCACCAGGAGATCTCGCCGTCCGCCCCGGCCCTCTCCGGTGGGTCGATGTAGACACAGCCGAGCAGAGCCGTCTCCGCCGCGTCGAACAGCGCATAGTTGAAGGACTGGTGTGCGGCGGCCTCCTTCTCGTGCCGCAACAGGTCGGCCTGGTCGGCCTCATAGGTCAGGGTGGCCGCGGGCCAGCCCCAGGCCGGGCCGAAGATCGTCCACAGACGCTCGCGCGAACCCATCACAGCCGGATAGTCGAGCGGGGCGTCCGCCTCCCGGATCGGCCGCAGGTGCTGACCACCGCTCGGCAGCGGTACCAGGGCGGGGTGGACGAAGTCATCGGGAAGCCAGCTCATGGCGCCCGACCGTAGCAGCGCACGGCCGTCCACTCCCCCGAATTCTCCCCGCATACCGCCAGCCCCTGCTCTCATGCCGGGAAAGGCCCGCGATCACCCGTCGAGACGTGAGTGACCAGTCGATCTTCATGCGAAGGAGGCTCTCATGGCAGCGCTCATCCGGCATGAGTGCCTACGAGTGCGGCGCTGTGCCGGGCCGCGGCCAGGCGCTGGGTGCGACGGGCAGGGTCCCGGTGCCGGTCGGAAGGTGCGTGTCGGCACCGGTCGTCCTGCGTCGGCGTCAAGCGCCCAGAGCGAGCGTTCCCGCGCCCTGGCCGGGTGTGTCGTCCCAGCCGCGGATCCTGGCCGCGAGTCGCTTCAGGCGGGCGTCCGAGGGAGGCACGTCGATCTGGAAGTGTGACTCGTTCGGGCGGCAGAAGTCTCCGCCCCAGGCCACGACGTCCTGGCATTCCTTGAGGATGTCGCGGAGCGTGGCCCGTTGGTGGGGAAAGAGACCGTCCTTGACGCCCTCCGGGTACCAGGTCGGGCGGATCGCGACCGCGGTCCCCGAAGCGTGATTGGTCGCGTAGCCCTTCAGCTTGCCGTCGGCCGGGCGGAAGCCGATCACCTCACCGTCGACGAGCGTGTCGATCTCGTAGTGGTAGCGGCGGATGACATGGACGAGCACGGTCGCCACCTCGCCGATGCGCAGGGCCACGGAGACGGAACTGCCCGCCACCTTGCGGGTCCAGATGGCTCCTGCGGTGTCGGCCTGTCGTTCCATGGGCCAGCCGTTGGCGCTCGTGGGGTCAGCAGGCGGGCCGTCCGCGGCCGCCGCCCGTGTGGATGCGGACGCGGAGGAGGGGACGGCGAGCGTGGTGAGGCCCGCTGCCGTGGTCAGGCCGAGGCCGGTGCGCAGCACGCCACGGCGCGAGGGGGGTGTGGATGAGGTGGTCATGCCCGTCCTGTCTGGGAGTGTGGACTGCGGTGGGTGGCGATCGGCGTGTCAGAGGCCGCGCAGAGGCGCGTTGTACTTCTCGAAGACCTGGTGCAGGCCGAGCATCGCCGTGCCGTAGTTCTGGGCTCGTCCCTCGGTGCCGTTGTAGCGGGCCAGTGTCAGACGGGTGTGCTCGTCGCTGGTCGACATGGACGGCTGGGGGACGCCGACATCGGCGGCTCCTTCGATCAGGACCGCGGGCATCGTGCTGATGTTGTAGTCGTGGTCGTTGTGCAGTCGCTGCCAGACGTTCCAGAGGTCGTTCTCGTTGGCCGCGTCCATGATGGTGCCGCCGATCAGGCCGGCCCGGATGCAGTGGTTGCGGCCGCGGATGGCGGTGGCGGCGAGGATCTGCCCGAGACCGGTGCTGGCGTCGTTCTTGGTGCTGATCCCGGTCCCGTCGTAGTGGTCGATGACGGCCTCGTCGCCGACGACATCCAGCGTGTTGTACATCCGTATCTCCCACAGCAGCGGGCTCTGGATGATGGCCTTGCGCATCCTGAAGGTGCGGGCGAGCCGGGTGACCAGCCCGTCGAAGCTCATCAGGATGTCGAACGACTGCGTGGTCGACCGGTAGGTGAGGGACTGGGCGCCCTCGTCCCCGCCTTCCTCGGGCACCCCCAGGGAATTGAGGAGGTACGACTGCACGTCCGCCAGCAGGGCGTTCCGTCTGGACATGTCCATACTGACGTCCAGGTCAGCGGTGATCTGCTGGGGGTTGTACGTGTTCTGGCCGGAGTCACGGCCGGACACGATGTTGTTGTCGATCTCGATCAGGCCGCTGCCGGATCCCACCGAGATCGTGGAGATCTGGTCGAACGCCCAGTCACTGGGCAGCGGATAGCCGAGGTTCCCGGAGAAGCCCGTGGACATGTCGCAGACGAAGCTGGCCGAGGTGTATCCCGCGGCGGCGACGCGACTGCACACGTTGCGGGGCCCGTAGATGCCCGTCAGGTACCCCTGCCCGTGCTCGTTCATCACGTCCCGGATCGCCCGGAAGTGCGGGAGGATGTTGTCGGTGACCTCGTAGTCGAGTGCGTCGAAGTCCACGGCGAAGTAGATGCGTGTGCCCGGCTTGAAGCCGTAGTACTTGGCCCGCTCGATGGCGGCGAAGGCGTCGGCGACGCCCTGTTCGCGACGGAAGTAGGCTGCTTCTCCGCCCCACGTCTGGTAGATCGGGAAGCAGCTCAGACCATATGCGGCCATCCGGCCCAGCTCACCGGATTTGATCTTCTTGTCGAGTGAGGTGTTGGGAACGTTCGACAGGTAGCGGCCCACGATCTGGTACCCCGCGTCCCTGAGCGCCACCGCCCGTTCATTGGTCACCTCGGTGACGCAGTCCGCCGCAGTCCCCTTGCGGGTGGCGTCACCGGTGGACACCAGCAGCGAGGCCCAGGTCTGAAAGTCCCCGCGGCCGGTGACCGGGAGCTTCACGAAGTTCTGGAAGCTGCGTACGCGGGTGGCCAGATCGGCGTCGAACTGACTGGAGAAGAACACCCCGCCGCGCTTGTTGAAGATCATGGCGGCGGTGAAGAGACTCACCCATGTGCCCGACGAGCCCTCCGACAGCAGGTTGTTCCTGATGCCCTGCTGGGTGCCGGGGCCGAAGACGCCGTTCGCGACATCATCGCTCATGCCGATCTCGTACTGGATCGCGAACATGAGGGCCTTCTGCACGTCCCGTGAGAAGTGGCCGTCGCACGGGACGACGAAGAAGTTCCGGCGGCCGACGTAGCGGCCGTTCATCCACTGCTGTACCGCGCGGGTCAGCTCGCTGCCGCCCTCGGTGACGACGTAGGCGTCCATGGTCAGCAGCGCCTTGAAGACCTTCGGCGTCACACCGTCCGCCAAGGCGGCGTCGACACCCATGTTCTGCGTCAGCTCGCGGACGGACGCCGCGACCAGGCTGTTGTAGGTGCCGTCGATGCCGCCGCCGTCGTATCCCTTGCAGTACAGCGCCGACTGCACGATCTTGAGTATCTTCTCGTGCCGGGTGCCCGCGTCGATGACGGGGTGGCGGGACTGCAGGGTGGCGAGCGTGGTGGGGCCGAAGCTGTCGGACAGGGCGGTGATGCCCAACTCGTGCTGGAGCGCCCGGGTCAGTGCGAACATGACGGCCCAGCCGGTGCGGCCGTTCTCCTCCACCCTGGGGATTCCGGTGACGTTGTAGGAGTTGATGAACTTCTGTCCCTCGATGACCATTTGATCGGCCATGCTGGGTCCTCTCACAGGCACGCGGGCGGATGGCCGGCGCGAGCGCAGGTGTTGGCTGCCACCAGACGGTGCAGACGATGGGGTGGGCGTGCGGTTCCGTCGTTGTTCGCGCGGATGCCGGAAGCGTGGCACGGCCGGGAACGCCTCCTCGCGGGCCGGTGCGCGCACCGGCCCGCGAGGAGGCGTTCTTCAGCAGGTCGTTCTCTCGACCATGTACGTCGCCACCGCGTCAGCAGTACTCGACGCCGTCGATCCAGTTGGTGGCGTTGTCGATGTAGTAGCTGGCCATGTAGCCGCGGTGGCCGCTCGGGGTGAGCACCCACACCCAGTAGGGGTTGCCGCCCACGGTCTGCGCGCCCTCCTGCTGGCAGTACACCCACACCTTGGCCGGGTTGCTCACCGTTGTCTGCACGGAGGGGCAGTTGGCGGCGGACGGATACAGATAGCACTGCTCCCCGCCGCCGGCACGGACGTTGACGCCGGAGGCCCAGACACCGTACAAGCCCTCGCCGTGTCCGGTCGCGTGGGCGGAGCCCGCCGTGCCGAAGACCAGGCCGGCGGCGGCGATGGCCGTGGACGCCGCGGCCGCCGCAGCGGCTCTCATGGAACGGATCATGATGGTTTCCCCCTCGGGACGGTTGGACGATCGATGCCGCATCGGCATCCGTGAACGTTGGCGACGGAGCCGGCCGTGATCCCTTGCTGTCACCCGGGTGAGCAAGGGATCAGGGGGTTGGTCTCGGAGCTGACGGACGTGTCCTTCATCCATCCCCACACTCCGTTGTCCGCCTTGGTCAACAACCAGCGGTTGGGGTGCGGGCCGCCCACGTAACCGCCGTGGTCGAGACGGCAGCTGAACCAGCTGTACGTCGTGTACATGTAGCCGACAACCTGGCCGGTGCCGTCGAACTTGTCGTAGACCTTCGCGGCGTAGACGTTGTAGCAGTAGTAGGCGTTCGTCTCGAGCGTGCACTGGTGCTGGGCGCCCGCCGAGGCTGTGGGCGTGATCAGGCCCAGGCTTCCCAGCGCGGCGGCGACGGCCAGTGCCGCGGCTCGTGCGCGCAGGTGAAATCGCATGAAGTGTCCCCCTCTTCGTGCAGCCGTCGTCAGTGGTGGGCTGAGGCCGGCAGGTGGGCGGGTCGGTCTCTGCCACGCACGCGGGGGTGCTGTACCCGTGCCGTGCGACCGATCCGCTCGTGGACGGAAGGCTAGGAGAGTGCCGCAGGGTCCGGTCCTGACAGATGTCAGGGCGTCAGGAGGAACGGGGAGGGGCCCACGGACATCAGCGCGGTGACCATCCGTACGGAAGTGCCGTCTTCGGCCCGCTTCCGCAGCCGGTGGCGGACGCCTCGCCTGCGGGACAGGGCGTTGGTGACGCAGGCCGACGGCTGTGAAACCAGGATGCTTCGACGGACATCGGTCGGGTAGCGTGCGGGCCATGTCGAGTCCTGAGTCAGACAAGGTGGGGGCTTTCGGTCACGCCGTCAGCCCCCTGCACCACTGAGCTCGTAGCCCTGTCGTCGCGCCGCCTTCCGCGGTGGGACGAGCGTGCGCCCGGGGCCGGCCGCGGTGACGAGACGACTTTCTCGTACCTCTCCTCACCTCGGAGCCACTCGATGCCTCTCCCGCTGTACCTGCTTGCCCTGGCGGTCTTCGCCATGGGCACCTCGGAGTTCATGCTCGCCGGCCTTCTGCCGGACATCGCCTCGGATTTCGACGTCACCGTCGGGACAGCAGGCACGCTCACCTCGGCTTTCGCGACCGGCATGATCGTCGGCGCTCCCCTGGTGGCCGCGCTTGCCCGCAACTGGCCAAGGCGCCCGGCCCTTCTCGGGTTCGTCCTCGTGTTCGCGGCAGCTCACGCAGTGGGCGCTGTCACCACCGACTTCCGCCTCCTGTTCGCCACCCGGGTCGTCGCCGCGCTCACGAACGCAGGGTTCCTCGCCGTCGCTCTGACCGCTGCGACCGGGCTGGTCTCACCCGACAGGAAGGGACGCGCGCTGGCCGTGCTGCTGTCGGGCACGACAGTGGCCACGATCGCCGGTGTCCCCGGTGGGTCGGTCCTCGGCACGGCACTCGGCTGGCGGGCCACCTTCTGGGCCGTCGCCGTTCTCTGCCTGCCTGCCGCCGTCGGCATCCTGAAAGGCGTCCCGGCAGGACGCGGTAAGGACGAGGCGACCGGCAGGCCGGCGTTGCGAGCGGAGTTCGCCCAACTCGCCCGGCCACGGCTGATCCTGGTGATGCTGCTCGGAGCGCTGGTGAACGCGGCGACGTTCGGCAGCCTCACCTTCATCGCCCCCGTGGTGACCGACAGCGCCGGGCTGAGTGAGTTGTGGATCCCTGTCGCTCTGGTGCTCTTCGGTGCCGGTTCCTTCGTGGGCGTCACCGCCGCCGGACGGCTGTCCGACCGAAGTCCCGGAGCGGTCATCGCGGCCGGCGGTCCGTTGCTGCTCACCGGCTGGCCGGTGCTGGCGCTGCTGGCTGACGAGCCGGTCGCCCTCCTCACCCTCGTATTCGTGCAGGGCGCGCTGTCGTTCGCGCTGGGCAGCACCTTGATTACGCGGGTCCTCTACGAGGCCGCGGGAGCCCCCACCATGGCCGGTTCCTATGCGACGGCGGCCCTAAACGTAGGCGCCGCCGTCGGCCCCGCTGTGGCTGCGGCCACGCTCAGTACCGAGGCCGGAGTCCGCGGACCGTTCTGGGCGAGCGGACTCCTCGTCGCGGTCGCGCTGCTCATCGCGTTTCCCCTCCTCACCGCCGTCACGGCCCGTCGAAGTACCGGGATGGTGCGGTGACCCATGCGAACGCGCCCTTGAACGTCGAGAGACGCCGGCGGCCGGTGGGGAGCGCTGCCGTACCCCCCCGATCTCGCACGTCGCCGCCGAGGCCGGTGTCTGCCGCACCGGCCTGTCCACGGAGAAGAACCGGTACGACACGCACGGGGAGGCCGGGCTGGGGGCATGGCACCGATCGAGTGTCCTGCGGTTTCCGCCCCCCCCTCCCCCGGATCCCGCCGGATGCCGTGGAACGGATCGAGCAGCCGCGGCGGGACAACAAGCGCGCGCTCTACCCGCCGCATCACCCTTCGTCGCCAGCTCACCTACCGCCGCCGGCTCCGCGGCATCAGGCCCGTTCGGCGGGCCAGTTCGTCTTCCACTCCGATGCCACGGCGCCTGCCCGGCGTCGAACGGACGACGTACCGGAAGGGCAGCCCGCCCGGTTCGGCGACCATGCCGCCGAACCGGGTGTCGCCGGCGAACCACACCCGGTCCGCCGGGCGGGGGCCGCGCGGGCCGGGCCCGTCCCAGCCATCCCGGGGGACGGGGAACGAGCAGTGGCTCTGGCCGTCCGGCTGGAGCAGCACCACCCGCCCGTCCGTCCCCCAGCGACGGCCCTGGACCCGCTCTCCCTCCGCGGCGACCACCCGGACGTCCTGCGTCCGCACGGGCCAGACCTGCCACGCGTAGGTGGACATGACCAGCCGCTCCCGGCGACGGGCCCGGCGCCACAGCAGCGTCAAGCCAACCGTGGCCGCGATGACGGGGGTCAGGCAAGCGGTGGTGGCCGGCCCCGGGGCCGAGCCGGGACCGGCCACGGAGAGGACGGCCGCCAGCAGCAGCACTTCGGCGGCCAGCGCCAGGACACCCCACCGGAGGCCTCGCTCACGTCGCCGCAGAACGTCCTCGACGCCCGGGGTGTCCACCGCCACGCCCGGCAGCACCTCGTAGCCGTACTCCGCAGCGATCATCACGTTTCCCCTCCCGGAACGGCCGTGGTGCGGCGGTTCGCCGGCCGTCCACACGACCCGCGGCGCTCGAGCGGCGGTTCGCGGTATCCACAGCGACCAGAGCCTAATGGTCGAGCCCACTAGGCGGGTGGTCACCGTGTCATCTCGTACTCCCCGGAAAACGCCTCCACCAGCTCCGAACGCGCTTCGTCGGCGATGGGACACCGGACGGCACCGAGAGCCCAGCGCTGCGGCTCCGCCGTGGCGAAGGCCTTGCCGCGCAGTGCGACTGCTAAGGCGGAGAAGTCGCGGGCGAGGACGGAGAGCTGCTCAGTGCCGCATGGTCCACATGTGGACGTGTCCGTCGGCAACCAGTCGGCGAACACCCTGGGCCTGAGTGGTCCATCGTCTCGGCATACGCCCTCCGGGGCAGACGTCTCTCAGACGGCGTTCTGGGCATCACCGGGATGTGGGCTCGAGACACGCTTCAGACGAAACGAGAGGACGACCGAGCATGATGAGCACGGAACAGGCCGCTGCCCTCGTCGTGGACCAGTCGGTGCTCGACGACCTGCGCCTGCGCCTGCGCGGCTACCGCCGGGTCGACGTCCCCACCGGATTCGGATGGGCACGCGGTGTCGACGGCGACTACCTCGCGGACCTCATCTCCTATTGGGCCCACTCCTACGACTGGCGCGAGCACGAAGCCCGGCTCCGCGCTCTGCCCTGGGTCCTGGCCGGCCAGGGCGGCGCACCGGTGCGGGCACTCCATCTGCGGGCGGCGCGCAGCGACGCGGTGGCAGTGGTGCTGCTGCACGGGTGGCCCGACTCCGTCCTGCGGTTCGAGAAGGTCTGGCCCTTGCTGTCCGACCTCCATGTGGTCGTCCCGGCCCTGCCCGGCTTCCCGTTCGCCGCGCCTGTCGCCCGCCGCGGCATGTCGTCCCGGGACATGGCCGAAGCGATCGCGAGCGCGATGACCGAGCTCGGTTATGAGCGCTACGTCGTGTCCGCCGGTGATGTGGGCTGCGACGTCGCCGAGGCACTGGCCGCCGCTCACCCCGACCGCGTCGCCGCCCTGCACCTGACGGACGTGTCGCAGTACCGCTTCCTGGTGGACCCGCCGCAGGACCTGTCCGGCGCGGAGCAGGCGTACGTCCGGCACGGTCATCACTGGCAGGCCACGGAGGGCGGTTACATGCACGAACAAGCCACCAAGCCGCACACGTTGGCGGTGGCACTCGGGGACTCGCCCGCGGGCCTGGCCGCCTGGATCCTGGAGAAGCTGCGGGCGTGGACCGACTGCGACGGCGATGTGGAAACGGTGTTCAGCTGGCACGAGTTGCTCACGTGGATCACCGCGTACTGGGTCAGTGGCGCCATTGGCACCTCCTTCACCCCCTACGCCGAGAGCGGGCCGAAACCGGCCGGGCGGATCGACGTCCCCACGGCTTTCACGATCTTCCCGAAGGACCTGGTCAACGCGCCCCGGGAGTTCGCGGCGCGCTTCTTCGACGTCCGCTCCTGGACGGAGGAGCCCTCCGGCGGTCACTTCGCGGCCTGGGAGCGCCCGTCGGATTACGCCACCGGCGTCCGCACGGCGGTGAACCTGGCGAGGCAGGGGCCTGCGTCCCCGTGATCCTGCTCGCCCGGGCGGCGGCGCCGTTTCAGCCGGCGTGGCCGGTGGCCGTCCTGTCGCCGGGCCCGATGCGGATTCGGCGGGGCCGCAAGCACAGGGTCCTGGCGAGGTGGCCGGCTCCGGCGGCCAGGACGCCGCCGTCGGCGCAGGCGCGTCTTCCCACTGTTCACGACCGCGCTCGCCGCCGGCAACGACCCCACCAGACGTCCTAAACGACCCTGACCACGTACTTGCCCTGGACGCCGCCCGCCTCCAGCGCCTGGTGTGCCGCTGCTGTCTCCTCCAGGGGGAAGACCGTGTCCACCGCGGGGCGCAACTTCCCCTCGACCACATGGCGGGCCAGGTCGTCGAGGTCCGCCCGCGTGGGGTTGCCGCTGAAGAAGCGCACCCGGCCGCGTCCGTGGACCGTGCTGGCCGCCAGGTAGGCGAGTGACGCAGCCGGCCGTTGCAGGTCGAAGGCGATGGTGACCATGCGCCCGCCGGGATTCAGTAGGCGCCGGAAGGCCCGCAGGCCGGTCCCCGCGGTGTCCAGGACCACGTCGAAGCGGCCCAGGTCCGCCGGCCGCACGGTCCGGTGGTCGACGGCCTTGTGTGCGCCGAGCCCGCGGACGAAATCGAGGTTGGCTGCACGGGCGAGAGCGGTGACCTCTGCCCCGTACGCCCGGCCGAGCTGAACGGCGGCGTTGCCGACACCGCCTGCCGCGCCCCGGACGAGGAGTCGTTCGCCGGGGCGCAGGCGGGCTTTGTCCCGCAGCGCGGTGATGGCCGTGGTGGCCACCGGCAGCGCGGCGGCGTCCACCAGGTCAAGGCCGTCGGGGAGCCGGCCGACCCGCTCGACGGGCACGGTCACGTACTCGGCGGCGCTGCCGAACCCGGAGGTGCGGCCCAGAACCCCCCACACGTGGTCGCCGGCCGTGAACTGAGTGACTCCGGCCCCCGGCGCGGCGACCTCGCCGGTGAAGTCCAGGCCGACGCGCTTGGGGAATCTCCGGCCGCTCAGGAGGCGGAGACGGCCGGCACGGGCTGCCAGTTCGCCGCCGTTGACGCTGAACGCGCGCACCTGCACCAGGACTTCGCCCGGACCTGGTTCGGGGCGTGCCACGCGGCCCGTATAGAGGACATCGGGGCCGCCGTAGCGGTCGTAGAGCACTGCCTTCATCATGCGGTCGTTCATCGTTCTGCCTTTGCCGCCGGTGGCCGTACGGGGATCTGACATCGACCGTATGCTCTTAAGTGGACGCAATCGTCCGCTTGGACCGGAAGCGAGAGACAGTGATGGCGGAATCCTCTCGGATCACAGCCCGGGACGGGGTGCGGGCGGACGCCCGGCGCAACCGGGAGCGCGTCCTCGTCGCCGCCCGAGCACGGAATCGACGCTCCGATGGCGACCGTGGCCCGACGGGCCGGGGTCGGCGTGGCGACGCTGTACCGGCACTTCCCCACCCGGGACGCCCTGGTGAGAGGCGCGTACGCGCAGCAGATGGAGACCTGCGCGCGGGCGCTCACCGAGGCTCTGGCCGCCCCTGACCCGTGGCAAGGCTTCCAGCAGCTGGTCGAGACGGTCTGCGCTCTGCAACGGGAGGAACGCGGGTTCCCGGCCGCGTTCGTCGCTGCCTTCCCGGAGACCGCGTCGGAACACGCACCGTCCCGGCAACGAGCCGAGCGGGACTTCACGACCCTGGTACGCAGGGCCCAGACGTCGGGTGCGCTGCGAGCCGATTTTCACCCTTCCGACCTCGCCGTGGTCCTGTTGGCACACTGCGGTCTGGTGACCGTCCTACCGGATGATGGTGCAGCGTCCCGGCGCCTGGTGGCCTATCTGCTCCAGTCGTTCCGCACCGACCCGCCCAACAAACCGCTGCCCCCGCCGACTGCGCTGACACTGCGCAGCCTCCCGATTGCACCTGACGGTCCCCAGGGGCGGCGGCCCCCCAGAGCCTGACGTGAAACGGTACCTGCCGCAGCTCGTCGTCGAGGCGCTGACCGGTTCCAGAGCCGTGGAGACCGGCTCCGTCGGAGAACTGTCGCAATCCATGAGCGACCGGACCGGGGTGGGGTGGGGTGAGGTGTGGAGGCGTCCCGCCCCGGCCGGGTGTCATCGGATGTGCTTCGTCGGCTTGGTGGCGGCGTTGAGCAGGTACTCCAAGGGGCCGCGGCGGAAGAAGCGGGACCAGACCGCGGCGAACAGGATGGCTCCGAGGACGTACATGATCAGGGGCAGCCAGGACTGCTGTGTGCCGGTTCCGGCGGGCGTGGACAGTGCGGACTGTGCGAGGAAGTGGCCGACGTAAGCGGTCAGGGACATGGTGCCCACGGCGATGACCGGCTTGGCCAGGCGGCGCAGTCGCGGCAGGCAGTCCATCGCCACGGTCGCGCCCACGATCACGAGGATCGCGATTCCGACGCTGCCGATGATGTCGAACGTGGTGCCGCTGTGCGGCCCGGCCTTCAGCAGAAGCGACGCGGACATGTCGGGGAGGGACCCCGCATCAGGGGGCATCGACCCGCTGCCGGTGGGCAGCGCCCCGGAGCCGGACGACGGCCCGTCTTCCGCGAGGCTGCGCAACGCGCCCGGGCCGGCGAGCAGCAGGGACATGCCGTAGGCGGCCGCTGTGAGGGTGGCGCCGAGTGCGGCGAGGCGCTTCTGCATGGTGCTGGAGGAGAGGTCGAGGCGGCCCAGTGCCATGCCCGCGATCACGAAGGACATCCAGGTGAGCGCCGGGTAGAAGCCGGTGAGCAGCAGATCGAGGACGCCGACCTCGCTGAGGTGGCGGAGCGGGTCGTAGGTGTTGATGCTTTGCTGGACCGACTCGGTCAGCGCCGAGGTGAGGACGAACGCCAGCTGCGGTGTGACGAGGGCGAACGCGGCCGCGATGATGGCGAGGGTCCTGGCGCGCAGTCGCACCAGGGGCAGGGCGAGGAGGAAGTAGACCCCGTAGAAGCCGAGGATGATCACTCCCCCGTACTCCATGGCCATCACGGTGCCCAGCGCCAGCAGGACCACGGCGCGGATCGCGATCCGGGCCTTCGCCTGCCGGCCGGCCAGGCCTGTTTTCGGCTCGCGGCGGCCGGCGAGCAGCATCAGTGAGAACCCGGCGAGGGTGGCGAACAGGACCGATGAGTGACCGTCCGATATGTACCGGATCCAGCCGGCGACGCCGGATGTGGCCGACAGCGGGGGGCCGATGTGCACGACGTACATGCCGAACACGGCCAGCGCGCGGGCCAGGTCCACCCCGACAAAGCGTCCCATCGACGCACCGGGCGAGGCCGGCCCGGCGGACTCGGGGAGGGTTCGGGGCGGCGGAGGCGAGTCCTCCTGAGGAGCAGACGTCTCCTGCAGCGGCTGTGTCTGTGTCATATGGAGAATTTCGCGTGGACGTCAGGGGGCGGACCATCCGGCAGTCTTCGGGAACGGCCCCGCCGATCGGCGGGTCCCGCCCTGCCGACCGGCGGAGCATCGGTCCCCGGCCCGTCCGGTGCGGCCCGCTGGCTTTCTTCTCCAGCCACTCGGCGGGGGTGGACCCGACAGTTGCCGGATGGGCGCGGGGCGGACGGCCTTCCAGGCTGGGGGCATGACACACCGTGCGCGACCCAACGGGCGCGAGGACTTCCTCGGCCCCTCGACCGACGTACCAGGCCGTGACGCCGTTCCTGGCAGGAGCGAGTTCCTTGAGTTCCTCGGTATGACGCTGGCGGCGGGCGCCTTCGTGCTGTTCGTCGTCGTCCGTCCTGAGGTGACCCGAGCGCTGGTGCACAAGCTCGCCATGAGCTCCGCCGGACTCGCTCACTGACCCGACCCCTGCTCAACGCCTGGTCTGCCGGCACCGTCGATGCGGTGCCCAGCGGACTGCAGAAGAAAGGAACCTCGTGAACACCGCATCCGCCCCGGCGACGGATGAAACCTCCCTGACCTCCGGGCAGACGGCCAAGGACCTGTACGCGTACGTCCGGCCGCACCGGTGGGCCGTCGCCCTCGGCCTGCTGTGCGCCCTGCTCGGGGCCGCCGGGGGACTTCTGCAGCCGCTGGCCACGAAGACACTGGTGGACCGGCTCGCCTCCGGTGACACCATCGCCGGGATCCTCATCGCGCTCACCGCGCTGGTGCTGCTGGGCACGGCGGCCGAGGCGTTCGGCGCGTACGTGCTGGAGCGGACGGCGGAGTCGGTTGTCCTGGCCGCGCGGCGCACCCTGGTGGGGCGGCTCTTGCGGTTGCGCATCGCGGAGTGGGAGCGGATCCCGCCGGGTGATCTGATGTCCCGGGTCACCTCTGACACCACACTGCTGCGGGCGGTCAGCACCCAGGCGGTCGTCTCCGCGGCCACCGGCGCGGTGACCTTCGTCGCGGCGGTGGTGGTGATGGCGTTCCTGGACGTCGTGCTGCTGGGTGTGACGCTCGGTGTGGTCGTGCTGGTCGGCGGGGCCGCCGCGCTGGTGATGCCACAGATCGCGCGGGCCACCGAGCGTGCGCAGGAGGCGGTCGGGGAGATTTCCGTCGCGCTGGAGCGGTCCCTCGGGGCGTTTCGCACGGTGAAGGCGTGCGGTGCCGAGGAGCGGGAGACCGCCCGGGTGGAGGCGGCGGCGCGGCGGGCGTGGCGGCACGGTGTGAAGAGCGCGAAGTGGGAGGCCGTGGCGGGCTCGGCGGACGAACTCGCCGTCCAGCTGGCCTTCCTGGCGGTGCTCGCCGTAGGCGGGGCGCGGGTGGCGTCCGGGGAGATCCCCGTGTCCACCCTCATCGCCTTCCTGCTGTACCTCTTCTACCTGATCGAGCCGGTGTCCAGGCTGGTCGACGCCGTGTCCTCCTATCAGGAGGGCGCGGTGGCGATCTCCCGGATCGCGCAGGCGAAACGCCTGTCGACGGAACCGGCCCACCGGAGGACGGGCGCCGTCCCCGGACAGGTGCCGACGGTGCCGGCTCCGGCATCGGTCCGTTTCGAGGACGTGTCCTTCCGCTACCGCCCGGGCCTGCCGTACGTCCACGAGCAGGTGAGCTTCGAGGTACCCGGTGCCGGGATGACGGCCTTCGTCGGCCCCTCGGGCGCGGGCAAGTCGACGGTGTTCGCGCTCATCGAGCGGTTCCACGAGGTCACCGGCGGCCGGGTCCTGGTTGACGGCGAGGACGTACGGCACTGGCCGCTGCCCCGACTGCGGTCCGCCATCGGCTACGTCGAGCAGGACGCGCCCGTGCTGGCAGGCACGCTCCGCGAGAACCTGGTCTTCGCCGCGCCCGGCGCGACGGACGACGACATCCGCGACGTCCTGGCACAGACGAAGCTCGACACCCTCGTAGACCGCCTGCCCCACGGCCTGGACACCCCGGTCGGACACCGCGGCTCGAAGCTGTCGGGCGGCGAACGGCAACGCGTCGCCATCGCACGTGCCCTGTTGCGCAAGCCCCGGCTGCTGCTCCTGGACGAGGCGACCTCGCAACTCGACGCCGTCAACGAGCTGGCACTGCGGGACGTCATCGCGGAGGTGGCGCGTGAGATCACCGTGCTGGTGGTGGCCCATCGCCTGTCGACGGTGACGGACGCCGACCGGATCGTCGTCATGGACGCGGGCCGGGTCCGGGCCGTGGGCACCCATGAGGAACTGGTGGACCAGGACGGGTTGTACGCGCGGCTGGCGGCCACCCAGCTCCTGGCCCCCGCGCGATGACCCACCGCACGCAGGGCTGTCCGGTCGTCCACTGCCCCACGTGCCGGAGGAATCCAATCCTCACCGGGCCGGCGCGGCACCGGGAACGGCCGGGACAGGGAACTGGGAAAGGCAAGCCCACGGAGCGCGGTCCACGGGAGTCGGCGCCCGCTGCCGGCCCGCGGCTCACGGGGCTCACGTGTGAGCCCCGTGAGCCGCGGGCCGGCAGAACGCCGTGTCAGTCCGCGCTGCGCGGGACCCTCAGCCGCACCCGGTAGCCGCCCTCCGCGGTCGGGCCCGCGTCCAGGGTGCCGTGCAGGATCTCGGCCCTTTCCCGCAGACCGACCAAGCCCTGCTGCGAACCGGGCAAGGAGAGGGAGGGGCGCGTAGGAGGGGTGTTGGTGACGGTCACTCCCACGCCGTCCCCGTCCTGCCACAGCTCGACGCGGGCGTGGGCGCCGGGGGCGTGCTTGCGGACGTTGGTCAGGGCTTCCTGGACCGTGCGGTAGAGGGCGCGTTGGGCGGGTGTGCCCACCGTGGGCGGCAGCTCACCCGTCAGCTCCGTGTGAGTGCCGCTGGATGCCACCAGTTTGCGCAAGTCGGCCAGGGTGGGCTGCGGGGTCGGTTCGGTGGCGTTGCCGCCGGAGGCACGCAGCAGCGTGACCATGGTGCGCAGCTCGTCCAGGGTCGTCACGCTCAGCGAACGGATCGTGCGAGCAGCCTCCTTGGCATCCGCGTCCTTGGCGGCGACCTGCAACGCCCCGGCCCGTACGGCGATGAGGCTGACCTGGTGGGAGACCACGTCGTGCATCTCACGGGCCAGCTGGGCGCGTTCGCGGGCGAGCACGGCCTGAGCATGCAGGTTCCGCTCGTGCTCCCTGGCCTCCTCGATCTCGGCCAGCCGCCGCGCCAGGTCCCGTTGCGCCTGGAGAAGCTGGCCGAAGAGGACCGGGGCGACGCTGGTTGCCAGGCCGTACACGAAGAAGACCAGCGTCATCGTCCGGTCCGCCTCGGCCAGGGGCCACGGAGTACTGCTCGCCACGGCGGCCAGGACGACGCACACCGAGAGGAGACGGCGGTCGCGGGACCGTTCGGCCAGGGTGAACAGCGCCGCGAGCACAGCGACGGCGACCTCCTGCATCAGCGCGATGGGCAGGGTGAGCAGGAACACGGCGAGCGGGAACCGGCGCCGGAACGCCAACGCGACGCAGCCCACCGCGGCCAGCGCCACTTCGGTCCCCGAGTACTCCCACGTGTTCACCACCAGCACGTCCACGGCCGCCACCGCCACCAGGACGAGGTCGATGACCGGCGTGGGAACCCGCTGCCACACGGCACGTGCCCGGCTCATCGGCCGGCCCCGGGCCGCGGGTGCTCGTCGAGCAGTCCGGCCCGCTGCGCCAGCAGCGCGGCCTGCACCCGGCTCGCCACCCGCAGCTTCGTCAGGATCGCGCTGACGTGGTCCTTCACCGTGCCCGCCCCCAGATGGACACGCGCCCCGATGTCCGCGTTCGACAACCCCTCCGCCACCAGGACGAGGACGTCACGCTCCCGCGCGGTGAGCAGCCGTACCCGGGCCGCCTCCGCATCGACCGCCGCCGCGGTGCCGGGGTGACTGTGCAGCAGGGCCCGTGATGCCTTGGGGGACAACACGACACCGCCTGCGGCCAGGGTCCGCACCAGGTGGGCAAGCTGCTCCGGCTCGGTGTCCTTGAGGAGGAAGCCGGCCGCGCCGGAGTGCAGCGCGGTCAGGATGTACTCGTCGGCGTCGAACGTGGTCAGCATGGCCACCACCGGCGGATCCGGCATGGTCCGCAACTCGCGCAGGACGGTGAGCCCGTCGACGTCCGGCATCCGGATGTCCAGCAGCACCACGTCGGGCCGCTGCCGCCGGACGGTCTCCACCGCGTGGCCGCCTCTCGCGGTCGCGACAACCTCGATGTCCTCGGACGCGCCCAGAATGAGTTCGAAGCCCGAGCGAACCAGTGCCTCGTCGTCGACCACCACTACCCGGATCACGAGCTCCGCCTCACCTTCGTTCATGCCGTCCGGCCATGCCGACTCGACCCTAAAGCCCACGTAGAGCCCTTGTGGCCCGGCGAGCGGCAGCTCCAGCCACACGGCGGGGCGGCACCCACCACTCGGCAGGGGCACACGGCCGCCTGCCGTACAGTCCGTGATCGGCGCGTGTCCCCCGGCAGCGGTGTGCCCTCGCCACCGCGGCGTCAAGGCCGATGTGGGAGGGCACGGTGCGGGGTCAGTGTCCGGCGACGACGCCCGACAGTTCGTTCGTGCTGTTCGGCAGGGTGACGGAGGTGATCTTCTTCCCCGTCTCCAGGTCGATGGCGTGCAGCGCCTTCTTGCCGGGCTCGGAGACGTATGCGACGTGTCCGCGCACGAACAGGGTGGGCCGGGCCTGCTGCCAGTCCAGGGGCTCCTGCCACTCGCCCACCACGGGGATCTTCTTCTCGACCTTGCCGGTATCCGGGTCGATGACGCGGAGGGCACCGTCGGTGCCGAGGACCAGGGCCTCGCCGTGCGGACCGCGGCCCAGCGAGCGGAAGGAGTAGCTCGCGCCCAGGTCGACCAGGCGCAGCTTCTTCTTGTCGGTGTCGATGAGGGAGATACGGGTGGGCCGCTCCAACTCCGCCTCGGGATCGGTCTTGTAGTCGCCCAGGAGGACCGGCGAGGCGTCGCTGCCCGCCTGGTTGCCGATGCGGCCGTAGTCGTCGGGTGCGTCGATCTTGGTGAACTCGCCGTCCTTGTAGATCAGTATGCCGTCCTCACAGCCGATGCCGATGGCTTCGTTCTCGGCGGCCGCCTCGCCGTGGACACCGGGGCAGTCCTCGTTGCGCGCGATCTCCTTGTTGTTCTTGTCCAGCACCAGAGCGCCGGTGCGCTTCTCCTCGGTGCCCAGAGTGCTCACGAGTCTGCCGTCGGCCAGTTCGATGGCGACGCCGTGGTGCGCCTCGGCGGAGGTGTACGTGCGCCCTTGCGGCTTCTCGCCACCGCTCAGGTCGTTGGGGTCGAAGACGTTGACCTCTCCTGTGCCGTCGGTGAAGAGCACGGTCTTGCCGGCGTGCCGGACCACGTGGCCGGGCTTGGCGCCCTTGTACTCGATGTCGGTGAGGGTCTGGCCGGTGGCGTGCAGAACACGGAATCCGCTGTCGGTGGAGACGACGACGTGGTCCTTGTCGCCCGCGGGGTTGACCCGGTTGAAGCCGGGCAGGTCGATGGTCTTGGCGAGCTTCAGGCTTTCGCCGTGAAGGATGTACAGGCCGCCGTCGAAGGTGGCGACCACCGGGTCCTTGACCGTCGCCGCGGGCGTGGCGGTCGCGGTGGTGTCGGACTTGGTACCGGCCGTGGAGGAGCCCTCTTCGCCGCAGGCGGTCAGGGCGGTCGAGACCGCCAGGGCCAGTGCCGTGCCCGTCAGGGCTCTGCCGCGTATCGCCTTGTTCATCGTTGCGTTCCTTTCTGTGCCGCGCGGGTGGCGGCATGGGGACGTGATGTGCCGGCCCGATGACCGGTGTGCCGGAAGGTTCGGAGGGTCAGTCGCCGGTCAGACCGGTGGCCATGGCGGTGGTGTTGGCGCGCATCATCCGCAGGTAGGTGTCCGCACCGTCGCCCTTGGCGGTCAGGGATTCCGAGTACAGCTCGACGACGCGAACCCCGCCGCCCATCTCCGTTCGCAGTACCTCGGCGAGCCGTCTGGGCTGGGAGGAGTCGGCGAAGACGCTGCGCACGCCCGCTCGCTGCATCGCCTCGGTGAGGGAGCGCAGGTCCGAGGAGCTGGGTGAGGCCAATGTGGTGCCGCTGGGGACGACCGCGCCGATCACGCGGAATCCGAAGCGGTCCGCGAGGTAGCCGAAGACGTGGTGGTTGGTGACGAGCGCCCGCCGGTCGGCGGGGACGCGGCCGAAGGACTTCTCCATCCAGGTGGTGAGGTCCGACAGTTGCTTCGCGTAGCGGTCGGCGTTGGCGCGTATCGAGTCGGCGTCGACGCCGTCGACGTGGTCGATGATCTGGTCGGCTATCAGGCCGGTGACCTTGCGCACCCGGTCGGGGTCCGTCCAGAAGTGCGGGTCGGGCTGCTCCTCCTCGCCTTCGGGGCCGCCGTCGCCGGCCGTGCGGAAGGTGAGCGGGTCGGCCGCCTCGCCGGCCGCGAAGGTGGCGACGCCGGACTCGCGGGCAGCCTCCACATGCCGCAGCACGTTCTCCTCCAGGCCCAGGCCGTTGTAGACGACCAGGTCCGCCTGTTCCAGCTCGGCGGCCTGCACCGCCGACAGACCGAAGGAGTGCGGGTCGGCGTTGGGCTTCATCAGGACGGTGACGCCGGCCTCGTCCCCGACAATCTCCCGGGTGACGTCGCCGAGGATGTTGGTCGTGACGACGATGCCGGGCTGATCGTCGCCAGGAGTGCAGGCGGTGACGGTCGCGGCTGCCACGAGGGCGAGCAGACCCGCGATCAGGCTCCGCAGGCGGGCGATGCGCACCCTCGCACGCTGCTTGGCCTCGGTGCGGCTCATCGGCCGGTCTCCGCCATGAGGCCCGGCCGGATGTCCAGGTCGAAGGAGCGTGCGATGCGCAGGCCGTCGTTGTAGTCGATCTCGAACACCTTCTTGCCTCCGGGGTCGTTGACGTAGGCGCGGCTGCGGTCGACCTCGATGACGGGGGCGTTGTCGCCGGTGCCGGCTCGCTTTCGTTCCGTCAGCAGCGGATTCGTCCGGGCGGTCTGCTTTCCGGTTGCGATGTCATAGCCGTGCAGCGCACCGTCGGTCTCCAGTACGAGCAGGGGTGAGCCCTCTCCGGCGGTGTTGGCCGCGACGACGTCTCCGGTGTCCACCCGTTTCCAGGTTCGCTCGGTGACGTCGAGGACCCAGACCGCGTCGTCTCCGGCCGGGGCGGTGAGGGTGTCGCTGCCGGGCCGGTGACGGAAGGCGGTGGCCCGTTCCCGCGCCGGGACGTGCCTCCCGTACGGGATTTTCTCGGCGGTGAAGACGCCGTCCTCGGTCCGGACGAGCAGGGCGCCGTCGGAGCAGCCGAGGATCACGCCGCGCCGGGTGACGGCGTCCCCTCGGGGGTCAGCACACGTCATGTCCGGTGAGGCGACGCGCTCTCCCTTGCGGTCGAGGACGACGAGTTCGGTGGTGCCGCCCTTGTGCGCGAAGGCAAGCAGGTGTTCCTCGAACGGGACGACGGCACCGGCGTATGTGCCCGGCAGCGTCCGTGGAGAGCTGATCGTGCCCTGCTCCAGCTTGGTCCGGTCGTAGAGGACGGCGCGCCCGTCCGCGTCGGTCACCGCGGTCACGGCGACGTCGCTGCGCGCCTGGGCTCCACTGGCCGCGGGAAGCTCCCCCACGTCGAGTGGCGCCGCGCTGTAGTAGTGGACGTGGTCGCCGTGGTCCACCATCCAGGCGCCGCTGTCGAGGACATGCGTGCCCCCGGGTGTGCGGAGGTAGCCGAACCTGCCGTCGGTCCCCAGCCGAGCGGCGTCCTTCACCTGGGCAGTGCTGTGCACCTTGCCGGTGATGAGGTCGAGGACCCTGGTGCTGCCGCTGCCGGGGTCGTTCAGCAGGAGCCGGGACTGCTGCTCGGCGGCCTCCCTGGCTCCCTCGACGTACCCGTGCGGGGTGGCGGACGGGGAACTCGCGGCGGGCCGCGCGGGGTTGTTGCTCTCTGTCGCACAGCTCGTGGTGAGCAGCGCGGTGAGCGCCAGTGCGGCCGCTGCCCGCGGAGTGACGCTTGCGTGGACGGTCATGCCGATCGCCTCCGGCTTCTTTCAGTTGACTTCGAGTGCAGGGACCGGGGCGTGGGCGTGGCGCGTACGGCGGTCACGCAGGGCCGACAGCACGTGGGAGATGAAGAACAGGCTCACCGCCAGGGCGGCGACGGTCGCGCCGGCGGCGGTGCTCAGGTGCCAGGACAACAGCAGGCCGCCGAACGTGGCCAGGGTCCCGAGCAGAGCGGCGAGCGCCATGACCCCGTGCACGGAGCGGGCCCATGGCAGGGCGGCCGCCGGCGGGGCGATGAGCAGGCCGAGGACCAGCAGCGTTCCGACGATGTGGAACGAGGCGACGATCGCCAGGCCGAGCAGGCCGAGGAGCACGGCGTGTGCCAGGCGGGGCCGCAGCCCAAGGGTGTGGGCCTTGCGCGCGTCGAAGGCCAGGGCCAGGAAGGCACGGTGACCGAGCACCGACACCAGCAACGCCGCCAGCAAGGCCGCCGCGAGCAGGAGGAGGTCCTGCAGCCGGACGGCGAGAACGTCACCGAACAGGAACCCGGTCAGGTCGACCGCGAAGGACTGCGAGCGCGACACGATGATCACACCGAGCGAGAGCATGCCGACGAACAGCAGCCCGATGCCGGTGTCCTGCGACAACCTCGGCGCACGGCCCAACGCGGTGACGCCGGCCGTCATGACGGCGGCGCTGATCACCGCGCCCACGAAGAGATTTCCCCCGAGGAGCGCGGCCACAGCGACGCCCGGCAGCAGCCCGTGCGACATGGCGTCCCCGAGGAAGGCCATCCCCCGCAGCACCACCCAGGTGCCCGCCAGCGCGCAGATGACGGATACGAGGATCCCGCCCCAGAGGGCCCGCTGCACAAAGGTCACCTCGAACGGGACCGTCAACCATTCCATGGCCAGGACATTACAATGAAAATCATGTTCATCAAACCGTCCTCCTCGCCCGCCCCGCCCCCCGAGCGAGCCGCTCACATCCGCTTCTCGGGGCTGTGCGCCGGCTATCCAGGACGTCCGGTTCTCCACCAAGTCACTGCGGAAATACCTCAGTTGGCCACGACGGTGCTCGTCGGCCCGAACGGCAGCGGCAAGTCGACCCTGCTCGGAGTGCTCGCCGGTGTGATCAAGCCGACATCCGGCGTCCTCGTCCGCACCGGCGACCGGCCGCCCGCCTTCGTACCCCAGCGCGGCGCGGTCGGCGACACCCTGCCGCTCACCGTCCGGCAGGCCGTGGAGATGGGGCGCTGGGGCGAACGCGGCCCCTGGCGCCGGCTGACGTGCCGGGACCACGCGACCGTGGACGCGGCACTCGACCGGCTCGGCATCGGCGCACTCGCCTCCCGGCAACTGGGCGAGCTCTCGGGTGGGCAGCGGCAACGCGCCCTCATCGCGCAGGGGCTGGCGCAGGAGTCGGACCTGCTGCTCCTCGACGAGCCGACCACCGGCCTGGACATCGAGGCGAGGGAGCGCATCGGGGAACTGCTGACGGCACTCGTCGCGGACGGGGTGACGGTCGTCCAGGCCACGCACGACCTTGAGGCCGCGCGCGCGGCGGACGCCTGCCTCCTGCTCCAGAACGGTCGCCTCACCGGGCAGGGACGTCCGGAGCAAGTCCTGACCACGTCGGCCCTGACCCAGGTCTGGCGAACGCTCTGAGGGCCCGGTGCACGTAACCACGAAGACCGCGCCGGAAGGGCCAGCCCGTGCGCAGGTTCATGCCTGCCCGGCATCATGCGGCGCTTGGAGACTCACCCCTTCGAGCTGCCCGCGCTGTCCCCGAGGCCGATGAGCACATGTGGGTCGGCCTGGCCCAGATCTTGCAGTCGCGATGCCGTGAGACTGGGCCGACAGACGAGGCGGCGCCGACGCGGTTTGCGGAGAGGAGGGCAGACCACGTCGGCGTCGGGGGCGGCTCAATCGAGGATCGCGGTCGCCTCCACCTCGACCAGGACGTCGGGCTCGAACAGGTAGTCGACCCCGATCAGCGAGGAGGGCGGAAGCGGCACCGTCAACCCGATCTCCTCCGCCACCTGCCCGACCCCTGCCATGAACGCATCGATCTTCTCGGGCGCCCAGTCCGTGACGTAGAACGTGAGCCTCAGGACATCGTCGAACGACGCACCCGCCCCTGCGAGGCCCTTCCCGGCGTTCCGCAGCGCATGGGCGACCTGTCCGGCAAGGTCTCCCGGGGCGACGGGCGTCCCGTCCGCCGACCGGGCGACCTGGCCGCTGACATGCACGTGACGCGTCCCTGTACCCACGGCCACATGCTCGTACGGGGTGGGCTGCATCATGCCTTCGGGTGTGAAACGGCGGACGGACATGGCGGTCTCCTCACTTCGGCCAAACTCGGTATACCTTTGCTACCTGGTAGACGAAGGACACTTCAAGGAGACCAGGTATCGTGCCGGCTACTACGCACAGCCACGACGACGAGCTCAGGATCGAGCACCCCCACCGGGAGTTCCTCGACCAGGTGCTCGACAAATGGTCGCTGAGCGTCCTCAACGAACTCTGCGAACGTCCCTGTCGCTTCAACGTTCTGCGCCGCGCCATCCCCGCGGTGACCCAGAAGTCCCTCACCGCGACGCTGCGCCGGCTCGAACGCAACGGCATCGTGGAGCGCGTGCTCCTCAGCTCCCGCCCCGTCGCCGTCGAGTACCGCATCACCCCCCTGGGCAAGACCATGCGGCAGCCCGTCGAGGTGCTCCTGGAGTGGGCCGCGACCCACATGCCCGAGGTGGAACGCGCCCGCCGCGCCTTCGACCTCACATGAACCGGCCTGCACGGCCGGGGCAGCACGCCTACGACTGGACCCTGCTCTCGGCCGGTCTCCGGACATCTCTGCTCGGCGCGCCATCTGGGGGCGTTCTCGCCGCAGCGGCTTCCGCTCCGGCATCGCTCATCGCGACGGCGGCCTGATTCCCGGCCTCGTCGGCCGCCACCGCGGCGTCGAGCGAAACCGCCGAGCCCAGGCCGGCCAGTTGCCGTGCCGGCATCATCTGATCATGCGGCGAGTTCACGGACGGGGCCCGCGCCGGTGGAGCAGGTGAGAAGTGAGTGCTGCGACGAGCAGCTCCCAGGCACAGCGGCCGGACCGGCTGTGGGCCGGCCGAGCAGGATGACGGCGCCGCCCGCGACGGTTCCGCCCGTCAGCGCGGTGGTGTCGGTGGCGAAGGTCCAGCCCTGGCGCGTGCTGCCAGGTCGGCGCAACTCGCCGAAGACCGCTCTCATCGCGAGGACGGCACCGTGCGGCAACCCTCCTGGGCATCGGCGAAACGGGCACACGGCCCCACGGACGCCGACCAGACTTCCCGGCACACCCCTCGCCGTTCTTGGCGCGTGCTTCACCCTCTGACCGGAGCCGGCACGTCGGCCCACCACCACCGGGGGACGCAAGCGGGGGCAGCGGGCTCGGTGACGTGCACGGGCGAGGCCTGTGCGCGGACGGGGTACACACGTGGCCTGGAGTGATCCCCGGGTAGGAGGATGCGGTGACTCTTTCCGACGTGGTCTACGTCTGTCTGGGCCTGGGCGCGCTCGGGGCGGCCGTGCTGCCTCGGCTGGTGTCCAGGCGGCCGTTGTCCCTGCCCATGGTTTTCCTTGCCGCGGGGGTGCTGGTCGCCTTGTTGCCGGTGGGCGTGCCGACCGTGGATCCCGTTGGTGAGCGCCTGTGGGTCGAGCACACCACCGAGGTGTGCGTGATCGTGTCGCTGATGGGTGCGGGGCTCGCGATCGACCGGCCCTTCGGGTGGCGCCGTTGGGCGAATACCTGGCGGCTGCTGGGCATCACGATGCCGCTGACCGTCGCCACCGTCGCCCTGCTGGCCTGGGGGCTGCTCGACTGGCCGCCGGCCGCCGCTCTGCTGCTGGGGGCCGTGCTGGCGCCCACCGATCCCGTGCTGGCGGGTGAGGTGCGCGTGGGTGAGCCGCTCGGCACCGAGCACGACGAGGACGAGGTGCGGTTCTCCCTCACCAGTGAGGCCGGGCTGAACGACGGACTCGCCTTCCCCTTCGTCTACGCGGCGATCGCCCTCGCTGCGGCGGCCGGGACGGGCTGGTCGGCGGAGTGGATCGGCTCATGGGCACTGACCGACCTGCTGGGCAAGTGCGCCGTGGGGCTGGCCGTGGGGGGCGGTGTCGGCTGGCTGCTGGGGTGGATGTTCTTCCGGGTGCGCACATCGGTGCTGCGGCTGTCCGAGCACATGGAGGGCTTCGTGGCGCTGGGCGCCACCTTCGTCTCGTACGGCATCGCCGAGGTGCTCCACGGTTACGGCTTCCTGTCGGTGTTCGTGACCGCGTGCGTCATCCGGGCCGCCGAGCGCAGCCACGGCTACCACAAGGTGCTGCACGAGTTCACTGAACAGATCGAGCGGCTGCTCACGGCCGTACTGTTGTTCCTGCTCGGCGGATACCTCGTGGCCGGCGCCTTGTCCGCCCTGACGCCGGCGGGCGCGCTGCTGGGGGTGCTGGTGCTGCTGGTCATACGGCCGCTGACCGGGTGGCTGGCGCAGGTGCGGTCTGTCGCGGGGGGCAAGGAGCGCGCCGTGGTGGCCCTGTTCGGCATCCGGGGCATCGGTTCGCTGTTCTACCTGTCCTACGCTCTGGGGCAGGACTCCTTCGGCGGGCTGGAACGGGAGCTGTGGGCGATCGTGGCCTTCACCGTGGTGATCTCGGTGGTGGTGCACGGGGTGATGGCGTCGCCGGCCATCGGGCACCTGGACCGGCGGCGGGATGGGGCGGAACTCGGCGAGCGATCGTGAACGGCAGGCGTACGGGCCCGTACATGAGCCGGGCCGCCGGGGTGGCCGACCTCAACGCATTCACAAGCCCAATGGCACGAAACCGGCCGACGCCGTCCGCACCCTGCAGACCGCCGTCGTCGGCGCCCGGCTGCTCGGCCGGCCCGGCAACGAGATCTGACCCGGAGGAACCTTGCGCAGCGCCGCCACGTGGCCGGCTGCCGGACTGTCAGCTCCGGGGCAGTCGGGCCGCGACGTACGAGGTGAGGTCGAGCAGGCGGTTGGTGTAGCCCCACTCGTTGTCGTACCAACCGAAGACCTTGACCAGGTCCCCGTGGGTCTGGGTGAGGGGAGCGTCCAGGACACAGGAGGCGGGGTCGCCTACCACGTCACGCGAGACGATCGGGGCGTCGGACACCCGCAGGATCTCCTTCAGCGGTCCCTCGGCGGCCTCGCGGTAGGCGGCGTTGATCTCGTCGGCGCTCACGGACCGGCCGAGGACCACGGTCAGATCGGTCAGCGAGCCGTCCTCGACCGGTACGCGTACGGCGCTGCCGTCCAGCGTGCCCGCGAGCTCCGGCAGCACCAGGCCCACGGCGCGGGCGGCCCCGGTCGTGGTGGGAATGATGTTGACCGCCGCCGAGCGGCCCCGGCGCAGGTCCTTGTGGGGGCCGTCCAGGACCACTTGGTCGTTGGTGTAGCCGTGGATCGTGGTCATCAGTCCCTTGACGACGCCGAAGTGGTCGTCGAGGACCTTGACCATGGGGGCCACGCAGTTGGTGGTGCACGAGGCGTTGGAGATCACGTCGTGGCGCTCAGCGTCGTACGTTCCCTCGTTGACCCCCATGACGACCGTGGTGTCGACGTCCTTGCCCGGCACGGACAGGAGCACCTTGCGCGCGCCGGCCGCCAGGTGCCGGCCGGCCTGCTCGCGGGTGCGGAAGCGGCCCGTGGCCTCGATCACCACGTCCACGCCGAGATCGCCCCAGGCCAGGTCCGCCGGGTCGCGCTCGGCCGTCACAGCGATGCGGTGCCCGTCCACGGTCAGCAAGGTGTCGTCGTGCTCGACGCGGCGGTTGAGCCGTCCGTACGTCGAGTCGTAGCTCAGCAGGTGCGCCAGCGCCGCCGGGGAGGTGACGTCGTTGACCGCCACCACCTCCAGTGACGGCGCCGCGGCGCCGGTTCGTTCCAGTATGCAGCGCAGGTAGTTCCGGCCGATGCGGCCGAAGCCGTTGATGCCCACTCGCACGGTCATCTCTTCCGTCCTCCCCTGTGGTGCGGCGATGTCCGCCGGTGTTCCGGGATGACTCTCAGCCTGCCGCTCGGGTGTCCGCCCGGGCATGGGCCGGGCGGGGGTGGACTCCGGGACCTTCGGCCCCCTGCGGGACCGGGCGGGCTCGACAGGCGGCGGCCCGTCCCGCTACTGGCCCCCTGTGCCCAAGCGGCCCCGTGCCTCGGTGGCGATGACGGCGGCCTGGATGCGGCGCTCCACCCCGAGCTCGGCGAGCAGCCGGGAGATGTGGTTCTTGACCGTCTTCTCGGCCAGGTGGAGCCGCTGACCGATCTGCCGGTCGGTCGGCGCTCATGTCGTCTGCGTCAGCGGGCCGAGAGGCCACGCTCGCGGAACCGGCCCCGTACCCGCTCCACCAGCGCCTTGTCGGGAACCGGGGCGTCACGCAGAGGGAAGGGGAGGCCCAGGGCGTCGTACTTGGCGGCGCCGAGCTTGTGGAAAGGCAGGATGTCGACCCGCTCCACGCAGGCGAGGCCGCGGAGGAACCCCGCCAGTCCGTCGACGGCGTCCTCGTCGTCGGTCCAGCCGGGAACCAGGACGTACCTGATCCACACGCGCTTCCCCAGCCGGTCGAGCCGGGTGGCGAAGTTCAGGGTCGGGGCGAGGGCGCCGCCGGTCAGCTTCCGGTAGGTCGTGACGTCGAAGGACTTGACGTCCAGCAGCACCAGGTCGGTGTCGGCCAGCAGCGCGTCCGTGGCGCGGGCGCCGAGGAAGCCGGAAGTGTCGAGCGCTGTGTGAAGGCCGGCCTCCTTGCACCCGCGCAGCACCGCTGCGGTGAAGGCCGGCTGGAGCAGGGGCTCACCGCCCGTGAGGGTTACACCCCCGCCGGCCGTACTCACGAAGCCGCGGTACTTGTCGATCTCCGCCATCACCTCGTCGACGGTGGTCTCCCGGCCGTCGCGCATGTGCCAGCTGTCGGGGTTGGCGCAGTAGAGGCAGCGCAGCGGACATCCGCTGGTGAACAGTACGAACCGGGTTCCGGGGCCGTCCACGCCGGTGGACAGGTCCCAGGAGTGGATCCGGCCGGTGACCGATCCGGCTGTGGGGGTGGCGGGCGTGGTGTTCACAGCGATCCGTGGAAGGTGCGGCTGATCACGTCGAGCTGCTGGTCGCGGGTCAGACGGACGAAGTTGACGGCGTAGCCGGAGACCCGGATCGTCAGCTCGGGGTACTTTTCCGGGTGCTCCATGGCGTCCTCCAGCACGGCGCGGTCGAGGACGTTGACGTTCATGTGGAAGCCGCCGGCGGACATGTAGGCGTCGAGGATGCCGACGAGGTGACCGGCCCGCTCCTCGGGAACGTGGCCGAGTCCTTCCGGGGTGATGGTGGTGGTCAGAGAGATGCCGTCGCGTGCCGCCTCGTAGGGCAGCTTGGCCACCGAGAGGGCGGAGGCGGCCACGCCGTGCGTGTCGCGACCGTTCATCGGGTTGGCGCCTGGGGCGAAGGGCTGTCCGGCGCGGCGGCCGTCGGGGGTGTTGCCGGTGTGCTTGCCGTAGACGACGTTGGAGGTGATGGTCAGGACGGACTGGGTGTGCTCGGCGTCGCGGTAGGTGGGGTGCTTGCGCACCTTGGCCATGAAGGATTCCACCAGCTCGACGGCGAGGGAGTCGGCGCGGTCGTCGTTGTTGCCGTAGGCCGGGAAGTCACCCTCGGTGTGGAAGTCCACGGCCAGTCCGGTCGCGTCGCGGATGACCCTCACCCGTGCGTGCTTGACGGCGGAGAGGCTGTCCACGGCGACGGAGAGGCCGGCGATGCCGCAGGCCATGAAGCGGTGGACCGGGTGGTCGTGGAGGGCCATCTCGATGCGCTCGTAGGCGTACTTGTCGTGCATGTAGTGGATGACGTTGAGCGCGTCGACGTAGGTCCGGGCCAGCCAGTCCAGGACGTGGTCGTAGGCGGCGGACAGTTCGTCGTAGTCCAGGTACTCGCCGGTCAGCGGCGGCATCCCGGGGGTGATCTGGTCGCCCGTCATTTCGTCGCGGCCGCCGTTGACGGCGTAGAGCAGGGCCTTGGCGAGGTTGACGCGTGCGCCGAAGAACTGCATCTGCCTGCCCACCGCCATCGCGGACACGCAGCAGGCGATGGCGGTGTCGTCCCCGGTGCGTGGACGCATCAGGTCGTCGGACTCGTACTGGACGGCGCTGGTGTCGATGGACACACGGGCGCAGAACTCCTTGAAGCCGGCCGGGAGCCTGGGCGACCACAGCACCGTCAGGTTGGGTTCCGGGGCGGGGCCCAGGTTGTACAGGGTCTGCAGGAAGCGGAAGGATGTGCGGGTCACCAGCGGCCGGCCGTCGGCGCCGATGCCGCCGATGGACTCCGTCACCCAGGTCGGGTCGCCGGAGAAGAGGGTGTCGTACTCGGGGGTGCGCAGGAATCGCACGATGCGCAGCTTGATCACGAAGTCGTCGATCAGCTCCTGGGCGCGCCTCTCGTCGAGGATTCCGTCGTCCAGGTCCCGTTGCAGGTACACGTCGAGGAAAGTGGACGTGCGGCCCAGGGACATCGCCGCACCGTTCTGCTCCTTCACCGCGGCGAGGAAGCCGAGGTAGAGCCACTGGATCGCCTCCAGCGCGGTGGTCGCGGGCCGGGCGACATCGCAGTCGTAGGTCGCGGCCATCTCGGTCAGTTCGCCCAGCGCGCGGATCTGTTCGGCCAGTTCCTCGCGGTCGCGGATGACCTCCGCCGTGGAGGGCCGGGCGTCGAGCAGGGCCCGCTCGGCGCGCTTGGCCTCGACGAGCCGGTCGGTGCCGTAGAGGGCGACGCGACGGTAGTCGCCGATGATCCGGCCACGGCCGTAGGCGTCCGGCAGGCCGGTGATGATGCCGGCCTTGCGGGCGGCGCGCATGGCGGGGGTGTAAGCGTCGAAGACACCCGAGTTGTGGGTCTTGCGGTAGCTGTCGAACACTTGCGTAACGAACGGGTCGGGCTCGTAGCCGTAGGCCTTCAGCGCGGTCTCCACCATGCGCAGGCCGCCGTTGGGCATGATCGCGCGCTTGAGGGGGGCGTCGGTCTGCAGGCCGACGATCAGCTCGCGGTCACGGTCGATGAAGCCGGGGGCGTGCGAGGTGACCGTGGAGGGAGTGGCGGCGTCCACATCGAGGACGCCCTTGCGCCGCTCCTCGGGGAAGAGTGCGCTGACCTTCTCCCAGACCGCGCGGGTGCGGTCCGTGGGGCCGGCCAGGAAGGAGGCGTCGCCCTCGTAGGGCGTGTAGTTGGCCTGGATGAAGTCGCGCACGTCGATGCGCTCACGCCACCCGCTCCCGGCGAACTGCCGCCAGGCGTCGGCGGTCCGGGGGCCGGCTGTCACCGTCGCGGTCATCACAGGTCCTCTCGTCGATCGGTCTCGTCACTGAAAATGCTCGTCGTACGGGTCCGCGGCGAGGAGTGCCGGACAGGGCACCCGGCGGTCCCGCGCGGCCCCGGCCGGCCGGGACCTTCGGCCCCCCGGCTTCCTCAGGCGCGCGCGAAGGGCGGGGCCGCCATGGGGGGAGGGGAAGCGGGCACCGCGACGGTCGCGTCCTGACGGGAAGCCGCGGCGCCGGTGGGCCCTTCGCGCTCGGCGGGCAGGCACGGACCGGCCGTCTCGGCCGGCGGGCACCGGCCGCCCGGTGCGCGGTGTCAGTCGTGCGGGACGACCGCGACGGGACATCCGACGTGGTGCAGGACGGCGTGCGTGACGGGCCCCACGTGGGCACCGACCTGGTGATCGATGCCGCGCCGGCCCACCACCAGCAGACCGGCGTCTCGGGCTGCCTGGGCCAGGACCACCGCGGCCCGGCCCTCGGTGACCGTCTCGGTCACGCGGACGGTCGGGTACTTCTCCCGCCAGGGGCGCAGCACCGCCGTGACGGTGCGCTCCTGGTCCGCCGGCGCCTGGGCCTGCGGCCGCGAGACGAGAGGCGGGCCCTCGGGGGCCGCGGACACCAGCGGCACCGACGGAGCGGGGGCGGGCCGGAAAGCGGTCCGGAAGGTGTGCACCACTGCCAGGCCGGTGCCACGCCGGCGGGCGGCGTCGAAGGCGAACTCGATCGGTTCGTCGCACGGACGGTCCGTCTGCAGCCCGAGGACGACCTGGCGGTAGGGCGTTTCCGGTATCTCCTCCGGGGCGACGCCGTCCGTGGCCGGCAGGTGCTCGTCGGCGGCGGACCGTCCCGCGCGGACGAGCACGACCGGTCGGGTGGTCCGGCTGACGACGCGCTGGGACACCGAGCCGGTGAGGAAGCCGCCCAGGGCCCCGAAGCCACGGGAACCGAGGACCAGCAGGTCGGTGCCGGCCGCGACCTTGAGCAGGCCGGACACCGTCGCGTCGCACACGAGTCGGTCGGTGATCCGCAGCTCCGGGTGCGCGGCACGGACGCTGCGTACGGCCTCGTCAAGGACCTGCTCGGCCCGGTCGCGCTCGGTGCCGTCCAGGGGGACGTACGGCGCGGGGCGGGGGTGGCGGTGCCAGACGTGGACCACGCCGAGTCCGGTTCCTCGCCGCTGAGCCTCCTGAGCCGCCCAGTGCACGGCGGCAAGTCCTTCGGCCGAACCGTCGATCCCCACCACGATGTCGTGCGGCATGACGTGTCCCCTCCTGGTCGCGAAGTTCCGGCGGCTTCGAGCCTCGGCCCGGCCGTGCCGGAGGTCCACGGGCCGTACAGCCCCGGCAGGACGCCGATGGTCCCCTCGGAAACGACAGGTGCGGATCCGGGCCGATCGGTCCCTCATGCGGGACGGCCGGTACCTCGCGTCGGGCACGGCCCTCTCGGAGGCTGGAATCATCACGCCCCAACGCCTGAGGAGCGCAGCGTCATGGTCCGTTACGTATACGACTTCACCGAGGGCGGCCGTGACATGGCTGATCTGCTCGGCGGCAAGGGATCGAACCTGGCGGAGATGACCCGGCTCGGGCTCCCGGTACCGCCGGGATTCACCCTCACCACCGAGGCCTGCCGGGCCTTCCTGGAAACGGGCAGCGAACCCGCGGGCCTGTGGAGGGAGGTCTCCGCACACCTGGCGGCCCTCGAAGCCTCCGCCGGCCGTTCGCTGGGGCAGCCGGACGACCCGCTGCTGCTGTCCGTCCGCTCCGGCGCGAAGTTCTCCATGCCCGGCATGATGGAGACCATCCTCGACATCGGCCTCAACGACGACTCCGTTCTCGGGCTGGCCAAGGTCTCCGGCAGTGAACGCTTCGCCTGGGACTCCTACCGCCGCCTCGTCCAGATGTTCGGCAGCACGGTCATGGGCGTCGACTCCTCCCGCTTCGAGCGGTCCCTCGCCCTTCTCAAGACATTGCGCGGCGTCCAGGACGACGTGCGCCTGACGGCATCCGACCTGGCCGAGCTGGTCGAGACCTACAAGAACCTGATCCACCTGGAGACCGGTGACCACTTCCCCCAGTCCCCCGCCGAGCAGTTGCGCCGGGCGGTCATGGCCGTCTTCGAGTCGTGGAACGGCGAACGCGCCCGTCTGTACCGGCGCCGCGAGCACATAGCCGACGACCTGGGCACCGCCGTCAACGTCCAGCGCATGGTCTTCGGCAACCTCGGCTCCGACTCCGGCAGCGGCGTCGCCTTCACCCGCGACCCGGCCACCGGACGTCCCGGCCTGTACGGCGACTACCTGCCCGACGCGCAGGGCGAGGACGTCGTCGCCGGCATCCGCAACACCGTGCCGCTGGCCGAGCTGGAGCGTCTGGACGCCACGTCCTACGACGGTCTGCGCACGCACATGCGCACTCTGGAACGCCACTACCGGGACCTGTGCGACATCGAGTTCACCATCGAGCGCGGCACTCTGTGGATGCTCCAGACCCGCGTCGGCAAGCGCACCGCCGAGGCCGCCTTCGTCCTCGCCGCCGCACTGGCCGACGAGGGGCTCATCACCCCGGACGAGGCACTGGACCGGGTGAGCGGCGATGGCCTGGCCCGGCTGATGTTCCCCCGGTTCGACACCGACTCGACCGGTACTGCACTGGCTCACGGTGTCCCGGCCTCTCCCGGTGCGGCGGTCGGGGCCGCGGTCTTCGACTCCGCCCAGGCCGTACGCCGCGCCGCCGCCGGCGAAAAGGTCGTACTCGTCCGCCAGGAGACCACCCCCGACGACCTGCCCGGGATGATCGCCGCCCAAGCGGTCCTCACCAGCCGGGGCGGCAAGACCAGCCACGCGGCCGTCGTCGCACGCGGCATGGGCAAGGTCTGCGTGTGCGGCGCCGAGGAACTCACCGTGGACACCGAGGCCCGCCGCTTCACCGCCGCGGACGGCACCGTGATCAGGGAAGGCACCATCGTCTCCGTGGACGGCTCCGCCGGAGCGGTGTACGCGGGTCCGGTGCCGCTGGTGGACTCGGCGGTCATCCGATATCTGGAGGAGGGTTCGGGTGACGGTGGCTCGCAGTACGTGGTCGACGCGGTGGCACGGGCTCTGGCACGCGCCGACACCGTAAGGCGGCTGGAAGTGCGGGCCAACGCCGACACCCCCGAGGACGCCGAACGGGCCCGCCGGTTCGGAGCGCAGGGCATCGGTCTGTGCCGCACCGAGCACATGTTCCTAGGCGAGCGCCGCGAACTGGTCGAGCAGATGATCCTGGCCGGCACGGACGCGGAGCGTGAGAAAGCCCTGGCGGATCTTCTGCCGCTGCAACGGCAGGACTTCGTCGCCATCCTGGAGGCCATGGACGGTCTGCCGGTCACCATCCGGCTGCTGGACCCGCCGCTGCACGAGTTCCTGCCCGACCCCACCGAACTGGCGGTGCGGATCGCCTCCGCTCAGGCCCGTGGTGAGGATCCGGACGCACACGATGCCGAACTGCTCAGTGCCGTGAACCGCATGCACGAGGAGAACCCGATGCTCGGGCTGCGCGGTGTGCGCCTGGGGCTGGTCGTGCCCGGCCTGGTCGCCATGCAGGTCCAAGCGATCGGTGAGGCCGTGGGCGAGCGCCTGCTGGCCGGGGGCACACCCAAGGCGGAGATCATGGTCCCGCTCGTCGGCGACGTCCGCGAACTGCGCCTCGTGCGTGAGGAGGTGCAACGGGTGCTGGCCGAGGTCTCACGGGCGGCCGGAGTCGCCCTCGACTGCCCGATCGGCACCATGATCGAGCTGCCCAGGGCCGCCCTGACGGCGGGCCGGATCGCAGAGGAAGCCGAGTTCTTCTCCTTCGGCACCAACGATCTGACCCAGACGACCTGGGGCTTCTCCCGCGACGACGTGGAGGCGGAGTTCTTCTCCGCCTACCTGGACAAGGGCGTCTTCTCCACCTCCCCCTTCGAGACGCTCGACCGCGAGGGAGTCGGCCGGCTGGTGGGCATCGCTGTCGCCGAGGGCCGTGCCGTCCGCCCGGACCTCAGGATCGGGGTGTGCGGTGAGCACGGCGGCGACCCCGACTCGGTGCACTTCTTCCACACCGCCGGACTGGACTACGTCTCCTGCTCGCCGTTCCGGGTTCCGGTGGCGCGGCTGGAGGCAGGTCGGGCGGCGCTGGAGGGGACCGAGGGAAGCGACAGCAGGTAACCCGGCGACCGGGCCGCTCGGCCCTCAGGGCAGGACCGACCGCTCCTGCCTCCAAGGGCCGGTCGCCCCTGGGACGAGAGCGACCAACACAGCAGGCTTGCGGCGACGCAGAACGATCACAGGGAGGGAGCACATGACTGCCAAGGACATCGGTGCCCGTGAGATCACCGTCGCCGTGCTGGTCCGCGCCGACGGCGAGGTGGACGGGGAGCAGCTCGCCTACCTCCAGGAGAAGGTCGACGCCGCGGTGGACCGACCCGGCCTGCCGCCCGTGAGCGGTGAGGTGCGCATCCGGCGGGCATCGGCCCACCACGTCGAACTGCCCTGGTCCGGCCGCACCGACATCCGGGTCGGCAACGACCTCGTCGTCGTCCACGCCCGCGAGGCGAGCGCCGGCGAACTCGCCGACCGGCTCCACGACAGGCTGCGCTCCGCCATCGAACGCGTCGCCCACCGAAGCAACACCGAACGCCGGACGGCCGCTCCGCCGCCGTGGCGCGGCGGCCCGCAGAAGTAGGCGCGCCACGCGGCGCCCGCCCGACCGGCGGGGGGTCGGAGCCGACCCGGGCTCCGGCCCTCCCCGGCCCGAGCTGGTGAAGGAGATCCGCCATGACCACTCACGTCGTCGGCGAGGTAATGACCAGGGACGTCGTCCGAGCACGCCGGACGACACCGTTCAAGGAGGTCGTCCGGTTGCTCGACCACCACCGGATCAGCGGACTGCCGGTGGTCGACGCCGACGACAAGGTCCTCGGCGTCCTGTCCGGCAGCGACCTGGTGCGTTGCCAGGCCTACCGGGAGGGTACGGCCCCTCCCCCGGCCGTGACTGCGGGCGACGTGATGTCGAGCCCCGCGATCACCGTGCATCCGGAGCAGACCGTGCCGGACGCCGCCCGGCTCATGGAACGCCGCGGCGTCGAACGACTGCCCGTGGTCGACGAGGCCGACCGCCTCATCGGCATCGCCACCCGTCGCGACCTCCTGCGGGTCTTCCTGCGCACGGACGACGACATTCGCCGCCAGGTGAGCGACGAGATCGTCACCACCGCGCTGAACCTGCCGTCCGACGCGGTCCGCGTCTCCGTCCGCGACGGCGTGGTCACCCTGGGGGGTCAGGTGGAGGCGCGTAGCCGGGTGCCGGAACTCGTGCACGCCGTCTGGCGCCTCGACGGCGTGGTGGGCGTGGTGAACAGCCTGGTTTTTCGCAGCGACGACTGCGAGCCGCCCACCCCGGCCCACTGGGCCGCGAGCCCGTGACCGCGGCGCGGAGCGCGGTCGTGCCACGGCTCCATCGGACCGGGGGCCGAGGGTCCCTTCCGAGCCGGGCCGGACGGACACCCGAGGGGCCTTTCGGCGCCTGCCACGGCACCGGGAACCGCCGCAGAGTGGAGCCAGGGAGGGACGCCGGTCCCCCGCGGTGTTCCTCCCGCATCGAGCCGCCGCATAAGAGCGGCGGTCCCTGACAACGGAGGCACACCACCATGACCCGACAGGACACGCGGGCCAAGGAACGCGTCGGGACCGACGCCCCGTCCGACACCGCGGTCGCCGTGGACCGTCTGGTCACGGCCGGCCTCAAGGCACTCGCCGATTACGAGGCATTCTCACAGGAACAGGTCGACCACATCGTCAAGAAGGCGTCGGTCGCCGCCCTGGACCAGCACACCGCGCTGGCCCGTCTGGCGGTCGAGGAGACCGGGCGCGGCGTCTTCGAGGACAAGGCCGCCAAGAACATGTTCGCGTGCGAGCACGTCACGCACAGCATGGGCCACATGAAGACCGTCGGGGTCGTCGGCCGGGACGACATCGAGGACATGGTGGAGATCGCCGAACCGGTGGGTGTGGTGGCCGCGGTCACCCCCGTCACCAACCCGACCTCGACCACGATCTTCAAGGCGCTGATGGCGCTCAAGACCCGCAACCCGGTGATCTTCGCGTTCCACCCCTCCGCCCAGCAGTGCAGCACCGAAGCAGCACGCGTCGTGCGGGACGCGGCCGTCGCCGCGGGAGCGCCGGAGCACTGCGTGCAGTGGATCGAGGCTCCGTCCGTCGAGGCCACCCGCACGCTCATGCGTCACGCGGGTGTCTCGCTGATCCTCGCGACCGGCGGCAACGCCATGGTCAAGGCCGCCTACTCGGCCGGCAAGCCGGCCCTCGGCGTCGGTGCCGGCAACGTCCCGGCCTACGTTCATCGCAGTGCCAAGCTGCGTCGGGCCGTCAACGACCTCGTGCTGTCCAAGTCCTTCGACAACGGCATGATCTGCGCTTCCGAGCAGGCCGTCATCCTGGACACGGAAATCTATGACGCGGCGATCACCGAGTTTCACGCCCTGCACGCTCATCTGGCCACCCCGGACGAGAAGGTGAAGCTGGAGACCTTCCTGTTCCCCACCACCGGTGGTTCGGGCGCCGGCTGCGAACCCAAGGTCAACGCGGCCGCCGTCGGGCGGAGTCCGGCGTGGATCGCCGAACGGGCCGGCTTCTCGGTGCCGGCAGACACCTCGGTCATCCTGGTCGAGGCCGAACGGGTCGGCCCGGACGAGCCGCTGACCCGCGAGAAGCTCTGCCCGGTCCTCGCGGTACTGCGCGCCGAGGACGAGCTCCGCGGGTTCGACCTCGCCGCCGACATGGTCGCCTTCCACGGCCAGGGCCACAGCGCCGTCATCCACACCGAGGACGCGGCGGTGGCGGAGGCGTACGGCACTCGGATGAAGACCGTACGGATCATCGTCAACTCACCGTCCTCACAGGGCGCGATCGGCGGCGTCTACAACGGTCTGCTGCCTTCGCTCACGCTGGGGTGCGGCTCCTGGGGCAGTACGTCGGTGTCCAACAACGTCTCCGCCGCCCAGCTCCTCAACATCAAGCGAGTCTCCACCCGTCGCAACAACCTCCAGTGGTTCAAGGTCCCACCGAAGATCTACTTCGAACCACAAGCCATCCGCTACCTGACCTCCATGCCGGACGTCCACCGCGTCACCATCGTCACCGACGCCACCATGACCCGCCTCGGGTTCGTCGACAGGATCAGCCGCGTCCTGCAACGGCGTCGCGAACCGGTCACCCTCCAGATCATCGACAACGTCCGGCCCGAACCCAGCATCGACTCCGTCCAGCACGGCGCCGACCTCATGCGGGACTTCCGCCCCGACACGATCATCGCGCTCGGCGGCGGCTCCCCCATGGATGCCGCCAAGGTCATGTGGTTGCTGTACGAGCAGCCCGGCATCGACTTCACCGACATGCGGCAGAAGTTCTCCGACATCCGCAAGCGCGCCTTCCGCTTCCCCACCCTCGGCAAGCAGGCCCGCCTCGTCTGCGTCCCGACCACCTCCGGCACCGGCGCCGAGGTCACCCCGTTCGCCGTCATCTCCGACCCCGCGACCGGCAAGAAGTACCCGCTCGCCGACTACGCCCTCACCCCCAGCGTCGCAATCATCGACCCCCTCCTCACCACCGCCCTGCCTCCGGCGCTCGCCGCCGACAGCGGCTTCGACGCCCTCACGCACGCCATCGAGGCGTACGTGTCCGTCTACGCCAACGACTTCACCGACGGCCTCGCGCTGCACGCAATCCGCCTGGTCTTCGGCCATCTCGAGGCCGCCGTGAACAACCATGCAACCGCCGCGGAAGCGCGGGAGAAGATGCACAACGCCGGCACCATCGCGGGCATGGCCTTCGGCAACGCCTTCCTCGGCATCGTCCACGCCATGTCCCACACCCTCGGCGCCACCTTCCGCATCGCACACGGACGCACCAACGCGGTCCTGCTGCCGCACGTCATCCGCTACAACGGCACCATCCCGACGAAGCTGACCGGCTGGCCCAAATACGAGAACTACCGTGCCCCCGAACGCTTCCAGGACATCGCCCGCACCCTCGGACTGCCCGCGGCCACTCCGGCCGAGGGCGTGCAGTCCCTCGCCTCAGCCGTCGAGCGACTGCGCGACACCGTCGGCATAGAGCCGACGTTCCAGGCCCTCGGCATCGACGAGCGCGCCTTCCTCGACGCCCTGCCCCAACAGGCCCTCAACGCCTACGAGGACCAGTGCGCCCCGGCCAACCCGCGCATGCCGATGCTCGACGACATGCAGGAGCTCATGCGCACGGCGTACCACGGCTGAACACGGCCGTGCCGGAAGCGGCCGCGCGGGAGCCTGACAGCTTCCGCGCGGAGGCCTCGACATCGCCGTGACACCGGTCATCACGACCCGGATGGACGCCCTCACCGCATGATTTCCGTGCATGGAACACGGCCTTCAGGATGGTGGTTGCCTGGGGTGTGTGGCGTCGTAGCGGCTTCGGTTGTCGTTGATCTCCTGTCGGTGTGTGGTGGCCCATTCTCCGAGAGCAACAACGGAGTCCAGTAGCGTCGCCCCGAGTTCGCTGAGCGTGTAGTCCACGCGTGGGGGAACGCTGGGGTGGACGGTGCGGGTCAACAAGCCGTCGCGTTCGAGTTGCCGCAGCGTCAGGGTGAGCATGCGCTGGGAGATGCCGTTGACGGTGCGATGCAGTTCACCGAAACGCAGGGTGCGGTCCCGGAGTTGGCCGATGATCAGGATGCTCCACTTGCTGCCGATCAGTCCGAGGATCTGGAGCACCTGCCGGCACGCTTCCTCATCCGGCTCGCGGCTGGTGCCTGCTGTCGGAGACTGCGGGGCAGAGGAGATGTTCCTCCGAGGTGCCAACGGTTACCTCCGTGTGTGTGACTGACATGAATGTGCCGTCTTGCCGCAGCCTTGCCAGTAACAAATCATGGGGCCACTCACAAACAGTAAGTGACCGGCGCGGAGTCCAGGTGGCACTGCTCCGATCGCGGTGGCAGGAGAGGATCCTCCGTCATGGAGACGCTCGTTGTGGTCGGTGCCGGCCCGGGGTTGGGGATGGGGGTGGCTCGCGCGTTCGGTCTCAAGGGGTTCCGGGTCGGGCTGATCGCCCGTACCAAGGGGAAGCTGGACATCCTGGTCAGTGAGCTGGCCGAGCTGGGCATCACGGCTGCCGCGTTTCCCGCCGACATCCGCGATCGCGACGCGCTCGCCGGCGCCCTCGCCGCGGCGAGGGACACGCTGGGGCCGATCGACGTGCTCGAATACAGTCCCAGCCCGACCGGGCCGATCACTCATGCCGCACAGACCACGGTCGAGTCCGTCACCGCGCAATTCGAGCTGCATGTGCTGGGCGCGGTGACGGCCGTGGGCCAGGTACTGCCGGAAATGCTGACCCGAGGTGAGGGCACGCTGCTGCTGACCACCGGCGTCTCATCCACGGTCCCCGCGCCCTTTCTGGCCAACGTGGGAATGGCCATGGCCGGCCTGCGCAACTGGGCGCACACACTGCACGCCGAACTCAAGCCGCGGGGAATCCACGCGGCCACGGTGACGATCGCTTCCGGGGTTGTCCCCGGCGGCGGCGAGGCCGACCCTGACGCCATCGGCGCCCGCTACTACAGCATGTACCAGCAGCGGAACCGTGCCGAGGAGGTTATCGGCGACCTGAACGCTTTCCGATCTCTCGTCGCCCGGACAATGGGACGCGGAAGCTCGGTTATACCGATCAGTCCCGCAGACTAGGCAGCATCCTCGCCGAGGCGTCGATCGAGCCCCACGTCTGCACCCAGACCTCATTGTCGGCACCCGCGAGGACATAGCCGCGTGCCGGTACGAAGCCCTGGAGTTCGAGCAGCAAGTCTGAGCAGACAGGCCGGCAGGCTCAGATCCGTCGATCGGCTGGGAGCGAGCACACCAGGTGCTCCGTCCTGCGGGCAGGGGGCGTGGCGCTGCTCGGCGACGTCGTTTTCGGTCGATCGGGGAAGTCCGAAATTCCATGCCGAGAGCGCCACTCTCCGTGAGTGGTGTCAACGGCGCTGTGCGGCCATCCACTGCCAGATATGAGTCCCGTTGATGCTGGGGTCGTTGCGGGCGACGTAGATCCACGCGAAGTGGCCGAGGAACTGGTAGTTGTTCCAGACGACGTGGTCGTAGAGCGTCATCAACGAGCCGGGGATCACCTCGTGCGCGTGGACGGTGTTGGTCTGCGAGTCCACGACGGAGTCGTCACGGGAGGCGACGAGCCAGCTGGGCGTGCTGATCCGGGCCAGCTCGCTGTCGGGCAGCAGCGGTGTGCTGCCGGGCGGGAAGGACGTGACAATGCCGCAGATCGGCACGGACGCGGCGAACAGGGTGGGGTAGACGGTGGTCATCTTCATGCTCATGTAGCCACCGTTGCTGCAGCCGGCGACGTAGATCCGGTCACGGTCGATGCAGTTCCGGCGCGTGACGTCGTTGATGATCTCGTGGATGAGCGGGGCGAAGCGGGGGCCGTCCTCCATCCAATAGGAAGTGCTTTGCGGGACGAGGACGTAGGCGCCGTCGAAGATGCGCTGCGCCTCGGGGGTGGCGAAGCCCAGGGCGCCACGGTTGGCCCGGAGCGTGGTCTCGTTGTCGTAGTAGTTGTTGGGCAGTGAGGCGCCCTCTCCTCCGCCGTGCAGCCAGACGATCAGCGGACGCTTGTCCCGCCGGGAGGAGTGGGAACCGGTGGGTGAGAACAGCCGGTACTTCATTCCCGAGCCGGAGATGTGGGAGCTGAAGGCGTCCACCTCGGGGTCGGAGAGTCTCGGGTTCTGCACGAACTTCTCGATGACGACGGATCGGTGATCGCGCAAGACGATCGGGGTGTGCTGGGTGAGGGTGTAGGAGAGGTCGAGCATCACGTTGCGGCCCTCGTCCGCGAGGTAGCTGAGCGTGCTCCCCCCGATCCGGCCTTCTCCATAGCCCAGTTCGAGCACGATGTTGCCCTTGCGGTCGAGCCGGATGGCGGTCACCGTGCGGTCGAGGTCGTAGTCGCTGACCAGGTCGTCGTCGGGTGCGGTGGCGAACGGCCTGGTGCCCTTGGCGTGCACGCCGAAGGTGGCGGTGGTCAGGCCGGCCGGGTCGATCGGGCCGAGCCGTGCGGTCTCCAGGGTGATCGAGGTGACCTGTTCGCCGCCGTCGAGCACCTGGGCATTCAGGGTGAATCTCACGCCGGCGGGGGCACGGTCGGCGGCGTGAGCGGCGACGCCAGGCACGGACAGGCCGGCGGCGCCCGCACCGGCGGCCAGAATGGTGCGACGGCTGATACGTGTTGCCATGCGGACTCCTCATGGGGTCGGAGGCTTCACCACGGTCCCGCCGAACAAGGGGCAGCCGCCGTCGAGGAGAGGGAGCTGCCGACCCCGTCTGCCGGGAATCGAGCTGGCACGATGCCAGGCCGGCAAGAGGCCGGCCAGGTAGGCAGGTCTCTTTCGGACAGGGCATCTCGCTGAATCGCTGAGGGTTCGGGGCGGCGCGGTGGCCATGGTGTGACTGGCACGGAAGACACGCGACGTTACCGGTCCGTTCAACGGATTCTCGAAAGAAGAGAGGAAAACAGCCGCCCTCGATGTCCGAGCGCAGCGGGTCACCGCGACGGGGGCGTGTCCGGCTCCTTCCCGAGGGCCGCGGGGGCATCCGTTGGCTCGCTGTTGCATAGGAGTGGGCGCGCTCTTGGTCCCGTACAGTCGATATGTCGTGGTGCCCCGGAAGGAAGATCCCCTTGAGTGACGACGCGCCGAGCGGTGTCCTGAGCAAGGCTCTCGCCGTGCTGCAGGCGTTCACCGTCGAGGACACGACCCTGGGCTTCACCGAACTGCGGCAACGTACGTTGTTCGCGAAGAGCACGCTGCACCGGGTGCTCCGGGACCTGGTGGCGGCACGGTTGCTGGATCGTGTCCAGGAGCGTTATCGCCTGTCGGGGCTCGTCTTCGAGCTGGGGATGCGCGCGTCGGTCGAGCGCGGGCTGCTCGAAGTGGCCACGCCCTTTCTCGAGGATCTGTACGAGCGTACGCACGAGATCGTCCATCTGGGTACTCGCGAGGGTACGGAGGTCGTCTACGTCGCCAAGGTGGGTGGCCACCAGCAGGCCAACTCCCCGTCGCGGCTCGGCGGCCGTATGCCGCTGCACGCGACGGCCCTCGGGAAGGTGCTGCTGAGCCACGCCCCGGACGAAGTGCGGGAGACCGTGCTGCGCGGGCCGCTGGAGCGCAAGGCGCCGCGGACGATCACCAACGTCGATGTGCTGACGCGCCAGTTGTCCGACGTCGCCACGCAGGGTGTGGCCTTCGAGTACGAGGAGTCGGCGGTCGGCATCGTCTGCGTGGCCGCGGGGATCTTCTCGCCGTCGGACGAGATCATGGCGGCGGTCAGTGTCACGGGGCCGGTGCACCGGTTCCAGCCCGCCCGGCACGCCGGCAGTGTGCGAGCCGCCGCGGCGGGGATCTCCGCGACGCTCTGCCGTCGTGAGGAGCTTCGCGGCAACTGATCGGCTGTCCCCTGGGCAGCGATCCGCGGCAGCTGCCCCGTGGGCAGCGATCCGCGGCCGAGTTCCGTGAGGCGGAACTCATTGCTGGGCGCGGGACGGCTCCCTTGCTCAAGCTGTCGGCATGAACGAGTTCTCTCCTGGCGCCGACGCCGTGGCGCGGGCGGCCGACCGTCTGCTGCGCGCCGCCGCCGACCGCGTGCCCTGTCCGCCGGTGCGTGATCTGATCGGCAGCGACGACGTGAAGGCGGCCTACGCCGTCCAAGAGCTGCTGACCGCGCGCCGCCTCGAAGCGGGCGGCCGCGTCACCGGCCGCAAGATCGGCCTCACCTCCCCCGCTGTGCAGCGGCAACCGAGCGGCTCGGGGTCCCCGTGACCGCCGAGGGCGTCCAGGGCCTGATCGCCATGGACGGCTTCGAGGACATCAAGATCGTCTTCGACGCCACGTCCGCGAATGCGCACATCGCCAACGCCCACGCGCTCGGCCCGTACGGCAAGCAGCTCATCGACCTCACCCCCGCCGCCATCGGCCCGATGGTGATCCCCGCCGTGAACCTCGACGACCACGTCGCCGCGGACAACGTCAACATGGTGACGTGCGGCGGACAGGCCACCATTCCGATCGTCGCCGCGATCTCCTCGGTGGCGCCGGTCCCGTACGCGGAGATCGTCGCCTCGATCGCCTCGAAGAGCGCAGGTCCCGGCACCCGCGCCAACATCGACGAGTTCACCGAGACGACCAGCCACGCCATCGAGACCGTCGGCGGCGCCGAGCGCGGCAAGGCCGTCATCATCCTCAACCCGGCCGAGCCGCCGCTGATCATGCGCGACACCGTGCTCGCGCTCGTCGACGCGCCCGACGAGGCGACCCACGACGCGATCCGCGCAGCGGTGGCGCAGCGGGTCGACGAGGTGTCGGCGTACGTGCCGGGCTACCGCCTCAAGCAGCAGGTGCAGATCACCCCCGTCCCCGCGGACCAGCCGGTGCACACCCTCACCGCTGCCGCGGCCACCCACCAGGTGTCGGTGTTCCTGGAGGTGGAGGGCGCCGCCCACTACCTCCCCGCCTACGCCGGGAACCTCGACATCATGACCAGCGCGGCCCTGCGGATGGCCGAGGCCATGGCCGCCCGCACCACCGAACTCCAGGGAGCCCGCGCATGACCACCGACCGGCTGTTCATCCAGGACGTCACCCTGCGGGACGGCATGCACGCCATCCGGCACCGCATCGAGCCCGAGCAGGTGGGCCGGATCGTCGCCGCGCTCGACGCGGCAGGCGTCGACGGCATCGAGGTGTCCCACGGTGACGGCCTGGCCGGCGGCTCGCTCAACTACGGTCCCGGCAGCCACACCGACTGGGAGTGGATCGAGGCGGCGGCCGCTCACATCAACAACGCCCGCCTCACCACGCTCCTGCTGCCCGGCATCGGCACGATCGAGGAGCTCAAGCAGGCGTACGCGCTCGGGGTGCGCTCGGTGCGGGTCGCCACGCACTGCACCGAGGCCGACGTCTCGGCCCAGCACATCGCCACCGCCCGCGAATTGGGCATGGACGTGTCCGGCTTCCTGATGATGAGCCACATGGCCGACGCCCAAACGCTGGCCGGGCAGGCCAAGCTCATGGAGTCGTACGGCGCCCACTGCGTCTACGTCACCGACTCCGGCGGCCGGCTGATGATGGACGGCGTGCGCGAGCGGATGCGCGCCTACCGCGATGTGCTGGACCCGGCCACGGAGATCGGCATCCACGCCCACGAGAACCTCTCCCTCTCGGTGGCCAACTCCATGGTCGCGGTCGAGGAGGGCGTGACCCGCGTGGACGCCTCCCTGGCCGGCCAGGGCGCGGGCGCGGGCAACTGCCCATCGAGCCGTTCATCGCGGTCGCCGACCTCAACGGCTGGAACCACGGCTGCGATCTCTTCGCCCTTCAGGACGCGGCCGAGGATCTCGTGCGCCCGCTGCAGGACAGGCCGGTCCGTGTCGACCGCGAGACGCTCACGCTGGGCTACGCCGGTGTCTACGGCTCGTTCCTGCGGCACGCGGAGGCGGCGGCCGACCGGTACGGCGTCGACGTTCGCACGATCCTTGTCGAGGTCGGCAAGCGCGGCCTCGTCGGCGGCCAGGAGGACATGATCGTCGACGTGGCGCTGGGTCTCGCGCAGGCGAGCTGACCTACGGCAGGACGCGGGGCCGGGAGGGCGGTGCCTCCCGGCCCCGCTCGGTGTGCCCGGATTCACCGTTTCGCGCGCCGGTCCACGGAGCGGACCGGAGACGTGGCGCGTCTGCCGCATGCGCCGGAGCATGACGCGCTCATCGCTCCAACTCTCAGGAGAATCAGTGCGATTCACTCTCCGACGCAGACTTGCCTGTCTGGCGAGCCTTCTCGTCCTGCTGCCCCTCGTGTCGGCTGTGCCCGCGTCAGCCGCCACACGCCCTTCGACCGTGCGCACCGACAAGGGTTCGGTCGCGGGATTCTTCCGCCGGCGAGAGCCCGGGCAGCCTCTGGCGCAGTGTCCGCACAGCGTGCATCCGTCCGCGCGCAGCGGCGACTTCGTGGAGCGCATCGTGGAGATCGTCCACTGCAGTGCGTACCGGCAGCCCGCGTATCCGAGAGCACGGTAGTCGGCCTCCCACTCACCGGTCACCGGTCACCGGTCACCGGTCACCGCGGAAACGACGCCGATCTGGTGCAAGCCCCCGTCGACGCGGTCGACCAGATACGGCCCATTGCCGATCAGCGCGCGGCTCGAGTCAAGAGTGGCCAACGAACCACTCCCCCAGGGATACGGCCCTCTCCTCGGACGACAACTCCTGGGAAAGTGGTGTTGTTCGTTGGTGAACACGTGTCAGGTGTCCCCCAGGCCGACCGCGAGTGTCAGTTCAAGGACGCGGTGGGGGGATGCGAGGTCCGGGAACAGCTCTCGTAGTTGTGACATCCGGTACCGGACTGTTTGCGGGTGGACGAACAGCGCTGCCGCCACCTCCTCCCGTCTGCCCTGGTGCAGCAGCCACGCCCGCAGTGTCTCCTCCAGCCTCCGTGCGGTCGCGTCGGGCAGGGTCCGCAACGGGGCCAGGGCTCGGGCGCGCAGGTCTGCGAAGGCGTCCGCGTCGGCGCTCAGCACCAGCTCGGGCAGGTGGTCCTCGGTGTCGCGAATGGCGGAGGAGAGGGAGCGGGCGCGCAGGGCTCGTGCGTACGAGGCGGACGCGCGAGTCCATGGCCGGGCCGGCCCGGTCACGGCGGAGCGGTCGGTCAGCTGCCGCAGGAGATGCGGTCTGTCGGCGTCGGGAACGAGCAGCACACCGGTGGCGTCCGGCAGATCGTCCAGGACGAGGGTGCTCGGGTCGAGTGTGCGGTAGGCAGGCCGGGCCTGGGCGGCGGGCAGCAGGACGGCGGTCAGCGAAACCGGAGGCTGCCAACCGGCCCGTTGCGCAGAGGCGAGCAGTACGTCCGGGCTCGCGCCGGCGAGGATGTCGCGGGCCAGGTGTTCCAGGTGGAGCTCGTGGGCCCGGCCCCGGGCGGCCAGCTCGTCGGCGTGGCCCGCGGCGCTCGCGGCGGAGAGCTCGTCGATGTAGGCGAAGGTCAGTTCGGCGAACTTGGCGACCTCGGCGGCGGGCAGACCCGCGGGCACGGCACCAGCCGCCAGGCATCGCCAGGCCACCCGGGCGCCGACACGGTAGGCGCTGAGCAGGGCGTCCATCGAACGGCCGTCGCGCACCTCGCCGCGGCCCAGCTCGTAGGCCGCGTCACCGGCGTCGACGCCGGTGGCGTTCCCGCTCGCGAGGTCCAGGTAGTGTCCCAGGGCGGTGCGGACGGCACGGCGGATGGTGGCGCCCATGTGGCCCGACAGGGCGTTGGCGTAGGGAGGGACCTCGTCGATGATCGCCTGGACGACCTCGTCGGCAGTGGTCTTCAGCGTGGCCCGCAGTGCGGTGACCGTCGTCTCATCCAAGGCCAGTTCGCTGACCCTCCGTAGTGCATGACTCATGTTCTTGTTCCCTGCGAACAAATCGATCGACAAGATTCACGTCCTGTGGTCAGGACTTTACGCCTCAAGGCGCAGCACGCTGGAGTCATGACGAGTACAGCCCTCCGCAGCAGGGCGTGGAAGCTATTGGAGATGGTCACGACGCCGCTGCTGCCGTCGGACTACCTCGACCTGGTCAGCCCGCTGCGCGCGGGCGCTGACCTGCGTGGGCGCATCGAGGCCGTGCTCCCCGAGACGGGTGACGCCGCGACCATTGTGATCAGGCCGGGACGAGGCTGGCGCGGTCACACAGCCGGTCAGTACGTGCGGATCGGCGTCGACGTCGACGGAGTGCGTCTGTGGCGTGCCTACTCCATCACCTCGCCGACCCACCGCCGGGACGGCCGCTTCACGATCACCGTGAAGGCGATCGAGGACGGCAAGGTCAGCAACCACCTGGTACGCAGAGTCGAGCCGGGCACGCTGATCCAGCTCGACCAGGCGACCGGTGACTTCGTGCTGCCGCAGGCCAGGCCCGCCAAAGTGCTCTACCTGACGGCCGGCAGCGGCATCACCCCCGTGATGGGCATGCTGCGCGACACCGGGTTCGACGACGTCGTCATGGTCCACTGCGCGCCACGGCCGCAGGATGTGATCTTCCGCGACGAGCTGCACGACCTGGTCGTGGGCAAGAAGCTGCGGCTCACCGAGGTGCACACCGACACGGACGGCAAGCTCGACGTGGCCCGTCTCGGCGAGCTCGTGCCCGACTGGGTCGAGCGCGAGACCTGGGCCTGCGGGCCCTCGGGCCTGCTCGACGCCGCCGAGAAGCACTGGAGCGAGCACGGCGTGCCTGAGCGCCTGCACACCGAGCGCTTCCGCCCCAGCATCGTCGTCGCCGGTGACGGCGGTGAGGTCACGTTCAGCGTCACCGGCAAGAGGGTCGACGCGGACGGTGCCACGCCGTTGCTGGACGTCGGCGAGGAGGCCGGCGTGCTCATGCCCTCCGGGTGCCGCATGGGCATCTGCTTCGGCTGCGTCTCGCCGCTCAAGACGGGCGCCGTCCGTGACCTGCGCACCGGCGAGATCACCGAGGCCGAGCCGGGCGTCCTCATCCAGACCTGCGTGTCCGCCGCTGCGGGCCCTTGCGACATCGAACGGTAGGAGCATCTTGACCGCCATCGACCCCACCGCCCACCTGACCGCGGAGCAGATCGAGGAGCTCGGCCGCGAGCTGGACGCGATCCGCGACGAGGTGATCGCCAGCCGGGGCGAGAAAGACGCCGCCTACATCCGCAAGGTCATCGCCGCGCAGCGCAAGCTGGAGCTGGTCAGCCGGGGCGTGCTGCTGTTCTCGTTCTTCCCGCCCGCGTGGATCATCGGCACGGCCGGTCTGTCCATGGCGAAGATCATGGACAACATGGAGATCGGCCACAACATCCTGCACGGCCAGTGGGACTGGATGCGGGACCCGAAGATCCACTCCACCACCTGGGAGTGGGATCACGTCTCGCCGGCCGACCAGTGGAAGCACTCGCACAACGAGCTGCACCACACGTACACCAACGTGATCGGCAAGGACAACGACCTCGGCTACGGCATCATGCGCGTCGACGAGGACCAGAGGTGGCACCCGATCCACCTCGGCCAGCCGCTGTGGAACTTCATCAATGCCTGCTTCTTCGAGTACGGCATCGCGGCGTACGACCTGGAACTGGGCAAGAACCTGAACAAGCGCCGCCGCAAGAACCCGGAGTTCCGCGCGCGGGCCAAGGCCGTGGGGCGCAAGATCCGCAAGCAGGTGCTCAAGGACTACGTGATCCACCCGCTGCTGTCGGGCCCGTCGTTCCTGCCCACGCTCGCCGCCACGTTCACCGCCAACCTGGTCCGCAACCTCTGGTCCCACTCGGTGATCATGTGCGGGCACTTCCCCGAGGGCGTGCAGGTCTTCGAGCGCCGGTCGATCAACGGCGAGACCCGCGGCCAGTGGTACCTGCGCCAGATGATGGGCTCGGCGAACATCAGCGGCAGCAAGGCCATGCACTTCATGACCGGCAACCTCTCGCACCAGATCGAACACCACCTCTTCCCGGACCTGCCGAGCAACCGGTACGCCGAGGTCGCGGTGAAGGTGCGGGCCCTGTTCGAGAAGTACGAGCTGGACTACGTCACCGGCCCGCTGCCCAAGCAGGTGTTCTCGGCGTGGCGCAAGGTCTTCCGGCTCTCCCTGCCGAACAAGCCCAACAAGCCCAACAAGCGGCTGAAGTCCAAGACGCCCGACCGCGAGCAGGAACTCGTCGCGGCCTGACACCCTGTATCGGTACGGATCCATGGCCCGTACCCGGCGGCACCGCCGGGTACGGCAGCCTGCCGTTCGGCGACGGTGCCCGGACATGCGCCAGGACGCCCGACGCCGTGATCATCTCGATCGCCCGAACCGGTCGCCTATGAGAGCCTCACACCCGTGGCTACGGAAACCGAGGTGGGAGAGCGGCTGCACCAGCGCGGCTGGCGGGTGGCGTTCACGGTCGCTGACAGGGTGAACGCGTGGGCCGCCCTGGTGAGCGCCGTCGAGCGCGGCTACGGTGACGACGTCTACGAGTACACCAACGACCTCTACTGCCGAAACTGGCTGCACGAGGCGTGGCTCCTGCTGGACGAACACATCGTCCAGCTCTGGACCCCGCAGGTCAAAGCTCTGGACGACCGGTACAAGGCCGCGACCATCGACGACGACGGCCAAGCGCTCGACCGGTTCCACAGGCTGCCCGGCTCCGACCTCTGGTGGTGGCGGCGACACCCCCGCATTCTCACCGGATGCCTCGGGAGTTCACTTCGCTCGGCCGGCGCCATCGGCACTGCCCCGGACAGGGCGGCCCCGGCAACGTCACCCATCCCCCCGGCTCGTCGGTCACGGAGGCCGGCCGGGTAATCGCCCATGGACGCTGGGCGTTCGGAGGTGGAAGGGCGCCGGGGACTGCCCGCAGAACCGGCCTCGATGACCGAGTCGAGCCCGAAGTCGATGGAGGTCCACGCAGCAGTACTGTCTCCGCTTCGACCGGGGAACGAGTCTGATCATGAGCAAGCTCGCCAGACAGCCGGTCCGCCCCGAGACGGCCGCTGTCCTTCCCCGCCCCGTGCCGGGCACTGCCTCGGCCGCCCACTCCACCAACCCCGCTGACCACGGAGTTGCCGCGTCATGACCGCGCTCACCACGCTGCTGTCCCCCGTCGCCGTGCGACTCGGCGTCCACTCCCCCGACTGGCGCGCGGCGATCCGCGCCGCAGGGCAGGCCCTGGTCGACGACGGCGTCAGCACGGCCGACTACACCACGCAGATGATCGACAACGTGGAGGAGAACGGCCCCTACATCGTCATCGCTCCCGGTGTGGCCTTCGCTCACGCCCGGCCGTCCCCGGCCGTGCTCAGAACCGGCATGTCGTGGATACGTCTGCGGGAGCCGGTCCGCTTCGGCCACGACACCAACGATCCCGTCTCACTGGTCGTGGCACTGGCCGCCACCGACTCATCAGCTCATACCGAGGCGATGGCAGCCCTTGCCCGTTCCCTGGCGGACCCCGCCACGACCGCCGCTCTGGATCAGGCCCGTGACGCGTCGGAAGTACTCGCCCTGCTGGAGGGCGAGGGCGCAGCAGGGCCGGCGGACCGAGCCGTGCCGGCCGCCGCGGCAGCGTCCCACCACAAGATCCTGACCGTGTGCGGCAACGGCGTGGGCACGAGCCTGTTCCTGAAGAACACCCTTGAGCAGGTCCTCGACCGCTGGGGCTGGTCCGGGCACGTCAGCGTGGAGGCCACCGACACCATCTCCGCCAGGGGCAAATCCTCCGAAGCGGTCGCCATCCTCACCTCCCGCGAGATCGCCCGCACGCTCGGCGATGTCGGGGTGCCCGTGAGAGTCGTCCAGGACTTCACCAGCACCGCAGAGGTCGACACCGTCCTGCGCGACACCTACAGCGTCTGACCGCGAAAGGAGGCCCCTCTCATGGACTGGCTCATCGCCCCCGCCACGTTCCTCGTCAACGAGATCCTCAGCCAACCCGCCTACCTCATCGGCCTCATCACCGCCGTCGGCCTGATCGCGCTGAAAAAGAGTCCCGGGCAGATCGCCGGCGGGGCCATCAAAGCCACTCTCGGACTTCTCCTCGTCGGCGCCGGAGCCGGGCTGGTCACCGCCGCCCTCGACCCCCTGGGCAAGATGATCCAGGGCAGCACCGGCGCGCACGGGGTCATTCCGACCAACGAGGCCATCGCGGGCATCGCACAGAGCGAGTTCGGAGCCCGCGTAGCCTGGCTGATGATCACCGGCTTCCTCGTCAGCCTCCTGCTGGCCCGCTTCACGCCCCTGCGCTACGTCTTCCTGACGGGCCACCACATGCTGTTCATGGCCACCCTGCTCACCATCGTCATGGCCACCGCCGGACAGCCCTCTCTCGCGGTCGTCCTCGGCGGAGGCGTACTGCTGGGCATTCTTCTGGTCTCCCTGCCCGCGCTCGCCCACCCCTGGACCAAGAAGGTGACCGGCGACGACAGTGTGGCCATCGGCCACTTCGGCACCGCCGGCTACATCACCGCAGGCGCCACCGGCCAGCTCGTCGACAGGATCGGCAAGCCCAGCCGCAGCACCGAGGACATGCGCCTGCCCGAAGGACTCCGCTTCCTGCGCGACTCCATGGTCGCCACCGCTCTGTCCATGGTCGTCGTCTACCTGGTGATGAGCCTGCTCTTCCTCGCCAAGGCCGGCCGCGCGACGGCCTTCAAGGCCTTCGGCACCACCGCTACGGGACTCGGCGACTACCTCATGCAATCCCTCATGCAGGGCCTGCAGTTCGGCATCGCCGTCGCCGTCATCCTCTTCGGCGTCCGCACCATCCTCGGAGAGCTCGTCCCCGCCTTCCAAGGCATCGCCGAGCGCGTCGTCCCCGGCGCCAAGCCGGCACTCGACGCGCCCATCGTCTTCCCTTACGCCCAGAACGCCGTACTCGTCGGCTTCATCTCCAGCTTCCTCGGCGGCCTCACCGCCCTGGCCGCCCTCATCTGGATCCTCAACCCCGCTTTCGGTCTGGCCCTCGTCCTGCCCGGGCTGGTCCCCCACTTCTTCACCGGCGGAGCAGCGGGCGTCTACGGCAACGCCACCGGCGGCCGCCGCGGCGCCGTCGCGGGATCCTTCCTCAACGGCGTCCTGATCACGTTCCTGCCCGCCCTGCTGTTGCGCGTCCTGGGCGACTTCGGTGACGCCAACACCACGTTCGGCGACGCCGACTTCGGATGGTTCGGCGCCGTGCTCGGCAATGTCGCCAGACTCGACGGCGCCGCCGGCCTCCTTGCCATGCTCGCCGTCGGAGTCATGCTTCTGGCCGGTGCCTGGCTCGTGCAGGTGCGTGTCGTCGACCGCGGCTGGATCCCGGGCAGCGCCCCCACGGTCGGCAGCGCTGCGGTCGATCGGCCGAGCACGACGGCCGGTACCGGGGAGAGCAGCGCCTCCACCCGGTACGCCAAGATAGCGCCGCCCGCGGGGGCACCCACTCCCCCGCCGCCCCCACAGCCGGCGCGGGCACGCTGACATCACGGTGCCCGCCGGCCGTACGAGTGGTGGGGCATGCGTGTCACCCGGCAGCGGGACGCTCACCTCACTGCAGGACCTCCTGCGTCACCACGATGTGCCCCTGGTCGGGGTTGATGATTCCGCCGAGGCGCTGGAAGGCGCCGTCCGTCAGGTCGAGGCACTTGGGCTGCTGCGGGGTCTGCTGGAAGGTGCCGCGGTCGTTGATGCGGACGACCAGGGACACGCCGTTGGCGACGTTCGTGACCCGCACCCGAGTGCCGAACGGCAACTGCGGGTTGCGGGTCAGCGAGGTCGCCGCGGTGTCGGCGTTGTTGTCGAAGATCTCTCCGCTGGCGGTGTAGGCGCCCGCCGGTATGGGGCCGTAGTGCGTGGCCCAGCAGGTGTCGGCCTGCGCGGTGGCGGGGGCGGCGCTGCTGCTGGGCGCCGCGATGAGCACGGCGGGCAGCGCGGTGATGGTGACGGCGAGGCGAGCGAGGGTGAGCGCGCGCATCATCAGGGCCTTTCCGAGGTGCGGTTGAGGTGGATGACAGGGTGCAGGGTGCGGCTCAGCCGGCGGACCGGTAGGCGGCACCCACCTGCGTGGCGGTCGTGCCGGCGTACAGGCCGGTGCCGTCGCCGCGGCTGGTGGAGAGCGTGAACCAGGCGTAGCGCTCGACGAACGGCAGGCTCTGGAGCATGGCCGTCGACTGCTGCACGAACGCCGCCTGCTGGGCCTGCGTCGGGTACCTCGCCGTACCGGACGACCAGTCGATCAGCGCGTACTCGGTGAGCCACAGCGGCTTCTTGTGCCGGTCGTAGGTGCTCTGGAGGTAACCGCGCAGCTGGGCGGTGGCGTTGGTGGCGTTGAAGTCGGCGCCGTACCAGTGCACCGGGATGAAGTCGACGCGCAGGCCCCGGGCGGCAGCGCCCTGGAGGAAGGAGTCCAGCCAGCCGCCGGCGACGTTCGCTCCGGTCGCCACCGCGGGTGCGCCCAGGCGCAGGCCGGTGGACTGAAGCCGGGGCCACAGGTCGAGCGCCTGTGTCACGCTCATGGTCGCCTGCCCCGGATGGTCGGGCTCGTTGAAGCCGAGCAGTGTGGTGCCCTGCTGCCTGGCCTGGTTCAGCTCGGCGTCGGTCACGGAGTTGGGCCCCCAGATCATGGGGACGAACTCGACGCCGGTCGGTGTGGTGATGGCGCCCCGGCTCGAGGACCAGGTGTAGAACCACCCGGACCGGGAGTCGGCGAGGCACTGGGTGACTCCGTTGAAGTCCCAGGCGCTGACGCCCTTCTTCTTCGTGGCGGCGGTGCCGGTCGCCGGTGCGGCTGTGGCGGTGGCGGTGCGGCCGACGGCCGAGAGGGCGATCGGTGCCGTCACCAGTGCGGTCAGTACGTTCCTTCTGCGCATGCTGTCCGTCGTCCGTCCCTTCAGGCGCCGCGGTGGAAGGTGACGGTGAAGCCGGTGCACCGGCTGCACTGCTGCATCACCTGGTTGCCGGGTTCCTGGTCCTGCTTCGACCAGCCGTATGCCTTGGGGCAGTTGGTGGCGATCATGTCGCTGTACGGGGTCTTGGCGTCGCGGTTGGGGTTGGTGCACAGCATCGGGGTGCCGTCGGCCCAGCGCGTCAGGTTCGCGGCCGGGCACTTCGGCAGCAGGTTGTCGGCACACCCCATGGTGGCGCAGCCGCCGCCGGTGCCGGTCACACCCGTGGGAGTGATGGTGATCGGGACCGAGAAGGCGTTGACGTAACTGACGTTGTACCAGGGCGCGAGGCCGTCCGCGCTGTCGAAGTTGAACTCCGCCAGACTGACCGGCTGTTCGCTCGTGTTCGGCGCGCAGTGGTCGTCGTACACGCCGCAGTCGCCGAGTTGGCAGTGGAAGGTGCTGCCGGGGACGCCGGTGCACCCCATGCGCGCGAAGAACTTGCCGCGCCAGTGGCCGGGGGCGGACGTCTCCGGGATGGTGATGGTCGCCGACTGCCCCGCCTCCAGGATCGGCAAGGAGCCGAAGTTCTTCGACCCGTCGGCGTTGACCTGACTGCCGACCCAGATCTTCCGGCCGGTGGCGTTGACGAACGTGACCGTGTGATTGATGGCTGAGGCGGCCGCCGGGACTGTTCCGTCGAGTGTGCCGCCGCTCGTACCGGTGGCTGCGTTCGGCGAGACGATGAACAAGAGGGCGGCGGCCATGGCCGTCAGGAGTAACTGAACTCTGCGCACAACTCCTCCGGTGTCAGGGTTGGGGCAGCCCCATATGACAGCGGCCCTCCCCTGTCCTGTCAATGGCCTGTACCAATACCTCGCGGCGATGCCGCGTTTTTCGGTCACAGCAGGGTGTACACGCTGTCACTCACCCGGCTCCGGCGCGGTGGCCGGGTGCCCTTGAACCATGTCACCCAGGACTGCGGGAGGGCGTCGCGGTCCAGGACGAAGTCGTCGAGCACCAGGCAGTCGATGTCCGACCTCAGGAAGCAGAGCAGGGCGTCGACGGGGGTGTGGACGATCGGCTCTCCGCGGAGGTTGAACGACGTGTTCAGCAGCAGCGGGCAGCCCGTCCGGTCGGCGAACGTCCGGATGAGGCGGTAGAAGCGCCCGTTCGTCGCCTCGGTGACGGTCTGAACGCGGGCCGACTTGTCGACGTGGGTGATGGCCGGCAGCGACAGCGGCGAGACGACCTCGCAGGTCTCCAGCATGAACGGCGACTCGTGGTCGAGCCGGAAGTGTTCGTGCGCGTGCTCGGCCAGCACGGCGGGCGCGAACGGCCGGAACGCCTCGCGCATCTTGACCGAGGCGTTGATCCGGTCACGCGTGTCGTCGCCCCGTGGGTCGGCCAGGATGGACCGTCCGCCGAGCGAGCGGGGCCCGAACTCCTCCCGGCCGTGGTACCAGCCGATCACCTTGCCCTCGGCCAGTCGTCCCGCGACGGCATCGAGGAGTCCCGCCTCGTCCCCGCGGAAGTCCGCGAAGGACTGGCCGGCGTACGCGCCGAGCAGCCGGGCGATACCGTCGGAGTCCGTGCCGGAGCCGAGGAGCACGGAGGTCAGCCGGTCCTGTCGGGGCCGCTCCCCGGTCAGGCGCTGGTGGGCCACCGCCGCGCACCCGAGGCTGCCGCCCGCGTCGCCGGCGGCCGGCTGCACGAACACCCTGGCGAAGGGGCCCTCCTCGACGATGCGGCGTACGGCGACGACGTTGAGGGCCACGCCTCCGGCCATGCACAGGTTCTCGCTGCCCGACATGCGGTGGGCCTTGTCGACCATGCGGAGCAGGGTCTCCTCGGTCACCACCTGGATGCTGCGCGCCAGGTCGTGGTGGACCTTGTCGATCTCCGACTCCGGCACCCGCGGTGCCACGCCGATCAGGGACGTGAAGCGCTCACCGAGCATGCCGTCCGGGTTGGTGAAGTCGAAGTAGTCCAGGTCGAGCCGGAACGACCCGTCCTCGGTGACATGGATCAGCCGGCCGATCTCGTCCCGGAACCGCGGTTCGCCGTAGGGGGCGAGCCCCATCACCTTGTACTCGCCCTCGTTCACCTCGAAGCCGAGGTAGCCGGTGACCGCGCTGTAGAGCAGGCCCAGGGAGTGGGGGAACTCCACCTGCTCGGTCAGTTCGAGCGAGGCGCCCCGGCCGATCCCCCAGCTGGTGGTGGCCCACTCGCCGACGGCGTCGACCGTCAGCACGGCGCTGTCGTCGAATCCGGAGAAGTAGTAGGCGCTCGCGGCGTGGGAGAGGTGGTGGTCGACGAACTCGACCCGGCCCTCCCAGCCCAGCAGGTTGCGGATCTCCCGCAGCGGCCGGTCGGCGTCCAGGCGGTACAGGGCGCTCGCGCTGCTGTCGGGGAAGGCGGGCAGGCCGGTCCACAGCTGGCGGTGGAGCTTCTTCGCCGGGTCCTCGTAGTAGGCCACGCAGTCCACGTCGGTGATGCGCAGACCGGCTTGGTCCAGGCAGTCGCGCACGGCGTCGATGGGCAGGTCGGGGTCCTGTTTGCGCCGGGTGTGGCGCTCCTCGTGGGAGGCGGCCACGAGCCGGCCGTCGACCAGCAGTGCGGCGGCCGAGTCGTGGAAGTGGGCCGAGATGCCGAGGACCACGGGTCCGCCGGGCGCCGGGGTAGGTGTGTTCCGCACGCTCATCGCGGGTCCCCCTGTCCGGCGGTGTGCGGCTCCGCCATCGCGACGGCGATCTTCCGGTCGCCGGTGAAGGGCTCCCGGCCGTGGCTGGACAGCATGTTGTCCACCACGAGGATGTCGTTCCGCTGCCAGTCGAAGCGGACCCGGCAGTCCTCGTAGCAGCGTCGCAGGTGGTCCATCACGTCGTCGGGGATGCGTCCGCCGTCGCCGTAGTAGGTGTTCGTGGGCAGGCCGTCCTCGCCGAACAGGGCGAGCAGGCCCTCCTGGACGTCCTCGGGGAGCGTGGTCACGTGGAAGAAGGTGATGTGGTTGAACCACACGTCCTCGCCGGTGCGCGGGTGGCGGTGCAGCGCGTCCCGCACCACGCGGGTGCGCAGCCCGTCCTCGCCGGTCCACTCGGGGATCAGCCCGTGCTCCTTGCAGTACGCCTCCACCTCGGCCCGGCTGTCGGTGCCGAACACCTTGGGCCACGGGACGCCGAAGTTGGCGTGGTAGTTGCGCACCAGACTCCAGCGCCGGCGCCTGAACTCCTCCCGGACGGCGGGGTCGATCGCCGCGTACAGCCGCCGGGTGTCGGCCAGCGGTGTCGATCCCAGCGTCTGCGGCGCGCGCAGGCAGTAGAAGTACAGCGTCATCGGCCAGGTGTCCTGGTAGGAGCACTCGTTGTGGAGGTAGATCTCCTCCTCGGCCGGGTGGTCGGTGGACGTGTACACATTGCCCTGGATCGAGGTGCGCGGGGAGGAGGCCTCGGTGTAGGTGAGCGTCTCCCCGGACAGGGCGTCGACGGTCGACTGCAGCCCGTCGACGCCGTCGATGTCGAATCCCCGGAAGAGGAGCGCTCCATGGGTGTGGAGCGCCGAGCGGAGTTCGTCCCGGTCGTGCTCGATGAGGTCTACGAGGTCGGTGGTGGAACCTGCTTGCACCACCAGCGGCAGCGCTGCCGACGCGGACATTCGGTCTCCTGACATAGCGGTGTTGCGGGCTGGCAGAGGGGTCGGACGGGCCGGTGCGGGACGTCCGGGGCGGTCGCCGTCGCCCCGGTGGGGCTCAGGGACTGTCCGTGATCCGGTCCGCCGGACGGGCTCCGGCCGTCTGGTCCAGGAAGGGCGCGTCCGACGGCGACAGCGGCCGCAGATCCGTCACCCAGGTCGCCTGCGCGTCGAACCGTGCGAAGAACGGCCGCCCGACCACGTCCGGGTCCCTGGCCTGCAGATAGCGCAGGGCGAGCGCGGGCTGTCCGGCGATCCGGGTCACTCCGTCGACGACCACTTTGCCGCGGGTGGCGGACATGGACGGGCCGCGGGCCGTGCGGGCCAGCCCGGTCACGGACGACAGGGCCTCCCGGTAGATCTCCCAGGCGCGCACGAGCGGAACCTCGAAGTACTGGCGCGGGCCGGTGTCGCGCTCCACGAACATGTAGTAGGGCACGGCGTCGAGGGCGACGGCGCGGGTCCACATCTCCTGCCAGACGGCGGCGTCGTCGTTGATCGACCTGACCACGGGCGCCTGGGTGCGGATCACCGCGCCCGTCGACCGGATCCGCTGGATCGCGCGGCGCACGGCTTCCGGGTGCAGCTCGCGGGGATGCGTGACGTGCGCCATGACCGCGAGGTGGCGGCCGCGGTCGCGGACCTCCTCGAACAGGCGCATGAGGTCGTCGGCGTCCTCGTCGTCGGTGAACCGGTAGGGCCAGTAGGTCAGTGCCTTGGTGCCGATCCGGATGTTCCTGATGTGCTCCATGCCCGGGGCGAGGAAGGGTTCGAGCGCGCGCCGCAGGTTGTCGGTGCGCATGATGAGCGGGTCGCCGCCGGTCACCAGGATGTCGGTGATCTCGGTGTGGTGCCGCAGGTAGGCGGCGAGGGCGTCGGCGTCGTCCTTCTCCGCGGCCATCTTCAGCTCGGGCACCCCGACGAACTGTGCCCAGCGGAAGCAGTAGGTGCAGTACGCGTGGCAGGTCTGGCCCTGGCGTGGGAAGTAGAGCAGCGTCTCCTGGTACTTGTGCTGTACGCCCGAGAGCCGCTGCCCCTGCCAGTGGGGGACGTTCTGGTCCGTCTGGCCCGCCGGGTGCGCGTTCATCCCCGCGCGGATCTCCCGCACGACGGGCGCGAGACGGGCGGGGCCCGCCTCCTCGCGCAGCAGGTCCGTCACGGTCTTCAGCTCGTCGGCGGCCAGCATGTCGGGCTGCGGAAACACCAGCCGGAAGACGGGGTCGTCGTGCACGTCGTCCCAGTCGATGAGCTCGTCGACCACGTACTGGTTGGTCCGGAACGGCAGGACCGCGGCCACGGCCCGTATCTGGAGCTTCGTCTCGGCGTCCGCCCCGCACCGGTTCAGCAGCGCGTCCAGATCGCGGGCCGAGTACGCCCGGAAGCGCGGCGGGGTCACGGCGTTCATCCGCGCACCTCGTCCCGGCCGGCGGAGTCCGATGCGACGGCGCGGGCGATCTCCTCGTCCTGGCCGGCGGGGCCCGGTGCGACCGCGCGGGCGATCTCCTCGGCCGTGAGCGCGGCATGGGACCGCTGGACCAGGGTGAAGTGGTCGGCGCCGGGCACGGTCCGGGTCCGCACCGGTGTGCCCAGTGCCTCCTCCCAGCCGAGGGTCGGGGACGTCCCCTCCGGCCGCGGCTGGTCACCGGCGAGCAGCAGCGTGAGCCGGGTGTCCCTGAGGCGGGCGCGCCGCATCCGGTAGTTCACGAGCGCGGTGGCGTTGGCGTCGAACACCGTGAACCTGCGGCGCAGCGACTGCTGCTCCTCGCCGGCCGCCGGCCTCTCGCCGCTGAGGAGCGCGGTGTCGGCCGTCTCGCCGGTCATGCGCTCCAGATCGCGGGCGAAGGACGCCACCCGGTCGGCGTCGGGTCCTGCGAAGTGCTCGAAGGCCTTCGAGCCCGGCGCGTAGCTGTCCAGCAGCACCAGGGAGGCGGTGCGCACGCCCTCGAAGGAGAGCTGGCGTGCCATCTCGTAGGCGACGGCGCCTCCCATGGACCAGCCGGCGAAGTGGTACGGCCCCTCGGGCTGCACCTTGAGCACCTCGTGGAGGTAGGCGGCCGCCATCTCCTGGACCGAGGTGAAGACGGTGCCGCCGTCCAGGCCGGGCGAGCGGACCCCGATGACCGTGAACTCGGCGGGCAGCGCCGACGCCACCTCCCGGAAGCACAGCACGTCGCCGCCGATCGGGTGCACGAGGAACAACCGCGGTCCCCCGGCCGTGCCCTGACGCAGCGTCAGCAGCAGTTCGCTGGTCCGGTCGTCGGAGTCCTTGCGCAGTTCGCGTACGGACGCGGCCAGACGGTCGATGCGCGGTCCCTCCAGCAGCTTGCGCAGCGACAGCGACAGGCCGGTCTTCTTGCGGATCCGGGTGAGCAGGATGGTGGCGAGCAGTGAGTGCCCGCCGACGGCGAAGAAGTCGTCGGTGACGCCGAAGTCGTCGTGGCCGAGGAGTTCGGACCACATGGACCGGATCAGGGTCTCGGTGTCGTCCCGGGGCGCGACCCGCTCCTGTGCGGCCGGGGACGAGGTGCCCCGGAGGGAGGAGCGGTCCAGCTTGCCGTTGGGCAGCAGCGCGAACCGGTCGACGAAGAGGAACAGGGAGGGGACGACGGCCAGCGGCAGCCGCTCACGCGCGTGGCGGCGCAGTTCCTCGGTGGTCAGGGCGGAGCCGGGCGAGCGCACGACGTAGGCGACGAGCGAGCCGTCCGCCTCCTTGTCCGCCTCCACGTGGACCTGGCGCACCTGCGGATGGGTGGTCAGCTCGGCCGCGACCTCCGCGGGATGCACCCGGACGCCGCGCACCTTGAGCAGATCGTCGCTGCGCCCCTCGACGTGGATCTCGCCCAAGGCGCCGACCACTGCGAGGTCTCCCGTGTGGTAGACGAGGTCGTCCGGGTCGTCGGACAGCGGGTTGGGGCGGAAGTGGGAGGCCGCGCGGGCGTCGTCGAGGTAGCCGAGGGTCCGGTACGGCGTCCGGATGACGATCTCGCCGCGTTCGCCGGGGCCGCGGACGGAGCCGTCCGCGCCCAGGACGACCGCCTGGGCGCCGGGCAGCGGGCGGCCCACGGGCACCGGTCCGGCGTCCTGTTCGGCCGTCAGCCGGTGGAACGTCTTGATCATGGTCGTCTCGGTGGGCCCGTAGAAGTTGACGATTTCGGTGTCCGGGCCCAGCAGCCGCTCCCGCAGCTCCTGGACGAGCCGGCCGGTGAGGGGCTCGCCCGCGAGGCAGAGCAGCCGCAGACCGGCCAGGGGCGCGCTGTCCCGGTCGGTGTCCCGCAGCCAGGACGCCGCCACGCTGGGTGTGGTGTGGACGATGGTGACGCGCTCGCGTGCCAGCCAGTCCACCATCCGTGCCGTGTCGTCCAGGGCGCTCGCCGGCGGCAGGCACAGGGTGGCCCCCTGGGTGAGCGGCACCAGGACGTCGCGCAGGACCGCGTCGAAGGAGAGCGTGGTCAGCTGCGCCACGCGGTCCCCGGCGTGCACGCCGAACTCCGTGGTCTCCCAGTCGATGAAGTGGTCCAGGCCGCGGTGTGATCCGACGACCGCCTTGGCCTCGCCGGTCGTGCCGGACGTGAAGAAGACGTACGCCGGTTCCAGGGGCCGGGCGGGGACGGGCCCGAGCGGCTCGTCCGTGCTCTTCGCGAGCTCCTCGAAGGACAGGCGCCGCACGGTGGCGTCGCCCGGCGCCTGCGTCGCGGTCGACGGCTCGGTGAGCAGGATCTGCCGGACGCCGGCCTTGGCCACCATGGCGGCGCGCCGCGGTTCGGGCAGACCGTCGTCGAGGAGGACGGCGGTGGCGCCGGCGCCGAGCGCGGCGACGAGGGCGGCGACGGTGGCGGGCGACTTGCCGCCCAGCACACCGACGCGCTGCCCGGCCTGGAGGTGCTGCGTGGCGCCCGACACCGCGGCGGCCAGCTGACGGTAGGTCACCTCGCCTTCCGCCCAGGAGACGGCGACGGCGTCCGGGGTGGCGGCGGCGCGGCGCCGGAACAGCTCGGCGACGGGGACGAGGTCCCGCGCGGGCAGCGGCTCGGCGAAGGGGTGTTCGGCGCGGCCGGCGTCGGCCAGCGGACGCTCCGGCTGCTCGGCGGCGAAGCGGAGCAGGCGCGTGAACCGCTCGGCGAGCGCGGCCGCGAACTCGGCCTGGACCGTGTCGGCGTCGTACTCGAAGTCCAGGACGGTGCCCGCCTCCGTGGGGCGCACCACCACGGTGAGGTCGAACTTGGCCGTCGGCGCCGTCCCCGAACCGTCGCCGGCGTCGGCGACGACGTCGACGGGACGCAACAGGGCGGCCTCACGCGGCAGTTCCTCGCGCGGCGGCATCCGCAGCATCACGGAGAACAGCGGGCTGCGGTCCCCGTCCCGGGCGGCGGCGACGGCCTCCACGACCTGCGCGTAGGAGACGTCCCGGTGCCCCGATGCCTCGACGAGCGTCGACCTGACCCGGCCGAGCGCCTCCTGGAACGTCGGGGTGCCCGCCATGTCGAAGCTGTAGGCGTGTGTGCGGACGAAGAACCCGACGACGTCCTCGAACTCCTCGCGGTCCCGGCCCACGCTGTCGCTGCCGATGACGACCCGGTCCTGTGCCGCCGCCCGGGACAGGCCGTAGGCGAGGACGGTCATCATCGCCATGTACTCGGTGGCCCCGGACTTCGCGCACTGCTCGGCGAGGCGGTCGGTCACCTCTCGGGCGACCGGGACGCGCAGCACCCGCGCCTGGTGGGGCCGTTCGCCGGGCACGGGACGTCCCCAGGGCACGTCCGGGGCGGGGGTGTCGGCGAGCAGGTCGCGCCAGTAGGCGAGGTCGGTCTCGGCGCGCTTGCCGGTCGTGCGGCGTGCGCGCCAGGCCGCGTAGTCGCCGAACTGGAGCCGGGGCGTGTCGCCGTCCAGGTGCGTGTGCCGGTCGGTGCCCGCGAGCAGCTCGTCCACCTGCTGGGCGACAAGGCTCCACGACACCCCGTCGCAGCACAGGTGATGGATGGTCAGGCCGACGAGGAGCTCGTCGCCCGCGACCCGGACCGTGCGGACGCGCACCAGTGGGCCGGTGACCAGGTCGAAGGCGTCGGCTGCCGCCTTCGACAGGGCGGCCAGGCCCGACGGCCGGTCGGTCACGGCCGGCAGGGCGGCGAAGTCGACGGCGGCCTCGCCCACCGACTGCACGGGGCGGCCGTCGACCTCGCGGAAGCGCAGGCGCAGCGCCTCGTGGCGGCGGCACACCGTGAGGAAGGCCGTGCGTACGGTCTCCTCGTCGAGGCCGGCGGGCAGCCGGAACACGCCGGCCATGTTGTAGGCGGAGCTGTGGGGGTCCAGCTGCTGGAGGAACCACAGGCCCTCCTGCTCGGGGGAGAGCGGCTGGTCGGCCTCGCGCGGGACGGGCACGGGGGCCGGTTCCTCCTCGGCCCGGGCGCCCTCTCCCAGGGCGCCGTCCACGGCCTGGGCGAGTGTGGCGATCGTCGCCGAACGGAACAGGGTCGGCAGGTTCAGATCGACCTCGAACGTCCGGCGGATCCGGGCGAGGAGCCGGGCCAGCATCAGCGAGTGGCCGCCGAGATCGAAGAAGTTGGCGTGCCGGGAGGTGATCTCCTTCTTGAACGCCTCGGACCACAGCTCGGCGACGCGCCGCTCCGTCGTGGTCCACTCGCCGTCGTCCGCCGCCTCGTGCGGCTGCTGTGGGGCAGCGTCGTCGGGGTCGGGGAGCGCGGACCGGTCCAGCTTGCCGTGGCCGGTGAGCGGCAGCCGCTCCAGGAGGACCACCTGGGCCGGGACCATCGCGTTGGAGCCGGCCGCGGCCACGTGCCGCCGCACGGCGGAGGCGTCCACGCCCGCGCCCTGCGCCGGCACGACGTAGGCGACGAGGGCGGGACCGTCGTCCCCGGCGCGGACCACGACGGCCGCGTCCTCGACCTCCGGCATACGGGTGATCACCGCGCCGACCTCGGCCGGGTGGACGCGGACGCCGAGGATCTTGACCTGGTCGTCCACGCGGCCGTGGATCTCCAGGTCCCCCTGGGGGCCGATGCGGCCCAGGTCGCCGGTCCGCTGCACGAGGTCGGTGGGGTCGTCGGGGTTGAGCGGGTTGACCTCGAACAGCGGCTCCTCCCCCGCGGCCGGGCGCCAGGTGCCCCGGGTGAGGTGCGGGGTGCGGATCAGCACGTGTCCGGGTTCGCCGACGCCGCACCGCCGGCCGCGGTTGTTGACCACGAGCAGTTCGGCGCCGTCGATGGCCTTGCCCACGGGCAGGATGCCGGGCGGGACCTCGCCGTCCGGCACGGGGTACCAGGACTTGAGGATGGTGGCCTCGGTCGTCCCGTAGAGGTTGACGAACCGGGTGCCCGCGTCGGCGGTCGCCTTCCGCCAGCGGTTGACGAGGCTGCCCGCGAGCGGCTCGCCGGACAGACAGATCAGGCGCAGCGCCGGGAAGCCGGGGCCGGCCGGCTGTTCGGCCAGCAGCGTGGACAGCACGCTCGGCACCGTCTGCAGGACCGTCACCTCGTCCTCGCGCAGCCATGCGAGCACCCGCGCCACGTCGACGAAGGGCCGGTCGGTCGGCGGGAGGCACACGGTGGCGCCCCCGATGAGCGCCGGGAACAGGTCCTTGAAGACGGCGTCGAAGGTCAGCGCGGCCGTCTGGGCGACGCGGTCGCCCGGGCCGATGGCGAGGGCCCGCTGTTCCCACGCGCAGAAGTGGGCGAGCGCCCCGTGCCAGCCCAGGACACCGCGGGGTTCACCGGTGGTGCCGGAGGTGAAGCACACGTACGCGTCCGCGGCGGCGGCCACGTCGGGCAGCTCCACGTCCTGCGCCGCTGACCGCTCCAGCTCGGCGAGCCGGACCACCGGCGTGGCGGTTCCGGCGCCCGCCGGCGCCGTGCGGCCCTCGTCCTCGGCGTCCGGCTCCCCCGTCCGCTCGGTCGTGTCGACGAGCAGCGCCGGGCGTGCCCGTTCCAGCACGTCCCGCACCCGGCCCTCCGGCTGGGTGACGTCGATCATCACCAGGACCGCGCCGGCCCGCAGGACACCGAGCATGGCCACGACGGTCTCCGGCGACCGGCCGCCCCGGACGGCCACCACGTCCCCGGTCGTCACCTGGCGCGTCCGCAACGCCCGGGCCGTCGCGGAGAACCGCTCCACGAGCTCCTGGTACGTGTGGGACCGCGTGCCCCGGACCAGTGCGACGGCGTGCGGGAGCCGGGAGGCCGTGGCCTCGATCAGGGCGGGGACGGTGGTGCTCTCGACCAGGTGCCGTGACGGCGTCGTCGACGCGGTGGGGTGGTCGTCGGCGTGCGTCATCTGAGTGTGAGTCCAATCGTGTGGTCGGGACTGCCCTGGGGGCCGGTCAGAGGGCTATCTCGTCGACGTATGCGTCGGGCTTGTCGACGGCGGCCTCGACGAAGGAGGCGAGCTGGCGGGCCATGAGCGCGGCGCGCTCGTCCGAGATGCGGCCCCGGGCGTACACGAGACGTGCCTCGTAGCCCTCGGTGAGCGGGAAGACCTCGAACTTGAGGTCGTAGTGGGTGTGCCGGGGCGGGAACTGTTGGACGCGCACGGTGACACCGTCGGTCTGCCGTTGCCACGCCGGCATGTTCTGGAAGACGAACAGGTTCTGGAACAGGGGCAGCCGGTCGGCGGTCCGGGCGCCTCCGACCTCGGCGACGATGCGCTCGATGGGCACGACCGAGTGGCGCTGGCCCGCCACGACGGAGGTCCGGGCGCGGTCCAGCACCTGGGCGATGGTCGCGTCCTCGTCGATCTCCAGACGCTGCGGGACGGTGGTGACGAAGTAGCCGGCCAGGTCGGCGGTCCAGGGCGGCGTCCGGTTCGCCATGGGAGTGCCGACGACGACGGTCTCCTGGCCGGAGAGCCGGGCCAGCCAGGCCGTGTAGCCGGCGAGCAGGGCCATGAACTCGGTGATGCCGTGCTCGCGGCACAGCCGCTTCAGCCGGGCGGGAAAGTCCGGCGACCAGCGCAGCGCGACGCTGTCGGCGGGCACGCTGAGGGAGGGGCCGCGCGGCTCGTCCACCGGCAGGTCGAGCCCGTCCGGCGTGTTGGCCAGTACGGTGCGCCAGTGCCGCAGCGACTCCTCGACGGCCGCCCGGTGCTCCGGGCGGGTCTCCCGCGTGCGCTGCCAGGCCGCGTGGTCCACGATCTGCAGGCGCGAGTCGTCGGGTCCCGGGTCCGGTTCGGTGAGCAGTCGGCTCAGCTCGTCGGTCAGCAGCGACCAGGTCCAGCCGTCCGCGATGATCTGGTGGGTGACCATGACGAGCAGGTGGTCGGCGGGGCCGAAGCTGACCGCGCGGGCCCGCAGCGGTGGTCCGGCGGCCAGGTCGAACGGCTCGTACGCCGTCTGCGTCACCCATCGTCGCACGGTCGCGTCATCCGCCGTCAGGCCCGTCCCGTCCGTCCACTCCAGGGCTGGGGGCTGGGCGCCGACGACGGCCCGCGGCTCACCGTCCACGGAGCGGAACGTCGTCCGCAGCACCTCGTGCCGCCGCACCAGAGCGGCGAAGCCTTCCGCCACCCGTTCGGCGCTCACCCCGGTGATCCGGAACGCGGTGGGGGCGCTCATCGCGGTGCTCTCGGGCTCCAACTCCTGGAGGAACCACAGGCGTTCCTGGTAGCGGTTGAGGGGCAGCTCACCCTCGCGCGGTATCCGCGACGGCACCGTGTCCGTGCCGGGGCCCGTGTCCGCGGCGGTGAGCAGGGCGCGCAGCCGGTCGAGGGTCGGCTCCGTGAAGAAGTCGGCCAGGGCGACGGTGCGGCCGAACTCCTCGGCGGCGTCGGCGAGCAGCCGGACGGCGTGCAGTGACGTGCCGCCCGCGCGCAGGAAGTGCGGCTCGGTGGTGCCGAGCACGCCGGCCCACAGGCGCTCCAGCGGGTCGGCGCCGGCGGCCTGTCCGCTCGGGTCGGACTGCTCCTCCAGGATCGCGCGCAGTGCCGTCACGTCGGCCTTGCCGTGCGCGGTCTTCGGCATCGCGTCCACGGGGGTGAGGCCGGCCGGTATCGAGCCGGCCGGCAGGATGCCCAGCAGCTCGTCACGCCATCCGGACCAGGGCACGCCGGGGACCAGGACGGCGAAGGCGTGCAGGCGTGCGACGCCGGCCGCGTCGGCACGCGTCACCACGACGCACTCCTCCACACAGGGCAGCGACTGCAGGGCGGCTTCCACCTCGCCCAACTCGATGCGGACGCCGCCGATCTTCACCTGGCGGTCGTTGCGGCCGTGGTACAGGTACGCCCCGTCCGGCCGGCGGCTGGCCAGGTCGCCGGTGCGGTACATGCGCCGGGTCGGGTCGGCCGGGTGGGGCACGAAGCGCTCGGCCGTGATCTCGGGCAGGTTGAGGTAGCCACGGGCGATGCCCACGCCGGCGATGCACAGCTCACCGACCTGGCCCTCGGGCACCTCGGTGCCGTCCTCGCCGACGACGAGCAGCTCGATGCCGGTGATGGGGTGGCCGATGGGAACCGGTGCGGTGGGTGAGGCGTCCGCGGCACACTGCCAGTGGGTGACGTCGACGGCGGCCTCGGTGGGGCCGTAGAGGTTGTGGAGCTCGGCGTGGGGCAGCCGCTCGAAGAACCGCCGGGCGAGGGACGGGCCGAGCGCCTCGCCGCTCACCATGACCGAGCGCAGCCGCGGGCAGTCCCCGGGCCGCACCCGGCGCAGGAACTCCGTGAGCATGCTCGGCACGAAGTGCGTGACGGTCACCCGGCGCTCCGTCAGGAACCGTGCCAGGTAGCCGGGGTCCCGGTGTCCGTCGGGAGCGGCGAAGGCCAGTTCCGCTCCGGTCATCAGGGGCCAGATGAACTCCCACACCGAGACGTCGAAGGTGTACGGCGTCTTCTGTGCGACCACGTCACCGGGTCCGATACCGAAACGATCCTGCATCCACCGCAGACGGTTGACGATGGCGGCGTGCTCGATCATCACGCCCTTGGGGCGGCCCGTGGAACCGGACGTGTACAGGACGTAGGCCAGGTGGTGCGGCGCGGCCGAGTCGATCGGCGGCGCCTGGCCGGGCCCGGCGTGTGCGCGGGGAGTGAGCCGCGGCACGCCGCCGTCGGCGAGGGACCACAGCCGGGACGACTCCTCGGCGACGACCGCCGCGGGCGCGGCGTCGCGCAGCAGAGCGAGGATCCGCCGGTCCGGGTCCGTGGTGGACAGCGGCAGCCACGCCCCGCCCGCCCGCACGACGGCGACGATCGCCACGGCCAGGTCCACGGAGCGCTCCATCTGGAGCGCCACGATCCGGTCGGGCCCCACCCCCGCCGCCACGAGCGCCTCGGCCAGGGCGGCCGAGCGGACGTCGAGTTCGCGGTACGTCAGGACCTGCCGGTCGTCGCAGACCGCCCGCGCGTCGGGTGTCCGGCGGAACTGCTCGACCAGCGCCGCACACAACGACTCCGGACCGGTACCAGACACGGTGCTGCCCCCCTCGTGAATACCCTGCCGGCGGATCGAACAAGATCGCCCCAGCGATGCACGAGAGGGGACTGTGGCACATCGGAAGCACTTTAGGAAGATCCTTATTTGGTCAAGGAATCTTTCCTTGCATTGATCAACTGGTGATGTAATCTGCCTCAGTCCCGCCCCGGCAACCCGCCGTACCAGGGCGGATGTTGACGTGTTGACGAAATGCCGTACCGACTCTGGAAAGGGTGTTGACGGTGTGTGGACTCGCGGGCTTCGTCGGGCCACGGCACGATCCCCGGGCGGCGCGCGGAACACTCGACGCCATGAGCGCGGCCATCCGGCACCGGGGACCGGACTCCACCGGATTCCATGTCGACGAAAGGGTGGCATTCGCGTTCACCCGGCTGGCGATCAACGACCTCGAAGCCGGCGACCAGCCGATGTACGACGAGAGCCGGCAGATCGTCGCCATGACGACCGGCGAGATCTACAACTACCGCGAACTGCGTGACCTCCTCGTCAGCCGGGGCCACACCCTGCGCACACGCTGCGACACCGAGGTGATCCCGCACCTCTACGAGGAGTTCGGCCGCGACTTCGTCAGCCGGCTCGACGGGCAGTTCGCGGTCGTGCTCTACGACCACCGCGAACAGCTCTTCATCGGCGCCCGCGACCACTTCGGCGTCACGCCGCTGTTCTACGCCCACCAGGGCGGCGAGTTGGTCTTCGGCTCCGAGATCAAGGCCATGCTGGAGCACCCCGCGGTGCCGCGCCGCGTCGACCTCGTCGGCCTGGACCAGGTGTTCACCCTGCCCGGTCTGGTGAGCCCGCGCACCATGTTCGAGGGCGTCCACAGCGTGCCGCCCGGCACCGCCGTCGCGTTCCGCCCGGGCGACCGGCCCAAGGTCTGGACGTACTGGGACCTCGCCTACCCGCGCACCGACGCGGACGTCGAACGCCACGACGAGGCGTACTACGTCCGCCGGGTCGAGGACCTGCTGGTCCGTTCCGTCGAGAAGCGTCTGCAGTCCGACGTGGAGGTCGGCCTGTACCTGAGCGGCGGTCTGGACTCGTCCCTGGTCGGCGCGATCATGCGGCATCTGATGCCGGACGCCGACATCCAGTCGTTCGCGGCGGCGTTCCCCGAGCGGGAACTCTCCGAGAGCGACTACCAGCGGCTGATGAGCGGTGTCCTCGACACCCGCCACACCGAGCGCTTCGTGCACGGCGAGGAGATAGCCTCCCGGCTGCGCGCGGTCGTACGGCACACCGAGTGCCCGCTGAAGGAGTCGTTCAACTCGGCCGCCCACGCGCTGTCCGAGGCCGTGCACCGCGCCGGCGTCAAGGTGGTGCTCACCGGGCAGGGCGCGGACGAACTGTTCGGCGGCTACATCGGCTACCGCTTCGACCAGGTCCGGCGCACCCAGGCCGCGGGCGGCGTCACCGACCTGCGCGAGGCCCGGATGCGCGAAAGCCTGTGGGGCGACGAGAACTTCTTCTACGAACGCAACGACGCCGGATTCGGGGCCACCAAGGCCCGGCTGTACTCGGCGCCGGTACGTGAGCGGCAGGGCGAGATCGACTGCCTCGGCCACCCGTTGGTCGACCGCGAGCGCCTGACCGGCCTGCACGATCTGCACCGCCGTTCCTACCTCGACCTCAAACTCCGGCTGGCGGACCATCTGCTCGGCGACCACGGCGACCGCATGGTGTTCGCCCACTCGGTGGAGTCCCGCCATCCCTTCCTCGACCGGGAACTCGTCGAGTTCCTCGCGACCGTGCCGCCCGAGCTGAAGCTGAAGGGACTTGAGGAGAAGTACCTCCTCAAGCAGGTCGCCCGGGAGTGGATCCCGCGCCGGATCGTGGACCGCGAGAAGTTCGGCTTCACCGCGCCGGGCAGCCCGCACCTGATCCGGCAGGACGACCCCGCGATCGAGGCCCTGCTGTCCCGCGAACGCATCGAGGCGGACGGCTACTTCGATCCGGACCAGGTGGAGCGGCTCGTCCGCGAGTACGCCACGCCCGGGTTCCGCATCAACGTTCCCTTCGAGACCGACCTGTTGATGACCGTACTCACCTTCAACCTGCTCCTCGACCTCTACGACCTGCCCGCATACTCCGCCTGACGGCAACTCAGGCGGGCGCCGGGCAGCAGCCCTGCCCGGATCCACATCGCCAGGGGGACAACGGATGCCGCCGACCGATCCGACGCACAGCATCACCGAGCGACTCAGCCGCACCCTGTCCGGGCCGGAGGGAACCCTCGCCCTGGCCCGGATGCAGCTGCTGGGCCGGCCCGTCGAGCGTTCGACGGAGCTGACCACGCCCACCCCGTCGGGAGCCGGGGTGGGCGTGTGGCGCCTGGCGGACGGGCAGTTGAGCCGGGACACCGGACGCCGGGACGAATGGCGCTACTGGGCCGACCTGCCGGAGATACCCCTGCGCCCCGGACACCGCCGTGTCGCCGTGCTCGGGGAGTCCGCGACCCGCGGGTACTTCTTCGACCCGGCGTACTCGCTGGCCGGCCTCGTCGGCACCGCCCTCGACGGCGTGGACGTCCTTGACCTCGCCCGCACCAACTGCTCCCTGGCGGAACTCCTCACGACGGCGGCCGAAGCCCTCGCCCTCGGCGCCGACGCGCTCGTGGTGCACGCCGGGAACAACTGGAACAACGTCGACCCGACGCCCGTGGAGCGCCACGAACTGGCCCTGCTGCTCGAAGAGGGCGGCTTCCCGGCGGCCGCGGCGTCCTTCCGGGAGCTCGTCACCGAGGTCGCCGCGAGCGCGCTGGACCTGCTGCGCGAACTGGCGGGCGGGGTCCCCGTCGTCCTGGTCGTCCCGGAGTTCAACCTGGGCGACTGGACGGACGAGCCGATCCTCGACTGCCCCGCCCTGCCCGCCGGGCGGATGCGGCGCTGGCGAAGCGCCCGGGACGAGGCCGAGCGGGCCCTGCGCAGCGGCGACCTCGCCGGCGCCCGCACGCTCGTCGCCGAGATGACCGCCCTCGACGGCGGCTCCAGCCCCGTCTCCCACCGTCTGGCGGCACGCTGCGCGGCCTCGCCCGACGAGGCGCTCACCGCGCTGCGGGCGGCCAAGGACGCGGTGGTCAGCCCCTTCGCCATCCACTCCCCGCGCACCCTGGCCTCCGTGCAGGAGGTGATGCGCCGCAAGGCCGGCGAGGCCGGCTTCCACCTCGTCGACCAGGCGGCCCTGTTCCGGGACGGCGACGCCGGCGCGCCGGGCCGCCGGTGGTTCCTCGACTACTGCCATCTCACCTTCGACGGACTGCGCGCCACGGCCCTGGCCGTGGCGGAATCCCTCGCCACCGCCCTGGAGCTGCCCGAACGGCCGGACACCGGCCGCGTACCGGCCCGGGCCGCCGCCGACCGGCTCGCCCTGGCCCATTTCCTCGCCGCCGTGCACAACGCCCACTACGGCCAGCCCGAGGACGTACTGCGCCACCACCTGACCCGGGCACTCGACGCCGACGCCTCGGTCGCCGACCGCTTCGAGGACTACCTCGACTACCAGACGAGGATCGCCCCGAACTGGATGTGCTCCTCCTACGAGCGCTCCACCCAGGACCCGGCGTTCCGGCGCTACATGGTGGTCGGCGACGGCCGGCTCAACGGCAAGCTGGCGGACCACGGCCTGCGCGAGGTCATGCTCGACGTCCTCGAAAGCAGGGGCGTCCCGGCGCGCCGGCGCTACGAGGACCTGCTGGTCGCCGAACACTCCGGCAGCACCGACCTGCTGGCCGATGCGAGCCTGGCCACCACGTTCAACGAACGCCGTGACGCCGGTGTCGGACCGCGCGTGGCGTACCTGCGGGTGAGCTCCCCCCGCACCCGCTCCACCCTCGTCGTCGACGAACCGGCCCCGCTCGTCCTCGAAGTGACCTGGCGGCTGCCGGCCGAGGTACCGGTCGCGCCGGTGTCGGTCGCCGTGAACGGCCACACGGTGGGCACGGCCGAGGTGGGCCCGGCGTGGACGACCCGGGAGTTCACCGTGACCCCGGACCTCCTGCGCCGCGGCCGCAACACCGTCGAGATCCGCTGGCCGGAGGGGGGCGACGGCACCGACGCGCTCGTCGCCGGGGCCCCGGCCCGCCTGGAGTGCGGCGAGAACGTCCCGAGTCACCCGGTCCACGGCCACCTCCACGGCTGGTCCGCGACCCGGCTCGTGCCCGCCGCGGTCTGACCAACCCCGCCGAAAGACAGGAGAGTCCCTTTGCGCTTCAGCGTCATGTTCTTCGCCTCCGGCGAGGCGGCCCCGCAGGAGACCTGCCGGACGGTGCTGGAGACCAGCCGTCTGGCCGACGTACACGGCCTGGACGCGGTGTGGACTCCCGAACGGCACTTCGACCAGTTCGGGAGCGTGTTCCCCAACCCGGCGCTCACCAGCGCCGCGCTGGCCACCGCGACCGAGCGCATCCAGCTGCGGGCCGGCAGCCTCATCTCGCCGCTGCACCACACCGTGCGCATCGCCGAGGACTGGTCCGTCGTCGACAACTGGTCGTCCGGCCGTGCGGCGGTCTCCTTCGGCTCCGGCTGGAACGCCAACGACTTCGTGCTGGCCCCCGACGCCTACGAATCACGGCACCAGGTCATGCTGGAGCAGATCGACACGGTGCGCGCCCTGTGGCGGGGGGAGGACATCGAGCTTCCCAACGGCACCGGGCAGCCCTTCGCGGCACGCCTGCACCCCAGGCCCGTCCAGCCGGAGCTGCCGATCTGGATCACCTCGTCGGGCAACCCGCGGACCTTCCAGGACGCCGGGGCCCGCGGCCTCAACGTGCTGACCCACCTGATCGGCCAGAACCTGGAGCAGCTCGCCGAGAAGGTGGCCCTCTACCGCAAGGCCCGCGCGGACGCCGGCTTCGATCCGGCCACCGGGACGGTCTCCCTGATGCTGCACACCCACCTGGACGCCGACCCGGAGGCCGCCGAGGCCCGCAGCCGCGCACCGTTCCGCGACTATCTGCGCTCCGCCGTGAAGCTGGAACTCCGGGCCGCCCAGGGCGGCGGCACCATCAGCGGCGGGCATGTCCTGCCCGACGACGAGATCCCCGAGGACCTCCTCGACGAGCTGCTGGACGCCACCTACGAGCGCTATCTGCGGGACGGCTCCCTGATCGGCTCCCCGGACACCTGCCGGGAGATGGCCGACCGGGTGGCGGCGGCCGGTGTCGACGACATCGCCTGCCTGGTCGACTTCGGCGTGCCCAGCGAGCGGATCCCCGCGGTGATCCCGCTGATCGCCGCGCTCGCCGGCGACCGCCGCCCCGGACGTGAGGTCACCGAGCGTGAGCACTGACCTCGCCCGGTGGGCGCGTCTGCGCGATGTGCTGATGCTGCAACGGCGTGAGACCAGGCTCCTGCTGGCGAGTGTGACCGCCGACTCCTTCGGCACCGGCATCTTCACGGCGACGTCCGTCCTGTTCTTCACCACCGTCCGCGGGTTCAGCGTCTCCGCCGTCGGCCTGGCGATCTCCGCGGGCAGTCTCTGCGCGTTCTTCCTGGGCCCCCGCATCGGCGCCCTCGCGGACCGGGTCGGGCCGCAGCGGGGCCTCATCGTGCTGTTCGGCATACGGGCCGTGGGCTACGGCCTGTATCTGCTCGCCGAGCAGTACTGGCTGTTCGTGGTGCTCGCCTGCGTGGTGACCACGGCCGACCGGGCCAGCCCAGCCATCAACCAGGCATTGATGGGCCGGCTGTTCGAGGCCAAGGACCGGGCGACGATCCTGGGCACCGTGTTCTCGGCGCGCAACGGGGCGATCGTGCTCGGGTCGCTGGCCGCCACGCTGCCCGTCGTCACCGGCTCCAGCGCGCTGTACCTGGTGGGCATCGGGATCAACGCCGCGTCCTTCATCGTCGCCGCGCTCCTCGTGGCCCGGCTGGACGTCCCCGAGGCGGAGCCCGCGGCCGCCGGAGAGGACGACAAACGCCGCGGCGGGGCCTCCCCGTTGCGCGACCGCCGGTATCTGGCCATCACGGTCGTCAACGGCGTGGCGATGACGCACAACACGATCCTGTCCCTGGTGCTGCCCCTGTGGATCGTCCACGCCACCAGCTCGCCCAAGTGGAGCCTCACCGCGCTGCTCGCCCTCAACGGCGCGCTGGCCATGGCGGCCCAGGTACCGGTGAACCGGATGTTCGCCGACTTCTCCGCCGCCCTGCGCGCGTCGGCGCTGGGCGGTGTCGCCGTCTGCGCCGCGTGTCTCGCCTACGCCGGGGCCGGGGCGGTGGGCGACGCCTGGGTGGCGCTGGCGATCCTCGTGGTCGCCATGCTCGCCCACACGGCCGGGGAGAGCCTGTTCATCGCGAGTACGCCGTTGTCCTTCGAGCTCGCCCCGAAGGAGTCGCTCGGACGGTACCTGTCCTTCTACAACCTGGGCCGGGTGGGCCAGGACCTCGTCGGGCCGCTGCTGGTCGTGGGACCGCTCGTGCACCAGGGCACTCCCGTGTGGCTGCTGGTGGGTGTGGTCGTGCTGCTCGGCGGCCTCGTGCCCTGGGTCCTCCTCAAGGACGACGCGCTAGCCGTGAACGGGCGGTCGGCGCGGTGAGCGCGGTCACCTCCGGGTACCGGACCGCGACGCCGGCACCCGATCCGGCGGCCCCCGGCATCGTCGGTGTGCTCGGCGGCATGGGGCCGGCCGCCACGGCCGACTTCTTCGCGAAGCTCGTGCGGGAGACGCCCGCCGTCAGCGACCAGGAACATCTGCGGACGCTGGTGTGGTCCGACGCCTCGGTGCCGGACCGCACCGACGCCATCCTGTCGGCCGGGCCCAGCCCGCTCCCCCGCCTGCTCGAAGGGGTGCATCTGCTCCAGTCGGCGGGGGCCGCGCTCATCGCCATGCCCTGCAGCACCGCGCACGCCTTCCTCGCGGACCTGCGGCAGGCCTCGGCGGTCCCCATCCTCAGCATGATCGACGCCAGTGTGCGGAGGCTGCGCACGGCCGCGCCGTCGGTCTCCCGGGTGGGGCTCCTGGCCACCACCGGCACGCTGGTGACGGGCCTTTACCAGGAGGGTCTGCGCGAGCAGGGCATCGATGCGGTCGTCCCGCCGCCGCTGCTGCAGCAGCGGTCCGTCATGCGGGCCGTGCGGCTGATCAAGGCCGGCCAGCTGGAGGTCGCCGCGCAGGCACTGGCCCCGGCGGTCAGAAGCGTCGCCGGAGCGGGAGCGGGCATGATCGTCGCAGCATGCACCGAACTCCCCCTGGTGCTCGGTCACCAGGCCGAGAACCTCCCCGTCTTCGACACCACCACGGCACTGGCCCAGGACGCCGTGGCGCTCGCCCGGCGTCTGACGCGCCCCGACCCCACGAAGGAACGACCATGAACCCGCGTGTCTGTCTCGTCTCGCCCAAACCGCCGATGCTCGAGCGGGCCAGGCGGCTGAAGCTGGACGTGGTCTGCGTGTACACCCCCGAGGAGTTCCGCAAGCTCCCCGCCGACGCCGTGCAGGACGAGGTGTGCCTGGTGCTCCGGCACCAGTCCGACCCGCGGGAACTGGTGGACTCCGTGCGCGCGTTGCACGACCGTACGCCGTTCACGGCCGTGCTGACCGTTCAGGAGGAGGGCGTCATCACCGCCGCCCTGCTCAACGACGCGCTCGGCCTGGACGGGGTCTCCTCCGAGACGGTGGCGCTGCTGACGGACAAGTGGCGCATGCGCCGGCACACCGCGGAGCGCGGCGTCGGCGCCGTGCGGGCGGCTGTCGCGTCGAGCCTGGCCGAGATCAGGGAGTTCGGTGCGGCCCATGGCTACCCGTTGATCGCCAAGCCGCTGGGCGGCTCCGCCAGCATCGGCATCCACAAGATCGACAGCGCCGAGGCGGCGGAGGCCGCGTACGCCACGCTGAGTGGGCTCGACCTGAAGCAGTTCCTGCTGGAGGAGTACCTCGAGGGCCCGGAGATCAGCGTGGACGCGCTCTCCTTCGACGGCCGTCATGTGCCGATCGCCATCGCGGACAAGATCACCGGGACGGGGTTCGTCGAGTTCGGACACGCCATTCCCGCCCAGCTGGACCCCTCCCTGGAGGAGGAGGTGTGCCGCACGGTGTCCGACTTCCTGGACGCGGTCGGTCTCCGCAACGGGCTGTCGCACACCGAGCTGAAACTCACGCCGGCCGGGCCGCGGGTGGTCGAGAGCCACAACCGGCGCGGGGGCGACCGGATCAACACGATGACGCACGCCGTCCACGGCATCGACCTGGAGGAGGCCGGCCTGGCCTGGGCGACGGGTCTGCTCCAGCCGCTCACGGAGCGTCCCGCGGCGAACGGCGGTGCGGCGGTCGTCTTCTTCGAGGCCGAGCCCGGCCGCCTGGTCGCCATCGAGGGCGCCGAAGAGGCACGCGCCCACGCCGGTGTCGTCGAATTCCACCTCAACTTCAAGGTGGGCCAGCTCATCCCCCGGGTCCGCTGGTCCCTGGACCGGGCCGGGTACGTGGTGGTGACGGCGGAGACGGCCCAGGCAGCGCGGGAACTGGCGCAGTCGCTGGCCTCCCAGGTGCGGTTCGTGACGGAGCCGGACCCGGCGGCGGAGGAGGACGACGAACAGGGCCTGCGCCGTTACCGCGACCTGGTTACGGAACTCAATCAGGTGCCGCATGTTGGTGCCCTCAGGTAGGGAGACGGCTGCCGAACCGGGCAGGGCATGTCCCTCTTAGGGGTTGCCCGCCCGGCTCGCTCTCGTGTCGGCAGCGCACACGGCCATGACACGCGTGGCGCGCGGACTCGCCGCCTCGAAGCCCGGTCTGCGGCACGACGTTGTGTCTTGCAACAGCTGGTCGGTCTCTGAGCGCGAGCCCTGGCCCGAGTCGGCGGATGAGAGGTGAACCGCCCGCGACGTCCCCGGAGGCCCTCGCTAGGCTCCAGCACCATGACCAGCGATCTCGGCTTCACCTGCTCGTGCTGCGGGGCCTACCACCCTGAACTGCCGATGAACTTCACGGCCGAGGCTCCGGCCGTCTGGGATCCGGCCTTCGCCGACGCCGATGACTGCCTGCTGTCCCCCGACCAGTGCGTGATCCGAGGACAGTACTACTTCATCAAGGGCATGATCGAGATACCGGTCATCGGCAGTGACGAGGTCTTCTCCTGGGGCGTCTGGGTCTCGCTCAGCCGCGAGAACTTCTCCAGGGCTGCGGACCTCTGGGACACTCCCGGCCGCGAGGCTGAGAAGCCGTACTTCGGCTGGCTCACCACCGACCTGCCGATCTACCCGACCACCCTCAACCTCAAGACGCACGTGCACACCCGTCCGATCGGCGAGCGCCCCCTCATCGAACTCGAGCCCACCGACCATCCCCTCGCCCTCGAACAACGAACGGGAATCACCCCGGACCGCGTGCGAGAAATCGCAGCCGCAGTGCTCCACCCCGACACGGGTGACGAGTGATGACAGCCGATGCGACAAGCGGGCTCCCCAGTCTTGTCGTCTCCGTCCTCGGATCAGAGGCGTGTTGAGCAGCCTGCGAGTTCATTGAGTTCGGCGGAGCTCGCAAGCCTGTCCATGCCAGCCGTCCAGCGCATCCTCGTCTTAGACAGCCGCAAGGGCCGAGCAGCCCCCACCGAACCGAAACCTGCGACGCCTGACCGTCGGCGTTTCGGCCAATGCACAAGCGGACGTGCGCTCTTGCTCGGCAAGGGTCGGTGCACCGCGCACCTAGGAAAGACCGCTCAACTCCAAGGTGCGGTCTCTGTCCGAAAGCGCAGGTGTTCGAAACCGGTGCGGCGTCGTTGAGCACGGCAGCACCACACCAACACGTGCGCCAGGGGGAACTCATTGACGTCCGTTGAACCAGCCAGCGGTGCGGCGGCAGCCCTTCGACATCGTGGGGATCCGCAGCGCCAGCCGTCCCGTGACGGCGGCATGACCCACCAGCGCGACCGCCACAGTCCTGGCTCGCAGCATCGCTCAGTACGTCGAAGGCGAGACAACGCTCATGCCCCCCAGCTCTCATCCACAGCTGGACGGACGGCCGGAACCCGTGAACGCCTCCGCGATCATCCACGACGGCCAGGGCCGCTACTTGCTTCACCTGCGGGACGCCAATAAGCCGTGGATCTGGGAGCCAGGATGCTGGTCGCTGCTCGGTGGCGGCAGGGAGCCACAGGATCGCACTCTCCTCGACACGGTCCGCCGGGAGCTGCGCGAGGAGGCCGGCCTCGTCATTGCCGGCCTGGAGCCGTACGCGGTCGAGAGCGTCATCGGCCACGACGGAACCCATGTGCCGATCCAGATCTTCACCGGCCGCTGGAACGGCGACCCGAACCGGCTGCCGCTCACGGAGGGCGTGATGCTCGCCTGGGTGCGGCCCGAGAAGTTCCCCTACATGACGATGCTGCCGTCGACCAGGACCCTGCTGGAGCGGCACGCCGCCGAGTACCCCGCACCGGCCCATGGCCCGGGGGCAGGCGGTGAGACCGCGTCGGCCGAAGGACCGTACGGGACTGTATTGAATGTGGTCGGCGTCCACCTCTATCTGGAGCGTGACGGACAAGTTCTCCTGGGTCTGCGGCACCCTGACTCGGCGTATGCCGGCGGGTGTTGGCATGTGCTCACTGGCCATTGCGAGGCGGAAGCCGCGGTGGCATGCCTCGTCCGGGAGGCGTACGAGGAAGCCGGCCTGGTGATCGACCCGGCCGACGTCGACCTGGTCCACGTCGTGCACATGCGCGAGCGGCCCGCGGACCCGCCCCGCATCCAGCTCTTCTTCCGGGCCCACCGCTGGCAGGGAACACCTCAGCTGCGGGAGCCGAACAAGTGCGTGGCCTGGCGGTGGTGGAGCGTCGAGGCGCTCCCCGAGCCGATCGTCGCCTACGCCCGCACCGCAGTCGAAGGCATCCAGACCGGCCGCCGCCTCTACACCGAACTGGGATGGCAGCGCTGACCGGCTTCGGCTCCGTGGGCGCGGCGCCCACCCATCGCACAAGGAGCAGCACTTTGACGTACAGCGCCCGCGAAGAGTGGGAGAGGCACTTCAGCGACGGCAGGGGGTTTCGAAAGGTCGGTGAGCGTGAGCGGGAACTTCTCGCGGAGCACACTCCGGCCCCGGACGGGGGCGGCCGCGCGCTCGACGTGGGATGCGGCACCGGCGAGCTGGCCGCCTACCTTGCCTTCCTCGGCTATGCCGTGGACGCCGTCGACTTCGCCGGCAGCGCACTCGTCCGGGCCCGCACCGAGCACGCCGACGTCGAGGACGTGCGCTGGCTGCTGCTGGACATCGAACGCGACGACCTGGCGCCGCTGCACGGGAAGGAGTACGACCTGGTCGTGATGCGGCTGATGTACCCGTTCCTGGCAAACAGGGGGCGCGTTCTACACGCTCTGGGTGAGCGGTTGCGGGACGGCGGCGCTCTGGTCGTCATCACTCCGGGGGCGGAAACCACGCCCGAGGAGCGGCGCGGCATCGCCTTGGACGAGGACGAGATCGCGCTCGTCGGCGCCGGTTGGGAGGCAGTGGAGCGGCTGGACGCCGACGGTCTGGCCTTCCTGGTCCTGCGCGGCCCCTGCCACACCGGCAGCCGGGCCGTCGAGATGAGGCCGGCCACCTCCCATGCCCTGACCGGCGCCCTCGCTGTCGTCACCGACGACGCCGGCCGGGTCCTGCTCGGCCGGTCCCACCGCGGCATGCTCGAACTTCCCGGTGGCAGGACCCGCGGCCCGGAAGGCTTCGCCGTTGCGGCGGTCCGCGAGCTTGCCGAGGAGACCACCCTGGTCGCCGATCCGGCGGACGCTCACGTGGTGACGATGCTGGTCGACGACAGTCACGGCATCCCGCGGCTCACGGCCGTCGTCCGCATCACCGCTTGGTCCGGAACACTGACCAAGCCGAAAGAGGGCCATTTCGACCGCTGGGAGTTCGTCGACCTGCACGCGCTCTCCTGTGCCGGAGACGTGTTCGTCCCGGCCGCCCAGGCGCTGGACGCCGTGTGGCCCGGCGTCATCCCGGACCTGCCGCCCGTGATCTCCTACCCGCTCGCCGTCGATCCGCCGGCCGTGCCGGGCGAGCCGGCCGAGGCCGTCCGGATGCGCCAGGCGATGGCCCAGACGGTCATCGATGGCGGCTGGGCCCCGTCCGAGTCCGTCCGCGACGCGTTGCGGAGCGTGCCCCGGCACCGTTTCGCCCCGGAAGTGAATCTCACGACCGCGTACGACGGCGGCGACCGGGCCGTCATCACCCGCCGCGACGAGACCGGGACGACCATCAGCTCGGTGTCCGCGGCCTGGCTCCAAGCCGACATGATCGAGAGCCTGCGTCTTCGGCCGGGCGCGATGGTGTTCGAGGCGGGGTCCGGTGGCTACAACGCCGAGCTGATCGCTCACGTTGCCGGCCCTGGGGGGCGGGTGGTGACCGTCGACATCGATCCGTGGGTCGTGCGCCGCACCCGTGCCTTCACCACGGAGGCCGGCAGCGGACGCGTCACCGTCGTCGAATCCGACGCCTCCCTCGGCGCCCCCGCCCACCTCGTGCCCCGCGGCGGCTTCGACGGCAGCGTGATCACCTACAACTGCTGGGACATCGCCCCGGCCTGGCGCGAGCAGTTGGCCGAAGGCGGGCGCCTCGTCCTGCCGCTGGAAATGGGCGGCTACACCCGGGCGATCGAATTCGAGCGGCGCGGGGAGGTTCTGCATGCCCGCCACTTCACGTACTGCGGCTTCGTCCGCGACCAAGGACAGCAGGCACGCGCCGTCCCGGTCGTCCCTCTGCTCGACGGAGGGCTGACACTTCGCTTCGACGATGGCGCCGCCACCGGCACGGAGGACTTGGAGGAGGCTCTGCACGGGCCGCGGCACGAAGTCGCCACCGGCGTCACCATGGGGCCCAAGACCTATTTCGGCTCTCTTCAGCTGTATGCGGCCACCACCCTGCCCACCTTCTGCCGCCTGCAGGCCCATCAGGACACGGGGGTCACCGCCATCACCAAGGACCGTGACGCACCAGCCATCCTCGGCACCGCCTCGCTCGCCTACCTGACCCATGCCCAGACCCGGCACGGAGAGCGCCCGGAGGACAAGGAGTGGGAGTGGGTGGTCCACGCGTTCGGTGAGCAGGGCCCGCAGCTCGCGGAGCAGTTCGCGGCCACGGTCCGGGCCTGGGACCGCCATATCCGCGCCGACGACAACAGCGAGCACGCCGACCCCGTCCTGACCGTCCACCCTGCAGCCACCCCCGACCATCTGCTGCCCGCCGGCGACGTCTTGGACAAGGAGCACTCCCGGCTGGTGTTCCGCTGGCCGGGCCGAGACGGACACCTCTCGGCCCCTGCCCCGCGCGGCGACACCGAGTGCGTGAGTTGATTCGCGGTCGGCTCCATTGGGCCCGGCGAAGATGCCGGCCCTCCTGCCAAGGAGCTGCCGGACACCGACTCCCGATACGAGGTCCGGGACGCCGGAGGCATGTGTCCGGACCCCGTACCGGGTGCTTCTCGCGGGTGCTCAGGGGCGGGCGCCGGGCTTGTCGACGACGCCCCAGGCGTCGCGGGCGCTGACGATGAGTCCGTCGTCCTTGCTCGCCCCGAGGTAGGCGTAGCTCTCGGGATCGAAGAAGATCTCCTGCTTGCCCTGCCAGCCCGACGGGGTCTTCTCGGCGTAGTCCACGCTCACGCTGATCGCCGCACGGCCGAGCGGGTCCTTCACACCGGTCGTCACCCGTGTACCGGGAATCTTCGCGAGGGCCCGGAACAGGCCCGCCTGGACCTTCGGCGGGATCAGCACCGACCGGTACAGCACGTCGATCTCCCGCCAGTCGCGCTGTGCGCGCGTCTCCCCCTTGATGTCACCGATGGCGTGCTCCTCGCGGATGCGCTTCATCATGCGGCCGGGGTCGCTCGGCAGGGTGTCGAGGAAGCGGTAGAACTGCCGCTGGGAGCGGTCGTCGTACCCCTTCCTCTTCCATTCCTCCTCCTGGTTGGGGCCGTACCAGACCTGGAGCTTGTCCGGGTCGAAGTCCGAGATGTCGCCGGCCGGGGGAATGCCGGGCAGGTTGGCGTGCCCGGTGCCGTCCCAGCGGGTCCACTCCTCGGTGGTGCGCGACTTGTCCTGGCCGAAGGTGATCCCCTTCTCGCTGGTGCGCGCCTGCATCTGGCCGAAGACGGTTTCCTTCTCGTACACCCACTGCTTCGGGCCGGGTTCGGTCCCGCCGTGCTTCTCGACGGTCGCGGCGGCCAGTTCCAGCGTGTCGGCGGCGGCCCCTGCCGACAGCACCTGAGGGCCGCCCTTCGGCGCGGAGGCGCCGGTTGTGTCTGCGGGCAGGGCCGTGATGATCCCGGCGGTGACGGCGAGGGCCCCTGCGGTGGCGGCGCCGGCCAGGATCATCCGGCGCTGGGGAAGGGCGGCGCGTCCCCGGCGGGTGTCCTGGTGCATAGCCGCGGTGAGGCGGGCGCGCGGCGCGGCGAGCCGGTCGATGTCGGGAAGGGGTGCGTCGGCGCGCAGGCCGTGGAGTTCGGAGAGCTCGTTCATGCGGGGTCACCTTCGTGTATGCGAGCTTCGACGAGGGGGTTGCCGGCCGCGCCGGTCGCGGTGCGCAGTTTGCGGCGGGCGCGGTTGAGGCGGGAGCGGACCGTGCCGACGGGGATGCCGAGGGCCTCGGCGATCTCCTGGTAGCTGAGGTCGGCCCAGGCGAACAGCAGCAGGACGTGCCGGTCGCCCGCGGAGAGCCGGGCCAGTGCCCCGGCCAGGGGGCGGGCGGCGGCTTCGGCGGCGAGGCGGTCGTCAGCGGAGTCGGTCCAGCTGTCTGCGACGGGGTCGTGGCCGGTGCGGGCGAGCAGCTTCAGCGCCTTCACCTCCTGTCGGCGGTGCCGGCCGATCTCTTTGGCGGCGATGCCGTACAACCAGGGCCGCACTCCGGCCCGGGCCGCATCGAACCGGGCGCGTATCCGAAAGGCCGTCAAGAACGTCTCGGCGGTGACGTCATCGGCCGCGTCCCGGCCCAGGCGCCGGGTGACGTACTGGTGGATCGCCGGGGCGTGGCGGTCGAAGAGCGCCGCGAAACACTCGGGTTCCTCCAGTGAGGCCGCGATGAGCTCGGCGTCGCCGCCGGCCAGGTCGGTCATGGACAGTCCGTCCGTCGGTGGGGTCGGTGGGTGTCAGGATGGTGGGTGTTCACACCCAGTACTTGTCACATGGGCTCGCGCGGGTTCACGCCGTCGCCTCAGCGCGCAAGGACCACGAGTCCCCGGTACGTCTTCAGCCCTCACTCAGCCGTTTCCCCGGCCATTCGGGCGGTGCTGTTCTACGCTGCACTCATGATCGCCAAGCTGCAGTGCGTGGTGCTGGACTGCACGGATGTCGTTGAGTTGTCCCGGTTCTATCAGGCGCTTCTCGGTGGCGTGGTGAACCAGCCCGATCCGCGGTGGTCTCTTGGCGATGGCTGGGCAACGCTTCACACCGACAGTGGGTTCGTGCTGGCCTTCCAGCGGGTGGAGGATCATCAGCCGCCGCAGTGGCCGGATCCCGCTCGGCCCCAGCAGTTCCACCTCGACCTGGGAGTCGAGAACTTGGACCACGCCCAGGAGGAGGTTCTCAGGCGGGGTGCCCTGCTGCTCGACGCAGGTGATGGGAAGAGGGGTTGGCGGATCTTCGCGGATCCGGCAGGGCACCCGTTCTGTCTCGTCCGGGATTGACAGGAGCCGCTGGGTGGCCGGCGGCCGGTAGCGAGGACGAGTGCTGGCCTGCCGACCGCCCGTATGGGAATTGATCTTCCCTTCCGCCTCGAACCGGTGTGTGTTCCGCTAGCCCAGGTCCAGTGCGTTGGGCAGGCCCCAGCGGTAGCGGGTTCGGTCGTGGCGTTTGAGGGCCTCGAATTCCGGTGCCCGGTACAGCGGAGTGATCGAGCAGCGCGGTGCGTCCGAATCCGCGCTGTCCAGCAGCGCGTTGACCGCCGCCCGTGCGGAGGCGTTGGCGCCTTCCATGGTCGCCAGGTCGATGTCGACGGAGACGTAGTCACCGGCGAGGAAGAAGTTCGGGATCCTCGTCGCCGACGTGGGGCGGTTGTGGAAGGTGCCCACGGGGTGGATCAGCAGCTCGTCCTCGTTGACCGGGTGAGGGGTGCCTATGCCGTCGACACCGGGATCGAGGAACCACGAGTGCAGCGTGCTGTCCCTCAGCACCACCTTTCCCGTGTCGTTGAGCGCCGCCTTCAGCTGTGCCCAGACCTCCTTGGCGACCTCGGCACGGGTGCACTGCTTGGCCGTCCTGCCGTACAGGATGCCGGGCTTGTCCCATTCGGAGATGTCGACGGAGAGGCAGTCGACGGCGGCCCCGTCGCCGTAGTCGGCGGGGAAGTTCCGGTGCGGCCAGTGCCCGGCTTGTTGGATGGCCGTCAGCGCCCAAGGCGAGTCGACGCAGTTGAGGTGTCCATCCAGCAGGGGTGCGGACTCGGTGAGGTAGAACTGGATGCCGGTCATCCAGTCCGTTTCCAGCTTGTCGCAGCGCGCGAGTTGGGGGTCGGCGGCCCGCAGGGCGGCGCCCCAGGTGCGCCGGGCGTGCTCCACAGGCATCGCGCAGACGTAGTGGTCGGCGGTGACGGTCCGCGTCTGGCCGGCCGGGTCCGTGATCAGTGCTCCGGTGACCCTGCCTCCGTCGTACAGCACCTCTCGGACTGTTCGGCCTATCTCGAATTCCACGCCGAGCGAGGTCAGATGGGACACCCACGGGTCGATCCATGCCTCGTTCGTGGGCGCGTTGAGGATGCGGTCGAGCGGGCCGTCCGCGCCGCGTCCCAAGCCGTTGAGGACGAACGCCTCCAGCAGACGGGCGACCGTGCGCGTGCTGGCCTCCTCCGCCTTGGTGGCGACGATGTTGCGGGTGACCCCGACGGCCAGGATGCGCTGGTAGTCCTGGCTCATCCGCCCGGCCCTGATGAAGTTCCACCAGGGTGTGTTCTCCCAGACCTCGTTGCGTCTCTCGTCGCAGCTGGTGAGGAAGACCAGGACGCGGTTGACGAAGTACGCGGTCTCATGCGGCGGTATGCCGCGCGCCGTCTCCATGACGGCGATCAGCGCGCGGCGGACGTCGTCGAGGGTGAGGTCGGGCGGCTGGTGGCCGGGCCAGGGAAGGGGAAGGCGTACGTCCTCCCGGCCGGTGCGGGCGAAGGACATCTCGGAGGGGGCGACGAGGTTGTCCCAGACGCCGTGGGGATTGCCCGGGAAGGGGATGCGCCGCATCGTGTCGGGCAGGTTGTGGTAGATGCCGGGGATGAATCGGAAGCCGTGCTCGGCGGGTAACTCCCGCCGCCCGCCGCGCGCACTGCCCGGCACGCCCATGCTGCGGGCCTTGCCGCCGAGCGCCCGGCGCTCGTAGACGGTGACGCGGAATCCGCGCTCGGCGAGTTCGTGAGCGGCGGTCAAGCCGGCCACTCCCCCGCCGAGCACGGCGACCGAGACCGAAGCGCGGGCCTGCGGAGCGTGTGCCTGCGGAGTGTGTGCCGCCGCCTCAGCCGTACCTGCGGTGCCCAGCGCGGCAGCGCCACCGACGGCAGCGGTCCCGGCCATGAACGTCCGTCGTGAAGCACCTGAACCGACCATCCGCTCCCCCTCTTACCGCAGGTAACAAACGCGTCCGCCGCAGGAGCATACGAACAACGCGTGCGGCCCGGAAGGCACGTGCGCACCCATTCCTTCGATGGCCGGAAACCGAGCCGGCCACCCCCACCCCTACGCGTACAGGGGGTTCCGAGGAGAGGCTCGCGAAGTCTCCGCATCCGGCTCGGATACTCCGGCGATAACGCCCGTGGCTAGCTTTTACGGCGACCCTGTCACGTCCGGTGAAAGGCATCCTGTGAAGAAGATCGCCTCTGCCTTGCTCTCCGCAGTTCTCCTGGGTGGCATGTCCGTCGCCGCCGCACCCGCCGCCTCGGCGGCCGCCGCGCCAGGCACCACCGCATCGACGGCAGCCGGTTGCGTCACCGAGACCAAGGAGGTGAGCCAGGGCTACGGAACCATCACCGTGTGCGTCAACGAGGACGGTTCCGCCCGCGCCTACGGCGACCTCCACTGCACCGCGTTCGGCGCCACCCTCGTGATGTAGGAGATCGGCTGGCGAACCGCCTCCGGCGTCAAGTACTCGACCGTGGCCACGGCCGGCCGGCTGGGGCTACGACGACATCGAGTTCGACGTCGACCCCTCGGCCGGCCCGGACGGGATCAAGGGGATCACCGGAGTGGACGAGATCCATCTGTCCACGATCTACATGTGATCCCGGCCGGAGGAAAAGAGGCGCGCGAAAGCCTGTCGGAGGTTGCCCGGCGCGTGAGGCCGGGTAGGCAATTCTTTATCCAGCGTATTGGGCTGGGAAAACGTCACACTCCCTTGACGCACGGAGAGTTAGCATCACTTTCAGGTCACCTCGGCCTTGAGGCAGACCATCTCCACAGCCCCGTTTCGCCGTTCAGGGTGGGGAATGTTCCCTATCGGACACCTCGACCTTCCCCGTCACGGCAAATGGCGTCACAGGCCAAGCGGGGAGCGGATTTTTCCCTCTGCACGTTTCCCCATCCGCCCTCGTGAGGCCGAGGGCCCGATGTGATCTACCTGACGTTTGATCATGTGCGGCCCGGGATGCCAAGCGCGCCCCTGACCTGCCCAGTTGACCGATGCAGGTGTCTTGAAAGCAACTTCAGAGGGGGTTGCCCTTCCTGTCAGGGTCCTGGCGTCCGTGCGACTCCGCACAGACGTTTGAGTTGACCCATGAGGAAGGGCACCGCACTTCGTGTCGCCATCCACACGTTCCACCCCAGCAAGACGCAAAAGACGCAACCGAATAGCGACCGCCGCCGCGTTGCTGCTGATCGCCGAAGTAGGGATCGGCATTACGGGCCAGGCCGCCGCGGTCTCCGCTCCGGACCGTGGCAAGTCGGATGAGGTCTCCCGGTCCGACAGAACTGACGTCCGCAAGGCCGACGCCAAGAAGGCCGCCGCTCGGCACGCCAAGGGCTCGAAGGAGTGGGCGAGACTCGAAGCGCGGAAGACCGGCAAGAAGGTCGTCGCCACGGACGAGACGACGGCCACCTCGTACACCGTGGCCAACCCCGACGGCACGCTCACCACCGAGCTGACCTCCGGGCCCGAGCGCGTCTGGCGGGCCGGGGCGTGGCGCAAGGTCGATGCCACGCTGACCAGGGCCGGTGACGGCTCGGTGAAGGCGAAGGAGCATCCCAACGGGCTGCGCCTGGCCGGCAAGGGCGGCACCGCGCCGCGCTCGCTGGCCGCCGCCCGTGACGCCGCCCCGCGTGATCTCGTCACGCTGGGCACCGGTGAGCAGGCCGTGACGTTGCAGTGGAAGGGTGGTCTTCCCGCGCCGGAGCTGGACGGCACCACCGCTCGCTACCGGGAGGCCGTACCGGGCGCCGACGTCATCGTCGAGGCGACGCGGACCGGCTTCGAGCAGTACGTCGAGATCAATGAGAGGCCCTCCGGCGCCTATTCGTACACGCTGCCGGTCAAGGCCAAGGGGCTGAAGGCCAAGGCGAACAAGGACGGTTCGGTGACGTTCACCGACGCCGAGACCGGTGAGCGGCGCGCGACGATGCCCGCCCCCGTCATGTGGGACGCCTCGGTGGACAAGCGGTCGGGCGAGCACACCCGCCGGTCCCGCGTCGCCATGAAGGTCGTCGACAAGGGAACCGGCCGCATCGACCTGGTCGTCACGCCCAGCGCGGAGTTCCTCGCCAGCCCCAAGACCCGGTACCCCGTCACGGTCGACCCCTCGACCTCCGCCCTGGCGTCGACCTTCGACACCTACGTGCAGCGCGGTGAGACCGTCGACTGGTCGGCCGACACCGAACTCGACTTCGGCAACCCCGGCACCACCAACGCCGACGGCACCACCCGCGTGGCGCGGTCCTTCGTCCACTGGAACACCACGCCGATCCAGGACGCGTTGATCATCGACACGAACCTGGCACTGTGGAACTTCCATTCCGGCAACACCGACTGCGCCGCCCAGACGTGGACCGTCTGGGACACCACCGCGGCGTCCACCTCGTCGCGGTGGACGAACCAGCCCACCTGGAACAAGCAGTACCACTCCTCGACCCAGACCCGCGGCAACCCGGACTGCACCGCCACCCAGCCCGACGGCTGGATCAACGCGGACGTCGACACCCTCGTGCAGACCTGGGCCTCAGCGAAGGCGACCCGCGGCTACATGGGTCTGCGCGCGGAGACGGACGACACCCGGGCCTGGAAGCGCGTCAACTCCGGCAACGCCACCGCGAACCAGCCGAAGCTGACCGTGACCTACAACTACCGTCCCTCCGACGGAACGGCGCAGCAGGCTGGTCCGCCCTTCAAGACCTACAACGGTGTGTGGGCTGTCAGCACCCTCACACCCACGCTGAGGGACCAGTTCGCCGACGCGGACGGCGACAAGGTCAGTGGCAGCTTCCAGGTCTACGACGCGGAAACGAACACGCCGATCACGACTCCGGCCGGAGACGGCGTACTGGTGTCCGGCTTCGTCACACCCGGCGAGTGGGCCACCGTGACGGTCCCCGAGGGGCAGCTCGTCGACGGCAAGATGTACAAGTTCCGCACCAACGCCTACGACGGAACCCACTACAACCTGGGATGGTCCCCGTGGCGGACGTTCGTCGTGGAGACCGCCGCCGCCGGCGTCCCCACCAGTCTGCAGCCGGGCGACACCTACACGATCAACGATCCCGCGCTGATCGCCGACCCCTCCCAGGTCGAGCAGGTCCTGAACAGGGACGGGAATCTGGACGCGCTCGGCATCAAGCCGCGCACCGGTCCGTCCGCTGAGCAGCCCGCCGCGGCCACGTCCGACGCCTCCCGCAGTGCCGCGGCCGGTACGGCACAGGGGCCGACCGTCGGGACGATGGCTGCGTGGGAGCGCACGTACACCGTTCCCAGTCAGCGCTTCACCCGTGGCCGCAAGCCCGAGAACAACGGCCAGGATCCCTACGAGTACATCGCCGACGTCGACGAGTGCCACAACGCCGACGACTCGGACAACGATTCGGGGTGGATCAAGAACCGGTTCTCGTACTGCCAGGAGACTCTGACGGTCATGCCGGCGATCAGGTGCGGTCTCTGGCCCCCCGGCTGCTATCTGCAGGGCACCTTCATCTCGACCAACACCCTCATCGGACGAGGACAGATCGGCGGTCTGGGCGACAGCACGCTGACCCGGTTCGCCGAATTCGACTTCAACGTCGATGTCTTCCTCTCCAGCGGAGACTTCAACAAGGCAGGCGCCAAGCTGGAGGCGAAACTGGAGTGCGAGGGAGACTGGGACATCGGAGTTCCGGGCAGCCCGACGGCGGAGGACGCGTGTCAGCCCGGCGTGTACACCGGCCGCAGCGACTCGCCCAGCCAGTGGAAATACAACGGTGACACGAAGTTCGACCTGTGGTCGCTGGCGCCCAGGCTGCCCGACGTCGCCAACGGCGATCAGATAGCCACGGGCCTGTTCACCCCGGTCCTCAAGTTCACGATCCCCGGGTACTCCCAGGTGATTCCTTCCGAGGGCGAGCAGGGAGAGATCCGCTTCGACAGCGCCGCCTACAACGTGCGGGCGAAGGTGGGTTCCGTCTTCCCCGACGCGACTCCTGCCCTGCGCTACGACCGCAGTGACACGTCCGATCCGAGTGCTCCCGTGGAGCCGTACATCGGAGTCGCCGCTGTCGCGGACCACATCGGCGACGCTCTGGACGACCCGAGCAGCACTTATCCGACGAAGAGCGACAAGAAGCTGCCCGGTGGGAGTGCCCTGAATCCGATGCACCGCCTCGTGCCCGGGTTCGGGTTGAACGAGCAGGCGCGCTACGACGCCAACCGCTCGGTGGTCTCCTCCACTTGCAACAACGCCGCCGTTCCTGGCCGGCCCACGGCGGGTGAGCAGCGCGACTGCGACGAGTTCCCCTTCGCCTCCAGCTATCAGGGGGCCGCGCGCTACCAGTACGAGGGGGATGCATACCGCGACGACTTCTCCGTCCGCTACATCGACTCGGACGAGAATCAGGAGGCCGGGCGGCGTCTCGGCGCCTGGTACGACAACGACCGGATTCTCAGTCATGACCCGTTCATAGTCGTCATCGGCGACTGACCGGACCTCCGGTCCCGAATGGCCGTCAAGCGGGGCCGCTCCATCGGAGCGGCCCCGCTTCACTTTCACTCTTCCTCGATGTCCTCACCGGCGGCTACGCGCCAGATTTGGACCAGGCAATACTGGTCGGCGCCGTTCAGTTTCTCTTCGTGCCTCAGGGGTGCGGGCAGAGGTTCACCAGTTCCCGCCAGTGGAGACGTGAAAGGGCCGCCCGCAGGGTTGAATATCCATTGCCATCGCATCCTGTACAAGCCGGCCGAGGGCAGGATCAGAGGGGTTTCCTTCTGCCCGCCGTCGATGGTCTCCAAGGCCAGGTCACCGCCGGGGAGTTCCACCTCCACCTCTTCCGTACCGGACCACTCCACATCGCTCGGCGGAGGGACGGTCGACCAACTCTCCAATCGCACGGACGCCCGGATCACCTGGGGCGGCACCTGCAGATACACCATGCCAGGGGCAGAAAGGAGCCATTGCGAGCGATCCGCATGGGGTGCATACGTATCGATACTCGTGTCAACCAGACCGAAGATGCGGTAACTTGGGGAAACCGTGGTTTCGTCGAAATCCAGCAGCCTGCTCATGGGCACCTCACACGCGATTCGTCGAGTCGCGAGCAGCATAATGCCCGGCGGCCGTCGACCTGTTCGGGGACTCAGGACCTTGGACGAGGGGCCGGCAGGTCGAAATCCGTCATATGGCGGTAGGGGAACAGCGTCATCGGCGTGGTTGCCGTACAGGCGCGCCGATGCCGTGGGTGAGGAGGCTCTCCGCGGTGTCCGCGATGGTGTCTTCGATCGGCCGTGGTTTCCAGCCGAGGAGGGTCTCCGCCTTGGCGCTGGTGGCGTCGAGGTCGCGGCCCAGTTGGTGCTTGAGCAGGCGTAGTTCGGGGTTCACCGTGGCCAGGGCGCGGGTGAGCCAGACCGGCAGTTCGCGGATGGGGGCTTTCGCGGCGCGTTCGCCCAGACGGTCGTGCAGGATGCGGGCGATGTCGGCCACGCGCAGACTGGGCCCGGCGACGGCGAGGAAGCGTTCGCCGGCGGCCGCGGGGTCCGTCATGGCGCGCAGATGGAGGTCGGCGACGTCACGGACGTCGACGTAGCCCATGGCGAAGGGCGGGGAGGCGGGCATCTTTCCTTCGAGCATTCTGCGTATCAGGCGCAGGGAGGGCGGGTCGTCGGGGCCGAGGAGAGGGCCGAAGACTCCTGCGGGGTGCACGGCGGCCAGTTCCATACCGGCGCCCTCCTCGGTGACGAACTGCCAGGCGGCGCGTTCGGCGAGGGTCTTGGAGCGCTGGTAAGGCGGGATGTCGGCGTCGGTGTCGGTCCAGTCCGCTTCGGTGAACGGGGTCGAGCGGGGCGGGTGTCCGATGCCGATGGCGCCGAAGGCGCTGGTCAGGACGGTGCGGCGGACGCCTGCGTCGCGGGCGGCGCGCAGCACCCGCAGGACGCCTTCTCGGGCCGGGACGATGAGTTCGTCGTCGGTTGCCGGGGTGTGGCGCAGGGTGGGTGAGGCGACGTGGAGGACGTGATCGCAGTCGGCGACCGCGGCGTCCCAGCCGTCGGGGTTCCGGAGGTCGGCGCGGACGACGGTGAGGTGGTCGTCGTCGAAGGTGGCGGCCTGGTGCAGCCAGGAGCGCAGAGCCGGTTCGCGTCGCGGGTCGCGGACCGTGGTGCGGACGGTGTGGCCGGCGTCGAGCAGGGCGAGGATGCACCAGCTTCCGATGAATCCGGTTCCTCCGGTGACCAGTACCGGTGTCATGGGTGTCTCCTCAGCTGGTGGCGTGGGTGGGAAGGGGGGTGGGTGGGGGTGTCGCGGGGAGTCGCCGGGCGGCGATGCTGCTGGCGAGGAGGGCGTGGCTGATCATGATCGGGTAGATGACGGCGCGTTCGAGCAGGCCGATGTTCCACATCCAGCCGGTGAGGGCGTCCGCCATGAAGAGGGGAAAGGCGATCAGTCCGGCGGCGCCCAGGACGATGCTCGCGGTGGAGCGGCGGCGGCTGAGGCCGATGCGGGCGCCGTTGGCTCCGGCGGCGACGGCCATGATGTTGCCGGCCACCATGACGGTCTGCGCGCCGAGGGTGTGCAGGGCGATCAGGCCGTTGTCGACGTTGGCATTGGAGCCTTGGAAGATGCCGACGAGGCTGACTCCGGCGCCGGCCAGGACGGCGAGGACCACGATGACGGTCGGGCGGAGCCCCTTGCGCAGGTCGAACACGAGGAACGCGCCGACTGCCAGGAGGATGCCGTAGACCACCCAGCCGGTGTTCATGACGGCGCCGAGAGGTGAGTTGGCGACTTGCCCGAACGCGGTCTGGGGCGGGCCGGTCAGTCCGAGGTGGCTGACCCAGTTGTGGAAGGGCGAGTACGGCGGGTCCTGCCAGGCGGCGGCGGTGACGAACTCGGCCAGCCAGGCGACGAGGGGGCCGAGCAGGATGAGGAGGCCTCCGGCGCGGGCCGCCGGGCCGGAGCGGACGATGGAGTTCATGACAGGGCCATTCCGGGGATGCGCCGGCGAATGGCCTCCAGCTCCGCTTCGCCGGAGACGCCCTGCCAGTCGTAGCGCGGGGTGTAGGGGGCTTCCAGGGTGCGCACCTCGTCGTCGGTGAGGTCGATGTCGAGGGAGGCCACGGCCTGGTCGATCTGGTGGATGGAACCGGCGCCGACCAGGGGCGCGGTGACGACGGGCTGGCGGCGCAGCCAGGCGAGCGCGATCTGTGCGCGGCTCACGCCGTGCGCGTCCGCCACTTGGCCGACCGCGTCGATGATCGCCTTGTTGGAGACCTCCTGCGCGGGCGTGTAGAGGAGGTCGGCGTAGGCCGCGTCGGTCTCGGCGCGCTTGGTGGAGCGGGCGTCGTCCCAGGCCCTGGCCAGGCGGCCGCGGGCCAGGGGGGACCAGATGAGGGTGCCGACGCCTTCGTCCAGGCACAGCGGGATCATTTCCCGTTCCTCTTCGCGAGCCAGGAGGTTGTAGTGGTTCTGCATCGACACGAACCGCGCCCAGCCGTGCTGCTTCTGCAGGTGGAGGGCCTTGGCGAACTCCCAGGCGTGCATGGAGGAGGCGCCGAGGTAGCGGACCTTGCCGGCCTGCACGAGGTCGCTGAGGGCCTGGAGGGTCTCCTCCCAGGGGGTGGAGTGGTCGTTGCGGTGGATCTGGTAGAGGTCGATGTAGTCCGTGCCGAGGCGGCGCAGGGAGTGGTCGACCTCGGTCATGATCGCCTTGCGTGACAGTCCGCGGCCGTTCGGGCCCGGGCGCATCGGGTGGCGCAGTTTCGTGGCGATGACCACGGCGTCCCGGTCGGCGTAGTCCTTCAGCGCGCGGCCGAGGATCTCCTCGCTGGAGCCGTTGGAGTACATGTTCGCGGTGTCGAAGAAGTTGATGCCCGCCTCCAGGGCGTGCTTGATGAGCGGGCGGGCCTCCTCCTCGCCCTTCGACCAGACGGGGTGCCCTCGGTCGGGTTCGCCGTAGGTCATGGCGCCGATGGCGATCGCTGACACGTCCAGGCCGGTGGTGCCGAGCTTGATGTAGCGCATGGTGCCCCTCTAAAGTAAGTGGAGAGCTCTCCGAATAACGTAGTGGAGAGTTCTCCACTTAGCAAGGGGAGATCTCGTGGTCCGATCCGACGCCCGTGAGAACAGGGCGCGCATCCTCGCTGCCGCCCGCGAGGCGCTGGGCGAGGACGGCGGCACGTCGATGAACCAGATCGCCCAGCGCGCCGGCGTCGGCCCGGGCACGCTGTACCGCAACTTCCCCACCCGCGAGGCGCTGGTCCTGGCCGTCTACCAGGACGAGGTCACCCGCATCACCGGCACCGTGCCCGACCTGCTCGAACGGATGCCGCCGCTGGAGGCGCTGCGCACGTGGACGCTCGATCTGGTCGAGGCCATGCGCAGGAAACACGGCCTGGGCGAGGCCCTCAGCCCGAGCGCGCACCAGGCGATGAGCGAGCAGAGCTACGGTCCGGTCATCACCGCGATCACCGAGCTCCTCGACGCCGGGAAGAAGGACGGAAGCATCCGCGCGGACGCCGACCCCGGTGACTTCCTCCAGCTCACCGGCGCGCTCTGGCGTGCCGCCGCCGTCCCCGAGGACCGTGCTCCGCGCATGCTGGCGCTCATTCTCGACGGGCTGCGGGCACGGCCGCAGGGCTGAAGACCGGCCGGAGAGCGGTCGAGGACCGGCCGGAAATCAGTCGGGGTCCGGCGGAGATCAGTCGGGGACCGGCCGGCGGCCGGGTGCAGACCGGCCGGAGATCAGTCCGGGACCGGCCGGAGCCAGTCGGAGACCCGCCGGCCGGGAACGGGGTGAGGAGCGCGCGCTGCGGGGGTCTGCGGTCGGTCGTGTCCGGTGGAGGCGCTCAGCGGGCCTGTGCGAGGAGTTCCTGCGACAGGGCCCACAGGCGCCCGGCGTTGTCCGGGTCGACGGCGTAGCGGGCGACGCCGTGCAAGGTGCCGGTGCGGCGGTCGACGACCTCGGTCTCGTTGCAGTCGGCGAAGTAGCGGCCGCCCACGCCCTCGCGGAGCGGTGAGGTGGCGAGCAGGACGGAGGTCGCCGCCCCCTGCTCGACCGTCTTGATCAGATGAGCCGGGACCAGCCCGCTGCCGCGGCCGGCGGTGTGCCGTTGCAGCTTCGTGTGAATGGCGCCGGGCATGCACGCGTTGACGGCGATGTTGTCCGCGGCCCAACGGCGGGTCGCTTCGACCGCGAAGAGGACGTTCGCGGTCTTGGACTGGCCGTAGGCGAGCCATGGGTCGTAGGGGCGGAACGCGAAGTTGACGTCGTCCCACACGATCGGCGAGCGCTGGTGACCGGAGGAACTCACCGTGACCACGCGGGCGTTGCCGTCGGCGGCCAGTGCCCGGTGCAGGCCGGTGGCGAGAGCGAAGTGACCCAGGTGGTTGGTGGCGAACTGCCACTCCCAGCCCTGCTCGGTGTACTGCTCGGGGCAGGCCATGACGCCCGCGTTGTTCACCAGGATGTGGAGCGGGCCGCGCCACGCGGCGGCGAAGGCCGTGACGGACGCGGGATCGGACAGGTCCAGCTGCGCCACGTGCACCTCGTGACGTCCGGTGGAGGCGGTGATGTCCTTGGCGACGCGTTCGCCGGAGGCGACGTCCCGTACGGCGAGGGTGACCTCCGCGCCCGTGGCGGCCAGAGCCCGGGCCGTCTCGGCGCCGAGCCCCGACGAGGCACCGGTGACCACCGCACGACGGCCGCTGAGGTCGACGCCCCGCGTCACCTCGTCCGTCGTGCTGGAGAAACCGAAGGGGGTGGTGATGAGGCTCATGAACGAGCTCCGTGATCTGCTGTGTCTTCGAAACCGGCCATGCGTGTTCAGGGGGTCAGGGGGTGAGCATCCGGTCCTGTTCCACGGGGGGTGTGCCGTCGTGCCAGGGCAGGACCGTGCCGAACCGGACCAGTTCGCCGTACAGGGCGGGGTCGGTGTGCTCGGTGAAGATCAGGTCGAGGACGGCTTCGGCGGCCTGGGCGGGTGACCGGGCCTGGCTGTGGTCGCTGAACCAGGGCCGCGAGGTGGCGGTGTCGACCATGCCCGGGCAGACGGCCGCGATCAGGGTGCCGTCGGCGAGGTCGCGTGCGCGGCGCTCGGCGGCGACCGCGCGGACGGCGGCGACCTGCGCGACCTTGGACGGCACGTTCAGCCACAGGGGCCAGCCCGCCTCCTGCGCCGTCCTGCTGTGAACGGCGCTGCGCCAGGACTCCACGGCGTACTCGACCTGGTCGAGGCTCGCACCGTCGAAGAGGTGGTGCAGCCGGGCATCGAGATGACCGAGCGTGCCCAGACTGCTGGCCACGACCAGGAGCCGACCGCCCGGGCGCAGCACGGGGCCGAAGGCGCGCAGGACCGCATGGGTGGCCGTGTTGGAGACGTCGATGAACTCATCGGCCCGTTCGGACTGGGACTCCTCGGGCAGCAGGCGGGCGACCGCGTTGGACACGACGACGTCGACCCCGCCATGGCGTGCCGCGAGCTCCCCGGCGAGACGGGTGATGGCCTCGGTGTCGGTGACGTCCAGGACGCGGCCATCGACGTGGGCGCGAGTGCCGGGCAGCCGGCCGACCTCGCGGGCGGCCTCCGCCACACGCCGGTGGCTGCGGCTGGTGAGCAGGACGAGATCGTTCTCGTTCATCCGGGCCGCCAGTCCCTCGACCAGGGCGCGGCCCAGGCCTTGGTTGGCGCCGGTGACAAGAGCGATGCGAGAAGCGTTCATGCCTGCCACGCTAAGAACGCCGCGCGCCATGCGTCCAACGAAAGTTCGGAACATCTGGTATGCGTAATCGTCATGGACTTCGAGGACGTCTCCCTCACCGCGCTGCGCGTCTTCCGCGCCGTCGCCGAGCACGGGACCTTCACCGCGGCCGCCGCCGCACTGGGCTACACCCAGTCCGCCGTGTCCCGCCAGATGGCAACGATCGAGCGGGCCGCGGGCACGCAACTGCTGCAGCGGCGGCGCGAAGGAGTACGGCTGACCACGGCCGGCCGCACCGTCCTGCGCCACGCGACGGTCGTCCTCGACGAGATCGAGGCGACCGCCAGGGAACTGTCGGGCCTGCCCGCAGCGGCCGGTACCGTCCGCCTCGGATGGATCCCCAGCGCGGGAGCCGTCCTCCTCCCCCGGGCCCTCACCGAGCTCGGCCGCACCGACCCCGGCCTGAACGTCGTCAGCCGCGAGGGCACCACGCCCGTCCTCGTACGGGCCCTGCGCGCCGGCAGCCTGGACCTCGTTCTGCTCGGCTCCGCGCCGCCGTTCCGGCCGCCGGACACCGAGACGCCTCCGCTCGTGGTCGAGACACTCGCCGAACGCGCCCTGCGGCTGGCGGTGCCGGCCACCCATCCGCTCGCCCGCGCCGACTTCGTCGACGTGGCCGACCTGCGCGGACAACGCTGGATCGCCGGCCCCTCCTACGGCGAGGACCGCCTGATGGGCGTCTGGCCGGGCCTGGACGAACGGCCCGAGATCGCCCATACCGCACGCGACTGGTTCGCCAAACTCCACCTCGTCGCCGCCGGATTGGGACTGACCACCGTGCCCGCCGCCCTCGCCCCGGCCGCACCCGAGGGCGTCCGCGTCCTCCCCGTGCGCGGCGGCCCTCAGGAACAACGGCGACTGCTCCTGGCCCACCTCGGCCGGCCCACGCAACCCGTCACCCGGGTGGCGGCTGCCCTGCGTGCAGCCGCCCTCGATGCCACCTGACAGCGACTACCGGCCATGGCCAGTGCCAGTGCCAGTTGTGCAGTGCCAGTTGTGCAGTGTCCCGAGGGGGCGAAGGGCTAGCAGTGCACGTACGGCGCCCGCCGCAGCCCCGGTCGGGCGATACGGCGGGCGCCTGTCATCTGTGGCTACTCGACGATCTTGAGCAGCTTGTTCGCGGTGCCCTGGGAGGGGTTGGAGATCTTGTCGGGAGTGGCGCCGTCGGTGAGGGCCTTGGCCACCTGGTCGGGCGTGGCGTCCTTGTGGCCCGCCAGATAGACGGCCGCGGCGCCCACGACGTGCGGGGTGGCCATGGACGTGCCCGAGATGGTCTTGGTGCCGTCGTCACTGTCGTTCCAGGCGGAGGTGACGTCCGAGCCGGGGGCGTAGATGTCCACGACGGAACCGAAGTTGGAGAAGTCGGACTGCTGGTCGTCCTTGGTCGAGGAGGCGACGGTGATGGCCTCGGCGACCCGGGCCGGGGAGCCCTGCCCGGCGTCCGCGGAGTCGTTGCCGGCGGCGACACCGAAGGTGACCCCGGCCGCGATGGCCTTCTTGACGGCTTCGTCGATGGCCGGGTCGGCGCCACCGCCCAGGCTCATGTTCGCGACGGACGGGCCCTGGTGGTTCTTGGCGACCCAGTCGATGCCGGCGATGACCTGCTCGGTGGTTCCGGAACCGTTGTCGTCGAGCACCCGGACAGCGACGATCTTCGCCTTCTTGGCGACGCCGTGAGCCGTGCCGGCGATCGTGCCGGCGACGTGGGTGCCGTGACCGTTGCCGTCACTCGCGTCGTTGTCGTTGTCCACGGCGTCGAAGCCCGAACTGGCCCGTCCCGCGAAGTCCTTGTGCGTGATCCGCACACCGGTGTCGATGACGTACGCGGTCACGCCCTCGCCCGCGCCGTCGGGGTAGGTGTACTTGCTGTCGCCGGCCGTGTCCGCCTGGTCCAGTCGGTCCAGGCCCCAGGAGGGCGGGTTGTCCTGGGTCGCGTCGATGCTGAACTTCTTGACCTGTACGACCTTGGCGACCGCCGAGTCCGCGGCGAGACGCTTGGCCTCGGCCGACGACAGGCCGCTGGCGGAGAAGCCGTTGAGGGCGGACGAGTACGTGCGCTGGAGTTCGCCGCCGTACTCCTTGGCGAGCGCGGACTTGTTCGCCTTTTCGTCCAGCGTGACGATGAAGCTGCCGGGTACGGCGCCCTTCGTGCCGAGTCCGTACACAGTGCCCTCAGCCGGGGTCGGTTCGGGTGCCGTGTGCGCGTGGGCCGTACCGATGGCCGTCAGGGTCGCGACGACCGTGGTGGCGGTGAGGAGCTGCATTCTGCGTGTGAATGCGCGAGATGCCATATGAGGGTTCTCCTCGTCAGGTGGTGTGGGGGGTGTGGAGTGCGGACCGAACCTGCGTCGGTGCCGCCTCGAACCTGACTCATTGATGTGCGCAGATCAAGGACTTCAAGCGGATCGCTGCCGTAACGGCAGGTCGGAGGCGCCCGAACCAGCCACCACCTCCGCACACTTGCTCATCACAGGGCCGACGCTCATGCGGGCATCGTGTCGAGAATCTGTGCCCATGCGGGCGAGACCGACGTGGCCGCTGGAATTCCGGGTAGACGCCGCCGGTTTCACAGCAAGCGATTGTGGAACCGGCGGCCTGACCGAGCCTGGATTTGGTGCAGACCGCGCGACGGCCGGGAAAGCAGGCCGATTTGAAACCCCTGATGGAAATGGGGCAGCGATGAATCGGGATTCATCTGTTGTGCCCGCAACAATTGAAAGGGGATACGCGAAAAGCGGGCAAGGTGTCATACACCACCCTGCCCGCTTTCCATGTCCGACTGGGCGTCAGAATGCCTTGCGCAGCCTGTGCTTCCAGCTCGGCGGAGGAGGGCCCTCGCTCTCCTCCTGCTTGTGCATCAGCCGGGCGACGCTCACTCGGACGTGGGCTTCCCGGCCGCGCTGCCTGACGGACACCACCCATGCGCCGTCGGCAGTGAGGTAGGCCTCTCTGGCAGGCTGATCGCCAGGTCTGGCGTGCCGGGCGATCACGGCCGGCACATGCTGCAGAGCGAGCCGCTCCGCTTCCGCGGCCGCCTCCTGCGCGGCCGCCTCCTCTGCGGCCGCCTCCTCCACGGTCGCCTCCTCCACAGTCGGGCTGATGCCCCGGGTGGCCACCAACTTCCAGCGGTGGAGCCGCAGTTCCGTTCCCTCGGCGTACTTGGTCTCCCGTGTGTCCTCTTCCACGAGGACGTACCAAGTGGTCATGGCAGGAGCTTAGGACCCTTGGCCGCTACAGGCCCACGTCCCGGCTGCGGACATCCTCCAGCGACTCCCGGCGGACCAGGAGACGGGCCAGACCGTCGCGTACGGCGACGACCGGCGGACGGCCGACCAGGTTGTAGCCGGAGGCCATCGACAGGTGGTAGGCGCCCGCCACCGGGACGGCGAGCAGGTCACCGGGGCGCACGTCACCGGGGAGTTCCGCGCCGGTGGCCAGGATGTCGCCAGCCTCGCAGTGACGGCCGACCACGGTCATCCTGACCGGGCCCGCTGTGCTGCGGCGGCCGATGAGACGCGGTGCGTAGCGGACGCCGTACAGGGCCGGGCGCGGGTTGTCGCTCATACCGCCGTCCACGGCCACGAACACGTCGCGGCCCGTGTGTTTGACGGACAGGACACGGTAGAGAGCGACGCCGGCCGGTCCGACGATCGCCCGCCCGGGCTCGATGAGGAGACGGGGCACTGGCAGGCCGGCCCTGCCGCACGCCTCGGCCAGCTCGGTGCGGACCCCGCGTGCCAGGACCGTCAGGTCGAGGACCTGGTCACCGGGGCAGTAGGCGATGCCGTGTCCGCCGCCGAGGTCGATTTCGGGCAGGACCAGGCCGTGCTGTTCGTGGAGGCGGCTCATGAGGCCGACCATGCGGCGGACCGCGACGAGATAGGGCCTGACGCTCGTGATCTGGGATCCCACATGGCAGTGCAAACCGGTGAGCTGGAGTTGCGGTTGGCCGAGGATGCGCGCGATGGCGTGCGCCGCGTAGCCGTCGGCGATGGGCAGGCCGAACTTCTGGTCGTCGGTGCCGGTGCGTATCTTCTCGTGACCGCCCGCGCTGACCCCGGGCACGACGCGGACCATCACCTTCTGGTGTCCGTCCGGGCCGACGGCGGCGGCGAGCCGGGCGATCTCGCCGGGGCTGTCAATGACGATCCGTCCCACGCCCAGGCGCAGTGCGGTGTCCAGATCGCGCGGGGACTTGGCGTTGCCGTGCAGCACGATCCGCTCCGGCGGGAATCCGGTGGTGACGGCCAGTTCCAGTTCGCCGGCGGAGCAGACGTCGAGGCCGAGGCCCTCCTCGGCCGTCCAGTGGGCCATGGCCCGGCACAGGAAGGCCTTGGCCGCGTAGAGGACCTCGGCGTCGGGGAAGGTCTCGCGGTAGGTGCGGCAGCGGGCGCGGACCTCGGCTTCGTCCAGGACGTAGACCGGTGTGCCGAAGCGGTCGGCGATCTCGGCGAGCGGAACGCCGCCCACTGCGAGCTCACCGCGCGCGGGCTCGGTGCTGGACGCGGGCCACACCGACCCTCCGGCGGGCTTGGGCTTGGGTGTGGGTGTGGGTGGGGTGGCGGGTTCGTGGACTGTGGTCATGGTCTCGGCCCCTCTCAGGTGGTCAGCAGCGCGACGGTGGATGCCGATGCCGGGGTGGTGACCGGCGCGGGAGCCGGGGCGGGCGTCGGGGCGGGAGCCGGGACGGGAGCCGGGACGGGAGCCAGGGCGGGAGGCGGGGCGGCGAAGAGAGGGTCGACCGTGACGGTGGTGATGCCGAGCGGGGCGGTCATGGCCCGCAGGGCCGGTTCCGCGAGCCGGATCCACCGCTGGCCGGGGCCGAGCGTGGCGGTCAGCCTGCGTTCGCAGGTGAAGCCGACGGTGGTGCGGACGCCGAGGGGTGAGCGGAACAACCGCACCATGTACCCGTACCCGTTTGGTCCCGGCCGGACCGGCACATACAGCGGTCCGGCCGGGAACCGATCCGGAGGTTCGGACTCGTCACCGTCGAGCAGTACTGCCATGGGGGCCTCCAGCCGTCGGAAGGTGTGCTGTCGAAGGCCCCGGACGCGGGGAGGCGGACCGGGGCTCACCAGCGACGCTAGGCCCGCTGCCCGCCCCCGGGGGACGCCCCTGACGGAACACTGACGGCACTCCGGGCGACCTTGACGGCATGCTGACGCGCCGGCTGGGGGGGGGCGGCGTCCGGGGGGGGCGCCCTGCTCGATCGCCACGGCCATGTCTATCCAGGGGGTGACCAGACCCTCTCCGTGGGGAGCGGTGACGCCGAATGCGCCATACGTCGCGAGCGCATCCATTCGGCCGGGTATGACGGAAGGGATTCGAGGGCGCCGTCGGCGGGACGGCGTGGTGACGGGAGCGAGGGACGTATGAGGGAGATGCCCGGGTCGGGACGGCCCCGAGAGGCGGCCGGATCGCCGCTGGCGGGGCGGGTCGCGGTCGTGACGGGTGCCGCCCGCGGTGTGGGGGCGGCTCTCGCGCGGCGCCTGTCGGACGCGGGGATGCTGGTCGCGCTGATCGGGCGGGAGGAGGCCACCCTCTGTCAGGCGGCGGAGTCCCTGCCGGGCCGGAGTCTGTGCGTCGAGACCGACGTCACGGACCGGGACGCGCTCGATCGTGCCGCCCGCGAGATCAGTGAGGCGCTGGGACAGGCGAGCGTGGTCGTGGCCAATGCGGGGATCGCCACCGGCGGGCCTTTCGTGCACACGCCGGCCGACCTGTGGCAGCGGGTCATCGACGTCAATCTCACCGGCTCCGCCAACACAGCCCGCGCCTTCCTGCCTCACCTCATGGACACCCGGGGCTACTTCCTCCAGATCGCGTCCACCGCCGCCTTCGGCTCGTCCCCGATGATGAGCGCCTACTGCGCCTCCAAGGCGGGAGCGGAGTCGTTCGCGCTGGCCCTGCGCGGCGAGGTGGAACCGGACGGGGTCGACGTCGGTATCGCCTACCTGCACTGGACCGGAACCGACATGATCACCGGCATCGACGACCATCCCGTCCTCAAGGCCCTGCGCCGCAATCAGCCCCGCTTCGCCCGGAAGGTCCACGGCACCGAAGAGGTCTCCGCATGGCTGACCTCGGGCATCACGCGCCGCGCCCGGCACATCTACGCGCCGCCTTGGCTGCGCTGGTGCCAGCCTTTGCGGCCCGCCTTCCCTGCCCTCGTCTCCCGCCTCGCCCGCCAGGAGCTACGCCGACAGCCACCGAGCCGGCTCGCCGCGGACACCGGGGTCCTGGGCGCGGGCGGCAGGGCCGACTTCGCCGCCTACCAGGCAGCCACACGCCCCATGCCACCCGAACAGCGACCCTGACCAACCGGTCGGCCGACGTCCGCGAGGCAGTCCTCCAAGTGCCCGGTGCCTCCTCACCCGCCGACAACTCGGGACGTGCGGCGGCCGCCGTACTCAGAATGTCTCGACGACGATCTGATACGTCATGAGGCCCAGAGCGACCGACGCAGCGCCCCACGAGAGGATCTCCCGTCCCCTGAGCCCGCCCGGCAGAAGGGAGGGCAGGGCGATGGTGCCGAGTGCCGCTGGGTCATGGACGACCTCCGTGCGGTCACCTTCCTGCACGCCGTGCGGCGCGTGGGACATGCTTTCGCCCTCCGCCTCGATCTTCACGCCGTCCGGCAGCGTGAAGGCCACCACCGGGCGGTACAGCAGGTCGCCGTCCTCCGCCACCGCAGTCCGGAATCCGACCAGCTCACCCGTCGTGCGCACACCCCGCAGCCTCAGGCGGCAGCGGCTCAGAGCCACGAACGCGAACCCGATGGCCAGCACTCCCGTGACTGCGGCGGCGAAGCCACCCCCCACGTGCTCGATGGTCATGCCCAGACCGTAGCGGAGGACTGGCGGCCGCATGCTGCTGCCGGCCTGGTCTGGTGCCGCCCTGTTGCTGTCTCCCTCTCAACCAGGCAGCCGCGCCCACGGGCTTAGAGCCGTGTAGCCGTGCGGATCAGGGCTGCGAGGGGGAGGGAGCGGCTGTGTGCGGGCCAGGCTATGTGGGTGACTACGGGAGGCGCGTCGGTCAGTGGGACGGCGGTGTGCTCGGCCCAGAGCCAGGCTCGGGCCGAGTCGGGGAAGATCGCCACGGTCCGTCCCAGGGCGATGAGTTGGGCCAGTTGCGTCTGGTCGTGGATCTCGGGGCCCGGGCCGGGGAGGAAGGTGCCGTCGCGGGACCAGCGGGCCAGCGGAAGATCCGGGATGTCGGTGACGTCGGCCAGGGTCAGCGTCCTGCGCGCGGCGAGGGGATGTCTGGCGGGCAGGATGGCGATCTGCCCTTCGGTCAGGAGCTCTTCGCTGTCGAACCCGGCGAGGGAGTTGAACGGTGCGTGCATGAGCGCCACGTCGGCGCGGCCGTCGCGCAGCATGTCGCCCTGCTCGCAGGTCCCGCTGGGCAGCACCTCGACCTCGACCGCGTCCGGCTCGGCCGCGTACGCGTCGAGGAGTTTGTGCAGCAGCTCGTGGGAGGCCGCTGCCTTCACCGCCAGCACCAGCCGGTTACGGCGACCGGCGGGATCGTCGGCGCCGGCGGAACGGCGGGTGCGGCGTGCGGCGGCGGTGACCGCGTCCAGGGCTGCGCGCCCCTCGTGGAGCAGCACCTCCCCCGCGTCGGTGAGGGCGACGCCGCGGCGGTCGCGTTCCAGCAGGCGGACGCCGAGCCGCCGCTCCAGTTGCTGGATGGCCCGGGACAGCGGTGGCTGGGCCATACCGAGGCGCTCGGCGGCGCGGCCGAAGTGCAGTTCCTCAGCGACCGCCAGGAAGTACCTCAGCTCGCGGGTCTCCAGGGTTTCCTGGGTTCCTCCCTCGGCTCCCAAGGACTGCAGGGGCTCCATCCTCTTCATCGGTTCAGCGTACGCCGTGATACCTGCGGGGTATCACAGAGCACCGTATCGGTATTGGTCGCACCTCTTCCGGCCGGGCGAACATCAACGCAACGGGAGCGGCGAACCCCGGGCCGGTGACCGGTACGGGGATCCGATGCCGCGCAAGCGGTGGGCCACGCGACACGCAGCCCTCCTGAGACGTCCGGCCAAGCCAGGAAGAGACAGCCATGTACACATCTACGACCTCACTGCCCGGCGGCATGTGGCCTCTGGGCGACCTGACCGTCACCCGCTTCGGCTACGGCGCCATGCAGCTCGCTGGTCCCGGGGTCATGGGCCCACCCGCAGACCAGGACGGGGCGCTGGAAGTACTGCGGGAGGCCGTGGAGCTCGGCATCACCCACATCGACACCGCCGGCGCCTACGGGCCTCGCGTCACCAACCGGCTGATCCGTGAAGCGCTGCACCCCTACCCGGCGTCGCTGCACATCGTGACGAAGGTGGGTGCGGTCCGCGACGCGCAGGGCGGTTGGCCGCCTGCCCGGGAGCCCGAGGAGCTGCGCCGTGCCGTCCACGAGAATCTGGAGGACCTGGGCCTGGACGCACTCGACGTGGTCAATCTCCGGCTCGGTGACGCCCAGGGGCCCCGGCCCGAATCCCTCGCCCAGCCCTTCGAGACGCTGGCCGAACTCCAGCAGCAGGGACTGATCCGACACCTGGGAGTGAGCAACGCGACCGCGGAACAGGTCGCCGAGGCGCAGGAAATCGCACCGATCGTGTGTGTGCAGAACCTGTACAACCTCGCCCACCGCCACGACGACGCACTGATCGACGACCTCGCCGCCAAGAACATCGCGTACGTGCCGTTCTTCCCGCTCGGCGGCTTCACCCCGCTGCAGTCCGCGGCACTGTCCGCCGTCGCCACCCGGCTCCGGGCGACACCCATGTCGGTCGCCCTGGCCTGGCTGCTGCAGCGGTCGCCGAACATCCTGCTCATCCCCGGCACCTCGTCGGTGACGCACCTGCGGGAGAACGTCGTCGGCGCGGGACTCTCCCTCTCGGACGAGGACCTTGCCGAGTTGAACGCGATCGGCGGCTAGCAGGGGGCAGGGCCTTAACCGGGGTCGGAGATCGAGCAGCGGAGCGTTCGGCCGGGTGCGGCACGGGTTCCGGGAGTCATTCACCCGCGTCAAGCAGAACTTCCGTCCGCGTCAAGCAGGGCTTCCGTCCGCGTCACCCGACGTGAATCCACTGCTCCGTTCCACTTTCGCCACGTGCAGCGTGTAGCTCCGGTACCACTCGGCTCGCCCTCGTTCCTGCGCCGCACGGTGCTCGGCGTCGTTCCGCCACTGCGTCAGGGCGTCGGCGTCACGGAAGTAGCCGACGGTGATGCCCAGGCCGCCAGGGGTCTGCGCGTGGTCCATGCCCAGGTATCCGGGGATGTCCTTGACCAGCTCTTCCAGGCGGGCGTTGGTCTTGCCGTAGTCGGTCTGGTTCCGGGTGCGCAGCGTGGTGAAGACAGCGACGTAGTAGGGGGGTTCGAATGCCTCGACGGGCCTGACCGGATCTGTGGAGTCGTGGCGCGTGGCGCTTTCGGTGTGCGGCGGGACGCGGCGCCGCGCGTCCACCTCCATCTCGATCTTCATCCGCGGGTCGGCGAGACCGCACACGAGCATCGTGGCGGCCGGCCGGACCTCGCCGAAGCAGCGGCGCAGGACCGGCCAGCAGGGCTCGAAGTCCTCGCGGTCGGGCAGGAGGTAGCGCACGCGCACCACGTCGGCGAGTGTGCAGTCCGCTTCGGCCAGGGCGGTCTGCACGTTGTGCAGACACTGCTCGGCCTGCTCCACCACGTCGTCGGAGATCGTCATGGTGGCGTAGTCGAATCCGGTCGTCCCGGACACATGGACCCGGTCGCCGTCGACCACGGCGCGGGCATAACCGATCCGCTCCTCGAAGGTCGAGCCGCTGAGGATCGCGCGTCGCTCTGTCATGCGCCGCACGCTAAGGGTCCGGCACCGATACGTCCAATACGGGCATGTGCATCGTCTGATATCCCTGGGCGTATGGATCGCCCCGAAATTCCGCTGCCGCAGCTGCACGCCTTCGTCGTGCTCGCGGAGAAACTGCACTTCGGCCACGCGGCGGCCCGCCTGGGCATCGCCCAGCCGCCGCTGAGCCAGCAGATCCGCCGCCTTGAGGACCGGGTCGGTCACGCGCTGTTCACCCGCGCCCCGGGGCGCGTCGCCCTGACACCGGCGGGCAACGAGCTGCTGCCGGCGGCCCGGCGGGCTCTCACCGACCTCGCGGACGGCCTGGCCGCGGCCCGGGCCGTCGGCAGTGGCAGGGCCGGCAGCCTGCGGATCGGCTTCGCCGCCTCCCTCGCCCTGACGGTTCTGCCCGGTCTGCTGCGCACGTTCCGTGACCGGTCGCCGGACGCGCACCTGGACATCCGTGAGATGACCACCGCTCCGCAGATCGCCGCCCTGCACGACAAGACCATCGACATCGGCCTCCTGCGCGAACCTCCCAGCGACGAAACAGGGCTCTACTTCAGGACGGTGCTCAGCGAGCCCTTCGTGGCCGTGCTGCCGTCCACTCATCCCCTGGCCGGGAAACGCACGGTACAGCTGGCCCAGTTGGCCGAGTCACCCTTCGTCCTGCTGCCCCGCGCGGTCGGTCCGACGCTGTACGACCAGATCGTCGGCCTGTGTACGACAGCCGGGTTCACACCGCGGATCGTCCAGCACGCGGTGGAGTGGCAGACCGTGTGCGCCCTCGTGGAAACCGGCCTGGGCGTCTCCCTGGCCCCGGCCGGCATCCGGCGGATCCGCCTCAGAGGGGTCGCCTTCCGCCGGATCGAGCCCGGCACGGCCCGTACGCGAGTGGCCGTCGCCTGGCGCGAGGACGACCACAATCCCCTGGTCACCCGCCTGTTGGCGACCATCGGTCAGGATCACCCTCCGGACGAGTCCCGGTGAGCGCACCGGGACGGCTTGCGGGCTCGCGTCACCCATGCGTCGACGGGCCGGTCCTCGGTTACGATCGCGTCGGCCGTCGTCGAAGCGGCCGGGGAGGAAGCCCATGTGGCGCAGACTGGTCGGCGCGGTGGCTGGTCTGGTGGTGCTGTTCGTCGGCAGTCTCGCCTTCAACGCCGCCTCGGAGCAGAGCCGGTGGCCGGGGCCGCTGGACTTCGTGCGCCTCCATCCGTGGGTGGTGCTGCTGCTCCTGGTGCCACTCGCCTGGGTGGGGCTGCGATCCGAGTCGCGCAGTGACCGTTCGGATCACCGTCCCGCCGCTCCGATGACATACCGTCTGCCGCCGCGCAACACCCACTTCACCGGTCGCGAGACCGCGTTGCGCGAGCTGCGACGGCAGCTCGGCTCGGCGGGTGAGGTCTCGACGGTGGCCGTGCACGGGCTGGGTGGCGTCGGCAAGACGCAGCTCGCGGTGGAGTACGCGTACCGCCACCTGTCGAAGTACCGGTTCGTCGCGTTCGTCGACGCGGAGGACCCCGACCTGATGGCCGCACAGTTCACGTCGCTGGCACGTCAGTTGGGCCTGACCGACTCGGGTTCGGGGCAGGTCGTCCCGGGCGTGTACGCCACCTTGCAGGACCGCAGGCCCTGGTTGATCATCTTCGACAATGCCGAGAAGCCGGGGCCGCTGCTGCACGCCCTGCCGTCGGGCGACCTGGCGAGGAACGGCCACGTCCTCGTCACGACGAGGGTGAGCGCGTGGTCGGGCACGGCCGATGTCATGGATCTGCACGAGTTCTCGCGGCAGGAGTCCGTCGACCTGCTCATGCACCGCGTGCCGGGCACGAGTGCCGCGACGGCGGGCCGGATCGCGGAGCAACTGGGAGACCTGCCCCTGGCGTTGGAGCAGGCCGCGGGCTACATGAACTTCCACCACACGCCTGCGGACGAGTACGCGGCGCTGCTGTCCACGCGCCTGGAAGACATGATCGCGCGAGGGGAACTGGCCGACCGGCCGGCGGTGGTCGCCTCCACCCTGTGGCAGCTGAGTGTGCGCACGTTGCGAGAACAACACCCGCAGGCTGTCGAGCTGTTGCAGCTGTGTTCCCTGCTGGCTCCCGAGCCCATCCCCCTGGCTCTCTTCAGCGGCGGCCCGGATCCGTTGATCGCGGCGGCCGGGGATCCCCTGGCGTGGGACGCGACGGTCGGCTCGCTGGCCGGCCTGGGCCTGGCGCGGCGCGAGGACTCCGCCCTGGTGCTGCACAGGCTGGTGCAGGCGGCCGTCCGGGCCTCGATGACCGCGGAGGCGCTCACGACATCCCGGTCCCGGCTGTGCCGGGCCCTGCTGGAGGCCGTGCCGCACGACATCCACGGCGACCCGGGCGCCCAGCCGCGCTGGCACACCCTGCTCCCCCACGTGCTGGCCGTCACCAAGGACGACCCGCCGGTGCCGTACGCGGCCGAGACGGCACAGTTGCTGCGCCTGGCCTCCGAGTTCCTCCTCGCGATCGGGGACCGCGCCCTGGCGCTGCCCCTGTGCGAGCGCGCCCTCGCGCTCGACGAAACCCTCGACGGCCGGGACGCGGAGGTCGGCTTCGACCTGATCACCCTGGCGCAGATCCACCGGGACCTCGGTGCACCGGAGACGGCACGCCCTCTGGCGGAACGAGCGCTGCGCCTGCACGAGTCCTGTCTGCCCGCCGACAGCCCCGTCATCGCGACGGACCTGGCCACCCTCGCCCGGACGCTGTGCCTGCTCGACGAGCACCGGGCCGCACTGCCCTTGGCCGAGCGGGCGCTGCGGATCGACGAAGCCGCGCACGGGCCGGACGACCCCTACGTGAGCTTCGACCTGGTCGCCCTGGCGACGGTCCACTTCGACCTCGGCGATGCGGCGGCAGCCCTGCCGTACATCGAACGGGCCCTGAGGATCCGCGAGGCGCACTACCCGCCGGACCATCTGTACATCGGCTACGCCCTGCTGTTCCGGGCCAAGGCCCTGGATGCGCTGAACGACCCGTCCGCCGCGGAACCCGCGCGTCGGGGCGCGGAGATCTTGCGCAGCCGGCTCGGCAGCGCTCACCCGAAGACGGAGGACGCCCTCAGGCTGGCGGACAGTCTGCGGCGGTGAGGCGGATCGGGAGGGCGGCTTCAACGCACTCTTCGCGCTCCGTGTTCCGAGGGGTGAGATCTGCCGGATGTTCTGGTGCGGCGCGGCTCGTATGTGGTTACCTGGCTCCATGACCGTGCTCGTGACCCGCCGCCACGTCGATTACGTGCGTGTCACCACCACGGGTTGTCACGCCGCGAGCTGACGCCTCGCTCCGGCTTCCGAGCAGTCTCTTCCCCGTTTTCCCGCCGTATCCGCGCTGATCGTCGCCCTGTTCAGGGGCGCCCCCGCGGCTGCGCGGTTCCTTCGCGCCTGCGCGCCTTCCCCTCCGCACAAGGGAGCACCACCATGAGCCAGCCCCTCGACTCCGTCACCGCCGGCCACACCCCCGACGACGAGCCGTCCGGGCCCGACACCTCGGCCTGGTCCTTCGAGACGAAGCAGATCCACGCCGGTGCCGCGCCCGATCCCACGACCGGAGCGCGGGCGACGCCGATCTACCAGACGACGTCGTTCGTGTTCCGCGACACCCAGCACGCCGCCGACCTGTTCGCGCTCGCCGAGCCCGGCAACATCTACACCCGCATCCACAACCCCACCCAGGACGTCTTCGAGCAGCGGATCGCCGCGCTGGAGGGCGGGGTCGCGGCCGTGGCGCTGTCCTCCGGGCAGGCCGCGGAGACCCTGGCGATCCTCACCCTGGCGAGCGCGGGCGACCACCTCGTCTCCAGCACCTCGCTGTACGGCGGCACGTACAACCTGTTCCGGCACACGCTGCCGAAGCTGGGCATCGAGGTGTCCTTCGTGGAGGACCCGGACGACGCCGAGGCCTGGCGGGCGGCGATCCGGCCGAACACCAAGGCGCTGTTCGCGGAGGCCCTCGGCAATCCGCGCGGCGACGTCCTGGACGTGCGCGCGATCGCGGACGTCGCCCACGAGGCGGGCGTGCCGCTGATCGTGGACAACACCGTCCCGACCCCCTATCTGCTGCGGCCGCTGGAACACGGCGCGGACATCGTGGTGCATTCGGCCACCAAGTTCCTGGGCGGACACGGCACGGCCATCGCGGGCGTCGTGGTCGACGGCGGCACGTTCGACTTCGGGGCGCACGCCGAGCGGTTCCCCGACTTCACCGAGCCCGACCCCAGCTACCACGGCCTGCGGTACTGGCCCGCCGTCGGCCCCGGCGCCTTCGCCGTCAAGCTGCGGGTGCAACTGCTGCGCGACCTCGGTCCCGCGCTCGCCCCGCACTCCGCCTTCCTGCTCCTGCAAGGTGTCGAGACGCTCAGCCTGCGCATCGAGCGGCACTCCGCGAACGCGCTGGCGCTCGCCGAGTGGCTGGAGCAGCGCGACGAGGTCGCCGCCGTGCACTACCCGGGGCTTCCGTCCAGCCGGTGGTACGAGGCCGGGCGGAAGTACCTGCCGCGAGGCGCGGGAGCGATCGTCTCCTTCGAGCTGCGGGACGGCGCGGAGGCGGGGAAGCGCTTCGTGGACGCCGTGGAGCTGTTCAGTCATCTCGCCAACATCGGTGACGTGCGCAGCCTCATCATCCACCCTGCCTCCACCACGCACAGTCAGCTCGACGCGGAGCAGCTGGCCGCCACCGGGGCCTCGCCCGGTCTGGTGCGCCTCTCGGTCGGCATCGAGAACCTGGCCGACCTCAAGGCCGACCTGGAGGCCGGGTTCCGCGCGGCGAAGGGCGCGTCCTGAACACCGTGCTGACGCCTTCTCAGGTCCCCCTCCCGCCGGCCTCCGGGGCCTGGCGGGAGGGGGACCCGCCCGGGCGTCGCCAGTGGTACCGGCGGGAGAGGCCGCTCGCTCTGGAGGCGGGTGGCGAACTGCCGGGTGTGCGGCTCGCGTTCGAGACCTGGGGGCGGCTGGCGCCGGACCGGTCCAACGCGGTGCTGGTTCTGCACGCCCTCACCGGTGACAGCCATGTGGCGGGCCCAGCCGAACCCGGCCATCCCACGCCGGGCTGGTGGGACGGGCTGGTCGGGCCGGGCAGGGCGCTCGACACGGACCGCTGGTTCATCGTGGCGCCGAACGTGCTGGGCGGCTGCCAGGGCAGCACCGGTCCCTCCTCGCCCGACCCCTCCGGCCGGCGGTGGGGCGGTGGTTTCCCGTTCCTGACGCAACGGGATCAGGTGGCGGCCGAGGCCGGTCTGGCCGATGCGCTGGGCATCGACCGGTGGGCGCTGGTGGCCGGCGGTTCGATGGGCGGGATGCGGGCGCTGGAGTGGGCGGTGTCCCATCCCGAACGGACCGGCGCGCTGCTGGTGCTGGCCACGGCGGCGGCGGCCGGTGCCGAACAGATCGCCTGGGCGAACGTCCAGGCGCACGCGATCCGTTCGGATCCGGACTGGCGCGGCGGCCACTACCACGACAGCGGGCGGGGCCCGCACGAGGGGCTCGGCCTGGCGCGGCGCATCGCCCACGTCACGTACCGCAGCGAGCCCGAACTGCAGCTTCGCTTCGGCCGTTCGCCCCAGGGCACGGAGGACCCGTGGAGCGGCGGCCGGTACCAGATCGAGTCCTACCTCGACCATCACGCGGCCAAGCTGGTACACCGCTTCGACGCGGCCAGCTATGTCGTGCTGTCCGAGGCCATGAACAGCCATGACGTCGGGCGGGGGCGCGGTGGTGTGCGGGCCGCTCTGAGCCGGGTCACGGCCCGGACCCTCGTGGCCGGGGTCGACTCGGACCGTCTCTACCCGGCATCCCAGCAGGCCGAGTTGGCCGCGGGCATCAGCACGGCCGATCGGCTCCGGCTGATCGAGTCCCCGCACGGCCACGACGGCTTCCTCATCGAGGTGGCACAGGTCGCCGCGCTCGTACGCGAACTCCTGCCCTGACACGGGCAGTTCCCCCCGACTCCAGTACTTCAGCACCCCGACTCCGCAGGAGCGAACATGACCGTCCAGGGCTCCCCCGCCGATGTCGACGCCTTCGCCGCCGGCTGGGAGGCGTGGCACCGGCGGAAGGACGCCGCGCTCGCCCATGAGCACGGGTTCCTCGCCGTCACCGGCCAGTACTGGCCGGAGGCCACCCCCGAGCGCTTCCCCGGTGCGCCCGGCGCCTGGTCGACAGGCGACGGGCGCGTCACCGTCGAGCTGGACGACGACGAGGAGCTCGTCGTCGACGGGACCGCGGTACGCGGGCGGCACACGTTCGGAGTCATCCCCGAGCGCGGCGGCGTCGACGCGGTCTGGGGAGACGCGGTGATCGAGGTGGCCAAGCGGGGCGGGCGGCACCTCGTCCGCCCACGGCACCCTGGGCACCCGCTGCGCACCGCGTTCACCGGGACCCCCGCGTACGCGCCGGACCGGCGCTGGGTGGTCAGCGGCACGTACACGCCGTTCGCCGAACCGCGGCCGACCACCGTGGGCGCCGCCGTGGAGGGACTGCAGCACGTCTACGACGCGCCCGGCCGGATCCGCTTCGCCCTCGACAGTCAGGAGCTGGATCTGACCGCCTTCCCGGGAGGCACCCCGGGCAGCCTGCTGGTGCTGTTCACCGACGCGACGTCCGGTGTGACGACGTACCCCGCCAGCCGTGCCCTGCACCTCGACGCCCCGGGGCCCGACGGCGCCGTGGTGCTGGACTTCAACCGCGCCACCAACCTGCCGTGCGCCTATACCGACTTCGCCACCTGCCCGCTGCCGCCGGCCGAGAACCGGCTCCCGGTCGCGATCGAGGCCGGAGAGAAGATCCCCTACGAGCGTCAGCCGGTCACCGGGTGAGCACCTGGCTGTAGCGCGGCCGGTGGGCGTCGCCCGTGCCGGGGGCGGGCGACGCCCACCGGCCGCGCGCTCTATTGACGCTTCTCCGCGGGGCGGAGACCATCTGAGAGCGCTCTCTGACGTGGGCATGACCTGAGCATGATCGAGCTGTTAGGAGGCCCGGATGTCCCCCTCCCGCCGGTGGCTGGCGGTCCTCGTGCCGTTCAGCCTTGTCGCAGCGCTCGTCGTCGGGGAGGTCGCGGCTCCCGCGGGACGCGCGCACGCGGCCGCCGCGGGCACGGACGGCACCTCCTCCGTACGCGGCCGCACCACGCTCGGCGGCGCCGACCCGAGTGTCATCAAGGTCGGCGACCTGTACGTGGCCGCCAAGTCCGTGGACGGCGGCATCGCGGTGCGCACGGCGACGACGCTGGAGGGCATCGCCGCCGCTCCCAAGCGCCAGGTCTGGAACGACACCGGCGGACTCGGCGAGGTCTGGGCCCCGGAGATCGTGCACCACGACGGCCAGTACCGCATCTACTTCGCCGCCGGTACGGGCGCCGCGCACCGGATGTACCACATCAGCTCCACGCGCCCGGACACCGGCTACTCCCCCGCCACCAAGGTCGCCTTGCCCGACGACAAGTGGGCGATCGACGGGGTGCCGTTCACGTTCGGCGGTCAGCGCTGGTTCGTGTGGTCCGGCTGGGCCGGGGACACCAACGTCGAACAGAACCTGTACATCGCGCGGATGAGCAGCCCGACCGCGGCCACGGGCGGTCGCCACATCATCTCCCAGCCGCGCGAGCCCTGGGAGCGCGTGGTGGGCAACCCCTACATCAACGAGGCGCCGCAGCCGGTCGTCGACCCGGACGGCCGCCTGCACATCGCCTACTCCGCCAACGGCAGCTGGAGCAGCGACTACTGCATCGCCGACCTCCGGCTGCGGTCCGGCGGCGACCCCACGTACGTGTGGGACTGGTACAAGAGCAACGGCTGCCTGTTCGGATCGCACGCCTCGACGATGATGGAGGGGTGGCACGCCACCCTGTACGTCGACGGCCCCGGACACCACACCTTCGTCCTGCCGCGCGGAGACGTCGCCGCCGGCCCGCCCGCGGGCCCTCGCTTCCCGACCATGTTCCACGCGGTCCAGAAGGGCACGCCGTACTCCTGGGCCAACCGCTACTGGTACACCGGCACGGCCGTCTGGTGGGGCGGCACGACCTACCGCCGGGCCAATGTGCCCGGCTCCCCCACCGACACGGGCTTCAGCCTGAAGTTCTTCGAGTGACCGGGCGGCCGGCTGGGGAGCCGTTTGCCGTTCCGGCAACAGAAGTGGGCGGGCCCGGGTGGGGTGGGCGACGGTGGGTGCGTGACCGACGACATCGCAGCGGGACCGCCCGCGTCCGACCTGCCCTCCCCCACCGACGGCTACGTCGGTGACCCCGCCGTACGGGCGGAGTGGGACGACCGCTACTCCGACCGGCAGCATCTGTGGAGCGGCCGGCCCAACGGCGCGCTCGTGGCCGAGGTCGCCGGGCTCGCGCCCGGGCGCGTGCTCGACGTCGGCTGCGGTGAGGGCGCCGACGCCATCTGGCTCGCACGCGGTGGCTGGGACGTGACCGCGCTCGACGTCTCGGGCGTCGCACTGGAGCGTGCGGCCGGGCACGCGCGGGACGCCGGCGTCACGATTCGCTGGGTGCATGCCGCACTGACCGGGGCGCTGTTCCCGCCGGGCTCCTTCGACCTGGTGTCCGCCCAGTACCCGGCCCTGCTGCGCACCCCCGACGCCGCGGCCGAGCGGGCGCTGCTCGCCGCCGTCGCGCCCGGCGGCGTGCTGCTGTTCGTGCACCACGCGGGGGTGGACACCCGCCAGGCCCAGGAGAGCGGATTCGACCCGGCGGACTATGTGTGGCCCTCGACGGTCGCCGGCCTGCTCGACGACGACTGGGAGGTGGAGGTGGACGAGCAGCGGCCGCGGGTGATCCCCGAGGGCGGCGCCGGCGCACACCACGCCGACGACCTCGTGCTGCGGGTGCGCAGGCTGCGCTGAGATCCGGCTCGGTGACCGTCGGCCCCCTGGTGGAGCACGGGAGTGGCGGACGGGCGGGCAGGGGACGAAGCTGGTGGAAAACAGCTCGTCTCCCGCGGCCCCGGCCGGTGCGCACCGGCCGGCAGGCCCGGGCTCGGCCCTCGGCCGGCCGCCGTGGGAAGACGTCGCCCCTGGCCCGTCCCTGCCCCTGGGCGGCATCGCCCGCAGACGGGCGCGCTCTGGGGGACTCGAAGGACTCGATGAGGGAACCGGAAGAGCAGCCCTGACGCACGAGGGGAGGCCCGGGTGCCCCGACGCCCGGCTCCCTCACCGGAGGAGAGACCGCGATGGCGCACGCAGACGACGCCCAGCAGGCCGTGCCGGACACGCCGGGACCGCGCACCGACGGCGACGGCGTCAGGCGCCGTCGTCCGCTGCGGGAGCGGCACGTCGAGGAGACGGTCGAGATCGCGGTGCCCGTGCGCACGGCGTACAACCAGTGGACGCAGTTCAAGACCTTCCCGCGCTTCTCGGCCGTGGTGCGCGACGTCGAGCAGATCAGGCCCACGGTGACCGCCTGGAGCATCGGCTACGGTCCCCTGCGCCACCGTTTCGCCGTGGAGATCGTGGAGCAGGACCCCGATGCCTACCTGGCCTGGCGGGGCCTGGAGCAGCACCCCGCTCACCAGGGCGAGGTCGAGTTCCGGCCGACGGGCTCCGGCGGCACCGCGATCACCGTCCGGATGCTCCTGGAGCCGCGGGGAGCCGCGAAGGTCCTCACCCGCTCGTCGCGGGCCACCCGGCTCACCGCCCGGCTCGTGCGCGGCGAGCTGCTGAACTTCAAGCACTTCATCGAGGGTCTGGGGCAGGAGGGCGGGGCCTGGCGCGGCACCATCCGCAACGGACGCGTCCAACACGACCACCCGGAACCGCCCAGGAGCCGCGTGGCCCAGTGGCCCGTCGGCTGAACGGTGTGCCGGACACGGCGAGAGAAAGGCGAACCGATGCAGAACCCGCCCGGTGAGGAGCCGGAGACCACCCTCTCCGTGACACCGCCGAAGAAGTGGGCCGCCGGAGTCCCCGCGGTCGTGCACGCCCTGGAGTACTCCCTGGAGCAGACCAGCCCACGCAAGACCGGGGTGGACCTGCTGACCATGAACCAGGTGGGCGGGATCGACTGCCCCGGCTGCGCGTGGGCCGACCCGGCCCCGGGCCGGCGCCACCGCAACGAGTACTGCGAGAACGGCGCCAAGCACATCAACGACGAGGCCACCACGCGCCGGATCACCGCGGACTTCTTCCGTGAGCACAGTGTCTCCGACCTCGCGGGCCGCTCCGACAAGTGGCTGAACCAGCAGGGCCGGCTCACCGAACCGATGATCAAACGGCCCGGCTCCGACCACTACGAGCCGATCGGCTGGAACGACGCCCTGGGCGTGCTCGCGCGGGAACTGCGGGCGCTGGACACCCCCGACGAGGCCGTCTTCTACACCTCCGGCCGCGCCAGCAACGAGGCCGCCTTCATCCTGCAGCTCTTCGCGCGCGCCTTCGGCACCAACAACCTGCCCGACTGCAGCAACATGTGCCACGAGTCCAGCGGCTTCGCCCTGAGCGAGACCCTGGGCACCGGCAAGGGCACCGTCAGCCTCGACGACCTCCACCACGCCGACCTGATCCTCCTGGTCGGGCAGAACCCGGGCACCAACCACCCGCGCCAGCTCACCGCCCTGGAGGAGGCCAAGCGGAACGGCGGCCGGATCGTGGCGGTCAACCCGCTGCCCGAGGCCGGACTGCGGCGCTTCAAGAACCCGCAGAAGCCGCGCGGGATCGTCGGACGCGGCACCCAGATCGCCGACCGCTTCCTGCACATCAAGCCCGGCGGCGACCTCGCCCTGTTCCAGGCCCTCAACCTGCTGCTGCTGGAGGCCGAGGACGCCCGGCCCGGCACCGTGCTGGACCACGACTTCATCGACGCCCACACCACCGGCTTCGAGGAGTTCGCCCGGCACGCCCGCACGATCGACTGGGACGACGTGCGCACGGCGACCGGACTGACCCGCGAGGAGATCGAGAAGGTCCGCGACGAGGTCCTGGACAGCGAACGCGTCATCGTCTGCTGGGCGATGGGCATCACCCAGCACAAGCACGCCGTGCCCACCATCCGGGAGATCGTCAACTTCCTGATGCTGCGCGGCAATCTGGGGCGTGCCGGTACGGGCGCCTGCCCGGTGCGCGGCCACAGCAACGTGCAGGGCGACCGCACCATGGGCATCTGGGAGCAGATGCCGGACACCTTCCTCGACGCGCTGCAGGAGGAGTTCGGCTTCGACCCGCCGCGTGCGCACGGCATGGACTCGGTGAACGCGATCAGGGCGATGCGCGAGGGCCGCGTCAAGGTCTTCCTCGCCCTGGCCGGCAACTTCGTCCGCGCGGCTCCCGACAGCGCGGTCACCGAGGAGGCCATGCGCTCGTGCCGGGTGACCGCCCACATCTCGACCAAGCTCAACCGCTCCCACACGGTCTGCGGCGACACCGCGCTGATCCTGCCGACCCTGGGGCGCACCGAGCGGGACGTGCAGGCCGACGGGGAGCAGTTCATCACCGTCGAGAACTCCATGAGCGAGGTGCACACGTCCCAGGGCCGCCTGGAACCGGCCTCCCGGCTGCTGCTCAGCGAGGTGTCCATCCTGTGCCGGCTGGCCCGCCGCACCCTGGACGGCAAGCCGGAGATTCCCTGGGAGACGTTCGAGGGCGACTACGGCACGATCCGCGACCGCATCTCCCGCGTCGTGCCGGGCTTCCACGACTTCAACGCCCGGGTGACCCGGCCCGGCGGCTTCCAGCTGCCCAACCCGGTCAACGAGGGTGTGTTCAACAACAAGGCCGGCAAGGCCCTGTTCACGTGCAATGAGCCCGTGGTGCCCCGGGCGCCCGAGGGGCACCTGCTGCTGCAGACGATGCGCTCGCACGACCAGTGGAACACCGTCCCCTACACCGACAACGACCGCTACCGCGGCATCCACGGCAGCCGCCGCGTCGTCCTCGTCAACCCGGCCGACCTCACCGAACTCGGCCTGGCCCAGGGTGATCCCGTCGACCTGGTGAGCGTGTGGGACGACGGCACCGAGCGGCGGGCGGAGGACTTCAAGGTCGTGTCCTACCCGGCCGCCAAGGGCTCGGCCGCCGCCTACTACCCGGAGACGAACGTCCTCGTGGCACTGGACAGCGTCGCCGACATCAGCAACCAGCCGACGTCCAAGGGCATCGTCGTCCGCCTGGAACCGGCCCGCGACCGGACCCGGCCGGCACCCGCCTGAGCGTCCGCACGTACCCACGGGGCCCGCCACACCGGCGGGCCCCGTGGCGTGTGACAGCACCGGGACTCAGGTCGTCCCGGCCCAGGGGCGCACGAGCGATGACATACGGCGGTGGATCGAGTCTGCCCTGGCATGACACGCATCATCACTGACCTACGTCGTTTCGAGGTGATCCGGTGACCACGGTGGATGTCGGAGGGATCACCCTGGGCATCGAGTCGTTCGGCGACGACGACGCGCCCCTCGTCCTGCTCGCCGGCGGGACGACGATGCTCTCCTGGCCCGACGCGCTGTGCGAGCGCCTCGCCGCCGGCGGCCGCCGCGTGGTGCGCTACGACCTGCGCGACAGCGGACACTCCACGACGAGGGACCCGGAGGCGCCCGCCTACACCCTGCGCGACCTCGCCGCCGACGCGGCCGCACTCGCCGACGCGCTGGGTGGCACACCCGCCCACCTCGCGGGGATCGGCGTGGGCGGGATGGTCGCCCAGGTGGCCGCGCTCGACCATCCGGGCGCGTTCTCGGCGCTGACGCTGGTCGGCACCCGCGCGGTCGCCCCCGGCCCGCCCGACGACGACCTCCCCGACCACGACCGGGCGACGATGCGCCGGCTGTTCGCGCGTCCCCTGCCCGAGTGGACCGACCGCGAGGCGGTCGCGGGGTTCGTCGCCGCCGGTGCGCAGATCCTGGGCGACGACCCCCACGCGGCGCGCGCCCTCGCCGCGCGGATCTGGGACCGCACACCCGGCACCACGCCTCCGGTCCAGATGGCCAACCAGCTGGGCATGGTGTTCTCCAGGCTGGACTGCGCACCCCGCTGGCGCGAGCGCCTGCCCGAGATCCGGGTCCCCACGCTCGTCGTCCACGGCCGCCGCGACCGGTTCTTCCCCGTCGGCAACGGCGAGGCGCTCGCGCGCGAGATTCCCGGCGCACGCCTGCTGGTCCTGGAGCAGGCCGCCACCGCGCTCCCCGACGCGGCGGTGGGTGAGGTAGCGGAGGCGATGCTCGCACTCGGGTGACGGGCCCGGCCGGGCCTCGGCCGCGACTGTCGGGGGGGGGGAGCGTGCTGCGATCGGGTGCATCCGGGGCGCTCCCGTGGGCGAATTCCTCACGGCGCGTTCGCCCGCGCCGCCCCCGACGGAAGGCTCTCTGTCATGACCACCCCCCACTGGCTCTTCGGCGACCAGCTCGGCCCGCATTTCCTCACGCCCGCCGGTGAGCGGGGCCCCGGTCAGGGGGCGCCCGTGGTGATGATCGAGGCGCGGTCGGTCTTCCGGCGCAGGCGCTTCCACCGCGCCAAGGCCCATCTGGTGCTCTCGGCCATGCGGCACCGAGCGGCGGAGCTGGGTGACCGGGTGACGTACGTGCGGGCGGACACCTATCGCGAGGGGCTGCGCCGCGCGGTGGGCGACGCGGACGTGACGGTGTGCCACCCCACCTCGTACGCGGCGCTGCGGCTGGTGCGGTCCCTGCCACGGGTGCGCGTCCTGCCCGCCCGCGGCTTCCTGGTCGCGCACGAGGAGTTCGCCGGGTGGGCCGCCCGACTCGGCGGCCGGCGGCTGCTACAGGAGAACTTCTACCACTGGGTGCGCCAACGGCACGACCTGCTCATGGACGCAGACCACCCCGCCGGAGGCCGGTACAACCACGACCACGACAACCGCGAACCTCCACCGCGCGGAACCGCCATGCTGGACGTGCCGAGGCCCTACCGGCCACGGGAGGACGACATCGACGCCGAGGTGCGCGCGGACCTCGACCGGTGGGAACGCGAGGAGGGCGTGCGGTTCGTCGGCCGGGACGGCCCCCGCCGCTTCCCCGCCACGCGGCGCGAGGCCCTGGCGGCGCTGCGCCGTTTCGTCGCGCACCGGCTGGCCTCCTTCGGGCCGTACGAGGACGCGATGCTCGCCGGTGACCCGGTGATGGCCCACAGTCTGCTGTCGTCCTCGATGAACCTGGGCCTGCTCCACCCCGCCGAGTGCGTGGAACAGGCCGAGCGCGCCTGGCGGGACGGGTCCGTGCCCGTCAACAGCGCCGAGGGGTTTGTCCGGCAGGTCGCGGGCTGGCGGGAGTACGTCTGGCAGTTGTACTGGCACTTCGGCGAGGCCTACCGGCACGGCAACGCGCTCGGGCACACGGCGGAGCTGCCGGCCTACTTCACCGAGCTCGACGCGGACGCCGTCACCGCCCGCTGCCTGGCCGAGGTGCTCGCCCAGGTCCGTGACACCGGTTGGACGCACCACATCCCCCGCCTGATGGTGCTGGGCAGTCACGCGCTGCAGCGCGGCTGGGATCCGGCCGCCGTCACCGACTGGTTCCACCGCTGCTTCGTCGACGGCTACGACTGGGTGATGCTGCCGAACGTGGTCGGCATGTCCCAGTACGCGGACGGTGGCCGGATGACGACCAAGCCGTACACCTCCGGGGGCGCCTACATCCACCGGATGAGCGACCTGTGCCGGGGGTGCGCGTTCCGGCCGACGGACCGCACGGGGCCGCGCGCGTGCCCGTACACCGCCGGGTACTGGGCCTTCCTGCACCGGCACCGCGACCGTCTGTCCGGCAACCCCCGTATGCGGCGCGCGGTGCAAGGCCTGGACCGGCTCGCCGACCTCGACGACGTACTGCACCAGGAGCGGCACCGCCCGGACGAGGCGCCGTGACCGAGCCCGGGTCTCCTCTGTGGGTTCACCGATTCCGTGCCAGGAGCCGGTGGTCCGGCGGCGGTGACGGGGTAATCGCCGTCAGGTACGCCCTACGAAGCGAGGAGCATCCATGCGGTACCGCACACTCGGCAACTCGGATCTTCAGGTCTCGGAGATCTCCCTCGGGTCATGGCTGACCTACTCCGGCGGCATCGAGGCCGACGAGACCCGTGCCTGCACGGAGGCGGCCTTCGACGCCGGCATCAACTTCTTCGACACCGCCAACGTCTACGGACAGGGAGCCGCCGAGACGGCCTGGGGCGAGATCCTCTCGAAGCACCCGCGCGACTCCTACGTCCTGGCCACCAAGGTCTACTTCCCGATGTCCGACGACCCGGCCGACCGGGGCCTGTCACCGCAGCAGATCGCGAAGCAGATCGACGCCTCCCTCACCCGGCTCAGGACCGACCACGTCGACCTCTACCAGGCGCACCGGTTCGACCCCACCGTGCCCGTCGAGGACACCGTCGAGGCGTTCCGGAAGGTCGTCGAGCAGGGCAAGGCCCGGTACATCGGCTTCAGCGAGTGGACCCCCGAACAGATCCGCACGGCCGTCGAGATCGCGGGCCCGGACCTGTTCGTCTCCTCCCAGCCGCAGTACTCCATGCTGTGGCAGGCCCCCGAGGCCGAGGTGTTCGGCCTGTGCGCCGCGAACGGCATCTCCCAGATCGTGTGGTCGCCGCTCGCCCAGGGCGTGCTCACCGGGAAGTACAAGCCCGGGCAGCCCGTGCCGGAGGGCAGCCGGTTCGCCTCCGCGGACATGGCGGTGTCGAAGGACCTCGTCTACAGCGAGGCCGCCCTGGAGGCGGTGCAGCGGCTCGTGCCCATCGCCGAGGAGGCTGGGCTGAGCATGCCCACACTGGCCCTCGCCTGGGTTCTGCGCCGTGGCGAGGTCGCCTCCGCCATCACCGGCGCCTCCCGTCCCGAACAGGTTCACGCCAACGCCGCCGCCTCCGGTGTACGGCTCTCCGACGACGTCCTCTCCGCCGTCGACCGGGCGCTCGGGGACGTACCCGTCACCGGGCCGGCCCTCGCCCCGGCGGCCCAGCCGGGCATCAAGCGCCGCTGAGGGCGGCGGCGCGGGCGAACCCTCCGTCAGGTCGACCAGATGACCTGCCCGTTGTGCACGATGACCACCTTGGCGTCGGCGCGCAGGACGAGTTGTGCCCCGTCGTGGCCGTGGCTCTTGGAAGCCCATATGGGGCGGTCGGCGGCGTTGTGGATGACGAGGTTGCCGTCGCCCTGGAAGATCGCCCTGTGATTCTGGCCGAAGGTCATCGACGCCCAGATGGGCTTGCCCTTCTCGTCGTAGACCACGAGGTTGCCGTCCGTCTGCATGACCATGCGGATGCGGTTGGTGGTCCAGGCCTGGTTGACCTCCAGGACGCTGACGGCGTAGACGGTTTCGGTGCTCCAGTTCGGCCGCGGGGTCTCCTTCGGCTTGGGCTTGGGCTTGGGCTTCGGCTTGGGCTTGGGCTTCGCGGTCTTCGTGGGTGAGCTGCTCGGCTGCGGCGCGGGCGCCACGGGCGGGGGCGCGGCGACCGGCGCGGCGCTCTTGCTCGGCTTCTTCCTGCTCGGGGACGCGCTGGGCTTCTCCGCGACGTAGTCGTCCAGGGCGGCGGGCGCCGACTCCTGCCCCAGCACGGTGTCCACGTCCTCCGCCGCCACGGTGCGGGAGGCGTCGGGGCCGTCATCGTCGTTGCCGCCGCCGGCGAGCAGCAGCGGTACGGCGATCAGGACGGCGCCGACGACCGCGGCTCCGGCCAGGACCGGCTTCCGGGGCCGTCCCCTGTCCACGCCGGTCGCTGACGTGACACCGGGAGGGGTGGCGGCGACGGCCGCTGCCAGGCCGATACGGGTGGCGGAGACGTCGGATGTGGCGGCCGCGTCGGGGGACTTGGACGTCTCGGGGGCGGTGGATGTCTCGGGCGTGGTGGATGTCTCGCCGCCCGGCGCGGACGGCTCGGGCGCCGTCGACGCCTCGGGCGCCGTGGATGCGCTCGGTGCGCTGCTCGGCTCGGCTGTGGTCGCGGTCGGCTTCCCGGCCAGCGCGGTATCCGGCGCTGTGCCGTCCGAGCCCGCTTCGGAGGCGGCCGGCTTCCCGACCGCGGCGGCACCCGAGGGCGCTTCGGACGTGGCGGCCGGGGCCGTTTCCTCCACGCCCGTTTCCTGCACGCCCGTCTTCTGCACGCCTGTTTCCTTCACGTCGGATGCGGAGCGTTCCGGCGGGGTGCCTGCCTCCTCCGGGCCGGGTTCGGCGGCCCTCTCCGCTTTCGCGCCAGGGGTGTGGTGCTGGGGGGACATGCTGCTTACTCCTCCTCGGTGGCGGAGCTCTCGGTGGTGGGCAGGGGACGGCGCGGCGGCCTGATCCGGTCATGCGCCCGGCACCGGCCCGGCAGTCGGCGGCCGGCAGCCGGTCCGACGCCCTGCGGATCGCCCGCTCCCCCGTGCGGCTCCGGCCTGGCCGTCCGGCCGGACGGCACGCACTGTACGTCGACGAGATCGACGACAAGGCCAACTTAGCCCGTATCCCGGACGACGACCGCGCTGCCCTCTCCACCACCCCCGTCGTTTTGCCCCCCGTCGCCTCGCTGGTCCCGGAACGTTCCCCACCCGGGCGGAAAACGGGCACACCGGCGGCCCAAACGGAGCCAACCCGGGCGCCCACGGGCCGAGTTCGTGTGGCATCCTGTTGGCTCCCGACTGATCAGCGTCGGCATGCAGACGATGCCGTTCGGCACCCCAAGTAGGCGTAGGGACCCAAGAGTTCAGTGGAGATGCGGCCCCAGGAACGGCACGTGGTCAGCCAAGGCGACCTGCCCGAGCCCGCCGACACCCCTGACATACCCGACGCCGTGCGCGCCGCCGCACGGCAGGCCCCGGGCCACTGGATCGGTGTGGTGGACCCGGAGTGGGCCGAGGAGCGGACACCGCCGGACTGGGCGGTCGTCGGGGAATGGCAGTCGGACGAGAGCGGCGAGGTCACAGGGTTCCGCGAGAATCCGGTCTACCGCCCCTCGGCTCGGACGCTCGGCTGGCCGGAGCCCACCGATCCGGTGGACGCCGCGGCGCAGCGGGCCGCCACCGGTTACGGCACGGTGGACGAGGCTCTCGCGGCGCTGGCCGAGGCCGAGGTGAGCGTGGTGCGCGGGCCGGACGGCCGGCCCCTCGTCGCCGCCGGACGCGACGGGGCTCCCGTGGTGCTGTTGTTCACCTCACCGGTCCACGCGTTCATGTCCCCGGCACTTCACCACGACACCGTGCAGGTGCGGGAGTTGGCCCGCTCGCTGAGCGGGCCCGGCACCCTGCTGATGGTCAACGCCGGCGCCGCCGCTCCCCTGCTCGTCCCGGCCGACGACCTGCCCGGCACCGCCCCGGCGGAGCCGGCCGCCTCCGAGGCCGCGTCCCCTGTCGCGCCCCGGGACGATGCCTTGTCCGAACCCTGGCCCCCCACCACAGGGAGTACCCCGTGACGCGATCCGCCCAGCAGCCCTCCGCATCTCCGGGGGCGGGTACGGAGTCCGGTACCGAGGGCGGGACGACGCCCGCCGTGAAGTCCGCCGTCGCCTCCCCCTCCCCCTCCCCCGCACCCGAAGCCAGCTCCGAATCCGGCCCCAGTTCCGGATCCGCCTCCGGCCCCGGCCCCGGCCCCGGCCCGCGCTCCGGCTCCGGCTCCGGCTCCGGCTCCGGCTCCGGCTCCGGCTCCGGCGCAGAGTCCACACGTACGACGGCCACGGGAGAAGCCGAGGCCGAAGCCCCGGCCACGACGGCGGTCTCCGCATCCGTGGACTCCGAGACCGGCGCCTCCGGCGGCTCCGGCGACTCCCCCGCTCCCCGCTCCACCACCGAGGCCGACCCCGGTGCCGCCGCGGCGGCCAAGAGCAGGCTGCCCGCACTCGTGCGCACCATGACCGAGACCGCCATCGACCGGCCCCGGCAGCAGGCCGCCCCGGTCGGACGGCCCAGCAAGGCGGTTCTGGCCGGGGCGGCCGTCGCGGGCGCACTGCTGGTGTCGGTGCCGTTCCTGGTCCTCGGTGGCAACGACGACGAGGGCCGCAAGGCGTCGGCGGGCGCCGGAACCGTGCTCGGCGACGACGGCCAGGAGGCGCCGGGCCAATTCGTGGTGGCCTCACCCGACAGCAGCCCTTCCGCGGACGTGCGCAAGAGCACCGGCAAGCCCCGGACGACCGCACCGGACGCCCCCGCCCCCTCCGCCGGCGGCGACAAGGACGAGGACGAGCCGAAGAAGGACACCGCTGCGAAGGAGCAGCCGAAGGCTCCGGCGAAGGAGCGGCAGTCCTCGCGGGGTGGCGGCGGTACGTCCGGCGGCAACGACCGTCCGGCCGCGGCGGGTTCGGGTGTGACGTTCAGCTCCCCGGTGTCCCTGCGCAGCCATCTCTCGGGCCGTTGCGTCGACGTGCCGGACGGCGATTTCAGCGACGGCAAGCAGCTGTGGGTGTGGGACTGCAACAACAGCCCGGCCCAGAAGTGGCAGTTCGCCTCGGACGGCACCATGCGCATCGGGGGCAAGTGCCTGGACGTGGCGGGCGCGAACTACGGCGACGGCACGCCGATCCAGATCGCCTGGTGCAACGGCAACGCCGCGCAGAAGTTCACGCTGAACGGCAGTCACGACCTGGTGAACACCGTGGTGGGCAAGTGCGTCGACATCAAGGACAACAACCGGGGCAACGGGGCCGTGCTGCAGCTGTGGACGTGTGCCGGCACCGACAACCAGAAGTGGAGCGTCTGACCGGGCTCCGCACGGCCGGGAGCACCCCTCCCGGCAACCGCCCGGGCCAGGGCGGGACATGATGGCACCGTCGGCTCGCCGACACGCGCCCCCCGGTCCGGGCGGGGCGCACGCTGAAGACGACGCCGTAGCAAGGAGGTTGGTGCGTGTCGCGCCAGGTACTGACGGTCGGTCCGGGAGACCGGGACCGCTACCGGACGATCGGTGAGGCGCTCTCGGCTGCCCGCACCGGCGCGCTCATCAGCGTCCGGCCCGGGACGTACGCGGAGAATCTGGTGATCCACACCCGGGTCACCCTCGCCGCCGCCGAGGGGCGGGGCACCGTGGAGATCAGGCCGCGTTCGGGCACCGTGCTCGCGCTGCGCGCCGACGCCGTGATGCTCTCCGAACTCACCCTGCGCGGCGGCGACGCCGAGCAGCCGGCCGTGGACGTGCGGCGCGGGCAGGCCGCGCTGGACGGCTGCGAGGTCGTCGGCGCCGCCTGGACCGCGCTGCTGGCCGGGGGTACCGGCTCGCTCGCCCTGCGGGACTGCCGGGTGAGCAACGCGCAGGGAGCGGGCGTCGTCGTCACCTCGACCACTCCCACCACCGTGGAGTCCTGCACCTTCGAGCACCTGGGCACCAGTGGTGTGGTTCTCGCCGAGCAGGGTGAGGCGCGCATCCGGGGCTGTACCGTGCGCGACGCCCGCGGCAACGGGCTGCTGGCCAACGGCGAGTCCCGGGGCACCGTGGAGGACTGCGACCTCTCCTCGACCGACAAGCCCTCCCTGGCCCTGGAGCAGAACTGCTCCCTGTCGGTGATCCGGACCGTGGTGCACGACACCAGTACAGGGGTGCACCTGAGCAGCGCGGGCCGTACGACGCTGGAGGACGTGCGCGTCACCGGGGCCTCCGGCAACGGCATCACGCTGGCCGCCGGCACGGATCCGGTGCTGCGCCGCTGCCGCGTTTCGCGCACTCGCGGCCACGGCGTGCTGGTCACCGACCGGGCCCGGGGCACCTTCGAGGACTGCTGGGTGGACGGCGCGCAGGGGGCGGCGCTGCGGGTGGCCGGAGCCGCCTCCCCGGCGCTCACCGGCCTCACGGTCCGCGACTGCGAGCAGACCGGGTTGCTTCTGGAGGAGGACTCGGCACCGGAGCTGGACCGCCTGGAGGTGATCGGCGGCGCACCGGCGGTGCTGGTGCGCGGTGGCGCCAACCCGCTGCTGCGCCGGGCCAGGCTGGTGGAGCCCTCGGGTGACGGCCTGTCGGCCTCCAAGGACGCCCGGGGGCGCGTCGAGGACTGCGAGATCGTCCGGCCGCAGGGCGCGGGCGTGCGCGTCGCCTCGGGCAGCACCCTCTATCTGGCCGGCGGCTCCGTGTCCGACACGGCGGCCTGCGGCCTGGTCGTCGAGGACGGCGGCAACGTCACGGTCCGCGACCTCCGTGTCGAGATGTCCGGCGAGGAGGGCGTGGTCGTCGCCGCCGGTGGTGAGCTGACCGCCAACCGCACGGCGGTGCACGCCCCGCAGGGCCACGGCTTCCTGCTGCGTGAGGGCGCGCTCGCCTCGCTGAGCGGCTGTGAGGTCACCGGCGGCGCGCAGGACGGTTTCCGGGTGGAGTCCACCGCACCGGTCTCCCTGGTCAACTGTCTGGCCCGGGAGAACGAGGGCGGCGGCCTGGTGCAGACCGCCCCCGGTGAGCGGCTCGCCGTGGAGGGCCTGAACAGCACCGGCAACGGCAAGCGGGACGCCTGGGGCACCGGCAGCGCCGAGAACACCGACCCGGCCGGCTCCGGCGCGGCGGACGCGCCCCCGACGGACCGTGCCGACGGGCCGCTGGGCGCCCTCAACGCGCTGATCGGCCTGGAGAACGTCAAGCAGCAGGTGCGCACCCTGGTCAACCTGACGCAGCTCGCCCAGCGGCGCGAGCAGCTCGGCATGGCGGCCCCGCCGATGAGCCGCCACCTCGTCTTCGCGGGCCCGCCCGGCACCGGCAAGACCACCGTCGCCCGGCTGTACGGGTCGATCCTGGCCGAGCTGGGTTCCCTGCGCAGCGGGCATCTGGTGGAGGTCTCCCGCGCGGACCTGGTCGCCCAGGTCGTCGGCGGAACCGCGATCAAGACCACCGAGACCTTCCAACGCGCGCTCGGCGGTGTGCTGTTCATCGACGAGGCGTACACCCTCACGTCCGACAGCAATCACGGCGGCGCCGACTTCGGCCGTGAGGCGGTGGACACGCTGCTGAAGCTGATGGAGGACCACCGCGACGACGTGGTGGTGGTCGCCGCGGGCTACTCCCGTGAGATGGAGTCCTTCCTGAGCTCCAACCCGGGCCTGGCCTCCCGCTTCTCGCGGACGGTCGAGTTCGAGAACTACTCGGTGCCCGAACTGGTAGCGATCATGGAGAACATGTGCGCCCAGCACCAGTACGAGCTCGGTGAGGGCACGGCGCAGGCCCTGGCCGCGCACTTCGAGGCGATGCCCCGGGACGCCGGCTTCGGCAACGGCCGTGCGGCGCGCGGGGTGTTCGAGGAGATGGTGGACCGCCAGGCGGTACGGCTCGCCTCCCAGCAGCACGTCGGCGAGCACGACCTGCGGCTGCTGCTGCCGGAGGACGTCTCCGCCACGGCCGCCGCGCAGGCCGGCGAGAGCGCCGCTCCGGCGGACGATCCGCTGACCCGCCTGGGCGACATGATCGGCCTGGCCGAGGTGAAGCGCGACGTGGCGGACCTGGTCAACCTCATCACCACCGCCCGCCATCGCGCGGCGGCCGGACTGCCGGTGCCCTCGCTCAGCCACCACCTGGTCTTCACCGGCCCGCCCGGCACGGGCAAGACCACCGTCGCCCGGCTCTACGGGGAGATCCTGTCCCAGCTCGGCATCCTCGAACGGGGCCAGCTGGTCGAGGCCGCCCGCGCCGACCTGGTCGGCCGCTACATCGGCCACACCGCGCAGCTCACCCGGGAGGTCTTCGAACGGGCCCGGGGCGGTGTGCTGTTCATCGACGAGGCCTACACGCTCACCCCGCGCGACGGTGGCAACGACTTCGGGCAGGAGGCGGTGGACACCCTGCTGAAGCTGATGGAGGACCACCGCGACGACGTGGTGGTCATCGTCGCCGGGTACACCGACGAGATGGAACGCTTCCTGGCCTCCAACCCGGGCCTGTCCTCGCGGTTCCCGCGCCGGGTGGCGTTCGCCGACTACTCCTCCGAGGAACTGGTCACCATCGTGCGCGCGCAGGCCGCGAGCATGGGCTACGAGTGCGGTCCGGGCACCGGGCCGCTGCTGAAGGAGTACTTCGACGCGCTGCCCCGGGACCGCTCCTTCGGCAACGCCCGGCTGGCCCGCCAGGTCGTCGAGTCGATGGTCACCCGGCAGGCGGGACGGCTCAGCGCGCTGGCCGCGCCCACCCTGGACGACCTGCGCATCCTCCTGCCCGAGGACGTCGTGACCGCGGCCCCGAAGGCGGCACCCCGATGAGGTCGCCGGTCCACGGGACCGCCCGTCTGCTGTCCGGCGCCGGTCTCGCCGCCGCCCTGCTGCTGCCGGCCGCTCCGGCGCACGCCCTGGCCCCGTCCGTCCTGCCCGCGGCCGACGGGCAGGGCCAGCGGCTGCCCGGCATGCCCGCCACGCTCGACCCGGACGCCGGGCAGACGGCCTGCACCCCCGCCTCCGGTGAGAAGGCGAAGAAGCAGGACTGGTCGCGCCAGCGCCTCGACCTGGACCGGCTGCACCGGCACGGCACCGGCGCGGGCGTGACCGTCGCCCTGATCGACACCGGGGTCGTCGCCGGCGCCACCGGCCTGGACGGCCGGGTCACCGCCCAAGGCGCGGCCGGTGTCGACTGCGTGGGGCACGGCACCTTCCTGGCCGGGCTGATCGCCGGGGACGGGGGTGGCACACCGGGCCTCGCCGGAGTCGCGCCGCGTGCGAGGATCCTGGCACTGCGGGGCACCGACGAGCGTGGGCGGGCGGACGCGGACCTGGTCGCGGAAGCGGTGCGCGACGCGACCCGGGCCGAGGCCGGGGTGATCGCGATCGCCGTCGCCCTGCCGCGCCGTGACGCCGGGCTGAGCAGCGCGATCGCCGACGCGCGCCGTGCGGGCGCGGTGGTGCTCGCGGCCGCCACGCCCGACCCGCCGTCGCGGGGTGCGGGCGACGAGATTCCGGCGCGCACCTACTGGCCTGCCGGTGAACCCGGTGTGCTGTCGGTCGCCGACATGCTGCCCAACGGTGCCCGTCCGGACGGCTCGCTGCGCACCGGCGGCATCGACCTGGCCGCCCCCGGTGCGGGAGTGGTGTCCGGCGGCCCGCGTGGAGACGGCCACTACCTCGGGGGCGGCGCCTCGGTGGCCACCGCCTACGCCGCCGGGGCCGCCGCGGTCGTGCGCGCCGCCCACCCGGGCGCCTCGCCTGCGGTCGTGACGCGCCGTCTGACCGCCACGGCCTACCCCGGCGATGTTCCTCAGCTGGATCCCTACGCGGCCGTGACCGCCGTCCTCGGCGACGCGGCTGGGGCCACGGGGGGCCGGGCCGGTTCCGATCCGGTGTCCCTGCGCGACACCTCCGCCGCCGATCGCGCCACCGGCCGCGCCACCCTGTTCGTCCTCCTGGGCTCGGCGGCCGTGCTGTGCGTCCTGTGGGCCGCCTTCGCCGTTCCGCGGGCCCGTGCACGCGGGTGGCGCGCGGCGGGCGCGGGCGAGCCGGACCGCGGATGAGCTGACCACCGGGGAACGGAACCACCAGCGGGGGCCACTTCGAGTGGCCCCCGCTGTCCGTGCGTTCCTCGTGCGCCTGCCGCCTCAGGCCTGCTGCCCCTCGCCCTCGCCCACCAGGGCGGTCTGCATGAGCCGCTCGCGGCGGCGGGCGATGTGCAGGGCCCGGCCCGGGGGCAGGTTGCGCGGTTTGGCGTTGCCGAACAGACGGCCCTCGGTGGGCGGGCAGGACAGCAGCACGGCCGGGTTGTTGGCCTCGTCGAGGCGGCGCAGCAGGCCGTCGCTCAGGCCGCGGCCGGCGCCCATGGCGCTGCGGGCGACGACCAGGTGCAGGCCCATCTCGAAGCCGAGGGTGAGGTGCTCGAAGAGCGGCTCGAAGGGGCTCTGGAAGGCGTTGCCGGAGACCATGTCGTAGTCGTCGACCAGGATGAACAGGCGCGGGCCGCTCCACCAGTCGCACTGGCGCATCCGTGCGGGGGCGATGTCGGCGCCGGGGACGCGGGTCTTCATGGCGCGGGCCGCGCCCTCGACGGTCTCCTTGAGGTTGTCCAGGGAGATCACGTGCCCGATGCGGTACTCCTCGGGCACGGTGTCCACGAGCGTGCGCCGGTAGTCCACGACGATGATCTTCGCCTCGTTGGGGGCGTAGCGGGCGGTGATGCCCTCGGAGACGCGGCGCAGCAGGTTGGTCTTGCCGCTCTCGGTGTCGCCGACCACGATCAGGTGCGGGGTGCGGCTGAAGTCGTGCCAGACCGGTTCCAGGGCGTCCTGGTCGATGCCGAGCGGCAGCCGCATGCCGCCGCCCTCGGTGGCCTCGGGCGCGGGCAGTTCGGCGAGCGGCAGCCGGTGCGGCAGCATCCGGATCTGCGGTGCGGACGGCCCGGGCCAGTGCCGCGCGACCTCGGCCACCAGATGGGCGACGCCGTCGCCGAGGTCGTCGAGGGAGCCGCTGCCGTCGAGTCGGGGCAGCCCGGCCAGGAAGTGCATCTTGGTGTCGGCGGTGATGCCGCGGCCGCCGCTGCGGGGCACGGAACGGGCCTTGCGGGTGTCGATCTCGGAGTCCATCGGGTCGCCCATCCGCAGCTCCAGGCGGGTGGCGGCCTGGTCGCGGACCTGGGCGGACAGCTCCACCCAGCGCGTGGTGGTGATGAGCAGGTGGATGCCGTAGTTGAGGCCGCGGGCGGCGAGTTCGTTGAACTTCGGGATGAGGTCGTCGTAGTCCTGGCGGACCGTGGACCAGCCGTCGACCACCAGGAAGACGTCGCCGAACGGCTCGTCGGGGAACTCGCCGGCGGCCCGGCGGCGCCGGTAGGACTGCATGGAGTCCAGGGTGTGGTCGACGAAGAACTGCTCGCGGCGGGCCAGCAGCGTCATCACCTCGGCGACGGCCCGGTGCACCCGCTCGGGGTTCAGGCGCGCCGCCACACCGCCGACGTGCGGCAGCCCGGCGAGCTGGGAGAGGCCGCCGCCGCCGAAGTCCAGGCAGAAGAACTGGATCTCGGCAGGTGTGTGGGTGAGGGCGAGGGCGCTGATCAGGGTGCGGGCGAGAGTGGACTTGCCGCTCTGCGAGCCGCCGGCGATGGCGACGTGGCCGCCGGCTCCGGACAGGTCCACGATCAGCGGGTCACGGCGCTGTTCGAAGGGCTTGTCGACCAGGCCGACGGGGACGCGCAGCTTGCCGGTGCCGGGCCAGCCGGTGGCGGTGAGGCCGCGCTCGGGGTCGGGTGCGATGCCGGGCAGCAGGGCGTCGAGTGGGGACGGCTCGTCCAGGGGCGGCAGCCACACCTGGTGGGCGGCGGGGCCGGAGTCGCGCAGCCGGTCCAGGGCCACGTCGAGCAGGGTCTCCTCGTCGCCGGTCTCCTTGGTCTCCGGCTCGGGTTCGGGTGCCGCCTCCAGGGTGCGCGGCACGACCCAGCCGCTGGTCCAGGGGACGACCTGGCTGGCCACCCGCGCCTGGACGACGGCGCCGGTGCGGCGGCGGTAGGTGCCGGAGGAGTAGGCGGCGCGGAAACGGGTCAGTGCCTCGACGCCGGACTTCAGGTAGCCGCTGCCGGGCTGCGCGGGCAGCTGGTAGGCGTCCGGGACCCCGAGCACGCCGCGGCTCTCCATGGCGGAGAAGGTGCGCAGGCCGATGCGGTAGGACAGGTGGCTCTCCAGCTGGTGCATGCGGCCCTCGTCCAGGCGCTGCGAGGCGAGCAGCAGATGCACCCCGAGGGAGCGGCCGAGGCGGCCGATCATGACGAACAGGTCCATGAACTCGCGGTGCGCGGAGAGCAGTTCGCTGAACTCGTCGACGACGACGAAGAGGCTGGGCAGCGGGGTCAGGTCGGCACCGGCGGCGCGGGCCCGCTCGTACTCCAGGGCGGAGGTGTAGTTGCCGGCGGCGCGCAGCAGCTCCTGGCGGCGCATCAGTTCGCCGTGCAGGGCGTCCTGCATGCGTTCGACGAGGGCGACCTCGTCGGCGAGGTTGGTGATGACGGCGGAGGTGTGCGGGAGTTCCTCCAGGCCGAGGAAGGTGGCGCCGCCCTTGAAGTCGACGAGGACGAAGTTGAGCGTCTCGGAGGAGTTGGTCAGGGCCAGGCCGAGGACGAGGGTGCGCAGCAGCTCGCTCTTGCCGGAGCCGGTGGCACCGATGAGCATGCCGTGCGGGCCCATGCCGCCCTGCGCGGACTCCTTGATGTCCAGTTCCACGGGGCGGCCGTCCACGCCGACCGCGACGGGCACCCGGAGCCGGGCGGAGCCGGTGTGCCGGGCGAAGAGGGTCTGCGGGTCGTGCCGGTGCAGGTCGGGGATGCCGAGCAGGGTGGTCAGTTCGACGTCGGTGTCCAGGGGCTGCGCGATGTCGGTGCCCAGGCTGATGCGGCGGGCGGTGAGCAGCCGGGCCAGTGACTCCGCGCCGAGCGGGCCGAGCCGGTCCGGGCGGCCGAGCGGCACGGAGCGCTCCTTGCGGCTGCGGTCGGTGCGCACCAGGCTGACCCGCTCGGGTCCGACGGTCAGCCGCAGTGTGTTACGGCCGGGTCGCCAGCGCAGCGCGCCGGAGACGTCGAGCACGACCGCGTTGCGGTAGCCGTGTCCTTCCCAGCGGTGTCCCTCGGGGACGGTGACACCGTCCAGGACGACGACGGTGTAGGGCTCGTCGCGGCCGGGGCGGGCGTCGGCGTCGAAGCCGGGGCGTTCGGCGAACTCGGCGCCGAGCAGGTCGTCCAGCTCGGTCAGGTCGGCGGTGATGCGGCGGACCTGGCCGGCGCCGTCCTCCTCGTGCGGGTGCAGGGCGTGCGGCAGCCACTTGACCCATTCCCAGTCGGGTCGGCGTTCGTCGCTCGCGCAGACCGCAAGCCACAGCTCCTCGGGGGCGTGGAACACCGCGAGCTGGCCGAGCGCGGCGCGCACCAGGGCGCGGACGGCGTCGCTTCCCCCGTTCCCGGCCGGGGCGCCGGTGGTGCCCGGCTCTGCCGACGGGTCGCCGGAGGTCTCCTCGGGGCGCAGCAGGATCCGGGCGGAGGAGCGCAGATAGAGACCGAGGGGCTGGTCGGGGATGGTGGAGTAGGCGCGGATGAAGCGGCGCAGCGCGTGGGCGCACAGCGGTTCGAGGTCCTCCACGGGGCGGGTGGAGACCGGCTGCAGGGTGAGGGCGAGCTGCTGTTCCCCGACCGCGAGGCGGACCTCGCCGAAGTCCTCGTCGGCGGGGCGGCGTTCCCACAGCCGCGAGGTGCGGGCGAGCGAGCGCAGTGAGGCGGGCTCGGGGTGGCGCCAGGCGAGGGCCCGCTGTTGTTCGACGATGGTGGTCCGGACGCGCTTGCGGATCTGGGCCAGGTAGCGCAGGTAGTCGCGGCGCTCGCCCCTGAGGCGCTGCTTGCGCTCGCTGGAGCGGCGCATCAGCTGGCCCAGCAGCATGGCGGCGGCGGACAGGGCCATGACGCCCATCGCCAGGTAGATGAAGACGCCGTTGCCGCCGCCGGGGCGCAGGAACATCAGCATCATCGACACCGACATGAGCGCCATCGGCAAATAGGTCCATATCGCCGAGGTGTCCGGAATCGTCTCGGACAGGACCGGCGGTTCCTGGAGGGTCAATTGCCCCTCGGGCATCTCCGGTCCGCGCCTGCGGGCCGACCGGCGAAACAGCACCACGCTCAAGGGACAGAACCTCCGGGTTCACTGGGCTTTCGGCCCGCTCCGAATGCCGCTGCGGGGCGGTAGCGGGAAGTGTCGCACCGGGCCGACTCGTGCTGGTTTCCGGGCACGGCGAAAAGCGGGTGCGTGTCCGGGCGGGAAGGGGCGGTCAACTCCATGGGTGGATCGGCTCCGTGTCCGGCGCTGGTCCGGTCCGCAGCACAATCCGGCGGGCGTCGGCAGTAGTCTGCATTCACCCGACGCGACCTGTCCACGCGGGGAGGGTGCTTGCGGTCCTGTGTGGTGCAATTCCCCTTCCCCGGGCCCGTGTTCTCGGCCCGCATATACCTTACGTACTCTTCACCCGTCCCTGATTGCCCGGGGGACGTTTCCCTGCCAAGCCCCCCACGGAAGACGAGAGTTCAGCTGATGACCGACAGTGCGGTGGCCGAACTGTGCCGCCTGACCGTACGTGCGCCGAGCGTCTCCGTCGATCTGGCGGTGCCCGCCGACGTGCCGGTCGCCGATCTGCTGCCCACGCTCCTGCGCTATGTCGGCGAGGAGGCCGAGGAGGCCGGACTCGACCACGCCGGCTGGGTGCTCCAGCGGCTCGGTGACGCCCCGCTCGACGAGGAGACCACGCTCGCCCACGCCGGGCTGACCGACGGCGAGGTGCTGTATCTGCGCCCGCACACCGAGGCGTTGCCGGAGGCCCGGCTCGACGACCTGGTGGACGGGATAGCCGACACCACGGGCCGGCGGCTGCACGACTGGCACCCGGGGGCGGCCCGCGGCCTGCTGGTGGGGACCGCGGTGGCGACCGTGATGACGGCTCTGCTGCTGGTGTTCTGGCCCGGGGTGAGTTCCTCCGTGCGGCCGGTCCACGCGGGGGTGACCGGGCTGCTTCTGCTGGCCGGCGCGGGGACGGCCAGTCGCGCGGTCGGGGACCGGCTCTCGGCCGCGGCCCTCGGTCTGCTGGTCGCGCCCTGCCTGGCCGTGGCCGGCTGGGTGCTGCCCGGGGGCGATCCGACCGGCCCGGACGCGGCGCAGGTCGTCGGGGCGCGGCTGCTCGCGGCGGGTGCCGCGGGCGCGGGCGGGGCCGTCCTCGCGCTGGCCGCCACGGCGGTCGGCGCACCGGCCCTCACCGCCACCGCCGTCGTCTCGGTGGCCGCCGCCGTCGCGGGGGCCCTGATCGGCTACAGCGGCCTGGACGCGCCGGCCTCGGCGGCGCTGGTGGCGACGGTGGTCGCGCTCGGCGCCGGCGCGGTGGCGCCTTTCGCCTTCAAGCTGGCCGGTATGCGGATGCCCGCGCTGCCGTCGTCCGCCGGTCAGCTCCAGGAGGGCATCGAGCCCTACGCGGGCAGCGAGGTCGCCGAGCGCACCGAACTGGCCGGGCGCTGGGTCACCGCGCTGTTCGCCGCCACCGGCGCCGTCGCGGCGGCCGCCCTGGTGGTCCTCGCCGAGCACCCGAACCTCCCCGAGGTGCTCACATGCCTGGCGCTGAGCCTGCTGCTGCTCCTGCACAGCCGCGGCCTGGTGCACATCGCCCAGCGGCTGGCCCTCGCGGTGCCGGGGGTGTGGGGTCTGCTGCTGCTGGCGCGCGCCTGGGCCCTCGACAGCGGCGACACCGGCCGCACGGTGGTGACGGCCGTCCTGCTCGGCGCCGCGGCCGCGCTCGTGGTGGCCGCCTGGGTGGTGCCCGGCCGCCGGGTGCTGCCGTACTGGGGCCGGGCGGCGGAGCTGGCGCACACGGGCCTGGCGGTGGCGTTGCTGCCGCTCAGCCTGTGGGTGGCGGGCCTGTTCGGCTGGCTGCGGGGGCTGTTCGGCTGAGGTCCGGACACCGGTTCACCGAGAACGAGTTGAGGAGAGGCTGTGCAGTCCAAGCGCGACCAGGTACAGGCCCACGCTTTCATGATGGGCAGGCTCAGCTCGGGCCTGCTGACGGCCGACCCGGACGCCCCGGAGAGCCCGCTCGGACGGACCACCCGCGGTGTGGTGTTCGGCGTGCTGTTCACCGTCCTGATCGGCGCGGGCGCGACCGTGTACGGCCTGCTGCGTCCCGGCGGCAACGACGGCTGGCGGGACGGCGAGCACCTGGTGATCAACCGTGACACCGGTGCCCGATACCTGTGGACGGGCACCGACGGTGTGCTGCACCCGGTGCGCAACTACGCCTCCGCACGGCTGATCGGCGGCTCCGACCTGGAGACCAGCGACGTGGGCACCGCCTCGCTGCGAGGCACCCCGGTGGGCGCCCCGGTCGGCATCCCCGGCGCCCCGGACACCGTGCCGGACGCCGGTCAACTCGACGACGGGGCCTGGCACATGTGCGTCACCGGGCCGCAGGGGGCGCTGCCCAGCACCTCCCCGGCCGCGACGGACACGGGAGTGAACAAGCCCGGTGCCACCACGGTGGTCGCCGGGGCGCCCGTGAATTCTCGCGGAATGGACGGTGACCGCGCGGTGCTGGTGCGCGGCCCGGACGGCGTGGAGTACCTGGTGTGGCGGGGCAGCCGACTGGCCCTGGACCGCGCCTCCGACGCCCGCAACGCCCTCGGCTACGGCTCCCAGCGGCCGATGCCGGTCTCCGCGGCCTTCCTCGACGCGCTGGCTCCCGGTCCCGCGCTCAGCCCGCCCGAGGTGCCCGGGCGCGGCGAGGCGGGTCCCGAGCTCGGCGGCGAGGCGAGCCGGATCGGCCAGCTGTTCAAGGTGAGCGTGCCCGGTGGGGACAGCACCTACCACCTGCTCCAGAGGGACGGCCTGGTGCCGCTCACCCGGCTCGGGGCCGCCCTGGTGCTGGGCGATCCGGCCACCCAGCAGGACGCCTACCAGGGGAAGTCGCCCGAGGTGCGCACGGTCGGCGCGGACACCCTGCGCGAGCACCGGGCGAAGGACGCGCCCCCGGCCGGGTCCGCGGAGCTGCCCGACGCCCCGCCCGCCGCGCTGTCCACGCCGCGGGGCAGCGCGCTGTGCGCGAAGGTGGACGGCGCGGACGGCGGCGTCCGCATCAGCTCGGTGCTGGTGCCGTTGACCCAGCTCGCCCCCGTGGCGGTGCCGGAGGGCACCGACGAGCCGCTGGAGCCCGCCTGCGCGCCGCCGGACGCGGCGGTCGTGCGGCCGGGGCACGGCGCGCTGGTCCGGGCGCTGCACGCGAGCGGCGCCGCCCACGCGGGCACCACCTACCTGGTGGCGGACAACGGCGTGAAGTACCGGGTCGCCTCCAAGGACGCGCTCTCCGCGCTCGGTTACGAGACCGGGGACATCGACTCGGTGCCGGCGCCACTGCTGGCCTCCTTCCCGACCGGAGCGGACCTGGACCCGGCCGCCGCCTCCGGGGCCGCCAAGACCAGGGTCACGGCCCCCACGTGCACGACCGGTGAGCGGGAGGACGAGCGCGCGGCGGGCGGCGAGCGCACGGCGGAGGGCGGGGCGGACAAGGCCGACACAGTCGGCACCCCGCAGTGATCCGGACAAGGGACCCGTACACACCGAACGAAAAGGAATGGGGCGGCGGCAAGGGCGAATTCCAGCCGAATTGAAGCGCGGTGGCGCGTAGTCGGCGGGGCCGGGCGTGGACACCGGGCGCGGCGAAACAACCGCCCCCGGCCCCCGCCGCCACCGGAGGCCGTCACAAGAAATGCCCGAAGCCGGGAAGAAAGCTCAAATAAAGCTCAGAGAATACCGGCGGGCAGTCTCGCGAAATCACCGCGGGCTGCGCGGACATTTCGGAAACGCGCCGTCGCGGTGACCGTTTGCCGCCTTCGAGTGCCCGCTTCCTGCCCGTATCGCGCGGCACGGAGGAAAGACGGCCGCGCACGCGTCGGCCGGACAAGCCGATACCTTCACCCCGACGAAACCTCCTCGCAACTCGACTTGTATGTAAGGTCCTTGAAGAAGCGACCGAAGCTCAAAAACAACCCTGCGCGCGTTGCGCGGAACGCGAGGTTCTCTTTAGCCTCGGCGAGCAACGTGGTGATCAGGACTGGCTCGAACGAAGGGAGCGCGACGTGGCGGACAGTGCCGCGAGGAAAGCGGATTACGCCAAGGGCTTGGGGGGCGTCTCGTCCCTGGAGTCGGCCCGGACCCAGGTCGAGAAGATCCAGACCAACGTGGCGGAACTGGCCGCGCGTTCCGGCGTCGGCGGCGACGAGGGCCAGGCCCTCCTCAAGCTCTTCCGCAGCTGGAACGCCGAGGCGCAGAAGGTCGTCGTCCAGATCAGCAAGATGATCGACGCGCTCCAGGAGAACGTGACCTCCGCCGACCGTCTGGCCAAGGAGAACCAGGACCTGACCGAGGTCCTCAACAGCAAGACCACCCAGGGCGTCTTCGAAGCACTGCTCTGACTTCCCCCTCCGGCATCGGCCCTCCGGACGAGGCCGGACCCCGTGAGCTTCCCGGGCCAGGGCGCCCGGCCACCCGAGAGGAGACGTCATGGCCGACGGCATCATCGACGTGCAGTATCCCGTGGTCCAGCGGGCCATCGAGGATCTGCGGGACCAGACCCAGCAGATCATCAACACCCTCAACACCCTGGAGGACGAGCTCAAGCCGCTCGTCAGCTCCTGGGAGGGTTCCGACCAGCAGATGTACGTCCAGGTCCAGGCCGAGTGGGACCAGGCCACCAAGAACATGGCCATGCTGCTCGGTGACAGCGGCGAGCTGATCCAGAGCATCCACGACAACCACTCCCGTGACGAGCGCAGGAGCGCCGACAACTGGGGCAACGTCCGGGCTCGTTAGCACCGGGCCGGGCCGGCTGGCACCGGTCCGGCCCCTCACCGGTACGGTTTCCCGCGCTCCGGACGCCGGGCGGGAGGCCGTGCCGGTGCCGCCCGCCCCCCGTCCGGCACCAAGTCGCAGGAGGACGTCCCATGGCCGGTGAGAAGGCCGACGTCAAGCACTTTGATCTCAAGCAGATGGAGAACTTCCGGGACAACGAGGTGCAGCCGGTGTACACCGCCGCGAAGAAGCACCGCGAGGACGGCGACGGCGCCCACATCCGCCCGCTCGGCCACCTCATCGACGGGCACACCACCCCGGGCAACCTGGACCAGAACCAGCAGCTCCTGCGCATCGGCAAGATGGTCACCGAGCCGCTGGTGTCCGGCCCGAAGCTGATCGAGGACGTGCGCGCCGCGGCCGAGTCGATCGACAAGCTCCTCGGCGACCAGATGGAGCTCTTCAAAGAGCTCAAAGAGGCCCTCAGCGACACCATCGACGAGGCCAACAAGACCAAGGACAAGAACCTCTCCGCCATCGACGCGCAGACGCTGCTGATGACCTTCGAAGAGGTGGACACCCTCACCGCCGGCGGTTCCGGCGGGACCAACGACGAGACCTGACATCACGCCGCGCGTGCCGGCCCCGCTCCCGGACCGACCGGCACGCCCCGTGGCACACCCGGCTGCACACGGCATGAGGACGCCGTGCACCGGCACGGATGACAGGCACCGACCAGAAAGGGCGCCCGGTGGCCGATCGGTACGATCCCAACTCCGTTGCGAACCTCGACAAGTTCGACAACGCCAGCGATCCGTCGTCCGACACCTGGGCCACCCTGGTCACCCACATCACCGGCTATCCGGTACCCGACCGCGCCACGATCTTCGACACCCTGCGCTCGGACCACGGCGGCAAGCTGTTCCGGATGGACATCAAGGACCGCAGCCTCAGCCTGCTCGTCAAGGACTCCGGCTTCCTGGTGAACACCGGCGAGGACTACGACATCTGGTTCTTCGACCGGGGCAAGAAGACCCAGATCAAGCAGGCGCGGATCGTCTTCGAAGGCCGGGTGAAGGCCGGCGAGGAGATCATCTTCGCCAATCCCAACGCCGACAACGTGCACGACGCCCAGGTCCGTGAGGGCAACGAGTTCACGGACTACAACAAGGACAAGATGAGCACGATCCCGCTCGCCCGGTACATGAACGGGCCGCGGGCGGCGCTCCTCGCCCTGCTCGGCGGCAGCACCCAGGACGCCCGCTTCAGCAACCTGGGCGTCGGCGGCGGCGACGTGGTGGACCTGAACTCCTTCGACACCGCCGGCGAGTCCTTCGACTACGCGGCCAAGTTCTTCAAGGACCACGCGGTGGTGCTGAAGGACTGGGAGGACCGCTTCGGGCGGGACGACGCCAGTTGGAAGGGCGAGGCGGCCGAGGTCTTCCGCAGCCTGCTGAAGAAGATCCGCGAGAACTACGACAACTACGTCGAGACGTTCAACTCCAGCCCGGGCTCCGGCAGCGAGACCGGCACGGGCAACACGGTCTACTCCCGCGCCCTGTCCCTGGGCCGCAAGTACCTGGAGGACGCCGCCGACACCCTGCTGAAGGCGTGGCTCGACTGGGCCAAGTCCCCCTACTACGACCCGCACCAGGTGCTGCGCTACGTGCTGGACGACCTCGCCCAGTGGGTGGACGCGAACAACGTCGCCAAGACCGACATCAAGGTGTCGTACTCGCGCTACAGCAGCTCCACCTACCACACGCCCCAGGCCGGCTTCCTCCAGGAGCATCCGGAGTACGGCGACCTCACCGACATCGCCAACTGGGCGAAGGTCGGTGACAAGGCGGTCAAGATCTGGACCCAGGGCGTCGACGAGTACCTGGGCAAGCCCGCCGCCCAGGTGCAGTCCTCCCTCAACAACCACTTCCTCGATCTGGGCAAGGACTTCTCGGAGAACCTGCCCGAGCCGAAGTCGACCACGACGGCCGCCGACGACTACGAGAGGAAGAAGCTGGAGGACGAGAAGCGGGAGATCAACCGGCAGAACGAGGAGAACCGCAAGTACCAGGACGAGTTGCGCGCGGAGCAGGAGCGTCAGCGCGAGGAGGACCGCAAGTACCAGGAGGAGCTGCGCAACGAGCAGAACCGGCAGCGCGAGGAGGACAAGAAGTACCAGGACGAACTGCGCGCGGAGCAGGAGCGCGAGCAGGAAGAGGCCAGGAAGTACCAGGAAGAGCTGCGCAACGAGCAGAACCAGCAGCGTGACGAGGACAAGAAGTACGCCGACGAGCTGCGCGAGGAGCAGAAGCGCGAGCAGGAGGAGGCCAAGCGCGAGGCCGAGGAGCAGCGCAAGGCGATGGAGGAGAGCCTCGGCGGCCTGAACGACCCGAACGGGCCGCAGCAGCAGAGCCTCGGCAGCCTCGACGACCTGCTGAACCAGAACATCCCGGTCACCGGGAGCCTCGGCGACGTGAACGGCACGGGCGGCGACGGCCAGGGCACGCCGGGCGGCATCCCCCCGGTCACGAACCTGGGCAGCCTCGGCGGGCTGAACAACGGCCCCGGCGGTACGAACAACAACGCGGCCGACGACACGATCACCCAGAGCCTCGGCAACCTCGGCGGCCTGAACAACGGCCCCGGTTCCTCTCTGCGCACGCCGACCGGAGGCAGCACCCAGCTCGACGGCGGCAAACTCACCACCGGTTTCCCGGACGGCAGCAGCACCTCCTTCGATCCGGACACCGGGGTGCTCACCACCACCCACCCGGACGGCTCCGTCACCACCACCGACCTCGGCAACGGCGCCACGGTGACCAACCCCGACGGCTCGACCACCACCCTCGGCGACGACGGCAAGCTCACGACCACCTTCCCCGACGGCACCACCCACACCGTCGACCCCGACACCGGCCAGGCCACCACCACCCGCCCGGACGGCACGACCACGACGACCGACCTGGGCAGCCTCGAAGGCATCAACGGCGGCGACGGGGTGCTCGACACCCCGACGGGCGGCAACACGCAGCTCACCAGCGGCGGCGACCTCACCACCGAGTTCCCCGAAGGCGGACGCTCCTCCTTCGACCCGGACACCGGGGTGCTCACCACCACCCACCCGGACGGCTCCGTCACCACCACCGACCTCGGCAACGGCGCCACGGTGACCAACCCCGACGGCTCGACCACCACCCTCGGCGACGACGGCAAGCTCACGACCACCTTCCCCGACGGCACCACCCAGACCGTCGACCCCGACACCGGCCAGGCCACCACCACCCGCCCGGACGGCACGACCACCACCGAGAACCTCGGCAGCCTGGGGGACCTCAACGCCCAGAACCAGCTCGGTGACCTCGGGGATCTCGGCGACCTCGGGAATCTCAACCCCGATGTGACGACCGAGTCGATCGGTGATCTCGGCGATCTGAACGGCTTCGACATCGACCGGTCCGGCCTGGAGACGCCCACCGGGGGGCACACCTCGCTCGACACCGACGGCGACTTCACCACCACGTTCCGGGACGGCAGCGAGAGCGTCTTCGACCCGGACAACGGGATGCTCACCACCACGCACCCGGACGGCTCCACGACGACCACCGACCTCACCCACGGGGCGAAGGTCACGAACCCGGACGGCTCCACCACCCGCCTGGACAACGGCCTGCTCACCACGGACTTCCCCGACGGCAGCAGGCAGGTCATCGACCCGGACACCGGAGTGGCCACGGTCACCGATCCGCAGGGCCGCACCGAGACCGTGGACCTGCGCGACCTCAACGCACGTGGTGACGGCGGCGGTTCGGACATACTCGACGGCCTGGGCGACCTGAACACGACCGGGGGCGGGAGCGACTTCACCACCTCCCGGGACGTGCCGCTGTCCGACCTGGGCCTCGGCGGAGGCAGTGGCTTCTCCGCCGGCACCGCGGCTCCCGGCGGCCTCTCCGCGGGCGAGTCCTTCGCCGCGGACGGTTCCGGGGGTGCCGCCCCGCTCTCGGAGAGCCAGGCCACTCCGCTCAGTCCGGCTGCCCTGGCCGGTGCCCCCGGCAGCCCCGGCATGCCCGGCAGTCCCGGCATGCCCATGGGCGGCATGGGCGGCATGGGTGCGGGCGGTGAGCGGGGCAACGGCGAGCGGGTGCGCGCCGTCCTCGTCGACGCGGCCGAGGAGAGCGAGCGGCGCAACCGCCGTCGGCGCAGCCCGTGGAACCGCCAGGAGGACGACGCCACCTTCCTCGCGCCGGCCTCCCGGGTGTCGACCACCGGCGGCGAGTCCTCCGAGGAGGAGGCGGAACCGGGCCGCAGGGCCACCACGTCCGCCGACTACCTGGAGGAGGACGCGGACGTGTGGGGCACCGACGAAGGCGGCGCGCCGGCCGTCATCGGCCGGTGACCGGCGCGGTCGGCGCACCACCGAGCGGCCCCGGGTTTCCCGTCGGGAGCGCAACGAGGCAAGATCAGCAGGACAGTTGACGGTCCGGGCGGCCGGACCGAGTGACGGGGACGGACGTCCGCCCGCACGCACGGATGGACGCAGAAGGGAGGGGGCGAGCGTGACGGAACCGCTGGAGAAGCGCCTGGAGAAGGCGATGGCCGAGCTCCAGGCAGCCCAGGAGGCGGTGGCACGCACCGAACGCGAGCTGCGGCAGGCGTCGTTCGCGGTGCTCTCCTCCGACCGCGCGGTCAGGGCGACCGTGGGCCCGCAGGGCGAACTGACCGGGATCGAGTTCCTGGAGCACAAGTACCGCGACATGTCTCCGCAGGAGCTGGCCGCCAGCGTCCTGGAGGCGGCCGGTGCGGCGCGACTGAAGATGAACCGGCACGTGATGAAGGCGATGGCTCCCTTCACCGAGCCCAGCAGCAACGTGCCCGAGCTGAAGGGCTTCGAGGTCGACTGGGAGCGGATCTTCGGCCCCGAGGTGCTGCGCGACGACGACGAGGACACGGCACGCGGCGCCGAGCAGGGCCCCGCCTGGCGGGACGCGCTCGACGAGGACGGGGAGGACTGAGCGGTGGGACAGCGGTACTACGTCGACCCGCACCGTATCGAGGCGCTGGCCGGACAGCTGGAGGAGATCGGCTCCCTCGCCCGGAGCATGACCGAGGAGTTCCTCGACGAGCTGGCGCCCACGGTCCGCTGGCCCGGCACCGAAGGGGAGTTCGCCGAGAAGGCCAAGCCGCAGGAGCAGAAGGAGCGGCAGACCACCAAGGACACGATGATGTCCATCCGCGACGCCCTGGTGGGCATCACCGACGCCACCCTCGCCCAGGTGCGGATGATGAAGGACACCCGCGACCGCAACATCGAGGGCATCGAGCAGCGCAACAGCCGGATCGAGACCGACGGGCTGAACGGCGACGGGGGCCCGACCGGGCATGGCCGCCGCTGACCCGAGCCGTACCGGCCGCTCCCGCACCGCGCCGGGAGCGGCCGCCCCGCGCTGCCCGCACACCGCTCAGGGCGGCCCCCGATGAGTCTGCAGGCATCGCCCGAGGTCAACGCGATGATCTTCATCCTCACCGGGGAGAAGCTCATCGACGCCGACGAGGACCTGGCCTACGACAGCCGCACGCCCTACTCCGGGCTGGGCCGCAAACTCGACCGGCTGTCCTCGCTGATCGAGAAGTCGATCCACGACATCGCCGAGTCCATGCCGGACGACCTGGCCAAGTCGTACGCCAAGGCGATGGGCATGCTCATCGACGACGGCGGCAAGAACTACCTGCGCGAGTTCGCCGAGCAGCTCGACAAGATCGCCGAAGGCCGGCGCAAGACCTCCATGGACATCATGGAGTCCAAGTGGCAGGTCATCGCCGAGGTCATCCGGCTGCTCATCGAGATCGCCATCTACCTGGCGATGTCCTTCTTCACCGGCGGCGCCTCGGCCAGCCAGATCATGATGGCCAAGCTGCGCAGCCGCTTCATGATCCTCACCACGCTCAGCCATCTGCTGCAGCGGCTGCACCTGGCGCCGTCCCTGACGGAGGCCTTCGCCGAGGCGTTCACCACCTTCGCGGTGCGGCTGGCGATGATGAACTTCGCCCCCAACGGCCGCCGCCCCGACGGCTTCGACTGGAACGACATCCTCAAGTCCGCCGCGTTCGGCGCCGCCGCGGGCCTGTTCACCAGCATCTTCGACGACTTCGCCAAGAGCATCGTCAAGAGCTACGACCACAACTTCCTCAAGAACGGCCCCGACGGCAGCTTCAAGAACCCCCCGAACCTCGACCTGAAGACCGGTCCCGGCCCCCATCTCGACCACACACCGAAGGACCGTCCCGGCCCGGATCCGTCGCCGAACGGCCCCTCCCCGAACGGCCCGACCCCGCACCGCGACACCCCGACCACCTTCCGGGACGGCCCCCTCTCCTTCCGGAACAACCCCACCCTGTGGCGCAACAACCAGCTTCTGCGCCACAACGCCGACCGGCCGGGCGCGCTGGCCGGCCACTACGGGCTGAAGGGCACCGCCGACTTCCTCGCCGCCGGCTCCGGCGAAGCCCTCGCGGAGATCCTGATCAAGGGCGCCTTCGACGGCGACTGGTCCACGAGCTGGTCGACCTTCGTCGGCGCGGGCATCAGCAGCCAGGTCGAGGCGACCCTCACGGACATCGCCATCAACAGCGGCGCGGAACTGCGCCACGCCATCGACAAGTTGCGCGTCCAGCCGCCCACGGTTCCGGGCGGCGGCCACGACACCACCGATGCCACACGCTCCCGCGACGGCAAGGGCGAGGGCGACCGCACCGGCGGCTCCTCCCAGGACGCCCCCGGCGGCGGCACCTCCACGCCCGCTCCCACGCCAACCACCGGCTCGGACACCCTGGACGGCAGTCTCTCGCCGTCCGCCGATTTCACCGCGGGCTCGCCCCCGCCGCCGTACACGAGCGTCGACCCACCGGCGTACTCCCCCGGCCCGCTGCCGGTGACCGCGGCCGAGAACGCGCTGTGGCAGCAGGTCCACCACGGCACACCCGAGATACGCGAACAGGCGCTGCGCGACATCGCCGCGCTTCGCGGCACCCAGTCCCCCGGCAGCACCGAGATCGGCGTGCGCGACGCCCTGCACGACAGCTTGGCGCAGCGGCCTGAGGTGCGGGTGGTGCCGACGGGGAACAGCCCGACCGCTCAGATCGACACCGATGACGTCCGCCGTGCCCTCGACTCGCTCGGAGTGCCGGTCACCGTCGACGCGCCGCTGTCCGGCGACATCACGCTCGCCGCGGACACCCCGGCCAGCCAGGATCAGGTGAGCCGAGACAGCCAGGACAGCCGGACCAGCGGGGTCAGCCAGGATCAGGCGCAGACGCCTCCGCCCCAGACGGCGACCGGTCCCGCCGCCACCAGCTCGCCCACCTCCGGCGCACAGACCGCTGCTGCCACGCAGAACGCCACCGGCACCGGCACCGCCACCGGCACCAGCACCAGCACCAGCACCAGCACCGGAGCCGGAGCCGGAGCCAAGCCGGGCGGCGTCACCACCGGAGGCACATCGGCACCCGCCTCCTCGTCGTCCCAGGACGCCCGTACACCGGACGGCCTCGCGTCCGCAGCGCCAAAGGTGACGACGACCAGCTCCTCCGACACCGCCCCCTCCCCCGGCGACGTACTCACCACGCCGGAGAACCACGCCACGGCAGCCGACTCCGCCGACAAGGAGCTCGGGGGGCCCGTCCTCACCGAACCCACCCCGTCACCGCTCACCGTCGTCGTCTCCGAGCAGCCGCCGCCGGTGCAGGGATCGCCCGAAGCCGCAGTCCTGCTGGACGACGCCGGCACCGACCGGGCCGTCGTGCTCGGACCGCCGAGCTCGACGGACGCAGCGGGGCGTCCGGTACGCGCGGCCGTCGAGCTCACTCGCGAAGGACCGGGCCAGCCCGTCCAGGTACGCAAGCTCGCGAGCCCGCCGCCCACCGCCGCAGCGGACACGCACCTGGACGCGGACACCAACGCCGCCTTCCCCGGCTCCGACGTGCTGCTGCCGCTCGCCGACGCCCTCGGGGCACCCGCACCAACCGGCCCCACGCCCCGGCCCGCCACCGAGAGCGGACCGAAACTCCCCACCACCACCTCGGACAGCGCCGACAGCACACCCCCGCCGAGCGAGAAGCCTCTCCGCACCGAGTCGACGTCCCCGGCCACGGACCCCGTGGCGGCCAAGGTGCTGTCCGAGGCCAAGTCCCCGGCACCTGGCACCCGGACGACGGTGGACACCGCCCTCGACCTCCCCGCCGCGGCCAAGCTCGCCACCCTCTCGCGCCCGTGGGCGGAACCCGCCACCGGCCTCCACCTGGAATCCGGCGACGGCACCGCCCCACCCCCGCCAACGACAACACCCACGACACCGACGACACCGACGACACCGACGACACCGACGACACCGGACAACGAGCCCTCCCAAGCCCCCGCTCCCGCCACCCCGGCGCCCGCGCGGGTCATCGTGCGGCCTGCGGAGGGCACAGGCGGCGCAGCCGACAGCACGACGACGCGGCCCCAGGGACAGCAGGTCGTCACCACCCTCACCGGCCACACCGTGCCCGTCACGCAGCTCCGCCGCTGGGTGTCCGACACCACCACACAGCCACAACCCGGCCGCGCCGTACGGACGTTGACCATTTCGCAGAGCCCGACCGAGGACGGGACGGCGCACAGCGAAGGGCGCCGCGCGCTCCTCGGGCAGGACACCTTCCGTGGCGTGCGCACCATCTCCACTCCCGTCTCCACTCCCCCTCCCCCGGCCCCGGATCCCGAGGCCACACCCGACGTGCCCCGGACCGTCTTCACGGGCCCGCCCACCCCGCTGCCCGGCTCCGGCACCGAGGGCGGCGCCGACTACTTCGCCGGGCACGGCACTTCCCGTACCGTCACGCTCGGCACCGAGCTTGCCGCGCACCCCACCGTGAAGGTGAGCGGCGTCCAGCTCGGCGAGGTCCTCAAGTCCTGGTCGCGGGACGGCGATACGAACCGGCCCATCGTCCTGTTCTCCTGTGAGACGGGACGGCAGCCGCAGATCGCCGGCCTGCCCGTCGCCCAGCACGTCGCCAACCGCACCGGGCGGCCGGTGTACGCCCCGACCACCGAGGTCGGCACCGCCCGCGACCGCGACGGCAACGTCCGCGCCGTTCTGACCGAGGGTCCCGAAGGGCCGGGCCGCTGGCGGCTGTTCACTCCCGAACCCACCGGCGCCCGCCTCGACCAGCTGGCCCGCGACGCCGGACTGCACACCGGCCCCGAACCGGCCGACGCCTTCACGCTCGCCCGCACTCTCCAGCAGATCCGCACGCTGCGGGACGCACTGGGCCCGGGCGCCGAGCAGCGCCCGGAGAATCGCGAGTTGCTCGCGGGTCTCGCCCTGGTGGACAGCCTGCGCTGGCGCAGCCCCGACACCGCGCCCCGCTACGGCGACGGCCGCATGACTCCTGACCTGCTCCGCCGGATGGTCACCGACTGGAGCGGTACCACCGAGAACCCCGGCACCGGCCCCGCGAACGGGCCCACCCGCGAGCAGTACACCCGGTTCCTGCGCGCCGCGGCCGGCCTGCGCTCCGCCTCGGGCCCCGATGCCACACTCGACACCCTGCTGCCTCCGCCGCCGCCCGCGCTCCCGCCCACCACCCTCGTCTCGCCGCAGGACGTGCACGGACTGGCCTACGCGCCGTCCGCGCAGATCACCTGGTCGCTGTCCGACACTCCGCTGCCGCTCTCCGAGCTGGCCCTCAGCCCGGAGGACACGGCCGAACTCGCCCGTCGCAGACCCGACCTGGCCCCCACCCCCGGCCGGGCGGAAAGCCTCGCCGAGGACCTGACCCTCAGCAAGGCGGGTACCGGGCCCGCCCTCACGGTGCACGCCGACGGTCACGCCTTCACGCGACTGGACACGCCCGGCGGCGGCAACTGCCTCTTCAGGGCACTGCTCGACAGCGCCCGCAGCCGGCCGGTTCCGCCCGCGTGGGCGGCGCGGAACATCGCAGGCCTGCGCCGGCTGCTGCGCGACCGGATCGCGAACACCGAGCTGGGCCATGCCGCCGCCCTGGCGTTCCCGGACCCGGTGTACTCCGTCGTGGACGATCTGCGGATGCGGGCCCTGGCGGGGGTGGACGACGCCGACGAGCGCGCGCGCATCACCGCCGAGTGGAACGACATCGCCCGAGCCGTCGTCACCCGGGGCGACCCCGAGAGGTGGCGGCAGCTGCTGCGCGCCGGCGACTACCCCCAGCTCGCCGACATCGCCCCCACGCCGGCCGAGGCCCGCCGCCTCGGCCCGGGCGCCCTGGTCGCCGCGGCCGCCGAACACCCCGGCCTGTGGGCCTCGCCCTTCGCCGACCTGCTCCCGGAAGCCCTGGCCCACACCCTGGACCTGGATCTGCGGCTGGTGCAGCCCGACCCGCGCACGGGCGGCTCGACCGTCACGTCGCTGCACCCCGGCGGCAGCGGCGGCACCCTGCACCTGGCGTACAACGGCACCGACCACTTCGACGCCCTGCTCCCGACCCCGACCACGACACCGCCTCCACCCGTGGCGGACCCGGCCGCGTCCGAGGCCCCGGCCACCGCGTCCCCGCTCCCGTCCCCGCTCCCGCAGGATCCGTCGCAGGAGGTCCCCCAGGTCTCCGTCGGGGCGGACCTCACCGGGCAGGACTCCGGCGGCACCAAGCCGGTCGAGCAGACGACGGACGACAGCCCCGAGGAGACCGAGACGCCCGACCGTGGCGATCCGGTCCCGTTGGAGACCCAGCTCGAACGACACCGCCCCGCCCGCCTGATGACCGGCCCGGACGCCCCGCCGCCGGGCCCGGCGCCGCGCACCGTCACCTTCGCCGACGGCAGTCGGCTGCCCGCCGTCCTGCTCCACCCCGACGGCGACCCCGGCGACGGCACCCCGGCCGACGGACCGGCACGGACCGGCCCCACCGGACTCTTCAACGGCCCCGGCGTCACCACACTCCGCTCGCCCGAGCTGGTGGCCCGGCAGATCATCGGGGCCCTGCCCAAGAACCTGCGCGCCCGCTTCGACGAGGCGGAACTGCTGCGCCTGCTGACCGACCAGCCCAGCGTCTTCACCGCCCCGCGCGGTGCCCGGCTCGTCGGGCGCGAGAAGTCCGGCGTCGGCCTGGAGATGACCGTCGAAGCCGTCCCCTACCACCGCTGGGAACGCTTCTCCGACGTCAACGGCGGCACGACACGCCTGGACACCATGCGGCGCGGCCAGGCGGGCACCGGCGGAGGACGCAGCGTCGGCTTCGGCCGCCGCATCGCCGGCGCGCTCAGCATGGGCCCCCCGCTCAACTGGCTGCTGAAGATCGGCGTCTCCCTGGGCTGGACCCGCAGAACCGACTACGCCCAGGGCACCCAGGCGTACAACCAGACCGAGTGGCGCGCCCACGAGGGCTCCCACCTGCACCTAGACGACGTGTACTACCGCGTACGCGTGGACCGCGTCACCGAGGCCCCGAAGACCGCCGCACCGCCGGACGCGACCGGCGAGCCCGGCTCCGCCGCCCCGCGCCCGGCGTGGCGGCGCACGCAGGTGCACTCGGCCGGCTTCGGCATGCGCGACGGACTGAGCTGGCGGCTGCCGGACGACCTCACCGTGCCCTTCCAGGGCCCGCGCCGCGCTCCTCGCACGCTCAGCTTCCCGGACGGGACGGAGCCGCGGGTCACCGACATCACCGGCCTGCACCTGATCGACCCGCCGGAGGACATCGCACTGGCGATCTCCACCGCCCGGCCCGGCAGTTCCGCGCACCGCACGGTGGTCTCCTATGTCCGCCCCACCCGGCTGCTCGCCCTGTTCGGGCGGATGACGGGCCCGGTGACCGGGCCCGAGCTGACCCGCGGCAGCGGCCAGCATCCGCTGGGCCACCTGATCGTCGAACGGTCGGTGCCGCACCGGGCCACCCTGGTCACCGAGTCGGTCAAGGCGGAACTGCGCGACCTCACCCAGACCACCTACCAGAACGAGCGCGGGCACGTCCGCGACACCCGCTTCGGCGTCCAGGTCACCGCGGGCCCCAACTACACCCTCGTGGGCCCGGAGACGGACGTACGCCTCCAGGGCGGGCCGCTGGTCCGCGCCGACCTCACCAGCGGGCGCGGCCACTACCTCGGCGCGGACGCGGCCCGCAAGACCACCGGCCGGATCCGCAACCACCCGATGGCGCTGTACCGGGTCGAGCGCACCCTGATGGTGCGCATGCCCGGCGAGCCGGCGTCGGCGGCACGCCCGGTCCGGGTCGTCAGTCTGGACTGGATGGCCACGCAGGACGCGCGTCGCCTCGCGGGCTGGGACGCCCGCACGCCGGGCCGGACAGGACCTCACCCGGACGCCGAGCCGCCCGTGCCGTGGTACCTCACCCGGGAGAACCCCGTCCACCTCAGTGGCCAGGTCCGCGCGGAGGGCTTCCGCCCCGACCGTCCGCAGACCCTTCAGACCCTTCACTCCGGCGGCACCGGCCTGCCGCAGACGCAGAACGAGACCCAGGCGCGACCCCGGCCCGGGACCGAGGCACAGCCGCAGCCACGACCCGGCTCGCAGAACCGGCCGCCGGCCCCGCAGGACCCCGCCCAGCCACAACCACAACCACAGCCCCAGGCCCAGGCCCAGGCCCAGATCCAGGCTCAGACCCCGCTGCAGGACACGGCTCAGCAGCCCGCGCCGCCGGACCCCATGCGTGCCTTCACGGACGCCGTCCTCGACACCCTGTACCGCTCCTACCCGTCCCTGTTCGTCCCGCCGCTGATGCTGCGTCACCCGCGGCTGGCCAAGTTCTGGTACGGCGACGGCCGGATGCGCACCGCGCTGCACAACGACCGTCAGATCCGGGAAGCCCTCAACCGGCCGAGCCTGGCGCAGAGTTTGGACGACCTGACCACCACCGGCGTCCCGGTCACCCTCACCGAGGACGGCAAGGTCCGCCGCGGCCACCACACCCTCATCCTGCGGGCCCGGCTCAGCGACCGGCAGTTCGAGACCACCATGAGCGAGCGCTCCCTGCGCAACGCGGTCATCGGCACCGAGATCTCCGGCCAGGGCCAGCAGGCGTCCGTCACGCTCTCGGGCGGTGTCGAACTCGGTATCTCCCCGCGCGACCACGACAAGGTGCCCGAGGCCGGACTGCCCCGCCAGACCGGCAACGTCACCCTCGGCGCCCGCTACGCCAAGACCGAGCAGAAGGCCACCCGGAACACCGTCGCCGTCGCCCATGACCACCTCACGTTCCAGAACGGCGCCGACCTCTACAGCTACCGCGTGGAACTGGGCGCCACCTTCGAAGGACACCGCCGCCCCCGGGGCTGGGCGCGCCTGGCCACCGTCGGCCTGCTCGGCGCCGGCGTCTTCGTCAGCAAGGTCGAGGAACGGCCCCTGTTCGCCCAGGGCAGCGAGACCGTGGGCCGGGTGGAGCTCGCCGTGCCCGCCGCCCACGGCTCCGAACGCCACGCCCCCGCCGATCCGCCGCCCGGCCGGCCCGCGCCCGCTCCCACGACCGGCGCGCCACGCCGGCTCTCCAGCACCGAGGCGGACCAACTCCTCGACGGCGCCCGCCCGTTGTCCCGCGTGGACTCCGCCGACCAGCGCCTCACCCTCAAGCTGCTCAGCGCACCCCACGTCGTCCTCAGCACCGAGGGCGGCCCGCAGCGCCAGCAGCTCATGCAGGACACCGCCGACCGGGCCACCGGCTCCTCCTGGCACGTCGGCGCGCCCGGCGCCCCGGCCCGCACGGCACTGCGCCGGGCCATGGCCAACCTCAGTGTGGCCGGGCAACTCGGCCAGTACCTGGGCCCGTTCGGTTCCCGCATCGCCGGTCTGACCGGCGCGGGACCGCTGCAGACCCACTACCTCAAGGCCGCGATCCGCGGCGAACTGCACAACCTGCGCGTCAAGAGCGACCCCAAGCCGGCCAGCCTGGAAGCCACCATCGGCAACGAGCACCGCGTCCTCGGCAGCGCCAGCACCGTCGCGCACGCCACCCTCGGCCTCCAGGGCTCGGACATGCCGCTCCAGCAGGCCCCCGGGCAGCAGCCGGTGGTCGGCAGCTACTCGACCGCCCTGCAGTACGCCTGGGGCCGCGGCCGCAGCATGGCGCAGACCCTCACCCGGGGCCGCAACACCACCCTCACCTTCGCCGGGCGCATGTACCTGGTGGTCGCCGACGCCGTCGAGACCGTCGCGGTGCGCGACCGCTGGACGGCCGCGATGGGCCTGGCCGGCACCCGCGCAGGCGGCAGGATCAGCTCCGCCGCCGGACGCCTGTCGGAGCACCTCGGCCGCCGGCTGGCCCCCCGCCGGGCCGCCGCAGCGCTCCAGCGCGTGCGCGACGCGGTGATGTTCCACCTGCCCATGCAGGACGCCATCGAGGCCGGACTCGCCCCGGACGGCCTGGGCACCGCCACCCCGCGCAACCTCGGCGGCGGTTACCGGCTGCCCGGCTTCCTGCGCGGCCGGCGCTTCCCCACCCATCCCAGCGGCCGGCTCGACGCGAGCCGTGCCGCGCAGCACCTGCTGCCCCAGCTCGAGAAGATCGGCGTACCCTCCCACGACCGCGAACAGGTCCTGCAGCGGCTCTCCCCCGACTTCCTCCGCGCCCATCTGCACGAACTGACCACCGACGGCATGACCCTGCCGGTGCGCCACCGCACCTGGCGGAGCCCGCACCACCTGCCGGTCGGCGGCAGCCCGGCCCAGCTCCACTTCAAGCTGACCCCGGTCACCACCACCGTCGAGCGGCTGCGCACCGGCTTCGAGCTGGAGGACTACCGCACCATCGCCCGCGACACCGCCACCGCCGTGTCCCAGGACCGCGGCGCCGACGTGACGCTCAGCGGCGGCCAGCGCGCCGCGGGCGACAGCGCCAACGTCCTGACCGCGAGCCCCTCGGCGCAGGGCACCGCGGCCAAACAGCGCTCCAGCGCCCGCACCGAGACCCACGGCAGCACCGCGATGCCGAACATCGCCACGACCCAGGCGCACGCCGAGATCGTCACCAGCTACGTGCTGACGGTCACCATGACCGACGTGAGCGGCACGCCCCTCGCCCCCCGGGTCGGCGCCGCGGTCGGCACCCTCAACGAGATCCTCCCGGCCAGCCTGCTCACCCCGAACGGCGACGGCTCCGACACCGCGCTCACCGAGCAGGAGGTGCCCGAACCCGAGCGCGCGGTCACGCTGCTCACCGCCGACCGGGCCCGCCCCGAGGCCATCGCCGCCTGGCGCACGACCACCAGCACGGGCACTGGCACCAGCACGGGCACCAGCACCAGCACCAGCACCAGCACGGGCACTGGCACCGGCACCGGCACCGGCACCACGACAGGCCCGGACACCGCCGACCTCCACACCCCCGACTCCGACGTCCTCCCCTTCGACGACCGCATCGGCTCCGGCATCCTCGCCGTGGACATCCTCGGCGCGGCCAACGTGCAGGACGGCCTCACCCTCGCCACCGCCCGCGCCGACGGCTTCGGCGACAGCGACCTCGGCCGCCGCCACAGCGGTGACCTGCTCGCCGCCCGTGTGCGCTTGGCCCGCCTCACCCCGCTCACCGGCCTGGGCACGGCCCCCGCCCAGGCCCAGTTGGAGGCCACCTCCCAAGGCGGCCTGACCGCGGGCTTCCGCGAGGCACTCGGCCCCGACGGCTCGCCCCTGCCCACCCAGTCCTCCGCCCGCCTCCTCGGCCAGTCCCACACCGCCGACTCCCGCCTCTACGCGAAGATGCACCGCACCGGCGCCCGTCTGCTCGCCGTGGAGAACAAGCCGCGCATGGAGGCCATGCAGCGCCGCAAGACCTCCGACGCCCTGGAAGCCGGCATCACCGACAACGTCGAGGGCGCGGTGGGCACCTCCCCGCTGGCGGGCAACAGCAACGCGGGTGTGACGAACCCCGGCGCCACGGTCCCCATCGGCGGCGCGAACGACAGCACCGCCCTCAAGGGCTCGGCGGACACCACCCTCGGCACCCATCTCAAGGTCGTCACCGACCGCAGCATGCTCTTCGCCGTCCCGGTGAGCTGGCTGGCGGTCTCCGAGGTGCACCACCAGGTGACCGACAGCCGCCCGCTGCACGCCCTCGGCAAGGCCCGGCGCGGCCCCCGCGCGGCGGAGGCCCGCACGACCGCCCTGGTCTGGCTGCGCGAGGACATCGCCCGCGACTACGGCCTCCTCGACGACACCACCTACCCCGACGACGTGAGCGCCGCCTGGGACGCCCAGGCGAAAGCCGCCGCCGACCTGGCCACGGCCGAACAGCGCTACTACGACGCCCGCGCACGCGCCCGCGACACCTGGCTCGACCTCACCCCGCAGGAACAGGCAGCGCTCGGCGCCCCCTCCACCGACCCGGCCTCCGTGCCCACCTCACCGGCCGTCACCGCCTGGCAGGCCGCCCGAGACGAGGCCCGTCTCTGGGAGCAGCGCACCGACGCCGCCGCGGCGGAGCACCACCGCCTGCACCTCGCCGCGACCCGCCTCACAGCCCACCACCGCGGCCAGTCCACCACCCCGGCACCGGAACGGCCCGCCTACACCGAGCCGGCCTGGCGCTCCGAGGCACCCGTCCCCTACACCGTCAGCGCCGCAACCGACTCCACTCCGCGCATCCTCACCTCACCGGACGGCGCCACCGTGCGCGAGGTGCACGACGTGCCGCACGACGGCGCCTCGTTCTTCCACGCGCTGCTCGCCGTCGCGGCCGACCGGGGCCGACTGGCCCATCTGCTCGGGACCGACCTCGCCGACCGGTTCAGCGCCGCCCCCGGTGACCCCGCGATCACCGCCGAGGCCGTGGGCGCCGCACGCGACCGCCTCGCCTGGGCACTGGGCGAGGACAGCAATCACGACCTGCTCGACTCGCTCGCCCTGGACTCCGCCGACACCTTCACCCAGGACGAGATCGACACCGCCGGGCTTCAGTTCACCCCGGCCCAGCAGGCCGAGTTCGACGCGTTCGGACGTCTCCCGCAGACCTTCTGGCCCACCCCCGACCAGCGTGTCGCCCTGGCCGTCCTCGCCCTGTCCCGCCCGTTCGCGAGCGAACCACGGCAGGACACCGGCGCCCAGCCGGTGGACGGCGAGCAGACCCCGCCCGGCCGCCGTGCCGGCGACCACGGCGGCGCCGACCTGCTGCCCGCCCTCGCCGCCCGCGTCCTGGGCACGCCCCTCACCGTCGTCACCGGCGAAGGCCGCAGTCAGCTCTTCCTCCCGCACGGCACCGATCCGGCCACCGTACGACCGGCCACCGACCCGGTCCTGTTCGCCGCCGGCGACTTCTTCCACGCCGCCCTGCCCCCGGGCACCCCGCCCCCGGTCACCACACCACTGCCGGCCCCCGCCCTCACCACTCCCGGTACGGACACCGCCGCCCCGCGGCCCACCCCGCACCGCAGCCACTCCACGCCGCCCTGGATGCCGCCCGCCACAACCTCCGGCCCGCGCTACCGCCTCGACCGCGACGGCGTCCTCACCGCACCCGACGGCGCCACCTACACCCAGGGACCGCACACCGGCCGGGGCAACGGCTTCTTCGGCGCGCTCTCCACCGCCCTGCGCCAGGCCGCCGAGCAGCCCGGACTGCACCACCGCGAGGCAGCACGCCTGCGCACCCGCGCCGACGCCACACCCTCGCTGCTGATGCGACTCAACGGCCTGCCCGGCGACCCGGCCGAACGCGCCACGCTCTTCTCGCCCCCGCCCCTGCGCACCAGGCGGGGCGCCCCCGCACCGAGCCCCGAGGCCCTCGAAGGGCATCTGCGCCGGCACCTGTCCGAAGCCCCGTGGAGCCCTGAGGCCGACCGTGCGGTGGCGCGGTGGGCCGCCGCCGCGACCGGCACCACCATCACCCTGATCGAGGAGAACGGCACCGCCCACACCTACGCGGGCCCGTCCTCCGACAGCCCGCACCTGCGCCTGCGCCGCCGCGGCGGCGACGTCGTCCCCCTCCTGCCACGCACCCCGGCCCCTGAGCCGACCATCCAGGAGGAGGAAGAGGCGACCGACCTGAGCACGCTGTCCGGCACCGGCACGGCCACACCGTCCACGGCCGCGGAGCCGTTGCTGCGGCCGTTCAAGCTGGGCCGTTTCGAGTTCACGAACCTCAACCAGACGGACCGCTACCTCGACAAGGCCGTCCGCATCGCCGAACTGCTCGACGAGCACACCACGATCAGGAACTACATCGGCAACCGCACGGTCCGCATCACCCTGCGTCTACGGACGACGGAGACCCCGGCCGACGTCATCGACCGCGGCGACGACGGCGTGGACATCAACCTCGCCAGCTACTACTTCGAGAAGTACGACACCGGCTACATCATGGGCATGCTCGCCCACGAAATCGGCCTCCACCCCCTGGCGTCCCGGGACCCCGACATCCCCGAACAGGAGGAGGCCTACCAGGGCATGCCCCTGACCGTGCCGGGACTGACCGACCTCAACCCCCCGCGCGTGATGAACACCGAAACGGCAGGCCAGCGCGACCACATCATGGCCGCCTACCCCGCCACCATCCGCCACCGCCTCTACCGCAGCATCGTCATCGACATGGCCGACGTCCTCGCCCGCCGCGCCCGCGCCGGCGTCCCCGGCGCCAAAACCCAGGACGTCACCGATCTGTTCGACACCTACCTGATGGACCTCGCCTCCATCGCCGTCACCAGCGACTACCGACTCAACGCCGTCAAAGAACCCAACTACACCGCCCGCGTCTACAACGCCTACAAAGACCAACTACGCGACACCCTCGGCGACAACACCACCCTCAAAAACCTCCTGCCCTCCAACAAGACCCTGTTCGGCGTCGCCCGCAACTTCACCCAACTCGCCACCGCCATCGCCACCAACAACCGCGGCGACAGCATCCAGCAACCCACCGCATCCGCACCGGCCACCACCGGCGTCGTCGCGCCCCGTATGCCGCAATCCAACAACACCACGCCTGCCACAGCGGAGCCGGTCCTCGCCCCGTTCAAGTCGGGGAACTTCGAGTTCACCAACCTCAAGCACACGAACGAGAAGTACCGCGACAAGGCGATCCGCATCATCGAGCTGCTGCGCAGGCACGACACGATCCGCGACTACGTGGGTGATCGGACCGTCCGCATCACCCTGCACGTGCGGACGACGGAGACGCCTGCCGACGTGACCGACCGCGGCGACGACGGTGTCGACATCAATCTCGCGAGCTACTACTTCGAGAAGTACGACACCGGCTACATCATGGGCATGCTCGCCCACGAGATCGGCCTCCACCCCCTCGCCGGCCGGAACACGAAGATCCCCGAGGAGGAGGACCTCTACCGGGGCATGCCTCTGCTGGTCCCTGGCCTGGAGACGCTCAAGGAACCCCGCTTCATGAACACCGAGGGCGCCGGCCAGGACGACCACATCATGGCCGCCTTCCCTCACACCATCCGCCACGGGATCTACCGCGACATCGTCCTGACCATGGCCAACGTCCTCGCCGAGGACGCCCGCAACGGCGAGGAGGGCGCCAAGGCCAAGGACGTCACCGACCTCGTCGACACCTACCTGATGGACCTGGCCACCATCGCGGTGACCAACGACCGCCGTAAGGACGCGGCCTGGGAACCCCGCTACACGGCCAGGGTGTACAACGCCTACAAGGAGCAGTTCGCCGCGCAGTTGCCGGCCGACAGCCCCGTGCGGGACCTGCTGCCTGCGAACAAGAGCTGGTACAACGTCACCAACAACTTCCTCGGCCTCGGAGCCAGCTTCGCCTTCAACAACCAGGGCGACAGCATCCAGACCGCCCCACCGCAGCAGGGCGGCGACTCCGGCGGGACCCGCCCCCGCCTCGCCCCCGCGGCCGACAACCCGGCGCCGTCGCCCGCCGCATCCGGCACCGCCACCAGCACCAGCACCAGCACCAGCACCAGCACCAGCGACACTCCACCCCGCAGGGCTCGCGACCGGCGTCCGCGGTTCGTCGTCCGCTCGGGCTTCGACGCCCGCCGGTTCACCTACGACGGCGAACCCGTCACCGACCTCACCGTCCGCATCGCCCTGCGCGGCACGGACGACGATGCCGCCCGCGTCTTCGCCCAGCTCCAGGCGGGCGTGCACGAGTTCCTCAACGCCCCCGGCCACCTCCTCCCCGGTGGCGACCGCCTCCACATCACCGTCGAACGCGTCGACCCCGCCGCCGGAGCCGGCACCACCGGCAAGTCGCCGCACCTGACCGTGGACCTGGCCGGCCTCGACCGCACCATGGACCAGACGACCTGGTGGACCGACGCCGACCCCGTCCACCTGGTGCACGAGCTCACCCATCAGCTCGGTCTGCGCGACGAGTACCGCGACGCCGACACCCCGCACCGTCCCCACATCCCCGGCAGCCTCCTCGGCGCCCTGGAGGAGGCTCCCGAGGACGCCTCTCTCGCCGCGGCCGGTCTGCGCGGCCGTCATCTGCAGCTGCTGCAGGCACTGATCGGCGACGTCGAGCCCCTGCCCGGCTCCGGCGAGCAGGACACGGACCGGACCTGGGCGGAGACCCGAGGCGGAGCCACTGCGACCCCGCGCTCCGCCGTCTGGGTCGACCCCGTCTCCCTGCCCTCTGCCGACGCCCCCACGAGCGGTACACCGGCCACGGAAGTGCCGGCCCAGATGCCGCAGAACGCCGACCCCGGCCCCGACCCCGGCCCCGCTGCCCCGCAGCCGGTCGCCACCCCCTTCCGGTCGGGGAACTACGAGTTCACCAACCTCAGGCACACCGAGGGGAAGTACCGCGACAAGGCCGTCCGGGTCATCGAGCTGCTCCGGGAGCACCCGACCATCCGGGCCTACGTCGGCTCCCGTCCCGTCCGCATCACCCTGCACGTCCGCACCACGGAGACTCCCGCCGACGTACGGGACATGGGCGACGAGGGCGTGCAGATCAATCTGGCCAGCTACTACTTCGAGAAGTACGACACGGGCTACCTCATGGGCATGCTGGCCCATGAGATCGGCCTGCACCCGCTCGCCTCCCGCAACGGGAACATCCCCGACGAGGAGTCGATGTTCCAGGACATTCCGCTGCCCGTGCCGGGGCTGGCGGATCTGGCCACGCCCCGCACCATGAGCACCCGGGGCGCCGGGCAGGCGGACCACATCATGGCGGCCTTCCCCAGCAGCACGCGGCACGGCATCTACCGGACCATCGTCGTGGAGATGGCCGAGACCCTCGCCCGGCAGGCGCAGTCGGGAGAAGAGGGCGCGAAGGCCTCGGACGTCACCGACCTGTTCGACTGCTACCTCATGGACCTGGCGTCCATCGCGGTCACCAACGACTACCGGATGAACGCCGCGAAGGAACCCAACTACACGGCGCGGGTCTACAACGCCTACAAGGAGATGCTGGACGCCCGCCTGGCCGACAAGCCCGCCCTGAGGGCTCTGTTGCCGACGAACAAGAGCCTCTTCGGCGTGATCAACGACTTCCGTCGCATCGGCACCTACATCGCCCTGAACAACCGTGGCGACAGCATCCAGCAGACCGGCTCCCACTGAAGCCCACCTACCCGACCCGCCGTTCACGTACATAAACGTCGTGCACGTGGGTGTACTGGGCTCCGGTCGTGTGCCAGGCTCCCTGCTCGAAGGCGTCCTGCGTGTGATCAGGAGGTTGGCGAGATGGAGGGCATCGAGTCCGGCACCACCCCCGGAATCAGCAGACGCACGCTGCTCGGCAGTGCCGCGGCCGCGGCCGTCGCCGCCGGTGCCCTCGCGGGGAGCGGAAAAGCGTTCGCCGCGCCCGCCGCGCCCGCCGCTCCCGCCGCACCCGGTCATGTGCCGGAGCTGTGGGGCGAGTTCACGCGCGACCCGTACCGGCATCCGCAGATCCCGTTCGTCGGACGGGCGGGCTTCCGTGGCGGATCGCCGCGGCTGCCCCGCCGCCCGGTGGTCGCCGACGTCCGCGACTTCGGCGCCGTCGCGGACGGCCGCACGGACTGCGCCCCGGCCATCAACCGTGCCATCGCCGCCGCCGGAAGGGCCGGTGGCGGCACGGTCGTCATCCCGCCCGGCACCTTCCGCATCGACGACCTGATCCGCCTCGGCCGTTCCCACGTCGTCCTGCGCGGCGCGGGCAGCGACCGTACGACGCTGTACGCGGCGAAGAACCTCACCGAGCTCATCGGCGCGTACGGCTCCCGCTACGGCGGCGACAAATCGTCCTGGTCGTGGGCGGGTGGGCTCATCTGGCTGGCGCCCGAGGCCCGCTTCGCTTCCCTGACCTCCGCGATCAGAGCGCAGGCGTGGCCGTTCGAGGGCTGGACCGGGAACCGGCGTGACGAATGGCGGACGCTCACCGCAGTGACCCCCGCGCGCAGGGGCGACACGACGGTGACGGTGGCCGACCCGGCCACGCTGCGCCCCGGCGCGCTGGTGCTGCTCCGGCTCTCCGACGACGCCGGGCACACCCTGCTCAAGCGCATGGCGGGCGACGGCACCGGCCCCGATGGCTACACGTGGAGCGACAAGAGCAAGCTGCTGTCGTACGTGCCCTACGAGTGGCCCGTCCGCGTGACCCGGGTCAGGGGGCGGCGGGTGACCCTGGAGCGTCCCCTCCCGCTCGACCTGCGCCCCGAGTGGGAGCCGCTGCTCACCACGCACGTACCGGAGTTGACCGGCGCGGGCGTCGAGGGGCTGACCCTGGAGGTGGTGGAGACTCCGCAGCGGCCCCATCTGCTCGACCTGGGGTACAACGGCGTCGTGCTGCAGTGCGCGTACGACTGCTGGGTGGACGACGTGACGGTCCGGCACACCGACAACGGCTTCGGTCTGGTCGCCGCGTCCGCGTGCACCCTGCGCCGCACCCGTGTCACGGGGCGGGGCACCCACCACCCGTACTTCTGCCGCGATGGCTCACACGACAATCTGATCGAGGACTTCACCATCGAGGAGCGCACCACCCCGGCTCCCGGCGGCACCCAACTGCACGGCATCAATGTCGAGGGCCTGTCCTCCTACAACGTCTGGTCGAGGGGGGACATGCGGATGGGGACCTTCGACAGCCACCGCGGCATGCCCTTCGCCAACGTCCGCACCGATATCACGGTGCACAACAACGGCCGCCACGGCGGTGATGCCAGCGCCGGTCCCCTGTTCGGGGCCCGGTTCACCCACTGGAACATCCGTGTGACCAATGGGCGCGCGGGCCTGATGAAGATCGACGGACTGGCCCCGTTCTCCGCGACGGTCGGCATCAACGAGGTCCGTGAGTTCGACCAGATCGACGCGCCCGACTTCGCCGGTGACCTGCACAGCCGTCTGGAGCTGTACGGGACGACCGACGTGGTGCGTCCTCGCAATCTGTACGAGGCGCAGCGCGCCCGCGGCTCCGACCGGTGACGAAGCCCAGGACGAGCTGACCGGGCGGCGGGTGAGCGGGAAGGCCGGGCCCCCGGGGGCCCGGCCGCGTGGGTCAGGCCGCGTTCAGCGTCCACTTCTGGTTCGCCCCACCGGTGCACGTCCAGATCTGGGCGGGTGTGCCGTCGGCGGAGTTGTTGCCCGTGACGTCCAGGCACTTGTCCGCTCCGGTGTTGACGACGTCGTGGGTGGACGAGTTGTACGACCACTGCTGCGCCGAGGTGCCGTTGCAGGTGTAGAGCTGCACCCGGGCTCCGTCGGCCGTCGAGGCCCCGCTGACGTCCAGGCACTTGCCGAGAGCGCGGACCGTCCCGTCCGAACCGACCGTCCAGCGCTGGGCCGTCGAGCCGTTGCACCCGTACAGCTGCACCGCCGTGCCGTCGGCGCTGCTGCCGCCGGCGACGTCCAGGCACTTGCCGGCCAGCCCCACGAGGCTGCCCGTGGCGCCGCCCGGGTTGCCCGACGGCGTACCGGACCAGGTGAAGGTGGCGGTCGTGCGGGCGGGCAGTGTGTAGTGGAACGACTGGCCGCCCCAGTCGACGCGGACGGACCGGGCCGAGGCGCTGCCGTTGTGCGCGATCAGCGCCTTGGAGCCGTCCGGGTTGCGCCAGGCGACGTTGGGCACGGCGGTGCCGGCGGTGGAGGCGATCCGGTGTGCGCCGGGCCTGACGAACTTGGTGAGGTGGCCGGTGGTGTAGTACTCGACGGTGTAGTCCACCTGCCCGGCACGCGGCCCGCCCTCCTGGACGGTGATCAGACCCGTGCAGGTGCCGCAACCGCCGTTGTGCGGTCCCATGTTCTGGTTCAGGGCCAGGCTCCACTTGACCAGGCTGCTGCTCCAGTTGCGGGCGTAGTTGATGATGTCCGCCAGGTCCTCGTTGTGCTGGTTTCCGATCCAGGTGCCGCCGGAGTGCTCGGTGCTGAAGTGCCGTACGTTCGGGTACTGGTCGTGCACCTGGCTGCCCACGGCGGGGTCCCCGGCGTAGCCGTGCCAGGCGATGCCGCCGAAGAGGGGGTCGTTACGCACACCGGCGTCCGCCAGGATGGGGGCTCCGATGGTGGGGTAGTCCCCGTAGTTCCAGTCGTGCACGAGGACCTTGGTGTCGATGCCGGCCGCGCGGAAGGCCGGGTACACGTGGTTCTTCGTGAACTCGATCAGCCCGGAGGCGTTCCAGCTCATCCCGGGGTAGTTCATGGCGGTGGGGTTGCCGGCCTGACAGCAGTTCGGCTCGTTCTGCACCGAGAGGTAGTCGATGTCGACGCCGGCCGCCTGGTAGCTCTGGATGTACTTCACCAGGTACTGGGCGTACATGGGGTAGTACTCCCACTTCAGCCAGCCCATCTGGTCCATGCGGCCGTTGTCCTTCATCCAGCCCGGCGCGCTCCACGGCACGCCCTTGACGCGCAGCGCGGGGTTGAGCTGCTTGGCCTGGACGGTCAGCAGGCGGACGTTGGTGTCGTAGCCGTTGGCGCCGAAGTCGTTGAGGTCGCAGCAGGTGTCGTCGAGGGAGACGTGGCCGGGCCGGGACAGGTCCGAGGCCCCGATGGGGTTGCGGACGAAGGAGAGGCCGATGCCGTCCGTGGGGGAGAACAGGCGGCGCATCACGGTGTCACGGGTCGAGGCGCTGATCGCGCCGCCGCGCAGCAGGTGGGCGGTGGTGTCCGTGATGGAGGCGCCGCCACCTTCGAACTGCTGGTAGGTGGTGGACTCGTTGACGCTGATCGTCTGGTCGGCGCTGCCGCCGGGGGAGCCGAAGTTCACGGGGGTCTGCTGGGCGAGTCCGCGGGTGACGTTGCGGCCCGCCGAGTCCGACGTCGTGGTGAGCCAGACGTCGACGCGCTCCCCCGCCGCCGCGGCCGGTGCGGTCAGGCCGGGCCCTGTGAGCAGGGCCAGGGCCAGGAGCAGGACGGTCGTCGCTGCGCCGGGCCGCCGCCGGGCGGGGGTTCCGCGCGTGAGCGGGAGTCTGAGGAGCCGGGTCATGGCATGACCTCTCTGTGGGGGGTGCTCACCTTCACGCCTTGAAGGCGAAGACAAGGGACGAGTGCGGCGATCGGCACCGTCCAACTGCCTTAAGTTAAGGCCTGATTAAACTGACAGGGCATGAACCCGTCAATAAAGAGCGCCGAAGAAACAGTTCAGGGGCCGACCGTGGACTCGCGGACGACGACGGACGTGGGCAGCACGGCGGACGCCCTGGACGGCTCCTCGCCCGTCAACTGCGCGAGGAGCATCCGCGCCGCCGTCTCCCCCATGGTCCGCATGGGCTGATGGACCGTGGTGAGGGCGGGGTGGGTCAGGCCGGCCATCGGGATGTCGTCGAAGCCGATCACGGCCACGTCGTCGGGTACGCGCAGACCGGCCGCGCGCAGGGCCGCCAGAGCACCGATGGCGGCGAGGTCGTTGTGGGCGAAGACGGCGTCGAAGGTGTGGCCTTCGCCGAGGAGTCGACGCACGGCCGCGCGGCCGCCGGCCTCGGTGAAGTCGCTCTCCACCACGAGCGCGGGGTCCAGCGGGTGGCCGCCTTCGGCATACACGCCGCCGAAGCCGTCGAGTCGGTCACGGACGCAGCCGAAGCGCAGGGGCCCCGCGACGACGAGAGGCCTGTGCCGCTCCAGGGACAGCAGATGGTGTGCGGCCGCGGCACCTCCCTCACGGTTCTCCGCGGTGACGTGCGGGAATTCGGGATGGCGGCCGCGGTCGTCGATCAGCACGACGGGGAGCCCTTTGCGGTGCAGCGCCGTCAGCATGGCCAGGGTGTCCTCGGGCTCCACGGCGACCAGTCCGTCGAAGGCGCGGGCGGAGACCTGGCTGGTGAACCGTGCGACCGAGTCGGTGCCCCGGTTGCAGGTGAACAGCAGCAGCCCGAACCCGGCCTCCTCCACGGTGTCGACGACGCCCTGCAAGACCTCCCCCATCCACGGCCAGGTCAGCGAGGGCACCAGCATGCCGACCGTACGGCTGCTTCCCCGGGCCAGGCCCACCGCGCCCGAGCTGGGCACGTATCCGAGCCGCTCGATGACCTCCCGGACGTGGGCGCGTGTGGCGTGATCCACCTCGCCCCGCGTGTTGAGGACGCGGGAGACGGTCGTCTTGCTCACGCCCGCGATCCGAGCCACGTCCGCGATGGTGACCCGCATGACATACCTCCCCCGGCGGCCGGCTCCGACGGCAACACCCTATGCGGCGGCGCCGGGTCGACCGGCGCGCTCGGCCGTGGCGCCTCGCGAGCGGTGGAAGGGAGCACCGGGTGCCGGCGTCAACCGTTGAAGACGTCCGAGCTTCGGAATGTACCGATCACTACGAGAAGTATTGACGCCGACATGACAGTGCCGTTCACTCTCGCCAGACCCGGAACCGGTTCCGGAACCGGTTCCGGGAGACAGCCCCCACCACTTCCCTAGGAGGAGTGCTGTGCCGAAAGCTTCCCCCCGCCCGCCCACGGACCGTCCGCTGAGGCGACGCGCCTGGCCGACCGCCCTGGCGGCCCTGGCCCTGTTATGCGCCACCCTGTTCAGCGGCGCCGGTGCACCCCGGCCGGATGCGGACTCCACCGCACTCGACGCCGCGCCGCAGGCCGCTCAGGTGGTCCGCGTGGCGGAGTTCCTCGCCGAGTGCCCCTACAGCCACCGGCTCCCCGACGATCCGATCGTCTTCCCCGGCCTGCCCGGGGCGTCCCACATGCACAGCTTCTTCGGCAGCCGGGTGACCAACGCGCACACCGACGTCACCGACCTGCTCGGCTCGTCCTCGACCTGCGCTCCGGCGGTGGACACGTCGTCGTACTGGGTGCCCACGCTCTACCGCGACGACCAGCCCGTGGAGCCCACCGGCACGACCTTCTACTACCTGGGCGAGGGGGTGCGCGACGACGTCATCCAGCGCATCCGTCCGTTCCCTCAGGGGCTGCGCATCGTGGCCGGCAACGCCAAGTCGACCGGCGTCGACGACCCCACGTCGATCGCCCGTTGGTCCTGCCTGCACCATGGGGAGGTCAACCCCTCGAAGGACTTCGTGACCTGCCCGGCCGGATCGATGCTGGAGTCCTACCTGGACTTCCCGCAGTGCTGGGACGGCAGGAACCTGGACTCCGCGGACCACAAGAGCCACATGTCCTACCCGGTCAACGGAGCCTGCCCGGCCAGCCATCCCGTGCCGGTGCCGAAACTGCGCCAGGTCCTGCGCTACCCCGTCTCGGGGAGCACCCAGGGACTGCGACTGGCTTCCGGGCCCGGCTACACGATGCACGGTGACTTCTTCAACGCCTGGCCGGAGAACGAACTCGCCCGCCGGGTCACCACCTGCATCAACGCCATCGTCAAGTGCGGCGCGGACGGCAACCCCTCCTGATCCCTTCGAAGCCCCACCGATCAGCCCCGACACGGCGAACGAACCGAGGAGCGGCGATGACGGACCCCTCGCGCGGCGGTACGAGGAACCTCGCCGTCGCTGCTCTGCTCTGCGCGCTGGCCGTGTCGGGGTGCGCGTCCTCGCCGCCTTCCGCCCATCCGGCCGCACCACGTCCGGCGGCCGGCGCGACCTCACCGGGCGCTCCGAACGCCACGGAGGTCGGCTGGCTCCAGCTGACGATCGCCATGGACGACCAGGCCAGGCGGATTCTCGAACTCGCGCCGCAGCGGAGCGGCAGCACCCGCATGAAGGACTGGGCGGCCGAGACCGCCGTACGGCACCGGGACCGGCTCGCGGTCCTGCGCACCCTGCTGGCTGCCCGGGGCGTACCCGACGACAACCCGCACGAGGGGCACGACATGCCCGGCATGGTCGACGCGCGGGAGATGCGGGCGTTGCGGGCGGCCCGGGGTCCGCGTTTCGACCGGCTGTTGCGGTCCGCGCTGATCGAGCACCTCGGCCAGTCGCGGAAGCTGGCGGCAGCCGTACGGAAGGCCGGGGCCGGCGCCGACGTACGGAAGGCCGCCCTCGCCACGGACACCTCGGCGGCCGAGGCCCGGCGGCAGCTGCCCCCTGCCTGACGGCCTTCTATGCGGCCAGCGTCTTGTCCTCCGTCGAGGCACCCGACCGGGTGGCCCCGTACTGTGCGAGCAGGGCGTCGGCTGCCGACAGGGCCTGCTCGGGCGTGCGGGATCCGGTCATCACGCAAAGGGTGTACGTGGCGTCTTCGAGTGCCCGGCTGGTGCGGCCGGTGGGGCGCACGTCGTGCTCGATACGAGCAGAAGCGAATCGGGCCAGCGCAGCCCTCAGCTGCCCTTCCGCCGGAACGATCATGGTGACGCCTCTCCCCTCAGAGCCCTTCCCCCAGGCGGCTGACCGCACGACGAGGACCTGGCTGTACTCCGGTCATGTGACACCTCGGCTGCCCCCGGGCACCCCGAGCCACCTTCTAGTCCCCCGCATCCGGCCGGTTATGCCGGGCGGGCCGCGCTGCGACCTTCGCCGCTCCGCGAGGTCACTGCGGCGGGGCGCCCAGGGGGTGAGCGGCCAGGGCGCGGGCCGTGCCGTACAGGTTCGCCGCCATGGCCCGGCCGGTCTTGTGGGCCCAGTCGTGCCCCCGCTGATCGTCGAGGTAGTCCGGGCCGGGGCCGGGGCCGAGGTGCCAGTAGGTCCACGACTGTCCGGGGATCGTGTAGCCGATGTCGCACAGGGCGCCGTTGATCTCGCTGATCACGTGGTGCGCGCCGTCCTCGTTCCCGGTGACGACGACGCCCGCGACGCGGTTGTAGGCGACGGGGCGGCCGTCGTCGTCCGTCTCGGAGAGCATCGCGTCCATGCGCTCCAGGACGCGCTGGGCCACCGACGACGGCCGGCCCAGCCAGGTCGGGGAGGCGATGATCAGGATCTGTGCCTGCACCAGCTTGGCGTGGACGGCGGGCCAGTCGTCGCCCTCGGCCACCGCTTCGCTGACGACACCCGGGTGGACATCGAGATCGACGGCGCGCAGGTGCTCCACCTCCACGCCGCCGTGCTCCGCCAGCCACTCGCCGACCACCTGGGCGAGGGCCGCGGTGTTGGACGGCTCGGGGGACTTCTTGAGGGTGCAGTTGATCACCAGTGCCTTCATGGGAAGGACCTACCCCACCGTGCACCGACCGCCTCGGGGTGCACCCGCACGGACCATCCGCCCGCCCCCCGCGACCGGGTCAGCCGGTGGTGCCCCAGGTGGTCCGCGTCAGTCCGACCGGGTTGCCGGCCGGCACGATGCCGGAGTCCAGGACGCGTCGGGCGAGCGGTTCGAGCAGGTGGGCGAGGCGGGTGGTGCCGTCGGCGCCCAGCGTCCGCCACGGCACGGCCGCCGCGTCGTCCGTGTCGGCCTCCATCGCGTCGTGCGCGGCCGCTCCGGCACCGGTGAGGCGGCCTTCCCCGTCGATCCAGCCGCGCCCGCGCAACTCCGCCTGCGCGAGCCGCCATTGCCCGGCGTCCCACTGCCGGATGTGCCGCTGGAACTCCGCGTCGGTCTCACCTGTCGCGCTCTTGAGGACCAGTGCCTCGACCGGCCCCAGACGACGGCCCACCAGCACGGCGACATGGCCGTCGCCGCGGTGTTCGCGCAAGGTGGTCAGGGCCTGCCACAGCCTGACGTGGGGCTGGGCCGGGCGGGGCAGGGCCTGGTTGGCCGCGCCGAGCACCCGGCCCGCGGTGTCCGCGGCGCGGGCGGCCTCCCAGGCGAGGTCGGCGGCCTCGGCCAGCTCGGCGGAGGCGATGACCTCGGCACCGAAGAGGCCGGTCATCGCGGCGTCCACGGCTCGCTCGCGCGCCTCGATCACCTGCTGCGGGGAAGCCAGAGCCCAGGCGTCCGGCAGCGCTCTGGCCACCCGGTCCGGGTGGAAGACGTAGAAGCAGCTGGAGACGACGGACGCGGGGGCCGGGCCCAGAGGCGCCGCCCGCTGGGCGAAATAGCCCATCCAGTAGCCCCGCAGCCCGAGAGCGTCCATGGCCTCGCGGACCTCGGCGGTGAAGTAGACCAGTTGGTGGACCGGTTCGAACCTCTCCCACATCGCCCGTGCGACGCTGTCGCTCATCTTCCGGTCCTCCCGGCTCGACTGCTCCGTTGCGGCGAACGCCAAGGGGCAGCATCCATCATGACCACCGTCATAACAACCCTCGGGGGCGGGCACGGCGACTCTCCCTCCGCCGTGCGTCACTCGGTGCGCAGTGCCGTGGCCGTACGTGTCCCGGCCGCCCAGCCCGCCGGGACCAGTGCGCCCAGTACCGCGAGCACGGCCCCGCCCAGGCCCAGCAGCAGAAGCTGCACCGGCTCGTACACGTCGAGGACCGCCGGCGGCAGGACGGTGCCCGCGGCACGGCCCATCACCGGCATGACCAGCCCGTGCAGCGCGTATCCCGCCGGCACGCCCAGCAGCCCGCCGAGCGCCCCGATGGCGGTCACCGGGGCGAGCACGAGGCTCGTGGTCTGCCGTGGGGACATGCCGATCGCCTTGCACACGCCGAGGTCGTGGACGCGTTCGCGGGTGTCCAGGATCACGGAGTTGAGCACGCCGAGGCCGGCCACGCAGACCAGCATCGCCGTGAGCAGCGCCGCCATCGCGGACATCACGAGGATGACGCCCTCCTGCCCCGAGGGGGCGTTGGTGGTCGCGTCGCCGCCGAGCGGCTGGACGACCGCGGCGACCTTCCGGGCGTACTCGTCGGCGGAGACACCTGCCTTCACGTCGACGAGGAAGGTGGTGGGCTCGGCCGACGGGAAGTCGGCCAGGGCCGCGTGGATCTGCAGTCCGTCGCCGGAGGTGTCGAAGGACTCGCCGACGATCCGCAGACGCGCGGTCTCCTTCTCGTGGGTCACCCGCACCGTGTCACCGACCGTGGTGCCGGTCCGTTCCAGGAAACGCGTCGGGACCACCACCTGCCCCCTGCCGGTGATCCAGTGCCCGGAGATCATCGCGTAGCTGCCGCCGCGCGCATCGCCCTCGTACAAGGTGGCCTGGAGGGACTCGGGGATCCCGGCCGCGGTGACCTCGGTCTCGGACTTGGCGTAGTACGACTCGGTGCCCGTCTGCGCGGTGACGGCGGCCCGCACCTGCGCCGGATCGGCAGCCTCGCGTGGCGACGGCACTGCCGCGTGGCCGTGTGCGAGGGGCGGGCCGGGCCGGCCGCCCGGTGCTGGAGGAGGCGGCGGAGGGGCGGCGGTGTTCGCCCGGGTGGTCGTGACCGTGACCGCGGCACGGCTTTCGGGGTCCTGGGCGGCGCCGACCGCCGTGAGGGAAGAGGTCAGGCCCACCGCGAACGTCGCCGCGACCGTGCCGAACGCCACCGCGAGCAGCATCGCGAGGGTACGGACCGGATGGGTGAAGGGGGTGGCGAGACCGTAGGTCACCGGTCGCGGCAGGGGCAGCAGCCCCGTCAGCCGGTGTGCCCACTGGCCGCGTCCGGTGCGCGGCGATCCGCCGGCCGCGAGGGCGTCGACCGTGCGCAGTCCTCCCGCCCGCAGTGCGGGCACGAGTGCCGCGAGTCCCACGACGACCGAGGCGGCGGCCGGAACCGTGACGTTCACCCACCAGGCCACCGCGAGCGGGATGTTGCCGTAGAGCGCCTCGGTTTCCGACAGCAGCGGCACCGCCAGGAGGTTGCCCAGGACGACTCCCAGGGCGATGCCGGCACCGGCCGGGAGCATCGCCTGCGCCACGTAGGCGCGGACGATCTCGCCCGGGGTGAAGCCGATGGCCTTGAGGATGCCGATTCTGCGCAGGCCGGTGCCGACCGCACCGCTGATCACACCGCTGACGATGATCACCGACATCACGAGGCCGAGCAGGCCGAAGGCCGTCGCGAACGGGACGGTCGCCGCCGCTCCCTGCTCGGCGGCGCGTTTGGTGTCCAGCCAGGACTGGGTGCCCAGCAGTGCCCGGGCGCCCACGGAGCCGGTCAGCCTCTCCCGGGCGGCACGCATCTGTTCCTTCGTGTCCGCGGAGTCGAAGCAGTAGAGCATCTGACGCGTGACGGGGCTGCCCGCCGGGGCCAGTGCGGCGACCTGCGCGGGCGTGGCCCAGGCCTGGGCGGTCCGGCTGACCGACACGGCGAAGCCGACGACGGTGAGCGTGAGGGCGTTCGCGGTGTCCCCGGCCCTGACGGTGGCGCCGATGCCGAGGGCGGGCCCCTCGAAGGACGCGTCGAGCACGATCTCGCCGGAACCGCGGGCCCAGCGGCCGGACTTGAGATCCAGGCGGTCCACCGCGCCGCCCGGGCCGGGACGCCCGGCCAGGGTGAGCGCCGGCAGCCGGAAGCCCGCCCGGTCCACCGGGCGGAACACCAGGGACGGATACGGCCCCGCGGTTGCGGTGGCACCGGCCCGCTTCCCGGTTCCGGCCAGCTGCGCCGCAATCGTCCGGGCCGGGTCGAACAGGGCGGTGAGGTGCGCACCCCGCTGTCGTTCGAAGGCGTGGTCGAAGGGTGCGGTCGCGGCGACCATCAGCGACCCGGCGACGACGGCCGACGCGACGGCCATCATCGTGGCCACGGCGATCACCGCGGTCTGCACCCGCCGCCGGCCCACCCCGGAGCGGACGATCCGGCCGATCGCGCCGGTGCCGAACAGGCTCATCGGACGGCCTGCGCACGGGAGTCGAGGGCGATGCGGCCGTCGACGAGGTGAACGGTGCGGCTCGCGCAGGCCTCCGCCAGGGTCAGGTCGTGCGTCACCAGCACGATGGTCTGGCCGGCGCGGTGCAGCTCCCGCAGCAGCTCGCGGACGTCGTGGCCCGAGGCGCTGTCGAGCGCGCCGGTGGGCTCGTCGGCGAGCAGCAGCGCGGGCCGGTTGACCAAGGCCCGGGCGACAGCGACCCGTTGGCGTTCGCCTCCGGACAGCCGCCCCGGATAGGCGCGTGCGTGTTTCCGGATGCCGAGCGCCTCCATGAGCTCATCCGCGCGGGCCGCGGCGTCACGTCGGCCGGCGCCGGCCAGCCGGGCCGGGAGCTGGATGTTGTCGGTGACGGTGAGGTCGTCGAGGAGATGGAAGAACTGGAAGGCCATGCCGATGTGTTCGCGACGGAACCGGGCGCGGGCGCGCTCGCTCAGCCGGTCGATCCGTCGCCCCGCCACGGTCACCGTGCCGTCGGTCGGTTGGTCCAGGCCGGCGACGAGGTGGAGCAGCGTGGACTTGCCGCTGCCGGAAGGGCCCGTGACGGCCAGGGCCTCGCCCTGGGCGACGTCGAGGGTGAGCGGTCCGAGCACCGGCGCACCGGCGCTGTCGTAGCGCTTGGCCACGCCCTTCAGTTCGATCACTTGCTGCATGAGGGTTGTCCGTTCTGGCGGTCGCGAGCGGCACGTGCCGTTGCCTGCGCCGCGAACCTAGGCGTGCCGTGCCCCGGGGCGCCTCGGCCGTGGAACCGACATCGGTTCGTTCCCGCGGAGGATTCCGCCGCGGACTCCTACCTGAGGAGGAGGCCTGTGAGGCAATGCCGTTGGGCGGGCAGGCGGACGCGGGGCGGGCGCGCGGCACAGCACAATGCACGGATGGAGACGGAAGACCGGCACAGCCGGCCTCGGCAACTCGTCGACGCGCTGCGTCCGGAGGCAGCGGCCGCACCGCTGTCCCGGTCGGCCGTGCGGGCCGATGTGGTGCTGGCGTGCGTGATGACCGTCGTCGCGCTGTTCGTGGCGGTGCGGTATCCCGGTGAGGGGCCGGTGTCCCTGGAGCCCCCCTCGGTGGACCCCGCGACGGGGATCCCGGCCCCGCCCTCGCCGCCCGGCCCCGGCCGGCTTCCCCCGGAGGCCGAACCAACCGCCGTTTCCTGGCCCTTGGTCGTCCTGTCGACGCTGCCGCTGGCGGCACGGCGCCGGTATCCGCTGACCGCGTTCGTGGTGATGCTGGCCGGGGCACTGGCGGTCGGCGGCTCGGCCTCCTGGATCACGGTGCTGGCCTGTGTCGTCGGCGCCTACAGCGCCGTGGTCTACAGCCGGTACCGGACAGCGGCCATCGTGGTGCTGGTCGGTGCCGCCGCGCTGTCCGGTTTCGCCTTCCGCAACGCGGATCCTCTGCTGCCCGGATGGTCCAGCCCGGGCTTCGTGCTCCTGGTCGCGGGAATGCTGGCCAGCCTGGTTCGCTTCCTGCAACTGCGGCTGGCCGCCGGCCGGGAGCGGGTCGTGGAGCTGCAGGCCGCGCAGGAGGAGGCCACCCGCCGCGCCGTCGAGGAGGAGCGTGCCCGCATCGCCGCCGAGCTGCACGACGTGGTGACCCACAATGTGAGCGTGATGGTGATCCAGGCCGGCGCGGCCCGCACAGTGATGGACAAGGCGCCCGAGCAGTCGAAACAGGCACTGCTGGCCGTCGAAGCGGGCGGCCGGGCCGCCATGGCCGAACTGCGCCACGTGATGGGCCTGTTGGCCGGACCGCACCACGAACGGCCCGACGGCCTGGAGCCACAGCCCGGGCTCGCGCAGCTGGACGCGCTCGTCGCCCGCGTGCGGGCCGCCGGTACGCCCGTGGACGTCACGGTGTCGCTGCCGCCGGGGGTGGATCTCGCGGCGTACCGCGTCGTACAGGAAGCACTGACCAACACGCTCAAGCACGCCCGCGGCGCACGGGCGTCCGTCATCGTCGGACACACCGGCACCTGTCTGGAGATCGAGGTCACGGACACCGGCGGCACCGGGGACTCCCCGCCGGTGCGGGGCACCGGCCGCGGCCACATCGGGCTGCGCGAGCGGTTGGCGGTCTACGAGGGCGAGTTGACGGCTGGTCCGACACCGGCCGGCGGCTACCGGGTGGCGGCCCGCATCCCGTGGAGCGCGGCATGACCGGGGAACGGACGCCGCTGCGCGCCGTCATCGCCGACGACCAGGCCCTCGTGCGCACCGGCTTCAGGATGATCCTGGCCGCGGACGGCATCGAGGTGACGGCCGAGGCGGCCGACGGGGCCGAGGCCGTCGCCGCGGTGCGCCGTACGCGGCCCGACGTCGTCCTCATGGACATCCGGATGCCGGAGATGGACGGCATCGAGGCCACCCGGCGCATCGTCGGGGACGCCGGGCCCGGTGGAACGCGGGTCGTCATCCTCACCACGTACGACCTCGACCACTACGTCTACGCCGCGCTGACGGCCGGTGCCAGCGGCTTCCTGCTGAAGGACGTCTCCCCGGAACACCTCGTGGCCGCCCTGCGCCTGGTGCGGACCGGCGACGCTCTCCTCGCGCCGACGATCACGCGGCGGCTGATCGAGCGGTTCGCCCGCCCGGACGAGCCGCGGACCATCGCCCCGCACCGCGAGTTGTCCGCCCTGACCCCGCGCGAACTCGAAGTGCTCCGGCTGCTCGCCACGGGCCTCAGCAACGGCGAGCTCGCCTCCCGGCTGTTCCTCAGCCCGACGACGGTCAAGAGCCATGTCGGCCGCATCCTGTCGAAACTGGATCTGCGCGACCGGGTCCAGGCGGTCGTCTTCGCCTACGAGTCGGGGCTGATCGCCCCGGGCGGGGGCGTTCAGCGCCCTGACGAGGAGCAGGCGCCCTGACAAGGCGCGGGCCCCGGGCGGGGAGCGGCCCCCTGACCGCCGGGGCTCAGCCGTTCAGGATGCCGCCGACCTCGCTGACGGGCACCGTGTCCGCCGCTCGCGGAACCGTCACGCGGACCGGCTCGCCGATGTCGGACAGGCTCATGGTCAGCGTCGACCGCGTACGGGACATGTTCACCTGCGTGCGGGTCTGCACCAGCCGCCCCCGGCTGTCGATCCAGGCGTCGGCGAAGACCGGGAGGTCGCCGCCCAGGGCATCGCGGGCCTGCTGCATCGTGGTGCGCGTGTCCGGGGCCATGCGCCAGGTGAGCGTCCGGTGGTCGAGGATGCCTCGGTAGCGCACGGTGCGTACGCCCTGGACGTTCTCCTCGCCCTCCCGGGAGACCTCGCGCATCGCGGCGATCTGCTGCAGGAGGTGCTCGGGGTCGTTGAGCGGGGCCCGCAGCAGGTAGTGGGCTTCCGCCCGGTCCCGGTCCATGACCCCCCAGGTGTCCTCGCCGATGCCCTGGACCCCGCTGAGGTAGATCCTGCCGTCCGCGAAGACCTGGTCGCTGTGGTCGATGGCGCCGCCGGGGAGGTCGAGCGCCAGATGGCCCCGGTCCGCGGCGAAGTCGAAGTCTCCGGTCACGGTGAGGCCGTAGACCTTCCTCTCGCCCTCCAGTTCGATCTCCTGGCGGAACGCGGCACGGCTCTCGCGGAGCGCCGCGACGGCCGCTCGCACGGTGGACCGGGGGCCGGAAGACGCCTCGGCGGACGGTGAGGCGGCGGCGGAGTCGCCGCCGGTTCCGGCGTCGGCCGTGGAGCAGCCGGCGCACAGCAGCGCGGCGGCAGCGGCGAGCACGAAGGGACGGCGCATGGGGTTCTCCGGGTTTCCTGAGCGAGCACACGACCACTGCGGCATCGCCTCGCGCCGAGATCCTACGGAGTCACGCACAGCAGTGCGAACGACATGGGGCGCCGGCCGTGCCGCTCATCCCCAGTACACCTTGCTCTCCCCCGCGCGGAACCGGGCCGTCGTCAGGAGGGCGAACAGGGCGGTGAAGGCGAGCAGCGCTCCCGTCGGGGCGGCCACGTCGGGCAGGCCTCCCTGGTCGAGGACGACCGCGTGCAGTCCGCGCACGGCCCAGTACGTCGGGAAGGCGGGGGCGACGGTACCCACCCAGTCCGGGAGGGCGGACAGCGGGACGAGGGCTCCGCCGAGTGCCGCGAACGCCAGCCCGCAGACGCCGCTGATCGAGTTGAGCTGCTGGGAGGTGCGGGAGACGGCGGTCATCAGCGCGCCGAAGGTGCACAGGCACAGCGCGGTGGCGGACACCACCAGGACCAGGGCCGGCCAGGAGCCGGAGACCCGGAAGCCGAGCAGGGGTGTCGCGGCGGCGAACAGCCCGAGCATCTGCACCAGCGACATGAGCACCCAGGGCGCCACCTTGCCCACGACGATGTCCAGGGTCGAGGCCGGACTGGCCCGGAGCCGGTCCCAGGTGCCCCAGCCGTAGTCGCGGAAGAACGCGAAGCCCGACCGCCCGGCGCCGAGGGCGGCGAAGGCCACCGCCATGCCGGGGACGGCGAGTTCGGCGCCGCCGGTGCCGTCGGCGCTGCCGGCCGGGACGGCGCTCGTGAACAGGCCCTGCGTCAGGGCCGCGAGCACGATCGGCATCGCGATCCCGAACAGGGTCGTGCCCGGCATGGTGCCGATGATCCGCAGTTCGTGGCGCAGGATGGCCACGCCGGCGCGGCCCCTCACGACGGCCCGCCGGAGGCGTACCGGCGTCCGGTCAGGGCGAGGTACACCGTCTCCAGACTGGCCTGCACGATCTCCACGCCCCGCAGCCGCCCGGCGTCCTCGCCCAGGGCGGGGATCGTCGCCGCGATCGTGGCGGCCGGGTCCGGCGTGACGATGCGCAGCAGGTCGCCCCGGCGGACGGCGAAGTCCTCACGGCCCGGCTCGGCCACCACGAGCGGCGCCGGTCCGGCGAACCGGAACTCCACTGCCGGGGTGGAGTGCCCGGCCACCAGGTCCCGGACCGGGCCGCGGGCGATCACGGTGCCGGCTTCGAGCAGGGCGACCGACGCGCCGAGCATCTCCACCTCCTGGAGATAGTGGGTGGAGTAGACGACGGCCGAGCCGTCCGCCGCCAGCTCGCGCACCACGTCGAGCAGGTACGTGCGGGTCTCGACGTCGGCGCCCGCGGTCGCCTCGTCGAGCAGCAGCAGCCGCGGCCGGTGCAGCAGCGCCATCGCGGTGTGCACGCGGCGCTTCTGGCCGCCCGAGAGCCGGCCCGCGGGCCGGTTCAGCAGTGGTTCGATGCGCAGCGCCCGGGCCACCTCGTCGATGCGCCGGGAGAGCTCCCTGCCGCGCAGGCCGGCCAACTCGCCGAAGAGACGCAGGTTGTGGCGTGCGCTCAGCACGGGGTAGACGGCCAGGTCCTGCGGTGCCAGGCCGGTCATCCGCCGGGCCGCCCGGGGCTGCGCGATCGCGTCGACGCCGGCGATGGTGACCGAGCCGGAGCCGGCCCGGCGCAGCCCGGCCACGATCGACACGAAGGTCGACTTGCCGGCGCCGTTGGGCCCGAGCAGGGACACGATCTCCCCGGCCCGGACCTCCAGGTCGACGCCGCGCAGGACGGGCGACTCGCCGTAGGACTTGCGCAGGTCCCGCACGGCGAGCACCGCCGGGGCGGCCTCCCCCGGCGCCCGGGCGGCGGCGCCGGACCCCGCCGCGCCGACGAGCGGGCCGGTCGTCACGGGCGTCCCTCCGCCGGCAGGGGTGCGCACACGTGGGACCCGGACGTCCTGAGGCCGCGGGACCTGCGCAGGTCGGCGACGGCGAAGCAGCGCCGCAGCCACCGGTCCTGGCCGTCGTAGCGGGGCCGGAATCCGGTGCGGCCGTGTACGGCGGCCCGGTTGTCGACGACGATGAGGTCGCCCGCGTCGAGCACCGTGCCCACCAGGACGGCGAGCATGGCGTCCCGCAGTTCGTCGAGGGCCCGGGCCGCGGTCTCGTCGTCCGCTTCCATGGCGTGGAAGTCGGCGGTCAGCTCGGGCTCGGTGTCCGGCCCGGACAGCACGGGCAGCGGCATCGAGACAGCGCCTTCGCCTACGCCCGCGCCCGCGCCCGCGCCCGCGCCGCTGAACGAGCTGCTGTGGCGGATCCGGAACGACGGCCGGCGCAGCGTCGCGACACACCCGGCCGACAGCCGGGGCAGCGCCCGGGTGATCGCGCCGGTGGACGTGAGCGCGCGGCGCTCGTGGTCGGCGCGCAGACACAGCAGAGTGACGAAGTCCGGCTTGAAGGGGTGGAAGCCGTCCTCGGTGTGCAGTTCGAGCATCACGCTGCCGCTGTTCTCCTGCCGGCGCTCGGCACCCCGGACCGGCACGATGTCCTGGACGAGGCGGCCGGACTTCTCGTCCGCGTAGGCGATGACGTCCCCGAGCCAGGACACCGTGGCGAGCTGGGCCACGGTGGCCAGCGGCAGCCGCGCCCAGTCCGGTGCCACTCCGTCGGCGGGCGTCGGCGGCAGGTCGTCGTCGACCGGCAGGTTCCGCACGATCAGGGTGCCGTGCGCGTTGCCCCGCGTGCGGAAGCGGCTGAGCTCCCGGGCCAGGCGCGGCGGGAGCCAGCGCGCCGCGATCTCGATGTCCGCGAGCACGCCGGGGTCGTCCAGCAGCGCCGGGTCGGCCAGGCCCGGGTGGGGCAGCCCGTCGGCCACCTCGGCGGCGACCTTGCGGAACTGGTCCCTCTCTTGTGCCGTCAGCGTGAACGTCACCTCCTCGACGCCGCCGGCGACGGGGGGTCGGTGCGTAGGCAAAACGGTCCTCCTCACGATCCGGTGCGTCCGTGCCGACGCGTCAGGAAGCCGCCCCGTCCATGGCCCGCGCCAGACTCCTCGGGCGCATGTCGGTCCAGTGCTCCTCGACGTAGGCGAGGCAGGCGTCGCGCGAGTCCTCCCCGTGTGCGACCTCCCAGCCGGCCGGGACTTCGGCGAAGGACGGCCAGAGCGAGTGCTGGCCCTCGTCGTTGACCAGCACCAGGTAGGTGGCCTCGGGGTTCTCGAAGGGGTTCGTCATGGCTGTGTTTCCTTCTTCCTCGGGTCTGATCAGGTGGTGGGGTGTGCGTCCAGCCGCTCGGCCAGCACGCGTCCGACCCGGGCCAGTGGCTCGGGACGGCACATCTCCCGGTGGGTGCACTCCACGGCGTGGCGCTCGACGCGCCCGGTGACGGCGGGCTCCCACAGGGCCGCCGTGGGCAGCCCGGGCGGACGTCCGGCCGTGGCCGTGAAGTGCAGGACGTCACCGTCGAAGCGGCCGGGCGCGTGCGCCGCCGCGATTCTGGTGTTGGCGGTGAAGACCTCGGTCAGGGCCTCGACGCGGCTCTCCTCGATGTCCGCCAGGTGCCCGCCGCCGCTGCGCAGGATCTCCATGACGTCGGCGATCCGCAGGGGTTCGCCGTCGCCCGCGGCCTCCTCGGCGTGTCCGGCGAAGTCGAGCAGGGTGGCGAGCACGTCCTGCTCGGACACCGGGGCGACCGGGGCGGCGGGATCGCGGGGGTAGGAGTCGAGCAGGGCGAGCGGGGCCACCTCCTCGCCCTCGGACTGGAGGCGGACGGCGACGGCGTGGGCCGCGAGTCCGCCGAACGACCAGCCCAGCAGGTGATACGGGCCCCTGGGCCGCACCGACCGGATCTGCGCCACGTAGTCGGTGACCAGTTCCTCCATCGACCGCGGGTGCTCCTCGGGGCGCGCCAGACCGCGGGACTGGAGCCCGTACACGGGACGGTCCGGTCCCAGCAGCCGCAGCAGCCCGGTGTAGCACCAGCTGAGGCCGCCTGCGGGGTGGACGCAGAACAGCGGCGGGAGCGTGCCGGTGGTGCGCAGCGGGAGGAGCACGTCGAAGGCGTCGCCCCGGACGCCGAGGCGCAGCCGCTCCAGCAGGCGGCTGACCGTGGGCGCGGCGAAGAGGTCCCGGACCGACAGGTCCAGGCCCATGGTGTCCCGGACGCGGCTCACCAGCCGGATCGCCGCCAGGGAGTCTCCGCCCAGGGCGAAGAAGTCGTCGTCGATGCCCGCTCCGGCCAGGCCGAGGGCGTCGGCGAACAGACCGCGGAGGATCTCCTCCTCGGGCGTGCGCGCCGGACGCGTGGACGTCACGGGACGCGGGCCGGGCTGCGGCAGGGCCCGCCGGTCCAGCTTGCCGCTGGCCGTCAGCGGCAGGGTGGCCACCACGACCACCTGGGCCGGCACCATGAACTCCGGCAGTGCGGCGGCGGCGTGGGCCCGCAGCTCGCTCGCACGCGGCTCGGCGCCCGGCGCTGGGACCACGTAGGCCACCAGCCGCCGCTGTCCCGGCTGGTCCTCGCGCACCGCCGCCGCGGCCCGGGCGACCGTCCCGTGCCGGGTCAGTACGGCCTCGACCTCGCCGAGCTCGATGCGGAACCCGCGCAGTTTCACCTGGTCGTCGACGCGGCCGGCGAAGCGCAGCACCCCGTCCGCGGTCCACTGGGCGAGGTCCCCGGTCCGGTACATCCGCTCGCCCGGCGCGCCGAAGGGGCAGGCGACGAACCGCTCGGCCGTGAGGCCGCGCCGGTTCAGATAGCCGCGGGCGAGCTGGGCGCCGGCCAGGTAGACCTCGCCCACCGTGCCCGGCGGCACCGGGCCGAGGCCCGCGTCCAGCACGTAGACCCGCATGTTGGTGACGGGCCGTCCGATCGGGGCCGGGCGCCGGTCCGGGTCCGGGCCGGTGGCCGGCTCGGGCGCGCATGTCCAGGAGGTCGCGTGGATGGCGGTCTCCGTCGGCCCGTACAGGTGGTGCAGGGCCGCGCCGAGGCTGTGCACCACGCCGAGGGCACGGTCGCGCAGGTCCGCCGGGAGCGGCTCGCCGCCGGTCAGGATGCGGCGCAGGCCGGTGCAGCGGGCCACGGCCGGTTCGTCGAGGAAGACCCGCAGCATCGACGGCACGAAGTGCACGGTCGTCACCGCGTGCCGGCGGATCGTGGCGGCCAGGTAGGCCGGGTCCCGCTGCCCGCCGGGGTCGGCGACCACGACCCGGGCGCCGGTGGTCAGGGGCCAGAAGAACTCCCACACGGACGCGTCGAACGCCGCGGGCGCCTTGTACAGCACCGCGTCGGACGGCTCCAGCCCGTACTCGGCCTGGAGGCCGAGCAGCCGGTTGACGACGGCGGCGTGCGGGACGACCACGCCCTTGGGCGTGCCGGTGGAGCCGGAGGTGTAGAGCACGTACGCGGCGTGCGACGACGTCGGCGGCGTGGTGCGGACGGTGTCGCCCGGGTCCTCATCCGGCCGGTCGCCGGGGCCCTCGTCCGGCCGGGCGCCGGGGTCGCGGACCTGACCGAGGTCGCGGACCTGGACGGGGTCGTCGAGGACGCAGACCGGCCGGGCGTCGTCGAGGACGGCGTGGATCCGCTCGGCCGGGTCGTCGGGGTCGAAGGGCAGGTAGGCGGCCCCGGACTTGAGGATCGCCAGCAGGGCCACGGCCAGTTCGGCCGAGCGGGGCAGGGCGACGGCGACGATCCGTTCGGGTCCGGCACCGCGTGCCGTCAGGGCGCGGGCGAGCCGGCCGGCCCACGCGTCGAGCTCGGCGTAGGAGAGGGTGACGCCGGCCGCGACCAGGGCGGGCGCGTCGGGTGTGCGGGCCGCCTGCGCCTCGAACATCTCGGTCAGGGTCAGCGGGGACAGGGGCGTCGCGGTGTCGTTCCACGTCCGCAGGACGCGTTCGCGTTCCTCGGGGGCGAGGGTGTCGAGCCTCCGGATCGGCTCGTCGGGGTCGGCGGTCACGGCGTCCAGCAGCCGTTCGAACCTGCTCACCAGGTCCTCCACGGTCCGCCGGTCGAACAGCTCCGTGCTGTACTCGACGCCGCCCTCCAGGCCGCCGGGCAGGCCGTCTTCGGTGTGCCGCTCGGCGAGCCGGAACAGCAGGTCGAACTTGGCCGACCGCGACGACACCTCCAGGGGCCGGTGGCGCAGGCCGTCCAGGTCCACCGCGAGGTCCTCGGCGTGCTGGAGGGTCAGCATCACCTGGAACAACGGGTGCCGGGCCGCGGAACGGTCCGGCTTGAGCACCTCGACCAGGTGCTCGAAGGGCACGTCCTGGTGGGCGTGCGCGGCCAGTCCGGTCTCCCGGGCGCGGCCGAGCAGGTCGGTGAAGCTGGGGTCGCCACCGGTGCCGGTGCGCAGCACCAGTGTGTTGACGAAGCATCCGACGAGGTCGTCGAGGGTTTCCTCGGTGCGTCCCGCGATCGGTGTGCCGATCGGGATGTCGGTGCCCGCGCCCTCCCGGGTGAGCAGGGCCGCGAGGACCGCGTGGACGGCCATGAACAGACTCGCGTTGCCCTCCCGGGCCAGTCGGACGAGCCGGGCGTGGACGTCCGGTGACAGACGCAGCGGCACCGTGTCGCCGCGGTGGCCGGGCGCCTCGGGCCGGGGCCGGTCCCGCCGCAGCTCCAGTTCGGTCGGCAGCCCGTCCAACGCCTCGCGCCAATAATCGACTTGGCGGGAGAGCACGCTGTCCGGGTCGTCGGACGCGCCGAGGAACCGCCGTTGCCACAGGGTGTAGTCGGCGTACTGGACGGCCAACGGCGCCCAGGACGGGGCCCGGCCCGTGCGCCGGGCGGAGTAGGCCGCGGACAGGTCCCGGGCGAAGGGGCGGTTGGACCAGCCGTCGCCGGCGATGTGGTGGAGCACGAGCAGCAGGACGTGTTCGCCCGGGCCCAGGTCGAACAGGACGGCGTGCAGCGGTGGTTCGGCCGTGAGGTCGAACGGGTGGGCCGCTTCGGCGGCGATCGCCGCGGCCAGCTCGGCCTCGTCCACCGGCCGGACGGGCAGGTCGACCGCCGCTTCGGCCGGGTCGAGGACGTGCTGGCGTGGTGTGCCCCCGGTGTCCGGGTAGACCGTGCGCAGGGTCTCGTGCCGGGCGACCACGTCGTCCAGGGCGCTGCGCAGCGCCGGGACGTCGAGGTCCCCGGTCAGGCGCAGCGCGAACGGCATGTTGTAGGTGGCCGACGGGCCGTCCAGCCGGTGCAGGAACCACAGGCGCTGCTGGGCGAACGACAGCGGCATCTCGTCCGGCCGTTCCCGTGCGGGCCGCAGGGGCGGCCGTCGCCGGGTGCCCTCGCGGGGTGCGTCGAGCCGGGCCGCGAGCCCGGCGACCGTCGGGGCCTCGAACACGTCCCGTACGGCGAGGTCGGCGCCGAGCGCGGCGCGGACGCGGGAGATCAGCCGGGTGGCGAGCAGCGAGTGCCCGCCCAGGGCGAAGAAGTCGTCGTCGATCCCGGCGCGCGCGACCCCGAGTGTCTCGGCGAACAGACCGCACAGGATCTCCTCCGTCTGGCTGCGCGGCTCCCGGCCCGCGGCCCCGTGCAGGCCGGGCCGCGGGGCCGGGAGTTCGCGGCGGGCCAGCTTGCCGCTGGGGGTGAGGGGCAGCGCGTCGAGGACGACGACGGCGGCCGGCACCATGAACTCGGGCAGTGTCGCGGCGATGTGCTCCCGCAGTTCGCCCGGGTGCACGGTGGTGCCGGGCGCGGGCACCACGTAGGCCGTCAGGCGCTGGTCGCCGGGCCGGTCCTCGCGGACCGCGGCGACCGCGTGCGCGACCGTGGCGTGCCGGGCGAGCGCCGCCTCGACCTCGCCGAGCTCGATGCGGTATCCGCGCAGTTTCACCTGCTCGTCCGCCCGCCCGGCGAACTCCAGCAGCCCATCGGCCGTCCAGCGGGCCAGGTCGCCGGTCCGGTACATGCGGGCGCCCGGCGCGCCGAACGGATCGGCGACGAACCGCTGCGCGGTCAGGCCGGGCCGGTTCAGATAGCCGCGGGCGAGCTGGGCGCCCGCCAGGTGGACCTCTCCGACGACGCCGGGCGGCACCGGGCGCAGCCGTGCGTCGAGCACGTAGGCGCGCATGGCGTGCACCGGCCGGCCGATCACCGGACGGTCGCTGTCGCGCACCCGGGCTCCGACCGCGTCCACCGTGCACTCGCTCGGCGCGTAGTAGTTGTGCACCTCGGTGTCCGGGTACGCGCGCAGCGTCTCCCACAGCGCCGCCCCGGTGGCCTCGGCGCCCAGCAGGATCACGCCCGGCCGGTGGCCGGGGCCGTCCAGGAGCCCGAGCGCGACCAGTTCGCGCAGCAGCGACGGTGTGATGCCGAGGTAGTCGATGCCGTGCTCGCGTACGTGGTCCAGGAGGGCGACGGCGTCGCGGCGGGTGTCGTCGTCCACGAGGTGCAGTTCGTGGCCGGCGACGAGGCCGAGGAGCTGTCCCATGGCGGCGTCGAACGACAGCGAGGCGGTGTGCGCCACCCGCAGCCGGCGTCCTTCCGTGGCGGCGACCCTGTCCGCGGCAGGCGCGAACACCTGGTCGCGGTGGCTGGCGAACAGGTTGGCCAGCCCTTGGTGCGTCACGACGACGCCCTTCGGCACGCCCGTCGACCCGGACGTGTAGACGACGTACGCGGCGTTGTCCCCGCGTACCGCCGGCAGCCCGGTGCCCGGGAGGGAGCCGGGGTTCGGCGTGTCGTCCTCGCCCGGCGGCAGCGGGCCGGGGCCCGGCAGGTCGTCCGCGTCCAGCAGGACCAGGTCGGCCCGGCTCACCGGCAGGACTCCGGTCAGGGCCCGTTCGGTCACGACGACGGGCACGGCCGCGTCGGCGAGCATGAGCGCCAGCCGCTGCGCGGGGTAGCCCGGGTCGAGCGGCACGCACACCCCGCCGGCCTTCCACACGGCCAGCACGGCCGCGATCATGTCGGCCGACCGGCGCACACAGAGCCCGACCAGGGTGTCGGGCCCGACGCCGTGCGCGGCCAGGCGCAGCGCGAGCCGGTGCGCCCGGGCGTCCAGCTCCGCGAACGTCCACCGCGTGCGGCCGTCGGACACGGCCGGCGCGTCCGGCGTGCGCGCGGCCTGGGCCGCGAACGCCTCGGGCACGAGGGTCGACGGCGGTTCGGCCGGCGTGCCGTTCCACTCCACCAGCACCCGGGCCCGCTCGTCCGGCGTCAGGATCTCCAGGGCGCCGATCCTCCGTCCCGGGTCCGCGACCGCGGTCTGCAGCACCCTGACCACCCGGCCCATGATCGCCTCGGCGGTGCCGCGGTCGAACAGGTCGTCCTGGTGGTCCAGGCGCAGCCGCAGCGGCCTGCCGGGCATCACCATGAAGTTGAGGGGGTAGTGGGTGACGCCGTGGCTCCGGCTCGCGGTGACCCGCAGTCCGCTGCCCCGTGCGGCGGCGGCCGTGCCGCTCTCCCCGGCCGGCAGGTTCTCGAACACGGTGGCCGTGTCGAAGAGTTCTCCGGAGTCCAGGGTGCGCTGGATGCCGGCCAGACCGATGTGCTGGCACGCCATCAGACGGGTCTGGTCGTGCTGCAGGCGGGCCAGCATCCCGGTCAGCGGTTCGGCCGGGTCGAGCCGGACGCGGACGGGCAGCGTGTTGGCGAACAGGCCGATCATCTTCTCGGCTCCGGGCACCTGGGGCGGGCGCCCGGACACGGTGGTGCCGAAGACGACGTCGTCCCGGCCGGTGAGCTGGCCGAGCACGATCGCCCAGGCGCCCAGGAACACCGTGCTGAGCGTCAGGCCCTCGCGGCGTGCGAGTCCGTCGAGCGCGTCGGCGAGACCGTCCGGCAGGTCGCGCAGGACCTGGCCGGGCAGGCCCGGGGTGCGGGACGGGTCGGACGGGGCGACCCGGGTCGGTTCGTCGACGCCCTTCAGCACGTCGCGCCAGACGTCCTCGGCGGCCGCCCGGTCCTGGCCGGCCAGCCAGGCCAGGTAGTCGCGGTACGGGGCCGCCGGGGGCATGCCGTCCTCCCGGCCTCCTCGCGCGTAGAGGCGGAACAGCTCGTCCAGCAGCAGTTGCACGGACCAGCCGTCCAGCACCAGGTGGTGGGCGGTCAGCAGGAAGCGGTGGCGCTTGGGCCCGAGCCGCAGGAGCGTGAACCGCAGCAGGGGCGGGCGGGCCGGGTCGAAGCGGCGCAGCCGGTCCGCCTCCGCGAAGCGCTCCGCCTCCGCCTCGCGTCCTGCCGGGGCCGCCGTGGTGAGGTCGACGTCCTGCCAGGGCAGTGCCACTTCGCGCGGGACGATCTGCACCGGCTCGTCGAGGTCCTCGTGCCAGAAGCCGGCCCGCAGGCTGGCGTGGCGCCGCAGCAGGGCGCGGGCGGCGGCGCGCAGCGCCTCGGCGTCGAGGGCGCCTTCCAGGTCGAAGGCCATCTGAAGGGTGTAGAGGTCGAGGGCCGCCTCGTCGTAGAGGGCGTGGAACAGCAGCCCTTCCTGCAGTGGCGCCAGCGGCAGGATGTCCTCCAGCTCGGCCCGCGGATCCGACTGCGTCATCGCTTCCTCCTCCATGCGGCTTCGAGCCGTTCGAGCTTGTCCTGGCTCAGCCGGACCAGCGGTACGTCGGACGGGGTGCGGCCACCGGCGTCGGGCCGGGTGGCGTGGGCGGCGAGCGCGTCCAGTGCGCGCGCCCAGGTGTCGGCCAGGTCCCGCAGTTCGGCGTCCGTGGAGGGGCCGAGCGGCCGGCACCAGGTGGCGGTGAGCCGTGGTCCGTCGGGATGCTCGACGGCGGCCGCTCTGACCTCGACGCCGTACTCCGGCGGTGTGCCGGGCTCACCGGGCCAGGTGCCGGAGGGGAGCTGTGGCAGCCGGCCGAGGTAGTGGAACGCGGCCCGTGATGCGGGCCGGGCGCCGAGCACGGGGGCGGTCTCGGCGTTGAGGTGGCGCAGCAGGCCGTAGCCCAGGCCGCCGTCCGGCAGGGACCGCAGTTCTTCCTTGACGCGCTTGAGCGCCGTCCCGGCGGCGTGCCCGCCGCTCCACAGGTCGTTCCAGTCCACGCCGGACAGGTCGAGGCGGACCGGGTGCGCGGCCGTGAAGCAGCCCACCGTGCGGGTGAGGTCGACGCCTTCGGTGCCGGCGGCCCGGCCGGGGCGCCGTACGTCGGTCAGCACGGAGTCGCCCTTGATGCCCGGGGTGTCGTCCGTGCCGATCGGGTCGTCCGGGCCACAGCGGCGCCGCCAGTCGGCAACCGCCAGCGCGAACGCCGTCAGCAGCACGTCCTCGGGGTCGGCGTGGAAGGCGGCCGGGACGGTGGTGAGGAGCGCCTCGGTGCGCTCGGCGGACAGGGCGAGGGTCAGCGTGCCGGCCCCGGCCGGCGTCTCCATCTGTTCCGGCTGGTCCGGCTGTTCCGGCTGGCCCGGCTGGCCCGGCTGGCCCGGCTGGCCCGGCTGGCCCGGCTGTTCCGGCTGGCCCGGCTGTTCCGGCTGGCCCGGCTCGGTCAGGATCGAGGTCCAGCGCGGTAGTTCCTCGGTCCGTCGCGTGTCCTGGGCCCGGGCGCGCTGGTGCTGGGCCCATCGCCGGAACGACGTGCCGACCGGGGGGAGTTCGGGCCGCCGGCCCCCGGCGGTCGCCGCGCAGGCGGTGGCGACGTCGTCCAGCAGGATCCGCCAGGACTCGGGGTCCGTGACCATCCGGTGCAGCACCAGCAGCAGCCGCCCCGGGTGGTCCGGCCCCGCGTCGAACCAGACCGCCTGGAGCATCACCCCGGACTCCGGGGCGAGGCGGGCCGACGCCGCCCGCTCCTCCACGCCGGTCAGGTCCTCCACGCCGGTCAGGTCCTCGCTCGGCGTGGCCGTGACGCGGTGGAGCCGGTCGGCGGCCCGGACCGTGCCGGGCGGCGTCACCTCCAGCAGCCACTCGTCCGGGCCCGGCCGCGCTGCCGCGCCGGGCAGCCGGGTCAGGTGCGCGCGCAGCATGTCGTGATGGTCGAGGACGGCCTGGAGGGCCGCTTCCAGTCGTTCCGCGTCGAGACCGGCCGGGAGCTCCACGGTCATCGCCTCGTAGCGGGTGCCGGGATCGGCGTCCCGCTCGCGCAGCGCGTGGAGGGCGGGGGTGAGGGGCACCGTGCCGATGCCCGCCCGCGGCGTCTCGGTCTCGGCCGGCTCCCCGCCGAGCGTTCCGGCGTGCGCGGCCAGTTCCGCCACGGTCCGGTGCAGGAACACGTCCTGGGGCGCGATCGCGACCCCCGCGGCGCGGGCCTTGCTGACCACCTGGATGGAGACGATGCTGTCGCCGCCGATGTCGAAGAAGTCGTCGTCGACTCCGACGGCCGGGAGACCGAGGACGTCGGCGAAGACGTCGCACAGCAGGCGTTCGTGTGCGGTGGCGGGCGCGCGGCCCGCCGGGGCGCCGGAGGACTCCGGTGCGGGCAGCGCCTTGCGGTCGACCTTCCCGTTCGGGGTGAGCGGCAACGCGTCGAGCGTCACGACGACGGAGGGGACCAGGTACTCCGGCAGTCGCTCCCGGAGCAGGGCCCGCACCGAGGTGCCCAGGTCCGCCGGTGCCGCGGTCGCCGCCGCGGGGTCGTTGGTGAAGTCCCGCAGCGAGGCCCGGTCCGTCGCCCCGGAGAGCGTCGGCACATAGCCACCGGTGACCGCGCCCGTGGTGTCCCCGGCGGCGAACAGCGCGTCGAAGCAGTCGGCTCCGGCCGTGCCCGACCAGGTGACGGCGACCCACAGGCCGAGCCGTTCACCCAGCGCGCACAGGGCCTCCGGGTCCACCGCGGCCACCGGGAGCGCGGTCGTCTCGCCCGCCAGCCGGGCGTTGGGAATGTGGGTGACCCGCAGCCAGTCCGGCCGGTCGGCCTCCAGCAGCGCGGCGAGTGACTCCACTCCCCCGGGCAGTTCCGCCCAGCGCACCACGGGCGCGTCGCCGAAGGGCCGGGGCGGTGCCGCCAGCGGCGCCCGGTGCAGGACGGCGTCGTAGCGGTAGCGGGACAGTTCGTTGTGGTGGTGGCCGCGCTTGAGGCGGACGTCGACGGCGGCCACCTCCGGCAGCAGGCCGGCCAGGGCCGGGAAGAAGTCCGGGTCGACGAGCAACTCCCGTTCCTGCGCGGTGTTTCCGGTGGCCGCCCGGAACGTGGGCAGCAGCCGCAGGTTGCGCAGGTCGCCGAGGAACAGGGCGCCGCCCGGTGCCAGCAGGCGCAGCGCCTTGCCGATCACCTCGGTCAGGTAGGCGGCGTCCGGGAAGTACTGGGCCACCGAGTTGAGGACGACGGTGTCGAAGAAGCCCTCGGGCAGCCCGGTGGTGTCGTCGGCCGGCTGGGCCCGCAGCACCACCTTGCCGGTGAGTGCCGGTGTCGCGGCGACCTGGGCCGTCAGGGACTCGATCACCGCCGCGGACAGGTCGGTGCCCCAGTACGCCTCGCACTCCCCGGCGAGCCGGGAGAGGATCAGGCCGCGTCCGACACCGATCTCCAGGACGCGTCCGGGCCGGAGTTCACGGATGCGCGTGACGGTGGCGTCCCGCCACTGCCGCATCTCGGCCTCCGGGATGGGCTGTCCGTCGTAGCTGCTGTTCCAGCCGGTGAAGTCCTCGCCGAACGGGGCGGGTTGCGACGCGTACAGGGTGTCGTACAGCTCGCGCCATGCGCCCAGCACCCGCTCCGGCCCGTCCGGCGCGCCTGCGGTGGTCGTGACGGCTGCCTCGTCCGTCTCCGCGACCGGTACGACGTACCCGACGAGGCGGGTGCCGCCGGGCCCGTCGCGGCGGGCCGCCGCGACGGCCTGCCCCACGCCGGGGTGGGCGGTCATCGCCGACTCCACCTCGCCGAGTTCGATGCGGTGGCCCCGGACCTTGACCTGCTGGTCGGCGCGCCCGGCGAACTCCAGGTCGCCGTCGGCGTTCCAGCGGGCGAGGTCCCCGGTGCGGTACATGCGCGCTCCCGGCTCCGCGAAGGGACAGGGCAGGAAGCGTTCGGCGGTCAGGCCCGGCCGTCCCAGGTAGCCGCGGGCCAGGCCCGCCCCGGCCAGGTACAGCTCGCCCACGACGCCCGGCGGCACGGGACGCAGCCCGGCGTCGAGCACGTAGGCGCGGGTGCCGAGGATCGGGGTCCCGATGGGCGGGACGCCGCCCCCGCCGGACAGCGGCCGGCTCATCGTGCCGCAGACGGTCGACTCGGTCGGCCCGTAGGCGTTGACCATCCGCCGGCCGCTGCTCCAGGCCTCGACGGTCTCCGGCGGGCAGGCCTCGCCGGCGACCACGAGGGTGGTCACCGTCGGGAGCTGATCGGGTGTCATGACCCCGAGGGCGACCGGCGGCACGGTCAGATGGGTCACGCGGTGCTCGGCGATCAGCGCGGCGAGGTCCGGTCCGGGCAGCAGCCGCTCGCCCGGTGCGACGACCAGGGCCGCTCCGGTCAGCAGGGCCATGCACAGCTCCCAGAACGCCGCGTCGAAGCTCGGCGAGGCGAACTGCAGCACCCGGCTGCCCGGCCCGGCGTCGAAGGCCCTGGTCTGGCTCGCCACGAGGCCGGCCGCACCGGCGTGGGTGACGACGACGCCCTTGGGCCGGCCGGTGGAGCCGGACGTGTACAGGACGTAGGCCGGGCCGGCCGGTGTCAGCGGCGCCACCCGGTCGGCGTCGCCCGGGTTGCTGTCCGCCCGGGCGTGCGGCTCCGCCGTGGACTGCCGCTCGGTGTCGAGGTCCAGCCGGGGCAGGCCGTCGGCTCCGGGTACCTCGGCGTCGCCGATGCCGCCCCTCAACAGGAGCGACGGGCGGGCGTCGCCGAGCATGAACGCGAGGCGCTCGGCCGGATAGCCGATGTCCAGCGGGAGGTAGGCCGCCCCGGCCTTGAGGGTGGCGAGGACCGCCACGATGAGGTCGGCGGAGCGGGGGAAGGCCAGCGCGACGGTCTGCTCGGGTCCGACGCCACGCGAGATCAGCAGGTGGGCCAGGCGGTTGGCGCGGGCGTTCAGTTCGGCGTAGGACAGGGTGAGGTTGTCGGCGACGACGGCCGGGGCGTCCGGGGTCCGGGCGGCCTGTGCCTCGAACAGCACCGGCAGGCAGGCCGGGGCGACCGGGTCGTCGGACGCGCCCAGCAGCCGGGTCCGCTCGTCGGGCGCGAGGAGGTCGGCGTGGCCGATGGGCCGTGCCGGGTCGGCGGTGACCGCCTCCAGCAGCCGGATCCAGCGGGCGGCCATCGCCTCGACGGTGGCCCGGTCGAACAGGTCGGTGCTGTACTCCACGGTCGCGCGCACCCCGCCGAAGGAACCGGCCGGAGCTGTCTGGGGCGCGGGCCGTTCGGTGACGCTGAAGAACAGGTCGAACCGTGAGGTGCCGGAACCGGCCGGCTCGGGCGTGACGTCCACGCCGGGCAGGGTGAGGCCGGCCGCCGGGGTGTTCTGCAGCACCAGGGCCACCTGGAACAGCGGGTGGCGGTTCGGGGAGCGGACCGGGTTCAGCACCTCCACCAGGTGCTCGAAGGGCACGTCCTGGTGGGAGTAGGCCGTCAGCGCGGTCTCCCGTACGCGGCGCAGCAGTTCGCCGAACGACGGGTCGCCCGAGGTGTCCGTGCGCAGCACCAGCGTGTTGACGAAGAGGCCGATCGCGTCGTCGAGCGCCTCGTCGCGCCGCCCGGCGGTCCCGCTGCCGATCGGCAGGTCCGTGCCGGCGCCGAGCCTGGTCAGCAGCGCGGCGAGGCCGGCGTGCAGCACCATGTGGAGGCTGACTTCGTGGGCCCGGGCGAGGTGTGCCAGGCGGCGGTGCAGGTCGGGTCCGAGGTCGAAGCCGAGCATCTCGCCGCGGTAGGTGGACACGGCGGGGCGGGGCCGGTCCGCGGGGACGTCCAGCTGCTCGGGCAGGCCGGCCAGGGTCTCGGTCCAGTACGCCACCTGCCGGGCGAACAGGCTGTCCGGGTCGTCCTCGTCGCCGAGCAGGGCACGCTGCCAGAGCGTGTGGTCCGCGTACTGGACGGGCAGCGGCGCCCAGGCCGGTGCCTCGCCCCGGATCCGCGCGGCGTAGGCGGTGGCGAGGTCCCGGGAGAGCGGGGCCATCGACCATCCGTCGCCGGCGATGTGGTGCACGAGGACGACCAGGACGTGCTCCCGCTCGCCCAGAGTGAGCAGTTCCGCCCGCAGCGGCAGGTCGGCCGCGAGGTCGAAGGGGTAGCGCGCCGCCTCGCGTACGGCCGCCTCCGCCCCGGTCCCGTCGAGGTGCCGGACGATCAGTTCGGGGCGGGCGTCGGCCGCGCCGAGGACGAGCTGGCGGGGCACGCCGTCCGTCGCCGGGTACACGGTGCGCAGGCTCTCGTGGCGCGCCGCGACGTCGGCCAGCGCGGCGCGCAGCGCCTGCTCGTCCACCGTGCCCCGCAGCCGCAGGGCGACCGGCATGTTGTACGTCGCGTTGGGTCCTTCGAGGTGGTGCAGGAACCACAGGCGTTGCTGCGCGAACGACAGCGGCAGCACCTCGGGCCTGGGCATCGGCCGCAGGGCCGGCCGCACCTGGTCGGGGTGTGCGTCCGGGTCGCTGAGCCGCTCGGCGATCCCGGCGACCGTGGGTGCCTCGAACACGGTGCGGACGGCGAGTTCGACACCGAGGGTGGCGCGGATGCGGCTGATCAGCCGGGTGGCCAGCAGCGAGTGCCCGCCGAGGGCGAAGAAGTCGTCGTCGACGCCGACCGCCGCCACGCCCAGGGTCTGTGCGAACAGGTCGCACAGCACTTGTTCCCGGTGGGTCGCGGGCCGCCGGGAGCCCGCCGGGGAGCCGAGATACGGCGCGGGGAGCGCCGCCCGGTCGAGCTTGCCGTGGGCGGTGAGGGGAAGCGCGTCGAGGACCACCACGGCGGACGGGAGCAGGTACGCGGGCAGTTGCTCCCGCAGCGACGTGGTGAGGGAGGCGACCAGTTCGCCGCGCCGCCGGGCCGCGGCGGGGTCGTTGGCCAGGGCCGCCGGGGATGCCGCGGCCGCCGGGTCCGGGCGGTGGACGCCGTCGAGCGCGGTGGCGGCCGAGTCCGGGCGGTGGACGCCGTCGAGCGCGGTGGCGGCCGGGTCCACGAAGAGCACGTCGAGGCGCTCGGCGTCGCCACCGGACCGGGTGACGGCGACCCGGTATCCGGTTCGTTCGCCCAGTGCGCAGAAGTCGTCCGGGCCGAGACCCGCGACCGCCGACCGCTCGGCGGGCCCGAGCAGTTCGAGCAGTTCGGGCAGGGGGCGTCCCTCGTCGAGGGCGCGCAGGGCCGCGGCCTCGTCGGCGACCCGTTCGTCCGGCACGCCGGTGACCCGCAGCGCGGGCGCGCGGTGGCCGGTGAGGTGCCGTTCGAGGGCCTCCGTCGCGGTGATGTCGTCGCCCCACCGCAGTTCGGGGGCCGCGGTCAGCCGCCGCAGCCCGGTGACGGGCCGCTTGTGCAGTACGACGTCGTAGCGGTAGCGGCTCAGCTCGTTGACATAGCCGCCGCGCTTGACCTGGAGGTCGACGCCGGCGATGTCGTCACGCCGGTCGGCGAGCGCGGTGAAGAACGCGGGGTCGAGGAGCAGTTCCTTCTCCAGCTGCACCGCCTGCTCCACCGCGCGGCGTACGGCGGTGATGTCGGCGGAGGGGGTGGCGCGGCGCAGTTGGGCCGCGGTGTGCAGCAGGCGCAGGGTCCGCAGGTCGCGTAGGTCACCGAGGAACAGGGCACCGCCGGGCGCCAGTCGTTCCAGAGCCGTGCCGATGACCTCGGTGAGGTGGCCGGCGTCCGGGAAGTACTGGGCGACCGAGTTGACGACGACCGTGTCGAAGTGGCCGGCCGGCAGGCCCTCGGCGTCCGAGGCGGACTGGACTCGCAGGTGGACGCGGTCGGCCAGTCCCTCTTCGGCCACCTGGGCACGCAGCCGTTCGACGGCGTCCGCCGAGATGTCGATGCCCCAGTAGGCCTCGCAGTGGGGCGCGAGCCGGGACAGCAGCAGGCCGCTGCCCACGCCGATCTCCAGCACGCGGCGCGGCCGCAGTTCGCGGATGCGTGCGACGGTGGCGTCCCGCCACCGGCGCATCTGCGCGAGCGGGATCGGTTCCCCGTCGTAGCTGCTGGTCCAGCCGGCGAAGTCCTCGCCGAACGGGGCCGGCTGCGCCGCGGCGTGCTCGGTGCCGTAGAGGGAGTCGTACACCTCCTGCCAGTCGCCGAGCTGGGCCCGGGCCGCGTCCCCGTCCCGCCGCCCGTCCGGCGCGGGGACGACGTAGGCCACCAGGTGGGTGCCGGCCGGTTCCTCCTCCCGGGCGACGACCGCGGCCTGCGCCACGCCCTCGTGCCGGTTCAGGACCGCCTCGATCTCGGCCGGTTCGATGCGGTAGCCGCGGACCTTGACCTGTTCGTCGGCGCGGCCGACGAAGACGAGCTCGCCGCCGGGGGTCCAGCGGGCCAGGTCTCCGGTCCGGTACATCCGGGCCCCGGGCCCGCCGAACGGGTCGGCCACGAACCGCTCGGCGGTCTGTCCGGACCGGTTGAGGTAGCCGCGGGCGAGCTGCGCCCCGGCGAGGTACAGCTCTCCGGTCACGCCCGGCGGGACGAGCCGCATCCCGGCGTCGAGCAGGTACGCCCGCGTGTGCGGGACGGGCCGTCCGACGGGCACGGGGCCGTCGGCGACCGCGGTCCCGGGCCGCACCTGGTACGTGATGCAGCCGACCGTGGCTTCCGTCGGTCCGTACTCGTTGACGACGGTGGCCCGCGGGTGCGACAGCCGCCACGCCGCGAGCTGCTCGCCGGTGAGCTGCTCGCCGCCGACGACCAGGTCCGTGACCGCAGGATCCTGACCGGGTGCGGCGCCGAGCAGCGCCAGGTGGCTCGGGGTCGCCTTGAGGAACGTGTACGGGCCGGGGGCCGGTGATCCGTCGGACAGGTCGCCGACCAGTACGCGTCCGCCCGCGGTCAGGGACGCGAACAGCGCCGTGACGGTCAGGTCGAAGGAGACCGGCGAGTGCAGCAGCGCCGTGCCGGCCGTGCCGGGGTAGTCCCGGCGGGCGAAGTCAAGGTAGGCGGCGAGGGCGCGGTGCTCGACGAGCACACCCTTGGGGCGGCCCGTGGAGCCCGACGTGTAGATGACGTACGCGGGATGCGCCGGCCGCAGCCCCGCCTGCCGGTCGGTGTCGGACGGATCGTGTTCCGGCTGCTCCTCGGCCGTCCGCAGCACGTCGGGTGCGTCGAGCGCGAGCCAGCGCAGCCCGGTGTCCGGCAGGTCCGCGGTGAGCGTGCTCAGGGTCAGTCCGCAGACCGCACCGGCGTCGTCCAGCATGTGGCGGAGCCGCGCGGCCGGGTGTGCCGGGTCCAAGGGCAGGTAGGCGGCGCCCGCCTTGACCACGGCGAGCAGCGCGACGACGAGGTCGGCGCAGCGGGGCAGGGCGACCGCCACGACCTGCTCCGGACGGATCCCGCGGGCGATGAGCAGATGCGCCAGCCGGTTGGCCCGCGTGTTCAGCTCGGCGTAGGTGAGGTCGGTGCCGCCGTCGGTGACGGCGACCGCGTGGGGCGTGTGCGCCACCTGCGTCTCGAACGCCGCCGGCAGCAGGGTCTCCGGGGCGTCGGACACGGTGCCGTTCCACGTCACGAGCAGGCGCTCCCGCTCGGCGCCGTCGGTGAGGTCGAAGGTGCTGATCGGCCGGTCCGGCCCGGCGGCCGCGGCTTCGAGGACCCGGACGAAGCGGGCCGTCAGCGCCTCGGCGGTGCCGTGGTCGAACAGGTCGGCGCTGTACTCCAGTACGCCGTCGACCCGGTCCGGGGTGCCGTCGTCGGTGTACCGGTCCGTCAGGCTGAACAGCAGGTCGAACTTGGCCGCGCCCACGTCGGCGACGTCGGGCGTGACCCGCAGGCCCGGCATGGCGAACTCGGGGTCGGCGTTGTTCTGCAGCGTCAGCATGACCTGGAACAGCGGGTGCCGGGCCGCCGACCTGACCGGGTTGAGCAGTTCGACCAGCTGCTCGAAGGGCACGTCCTGGTGGGCGTAGGCGGCGAGGTCGGTCTCGCGGACCCGCTCCAGCAACCCGGCGAAGGTCGGGTCTCCGGAGGTGTCCAGGCGGAGCGCGAGCGTGTTGACGAAGAACCCGACGAGGTCGTCGAGGGCCTCGTCGGTCCGTCCGGCGATGGCACTGCCGATCGGGATGTCCGTGGCCCCGCTGAGCTTTCCGAGCAGGCTCGCGAGTCCGGCCTGCACGACCATGAAGAGGGTCGCTCCGCGCTGCCTCGCCAGGTCCGCGAGCCGTCGGTGCAGGTCCGCGTCCAGCGTGAACAGCACCTTGCCGCCGCGATGGCTCGCCACCGCCGGGCGGGGACGGTCGGTGGGCAGCTCCAGTTCCTCGGGCAGGCCCGCCAGGGTGCGCTCCCAGTGGGCGATCTGGGCGGAGATCACGCTGTCCGGGTCGTCCTCGTCGCCGAGGAGGTCGCGCTGCCACAGCGCGTAGTCGGCGTACTGGACGGGCAGCGGCTCCCACGCGGGCGCCCGGCCCGAGCAGCGGGCGGTGTAGGCCGTCGAGAGGTCCCGGGCGAACGGAGCGTTCGACCAGCCGTCCCCCGCGATGTGGTGGATCACGAGCAGCAGCACGTGCTCGTCCGGCCGTACGGCGAACAGGAAGGCGCGCAGGGGCGTTTCGGTCGTCAGGTCGAACCGGTGCCCGGCCGCGCCGGCCAGCGCCCCGGTGAGCTCGTCCTCGCCGACCTGCCGGACCGCGAGCTCCACGGCCGCCTCGTCCGGGCCGAGGACGACCTGCCGCGGCTCTCCGCCGGCCTCGGGGAAGACCGTGCGCAGGGTTTCGTGGCGGGTGACGACGTCGTTCAGGGCGGTGTGCAGGGCAGCGGCGTCCAGGTCGCCGGACAGGCGCAGGGCGAAGGGCATGTTGTAGGTCGGGCTGGGCCCTTCCAGGCGGTGCAGGAACCACAGCCTGCGCTGGGCGAAGGACAACGGCAGTACGTCCGGACGGTGGGCCGCGCGCAGGGCCGGCCGACGGCCGCCCTCCTTCGCGTCGGTCCGGGCCGCCAGTCCCGCCACCGTCGGCGCCTCGAACAGGTCCCGCACCGACAGCTCCGCACCGAGCACCGACCGGATGCGGGAGATCAGCCGGGTGGCCAGCAGCGAGTGGCCACCCAGGGCGAAGAACCCGTCGTCGACACCGACTTCGGGCACACCGAGCACCTCGGCGAACAGCCCGGCCAGGATCTCCTCCACGGCCGTGCGCGGAGCCCGGCCGACGGCCGGTACGAGGGGTGCGTCCGGGACGGGCAGGTCCCGGCGGGCCAGCTTTCCGCTGGAGGTGAGGGGCAGCGCGTCCAGCGACATGACCACGGAGGGCACCATGTACTCCGGCAGGACACGAGCGGCATAGGCTCGCAGCCCGTCCGGATCCGGCACCGCCGCCGGCGCCGCCACGACGTAGGCCACCAGGCGCTGATCCCCGGGACGGTCCTCCCGCACCACGACCACGGCCTGCGCCACGTCCTCATGCGCGGCCAGCGCCGCCTCGATCTCACCCGGCTCGATGCGGAAACCACGCAGCTTGACCTGGTCGTCCGCCCGCCCGGCGAACTCCAGCACCCCGCCCGCCCGCCACCGGGCCAGGTCGCCCGTGCGGTACACGCGGGACCCTGGTTCGCCGAAGGGGTTGGCCAGGAACCGCTCGGCTGTCAGACCCGGGCGGTCCAGGTAACCGCGGGCGAGCTGCTCCCCGGCGAGATAGAGCTCCCCTGTGACGCCGGGCGGTACGGGCCGCAGGTGGGCGTCCAGGACGTAGACCTGCGTGTTCCACACCGGCCGGCCGATCGGCACCACACCCCGCGCACCTTCCGCGCACGCCCAGGACGTGACGTCGACGGACGCCTCCGTCGGCCCGTACAGGTTGTGCAACTTGGGCCCCAGCACCGCCCGCGCACGCTCCGCCAGATCCGCCGGCAGCGCCTCCCCACTGCACAACACCCTGACCAGGCCCGTGCAGTCGGCCGCACCAGGCTCCTCCACGAAAGCCCACAGCATCGACGGCACGAAATGCACCGTCGTGACCGCCTGCTCCCGGATCACCGCCGCCAGATACGCGGGATCCTTGCGCCCGTCCGGACGCGCCACCACCAGCCGCGCGCCGGCTATCAGGGGCCAGAAGAACTCCCACACCGACACGTCGAAGCCGAACGGAGTCTTCTGCAACACCCCCTCACCCGGCTCAAGACCGTACTCCGCCTGCATCCACACAAGCCGGTTCACGATCCCCGCGTGCGGCACCACCACACCCTTGGGACGCCCCGTCGAACCCGACGTGTAGATCACATACGCCGGATGCGAGGAGTCGCGCACCACAACGGGGTCCGTGACCGGCCACTGACCTGTGTCCCGCACCTGGGCCGGATCATCGAGGACACAGACCGGCCGGGCCTCGTCCAGCATCGAACGGACGCGTTCCGCCGGCTGGTCCCTGTCCACCGGCAGATACGCCGCGCCCGACTTCAGCACCGCGAGCAGCGCCACGACCAGCTCCGCCGAACGCGGCAGCGCGACCGCCACCACCCGCTCCGGACCAGCCCCTTGCGCCATCAGCGCACGAGCCAGCCGGTTCGCCCAGGCGTTCAACTGCGCGTACGTCAGCGTGACATCCTCGGTCACCACGGCCACCGCATCCGGCGTCCGCGTCACCTGCGCCTCGAACAGCTCCGGCAGCGTGGCCCCGGGCACCGCCCGCGCGGTGTCGTTCCACTCCACCAGCACCCGCTCGCGCTCGGCACCGTCGAGGATCTCCACCTCCCTGATGGAGCAATGGGGTTCGGCGGCCACCGCCTCCAGCACCCGCACGAAACGGGCCGCCAGGTCCTCGGCCGTGTCGTGGTCGAACAGGTCGCTCGCGTAGTCGAGGGAACCGCTGAGGCCGGCGGCCTCACCGCTCTCGTCGTTCTGGTCGGCGACGGTGAAGGAGAGGTCGAACTTCGCCGCCGATGTCCCGAGCGGCAGCGGGTCCGTCAGCAGGCCGGGCAGGTCGAGCCGCGGCCCGGCGTGGTCGTCCAGGACCAACATCACCTGGAACAGGGGGTGCCGGGCGAGCGACCTGACCGGGTCCAGGGCCTCCACCAGGTGCTCGAAGGGCACGTCCTGGTGGGCGTAGGCGGACAGGCTGGTCCGCCGGACGCGGGCGACGAGGTCGGTGAAAGCGGGATCGCCCGAGGTGTCGGTCCGCAGGACGAGGGTGTTGACGAAGCAGCCGACCGCCTCGTCGAGCGCCGCGTCCGTGCGGCCCGCGATCGGCGTCCCGAGCGGGATGTCGGTGCCCGCGCCCAGCCTGCTGAGCAGTGCGGCCAGCGCGGCCTGCAGCACCATGAACAGGCTGGCGTCGCAGTCGCGGGCGAGCTCGCGGAGCCGGGCGTGTGCCGCCGCGTCCAAGGCGAACGGCACGCGTCCGCCCTGGTGACCGGCGACCGCCGGGCGAGGCCGGTCGGCGGGGAGCGCGAGCTCCTCCGGGAGCTCCGCCAGTGCTTCGGCCCAGTACGCCGTCTGCCGGGAGATCAGACTGTCGGGGTCGTCCTCGCGGCCGAGGAGGTCGTGCTGCCACAGGGTGTAGTCCGCGTACTGGACGGGCAGCGGCTCCCACGCCGGGGCCCGGCCGGAGCAGCGGGCCGCGTAGGCCTCGGACAGGTCTCGGGCCAGCGGTCCGTTGGACCAGCCGTCCCCGGCGATGTGGTGCAGGACGAGTACCAGCACGTGCTCGTCGGCGCCCAGGGCGAACAACTCGGCGTGGAACGGCGTCCGGTCGGTCAGGTCGAACCCATGGCCGGCCACGGCGGTCAGCGCGTCGGCGAGTCCGGCTTCGTCCACCTCGGTGACCGGCAGCGCGGGAGCGGCCTGCTCCGGAGTGAGGATCACCTGCCGCGGGGTGCCGTCGATCTCGGGGTAGACCGTGCGCAGCACCTCGTGGCGTGCCACGACGTCGGCGAGGGCCGCACGCAGCGCGGCGTGGTCCAGCCCGCCCCGCAGGCGCAGGGCGAAGGGCATGTTGTAGGTCGGGCTGGGCCCTTCCAGCCGGTGCAGGAACCACAGCCTGCGCTGGGCGAAGGACAGCGGCAGCACGTGCGGGCGGTGGGCCACGGCCCGGAGGGCCGGTCGTACTTCTCCCCCGGTGTCGATCCGGGCCGCCAGGCCCGCGACCGTGGGTGCCTCGAACAGGTCCCGTACCGACAGCTCCGCGCCGAGCACCGAGCGGATGCGGGAGATCAGCCGGATGCCCTGGAGCGAGTGCCCGCCGAGCGTGAAGAACCCGTCGTCGACACCGACTTCGGGCACACCGAGCACCTCGGCGAACAGCCCGGCCAGGGTCTCTTCCATGGCCGTGCCCGGGGCTCGCTCGGACGTCACCAGGGAGGGAGCGGGGAGGTCCCGGCGGGCCAGCTTTCCGCTGGAGGTGAGGGGCAGCGCCTCCAGCGACATGACCACGGAGGGCACCATGTACTCCGGCAGGACACGAGCGGCATACGCTCGCAGCCCGTCCGGATCCGGCACCGCACCCGGCACGGCGACGACGTAGGCCACCAGGCGCTGATCCCCGGGACGGTCCTCCCGCACGACGACGACGGCCTGCGCCACGTCCTCGTGCCCGGTCAGCACGGCCTCGATCTCACCCGGCTCGATGCGGAAACCACGCAGCTTGACCTGGTCGTCCGCCCGCCCGATGAACTCCAGCACCCCGTCCGCCCGCCATCGGGCCAGGTCACCGGACCTGTACATCCGCGAGCCGGTGGAGCCGAACGGATCGGCCAGGAACCGCTCCGACGTCAGACCCGGCCGGTTCAGATAGCCACGGGCGAGTTGGTCACCGGCAAGGTACAACTCCCCTGTGACGCCGGGCGGCACAGGGCGGAGGCAGTCGTCCAGGACGTAGACCTGCGTGTTCCACACCGGCCGGCCGATCGGCACCACACCCCGCGCACCTTCAGCGCACGCCCAGGACGTGACGTCGACGGACGCCTCGGTCGGCCCGTAGAGGTTGTGCAACTTCGGCCCCAGCACCGCCCGCGCGCGCTCCGCCAGATCCGCCGGCAGCGCCTCCCCACTGCACAACACCCTGACCAGGCCCGTGCAGTCGGCCGCACCCGGCTCCTCCACGAAAGCCCGCAGCATCGACGGCACGAAATGCACCGTCGTGACCGCCTGCTCCCGGATCACCGACACCAGATACGCCGGGTCCTTGTGCCCGTCCGGACGCGCCACCACCAGCCGCGCACCGGCTGTCAGGGGCCAGAAGAACTCCCACACCGACACGTCGAAGCCGAACGGAGTCTTCTGCAACACCCCCTCACCCGGCTCCAAGCCGTACTCCGCCTGCATCCACACCAACCGGTTCACGATCCCCGCGTGCGGCACCACCACACCCTTGGGACGCCCCGTCGAACCCGACGTGTAGATCACATACGCCGGATGCGACGACGCACGGGACACGACCGGATCGGTCTCAGGCCACTCGCCCGCCGGCCTCACCTGAGCCGGATCGTCCACCACGCACACCGGCCGGGCCTCGTCCAGCATCGACTGGATGCGCTCCGCGGGATACTCCGCATCGACCGGCAGATACGCCGCACCCGACTTCAGCACCGCCAGCAGCGCCACGACCAGCTCCGCCGAACGCGGCAGGGCGACCGCCACCACCCGCTCCGGACCAGCCCCTTGCGCCATCAGCGCATGAGCCAGCCGGTTCGCCCGGGCATTCAACTGGGCGTACGTCAGCGTGACATCCTCGGTCACCACGGCCACCGCGTCCGGCGTCCGGGTCACCTGCACCTCGAACAGCTCAGGCAGCGTGGCCCCGGGCACCGCCCGCGCGGTGTCGTTCCACTCCACCAGCACCCGCTCGCGCTCGGCACCATCGAGGATCTCCAACTCCCCGACGCGGCGCCCTGGTTCATCCGCGACCGCTGCCAGCACCCGCAGAAAACGGGCCGCCAGCAGCTCGACCGTGTCATGGTCGAACAGGTCCGTGCTGTACTCCAGGCGGCCGCCGAGTCCCTCCGGCTCGCCGGCCGGTCCTCGAGCCTCCACGAGGTCGAAGGTGAGGTCGAACTTGGCCGCGCCGGCCTCGGCCAGGGCGGGGCTCACTCGCAGGCCAGGCAGGTCCAGCCGGGGCTCGGCGTTGTTGTGGAGGGTCAGCATGGTCTGGAACAGCGGATGCCGGGCGAGGGACCTGGGCGGGTTGAGCGCCTCGACCAGGTGCTCGAAGGGCACGTCCTGGTGGGCGTAGGCGCGCAGGGCGGTCTCGCGGGCCCGGGCCACCAGTTCGTCGAAGCGCGGGTCGCCGGAGGTGTCCAGGCGCAGGACCAGGGTGTTGAGGAACAGGCCGACCATGTCGTCGAGCGCGTCGTCCGTGCGTCCGGCGATCGCGCTGCCGAGGGGGATGTCGGTGCCCGCGCCGAGACGGGTGAGGAGTGCCGCGAGTCCGGCCTGGAGGACCATGAACAGGCTCGCGCCGGACGTGCGGGCCAGCGCGTCCAGGCGGGCGTGCAGCGCGGCGTCGACGGAGAGCGGTACCACCCCGCCGGTGTAGCCGGCGACCGCGGGGCGGGGCCGGTCGGTGGGGAGGCTCAGCTCCTCGGGCAGCCCGTCGAGGACCTGCGACCAGTAGGCGAGCTGCTTGGCGATGACGCTGTCGGGGTCGTCCTCGCGGCCGAGCAGTTCCCGCTGCCACAGGGTGTAGTCCGCGTACTGGACGGGCAGCGGCTCCCACGCCGGGGCCCGGCCGGAGCAGCGGGCCGCGTAGGCCTCGGAGAGGTTCCGGGCCAGCGGTCCGTTGGACCAGCCGTCCCCGGCGATGTGGTGCAGGACGACCACCAGGACGTGGACGTCCGACTGGAGCGCGAACAGCTCGGCTCGCAGGGGTGGTTCGGCGGTCAGGTCGAAGCGGTGGGACGCGGCGGCGGCCACGGCCGCGGTGAGCCCGTGCTCGTCCACGCCGGTGACCGGCAGTCCGGGCCGGGCCTGCCCGGGGGTGAGGATCACCTGGCGGGGGGTGCCGCCGACATCGGGGTGGACGGTGCGCAGCACCTCGTGCCGGGCCACGAGGTCGTCGAGTGCCGCGGCGAGCGCGGCCCGGTCGAGTGGGCCTTCCAGCCGTACGACGAAGGGCAGGTTGTAGTTCGGGCTCGCCCCTTCGAGGTGGTGCAGGAACCAGAGCCGGCGTTGTGCGAACGACAGCGGTACCGCTGCCGGGCGTTGGGCGAACGGGCGGAGCGGGGGGCGCCTGCGGCCGCGGGCGGCCTCCAGCCGGCCGGCGAGTCCGGCGACCGTCGGTGTCTCGAAGACGGCACGGATGGGCAGTTCGGCGCCGAGGACGGTGCGGATGCGGCTGACCAGACGGGTGGCGAGCAGGGAGTGGCCGCCCAGGGCGAAGAACCCGTCGTCGACGCCGACGGAGGTGACGTCCAGCAGTTCGGCGAACAGCCCGCAGAGGATCTCCTCCTCCGGGGTGCGCGGTGGCCGGCCCGGGTTCGCGTGTGCCCGGGCGGGTGCGGGCAGGGCCCGCCGGTCCACCTTGCCGTTCCTGGTCAGCGGCAGCGCGGCGAGGGTGGTGAACACGGTGGGGACCATGACCTCGGGCAGCCGGCCGGCCAGGTGGGCGCGCAGGTCCCGGGGGTCCGCGCCGGTGGGGCCGGCCGGGACGACGTAGGCCGCCAGCCGCTGGTCGCCTGGACGGTCCTCGCGGACGGTGACCGCCGCCGATGCCACCGAGGGGTGGCCGGACAGGGCGGCCTCGATCTCGCCGAGCTCGATCCGGTGTCCCCGCAGTTTCACCTGTTCGTCGGCGCGGCCCGCGAACACCAGTTGCCCGTCGGCGGTCCAGCGCGCCAGGTCGCCCGTGCGGTACATACGGGAACCCGCCGGGCCGAAGGGGTTCGCCGGGAACCGTTCGGCGGTGGTGCCGGGACGGTTGAGGTAGCCGCGGGCGAGCTGTGGCCCTGCGAGGTACAGCTCTCCGGTCACGCCGGGCGGCACCGGCCGGAGCCGGGCATCGAGGACGTAGGCCCGCATGGCCGTCATCGGGCGTCCGACCGGGACCACCGGGCCGGGTGTCTCCTCGCCGGGAGCGAGGTGGAGGTCGAGGCTGCCGACGGTGGTCTCCGTCGGGCCGTAGTGGTTGACGACGGTCACGTCGGGGTGCTTCTCGCGCCACGCGCGCAGCGGTCCGGCCGGCAGAGTCTCGCCGCCGAGCATGAGCTGCTTGACCGGGGCGAACCCGGAGGGCAGGGCGGCGAGGATGCCCAGGTGGCTCGGGGTGGCCTTCATGAACGTCGCCGGGGTGCGGGTCAACCGGGCCGTCAGCCAGGGGTCGTCGTCCAGTTCGGCCACGATGACGCAACCGCCGGACGTCAGCGCGCCGTACAGGCCCGTGACGGACAGGTCGTAGGACAGCGAGGTGGGGACCGGCACCGTCCCGTCCAGGCCGGTGTAGGTGCGCCGGGCGCGGGTCACGTAGGCGGCCAGGCCGCGGTGTGCGACCACGACGCCCTTCGGCGTGCCCGTGGAGCCCGAGGTGTGGATGAGGTAGGCGGGGTGGTCCGGCAGCAGGGCGGTGACGCGGTCGGCGTCGGTGGGGCGGTGCGCGGGCTGCCGCCGCAACCCGCCCGTGACAGCCGGGTCGTCGAGCAGCAGTCGGACGGTGCCGGGGGTTTCCGGGAGGCCGGCGGCTGCCTCGGTGGTCGTCACGAGCAGGGCGGGGGCGGCGTCCGCGAGCAGGTGGGACATGCGGGCGGCGGGGTGCGCGAGGTCGAGGGGCAGGTAGGCGGCGCCCGACTTGAGCACCGCGAGGAGGGTGACGACGAGTGCGGCGGAGCCGGGCAGCGCGACGGCGACGATCTGCTCGGGGCCGATGCCCCGGGAGATCAGCAGGTGGGCCAGGCGGTTCGCGCGCGCGTCGGTGTCCGCGTAGGTCAACTCGGCGTCCCGTGCGACCAGTGCGCGGGCGTGCGGGGTGGCCTCGGCCTGCCGCTCGAACTGCGACGGCAGCAGCAGGGGCGCGGTGTCCGCCGTGCCGGTGTCGTTCCACTCGGTCAGGATGCGGTGCCGTTCGGTCTCGCCGAGGATGTCCAGGGCGCCGATGGGCCGGTCCGGCTCTGCGGCGGCGGCGTCCAGCAGGCGCGTGAAGCGGCCCACGAGTGCCTCGACGGTGGCCCGGTCGAACAGGTCGCCGCTGTACCCGGCGTGCCCGTCGATGCCGCCCGGAGTGCCGTGGCCGGTGGTGGACTCGGTCAGGTTGAGCGCCAGGTCGAACTTGGCGGCTCCCGGGTCGAGCGGTTCGGCGGCGGCGTGCAGGCCGGGCAGTTCGATGCGGGCGTCGAAGCCGTTGGTGAAGGTCAGCATCACCTGGAACAGCGGGTGCCTGCTCAGCGACCTGGCCGGGTTGAGCACCTCGACCAGGTGCTCGAAGGGCACGTCCTGGTGGGCGTAGGCGGCCAGGTCCGTCTCGCGGACCCGGGCGAGCAGCTCGCCGAAGGCGGGGTCGCCCGAGGTGTCGGTGCGCAGGACCAGGGTGTTGACGAAGAAGCCGACCAGGTCGTCGAGGGCGTCGTCGGTGCGTCCCGCGACGGGCGAGCCGATCGGGATGTCGGTGCCCGCGCCGTGCCGGGTGAGCAGTGCGGCAAGACCGGCCTGGAGCACCATGAACAGGGTGACGCCGTGGCGCTCGGCCAGGGCCGCGAGCCGTCCGTGCAGGTCGGCGTCGATGCGCAGCGGGACGGTGCCGCCGCGGTGGCCGGCGACGGCGGGGCGCGGGCGGTCGGTGGGCAGGTCCAGTTCGGCGGGGAGGCCGGCCAGGGCACGCGCCCAGTAGGCGACCTGCCGGGAGACGACGCTGTCCGCGTCGCCCTCGTCCCCCAGGAGTCGGCGCTGCCACAGCGCGTAGTCCGCGTACTGGACCGGCAGCGGGAGCCACTGCGGGGCCTCGCCGCGGCGGCGGGCGGCGTAGGCCGTGGACAGGTCGCGGGCCAGGGGCACCATGGACCACGCGTCGCCCGCGATGTGGTGCACCACCACCAGCAGCACGTGCCGGTCCGGGCCGCAGGCGAACAGTTCGGCGCGCAGCGGTGTTTCGGTGGTCAGATCGAAGCCGGTGGCGGCGCCGGCGGCCAGTGCCTCGTCCAGTTCCGCGGGGGCGAGGGGGCGAATCGGCAGGGGGACGGTGCTCGTCCCGGGGTCGAGGACGACCTGGCGTGGTGCCCCGTCGGTCTCCGGGAAGACCGTGCGCAGGCTTTCGTGGCGCGCCACCACGTCGGTGAGCGCCGCGCGCAGGGCCTCCGGGTCGAGTGCGCCCTCCAGTCGCAGCAGGAACGGCATGTTGTAGGCGGCGCCGGCCTCGGGCCCGTCCAGCCGGTTCAGGAACCACAGCCGGCGTTGGGCGAAGGACAGCGGCAGGGTTTCCGACCGTTCGACGGACCGTACGGGCGGGCGCGCGTGTCCGCGTTCCCGCTGCAGCGCGGCGGCGAGGCCCGCCACCGTGGGTGTCTCGAAGACGGTACGGATGGGCAGTTCGGCGCCCAGCGTGGCCCGGATCCGACTCAGCAGCCGGGTGACCAGCAGGGAGTCCCCGCCGAGGTCGAAGAAGCTGTCGCCGACGCCCACGCCGTCGGCGCCGAGGACCTCGGCGAACAGGGCGCACAGGAGTTCCTCGGTCGCGTCGCGCGCCGGGCGCTGCCCTTCCCGCGCGGTGAACACCGGGGCGGGCAGGGCGGCGCGGTCGAGCTTGCCGTTGACGGTCAGGGGGAGCGCGTCGAGCACGACGACGGCTGCCGGGACCATGTGCTCGGGCAGGCTGCGGGCGGTGTGCGCCCGGAGTTCCTCGGGGTCGGGCCGGGCGCCCGCGTGGGGGACGGCGTAGGCCACCAGCCGCTTGTCGCCGGGGCGGTCCTCCCGCACCACCGCGACGGCCCGGGCCACGGTCTCGTGCCGGACGAGCACGGCCTCGATCTCACCCGGCTCGACCCGGAAGCCGCGCAGCTTCACCTGGTCGTCCGCGCGTCCCGCGTAGGCGAGCCGGCCGTCCTGGGCGCGGCGGGCCAGGTCCCCGGTCCGGTACATCCGCTCACCGGGGCGGCCGAAGGGGTTCGCCACGAACCGCCCCGCGGTCAGGGCCGGGCGATCGAGATACCCACGCGCCAAACCCGCGCCCGCCACGTAGAGTTCGCCGACGACACCGGGCGGCACCGGCCGCAACCCGGCGTCGAGCACGTAGGCGCTCAGGTCGGGGATCGTCTCGCCGATCATGCCGCGGTGCGCCGAGGTGTCCGCGTCGTCCCCGCCGAGCGGCGCGTACGTGACGTGCACCGTGGTCTCGGTGATGCCGTACATGTTCACCAGCCGCGGCGCGTCGTCGGGATGCCGCCGGTACCAGTCCCGCAGTTGCTCCGGGTCGAGCGCCTCACCGCCGAAGATCACGAACCGCAGTGCCGAACCGGCCGCGCGCTCCGGGGCGTCCCGGTCGGCGCGCATCAGCTGGTAGAACGCCGACGGCGTCTGGTTGAGCACGGTCACCCGCCGGGACACCAGCAGGTCGAGCAGGGCCTCGGGGGAACGGGACTCCTCCTGCGAGACCACGACCAGCCGGCCGCCGTACAGCAGCGGCCCCCACAGCTCCCAGACGGAGAAGTCGAAGGCGAAGGAGTGGAACAGCGTCCACACGTCGTCCGGGCCGAACCCGAACCACTGCTCGGTGGCGGTGAACAGCCGCACCACGTTGCGGTGCGGGACGAGGACTCCCTTGGGTGTGCCGGTCGAGCCGGAGGTGTGGATGACGTACGCCGGGTGCCGGGGGTCCAAAGGGGCGGTCCGGTCGGCGTCGGCCAGGTCGTCCGCGGACTCGCCGGCGAGGGCACGGACGGTGGTCTCCTCGTCGAGGAGTACGGGAGCTGCTGCCCCGGACGAGGTCCGCGCGGCCAGGTCCGTCGTGGTGACGACGCACACGGGGGCGGCGTCGCCGAGCACCGAGGCGATCCGGTCCGCCGGGTACGCGGGGTCGACCGGCAGGTACGCCGCGCCCGTCTTCACCACCGCCAGGAGGGCCACCACCAGGTCGGTGGAGCGCGGAAGCGCCACGGCGACGAGCCGTTCCGGTCCGGCTCCCCGCCGCACCAGCAGGCGAGCCAGCCGGTTGGCGCGTGCGTTCAGCTCCGCGTAGGACAGCTCCGTGTCCCCGGAGATCACGGCCACGGCATCCGGCCTGCGGGCCGCCTGGGCCTCGAACAGCTCCGGCAGGGCGCGGGCCGGGGTGCCGGCCTCCCCGCCGGCGGCGGTGGAGGGGGCCGGAGCCGGCAGCACGAGGTCGCGCTCGCCCGGGAGCAGCAGGTCGAGCCCGCCGACGGGCCGGTCCGGGTCGGTGCTCGCGAGGTTCTCCAGCAGGTGGACGAAGCGCTGCTGGTGGGCTGCGTTGGCGGCGGCATCGTAGAGGGCGGGGTTGGCGTCGAAGTCGAGGCGCAGCGTGCCGTCGCCCGCGCGGCCGTCGAAGCGGACGGAGAGGTCGTGCACGGGCCCGATCGACAGGTTGTGCGTGGTGGCGCGGGCCGTGCCGAAGACCAGGTCGTAGGGGAAGGCCATGATGTTGATCGTCGGGCCGACGAGGCGGCGGCCGCTGCCCGTGGTGTTGAGGTCGCGGCCGAGGTCCTCGTACCGGTACCGCTGGTGCTTGAGCAACTGCCGGGTCTCGTAGGACACCTGGCGCATCAGGTCGCGGCCGCTCATATCCGGCCGGACGTCCAGCCAGAGCGGCAGTTCGTTGGACATGGGGCCGCGCAGGCCGCGTCCGGTGCCGGTGCGCGCGGCGACGGGCACACCGAGGGCGACCTCCTCCGCGCCGGTCATGCGGCTGAGGTACAGCGCGGTGGCGGCGATCAGCGGGACCGGCAGGCCCACCCCGGACCGGCGGGCGAGCGCGCGCAGGGCGTCGGAGGTCGCGGGCGTGACGTGTGCGGTGTGCCGCAGGAAGCCGTGCGAGAGGTCGCCCGCCCGTCCGGCCAGGGTGACGGCGTCGGGCCGGCCGGCCGCTCGGTCCGTCCAGTAGTCGCGGTCGCGCGCGAAACGTTCCGAGCCCCGGTAGGCGGCGTCGTCGGCCAGGAGCAGGTCGAGCGAGCCGCTGTCGTCCTGGCGTTGGGGGGCGCCGGTCACCAGGGCCGTGTAGACCTCGGCCACCCGGTGCGCGAACAGCGCGCACATGAAGCCGTCGGTGACCAGGTGGTGTCCCCGCAGATAGAGGAAGTACCGGTCCGGCCGGGTCCGTAACAGCGCCAGGGTGAAGGTCCGGCCGGCGTCGAGGCTCACCGGCCGGGCCGTCTCCGCCCTCATCCAGCTCTCGGCGGCGGCGCGCGGGTCGGGCTCGGCGCTGACGTCCAGCACGGCGAACGGCCAGTCGCCCACCGGGCCGTACACCTGGCGCAGACCCTGGTCGTCCTGGACGAAGCCCACATTGAGCGTGTCGGTCTCCGCGACGACCCGCCGCACAGCGGTTTCGAGTACGGGAACGTCGACCGGGCCGTCGATCTCCAGGTACTCCGCGGTGTTGTACGCCGGGCTCCGGGGATCGAGCTGCTGCGCGAACCAGATCCCGCGCTGCGCCGACGACAGGGGCCAACTGCGGGGCAGAGTACCGGACACTGCTCATCCAATCTTCGCGACGCCCGCCGGGCGGCAGGACAGATGGGTACCGTCGGCGACTTCGCCGGGCGGGAAGGCGGCGGGCGCGGGCCGGCCGGACCCCGCGGTCGTGGCAGGGGGGACGAGGACTGGGGGGGCGGCCGGCGGTCAGCGGGAGTGGCAGGCCGTCGGCGGGGAGGTGGGGCGCGCGGACTCCGCGCGGTTCGCCAGGTCCACGCACGCGCCCCCTGCGTCGTCGAAAGGGTGCATGGCGGGTGGTCGTCCTCCGGTTGAACCTTGGAGCGTCGTGCTGTAGCAAGAATCCGCCGCACGAGGAGCGACCACATCCGCAATCACCGCCGTTACGTCACACGACCCTCACACATGACGCGGTGCGCGCCCTCTCACCAGGCGTGCCTCGATCTCCGCCAGCAGCCGCTCGCGCTGGGTGTGCAGGAAGAAGTGGCCGCCCGGCAGCACGCACACGTCCGGCGTCCGCTCGAACAGCTCGGTCCAGCCGGCCAGTTCCTCCGGAGCGACGCGTGGATCCCGGTCCCCGCCGAACACGGTGGCCGGGCAGGGCAGCGGCTCCCCCGGTGCGTGGCGGTAGCGGGCGAGCAGGGTGGTGTCGCCCCGGAAGGCCGGCAGCACCACGCTCATCAGGCCCGCGTCACCGAGGATCTCCTCCGGCGTGCCGCCCAACGTGCGCAGCTGCTCGATCAGTTCGTCGTCGCCGGGCACGGGAGCGATGCCGCGGGAACCGGAAGCGTCGTCGGCCGGTGCGGGAGCGACCGCGCCGGATGCCGTCCGGTCGCCGACCAGGGGCAGCGGCCGGCAGCCGGAGACGAAGACGTGGCGGGGCAGCAGACCGTGCGTGCGCCACAGGGACCGGGCGGTCTCCCAGCACAGCAGGGCACCCATGCTGTGGCCGAAGAAGGCGAACGGAGCGTCGGCGCAGGGCTCGAGCGCCGCGACCAGCTCGGCGACGAGCTCCGGGACGTCGTCCCGGGGTCTTTCCGCCAGCCTGTCGTCACGGCCGGGCAGCTGGATCCCGTACACCTCCACGTCGTCCGGCAGGGCTTCCGCCCAGCCGCGGAACACCCTGGCGCCGCTTCCCGCGTACGGGAAGCAGAAGAGACGCAGGTGTCCCCGCCCCCTTGCGCGCGGCCCCATCGGCCGTATCCAGGCCGATGCCCTGTTCTCCGCCCGGTTCATGCCCTCGCTCCGGTGGTCTCGGCGATCATGTACGTCATCCCGCCTGCCTGGCCGCCCACGCGGCCACGTGGGTCCGCGAGCGCAGACCGAGCGTCGTGCGGATGTTGCGGACGTGCGTCTCGACGGTGCGCACCGACAGGTGCAGACGGGCCGCGATCTGGCGGTTGGTCAGCCCGGTGGTGACCAGGGTGATGACGTCCCACTCACGCGGGCTGAGCGGGTCGTCGCCGGCGGTCGCGCCCGCGGTGCCGCCCACCACGTTCTGCGACCCGGTTGGTGCTCCCGGCCGTCCGTGCAGCGCGTAGGAGAGGACCTGCCGTGACGCGAGCGCCGCTCCCGCCGCGAGCGCGTTCTCGGCCCGGGCCTTCGGCAGGGCCCGGCGCGCCGTGTCCGCCGCCTGCTCCACCCGGGTCCGGAACCAGGGCGGCAGCGCGGCGATCGCGGTCTCGCCGTGTGTCTCGGCGGCCGCGCACAGCCGCAGCGCGCGCTCGTGGCGCCCCTCGCGCACCGCCGCGACGGCCAGCCCCCACAGCGCCAGGCGCCCGCCGCCCGGGTGGGTCGTGCCGCGCAGGGCCTCGGTGAAGTGTGCCTCGGCCCGCGCGGGTTCGTTCCGTTCCAGGGCCAGGACGCCCGCGGCGAACAGCGTCATGCGCAGCGGCAGGGGCGCCGCGTGGGCCCTGAGCACCGGCAGGGCCTCGTCGAGCCGACGTGCCGCGCGGGTGAGGTCGCGGGCCGGGAGCGACTGCCAGGCGAGCAGGGTCAGGCAGAACGCGGTCGCGACCGGGTCCCCGACGCGTGCGGCGAGCTCCTGGCACTCCCGGAGGTCCGCGGCCGTGCCCTGGTCGCCGCGGCGCGTCCGTGCGGCGCTCAGCACCAGCAGGGCCCGGCAGAGCAGGCGGTCGTTCCGGTGCGCACGTCGGCGCTCGCGTGCGACGGCCTCGGCCGCCAGCCTGATCGCTTCGTCCGGCTCTCCCTGCTCCGCCGCGAGACCCGCCGCCGTGGCGAGGGCGACACCGCGGTCGTCGGCTCCCGGGTCCGTGGCGTCCAGGGCCGCGGCCAGCAGGGCCCGCGCCTGCCCCGTGGCCCGTCCCAGGTGGAGGTCCGCCACGCCCAGCGCACCGGCGAGCAGGAGCCGGCGCGGGTCGTCGCCGGTGATCGGCGAGTCCAGCACGCACGTGAGGGTGTCGCGCTCCTCGGCCAGCCGGCGACGCGTGGCGAGGGGTGTCATCGCCGTCTCCCGCAGGGGGCGGGCGAGATGGGTCAGCCGATCGGCGAGCCGGTCGATCGCCGCGGCCTCCTCCCCCTCGTCGCGGAGCCGCTCGCGGCCGTAACAGCGGATCGAGGCGAGCATCCGGAACCGGGCGGCGCCTCCCCTGTCGGCGCAGGCGATGATGAGGGACTTGGCTTCCAGGGCGGCCAGCACTTCCGGTACGGCCGCAGGGGGGATGCCGCCGCCCGTGGCGAGGGCCGCGGCTTCGCCCGGCCCGAAACGGCCCGGGAGGAGGGAGAGCGACCGGAACAGCGACTGCTGTGCCGGTGTCAGCAGGTCGTAGCTCCACGCGAGCGCGGACCGCAGGCTCTGGTGGCGTGGGTCGGCCGTACGCCAGCCGCACGTCAGCAGGGAGAGACGGTCGTCCAGGCGGTCGCACAGCGCGGCCGGCGGGAAGGCCCGGACGAGGCCGGCCGCCAGTTCCAGCGCGAGGGGCAGCCCGTCGAGGCCGGCGCACAGCGTGGCCACGTGCGCCACGTTGTCCTCGGTGAGCTCGAACGCGCTGGAAGCGGCTCGCGCCCGGTCGACGAAGAGCCGGACGGCGTCCGAGCCGAGCAGGGCGCCGGGTGAGCCACCGCCTTCCGCGTCGGGCAGTCCGAGACCGGTCACCGAGAACACCGTTTCGCCGGGGAGCCGCAGCGGCTCGCGGCTGGTCGCCAGCACGCGCAGTTCCGGACGGCCGGGGAGCAACTCGCCGAGGAGCGGACCGCAGGCGTCGAGCAGGTGCTCACAGTTGTCCAGGATCAGCAGCCGTTCCCCCTCGGCGTCCGGGGCACCGCGCGTGGCCGGGAGTGCGCTCGGGCCGTCCTCTGCCCCGCCCGGGTCTCCCTCTTCCTCGCCTGCTCGGGAGCCGGCCCCGGCTTGGGATCCGGTCCCGGCTTGGGATCCGGCCCCGGCCTCGGCTCCGGCGTCGGCGAGGCCGGCGAGGATCCGCTTGCGCGCCTGCTCCCCGGTGCCGGCCGAGCCCAGATCCACCAGGTGCACCGCGCTGCGCCCGCCCCGCTGTTCGAGCCCGGCCAGTTCGAGCGCCAGGCGGGTTTTGCCCACACCGGCCGGACCGGTCAGGGTCAGCAGTCGTGTGGTACGCAGAAGGCGCCGCAACTCCACCAGTTCGTCGGCCCGGCCGATGAAGCTGCTCAATCGGTCCGGCATTCCCGGTGATGCCGCTCCGCTCACCGCGTCGGTTTTCAGCCGCCGACGGTAGGCGCGCTGACGACACGCATTCGAGCAATATCTGGGAGGCGTTTTCCTGGTCCCCGCACCGCCCGCGCCTTCCTTGTGAAATCGCTTACCGCACATGTCGCAAACTGACAAGGGCGATTCAGCGTCAATCATGCAGGGACCCCCTTCACCAGGGCACTTCGCGTTCCGCTCTCACCTCGTATGCTGCATGGGGGGTCTTGGTCACGTCTTGCTCTCCTCTTGCAGTCCGCTGCGTGAGGAACGCTCGGCTCTTGTCCCACGGGCAGGTTCGGGCGGGTGCGGGACACGGTGACATTCAAGGAAACGTGACGACCGCGTAAACACGCTTTGTGCGCTGCTTGTCCCGCGCGCCAAGAAGGGGAGAAACGGAGGTAGCCGGCGCCGCGAAAGAGCCGGCCCTGAGCGTTCATGACGAAAAACGATTCCACAGAAGGCCGAAATGCGTCAGGTCCCGCATCCGACTACGCGATAGGACTTCTCGGCCCCCTGACAGTGGTCCGCGCCGGTGTGCCGCTGGATCTCGGGCCCCGTATGCGGCGGGTGCTGATGATCCGTCTGCTGCTGGAAGAGGGCCGCTCCGTGGCCATGGACCGACTGTGCGAGGACCTCTGGGAGGGCCGTCCCCCGGCCGGTGCCGTTTCCTCGGTGCACGCCCACATCAGCAGGCTGCGGGCCGCTCTCGAACCGGACCGTCGCCGGCGCGGCCGGTCACGTGTCCTGGTCAGCGATCCGGTGGGGTACGCCCTGCGCATCCCCGTGGAGGCCCGCGACAGCGTCCGTTTCGAGCAGGCCGTGGCGCAGGGGCGGCGGCTGCTCGACGAGGGGAGCGTGGCGAGCGCCCGCCGGCAGATCGAGACGGCGCTGGGGCTGTGGCGCGGAGCACCGCTGGCCGACGCGGACGACCGCGCGTTCGCCCTGGCGGAGATCGCCCGGCTCGACGAAGTGCGGCTCGCCGCACAGGAGATACGCGCCACGGCCATGGCGCGGGCGGGCCAACTCGAACAGGCCGTCGTCGTCGCGGAGGAACTGACCGCCGGACATCCCCTGCGCGAGACGGCGTGGAGCCTGCTGATCCGCGCCCTCTACCTGTCCGGCCGGACCGCGGAGGCCCTGCAGCGTTACGAGGCGGTCCGTCGGCTCCTCGCCCGGGACCACGGGCTGGAACCCGGCCCCGCCCTGCGGCGGATCCACCTGGCCGTCCTCCGCCACGACACCTCCGCGCTCTGCCCGAACGCGGCTCCGGATTCCCTCCCGGAGCCGGGCGACGGCGCCTCGGCGACCCGGCTCCCGCTCACCGGAGGGGGTGTGCCGGACGACCTGCCGGACGTCGCCACCGGAGAAACCGACGGGCCGCCACACGACCGGCCGGACACCACCGACGACGTCCCCCGGCCCCAGGACGTACCCTCGGCGGCCGAGGCGGCGGCGCCCCCGCCCGCCCTCACCCGGCCGGCCCAACTCCCCGCCGATCTGCCCACGTTCGTCGGGCGCCGCGCCGAACTCGACCGCGCCCTCGCGCTGCTCCCCGAGCCGGGCGGGCACCCCGCCTCCACCGTGGTGATCAGCGCGATCAACGGCATGGGCGGTGTCGGCAAGACGACCCTCGCCGTCCACTGGGCCCACCGCATCGCCCACCGGTTCCCCGACGGCCAGCTCTTCGTCAACCTGGGCGGCTTCGGCCCGGAGGAGTCCGCGATGAGCCCGGCCGAGGCGGTACGGGGCTTCCTCGACGCCCTCGGGGTGGCACCCCAGCGGATCCCGGCGGGGTTCGACGCCCAGACCGCCCTGTACCGCAGCCTCATCGCGGACAAGCGGATGCTGATCGTGCTGGACAACGCCCGGGACGCCGAGCAGGTCCGGCCCCTGCTGCCGGGCGCGCCGCACTGTCTGGTCATCATCACCAGCCGCGACCAGCTGCGGGGCCTGGTCGCGGCGAGCGGTGCCCGTCCGCTCGCCCTCGGGCCCCTCACGGCCGCCGAGGCGCGCGAAGCGCTGGCCCGCCGTCTCGGCCCCGACCGGGTCGCGGCGGAGCCGGACGCGGTGCAGGAGATCGTCACCCTGTGCGCGAAGCTGCCCTTGGCGCTGGCGGTGGTCTCCGCGCGGGCCGCCGCGCACCCCACGTTCAGCCTCGCCTCCATCGCCGCCGTGCTCCGCCGGACGCACGGCAGCCTCGAAGGCTTCCGGGACATGGACGCGTTCAGCGACGCGCGGACCGTGTTCTCCTGGTCGTACCGGGTGCTCACTCCCCCGGCCGCACGCCTCTTCAGGATGCTCGCCCTGCACCCCGGGCCCGACGTGTCCGAACCGGTCGCCGCCGCGCTCGCCGGGCTCCCCGCCCGCGAGGCCCGGCCGCTGCTCACCGAGCTCACCACGGCGCACCTGCTCACCGAGCACGAACCCGGCCGGTACGTCCTGCACGACCTCCTGCGCGCCTACGCCGCCGAGTTGCTCGACCCGAACACCCCGGCCGAGGAGCAACGGGCCGCCCTGCACCGGATGTGCGAGCACTACCTGCGCTCCGCCCGGGCGGCCGCCCGACTGATCGCTCCCCACCGGGCGGACGTCGACCCCGGCCCCCTCGGTGCGGGAGTGCTGCCGGAGGAGCCCGTCGACCACGGGCAGGCGGTGGAGTGGTTCACCACCGAGCACAAGGTGCTCATGGCCGTCGTCCACCTGGCCGGTGAGACCGGCTTGGACTCCCACGCATGGCAACTCGCCTGGCTGCTCCAGCCCTACCTGGAGCGCAGGGGCTACTGGCACGACCAGGTCACCGTCCAGCACACGGCGCTGCCCGCCGCCGAGCGGCGCGGCGACCTCGCCAGCCGGGCCAGAGCGCACGAGTGCCTCGGCGCGGCCTACACCCAGCTGGGCCACGCGGACGCCCGCAGCCACATCGACCGTGCCTTCGAGCTGTACGGCAAGCTCGGGGACACCGCCGCACAGGCCGGTGTCTGTCTCCTCCTCGTCATGGCACTGCACCGCAAGGGCGACAACCGGCAGGCACGCGACCACGCCCAGCGGGCCCTGGCTCTGTACCGGGCGGCCGGAGACCGCGCGGGCACGGCCCAGAGCATCTCCGCGATCGCCTGGTGCCACACCATGCTCGGCGATCACAGACGGGCCGTCGCCCTGTGCTGGTACGCCCTCACCCTGCACGGGGAGGTCGGCAACCTCAGGTGGCAGGCGGCCACTTGGAACACCCTGGGGTACGCCCACCACGGGCTCGGGGACGACCGGACGGCGACCACCTGCTACCGGTACGCGATCGGTCTGTTCCGCCACCTCCAGGACACCCCCAACGAAGCCGGCACCCTCGCCCGTCTCGGCGACGTGCTGCACTCGACCGGCGAGACGGCCAGGGCCCGTACCGCGTGGCAGCACGCACTGATCACCTTGGAGGCACTGGGCCGCCCCGAAGCCGACGAGGTCCGCGCCCGGCTCCAGGGCCTGGACCGTCCCGCGGGCGACGAGGCCGGTGTGCGCTGCGACGCGTCGCCGCCGCCGCACCACCGGCAATGATCGCCGCCCGGACCGGCCACCGCATCGGCGAAGTCCGCCGTTACGGGGACCGTTGCCGTGTCTAGCAGGGGCGGACGAACCAGACGTGGGTCCAGTCGTAGCTGGGCTCGCTGTAGGTGGCTTCGGGCGTGGTGAAGATGACGTTGCGGTTCTGCCCCTTGAACAGGGCGCGTGTGCCGGGGGTCTGGTGGTTGTAGTAGGAGCCGTAGCCGGTCCAGTACTGCAGCGCGTAGTCCTGGCAGTGGTAGAAGGCGAGCCGGTCGCCCAGGCCGAGTTGCTGCCGGTACATGCAGAAGTAGCCGTAGTCGCACTCCCATTGGGTCGCCGCACGGGTACCGGCCGTCGTCCTCAGATCGCGCACGGACTTCTCGCCGGGAACGGTGACCGTCAGCGTGGCACCGTCCGCCCTGACGATCTCGTTCGCCGCGACCTGCCGTCCGCCGTGGCGGGCGAGGTAACGGTCCACCTTCGCCTGGAGAGCGTCGGCGCCGGCGCTGCTCAGGCCGGCGGCGCGGGCCTGTACCTCGAAGACCCCCGGTGCCTGCGTGGTCTGCGCGGCCGCCGGGCCGGCCAGACCCGCGGTCAACAGGGCCACGGCTGCCGCCGCGAGGGATGCGTACCTCTTGAGTCCGGACACGCCGTTCCTTCCTGACGAGGCACGGGACGACGTACGGGCTCCTCGTGCCTTCCGCTGGATTCCGCAGCCCCGTGGTTCCGTGAGGCCCGGAGGGAACGTACTGGGCCCGCCGTTCGGCGTCGTCCTGACATCTGTCAGGAAGACGCGTCCCTCGGCAGGGACTTGCGCGCCGGGTGCGGTCGGCCGGGACGCCGCCGACCGCGGCACCGGCGGGGATCACGCACGGTTCCGGCCCGACCGTGATCCGCGGTAGGCGGCACGGCGGGTCGCGGCCAGGGCACCGCCCGGGACGAACCCGCGCACGCTGTGGCGGTAGATGTCGAAGTCCAGGGTGTCCTTCTGCCCGACCGGCAGCACGGTCCGCACCGTCAGCACCGCGAACCGCCGCCAGGCCCGGTCGCCGGTCTCGGCGCACAGGTCGTAGACGAGCGGCCCGTCGGCCAGGGCGGCGGCCATGCTCCGGGGGTCTCCGGGGACCGGCGCCTGCCGGGTCCGGCGGGGAAAGGCCGCCAGCAGTCGGGACCGGCCGGCCACCCGGTACGGGAGCAGGCTGGAGTACGGGCCGCGCAGCGCGTCGGCGCGGGGCAGCGGCAGATGCCGTCCGGCCCGGCCGCGGCCACTGCCGGTCATGAGGAGGTCGAGGGTGCGGTCCGGGCCGTCGGCGTCGGTCACCCGCACGGCCAGGCCCAGCCCGTCCGGCAGCCGCCGGGGCAGACCGCCGGCGCGGGAGAGGCGGACCGTGACGTCGAGCCGCCGGGGCGTGTCCAGCCAGGGCACGTCCCATGGTCCGCCCCCGTCGTCCACCACCTCCACCTCGCCGCCGCAGGTCAGCCCCTGGGGGTGCAGGGCGGGGGCCCGGCGCAGCCGGGCCAGCGCACGGAATCCGGCCTCGACCAGAGCGACGGGCCCGGAGGTGGTGGGCGCATGTCCGTCGGCGGTACGGACGGTGCCGCGGGACACGTCGGGCGCGCTCATGATCCGGGCCCCCCGCCCTCCCGCTCGTCGGCCTCGGCCTCGGCCTCATGGTCGGAGAAGGTGTCCCCGAGCCGCAGGTGCTCGTGCCGGATCGCGCCGCTCCCGCCCACGGGCGCCTCCCTCCACAGAGCCGCCCGGGTACCCTCGGCCACCGTCTCTATCCGGGCATCGAGCGGCACTCCCGAACGGGAAGAGATCGGCCGCGTCTCCACCCGGGTTTTCGCATGGCCCCTCAGCCGGCGTCCCGCGGGTCCCGGCCCGTCCGTCCGGTGCGCCGTGTCGCGGTGAGTGCGCCCAGCACCATGCCCGCCGCCACGATCGCCAGCCCGCGCAGCCACACCTGGGCCTCGATCTGCGTCGCGAGGACGAGGCACGAGGCGATGCCCAGCACCGGCAGTGCCGTCGGGGCCCGGAAGTGGTCGGTCTCGCCCGGGTCCCGGCGCAGGACCAGCACCGCCGTGTTGACCATGAGGAAGACGACAAGCAGCAGGAGGACCAGGGTGGACGCCAGGGTGGCGACGCTGCCGGTGAGCGCGAGGAGCATCGCCAGCAGCGTGGTGACCGCGATCGCGGCCCACGGCGTACGACGGCCCGGCAGCACCTTGGTCAGCGCCGCGGGCAGCAGCCCGTCCTTCGCCATCCCGTAGGCCAGGCGGGAGGACATGATGCCGGTGAGGAGGGCGCCGTTGGCCACGGCGACGAGCGCGATGGCGCTGAACAGGCGGGGCGGTACGCCGCCCGCCTCATGGACGACCTCCAGCAGCGGCCCGCTCGATCCGGCGAGCCGATCGGTCGGGACAGCCGCGGAGGCCGCAAGGCCCACCAGCACGTACACGGCACCGGCGGTGGCGAGGGCGCCGAACAGCGCGCGTGGGTAGGAGCGCCGCGGGTCGCGGGTCTCCTCGGCGACGTTCACCGAGGTCTCGAACCCGACGAACGAGTAGTACGCCAGAACGGAGCCGCTCAGCACGGCCGCGGCCGCGCCCTTCTCCGGCGTGCCCAGCTGTGTGAGCCGCCCTACGTCGCCGTCGCCGCGCAGCAGCAGCCATGCGCCGAGCACGACGATGACGGCCAGTCCGCCCACCTCGACGACGGTGGCGACGACGTTGGCGCGGGTCGACTCCTTGATGCCGCGCGTGTTGACCAGGGCGAGCAGGGCCAGGAACACCACGGCCACGAGCCCCACGGGCAGGGTCACGAAGGCCGACAGGTAGTCGCCGCCGAAGCCGCGGGCGAGCGCGGCGACCGAGACGATGCCCGCGGCCAGCATGCAGAAGCCCGCGACGAAGCCGGCGAAGGGTCCGAAGGCGCGCGTCGCGTAGTGGGAGGCTCCGCCCGCCCGCGGATACTTCGTCGCCAGCTCGGCGTAGGAGGCCGCGGTGAGCAGCGCCAGCAGCAGTGCGACGACCAGGGGTACCCACACCGCTCCGCCGGCGTCGGCCGCGACCTGCCCGACCAGGACGTACACCCCGGCACCGAGCACGTCTCCCAGGATGAAGAAGTACAGCAGCGGGGTGGTCAGCGCACGCTTGAGCGCCGTCCCCTCCGATGCCCCTCCCTCCTGCCCGGCCTGCGCCAACGTTCTGTTCCCGCTGTTTCTCGCCATACCGCCCCGTGTCCCCCGTACCGCGGGATGCACGCCCGGCCGTCGCCCCGGTCCACTCGGCCGGTCCCCGGCCCTACGGGCAGCTGGACGCGGTCTGGATCATGATGCCGGTCACCGTGAAGTCGGAGTTGAAGACCGCGGTGGTGTTGGGGTTCACGCACAAGGCTTGCGCGTGTTGTGGACGTAGTCGGCGCCTCGGCTGTTGGGCCCGAGGTTCTGGTAGCTGCTGGTGACGTCCTGGTAGGCGGCCGTGGGCGCGCCGGCGTTCCACTGAGTGGCGGTGGGATAGAAGCAGGCCGCGATGCTGCCGGGGGAACGGCCGTGCCAGTAGTGCCCTTCCGGGCAGGCCGCGACGGCGAGCAGGGAGCAGACCCGGGATGGCCGGTTCGCCGTCGTCCATGTCCCCGTCCCGCCGTCACTGCTCTCGGACGTCCGGCGGGTACGGCGTCCCGGCCCCTTCCCCCATTGTCCGGAACTCCTCCGGCCCGTGCGGTCCCTGGGGAAGCAGTGGCACTCCATGGACACCAACGAGGTGACTGTGTGGCCGGTTCCGTCAGGTGAGCCACGGCGTTCACAGCAGGTATAGACCCTTCCATGATCACGGGCTAGGATCTGCCGCGCACGACCGAGAGCGCTCTCAAGCACTGCTGTTCCTCCCCCACCCTGCTGGAACAACGAAGGGTCATTCCCTTGAGACGCATCACACTCCTGCGCACCGGACTGTCCGCCGTCCTCCTCCTCGGCACCTGGGCCACCGCGAGCGCCCTGCCGGCCTCCGCCGCCGACGCCCCCGCCGCCTCGCGGCAGGCACCGGCCTCCCCCGAGCTCCTGGCGGCGATGCAGCGCGACCTGGGGCTCACCCGGGACGAGGCGGAGAGCCGCCTGGCCGCCGAGAAGACCGCGACGGCCGTCGAGGCCAAGGCGCGCGGCGCCGCCGGCTCGGCGTACGCCGGCTCCTGGTTCGACGCCGATCGCGGCCGGCTCACGGTCGCCGTCACGAGCGCCGCACGGGCCGAAGCCGTGCGCGCGACCGGAGCGAGCGTGCGCCTGGTGCGCCACAGCGCGGCGCAGCTCGACGCGGCGAAGAAGCGCCTCGACGCCCTCTCCGCGCCCGACGGAGTCGGCAGCTGGCACGTGGACGCGAAGGCCAACACCGTCGTCGTGAACGTCGTCGCCGCGCAGCGGGACGACAACGATGTCCGGGCCTTCCTCGCCCGGGCCCGCGAGGCGGGTCCGGTGACGGTGCGTCAGACCCCGGCCGCGCCGCGCACGTTCGCCGCCGGCACCGTGGGCGGCGACCCCTACTACACCGGCAACGTCCGCTGCTCCATAGGCTTCTCCGTGCACGGCGGCTTCGTCACCGCCGGGCACTGCGGCTCGCCGGGCTCGGCCGTCTACGGCTGGGACCGGTCCTACGTCGGCAACTTCCAGGGCTCGTCCTTCCCGGACAACGACTACGCGTGGGTGAACGTCGGCAGCGGCTGGTGGACCGTACCGGTCGTGCTCGGCTGGGGCACCGTCCCCGACCAGCTCGTGCGCGGCTCCGCCGAAGCCCCGGTGGGGGCCTCCGTCTGCCGCTCCGGTTCCACCACCCGCTGGCACTGCGGCACCGTGCTGGCGAAGAACGAGACGGTGAACTACAGCCAGGGCGCGGTCCATCAGATGACCAAGACGAGTGTGTGCGCCGAGCCCGGTGACTCCGGCGGCTCCTTCATCAGCGGTGACCAGGCGCAGGGCGTCACCTCCGGCGGCTGGGGCAACTGCAGCACCGGGGGCCAGACCTGGCACCAGCCCGTCAACGAGATCCTCAACCGCTACGGTCTGAGGCTGCACACCGCCTGACCCCGCGGCAACGCCACCGAGCGGACCCCGTCCACGACCTGAGCCGACGGGGTCCGCTCGCCTTCCGTCCGGGCGCCGGTCAGCAGGCCGAACACGTGCGCTACCTTTGCCTCTCCTTGACCGCGATCACTCACGATCCCTCACACCACGGAGTCGGCAACCCCATGAGCGACATCGTCAACGGACTCGGACGGGCCACCGCGTACGGCGGCCTGGGGCTGGTCCTGCTCGTCCTCGGCATCGTCCTGGTCGACGTACTGACGCCCGGAAAGCTCGGCCGACAGATCTGGGAGCAGCGCAACCGCAACGCGGCGATGGTGCTCAGCTCAGCGCTGCTCGGCATCGGGGGCATCGTCTTCACGTCCATCTGGACGACGTACGAGGACTTCGGCAAGGGACTGGTCTCGACCGCGGCCTTCGGGCTGCTCGGTCTGGTGATGATGGCCGTGGCGTTCCTGGTGGTGGACCTCATCACGCCCGGACGCCTGGGCGCGACGCTGGTCGAGACGGAGCCCCACCCCGCGGTCTGGGTCACCGCCTCCTGCAACCTGGCCGTCTCCGCCATCATCTCGGCGTCCATCGCCTGAACTCCGACGGCGTGCAGGGCCGTTGGATCCTCGCCGTGGTCCGGGACGGTCAGTGGGCTGTGGGTGACCCGGTGCCCGAGGTCGCCAGGGCCTGCCACTGGCTGGGGGTCATGCCGTATGCCTCCCGGAAGGTGCGGCTGAAGTGGGCCGGGCTGGGGAAGCCCCAGCGGTTCGCGACAGCGGCCACGGTGATGCCGCGGCTGCGGGTCCGGCTCAGTTCGCGCCTGCAGGAGTCGAGCCTTCGCTGCCGCACCCACCGGCCCACCGTGGTGCCGTCGTTCTGGAAGAGTTTGTGCAGGTAGCGGACCGAGATGTGGTGGGCGCGCGCGATCGATCCCGGCGACAGGTCCGGCTCCGTCAATCGCCGGTCGATGTAGGCCCGGATCCGGGACAGCAGCTCGTGGCCGGCCAGTTCCGCGCGTGACGCCTCCTGTGCGGTCTCCGTCTCCAGGAGTTCCATGACGAGGACGGCGACGAGATCCAGGGCGCTGCGGGTGAGCCGGTCACCGATCAGCGGCCTCGGGGACCGCGCCTCGGCGGCGAACGCGGTCAGGAAGTCCGACACCAGCGCGCCCGGGTGTCCGCGGCCCGGCACGGTCGCCCCGAGGACACGGTCCAGGTCCGACGCGCAGACGCCGAGGTGACGGCGGGCTATGCGGAACACCGTCATGCGGCAGTCGTGGTCGAACTGCGGCTCGTCGCGCCGGGCCGGATCGCAGAAGACGAGGTCCTTGGGCTCCAGGACGACCTGGTCGCCCTCCCGGGTGGTGACCGCCGAGGTACGGACGATCATCCCCAGGTGGAGGAACTCCTCGTCCCCCTCCTCCGGTACGGCGGGGACGATCGCGATGCCCCCGTACGGCGGGGTCGGCTTGTTCATCAGGGCTTCTCCACAGCGGCACGGCGGACAGCGGGACGCCCCTCAGCCTGGCAAGCGCTTCCTCGCCAGGCATCAGTAAGTTGACGGTGGCTTTCTCCCGCCGGCCAGCGCGTCCGCGAGGAAGTGGCCGCCCTGCCGCAGCGCGGCCCGCGTGGGCGGGCTGTTGCGCAAGGGCGTCAGGGAGACGAAGTCGTGCACGGTGCCCAGGTAGCGTACGGCGGTGACCGGCACGCCCGCCTCGTGCAGCAGGCGGGCGTACTGCTCGCCCTCGTCCCGTGCGACGTCCGCCTCCGCCGACACGACGAGGGCGGGCGGCAGCCCCGCGAGGTCCTCGGGGGTGGCCCGCAGTGGCGCGGCCGTCGGCTCGGCCAGCTCCCGCTCGTCGTCGGTGTACTGCTGCCAGTACCACTCGACGGCCGCCCGCGTCAGCAGGTAGCCGGACTCGAACTGCTCCGCCGACGCGCTGTCGCAGTCGGGGTCGGTCAGCGGGTAGTAGAGCAGCTGTGCGCGAATGCGCGGGCCGCCGCGCTGTTTGGCCAGCATGGTGAGGGCCGTGGCGATGGTCGCACCGGCGCAGTCCCCGGCCACCGCGAGTCTGCGGACGTCCAGGTCGAGTGCGGCCGCCTGCCCGGTCAGCCAGGTCAGCACCGCGTACGACTCCTCCAGCGCGACCGGGTAGCGGGCTTCCGGCGTGCGGGTGTACTCGGGCACCACGAAGGCGGCGCCGCTCAGGGTGGCCAGCTCGCTGATCATCCGGGCGTGGGTCCGCGCGTCGCCGAGCATCCACCGGCCGCCGTGCAGGTACACGACCACGGGCAGGGGCCCGGGGGTGCGCGCCGGCCGGAACAGCCAGAAGCCCACCAACCCCGAGGGGCCCACGGGCGCCACGGCGAACTCGGCGTCCACGGCGAAGTCGTCGAAGGCCAGGCCCTGCATCTCCAGCAACGCCTGGCGCCCGTCGGACGGGCCGAGCTGGTGCAGGTACGGCGGTGCGGCCGACGCGTCCACGAACCGCTGGACGAGCGGGTCGAGGACGACGGCGGGGAGTTCGTGCCCGCCGTCGTCCACGGGGGGTTCGGGGTTCACACGGCTCCCTGCACGGTCACGGGTGGTCGCTCCATGGCCTCGCACCGGGGGACCACGGCGTGCGCCGCGTCGTCGTGCGAGGCCGCGGCGTGCGAGGTGGCGCCGCGGAAGTGCCGCCACCCTACTGCTCCCGGTGGCGGCCTCACAGGTCCTCGAACAGGCCGCGGAGCTGGTTGCGGCTGCTGACGCCCAGCTTCGGATACACGTTGTAGAGGTGGGAGCTGACCGTGCGGGGAGACAGCAGCAGCTGCTCGGCGATCTCCCGGTTGCGCAGCCCTCGCGCGGCGAGCCGTACGATCTCCCGCTGCTGCGCGGTGAGTTCGGCCAGCGGGTCGGCCTGGGCGGGGGCGGTGCCGGTGGTGACGCCGCTGGCCCGCAGCTCCATCCGTGCCTCCTCCGCGAGGCCGGCCGCGCCGAGCCGGGTGAACGTCTCCAGCGCCGTGACGAGGAGCGGACGGGCGTCCAGCGGGCGCCGTCTCCTGCGCAGCCACTGCGCGTAGTGCAGCCTCGCCTGCGCCCGGGCCGGCGGCCACTGGTCGCCCACGGGGTTCACCGTGGCCAGCCGGAAGTGGTGCTCGGCGTCCTTGGGCGCACCGGTCAGCGCGGCGGCGTGGTGCAGCAGCAGCGTCATGCGCGTCGTGGGCCGGGGCCCCACCGCGGCGCGTACGACCTCGACGACGGGCGCGGTCTCGCGCTCCCGGCCGGTCCGCTGGGCGGCCGAGGCGAGGTCCGCGATCAACCGGGGGGACAGGAAGTAGTGCAGCGGGGTGCCGTTCTCGGCGAAGAGGGACCGGAAATGCCGGAAGGCGCCGTCGAAGTCGCCGGCCGCCGCGGCGGCGGTGCCCGCGGCGCGCAGGAGGCGGGCGTGGGTCGCCCGGTTCTCCTCCAGACCGACGGCCGTCCAGGCGGAGTCGGCCGGACTGCCGGCGTTCTCGCCGCGCAGGGCCCGCAGCGTCGTCCGCAGGGCCTCGACGTCGCTCTGCAGGTGCGCCCACTTGTGCACCGCCGCCAACGCGGCGGACCTGTCGAGGTGTTCTTCGGCCTCCGCCCAACGGCCCGTGTCGATCAGCGCCGCGCCCACCGCCGCGAGGGAGGGTGCGGCCGAGCCCATGGCGCCGAAGGCGCTGAGCATGGCGTATCCCTGCCGGTGTGCCTCGACGCACAGGTCGGACTCGTCGGCGTACCAGGCGACCCCGCCCAGCCCCAGCAGCCGTGTCATCTCGGCGATGTCGGGCGCCGGTTCCCGCACGGCCGGCTCCTGGCGGATGCGCCGCAACAGCTCGGGCGCCCGGGTGGGGTCGGCGCCCGCCAGGGAGGCGGCCCGCACCGCGTCGGAGCTGTCGCTCGTCGCCAGCTCGGCGTAGGGCGTCGCGTGGCCGTCGCTCCCCGCGCCCTCCAGCGCGGCCGTGACCGGATCCCTGATCTCGGGCAGGCCCGACTGGTAACCGATCGCGGCGAGAATACTGGTCAGCGCGACCACGGTCATGCCGTTCGCGGGCGGCTCGGGTTCCAGCGCCCTCGTCACCACCCGGAACGCCTGCCGCTGGTGCCCGAACAGGGACAGTCCCATGCCGGCGCCGCAGGCCGCCATGCCCAGCAGGTCGCGGTCCTCGGTGAGCGCGGTGATCTGGTCGTACAGCTCGGACACCCACAGGGGGTCTCCGACGTTCTGGGCGGCCCTGAGGGCCTTGGTGTAGCGGCGCGCCCGGTCGGCCGGTGCCGGGCTGCACTCGGCGGCGCGTTGCAGCGCCTGGCCCGCCGCGTAGAAGCCGCCGCGCCGCTCGGCGAGTTCGGCGGTGTCCTCCAGGGCCGTCGCCACGGACTCGTCCCGGCCGACGCACGCCGCCGCCAAGTGCCAGGCGCGGCGGGCCGGTTCGGCGGTGAGGGCGGCCGCCAGGTCCCGGTGCGCCTGTTGCCGTACGTGGGCCGGTGCCGCGTGATAGGCGCCCGCGCGGACCAGGGGGTGCCGGAAGTGCACCTGCCCGTCCATGACGGCGACAAGGCCGATCTCCTCGGCCGGGGCCCACGCCGCCAGATCGGACCCGGCACCGGCGGCGGTCATGACGGTGGCGAGGTCCTCGCCCTGCGACGCGGCGGCGTAGAGGATCAGCCGTTGTGCCGTCTCCGGCAGCGCGCGCAGCCGGGCGGCGTACAGCTCCTGGATGCGCTCGGTGCGCGGCAGGCCGCCGCCGGGCAGGACGCCGGCGCCGCCCGTGCCGGCGGCGCGGCACAGTTCGATGATGGCCAGCGGGTTGCCGCCGGCCTGTCGCAGAAGTTCGATGCGGGTCCGGCCGGTGGGCGCGTGCGGCTGGGCGTCCATCAGCTCGGCGGCGGCCTGTTCGGTCAGCGGCCCCAGCAGTACGGCGGGCAGGTCGGCCGGGAGTCCGGCGGGGGCGGTGCATCCGCGTGCGGTCATCAGGACGGTCACGTCGTGCGCCGTGAGGCGGCGCATCACGAAGCCGAGGACGTCGAGGGAGTCCCGGTCCACGTGCTGGACGTCGTCGAGGGTCAGCAGCACGCGCTGCCGCTCCGAGACGCCGCCCAGCAGCGTCAGGACGGCCGTGCGCAACAGCATGGAGTCGGGTGGTCCCTCGTCGAGAGCGATGCCGAACGCGGTCTCCAGTGCCGTGCGCAGATGGCCGGGCAGCGTGGCCGTCCCGGCGAGGACGGGGAGCAGCAACTGGTGCAGGGACGCGAAGGAGTGCCGCGACTCGGCCTCGATGCCCTGGGACGCCAGGACGAGCGCGCCGCTGTCCCGTGCGTGTTCGGCGGCGGCCGCCAGCAGTCTCGACTTGCCCGTGCCCGCCTCACCGAGCAGGAGCAGGAGCCGCTGCTCGGTGCGCCGCTCGCCGACCAGGCCGAGGACGTGGGCGACTTCGGCCTGCCGGCCCAGGAGGGCGGGGCCGGGCACGGGCCGATGGGGGGTGCCGCTGCCGCTGCCGCGTCCCGGCACGGGCCCCGGCGGCGGGGCCGGCGGCTCCTTCACCGTTCCCGCCGGGGCGCCCGCGACGCCCGCCGTGCGACGCCCCGCGTCACCGGGCGCCTCCCCCCGTTTTCCGCTTCTCTCAACCACCTCCCCATCATCGTCACAACACACCGCCTGCGCATCACCCGGACCGGCCGATGCGGCGTGGACCTCGTGTGATAGGAAACGGCCACTCCGGGCTCGGACGGCACCCTGCCCGCCCCATCGGGCGCCGCCGGTGGGGCTGTTGACGTGTGCTGAGGCGTCGTACGGGCGTTGAGCGCCTGTGCGCCCCGTCGGCGCCCTGCCCCGACGCGACCGGGCGGCGCACGGTCGCTCCATGGGGGAAGGCGAGGAAGCCTGTGTGGGCCGCGGAGACGGTACGGACTGCCCGAACGGGGAGGTGCTCGACGTGGCGGTGGACGGTCCCCGGTGCGAGGAGTGCCGGCATCACTGGGAACTGGACGAGACGGAGCCCGGACGCAGGGCGGTGCGGGACGAGGGGCCGACACGCCCGATGGGGTCTCCGGACGAGGCCGACCACGACAACGCGGCCTAACAGAGCCGCGCGACCGTGATCGAAGCGCGCTCCATGTACTGAGCGCGCGGTCCATGTACTGAGCGCGCGGTCCATGTACTGAGCGCGCGGTCCATGTACTGAGCGCGCGGTCCATGTACTGAGCGCAGCGCGCTCCACGTACTGGAGGAGCGAGGGTCGGACGGGCTGCCGGCACGGGCGGTGACCGATCTCCTCGGCGTCCGCAGCAAGACCGTCGAGCAAGCAGCCCCGCACAAGTCGCCCCGGTAGCGGCGCCGGGTGGCGCGTTCGCCTCCTAGTTGGAGTGTGCCTCCTAGTTGGCGTGGGCCGCCTTCTTGCCCGCCCGCTTCGTCCACGCCGCATCCGGCTGGGCGGGGGCCTTCTCCCTGCCCTGGCCCGCCGCGTCGGCGTCGGCGTTGGCGTCGGAGTCGGCCTTGATCTTGGCCTTCGTCTCGGCTTTGGCCGCCGGCTGCGCGGGCCTGCGGGCAGTGGAGTCCGGACGCGTGGCGGACTCGGTGTGCGCGGGGGCGGCCTCGACGGGCTGGGAGGTGGGCTCCGAAGCGCTGCGCGAGGGCCGGGCCGACGACGCGGAGGGCGTGGTCTCGTGGCGCGCCGGAGTGTCCGAGGGCGTGGCGGAGTCGGCCTGATCGGGGGCGGTCGGGGCCGCCTCCGGCGCGGCTCCGTCGGCGGTGTCGTGACGTGCGGAGCCGTCGGTGGCCAGGACGCCGGCGGCGACGAGCGCGGCCAGTGCGGCTGCCGCCCCTTGGACGCGGAGGCGGCCCCGCAGGGAGGTGACGCGGGACGTCTGCCGCGGGCCGGCCGGCGGGGCGCTCGGGACCCAGGGCGTCCTCGCGGCGGTCGGCGCGCTCCGGTGCGTGGCATCGGTGCGGCCGGAAGCGGCGGTGGGCTCGACGACGCTGAGCACCGGCCGGGCACCGGACGCGGCGGGGACCGTCGTGGCCGTGCCCGCGAGCCGGGTCAGGGCCCGGACGCAGTCGCGCGCCGTGGGGCGGTCCTGTTCGTCCAGTCCGGTCATGTCCCGCAGGAGGGTGGCGAAGCCGTCGGGGAGGAAGTCCGGGAGGGCCGGCGGGCGATGCAGCCGGGCGATGGCCGACTCCAGGGGACCGCCGTCGTATTCGAGCCGGCCGGTGACACTCTCCAGGAGGACCAGGCCGAGGGCGTAGATGTCCGCGGGCCGGCCTACGGGACGGCCCAGCACTTGTTCCGGAGAGAGATAGGCCGCCGTGCCGGTCAGGGTGCCGGTGGCCGTGCGGGTGGTCGCGTCCAGCAGCCGGGAGATGCCGAAGTCCGTGAGATGGGGGTGGCCGGCGGAGTCCAGGATGATGTTGGACGGTTTGACGTCCCGGTGGACGATCCCCGCCTCGTGGGCGTGCGCCAGGGCATCGGCCAGCGCCGTGCCGAGGGCGGCCGCGGCTTCCCACGACAGGGGGGCCTCGGCGAGGCGGGACTTCAGGGTGGGCCCGTCGATCAGCTGCATGACCAGGAAGGCGTCACCGCCGTGGTGCCCGGCGTCGAACGCGGTCACCAGTCCCGGATGCTGCAACCGGGCCAGGATGACCGTCTCGCTGCGGAAGGCGTCCTCCGTGTCGAAGCCGGTGCCGGTTCGGAAGACCTTCACCGCGACCGGCCGCCGCAACCGCAGGTCGAGGCCGCGGTACACGTCGGCCGCTCCCCCGGAACCGATGAGCGTGTCCAGACGGTAGCGGCCCGCCAGTATCCGGGCACAGCCCTTGAAGGTCCGGACGTCCCCCACCTCGCGCAGTCCCACCTCGAACTCCCCACTCCGCACACTCGCACCGCTCGTCCGCCCGCCGACGACGGGCCGCCGGACGCAGGTACCCAGCCGGCCGCTTCTTGCACCCGGGAATGCGACCCGTGCACATGACAGCCATCCCGCCTCTTGCTCAGCATGCTGAACGTGCGCTACTCCTTTGAATAGTTAGGAACGTTTCCTTCCTTCCAGGGAGACGCGGTCGGCCCTCTGCACCGCGACCGCCCTACCCCCCACCTCGATGGAGTGAGTCTGACCATGAGTTGGCTACGCTCGTCCCATCCCGCCCTGCGCCGCGCCGGTACGGCCGGTGCCGTGACCCTGGCTCTGGCCCTGGCCGCCGCCCTTCCGGCCACGGCCGCCGCCCCTGACGACAGGGCACCCACCCCCACGCCCCGGGCCGCCACCGTGTACGAAGCGGAGTCCGCCACCATCTCGCGCGGGGCCGTGGAGTCCAACCACGCCGGTTTCACCGGCAGCGGCTTCGTCAACTACGAGAACGCACAGGGAAGTTACGTGCAGTGGAGCGTCAACGCACCGCAGGCCGGCCCCGCCGCTCTCACCCTGCGCTTCGCCAATGGCACCACCACCGACCGCCCCCTGGACATCGCGGTGAACGGTGCGGTGGTCTCGGCCGGCCGGGCCTTCCCGGGCACGGGCGCGTGGACCACCTGGAGCACCAGCACGCTCACCGTGAACCTCAAGGCCGGGGCGAACACCATCAGGGCGACCGCGACCACCTCCGGCGGCGGCCCGAACGTCGACCACCTCTCCCTGGACACCCCCGGCGCCCCGGCCGGCGACACGCCCGCCGCCGTCAACGGGCAGCTGCGGGTGTGCGGCACCAAGCTGTGCAACCAGTACGGCAAGCCCGTACAGCTGCGCGGCATGAGCAGTCACGGCACGCAGTGGTACAGCCAGTGCCTCACCAGCGGATCACTCGACGCCCTGGCCAAGGACTGGAACGCCGATGTCCTGCGCGTGTCCACCTATGTACAGGAGGGCGGCTACGAGACCGACCCCCGGCGCTTCACCGACCTCGTGCACAGTCTGATCGAGCAGGCCACCGCGCGGGGCCTCTACGTCATCGTGGACTGGCACCAGCTCACCCCGGGCGACCCCCACCACAACCTGTCCCGCGCCCGGACCTTCTTCACCGAGATCGCCCAACGGCACGGGAGCAAGACCAACCTGCTGTACGAGATCGCCAACGAGCCCAACGGCGTGAGCTGGTCGAGGATCAAGTCCTACGCGGAGCAGCTGATCCCGGTCATCCGGCAGCAGGACCCCGAGACCCCGGTCCTGGTCGGCACCCGTGCCTGGTCCTCGCTCGGCGTCTCCGACGGCAGCAACGAGAACGAGATCACGGCCAGCCCGGTCAACGCCACGAACATCGCGTACACGTTCCACTTCTACGCGTCCTCACACCGCGACGAGTACCTCGCGACCCTGTCGCGCGCCGCCGACAAACTGCCCGTGTTCGTGACCGAGTTCGGCACGCAGAACTCCGCCGGTGAGGGTGCGAACGACTTCACCATGGCCAAGCGCTACCTCGACCTGATGGCGGCGAAGAAGATCAGCTGGGTCAACTGGAACTTCTCCGACGACGAGCGCTCCGGCGCCGTGTTCAAGCCCGGCACCTGCAACGCCAACGGCCCCTGGACCGGCACGGCTCAGCTGAAGCAGGCCGGGGTGTGGATCAGGGACCAGATCCGCACGCCCGACGACTTCCCGACCAGCTGACCCCGCTCCGCACGGCCCCACTCCGTCCGACCCCGCTCCACACGGCCCCGCCCGTCGCGCCAGGAGGGGCGGGGCGCACGGTCGCCGTCGCCGCCGACAGCCCGGCTCAGGGGCTGTCGGCGGCGCCGCGAAGCGGCCGGCTCAGGGATGGCCGGCGTCGCCGCGAAGGAGGCGGGTCAAGGGCTGTCGCCCCGCCAGTCCAGGTGACGGTCGTCCGCCGTCCGGAGCGCGTACCGCGCACGGCCGCCCGGGCCGTGGGCCCCTATCTCGGTGCGCAGGGCCACTCCCTCGCGCAGCTCCCGCTCGGGCCGGCCGGTGACGTCCAGCAGCAGCCCGTCCAGCGGGCCGCCGACCAGTTCTGCGTAGACACGGTCCGGCCGGGGCCCGGCATCGTCGTGATCGGCGCCGTACACCCGGCCCCGCATGATCTCCGCCCAGTCCATGCAGGCCAGCATCGCACCCACCACTGACAACGCCGGGTCCGCGAAGATCCGGCGTACTCCTCCTTACTCGGGGGTAGGCTCAGCGCGCCCCCTTGTTATACATTCCGTCTAACAAGGGCCGGGCGGCGACGCGTACCGCACGCTGCCCTCGGCCCGTCCCGCCCGGCGGCACACCCCCGGTCTCCGCGCGGACGGACGAAGGAGCCCTCCGGCTTCGGGACGCTGCCGGAGCCCCCGCGATCGCATGCGCCACGACGGAGACGGTCCGTCACTCGAGACTGAGGAGTTGGGAGCATGGCAAGCAGCACCGCCCGGCCGCGAGTCGAGCACGGCACCCAGGCCGGTGAAGTCGCCGGCCGGCTGCTCGATTCGGCCGCGACACTGTCCTACGACCCCCTCACGGAGGTCGACTGGGAGACGCCGCTGGACAAGGACTTCCACGGCGCCAGCCCGGAATGGAGCACCCTGTACGGCACCTCGTACTGGAACGAGCTCACCGAAGCCCAGCGCAAGGAGCTGACCCGGCAGGAAGCCGCCTCCGTGGCCAGCACCGGCATCTGGTTCGAGATGATCCTGCAGCAGCTGATCCTCCGGGACGTCTACGCCGAGGACCCGACCGACGAGACCGTCCAGTGGGCCCTCACCGAGATCGCGGACGAGTGCCGGCACTCGATCATGTTCGCCCGCGGCGCCAAGAAGCTCGGGGCACCGGCCTACCGCCCGCCCCGCCTGGCGATCGAACTGGGCCGCGTGTTCAAGACGTTGGCGTTCGGGGAGGCCGCGTACGCGGCGATCCTCGTCGCCGAGGAGGTCCTGGACGTCATGCAGCGCGACTGGATGCGCGACGAGCGGGTCGTGCCGTTCGTCAGGACCATCAACAACATCCATGTGGTCGAGGAGTCCCGCCACATGAAGTTCGCCCGCGAGGAGACGCGGCGGCACCTGGAGAAGGCGGGGCCGGTCCGCCGGCACATCCACGCGTTCGTCATCGCCGTCGCCGCGTACGTCATCGTGACCAGCATGGTGAACAAGTCCGTGTACGCCCACGCCGGACTGGACGCCGAGCGGGCACTCGCCGAGGCCCGCGCCAACGAGCACCACAAGGCGATGATGCGCTCCAGCTGCGCCGGCCTGATGGAGTTCCTGGCCTCGGCCGGGCTGCTGACCAAACCGGCCCTGGTGTTCTACCAGCGTGCCCACCTGATCTGACCGGCCCGCCGGCAGCGCTGTTCGAACAGAGCGGACCCCATGACCTACGCCATCACCCAGACCTGTTGCGCCGACGCCACCTGCGTCGCCGTCTGCCCGGTCAACTGCATCCACCCGACACCACAGGAACGGGCCTTCGGCAGCACCGAGATGCTGCACGTCGACCCCCGGGCCTGCATCGACTGCGGCGCGTGCGCGGACGCGTGCCCGGTCGACGCCGTCGTCCCCGTGGATCAGCTGACCGGCCCGCAGAAGGCGTACGCCGAGATCAACGCCGCCTACTTCGCCGGCACCCCGACGCCCGAACCCGCCGCGGACAGCCCGAACTTCCACGCCTGGGACCGGCCGACGTTCGACCGTGCGCTGCCGGCCGACTTCCGCCCCTTGCGCGTCGCCGTCGTCGGCACGGGGCCGGCCGGGATGTACACCGCCCAGGACCTGCTCCTGCACACCAACGCCGAGGTCACGCTGATCGACCGGCTGCCGGTGACGGGCGGCCTCGTGCGTTACGGAGTCGCGCCCGACCACCCCACGACCAAGAAGATCGGCGACACCTTCGCCCGCCTCCACACCCATCCCCGGGTACGGATGCTGCTGGGCCTGGAGGCCGGCGCGCACGTGTCGGCGCAGGAACTCGCCGAGCACCACGACGCCGTGGTGTACGCCGTGGGGGCGTCGGGCGACCGGCGGCTGGGCGTTCCCGGGGAGGACCTGGCGGGCAGCGTGTCCGCGACGACGTTCGTGGCCTGGTACAACGCGCATCCCGACGTGGCCCCCGACGCGGTGGACCTGTCGGCCGAACGCGTCGTCGTGGTGGGCAACGGCAATGTCGCCCTCGACGTGGCCCGCATCCTGGTCAGCGACCCGGAGCGGCTGGCCGGCACCGACATCGCCGACCACGCGCTGCGCGCCCTGCGCGACGCCGCCGTCCGCGAGGTCGTGCTCCTGGGCCGCCGCGGCCCGGAGGACGCCGCCTGCACCCGGCCCGAACTGCTCGCCCTGACCGGCCTGCCCGGCGTCGACCTGGTCGTCGACGACCACGACCCCCGCATCGGCAGCGCCATCGACGCCGCCGGGCCGCACGAACTCGCCGCCGTGCTGCGGGACGTGCGGCGCGAGAAGGTGGACTGGTCACAGTCGCCGGGCCCGAGCCGCCGTATCGTGCTGCGCTTCCACTCCGCGCCCGCGGAGATCGTCGGGGGCGACGACGCGAGGGTGCGGGCCGTACGCGTGACCGGCGCGAGCGGCGACACGTCGGTGTCCGCCACGACGGTGCTGCGAGCCATCGGCTACCGGGGCACACCGGTGCCGGGACTGCCGTTCGACGAGACGACCGGTACGGTTCCCCACGACAAGGGACGGGTGGCCGGGCTGCCGGGCGCCTACGTCGTCGGGTGGATCAAGCGGGGGTCGTCGGGAGGCATCGGCGCCAACCGGGCGTGTGCCGCCGAGACCGTGACGAGTCTGCTCGCCGACGCCGTCGAGGGCGTCCTTCCCGCGCCCGCCCGGCCCGCGAAGGCCTTCCGGCGCCTGGCCCGGCGCCGCGCGCCCCGGCTCGTGGACGCGCGCGGCCTGGCGGCCATCGACCGGGCCGAGCGCCTGCGCGGCGGACGCGACGGCAGACCGCGCGCCAAGCTCGCGACCGTCGCGGACCTGGTCACGGCTGCCCGACGCCGATCAGTGCGCTGAAGCCGCGGACGTCACTCCGCGACACACGCCCCGGCGCCGCACCAGGGCACGCGTCCCGGCGCCGCGTCCTGGCGCCGCCCGGTGTGGCGCGGTGGGGCGCCGCCCCGTGTGTCGCGGTGTGGCGCCGGCCCCGCGTCACTCGGCCGCTTCCCCTCGGCGACGGGCCCGCGCCCGTCGTCCCGCACTCGTCGCCTTGGCCATGAGCCGGTCGCGGCCCGCGGAGAGCAGGAGAGCGAGGGGCGTGACCAGCAGGCCGATCAGGAGTGCCGGGCCCCAGTCCATGCCGTCTCTTCGGTAGCGCATGATCAAGACGACACAGACATAGGTCAGCGCGACGATCAGTGCGTTCTTCAGGGGTTTGGGCAGTGTCATGAGCCCTCAAGTGCCCCGACTCCCCCGGGGACATGGCGGAACCCCGCGTCTCACTTCCCTCCGGCCGCGTCACGCCGGGCGGACCGCGCCCCTGATCTCCGACTGGCCCGCGAAGAACACCGACTCCTCACGGATGAGCGCTCCCGGGCCCGGGGCGTGGATCATCATGCCGTCGCCGCTCCAGATGCCGACATGGCGGAGGTCGTCGTGGAAGAAGACCAGGTCTCCGGCCCGGACCTCGGCGAGCGGGACCTGCACGCCCGCTGTCCACTGGGCCTCGGCGCTCCGGGGAAGCGTGACACCGGCGGCCTTCCACGCGGCCTGGGTGAGCCCGGGGGCGTCGTACGACCCCGGACCGACCGCGCCCCACACACAGGGCCGGCCGATCTGTGCCCGGGCGAAGGCGATCACGCGCTCGGCCTGGGTGCGATGACCGACCTCCGGTGACGGCACTGGCGCTGGCGCCGGCCAGGAACCGGCCGGCACCGTCGGGGCGGCAGGGGCGGCAGGGGCGGGCGCGACGGCCGACGCGGGGAGCACCGTCGGAGCGGGAGCTTCGAGGACCGCTGAGACGTCCGGCAGACCTGCGCCGTACGTCGCCGTGAGCGCGTCGACCGGGGAACCGGTGGTGAGGTACGCGGAGGGGTCCGCCGGCAGAGCCGCTCCCGCGAGGTCGGCGTACGGCGCGGGCGCGCCGGTCGCGGGCACGTCCCCGTACAACTCGGCCCCGCTCAGCGGGAGATCCGCCAGGTAGGCAGCCGGGGCGGGTTCCGGGACGGTGGGCAGCGCACCCGTCTCCGGGGCGGACGCCGGTGCGGGCTCGTACACCGGCCACGCCGCCGCGTCGCCCCCGCCCGGCACCGGCTGTGCGCCGGTGCGCCACTCGCTCTCGTCCCACCGGGACTCCCCCACCACTGTGGATGAGACGCGCTGCTGCGGGAGTTGGGGGAGGGAACCGGTGGCCGGCGTCCGCTCCGGCCCGGCGGGCAGCTCGCGCGCGACCCCGGTGGGCGCCTTGGGTGCTTCGAGGGCCAGGGGTTCCGGGCGCGCTTCCACCGAGCGCTCGGGGCGTGCCGCCCGGGGCGGACCTTCGGGAAGCGCCGGCGGCCTCCGGTCCGGCTGCGACGCCGAGACGGTGGGGCCCAGCTTGGCCCGCGCGGCGTCGAACCACTGCCGGGCCAGGGTTCCGATCGCCGGTTCGACGTCGTCCTCGGACCGGCCGCGGACGGCCGTACCCCGCTGGCGCGGGATCGCCGCGGCGCGGGTCGCGTTGAAGGTGCCCGTGTCGCTCTCGGCCCGGTCGTAGAGGCGGTCGACATACCGCCGGACCTCTTCGGGACTCGGCTCTTCCATGTCGGCCAACTCGGGGCGCGAGGTTCGTTCCGGCGCCATGGGCAAGCGCGCTCCTTCCGTCCGGGAGTGCACGAGATCGCCTGCCTGATGGCGGAAGTCGTGCACGCGGTGCCCAACTTAGCCAACTTGTGAGCCTTCCGTGAAGATCGAAGCCCGAAACGCCCGATATGATTCTGTGACCTTCGCCCCTCCCCCAGGTCACCCGCCCGGCTGCACCCGGCTCGCGCACCGCGCCCGCGACGGATCTGCTGGTGGCCATGAGCCACAGCGGTGACGAAGAGCTCTCCGCCCGCGAGCGCGACGAGCTGGACGACCTGCGACAGCGGGTCAACGCCCTGGAGAGCGGCGGGGCTTCCCGTGCTGCCCGGCACCACCCGTTCCGTTCGCTCGGCTCGGTCCTGCTCATCCTCCTCGCCGCGCTGCTGTCCCTGCTGTCCGTCGTCGCGGTCTGGGCGAACAGCGTCGTGGAGGACACGGACCGCTACGTCGAAACCGTCGGCCCGCTGGCGAGCGATCCCGATGTGCAGCAGGCGGCCACCAACCGGATCACCAACGCCGTCCTGGCACAGATCGACGTGGACGCGCTGGTGAAGGAGCTGACGGACGCGGCCGCACAGCAGGGTGTCCCGCCCCGGGTCGCCCAGCTGCTGAACGACCTCGACGGCCCGATCGAGAGCGGACTCAAGCAACTGGTCGGCAACACGGTGGAACGGGTGGTCACCAGCAGCGCCTTCGAGACGGTGTGGGTGAACGCCAACCGCAGGGCGCACGCGGCACTGGACAAGGCGCTGACGGGCCAGTCCGACAGCGTGGTCAAGCTGGAGAACAACGAGGTCGTCGTCGACCTCGGACCGATTGTCGCCGACGTCAAGAAGCGCCTGGTCGACGCCGGTCTCTCGGTCGCCGAGAAGATCCCGGACGTGCAGACGAACTTCGTGGTCTTCGCTTCCGAGGACGTCGGCGACATCAAGACCTACGTGCGCGTCCTGCAGATCCTCGGCGGCTGGCTGCCCGTCATCACACTGCTGGTCGCCGCCGCGGGAGTCTTCGTGGCCTTCAACCGCCGTCATGCGCTGATCGGGGCCGCGCTGGCCGTGTTCGTCGCCATGCTGGTGCTGGGGATCGGCCTCACCGTCGCCCGCGACGTCTATCTCGACCACCTGCCCCCGGGTACCTCGCAGGGCGCCGCGGGCTCGGTCTACGACGCGCTGGTCCGATTCCTGCGCGCCGGTGTGCGCGCGCTCGCCGCGGTCGCCCTGTTCACCGCCGCCGGCGCCTTCCTCGCCGGGCCGTCCCGGATCGCCGTCCTCACCCGCACGGGCTGCCGCAGGAGCATCGGCGGTCTGCGCGAGGTGGCGACGTCGGCGGGGCTGCGTCTCGGTGGGGTCGGGCGGTTCGTCCACCGCTTCAAGCGCTGGATCGGTGCGGCCATCCTGCTGATCGCCGTCGTCGTCCTGTTCACCTGGAGCTACCCGACCACGGCGGTCGTGGTGTGGACCGCCGTGCTCACCCTCGTGGGCTTCGCGATCCGCGAATTCCTGGACGCTCCCCAGGCGCCGCCCGCCGACTCCCCGACGCGAGCCGCCGCGCACTGATCGCCGCCGTCCGGACATGCAGGGGCCCAGGCCGAGTGCTGCAATGGCTTGAGGAGCCGTCCTTCCGGACGCGCCGAGGCCGACCGGCGCCCCAGGAGGCGTGGCCGAGGCCGAACCCACCTCGAAGGAGTGGCCATGCAGCAGGACATCGAGGACATGGGGCCCGTGGACTACCTGATCGTCGAGTTCCCCGGCAGCCGTATGACGGGTGAGGGCCTCCCCCTCCTCGTCGACCTGGTCGAACGCGGTGTCATCCGCATCCTCGACCTCGTCTTCGTCCGGAAGGACACCGACGGATCGGTCGTGGGGGTGGAGCTGCGGGAGTTGGGAGAGGAGACCGAGCTCACGGTGTTCGAGGGAGCCTCCTCGGGTCTGCTGGACCAGGGCGACCTGGACGAGGCGGGCGCCGCGCTGGAGCCCGGCAACTCCGCGGCCGTCCTCGTGTACGAGAACGTCTGGGCCGCGCCCCTGGCCCGTGCGCTGCGACGGGGCGGGGCGCAGATGGTGGCGAGCGGCCGTATCCCCGCGGACGCGCTGCTGGCCTCGCTGGACGCCGTCGAGGCGGCACCCGGCGGAGCCGTGACGACCCCGTGAGACGAGGGCGTGCGCCGGCCCGGCGCCGCCTCTTCTCGCACCCGACCCGGGAGACGAGTGACATGCCAGGACTCCTTCGCGGCATCGCCCGCACCGCCGTCATCTCCGGCACGGCCACAGCCGTGTCCAACCGCGTCTCGCGGCGACAGGCCGGCCGCTGGGCCGAGCAGGACAGCGCACGCGCGCTCGCCTACCAGCAGCCCGCGGCGCAGCCGGCCGCACCCCAGCCGGCCGCCCCGGCGCAGAGCGCCGCCGCGTCACCGCCGGACGACGCCATGACCACCAGGATCGAACAGCTCAGGCAACTCGCCGACCTCAAGGCGCAAGGGGTGCTGACCGAGGAGGAGTTCGCGGCCCAGAAGAGCCGGCTCCTCGGCTGAGGCGGAGGGAATCGGCGTGGAGCCGGAACGCCCGTCCGCGCCCGGCGGCGGCACGCAGCCGGAGGAGGCCGAACGCCTGCGGGAGCTGCTGCGCAGTCCGGCGTACCGCAAGGCGCTCGTCTTCTCCGCGCTCATCGGCGTCCCGGTCTCGCTGGCCGCCTTCTGGTTCCTGGCCGGTCTGCACGAGCTGGAGCACCAGCTCTGGGACGAACTGCCCGCACAACTGGGCTGGGACAGCCCGCCGTGGTGGTGGCCGTTGCCGCTGCTCACCCTCGCCGGGCTGGCGGTCGGGCTGGTGGTCCGGCACCTGAGGGGAGCGGGCGGCCATGTCCCCGCCGCCGGTCTGCACGCGCCGGGAATGGTGCCGGCCGCCCTGCCGGGCGTCATCCTCGCCGCCCTGGCGAGCCTGCCGCTGGGGGCGACCCTGGGCCCCGAGGCTCCGCTGATCGCGCTCGGCGGCGGTCTGGCCCTGCTCTTCGCCCACTTGGCCCGGGCCCCCGTGAATCCGCAGAGCGCGGCGCTGCTCGGCGCCGCGGGGGCGGCGGCCGCACTGCCGGCGATCTTCGGGAGCCCGCTGGTGGGCGCAGTGATCCTCATCGAGGTGGCGGGCGTGGGCGGCCCGCAACTGTTCGCGGTGATGCTGCCGGCACTGCTGTCCAGCGGGATCGGTTCGCTGGTCTTCACCGGGTTCGGCCGCTGGACCGGCCTGTCCACCGGCAACCTGTCGGTGGACCTCGGGGTCTCCGCGCCCCGCCTCGACACCGGCGACGTGGTGTGGTCGGTCCTCATGGCCGTGGGGATCGCCTTCGCCCTGCACTTCGTCCTGGACGCCGGGCGGCTGACGGCGGCGTTCGTCGCGCGGCGCCCCGTCGTGCACACGGCCGTCTGTGCCCTGGCGGCGGGAGGGTGCGCCGCGGTCTACGCGCTGACCACGGACCGGACGCCGGCGGACGTGGCGTCGTCCGGCGAGGCCACCCTGGGCCGGCTCGCCGAGAACCCGCACGCCTGGAGTGTGGGCGCCCTGGTCGCGGTCCTGCTGTGCAAGGCGGCGGCCTACGCGCTGTGCCTGGGCAGTCTGCGCGGCGGTCCCATCTTCCCGTCGCTGTTCCTCGGCGCCGCGCTGGGCGTGCTGCTGGCGCCGCTGCCCGGCCTGGGGATCGTGCCCGGCATGGCGGCGGGCATGGCGGCCGCCTCCGCGGCCACCCTGCGCCTGCCGGTGAGCAGTGTGGTGCTGGTCGTCCTCGTCCTCGGCGACACGGGGATGACGCCCGTCGTGATCCTCGCCGCCGTGGCGTCCTTCGTCACGGTCCAGTTGCTTCCCGCCGGTCATGCCGTCCCCGCGCTGGGCAAGCCCGCAGGGCCACCGGCCGCACCGGCCGCCGAGCCGGCCCGGAACCGTGCCGCGCGCGGCTGAGCCCGCCGGCTCGGCCCGGGGCTCGGGGGCGGCCCGCCCCCCGGCGACGGCACCGGACGGGACGGGAGCACGGTGAGCGAGGACGAGATCCTGCTGGGCCTGGCCCTGACGGTGGCCCTGGCCGTGGGCTCCCAGATCCTCGCGAGCCGTCTGCGCATCCCGGCCCTGATCGTCCTGCTGCCCGCGGGGTTCACCGCCGGAGCCCTCACCGACGTCGTCCATCCGGACAAGCTGGTGGGCCAGGACTTCTCGGCCCTGGTGTCGCTGTCGGTGGCGCTCATCCTCTACGACGCCGGACTGGGTCTGGACCTGCGCCTGCTCAAGGGCGCGACCCGCAGGGCGGTCGTCCGGCTGCTGGTGTTCCAGGTGGTGCTGACCTGGGCCGCGGTCATGGCTCTGGCACCGGTGCTGTTCGACGTGCCGGCAGCCGTGGCCAGCATGATCGGCGTCATCCTCGTGGTGTCCGGGCCGACCGTCGTCGGCCCGCTGCTCGACCATGTCCGGCCGTCGGACAAGGTCCGCCGCGTCCTGGTGTGGGAGGGCTCCCTGATCGACGCCGTCGGCGGCATCCTCGGTGCCGTCGTCTTCCACTCCCTGGTCTCCGGCGGTCTGCAGCCGGGGCACTTCCGGGTCGGCGCGTTCCTCGGCGGCATCGCCGTCGGGCTCGCGGGCGGCGTGGTGGGTGCTGCCCTGCTCTGGCTCACGCTGCAGCTGCTGCGCCTCGGGGAGACCCTCGGCACGCTCGCGCAGCTGGCCGTCGTCGTGGTGGTGGCCGCCTGCTGCGACGCGGTGTACGACGACACCGGGCTCATCGCCGCCATCGTCACGGGCCTGATCGCCGCGAACGTCCCCGGCTTCGACATGCCGGTACGGCGGCCGTTCTTCGAGACGCTCGTCCGGCTGATCATCGGTCTGCTCTTCGTCTCCATCTCCGCCACGGTGACGCCGAGCAGCCTCGTGCCGGTGCTGTTGCCGGCCCTCGCGCTGGTCGGGGCGCTGGTGCTGGCCGTGCGGCCCCTGGTCGCGCTGCTGTCCACATCGAGGACGGACCTCGCGGCGGCGGAACGCGCCTTCGTCGGCTGGATGGCCCCGCGCGGGATCGTCGCCGCGGCCACGGCCACCACCTTCGCCGGAGCGCTCGCCTCGGAAGGGCTGCGCGACGCCGGCACCATCCTCCCGGTCACGTTCCTGGTCATCGTCGGAACCGTCCTCGTCTACGGGCTGACCGCGCGGCCCGTGGCCGGGCGGCTGGGCCTGGTGGGCGCCCCGCGGGCCCGGCCGCTGCTGCTGGGCGGGGACCCGTGGGCCGTGGACCTCGCCCGGGCGCTGCGTACCGCCGGGGTCGACGTGCTGATGTGGGCGGGGCCGGCGGAGCAGCGGGCCAGGATCGAGGCGGCGGGCATCGAACCGGCCGCCGAGGAACTGCCGGCCGTGGCCACCGATCCGCGGGCCCGGCTGGAAGGCATCACCTCGGTGTACCTGCTGACGGACGACGACGACTTCAACGCACTCGTCTCGGTGGTCCTGCGGGACAGCGTGGACGGGCCGGTGTACCGGGTCGGTCCGTCGCCCGGCGGCCGGGGTGTGGGGGCGCTGCACGGCTCCGGGCAGACCCTGTTCGGCCGGGGTCTCGTCCGTCGCGTCCTGGCGGCCCGCCACGAAGGCGGCGCGCGTTTCCACCTGCAGCCCGCGTCGGACGCGCTCCCGCCGGGCCACGACCCGCTCTTCGTCGTCCGCGGGGACGGCCGGCTGGAGCCCGCCACCGAGGACGGGCGGGTCGCGGGAGCGCGGCACGACACCCTGGTGTCGCTGGGCCCCGTACCCGGCCCGGCCGTCGGGCGGGGCGCCGAGGGTGGTCAGGCCAGCCCGTAGATGCTCCGGCCCGTCAGCCACAGGCCGATGACGATGCTGCCGGCGACGATCGCCCGTTCCGCGTGGTTCTGCATCCAGGTGCGCAGCCTGAGCAGTCGGCTGCGCGCCTGCGCCGGTCTGAACACGACGTACAGCTCCGCGGCGAGCAGGGTGCTGCTGGCGAGCAGGCAGAAGGCGAGCAGGACCGGCCAGGTCGTGGCATGGGAGGTGTCGGCGCTCACCACCGTGGTGGCTCCGGCGGCGACGAGGCCCCACGGCTGGAGGAGCACGGCGAGTCCGGCCGCCGCCCCTGCCGAGCCGCGGTCCATGCGGGAGGTGAGGGAGGAGGACCGCTCGGGTCGCGGCGGGGCGGCGGGGTCGGGGTCGGGGGCGTGCCCGGGCGCGGGCGCGGGCGCGGGCGCCGGCGGGCGCGGCTCCGAGGTGACGGGCCCGCCGCGTGGCCGCTCGT
>NZ_NOKT01000070.1 GCF_002237655.1 Streptomyces sp. XY006
AACACAGTGGACGCGAGCAACTGAGGACAAGCCCTCGGCCTATTAGTACCGGTCAACTCCACCAGTTACCTGGCTTCCATATCCGGCCTATCAACCCAGTCGTCTACTGGGAGCCTTACCCTCTCTAGGAGGTGGGAGTCCTCATCTCGAAGCAGGCTTCCCGCTTAGATGCTTTCAGCGGTTATCCCTCCCGAACGTAGCCAACCAGCCATGCCCTTGGCAGAACAACTGGCACACCAGAGGTTCGTCCGTCCCGGTCCTCTCGTACTAGGGACAGCCCTTCTCAAGACTCCTACGCGCACAGCGGATAGGGACCGAACTGTCTCACGACGTTCTAAACCCAGCTCGCGTACCGCTTTAATGGGCGAACAGCCCAACCCTTGGGACCGACTCCAGCCCCAGGATGCGACGAGCCGACATCGAGGTGCCAAACCATCCCGTCGATATGGACTCTTGGGGAAGATCAGCCTGTTATCCCCGGGGTACCTTTTATCCGTTGAGCGACGGCGCTTCCACAAGCCACCGCCGGATCACTAGTCCCGACTTTCGTCCCTGCTCGACCCGTCGGTCTCACAGTCAAGCTCCCTTGTGCACTTACACTCAACACCTGATTGCCAACCAGGCTGAGGGAACCTTTGGGCGCCTCCGTTACCCTTTAGGAGGCAACCGCCCCAGTTAAACTACCCATCAGACACTGTCCCTGATCCGGATCACGGACCCAGGTTAGACATCCAGCACGACCAGACTGGTATTTCAACGACGACTCCACCCACACTGGCGTGTGAGCTTCACAGTCTCCCAGCTATCCTACACAAGCCGAACCGAACACCAATATCAAACTGTAGTAAAGGTCCCGGGGTCTTTCCGTCCTGCTGCGCGAAACGAGCATCTTTACTCGTAGTGCAATTTCACCGGGCCTATGGTTGAGACAGTCGAGAAGTCGTTACGCCATTCGTGCAGGTCGGAACTTACCCGACAAGGAATTTCGCTACCTTAGGATGGTTATAGTTACCACCGCCGTTTACTGGCGCTTAAGTTCTCAGCTTCGCCCTGACGAATCAGAGCTAACCGGTCCCCTTAACGTTCCAGCACCGGGCAGGCGTCAGTCCGTATACATCGCCTTACGGCTTCGCACGGACCTGTGTTTTTAGTAAACAGTCGCTTCTCGCTGGTCTCTGCGGCCACCCCCAGCTCA
>NZ_NOKT01000071.1 GCF_002237655.1 Streptomyces sp. XY006
CTAGTGTCCTGGTCCGGAGATCCTGTCGCAGTAGCGGCAGATGCGGTCGATGATCTGGTCTGCGGTTTTGGTCCATTTGAAGGGCCGGGCCTGGTCGTTCCAGGTTTTGATCCAGTCCTCGAGGGCGGTCTTGAGCTCGTCGAGTGAGCAGAACACGCGGCGTTCGAGGCATCGCCGCTGCAGTTCGGCGAACCACCGCTCGGCCTGGTTGATCCAGGACGAGTAGGTCGGGGTGAAGTGCAGATGGAACCGCGGATGCGCGAGCAGCCACGCGTGGATCACCGGCGCCTTGTGGGCGGAGAGGTTGTCGCAGATCACATGGACCGCCAGGCCGGGATCGGTCTGGCGGTCGATCTCGTCGAGGAAGTCGCGGAAGTCCACGGCCCGGTGCTGCGCGGACAGCTTGCCGATCACCTTGCCGGTGGCGGTGTCCAGGGCGGCGAACAGGTCCACGGTGCCGTGCCGGACGTAGTCGAAGCTGCGGCGCTCGGGGGTGCCCGGGACCATCGGCAGTACCGGCGCTGTCCGTTCCAGCGCCTGGATCTGCGGTTTCTCGTCGAGAGCGAAGACGGCCGCGTTCGCCGGCGGGGCGAGATACAGTCCGACCACGTCACGGATCTTGTCGATCAGCAGCGGGTCCGGGGAGATCTTGAAGGTCTCCGTGCGCCAGGGCTGCAGGCCGAAGGCCCGCCAGATCCGCAGCACACTCGTCGGTGAGATCCCCACCCGCCGGGCCAGTTCCCGCTTCGACCAGTGGGTGGCGCCTTCGGGTACCTCTTCCAGCGTGCGCACCACCACCTCTTCCACCTGGGCGTCGGTGATGGTGCGCGGCACGCCGGGACGCGCCTCGTCGGACAGGCCATCGAGACGGAGTTGCAGGAATCTGGTCCGCCACCGGCTCACGGTCCCGCGATCGGTGTCCAGCCGTGCGGCCACCGCGGTGTTGTTCAGCCCGTCCGCGCAGGCCAGCACGATCCGTGCCCGCTTGGCAAGACCCTGCGCGGTTGTCCGCCGTCTGGCCCACCCCTGCAACACCAGCCGCTCGTCCTCGGATAACACCACCGGTTGCAGCCTGCTGTCCCCCATTCCTCCAGCAGACCGCAGCCACCAGCCCCTGTCACCGCCCGAGCCGAAAACTGAAACGAACCACGACTCACGTGGCGAGACGTGAACTCAAGACCAGATCACTAG
>NZ_NOKT01000072.1 GCF_002237655.1 Streptomyces sp. XY006
CGGATGGTGTTGAGCCGGGTGAGCAGGGGGGTGATGGTGCGGCCCTCGCGTTCGGCGGTGTCCCAGTCGCGGGGCCTGAGCTGGTACTTCTCCGAGTCGAGGTACTCCTCGCTGCCTTCGCGCAGCGGGGTGTTCTCGCACAGTTCGTAGCCGGAGTAGATGCCCCAGGCCGGCGACAGTGTCGCGGCGAGCACGGCACGGACCTCGAAGGCGGGCCGGCCGCCCTGCTGGAGGTAGGCGTGCAGGATGTCGGGGGTGTTGACGAAGAAGTTGGGCCGCATGTAGGAGGCGGCCTCGCCCGACAGCTCGGTCAGGTACTCGGTGAGTTCTTCCTTGGTGTTGCGCCAGGTGAAGTAGGTGTAGGACTGCTGGAAGCCGATCTGGGCCAGGGTGTGCATCATCGCCGGGCGGGTGAACGCCTCGGCCAGGAAGATCACGTCGGGGTCGGTGCGGTTGACGTCCGCGATGACCCGCTCCCAGAAGACGACGGGTTTGGTGTGGGGGTTGTCCACCCGGAAGATGCGCACTCCGCAGTCCATCCAGTGGCGCAGCACCCGGCAGGTCTCGGCGACCAGGCCGTCCATGTCCGCGTCGAAGGCGATGGGGTAGATGTCCTGGTACTTCTTGGGCGGGTTCTCGGCGTAGGCGATGGTGCCGTCGGGCCGGTGGTGGAACCACTCGGGGTGCTTGTGCACCCAGGGGTGGTCCGGGGAGCACTGCAGGGCGAAGTCCAGGGCGATCTCCATGCCCAGCCCGCGGGCCTGCCGCACGAACCAGGTGAAGTCCTCCAGGGT
>NZ_NOKT01000073.1 GCF_002237655.1 Streptomyces sp. XY006
AGGACGATGTCGTTGGTGATGGCGAAGGCGCCGATCACACCGTCGAAGGAGAAGGACGCGTCCAGGACCTCCAGGTAGAGGAACATGAAGAACGCGGCCTTGCCGGCGAGCTTGACCGCCGACTTGGGCTTGCCCTCGCGGGCGGCCTGTTCCTCGGCCTCGTGCTCGCGCTCCTCCTCCTCTTCGAGCTTGTCCTCGAAGTAGCCGGAGAGTCCCCCGACGATCATGTACGTGATCAGACCGGCGATGCCGGAGAGCAGGACCGTCTCCGCCTTGTCGGCGTGGGTGCCGCCGTGCTGGTGGGCGTGGGCGCCGAAGGTGATCGAGGAGATCAGCAGCACGATCAGGGCGATGCAGACCGACAGCATGTCGACCTTGCCGAGCTTGGCCAGCGGCCGCTCCAGCCAGCCGAGCCACTTGATGTCGCGGTCCTCGAAGATGAAGTCGAGGAAGATCATCAGCAGGAACATGCCGCCGAAGGCCGCGATCGACGGGTGCGCGTCGGTCACGAGCTCCTGGTAGCGGTCCTTGTCGGTGAGCGCCAGGTCGACGGCCTCGATCGGTCCCAGCTGGGCGCTGATGGCCACGATCACGACGGGGAAGACCAGCCGCATGCCGAAGACGGCGATCAGGATGCCGATGGTGAGGAAGATCTTCTGCCAGAAGGCATTCATCTTCTTCAGGATCCCGGCGTTGACCACCGCGTTGTCGAAGGACAGCGAGATCTCGAGGATGGACAGGATCGCTACGACACCGAACGCGGTCCACCCTCCGTAGA
>NZ_NOKT01000074.1 GCF_002237655.1 Streptomyces sp. XY006
GCCGGCCAGCGTCTACGACGTCGTCCGCAGCGCGCAGAGCCAGATCCGCAACTTCCAGCGCGTGGAGATCATGCAGCCGAGCGGCATCGCGCTGAAGGCCTCCGCCGTCGCGCCGGTCGCCCTCGCCGTCGCCGAACTGCTCGACAACGCTGCCAGTTTCTCCCAGGCGGACGCTCCGATCGAGGTGACGTTCCGTCAGGTGCAGCAGAACCTGTGCATCATCATCGACGACGCCGGCGTCGGCATGAGCGACGAGGACCGGCAGCGGGCGAGCGCGCTGCTGTCCGGCGACGACGCCCCCCGGCTGTCCCAGCTGGGCACCCAGCCGAAGTTCGGCTTCCCCGTGATCGGCCTGATCGCCCGCCAGTACGGCTTCAAGGTGGACGTCACCGGTGTCTCCCGGTACGGCGGCGTACGGGCCGTCGTCCTGCTGCCCGAGGAGCTGTGGACCATGGAGGAGACCCCCGCGGCCCCGGAGTCGGCGCCCGTGAGCAGCATCCGGCCGGTGCAGGGCCGCAATCC
>NZ_NOKT01000007.1 GCF_002237655.1 Streptomyces sp. XY006
CGGGCGAACCGGTTGGCGCACTGGCTGGTGGAGCGGGGTGCGGGGCCGGAGCGGCTGGTGGCGGTGCGGGTGCCGCGGTCGGTGGATCTGCTGGTTGCGGTGTACGCGGTGGTGAAGTCCGGTGCGGCGTACGTGCCGCTGGACGTCGACCTGCCCGAGGACCGGGTGCGGCATGTGCTGGACAGTGCGCGGCCGTTGCTGGTGCTGGAGGAGGGGCTGCCGGATGTGTCGGGGTATCCGGAGGGCGATCCGGTGCGGGAGCTGGTGCCGGACCACGCGGCGTATGTGATCTACACGTCGGGTTCGACCGGTGGTCCCAAGGGCGTGCCGGTGGCACACCGGTCGATCATGAACCGGATCCGGTGGGGCCTGGACCACTTCGACGTCGGCGTCGAGGACCGCATGATGGTCAGCACCTCGGCCTCCTTCGACGCCTCGGTGCCCGAGATGTTCGCCAACCTGCAGATGGGCGCCTCCGTCGTCGTCGCACGCGCCGACGGGCACCGCGACCCCGCCTACCTGGCCGAGCTGATCCAGCGCGAGCGGGTGACCGGCGCGTTCTTCGTGCCGTCCCTGCTGTCCGCCTTCGTCGCCGAGCCACTGGCCAAGCAGTGCACCACCCTGCGCTGGATCGAGGTCGCCGCCGAGGCGTTCCCGGCCGCCCTCGCCAACCGCTTCACCGAACTGCTCCCCGGGTGCTCCGCCAACAACCTCTACGGACCCACCGAGGCGACCGTCGAGGTCACCGGATGGGAGCACGTCCCCGGCTCCGACCGGGTGCCGATCGGCGCGCCCATCTGGAACACCCAGGTCTACGTTCTGGATGCCGCGCTGCGCCCCGTCCCGCCCGGCGTGGCCGGCGAGCTGTACCTCGCCGGGGTGTGCCTGGCCCGGGGCTACCTCGGGCAGACGCCGCTCACCTCGGAACGGTTCGTGGCCTGCCCGTACGGAGCCCCCGGCACGCGCATGTACCGCACCGGGGACCTGGTGCGGTGGACCAAGGACGGCCAGGTCGACTACATCGGCCGCACCGACTCCCAGGTCAAGGTCCGCGGCTTCCGCATCGAACTGGGCGAGATCGAGCACGTGCTGACCGGGCACCCCGCAGTGGCTCAGGCCGCGGTCGTCGTCCGCGACGACCAGAAGGGCGAACAGCGCCTGGTCGCCTACGTGGCACCCGACCCGGACGCCGCGGTGGCCGACGCCGACGCCCAGGTGGACGAGTGGCGCCAGGTCTACGAGGAGAGCTACGCCGACTCCGCCGAACAGGCCTGGGGCGAGGACTTCCAGGGCTGGAAGTCGGTGTACGACGGCGAGCCGATCCCCGTGGAGCAGATGCGCGAGTGGCGTGACGCGGCGGTGGCGCAGGTCCTGCGCTTCGCCCCGCGCCGGGTGCTGGAGGTCGGGGTCGGCTCCGGCCTGCTCCTGGCCCGGATCGTCGGTGAGGTCGAGGAGTACTGGGGCACCGACATCTCGGCCACGGTCGTGGACCGGCTCCGGGCACAGACCGAGCAGGCCGGTCACGCGGACCGGGTCCGGCTCGCCGCGCAAGCCGCCCACGACGTCTCGGGGCTGCCCCGCGACGCCTTCGACACCATCGTCGTCAATTCGGTGGTGCAGTACTTCCCGAGCGCCGCCTACCTGGACCTCGTGCTGGGCGAGCTGATGGAACTCCTCGCTCCGGGTGGCCGGCTGATCGTCGGTGACGTCCGCAACGCCGCCACGCTGCGGCTGCTGACGACTGCGGAGAAGCGGGCCGCCCAGCCACACGCCTCGCACGAGGAGATACGGGCGCTCGTCGAGCAGGCGCTGCTCGCCGAGCGGGAGCTGGTGGTGGCCCCCCAGTGGTTCACCGAGTGGGCCGCGGACCACGCCGCCGGCGTCGACATCCGGCTGAAGGAAGGGCGCGCCCACAACGAGCTGACCCGGCACCGCTACGAGGTCGTCCTGCACAATCGGCCGGCCGCCGTCCTCGACCTGGCCGAGGTGCCCGCCCTGGTGTGGGGCCGCGACGTGACCGACCCGGCGCAGCTGGCCGGCCGGACGGGCGACGGCCCGGTCCGGGTGACCGGGATACCCAACGCGCGGCTGGTCGAGGAGGCCGCCGCCGCGTCCGCCTCCGGCGTCATGGTCTCGAACGCCCTCCAGGGCACGGCGGTGGATCCGCAGGAGATCGCCGACAGCGCGCGCCGGCAGGGCGGTGAGGCCGTTCTCACCTGGTCCGCCGAGGCCGCGCACTGCTTCGACGTGGTGCTGCTGCCCGAGCCGAAGACCGTCAGCGGAGGGTTCGTCCCCGGCCCTGCCACCGGGCGGATGCGGATCAACGCCCCCGCCCTGGCCAAGTCGATCGGCCCCCTCCTGGCCGAACTGCCCGAGTACCTGCGCGACCGCCTGCCCGACTACATGGTCCCGGCCACCGTGGTGCCACTCGCGGAGATCCCGCTGAACCCGGCCGGCAAGCTCGACCGGCGCGCGCTGCCCGCGGAACACACCACCACCGTGAGCAGCGGCGAGCCGCGCAACTCCCACGAGGAGAAGCTGTGCGCCCTGTTCAGCGAGTTGCTGGGCCTGGAAAGGGTGGGGATCGACGACGACTTCTTCGTGCTCGGCGGGCACTCGCTGCTCGCCACCCGGCTCAGTGCCCGCATCCGCAAGCAGTTCGGCCTCGACGTGCCGCTGCGGACGATCATCCAGTACCCGACCGTGGCCGAGCTGGCGGCGCTGGTGCTGATCGGCGGCATCCCCGACGACCACAACGGCTCCTTCGAGGTCGTGCTGCCGCTCAACAGGGACCCCGGGACGGGCAAGCCGCCGGTGTGGTTCCTGCACGGCGGAGGCGGCCTCGGCTGGGCGTACTTCACCTTCGTCCCCTACGTCCAGGACCGCACGGCCTACGCCCTGCAGTCCCGCGGCTCCAACGGCACGGATCCGCTGGCCGGTTCCGTCCAGGAGATGGTCGACGACTACCTCGCCGAGATCCTCCGCATCCAGCCGGAAGGCCCCTTCCACCTCGTCGGCTGGTCCTACGGCGGCCCGATCGCGCACGCCCTCGCGGTGGAACTGGACCGGCTCGGGCACCGGGTCGACCTCGTCGCCGTACTGGACGCCCAGCCGGCGACCAGCCACCCGGAGAGCGGGTTCAAACAGGTCTCCGGCAGGACGCCGGACCTGTACCGGGCGGACGTCGAGGAGGTCTTCGGCCAGTTCATGAACACCAGCAGCATGGACGACTTCCTGGACACCATGTCGAAGGTGGGCGCCAACAACCTGAACAAGATGGGTGACTTCGAATCGCCGGTCTACCGTGGCGACCTGCTGTACTTCAACGCCAGACTCGACAAGACCGAGGAGGTCTCCTCCTGGGGGCCCGACTGGCGGCCGCACGTCCTCGGCTCCATCGAGGAGCACGCCGTGGACGCCACGCACCACGACCTGCACATGCCCAGGCCCGCGGGACAGATCATGAGCGTCATCGCAGAGCGGCTGGCGCGGTGAGCGGCACCGCAGGGCCCGCACGGGAGCGGGACCGGCCCGTGCTGGTGTGCGCGCCGTTCGCCGGAGCGGGGCCGTCGTTCTTCCACCCGTGGCGGGCGCTGTCCGCCGGCCGGTGGCGCGTGGTCCCGGTCGAACTGCCCGGCCGCGAGCGGCTGATCCTGCAGACGCCGTACCGCAACGTGGTGGAGGCGGCCCGCGACACGGTCGACGGCCTCGTCGCCGAGGCGGGGGAGGGCGCGCGGGTCTCACTGTTCGGACACAGCCTGGGCGCCGTGCTCGCCTATGAGCTGACGCACCTGCTGACCGCGCGCGGCGTGGCCGTCGAGCGGCTGGTCGTGAGCGGCTCGCCCGGTCCCTGGACCCAGCGGGAGAGACGCGCGACCGGCCTGCCCGACGAGGAGTTCCTCACCCGGGTCGAGGAGTTCGCCGGCTTCCGGCACGAGGCCCTCGACCATCCGGAGATGCGCGAACTGATCCTGCCCGTCCTCCAGGCCGACTGCGAGATGCACGAGAACTACGTGCCGAGCACCGGCGAACCGGTCGCGGTGCCCATCTGCTCCCTCCGGGGCGCCCGCGACGGTCTGGTCAGCGCGGACCAGGCACACGAATGGCAGAAGGCGACCACCGGCGCCTTCAGCTACGCGGAGTTCCCCGGCGACCACATGTACCTGGTCGACCACGGCCGCGAGGTACTGGACCTGATCGAGAGCGAGTCCGCCCCGGACACCCCCTGAGGGGTGTCCGCCGGCCGCGGTGCGCGTGGAGTGCACCGCGGCCGGCGGCACACCCGGCGCGACGGTCCGCGCCGGCCTGCCCACCGTTCGACAAGGATGCCGAGGAGAGCACCACATGGACGAGCCCATCGTCAGCCTGACCGACCCCGAGTTCGTGGAGGACCCGGTCTGCGCCTACGCGCGCCTGCGGGAGCGGTCCCCGCTCGTCCGCGTCGGATTCCCCGGCGGGCCGCGCGTCTGGCTGATCACGCGCAACGAGGACATCAAGACGGCGCTGAGCGACCCGCGGCTCGTCGTGGACCACACCAACGTGCCGGGACACCGCGGGCCGAGCCTGGTGGACCAGATGGTCGCCTCCCTGGACCTGCCGGACGAGTTCCGGGACTACGTCGCGGCCAACATGATGCTCAAGGACGGCCGGGACCACGCGCGCCAGCGCCGCCTCGTCACCCCGGCGTTCACCGTCCGCCGCATCAAGGAACTGCGCCCGCGCATCGAGGAGATCTCCGCCCGCCTCCTGGACGACCTGGCGAGCAAGGGGAGCGGCGACCTCATCGAGGACTACTCCTCCCCCCTGACCGGCACCGTCATCTGCGAGCTCATCGGCATCGACGAGGCCGACCAGCCCCAGGTGCGCAAGTGGATGAACGACTACGCCGACGCCGACGCCGACCTCGCCGAGAGCGCCCAGGGCATGGTCGACTACGTGCGCAAGCTCATCGTGCGCCGCAGGGCGGAACCGGCGGACGACATGATCTCCACTCTGGTGCAGACCAGCGACGAGGACGGCGACCGGCTCAGCGAGGCCGAGATCATCTCGATGGTGCTGCTCGTGGTGAACAACGGGCACCACTCCACGTCCCACTTCATCCCGAACGCGGTCCTCGCGCTCCTCGACAACCCCGGCCAGCTGGCTCTGCTGAGGGCCAGGCCGCAGGCCCTGCCGCACGCCGTCCACGAACTGATGCGGGTGGCGAACCCCGTACCGGCCGCCGGCCCCCGCTACGCCACGGAGGACCTGGAGTTCGCCGGGACGCCGATCCGCCGGGGCGACGCCCTCATCGGCTCCCTGGTCTCCGCCAATCACGACCCGGACGTCTTCCCCGAGCCCGGACGGTGCGACGTGGAGCGCGTCCTGCCGCGCGGGCAGAGCCACCTGGCCTTCGGCGCCGGCCCGCACTACTGCACCGGTGCGGCCCTGGCCAACCTGGAGGGCGAGATAGCCATCGACCACCTGATGCTCCGGCGCGACACCCTGGAGGTCACCGTGGACCGCGCCGATCTGACCTACACCGAGGCCACTCCCGGCGGCGCCCGGCTGCTCGACGCGCTGCCGGTCCGGCTGTGAGGAGCTGACCGGCCCCTTGTGCGCCGGGCCCCCGGACGCGGCGGCGTCCGGGGGCCCGGCGCATGAGCAGCGGCGCGTCAGCGCCCCCGCTGGTCCTCCACGAGGTCGCCCAGCCGGTCCACGCCTAGGACGATCTCCTCCGGAGTGAGCACACTGAAGGAGAGCCGTGCCTGGTGGAATCCGGAGGTGCCGGCGTAGAAGTGGTGCATGGGCGTCCACAGCACGCCGAACTTGGAGGCCGAGTACTCGAGCATCTCCTCGTCCGCCACGAACGGCAGGGTGACGACGACGAACATCCCGCCCTGCGGCGCGTTCCACGAGACCTCCCGCGGCCGTCCCGGTACCGGCGGGAAGACCGACGCGAGCCGGTCGAGCACCGCGGCCAGGTTCCGCCGGTAGACCCCGGCCTCCCGCGCGGTGGCGCGCTGGAGGCTGAACCCGTTCTCGATGAGGTATCCGCCGATCACCGCCTGGGCGACGGTCGAGGTGTTGAGCGTCACCATGCTCTTCAGCTTGGCGAGATGGTCGGCCAGGAGCACGGGGCCGGCGGCGCGGTCCCCCGCCGAGGAGACGGGCTGGTCGGCGATGATGTAACCCACCCGGGCACCGGCGAAGGCGGACTTGGCGAAGGACCCGAGGTGGATCACCTGGCGGTGCTCGTCCAGCGACTTGAGCATGGGCAGCCGCGAACCGTCGGCGGAGAAGAACGAGTAGGGATTGTCCTCGAGCACGAGGATCCGCTCCCGCCGTGCCAGCGCCAGCAGGGCGACCCGGTCCGCCGTCGACATGCTGGCGCCGCTCGGATTGGCGAAGTCCGGGACGACGTAACAGGCGCGCGGACGCAGTCCTTCGCGGCGCGCTGCGGCTATCTGCCGTTCGAGGTCGTCCAGGTCGATACCGCCGGTGCCCTCGCGGACGGGACGCAGAGGCGCGCCGGCCACGCGGGCCGCGCCGATGAACCCCACGTAGTTGGGCTCCGCGGCCAGGATGACGTCGCGGCTGTCGCGGACCAGGGCGCGCAGCAGGATCACCATCGCCTCCTGGCAGCCGGTGGTCACCACGATGCTCTCCGGGTCGACGGTCAGACCCTCGTCGACCTCCAGTTGACGGGCTATCAGTTCGTGGATGAAGCCCTTGGTCCGGCCGTACTGGAAGAAGGTGCGCCGCACCTGCTCGGAGGGGAGGCCGACCTCGTCCTCCAAGTGGCGCCGGAACGCCGTCAGATGGCGGGACAGGTCCTCGACGTCGTAGAAACCCTCGAACGGGCGGCCGGCCGAGAAGGAGACCGCGCTCGGGTAGCGTCCGGCGAGTTCGTTGAGCAGGGTCATGGAGGTCAGCGCGGGGTCGTCCACCGACTCGTGCAGGTCCGTGATGCTCAGGAACGGGGGCGCCGGGTGTACGGCCATAGTCACGCCATCCTCATCCGTAGGACACGTTGGACACGCTGGGCACATCGGGTACCTCACGTGGGGCCGGAGCCGAGCTGTCGGGACGGCCCTGGACGGGAGGTGGTCACCGCGCTCGGCCATGCTCCGCACCGGGGAGACGGGAGCCGCCGCGTCGCCTGCGCCCCCGGGGCGCGGCACACGCAGCGCGGGGTGCGAAGCCGCCTCGTCGGGCCCTCATATTAGACGCGTGACATGACGCACCGCAGTGCTTGGAAGCGCACAGCGGGACAGGGGATGAATTTCGCGGTGTGCGCCGATCCGCCCACGCGACAGGCGGGTGCGCCCGTGCCTGTCCCGTCAGCGGGACACACCCGAGAAGCGACAAGGACCGCCCTTTCTCACCGGTGCCTCGCCGGAGCCCCAGGGACGGCGCGAGGAACATTGACACCCTTCCACGCGGCGGACAGAGTGTTGAACCGCCGGGGAACCGGCGAAAGGCGCGGGGGAGTTCCGCTGCGACCGGCCGGCGACAGCCGGCCGAAGGACCGCCGGCGGACCCGAATTCCGTCCCGCACGCCGTGCACGCGACACATGAACCGCGTCCGCCGGTACGACGTCACATGGCCGGGCGGTCGCCCCCGTCGACCCCGCCCGAGCTGCCGGCGACGCCGCGCCGGCACCCCGGCCCGCCACTTTTCCACGTCCGGAGCCGTAAACCGCCGAAGTCCGCCGAGCGGAATTCCGCCACGGCTCCGAGAACGTGTCCCGCACATCGGCATCACCTCACCAACCGAAAAGGAAGTGACGCATGAACACACTGGGCGAGGGCGTACTGGAGAAAGCCGCGGCGGAATACGCCGAACAGGGCTTCTCCATCATCCGCGGCGTCGTGCCGCGGGATCTGCTGGACGAGGTGCGTGCCCACGTCGACTGGCTCACCGGCAAGTACCCGGATCTGCGTCCCGAGCATCTGCACCACCCGCTGATCCGCAATGACGCCTTCTGGGCCCGGCTGGTCTCGGACTCCCGCCTGGTGGACATCGCGGAGTTCTTCCTCGGGCCGGATCTCGCGTGCTTCACCGCCCACTACATCTGCAAGCCCCCGTACGACGGGCAGCCCGTGCTGTGGCACCAGGACGGGGCGTACTGGACGCTGAGCCCGATGGAGGCCCTGACGGTGTGGCTGGCCGTCGACGAGAGCACCACCGAGAACGGCTGCCTGCGGATGATCCCCGGAAGCCACGAACTGCCGCTGCACAAGCCGCAGGCGCGCACCGACCAGCCCAACATGCTCTTCTCCAGCTCCGACGAGACGCTGGTGCAGGAGTGGGTGGACAAGCGCGGAGTCGTGGACATCGAGCTCCAGCCGGGTGACGTGTCGATCCACCACCCCCACCTGCTGCACTACTCGGAGCCGAACACCTCCGCCAAGCGCCGCTGCGGTCTGGACATCGGTTACATCTCGACGGCCACGCGGATCCACAGCGAGGGCATCTACCTCGACCCGCTGCTCGTGCGCGGGACCGACGCCGCCGGCCTCAACCAGTACCGTCCCTTCCCGGCCTACCAGGAGGGCGAGTCGATTCCCTTCGCCGGCCGGGAGGAGTGGAACGAGAAGGTGGCCGTGCGCAACGAAGCGCTGCCGTCGAGCTCCTGGGACCCGGCGCAGGAGAGCCCGATCGAGACGACCCGGCACATGATCGACCGCCTGCGCGAGGGCACCGTCAAGAGCTGACCACGCGTACCGGCCGATGGCCCGCCGCCTCATCCGCGGTGGGCCATCGGCCGGTCGGCTGCTGCGGCGGCGCCGCGTCGTTCACCAGTCGAACGTCTCCCCGTCGCCCCGCTTCTCGGCACAGTACGTACGGAAGGCCTGGGCCTTGGCCACCATGTCGTCGTCGCCGGTCAGGCGCGCGGCCTCCACATACCAGTCGAAGGCCGCCGTGGCGTGTGCGTGCCGCTCGAAGTGCAGTTCGGCGAAGCGGCGGAAGGCCGGCCGCATCGTCTCCGGGGTGAAGTCCCGCCCCGACTCGATGAGTTCGCGGAGCTCGGCGTCGGTCGGCTCGGGCCGCTCGACGATGCGGACCGGCTCGGTCGCGGGTACCTCGTTGCGGATCTCGATCGGCTCCTCGGAGTCCGCGAAATCCAGGCACAGGGAGAGCCGCGCGGTCCGGGATGTGCTGCGTGCGGAGTGCGGGTCGGTCGAATGGATCTTCCAGACCTCGCCGCGGCGGATGTGGTAGACGGACTCGTTCTCGGAGTGCAGGGACTCCTCGCTGGTGCGCAGCGGAACCTGGAGACGGGTGCCCGGCTCGGAGAACTCGAGGAAGTCCACGTGCGGCGAGATCAGCCCGTCCCGGAGACTGAAGACACGCACCCACTGCAACCGGTCCAACGGGAAGTTGTCGGTCACCAGAGCCATGATGTTCGGCAGCCTTTTGCCCAGATCCGTCAGGGTCAGCCGGCCGTCGTGCGGGCGGAACGCGGTGTCGGAGTCGGCGCCCGTGCCGTTCGCGAGCACATGCGACGACCATGAGCCGAACGTGAAGGCGTCATAGTCTCCCCCGTAGTCGTGGCCGTCCACGACGGACAACTCGGATTCCAGGTCGTACGCGTCGATGGGCAGCACCGCAAGCCGTTGCGACTTGAGCAAGAAAATCCCCTCCGGTGAATGGTTGTTTGATGAACACGGAGGTTCGTGGGCGCCCTCCGGGGCGTCACAGTAATTCTTCGAAAATGCGATGGCAATGACGTGGCCGCCGGGGCGGCGGGCAGCCTTCGAAGCCGGTCGCGAGCGTCGATCCGCTCGCCCGGAAGCACGCGGGATGGCACGATGTTAATCCTGAACTTCCCCTGGTGGATGCCGTCCACGAGGCACGTCGCCGCCTTGTCCCGGCGTGCCCACCGTGTCCCGTCGGCGGGACAACCGGGCGCCGCCGAAGGTCTGCGGCACCCGGTCCGTATCTTTCGAAATCCAATTCCGGGCTTTAGTCTCGTCCGGTGGCCGAAATTCAATGAACTTCCCGCGCGGCATGTGAATGCCCCCGAAACGGGCCTTTGTGTCCCTCGGAGAAAGGAAGAGGTGGCGATGGAATCGCGACCGCGGGCTCACCGGCAAGGTGGACACCCCGAGGCGACCGAGGCGCACGCAGCACCCGACGGTGCGCCCGAGGCGCTGGTGCACGAGGTCTGCGCGCTGTGGGCGGAGCACCTCGCCGCCGGCGAGGTCGGGGCGGACGACGACTTCTTCGCACTAGGCGGCAACTCCCTGACCGGGATCGCGATCATCGACCGGGTGAAGCGCGACCACGGTGTCGAGCTGTCGGTGCGCGACTTCTACCTGGCCCAGACCCCCGCCCGGGTCGCCGCACTCATCGAGCGGGGAAAGGCGCTGACATGAGGCTGACGCCCGGCGCCGCACGCGGCATCGACCTCGACCGCGTCGACCTGTTCGACCTGGACCTCTACACCGACGGCGACCCCCACCCCGTCTGGGACGCCATGCGCGCCAAGGCCCCGCTGCACCATCAGGTGCTGGCCGACGGGCGGGAGTTCTGGTCCGTGACGCGCTATGAGGACGTCTGCCGGGTGCTCGGCTCCCACCAGGAGTTCACCTCGGAACGCGGCACGGTCGTCACCCACCTCGGCGTCGACGACGTCGCGGCGGGCAAGCTGATGACCTCCACCGACCCGCCACGGCACACCCAGGTCCGCAGGGCGATCGGCTCCCGGCTCACGGCGCGCGCCGTGGCGCCCTGGGAGGACCGGATCCGGCAGGCGATCGTGCGGTTCCTCGAACCCGCGCTGGACGGCGCGGTCTTCGACCTGGCCGAGCAGGCGCTGCGCCTGCCGGCCATCGTCACCGGGCCGCTGCTCGGCATCCCGGAGCGCGACTGGGACGAGCTCGTGCAGCTGACCGCGATGGTGACGGCCCCCTCGGACCCGCACTTCCGGCAGGGCAGCGAAGCCGCGACGCTCGCCATCTCCCACCATGAACTCGTCGCCTACGTCACCGCGTGGGTCAAGCAGCGCCGCGCGGCCGGAGGCGAGGACACCAGCCTGCTCGACCACCTCATGAGCGTGCGCGTGGGTGAGGCGCCGCTGACCGACGAGGAGATCGCCCTCAACGGCTACAGCATCCTCCTCGGCGCCAACGTGACGACTCCGCACACCGTCTCGGGCACCGTGCTCGCCCTCGTCGAACGGCCCGAGCAGTTCGAGAAGGCCCAGGCCGACCCGTCCCTCGTGCCGAACCTGGTGGAGGAGGGGCTGCGCTGGACCTCGGCCGCCTGCAACTTCATGCGGTACGCCGTCGGCGACACGCTCATCGGTGGCGGCACCGTCCCGGCCGGCGGAGCGGTCGTCGCCTGGATCGGGTCGGCCAACCGGGACGCCGACCAGTTCACCGACCCTCACACGTTCGACATCACCCGGACCGGCGCCAAGCGCCAGGTCGCGTTCGGGTTCGGCTCGCACTTCTGCATCGGCGCGCCGCTGGCCCGGATGACCCTGCGCGTCTTCTTCGAAGAGCTTCTCCAGCGCTGCGGATCGATCGAAGTCGCCGGCGAACCCGAGCACCTGCGGTCGTACTTCATCGCCGGCATGACCCACCTCCCCATCGTCGTCCAGAGACGCGGGACGCCATGACCTCCGGATCCTCCGCCACCGTGACCTCACCATGGTTCGTCCGGCCGCCGTCCGGCACCGGCCACCCCGCAAGGCTCTTCTGCTTCCCCTTCTCCGGAGCCGGCGCCTCGGTGTTCGGCGCCTGGCCGGCCGTGATCGACGGGGCCGAGGTCTGCCCGGTGCAGTTCCCCGGCCGGGAGAGCAGGATGGCCGAGCCGCACTACGGCACCTACGAGGAACTCGCCGACGCGCTCGCCGAGGCGCTGGTGCCGCTGCTCGACCGCCCGTTCGCGTTCTTCGGGCACTGCGCGGGGGCCCTGCCCGCCTTCGAGACCGTGCTCCGCCTCGCCGACCGGGGCCTTCCGCTGCCCGAGCGCCTGTTCGTGTCGGGCCAGCCCGCGCCGCACCACGCCTCGCGCGACCGGATGCTCGCCATGGACGAGGCCCAACTCCGCGCCGAACTGGAGTCCTTCCTGCGCGACCGGGGCATCGAGCCGAGGCCGGACATGGTGGACATGGGCCTGGCGGTGCTGCTCCGCGACCACGCGGCCGCGGGCGCCTACCGGCGCACGGAGCCGGTGACGCTCCCGTGTCCGGTCGTCGTCCTGCACTGGCGGGACGACCCCGACGTGAACCCGGTCGACCTGGAGGCCTGGCGTTCCTACGCGGAGCGGGTCGACGTCCGGGTCGTCGACGGCGGTCACTACGACTTCATGCACGCGCCCGACGCACTTCTGACGTCACTGGGCTCCTGGCGCTGAACGCGGCACCGCCCGTGCGCGCCACGGGCCCGGAAACCGGAAAGGATTCGTATGAGTGGCCCAGCCACCGGTATCGCCGTCATCGGGATGTCGTGCCGCTTCCCCGCAGTGAGCGGCCCGGCGGAGTTCTGGCGCCTGCTGGTCGAGGGCCGGTCGACCGTCGGCACGTTCCCCGCGCAGCGGGCGGCCGGCGCCCCGGCCCCCGTCCATCCGGACGCCGGCACCCTGCGCGCCGGTTCGTTCTTCGACGCCATCGACGGGTTCGACGCCGAGTTCTTCGGCCTCGACGCGGCGGAGGCCGCCGCCATGGACCCCGTACAGCGGCTGGGGCTGGAACTGGCCTGGGAGGCCGTCGAGGACGCCCGTGTCCCGGCGGGCGCGCTCGCGGGCCGCGAGATCGATGTGGTGGTCGGCAGCGCGTCCTCCGGATACGACCTGCTGCGCAGGGAGTCCGGCAGCGACCGGGACGACCACCACGCCGCGCTCGGCTCCGCCGGTGCGCTGATCGCCAACCGGATCTCCAGCCTGTTCGACGTACGCGGCATGAGCTACTGCGCCGACTCCGGCCAGTCCTCCTCCCTGGTGGCGCTGGCGCTCGGCTGCGACCGGATCCGAAGCGGAGCGGTCGACACGGTACTGGCCGGCGGCGTCGGGCTGATCGCCGATCCGGAGTCGGGACTGGGCCTGGCGAACATGGGCGCCTTGTCGCCCGACGGCCGCTGCTTCTCCTTCGACGCCCGGGCCAGCGGTTTCGTCCGAGGCGAGGGCGGAGCGTTCGTGCTGCTCAAACGGCTCGACCACGCCGTCGCCGACGGCAACCACATCTACGCGGTGGTGCGGGGCTGGAGCGTCGGCAGCGGGGGTGCCACCGCCCGGATGCCGGATCCCAGCCCCGGCGCCCAGGCGGCGGCCGTGCTGTCCGCCCTGGCACGCGCGGACGTCCCCTTCGACAGCGTCGACTACGTGGAGGCCCACGGCACGGGCACGCGCCTGGGCGACCCGGCCGAGGCGTCCGGCCTGCGCGAGGTGTTCCGGGCGACCGGCCGCAGCCGGCCCCTGACGATCGGCTCGGTGAAGACGAACATCGGGCACCTGGAGCCCGCTGCGGGCATCGCCGGTTTCGTGAAGGCGGTCCTCTGCGTGGACCGCGGCCTGCTCGTGCCGAGTCTGAACTTCTCGTCGCCCAACCCCGGCATCGCCGACTTCCACCGCGACTTCGAGGTCCCGGTCACGGCCCGGCCCTGGCCGGGCCCGCCCGGACGGCCGCGGCGGGCCGGCGTGTCGTCGTTCGGCATGGGCGGGACCAACGCCCACGTCGTCCTCGAACAGGCCCCCCCGGCGCCGACGGCCCGCGCCGCGGACACCGAGCCGGGCCCGTGCGCCTCGGAGCTGCTGCCGTGGGTGCTGTCGGCCCGGTCCGAGGCGGCCCTGCGCGAACAAGCGGTCCGGCTCCGCGACCTCGTCGCGGCCGACGCCTCCCTGACCCTCGCCGACGTGGGCCACGCGCTGCTGACGACCCGGACCACGTTCGAGCACCGGGCGGTGCTGCTCGGCGGCGACCGCGAGGAGGCGCTGGCCGGTCTCGACCGGCTGGCGGCCGGCTCCGGCACGGAACGGACGGTGCGGGGCACGGCCCCGGGCCCGCCCGGACCGGTCGTGTTCGTCTTCCCCGGGCAGGGCTCCCAGTGGCTCGGCATGGGCCGCCGGCTGTACGCGGAGTCGGCGGAGTTCGCCCACGGGATCGACGCCTGTGCCCGGGCACTTCAGCCGTGGGTGGACTGGTCGCTGGTGGACGTGGTGACCGCCGCCGAACCGGCCGCGGCACTGGACCGGGTCGACGTCATCCAGCCCGCGCTGTTCGCGATGATGGTGTCGCTGGCCCGGGTCTGGCGGTCGTACGGTGTGGTGCCCGACGCGGTCGTGGGGCACTCGCAGGGCGAGATCGCCGCCGCCTGCGTCGCCGGCGCGCTCTCCCTCGACGACGCGGCGCGGCTCGTCGCCCTGCGCAGCCGCGAACTGACCGCACTGGCCGGCACCGGCGGGATGAGCGCGGTGTCCGCCTCCCCGGCGTGGGTGCGCGAACGGTTGCGGCAGTGGCCGGGGCGGCTGTCCACGGCCGCGGTCAACGGACCGGCCTCGGTGGTGGTCTCCGGGGACGACGAGGCGCTGGAGCTGTTCGCCGCGCGGGCCGCCGAGGAGGACGTGCGGGTGCGGCGCGTCAAGGTGGACTACGCCTCGCACTCCCACCACGTCGAACGCATCCGGGAGCGGCTCCTCACGGCCGCCTCGGACCTCGCACCGCGACCACCCGAGGTGGAGTTCTGGTCCACCGTCACCGGTGGGCCGCTCGGCACGCGGCCCCTCGACGGCGCGTACTGGTACGACAACCTGCGCTCGACCGTGCGGTTCGGCGAGGTCGTCGAACACCTGATGCGGGCGGGCGCCGGGGTGTTCGTGGAGGTCAGCCCCCATCCGGTCCTCGAAGTGGCGATGGCGGAGACGGCCGACGCGCTCGCCGTGGCCTCGACGACGGTGGGCAGCCTGCACAAGGAGGACGGGAGCCAGGCGGACCTGCTGGCCTCGCTCGCCGAAGCGCACGTACGGGGAGTGCCGGTGGACTTCACGGGGCTGTTCACCCCGCACCGGCCGCGCCGGGTCGCCCTGCCCGCCTACGCGTTCCAGCGGCGGCGGTACTGGCTCACCCCGCCCGACGAGCCGGGCCCTGACCCCCGCGCGGACGGCGCCACGGGCGCGGCGACGGACCTGCCGGACTCGGAACCGGCCGCCCTCGGCCTCGTGTGCGCCGAGGCGTCGGCCGCCTGGGGTGCCAAGGGCCCGCGCCCGACGGCGGGCGACCTCGCGGCCCGCCCCGACAGCACCTTCAAGGACCTGGGCCTCGAATCCTCGACGGCGGTGCGGCTGCGCAACCGGCTCACCGCGGCGACCGGCGTACGGCTTCCGGCCACCGTCGCGTTCAGCCACCCCACGCCGCGGCGGCTGGCCCGCCACCTCCTCTCCCTCCTCACCCCGCCGGCGGCCGCGGGGCCCGCCGAGCCGGAGGGGACGAGCCAGGAGGACCGCAGCGACGACGAGCTGTACGCGCTCATCGAGCGCGGCTACGTGTAGCACCGCCCCGTTCGCCCGTCCTCGGTGAAGGAGACCCAGTGGAGGAAGTCGACAAGCTCCGGTCCTACCTGCGGCGCGCCGTCGGTGACGCGCAACAACTGCGCGAGCGGGTGGCCGCGTTGGAGGAGTCGGCTCGCGAGCCCGTCGCCGTCGTGGGCGCGGGGTGCCGCTTCCCGGGCGGGGTCACGTCCCCCGAGCAGCTGTGGGACGTGGTGGCCGCCGGTGTGGACGCGACGGGGGAGTTCCCCCGGGACCGCGGCTGGGACGTGGAGGCGCTGTACGACCCGGACCCCGGGGCGTCCGGCAGGACGTACACCCGCCGGGGCGGGTTCCTCGCCTCGCTCGCGGAGTTCGACGCGCCGTTCTTCGGCATCAGCCCGCGCGAGGCGCTGGCGATGGACCCGCAGCAGCGCCTGATGCTGGAGACCTCCTGGGAGGCCCTGGAGCGCGCGGGGATCGACCCCGCGACCCTGCGGGGATCGGACACGGGCGTGTTCACCGGCATCTACGGGGTCGACTACGGTCCCCGGCTGGGCGGGGGGACGGCGGCCGAGGTGGAGGGCTTCGGGATCGCCGGGACGTACACCAGCGTGGCCTCGGGCCGGGTGGCGTACGTGCTGGGCCTTCAGGGCCCGGCGGTGTCCACCGACACGGCCTGCTCGTCCTCGCTGGTCGCCGTCCACCAGGCCGTGCGCTCCCTGCGGTCCGGCGAATGCGCGCTGGCGCTGGCCGGCGGGGTGTCGGCGCTGCCGAGCCCGGGCCTGTTCGTGGAGGTCTCCCGGCAGCGGGGCCTGTCCGCCGACGGGCGGTGCAAGTCGTTCGCGGAGGCGGCCGACGGGACCGCCTGGGGCGAGGGCGCGGGTGTGCTGGTCCTGGAGCGGCTGTCGGACGCGCTGCGCAACGGGCGGCGGATCTGGGCGCTGATCCGGGGCTCGGCCGTCAACCAGGACGGCGCGTCCAACGGTCTCACCGCGCCGAACGGGCTCGCGCAGCAGCGGGTCGTGCGAGCGGCCCTGGCCGACGCGGGCCTCGCCCCCCGGGAGGTGGACGCGGTGGAGGCCCACGGCACCGGCACCCGGCTGGGCGACCCCATCGAGGCGGAGGCGCTGCTGGCCACCTACGGGCAGGACCGGGAGCCCGGCGAACCGCTCCGGCTGGGTTCGCTCAAGTCGAACATCGGTCATACCCAGGCCGCGGCCGGGGTCGGCGGCATCATCAAAATGATCATGGCGATGCGGCACGGTGTGCTGCCGCGGACGCTGCACGTGGACCGTCCCACCCCGCACGTGGACTGGACGGCCGGAGCGGTGGAGCTGCTGACCGGGCCCGAGCCCTGGCCCGCCCGGCCGGGACGGCCCCGCCGTGCGGGCGTGTCGTCCTTCGGGGTCAGTGGCACCAATGCGCACCTCGTCCTCGAAGAGGCGCCCGGGGCTGAGGACGGCGCGGCCCGCCGGCCCGCGGCCGCCGCCTCCGGACGGGTGTCCACCGAGGCGGCGGCGGTGCCCTGGGTGCTCTCCGCGCGGTCCGCGGAGGCCTTGCGGGAACAGGCGGTGCGCCTGCGGGACCGCGTCGCCGCGGACGCCGGCCCCACCGCGGCGGCCGTGGGACACGCGCTGGTGGCGACCCGCTCGCTGTTCGAGCACCGCCAGGTGCTGATCGGCGCCGGCCGCGACGAGCTGCTCGCCGGGCTGACGGCGGTCGCCGCGGGGGACCGGCACCCCCGGGGCGTGGTCTCCGGCGTCGCCCGGCCCCTGGGCGGTACGGTCTTCGTCTTCCCCGGCCAGGGATGCCAGTGGCCGGGCATGGGACGCGAACTGTGGGAGACCAGCCCGGTCTTCGCCGAGCAGCTGCGCGCCTGCGCCCGGGCGCTCGAACCGTGGATCTCCTGGTCTCTCGTCGACACCGTGTGCGGTGGCCCCGAGGCCGCTGACCTGGACCGGATCGACGTCGTACAGCCCGTCCTGTTCGCGATGATGGTGTCGCTGGCGCGGGTCTGGCGGGCGCTGGGCGTCGAGCCGGACGCCGTGATCGGCCACTCCCAGGGCGAGATCGCCGCCGCCTGCGTGGCGGGCGCCCTGTCCCTGCCGGACGCGGCCAGGATCGTCGCCGTGCGGTCCCGGCTCCTGGCCACCGCCACCGAGGACGGCGGCATGGCCGGGATCGTGGCGACCGAGGACCGCGTCCTGCGGCTGATCGAGCCGTGGGGACCCCGCATCGCGATCGCGGCGATCAACGGGCCCTACTCGACGACCGTGTCGGGCGAGGCCGACGCGGTCGCGGAACTGGTCGCGGCCTGCGAGGCCCAAGGGGTGCGCGCCCGCCCGATCCCGGCCGGCGTCCCCGGCCACTCGCCGCTGATGGACCGCTTCGAGCCGGCGCTCCTCGACGAGCTGGCTCCGATCCGGCCCGTGTCCTCACCGGTGGCGTTCCACTCGACCGTCACCGGTGCTCCCCTCGACGGCGCGGAACTCGACGCGGCCTACTGGTTCCGCAACATGCGGGAGCCGGTCCGCTTCGACGCCGCCATGAGGAGCCTGCTCGCAGCGGACCACGGAGCCTTCATCGAGGCCAGCCCGCACCCGCTGCTCATGGTGAACATCCAGCAGATGCTCGACGACACGCCCGGGGCACCCCGGGTCGCGACCGGCTCGCTGCGCCGCGGCCAGGGCGGGTTCGCGCGGCTGTACCGGTCGGCGGCCGAGGCCTTCGTGGCGGGCGTCCCCGTGTCCTGGCCCACGGCCCTGCCCGAACCGGACGGCGCCTGGGCGGAGTTGCCCACCTACCCGTTCCAGCGGCAGCGCTACTGGCTGGACACACCGCGCGAGACCACCACCACTTCCCCGTCGGGCCACCCGTTCCTCGACACCGTGATCGACCTGCCGGACGACGCGGCAAGCGGCGGCGTGGTGGCCCGCGGGTTCCTGTCGCCCGAGCGCCACCCGTGGCTCGCCGGGCACCTCGGCCACGGCACCGCCACGGTGCTGCTGGAGATGGCGGTGTGGGCCGCGCACCGGGCGGGCCGCGACGTCGTGGACGAACTCGTCCTGGAGGAACCACTGCTGCTGTCCGGCCCGGCCGGACGCGAGGTCCGCGTGGTCGTCGACGGCAACGGCGTGATCGGCGTGCACTCGCGCGGCGACGGCGAAGCCGGGTGGACCCGGAACGCCTTGGGCTTCGCCGGCTCCGACACCGGCGGGAGCCCGCCGGCGGACGGCCTCGCAGCCTGGCCCCCCGCGGACGCGGTCGGCGTGTCCCACGAGGCGGCGTACGCCCGGCTGTCCGCCCTCGGCTTCGCGCCGGGGCCCCTGTACCGGGGGCTGCAGGAGGCGTGGCAGGCCGACGGCGCACTCTTCGCCCGGGTGGAGCTGCCGGCGGTCGGCGGCGCGGAACAGGCGAGCGGCTTCCGCATCCATCCGGCGCTGCTCGACTCCGCGCTGCTGGCCACCGGCCTGGTGCCGGCAGCCGACGGCTGCGCAGAGGGCCGGCTGCCCTACCGGTTCCGAGGCGTCCGCCTGACGTCCGCGCACTCCGGCGCGCTGCGCGTCCGTCTCACCTCCACCGGGCCGGACACGGTGTCCGTGACCCTCGCGGACCGGACCGGGGCACCGGCCGGCGGGATCGAGTCGCTGACCCTGAGGCCCGCGGACACCGCGAAGCCGGCGGAGTCCGGCCGGCACGACGCCCTGTACCGGGTGGACTGGGTCCCCGCCCCGTCCTCGCCGCACGGGGCCGGGCGCCACGCCGTGCTGGGCGAGCCGGACGAGCTCACCGCGTCCCTGGCACGGGGCGGGCCGGTCCTGGCCGGACCGGCCGAACTCGCCGCCTCCGGCGCCGGCATACCCCCGGTCGTGTTCGCCGTGCCGAACGGCGCGGGCACCGACGGCGACTCCCCGCCCGCGGCCGCCCGGCACCGACTCCACCAGGTGCTGCGGTGGACGCGCGAGTGGCTCCTGGACGACCGGTTCTCCGCGTCGCGCCTGGTGGTCGTCACCCGTGAGGCGATCCAGGACGGCCTGGGGTCCCCCACCGACCCGGCCGCGACAGCGGTCTGGGGTTTCCTGCGCAGCGCGCAGACGGAACACCCCGGCCGGTTCACACTCCTCGACACCGACGCCCGCGCGGACTCCTGGGCCCGTGTACCGGCCGCGGCCGGCACGGGTGAGGAACAGCTGCGGATCCGGTCGGGCACCGTGACCGTTCCCCGGCTCACCCGCCCGGCCGCCGCACCGCGTTCCCCCGGAGCAGACCGGGACGGTCCCGCCCTCGGGTCCGGGACGGTGCTGATCACCGGCGGCACCAGCGGCCTCGGAGCGATGCTGGCCCGCCACCTCGTGGAGCGGCACGGGGTGCGCCGTCTGCTGCTCACCAGCAGACGGGGGACGACGGCCCCGGCGGTGGACGGACTGCGTACCACGCTGACCGGGGCGGGCGCCCACGTCGAGGTGGCGGCCTGCGACGTCACGGACCGCGCGGCGGTGACCGCGTTGATCGACGCCGTCCCGGACGAGCACCCGCTGACCGCGGTGATCCACTGCGCCGCCGTCCTGGACGACGGCGTCGTCGAGTCGTTGACGGGTGACCGCGTCGACGCGGTGCTCGCTCCGAAGGCGCACGGCGCCTGGCACCTGCACGAGGCCACCCGGCACCTGGACCTGTCCGCGTTCGTGCTGTTCTCCTCGGTCGCGAGCCTGCTGGGGACGGCCGGACAGGCCGGCTACGCGGCGGCGAACGCCTTCCTCAACGGCCTCGCCGAGACCCGCCGGGCCCGGGGACTGCCCGCCACCGCCCTGTGCTGGGGCTACTGGGCCGAGCGCAGCGAACTGGGCGCCGGCCTGATGGAGGCGGACCTCGTGCGCCTGCAACGCCAGGGCGTGTCGCCCATGCCGTCGCACGAGGGCCTCGCGCTCTTCGACGCGGCGATCGCACGGGACGACGCGGTCCTGGTGCCCGCCCGGCTGCACCTGCCCGCACCCGGCGCTGTGCACACCGGCCGCACGGTCTCACCACTGCTGCGCGCCCTGCTCACGCCCTCGGCCGGCACGGACCGTCCGGACCGGGAGGAGACTCACGCCGTCGAACTCGCGCAGCTGGTGCTGTCGAAGCCGGCGGCCGAGGCGGAGGCGGTGGTGCGCGACCTCGTGCGGGCGCAGACCGCACTCGTCCTCGGTCACGAGGACGGTGAACAGGTCGGCCCCACCGTCGCGTTCCGGGACCTCGGCCTCGACTCGCTCACCGCGCTGGAACTGCGCAACAAGCTGTCGGCGGTGACCGGTCTGAAGCTGCCCGCCACGCTCGCGTTCGACCACCCGAACCCCGAGTCCCTCGCGCGGTTCCTGATCGACAGCGTCACGCCCGCCCCCGCCGGTCCGGAGCGGACGCCGGCCGACCGGCTGGCCGAGGAGATCGAGCGGCTGGGCGCCCGGCTGGAGGAGGAGTTCCCCGCCCTCGCGGACGAGGAGAGGGCCACCCTGTCCACCTTGGTGGGCCAGGTGCAGGGCCGAGTCCGCGCGCTGGCGGGCGAAGGACCGGTGATCGGCATCACCGACCGGATCAGTACGGCGTCAGCCGGCGAGCTTCTCTCGCTGCTGGACCAAGAGCTCGGCTAGGGGAGAGCGATGAGTGACGACAACAACGCCGAGGTTCTCGACTACCTCAAGCGGACCTCGATCGAGCTGATCGAGACCCGCCGACGGCTGGAGGAGCTGACGGAGGCCGCCGCCGAGCCCATCGCGGTCGTCGGCGCCGCCTGCCGCTTCCCGGGCGGGGCGGCGTCCCCGGAGGAGCTGTGGGAGCTGGTGCGTTCGGGCCGCGACGCGGTGGCCGGCCTCCCCGAGGACCGCGGCTGGGACCTGGGCGCCCTGTACGACCCCGATCCGGACCGGCCCGACACGAGTTACGCGCGCTCCGGCGGCTTCCTGCCCGACGCGGGCGACTTCGACGCGGAGTTCTTCGGCATCAACCCCCGCGAGGCGCTGGCCGCCGACCCGCAGCAGCGGCTGCTGCTGGAGACCTCCTGGGAGTCCCTGGAACGCTCCGGCATCGACCCGCGGACCCTGCGCGGCAGCGCCACCGGCGTGTTCGCGGGACTGGCCTACTTCGGCTACGGCGACCACCACAGCACCCCCGAGGTCATCTCCGGCTACGGCCAGACCGGCTCCCTGCTGAGCGTGGCGTCCGGACGCGTCGCCTACGTCCTCGGACTGGAGGGACCGGCGGTGTCGACCGACACCGCGTGCTCCTCGTCCCTGGTGGCGATCCACCAGGCGGTGCAGTCGCTGCGGCAGGGCGAATGCGGGCTCGCCCTCGCCGGGGGAGTCACCGTCATGGCGACGACGCAGGTCCTGCGCGAGATGTCCCGGCAGCGGGGCCTGGCGCCCGACGGCCGGTGCAAGGCGTTCTCCGACACGGCGGACGGCGCCGGGTTCTCCGAGGGCGCCGGAGTCCTGGTCCTGGAGCGGCTGTCGGACGCGCGGCGCAACGGACGCCGCGTCTGGGCCCTGATCCGGGGCTCGGCGATCAACCAGGACGGCGCGTCCAACGGCCTGACCGCGCCGAACGGCCCGGCGCAGCAGCGGGTGATCCGGGCCGCGCTGGCCAACGCCCGGGTCCGGGCGAGTGACGTCGACGTGGTGGAGGCGCACGGCACCGGTACGAAGCTGGGCGACCCGATCGAGGCCCAGGCACTGCTCGCCACCTACGGGCAGGACCGGGACCGTGACCGGCCGCTGTGGCTGGGGTCGCTGAAGTCCAACATCGGCCACGCCCAGGCGGCGGCCGGTGTCGGCGGGGTCATCAAGATGATCATGGCGATGCGGCACCGGACGATGCCCAAGACCCTGCACGTGGACCGCCCGAACACGCACGTGGACTGGTCGGCCGGGGCGGTGGAACTGCTGACCGGGGCCATGCAGTGGCCCAGTGCCCCGGGCCGGCCCCGGCGGGCGGGGGTGTCCGCCTTCGGCGCGAGCGGCACCAACGCGCACCTGATCCTGGAGGAGGCCCCCGCCGAGGTGACGCCCGCTGCGGACAGGCCTGCCGGCAGCGGGCCGGCCGGGGCAGCACCCCGCGGTGACGCGTCCGCCGCTGCCGGCCGCCCGGCCGGGCATCCCACGACGGTGGTGCCGTGGATCGTCTCCGCGCGCTCCGCCGAGGCGCTGCGGGCACAGGCGCACAGGCTGCACGGCTTCGCCGTCGCGGACCCGCGGGCCGACGTCGCCGCCGTCGGACGCTCGCTGGCGTCGACCCGGGCCCGGTTCGAGCACCGCGCGGTGGTGCTCGGTCACGAGCGGGACGACCTGCTGCGCGGGCTCGCGGCACTGAGCGAGGGCGCCGAGTCCGCCGACGTGGTGCGCGGGATCGCCGGGGAGCCCGGCGGCACCGTCTTCCTGTTCCCCGGGCAGGGCTCCCGCTGGGCCGGCGCGGCGGCAGGGTTGTACGACGCCTTCCCGGTCTTCGCCGAGAGCCTGGACGAGGTGTGTGCCCGCTTCGACGCGCACCTGCCCTTCGCCCTCAAGCCCCTGCTGCTCTCCGGCCGGCCCGCGGACGACCTCGCCGACCGCACCGACATCGCCCAGCCGGCGCTGTTCGCCCTCCAGGTCGCCTTGTACCGCCTGATCACGCGCCACTGCCCGCCCCCGAGCCGGCTGATCGGTCACTCGGTCGGCGAGATCGCCGCCGCCCACGTCTGCGGCGCCCTCGACCTGGACGGTGCCACCCGGCTCGTGGCCGCCCGCGGCAGGATCATGCAGACCGTCGAGGAGCCCGGCGCGATGCTGGCCGTACGCGCACCGCAGGACGAGGTGCGGGCCCTGCTCGCCGCGTACGACCGGGTGGGCGTCGCCGCCGTCAACGGTCCCGCGTCGGTCGTCGTATCCGGTGTCCGCGACCAGGTCCACGCCCTGCGTGACCGGCTGGTCGCCGACGGGACCTCCGCGAAGCTGCTCGCCGTCGGTCACGCGTTCCACTCCCCGCTCATGGACCCCGTCCTGGACGCCTTCGCGGCCTCCCTCGGCGAACTCCGCGGCGGCGCCGCGCAGATCCCCGTCGTCTCGTCCCTGCTGGGCCACGAGGCCACCGCCGCGGAGCTGACGTCGGTCACGCACTGGGTGCGCCACGTACGCGAACCCGTCCGCTTCCACGACGCGGTGCGGCGCGCCCGCGAGTCCGGCGCGGACGTCTTCCTCGACGTGGGCCCCGGCTCCGCCCTCGCGGGCATCACCAAGGAGGCCTTCGCCCACGAGGGCGCGGACGACGCGCTGGTCGTGCCGGTGTCGCGGCGGGACCGCGAGCCCGCGGAGGCGTTCGTCGCCGCGCTGGCCCGGCTGCACGTGCGGGGCGTGGACGTGGACCTGAGCGCACTGCTCCCGGCGGGCGCGCCGGTGGACCTGCCGACGTACGCCTTCCAGCGGCAGCGCTACTGGCTGGACTTCCGGGCCGCCTCGGGCCGGTCGGGCCTGTCCGGAGCCGGACTCACCGCCGCTGATCACCCGCTGCTCGGTGCCGAGGTCGACCTCCCCGGCACCGGCGAGGTCGTCCTCACCGGCCAGTGGTCCCTGCGGACCCACGCCTGGCTGGCCGACCACACGGTGTTCGGCGCGGTCGTGGTACCGGCGACGGCCCACCTGGACCTCGCCCTGTCGGCGGGCCGCCGCGTCGGCGCACCCGCCGTCGAGGAACTCTCCCTCGAAGTGCCCCTGGTCGTCCCGGCCACCGGTGAGGTGAGGGTGCGGATCGTCGCCGGTGCCGCCGACGACACGGGAGGCCGCTCCCTGGAGGTGTTCTCGCACTCCGGCGAGGACGGTCCGGCACCCGGTGGCTGGACCCGGCACGTGACGGGCCGTCTGGCGCCCGGCGCGGCGCCCGCGTCCGGGGCGCCCGAGGACACGGCCCCGCTCGGCGTGTGGCCCCCGGCCGGTGCGCAGCCGGTCGACATCACGGAGCTGTACGACTCCTTCGCGGACGCCGGCTTCGACTACGGCCCCGCGTTCCGCGGTCTGCGCGAGGTGTGGCGCCGGGGCGAGGACCTCTTCGCGACGGCCACGTTGCCGCCGGCGGACGGCACCTCGGCCGACGACGGCTTCGCCCTGCACCCCGCGCTGCTGGACTCCGTGCTGCACGCGGTGGTGGCCGGCGACATCATCGCGGTGGACGGTGCGCGGGGATTCATGCCCTTCTCGTGGAGCGGGGTCGACACGGCCGGGGAATGCGGCCCGGCCGTGCGGGTGCGGATCTCCCCGGCAGGCGACGGTGTCGTGTCCGTGGTGGTCGCCGACGAACAGGGCCGGGCGGTCGCCCGCATCGGTGCGCTGACCTTCCGGCCGGCCGGCCCCGAGCAGGTCCGCGCGGTGCGCGGCGCGCACGGGTCCGCGCTGTTCGAAGTGGAGTGGAAGCCGCTCCCGCTCGGTGAGGGCACGGCCCCCGGCGGGACGCGGATCGTCATCGGAGCGCGGGAGGGCCTGGCGGCCCGGGCCGCCGACGCGGCCGGCCCGTCCGTCGTGCGGTGCGCGTCCCTGGAGGACGCCGTGTCGGGAGGGGCCCTCACGGGCGCGGACCCCGCACAGATCGTCCTCTGCCTGGACGACGATGCCGTGCACGGCCTCCAAGCCGCCCCCGGCCGCACCGACGCAGCCGAGAGCGCCGGTCCGCTCGCCGCAGTCCGGCACACGGGTTCGCGCGTTCTCGACTCGGTCCAGCGGCTCCTCGCCGACGAACGCTGTGCCGGGGCCACCCTGGTCCTGCTCACGCGTCTGGCCCAGGACACCGGTGGCGGACAGGGCGGCGTGAGCCTCCAGGGCGCCTCCGCGTGGGGCCTGCTGCGCTCCGCCCAGACCGAACACCCCGGCCGGTTCCGGCTGGTGGACATCGACGACGAGGCGAGCTCGTGGGAGCGCCTGCCGGACGCGCTCGCCCTCGACGCGGACCAGCTGGCCCTGCGCGACGGGCGGTGCCTCGCTCCCCGCCTGGCACCGTCCTCTCCGGCACACCGGCAGATCGAGCCTCCCCCGGCCGGACCCCACCGGCTCGGCATCCCGGACAAGGGCACACTGGAGAACCTGGCCTGGGTCCCCTGCCCCGAGGTCGAAGCGCCCCTCACCAGCGGGCAGGTACGGGTCGCCGTGCACACCGCGGGGCTCAACTTCCGCGATGTCACGATCGCCCTCGGCCTGGTGGAACGGACCGCCATCGACGCGGGACTCGGCAGCGAGGGCTCCGGGACCGTCCTGGAGGTGGCGGACGACGTGCCGGGCCTGGCCCCGGGGGACCGGGTGACCGGCATCTTCACCGGCGCCTTCGGGCACGTGGCCGTGGCCGATCACCGCCTGCTCGTGCGCGTCCCCGACGGGTGGAGCCACGCGGAGGCGGCATCCGTGCCGGGCGCCTTCCTCACCGCCTATTACGCGCTCGTGCACCTCGCCGGGCTGGAGAAGGGGCAACGGATCCTCGTCCACGCCGCGGCCAGCGGTGTCGGGATGGCCGCCGTCCAGCTGGCGCGGCACCTCGGCGCCGAGACGTACGCCACCGCGAGCCCCGCCAAATGGCCCGCCCTGCGGGCCATGGGACTGGACGACGACCACCTCGCCTCCTCACGGGACCTGGAGTTCGCGGCCGTCTTCCGGCACGCCACCGGCGGCCGTGGCGTGGACGTCGTCCTGAACTCCCTCGCGCACGCCCACGTCGACGCCTCACTGACCCTGCTCCCCGCCGGCGGCAGCTTCATCGAGATGGGCAAGACCGACATCCGCGACCCCGCCCGGGTCGCCGCCGACCACCCGGGCGTCGCCTACCAGGCCTTCGACCTGTACGAGGCGGGCCCCGACCGGATCCACGAGATGTTCCGGGCGGTCATGGACCTGTTCGCCGAGGAGCGGCTGCACTTCAACCCGGTCTCCGTCCGGCACGTCCGCGACGCGCCCACCGCCTTCCGCGAGATGAGCCAGGGACGGCACATCGGCAAGCTCGTCCTCGACCTGGCCGACGACTTCGGCGGCGGGACCGTCCTGGTCACCGGCGGGACCGGTGGCGTGGGATCGCTGGTGGCGCGCCACCTCGTCACGGCGCGCGGGGTCCGCAGCCTGGTGCTGGCGAGCCGCCGCGGCATGGCCGCCGAGGGAGCCGCCGCGCTGGTGTCGGAGCTCGTGGAGGCGGGCGCGGCGGTGAAGGTCGTGGAGTGCGACGTCGCGGACCGGACCGCGGTGGCGGACCTGCTGGCCGGCCTGCCCGGACCCGCTCCGCTGACGGCGGTCGTGCACGCGGCGGGGGAGCTGGCCGACGGCACCGCCGCCGCCCTCACCACGGACGCGCTCGACCAGGCGCTGCGCGCCAAGGCCGGCGGCGCCGCCCACCTCGACGAACTGACCCGCGGGCGCCCCCTGAGCGCGTTCGTGCTGTTCTCCGCCCTCGCCGGAACGCTCGGCGCCGCGGGACAGGCCGCCTACGCAGCGGCCAACGGCTTCCTGGACGCCTTGGCGGTGCGCCGCAGGGCGTCCGGCCTGACCGGCACGTCGCTGTGCTGGGGCTGGTGGGAGCAGCGCAGCGGCATGACCGGGCATCTGGACCGCGCCGACCTGTCCCGGGTGCGGCGGATGGGCGTGGCCGCCATGCCGACCCCCGACGCGCTGGACCTGTTCGACGCGGCGTGCGCGCAGGGCAAGCCGGTGCTCGTCCCGGCCCGGCTGGACCTCGCCGCACTGCGCGCCGTGCCGCGCGACGAACGGCCCGGTCTGCTGCGCGACCTGGCCGACGGAGGCCGGGCCCGCCGTACCCGGACGGCCGCCCCCGAGCGGGCCTCCTCGCCCGGGTTGCCCGCCGCCGTGGCCGCGCTCCCGGATCAGGAGGCGCAGACCGCCGTCCTCGACTTCGTCCGGGAGCAGGTGGCCCTCGTGCTGGGACACCCCACCGGCACGGCCGTCGACGCGGACCAGGCGTTCACGCCCATGGGATTCGACTCGCTGACCTCGGTCGAACTGTGCAACCGTCTGGGCGCCGCGACCGGACTGCGCCTGCCGACCACGCTGGTCTTCAGCTACCCCACGCCGCGCGAACTGGGCCTGCACCTGACCGGCCTGATGCGCCCGGCGGCCCGGACCGAACCGGACGAGGACGCCGCGATCCGGGAAGTGCTGCGGACCGTCCCGATCGACAGGCTGCGCGACGCGGGGCTGCTCGAACCGGTGCTGGCCTGCGCCGGCCCCTCCCGGCCCGACCCCGTGGCCCGGCACGCCCCGCAGGACGGCCACGACGCGCCGGCACTGACGGGCCTCGGCATCGACGCACTGGTCGACCTGGCCCTGGACGAGAGGGGGAAGTGACATGACCGACTCCGCAGACCGCACCGCGGACGGCGCGAACGACGCGGAGCGGGTGCAGCGCGCACTGCGCACCCTGCTGCAGGAACGCGACCGCCTCCGGCAGGAGAACGAGGCACTGAAGGCCCGGCACGCCGAGCCGATCGCCGTGGTCGCGATGGCGTGCCGCTACCCGGGAGGCGTCTCCTCGCCCGAGGACCTCTGGACGCTGGTGCGCGACGGCGTCGACGCCGTGGACGAGTTCCCGCAGGACCGCGGCTGGCGCGACGTCTACGACCCGGACCCCGCCGCCGTGGGTCGTTCCACCACCCGCCAGGGAGGCTTCCTGGACGGCGTGGCGGACTTCGACGCGGGGTTCTTCGGCATCAGCCCGCGCGAGGCGCTGACGGTCGACCCGCACCACCGGCTGCTGCTGCAGACGTCCTGGGAGGCCTTCGAACGGGCCGGCATCGTCCCCGCCGACGTGCGCGGCACCGACGTCGGCGTCTTCACCGGCGTCAGTTCCTCCGAGTACGGCTGGCGCTTCCTGGAGGCGAACCACAGCGAGCTGGAGGGCCACCTGCTGTACGGCAGCGCCCTCAGCGTCGCGTCCGGCCGGGTGGCCTACCAACTGGGTCTGACCGGACCGGCGGTGTCCCTGGACACGGCGTGCTCGTCGTCGCTGGTCGCCCTGCACGTGGCGGCGCAGTCGCTGCGGTCGGGGGAGTGCTCGCTCGCGCTGGCGGGCGGGGTCTCGATGATGCCCACCCCCGCCGTCTTCGTGGAATTCTCCCGGCAGCGTGCGCTGTCCCCCACCGGGCGGTGCAGGGCCTTCGCGGACGGGGCCGACGGCACCGGCTGGGCGGAGGGCGTCGGTGTGCTCCTCCTCGAACGACTGTCCGACGCCCGGCGCAACGGCCGCACGGTACTGGCCGTGCTGCGCGGCAGCGCGGTGAACCAGGACGGGGCCAGCAACGGGCTGACCGCCCCCAACGGCCGGGCGCAGGAGCAGGTGATCCGCACGGCCCTGGCCAACGCGCGGGTCTCCGCCGCACAGGTCGACCTGGTCGAAGCACACGGCACCGGGACCGTCCTGGGCGACCCCATCGAGGCGGGCGCCCTGCTGGCGACCTACGGGCAGGACCGGGAAAGCGACAGACCGCTGTGGCTCGGATCGCTGAAGTCCAACATCGGCCACGCCCAGGCCGCCGCCGGGGTCGGCGGTGTCATCAAGGCCGTGCTGGCCATGCGTCACGGCTGGCTGCCGCAGACGCTGCACGTGGACACGCCATCCCGGCACGTCGACTGGTCGTCCGGGGCGGTCCGGCTGCTGCAGGAGGGGCGCGCGTGGCCCCGGCCGGACGGTCCCCGGCGGGCCGGTGTGTCGTCGTTCGGCGTCAGCGGCACCAACGCCCACGTGATCCTGGAGGAGCCCCCACCGGAGCCGACGGGGCCGGGCGGCCCCGGCCCGGCCGTGGCCGGTGGCCTCGTGCCGTGGGTCGTCTCGGGCAAGGACGCGGCGGCCCTGGCACGGCAGGCGGGCCGGCTGCACGACTTCGCCGCCGCCCGCACCGGCACGGACCTCGCCGACACCGGCTGGTCGCTGGCCTCCGGCCGCTCGCGCTTCGCGCACCGCGCGGTCGTCCTCGGCCGCGACCTGCCGGAACTGCTGAGCGGCCTGGCGTCGCTGCGCGACGGAACGGACTCCGGCGGGGTGGTGCGCGCTGTCGCCGCCGATCTCGGCGGGGTCGCCTTCATGTTCCCCGGCCAGGGCTCGCAGTGGGCCGGCATGGGACGGCAGCTGTACGCCACCTTCCCGGCGTTCGCGCGCTCCCTCGACGCGTGCGCGGACGCCCTCGCCGAGTGGACCGACTGGTCGCTGCTCGACGTGGTGCACGGCACCGCGGGGGCACCCACGCTGGACCGGGTCGACGTGGTGCAGCCGGCCCTGTTCTCGGTCATGGTCTCCCTGGCCGCCCTGTGGCGGTCCTGGGGCGTCGAACCGGCCGCGGTGGTCGGGCACAGCCAGGGCGAGATCGCCGCCGCCCACGTGTGCGGCGCGCTGTCCCTGCGCGACGCCGCGAGGATCGTGGCGCTGCGCAGCCGTGCCCTGACCGATCTCATCGGCCACGGGGGCATGGCATCCGTCACGGAGTCCGCGGACCGGGTCCAGGCGCGCCTGGCACCCTGGGGCGACCGGGTGAGCGTCGCCGTCGTCAACGGCCCCCGCTCGGTGGTGGTGTCCGGAGAACCGGAGGCCCTCGACGAGTTCGTCGAGAAGATGAACGCCGAGGGGATCCAGGCCCGGCGGATAGCGGTGGACTACGCCTCCCACTCGCCGCAGGTGAGCCGGGTGCGCGACCAGGTACTCAGCCGGCTCGCCGGCGTGAGCCCGAAGACGTCCGTCCTGCCCTTCTACTCCACCCTGCACGGCCGGAAGACGGACACCGCGGAGCTCGACGCCGGTTACTGGTACGCCAATCTGCGCGAACCCGTCCGCTTCGAGACCTCCGTGCGGCACCTGGTCGACGACGGGTTCCGGGTGTTCGTGGAGATGAGCCCCCATCCCGTACTGACGTACCCGGTGCAGGAGATGGTGGAGGACCTGGACGACGCCCTGGTCCTGTCCTCCACCCGACGGGACCGGGCGGAGGCCGACGCCGTGCTGGACTCGCTGGCCCGGCTGCACGTCCGCGGCGGGGCCGTGGGCTGGGAGTCCCTGTTCGGCGGGCGGCAGCGCGTGGAACTGCCGACCTATGCCTTCGACCGTCAGCGCTACTGGCTGAGCTCCTCGCACACGGCCGTGACGGTGGAGCTGCCCTCGACGGATCAGGGCCCCGGCGGCGAGGCCCCGGTCTCCCTGCCGGAGCTGCTCGCCGGCCGGTCCGGCGCCGAGGCGGAGGCGATCGTCCTCGGCCACGTCCTCGACCGGGCCGCAGCCGTCCTCGGACACGCCTCGGCCGACGCCCTGGACCCCGACGGGGAGTTCCGGCAGTTCGGGTTCGACTCCCTGCTCTCGGTCGAACTGAGCAAACGCCTCGCCGCCAGCACGGGACTCAGGCTCCGGGCGAACCTGGTGCTGCGCCACCCGTCACCGAGACTGATCGCCCGGCACATCCTGTCCACGATGGCCGAAGGCGGCCCCGCGTGAACGCCCCGGGCGGCGGGCGCGTCGCCCGCCCGCGGGACACCGCGAGCCCGGCCGCGTCCGCCTCCCTGTTCCATCCGTTCCATGGCCTTTGCCGAGGGGTTGATTCGAGTGCGTTCGTTCAGCGCGTCGTCCGCGCACAAGGGAATGTGGCTGGCGCAGAAGATGGCGCCCGACATGCTCAATCACGCGCTGGCCATGTGGGAGGTGGACGGTGAGCTGGACACCCCGGTCATGGACGCGGCCATGCTGCGGGTGCTGCAAGAGGCGGAGGTCCTGCGCGTCGGCTTCGTCGACGACGGCGGCGGCCTGCGCATGGTCCCCCGGGAACTCGGCGACTGGCGGCCGTTCCACCTGGACCTGAGCGGTGAGACCGACCCCGAGCAGGCCGCGCGCGAGGCGCTGGCCCGCATGGTGGCGCAGCCCTACGACCTGGAGCGGGACCTGCTCTTCCGGCTCGGCGTGGTCACCCTCACCCCGGCGCGCTCTCTCGTGGTGATCTCCTACCACCATCTCGTCTCGGACGGCTACGGCGCCGGCGGTCTGCTGTCGCGCCGCATCGCCGAGGTGTACACCGCGCTGGTGAGAGGCTCGCAGGTGCCCGAGCCCGGGCACCCGTGGGACGTCGCGTCCTACGCGGCCCTGGCCGAGGAGTACACCGCCTCGGGGAAGGCCGACGACGACGCCGCCTTCTGGCGCGAGCACCTGGCGGACGCGCCCCCGCCGGCGCAGGTGCCGGGCGTGCCCCTGTCCGACGCGCGGCGCGCCCGGCTCTCCGAGCCGCTGAGCGGCGCCGACCGCTGGTCGGAGGTGGCCGGGGCGATCGGCATGGTGAGCCGGACGCTGACCGTCCCACGCGCCGAGGCGGATGCCTGGACCGAGACCGCCAAGTCCCTCGGCGTGTGGATGTCCTCGCTGCTCACCGCGGCCGCGGCGGTCTTCCTGCGCCACCGCTGCGACCGCCCCGAGTTCCTCCTCTCGCTGGCCGTGGGGAACCGGGCGGGGGCGGCGGGCCGGACACCCGGTCTCGCGGTCAACGTGGTGCCGCTGCGGATGAGCGTCCCGCTCGGGGCGTCGTTCGCGCGGATCGCCGACGCGGTGGTCGACGAGACGTACGAGGTCTTCGGGCAGACCGGCTGCCACTACTCCGACATCCAGCGCGCGTGCGGCACCGTCCTCAGCGGCCGGGGCAGCTTCGGGGCGGTGCTGAACGTCGTGGACTTCGTGGAGCAGCTTCGCTTCGGCGGCCTTCCGGCGCGCTACTTCTCCGCGACCACCGGCACCTTCGACGAACTGTCGATCGGCTTCTGCACCGACGGCACCCCCGACAGCGACCTGTTCCTGCGGCTCGACGCCCCCGCGGACCTGTACTCCCGCGCCGAGCTGCGCGCCGTCGGGGAGGATCTGCTCGACCACGTCCGGGCCGTGCTCGCCGCCCCCGCGCAGACCCCGGTCGGTGCCCTGGCCATGCTGCGCGGCCCCGAGCGGCACCGGCCGCAGGCGGCGGCGAACGAGGCCGGCACGCCGCTTCCGGGCCTGACGGTTCCCGAACTGTTCGACCACCAGGCGGCGCGCGCCCCCGGCGCCGTCGCGATGGTGTCCGGGGACACGACGGTGACGTACGGCGAACTCGCCGAGCGCTCCGGCCACCTGGCCAGGGCGCTGCGCGGCCGGCACGTCGGACCCGAGACGGTCGTTGCGGTGGCGGTGCCCCGGTCGGTGGACCTGGCCGTCGCCCTGCTGGGGGTGGCACGGGCGGGCGGCGCCTACCTGCCGGTCGACCCGGCGGCCCCCGCACAGGGCGGCATCGCGGGCGCGCCCGGCGTCCTGCTCACCGACGCCGCGACCGCCGCGGCACTCCCGGCCGATCCGGACCTGACGGTCCTGCTCCTGGACGAACTGTGCGCCGAGGCCGGCGACGACGGGACCGGCACCGCCCTGCCGCCGCCGTACCCCGACCAGTTGCTGGCCGTGCTTCCCGGCCCGGGGCCGGACGGTTCGGCCACCGAAGCCGCCGTGACGCACCGCACCATGGAGCGGTTCGTCCTGGACCGCAACTGGCGTGAGGGTGCCGGCGGGACCGTGCTGTGGCACGCCCCGCCCACTGCCGGCGCGGCCGCCCTCGACATCTGGGCGCCGCTGCTCCACGGCGGCCGGATCGTGCTGGCCCCGCCGGGGGAGCTGGACGCCGACGCCCTGCCCGGGCTGTGCGAGACGCACGGGATCACCACCGTACGGCTGACGGCGGACGCGTTCTCGGCGCTCGCGGCCCACCGCCCCGAACGTCTCGCCGGACTGCGCGAGGTGTGGACCGGCGGGGACCGCGTCCCGCCGGCCGCGGTGCGGCGCGTGAGGGAGGCCTGCCCGGACCTGACCGTCGTCGACGTCCACGGTCCGGTGGAGGCGGCCTCGTTCGCCCTGCGGCATCCCCCGGCCGCCGAAGCGCCCGGCGACCCGGCACACGCGTACGGCAGCCCCCTGGACCACACGGCACTGCACGTCCTGGGCCCGGGGCTGGTGCCGGTCCCGCCCGGGGTGGCGGGGGAGCTGTACCTGGCCGGGCCCGGCGTGGCGCGCGGTCGTCCGGGACGGCCCGGGCAGACGGCCGCGCAGTTCGTGCCCTGCCCGTTCGGCCCGCCCGGCGCGCGGATGTACCGGACCGGGCACCGGGTGCGCCGGGACGAGGAGGGCCGCTTCGCGTACGTGGGACGGGCCGGTGCCCAGGCGGACGTGCGCGGTTTCCGCATCGAGCCGGCCGAGGTCGAGGAGGTCCTGTCCGAGCATCCCGGGCTCGCCCGGGTGCTCGCCGAGGTCACACCGGACGGGGCCGGGCAGCGGAGGCTGGTGGCCTACGTCGTTCCGGGCGGTGCGGCCGCCCCGACGGTCGAGGAACTCCGCGCGTTCGCCGCGGGGCGGCTGCCGGAGGCGATGGTCCCCTCGGTGTTCGTCGTGCTGGACCGTCTGCCGGTCACGGCGGACGGCCGGACGGACCGCGCGGCCCTGCCCGAGCCGCCGTCCGACGGCGACTCCTACCGGGCACCGCGCAACCACACCGAGCGGGTCCTGGCCGGGGCGTTCGCCGACGTGCTGGAAGTGGAACGGGTCGGTATCGACGACGACTTCTTCGACATCGGCGGCAACTCGCTGCGGGCGATCCGCCTCGTCGGCCTGATCCGCGCCGAACTGAACCAGGAGGTGTCCATCCGCAAACTGTTCGCGGCGCGCACCATCGCCGGTCTTTCGGACCTCTGGGGAGACGTGGCCCCGTCGAGCCGGCCCGCTCTGCGCAGGAGGACCAAGGACGGCCGGATGCTGTGAGGCCGCGGGCGGACCGCCGCCCATTCCCCCTCGTGCTCCGGCCCGGGACAATGGGAGGAGACGACTTCGCTGTCCCGCCGACGGGACACACGCCGGCCGAGTCCGGCGCACGTGAAGGCCCCTCGCGCCGCATCGGGCCGGCGGCGCGACCGAGGGACGTCACAGCCCGCCCCACGTCGGTTCTTCTGGGCGCGGAAGATCACCGGTCGACGATGCGGACGGCGCATCGCGCAGCCATGCCAGCGGGAGAATCCTCTATGACTCAGCGTGAACACCCCATCTACGACGTGGTCGGCATCGGGTTCGGTCCGTCCAACCTGTCGCTCGCCATCGCCCTGCGGGAACACTGGACGAGCGGCCAGGAGGGGGAGGTCAGCGCTCTGTTCCTGGAGCGGCAGTCCTCCTTCGGCTGGCACCGCAACATGCTGCTGCCGTCGGCGACCATGCAGATCTCCTTCCTCAAGGACCTGGTCACTTTCCGTAATCCGACGTCGAGTTACAGCTTCGTCGCGTTCCTGCACGCGTCGGGGCGGCTCCCGCAGTTCGTCAACAACCAGGACTTCTTCCCCACACGCGAGGAGTTCCACCAGTACCTGGAGTGGGCACAGGACCGTGTCGCCGACCGGGTCCGGTACGGCTCGGAGGTGACGTCGATCCGGCTCGTCCCGGGCGACACCCCGGAGGCGGACCGCCTGCGGCTGGAGATCGCGGACGGGGGGCACCGGGCCGGGCGCGTGATCGACACGCGGAACGTGGTGGTCTCCACGGGCCTGGTCCCGAGCATGCCCGAGGGGGCCGAACGGGACGAACGCGTATGGCACAGTTCCGAGTTCCTGGACAAGTACCGCCGGATGGATCCGTCGGCGCTGCGGCGGGTGGCGGTGGTCGGTGCGGGCCAGAGCGCAGCCGAGATCACACGGTTCCTCCACGACGAGCTTCCGCACGCCGAGGTGTACTCGGTCATCCCCTCCTACGGGTACTCCGTCGCGGACGACACCCCCTTCGCGAACCAGATCTTCGACCCCGGCGCCGTCGACGACTACTACTTCGGCACCGACCAGACCCGTGAGGCGTTCTGGCGCTACCACCGCAACACCAACTACTCGGTCGTCGACGACGAGGTGATCCGCGACCTGTACCGCAGGGCGTACGACGGCGAGGTACGCGGAAGCAAGCGGCTGCAGTTCCTGAACCTGACGCGGGTCACCGGCGTCAAGCGTGTGGGCGCCGAGACGCGCGTCTCCCTCCAGGTGGGACCCGACGCCGAGGTGCGTGAACTCGACTGCGACGCGCTCGTCTGCGCGACGGGGTACAAGGGGATGGAGCCCACCGGCCTGCTCGGCGAGCTCGACCGCTACTGCGTGCGCGACGGTGACGGCCGCTACCGGGTCGAGCGGGACTACCGTGTCGTCACCGACCCGGAGTTGCGGTGCGGCATCTATCTGCAGGGCGGCACCGAGCACAGTCACGGCCTGACGTCCTCGCTGCTGTCGAACATCGCCGTCCGCAGCGGCGAGATCGCTGATTCGATCGTCGCCCGGCGTGCCGGGCGGATCGCCGGAAGTCCGGTCACCGTTCCCGCCGAGGTCGGTGGCGACTTCCTCTGAACGCCCGACCGACGAGGGGAACGCCGATGAGCAGCCTGGCCGAAGAACGGTGGATACGCCGCTTCCACGACGACGACGGGTGTGCGACGAAGCTCGTCTGCTTCCCGCACGCCGGCGGGTGGGCGAGCGCTTACGGTGGCTGGGCCGCGCGGCTGCCGTCCGATGTCGGCGTGTTCGCCGTGCGGTATCCGGGCCGCGAGGACCGGCTCGGCGATCCGTTCCCTCCCGGGCTGGAAGCCCTGGCGGACGAGGTGGTGGAGGCACTCGACGAGCTGTCGCGGCATCGGCTGGTGCTGTTCGGCCACAGCATGGGTGCCTCGGTGGCCCACGAGGTGGCAGTGCGCCTCCACGAGCTGGGACGCCCCCCGGCCGCGCTGTGCGTGTCCGGCAGGCGCCCGCCGCAGCTGCTGGACGGCCGGCGCCGCCTGTTCGGCACGGACGAGGAGATCGTCGCGGGGCTCCTGCGCTTCGACGAGAGCAGGGCCGCCGTCTTCGCGGAGCCGGAACTGCGCGAGGTCCTGATGCCGGCGATCCGCGCCGACTACCGGATGGTGGACGAGTACGCCGGAGGCGACCGTCCTCCGCTGGACTGCCCGGTGTACGGCTACACGGGCGAGGACGACTCCGAGGTGAGCCCGGAGCAGATGCACGGCTGGGCCGGTGTGACCAAGGGCGCGTTCCGGCTCCTGGTCCTGCCCGGCGGGCACTTCTATCTCCGGGCCGAGGAGGCCGCCGTGCTGGCGGGTCTGAGGGACGCGCTCCGGCCTGTGAGGAATCTCGTGGAGAAGGCCTAGACGCGGGCCCCGGAGACCGGGGGATTTTTCTCTCCGGGGCCCGCGCGTTACGGCACCGGGCCATGGTGGCGCGGTGGTGTCAGCATGGCACCTGTTTGGCTCCATGGCAAGCCCCGTCGTCGGGGGGTCGGGTGCGGGGTGCCCCTTCCGAGGTCGAAGACTCTCGCTTGAGCGGACCGGTAGCCGCGCCGCGACCAGGTCATTGGGCTGGAGTCGACGTCCTGGCGTCGATGTTGCGCCAGGGTGGCGCAATCCGGCGCTAGACGTGGCGCCAGATGATGTCATCATGGCGCTGGTTCGGCGTGCCGCCGACCGTCCGCACTCACCGGAGTTGAATCCCTTGGCCACCTTGCTCTACCGCATCGGCCGCTTCGCCTTCCGGCGGCGAGGCCTCACCGTCCTGCTGTGGTTCCTCGTCCTCGGCGGTGTCGGCGCCGCCGCGTCGACCGCCCCGCCCCCGCCCGCCGACACCTTCTCCATGCCGGGCACGGAGTCGCAGAAGGCCGTCGACCTGCTGAACGAGAAGTTCCCGGCCGCCGGTGCCGACGGAGCGTCGGCCCGGGTCGCGATCCGCGCGCCGGGCGGTGGGAAGGTCACCGATCCCGGTGTCAGGAAGAGCGTTGCCGCGCTCGTCGCCGACCTGGCCAAGGCCCCACAGGTGGCCGCCGCCACCGACCCGTTCACGTCGGACGCCGTCAGCGAGGACGCCACCACCGCCTACACGGTCGTCACCTACGAGGTGAGCGCCCTGGAGGTGTCCGACAAGGCACACGACGCCCTGCTCGAAGCCGCCGACGACGGCCGCGCGCGCGGGCTCACGGTCGAGATGGGCGGCGACGCCGTCCCCGTGGAGCAGGCGGCAGGCGGCACCGCCGAGAGCATCGGCGTCGCCGTCGCCGCCCTCATCCTGCTGGTGACCTTCGGTTCACTGGTCGCGGCGGGCATGCCCCTGCTCACCGCCGTCATGGGGGTCGGCATCGGCGTCAGTGCCATCGGCGCCCTCGGCAGCACGCTCGGCCTCTCCTCGACCAGCACCACCCTGGCCCTGATGATCGGGCTGGCCGTCGGCATCGACTACGCCCTGTTCATCGTCTCCCGCTACCGCACCGAGCTGCTCGAGGGCCTGGACCGGGAGGAGGCCGCAGGGCGGGCGGTCGGTACGGCGGGCTCGGCCGTGGTCTTCGCCGGCCTCACCGTCATCGTCGCCCTGGCCGGCCTCGCCGTCGTCGACGTCCCGATGCTCACGAAGATGGGCCTCGCGGCGGCCGGCACCGTCCTGATCGCCGTGCTGGTCGCGGTGACCTTCGTCCCCGCGCTGCTCGGCTTCGCCCCGGTCCGGGTGCTGCGCCGCGCCGATCGTCACCTGATCACGGGCAAGCCGCTGTCCGAGCGCCGTCAGCGCAAGGCTGCCCGGGCAGCGGCCCGGCAGCGGCCGAACCTCGGTTCCCGCTGGGCGGGTTTCGTCCTGCGCCGCCCTCTCGTCGTCCTGCTGGTCGGCGTGGTCGGCCTCGGCGTCGTCGCCGTGCCCGCGACCCGCCTCGAACTCGGGCTGCCCGGTGAGGGCACGATGGCCCCCGACACCACCCAGCGCAAGGCCTACGACATGCTGTCGGAGTCCTTCGGCCCCGGTTTCAACGGCCCCCTGCTGGTCACCGTCGCGGCGGACGAGGCCCGCGGCGTCGGGAAGGACCTCGCCGCCGAGCTGTCCGGTGAACCCGGAGTGGCCGAGGTGGGCCCGGTCGTGCCGAACACTGCGGGCGACACCGCGATCATCAGCGTCGTGCCGGAGGGGGGTCCCACGGACGACCGCACCCGGCGTCTGGTCGAGAAGTTGCGTGACGACCTGTCGGGCTTCGCGCGCACCCACGACGCCGAGATCCTGGTCGGCGGACAGACGGCCATGTTCCTGGACTTCTCCCGGACCCTCGACGACGCGCTGCTTCCGTACCTCGCGCTCGTGGTGGGACTCGCCTTCCTGCTGCTGGTCCTCGTCTTCCGCTCGTTCACCGTGCCGCTGAAGGCCGCTCTCGGTTTCCTGCTGTCGGTGTCCGCGGCGCTGGGTGCCGTCGTGGCGATCTTCCAGTGGGGTTGGTTCGCCGACATCGTCGGCGTGGACCAACCGGGCCCGATCATGAGCACGATGCCGATCATCATGATCGGAGTGGTGTTCGGACTCGCCATGGACTACGAGGTCTTCCTGGTGACCCGGATGCGCGAGGCCTTCGTCCATGGGGAGCCGACCCCGCAGGCAGTCGTCACCGGCTTCCGGCACGGCGGCCGGGTGGTCGCCGCGGCAGCGCTCATCATGACCAGCGTCTTCTCCGGGTTCATCATGGAGGACAACGTCTTCGTGCGGATGATCGGCCTGGGGCTGGCGCTCGCGGTGCTCTTCGACGCCTTCGTCGTCCGCATGGCCATCGTCCCCGCCCTCTTCGCTCTCCTCGGCGACCGCGCCTGGTGGCTGCCGCGGTGGCTCGACCGCGCCCTGCCCGACATGGATGTGGAAGGGGAGAAGCTGTCGCATCGGCCCCCGGCCGCGCGGCGGGAGGTGCCGATCCCGTGACCGGCTCGCGCGGCGGCCGGACGCCGGCCGCCGCGCCGCTAGGGCAGCCGCAGCGCCGGCCTGCGATGCGGCGGCGTGGTGGCACCGTGCAGGCTGCGGAAGGTGTACGCGGCGGAGATCAGCGCCATGTGGTGGTACCAGCCCGGAAACGAACGCCCCGCGAAATCCAGCAGTCCGAAGTCCTGTCTCAGGGCATCCAGCACGGCCGTGGTCCCACCGGTCAGCGCGGCGGTCTCCGCGACCGTGCCGGGGGAGTGATGGACCAGACTCGTCAGCCACAGGCGGCCCGTCGTGCCGGTGTCACCTCCGCCGGCGAAGAGCCGGTAGGGAGGGCCGGGCGAGTGCCCCGAGGAACTGCCCGGCAGGTGAACCAGCACCGAGGGCGGGCCACTCGTCCGCTGGGGCCCGTCGGGTGGGGCGAGGGTGTCTCCCTCAGGTCCCTGCCCGCGGAACAGACTCCGCGCACTGACCCGTTTCGGGGAGGCCTCGCCGGTGGGGACCACGGCCAGTTGCGGCGGCACCGCGACGATGACGTCCCGGCGCCGCATGGCGAGCCCGCGCACCAGGTACCCCACGTCGGGCTCGTTGCTCATGTCGGCGAGGACCACGGCGGACGGCGAGTCCAGACGGGCCGACAGCCGGTCGACGAGCCGCAGCGCGTGTGCCCATACCGGCAGGTACTGCTCGGAGTCCGGAATGCGCGCGTCGTGGCGCCGCTCGGAGTTCTGTGTCCATGCCTGCGGCAGGTACAGGGACCAGTCGACGGGAATCTGCGCCGTGCCCACGTGGAGGAAGGAGCCCAGTCCCAGCTGGCAGTTGAGCGTACGGCCCGAGTGCAGATCGAACCGGCGGTGGACGCCCACCGACTTGTCACCCCTTTTGGGCAGGACGGTTCGGCCGATGGACCACACTGCCCCGGGACACCGGCGCGCCGCCCAGAGAGTGATCTCCTCCATCACGTCGTCGAAGTTCCACGGGCTGAGGCTGACGAACTGACGCAACGACTGGACGACGGACGGATCGCGGGATATTCCGGCGGCGATCCTGCGTACCGTCTTCTTGCCCGGTGTGGTGAGTAAGCCGCTCAGATAGGCGTGGGCGCACTTGCGTTGATCGATCCGGCGTAAGCTCTTGAAGATCGTCTTGCTGAAGTGTTCCAGCGTTGCATCTGAATCGTCGGTTTCCGCCGCATGACGTATTGGCGACGAAGGGTGCGATGGGGCCGTTTCCATTCGGCGACAACTCCCCCGAGTTTTCAGGCCATGTGAAGGTTGAGTGTAGGACGCGCTGCACAGTGGCGCCACTGTTGAGTCAGATGGCTTGATCTGGCACCTCGCATGGCGCGGAACCCGGGCATCGAGGGGTGCCGGACCGTTGGAGCCCTGCACCGCGTCACCGCCGTGGTGTCGGCGCACGCGCCCCCGACCCCTTGGCCATTGGGGTGGGGTCGCGGCCGTCGGCGGACCTCGACGCGACCTCGAAGTGCGTGTGACGGTGCATCAGATGCAGGTCGGAGGCGATGTGTTGGCCGAAGTGCGCCTCGTGCCTACCCCACATCACGCCATCCGTGGCCGCTGGGCGGAGTCAATAGAACGTTCGAACTCCGCAAAGTAGTACTCGATGGTGCCAAGATCCTTGAACTGGTGCCGCGGCTGGGATCTACTCAGGGCCGCAGCACGTCCCGCCTCCACCGAGAACCGGTCATCGTCGGCTTTTCTCGAGTCGACACCATTCAGTGGCGGAACGTGGCCGACGTTTGTTGTACGCGTGCCATGAACGACGCGAATGCTTCCACTGTCGAGGGACGCAATCGCGCGAAAACAGTCGGGGTAACAGCACGTCGATACGGGGGCATGATGGCGAATCAGGTCGAAGAATGCTCGGAACCCAAGACCGTCATATTCGGTAGAGCCGCGGGCGCTGCCTCGCACAGCCGCAGAGGCAGGGAGGCGGAGCAGCGGCGCGAGCAGGTGCTCACGACGAAGGTGGGGTTGCACATACCCGCCGGACTCGCCTTCGCGGAGTGGGAAAACGCCGGACGTCAGCTCTCCGGGCTGCTCAACTCCTCGTCCTGGTGGCTGGGAGACTGGCTCGTATACGGCAAGGCCCACTATGCCGACCGCTACGAGCGAGGCATCCGGGCCGCCGGCCTCCAGTACCAGACGCTGCGCAACTACGCCTGGGTCTCCCGGCGGTTCGACCTGGAGCGGCGGCGGTCCGCCCTCAGCTTCCAGCATCACGCGGAGCTGGCCTCGCTGCCCGTCGACGAGCAGGAGACCTGGCTGGACCGCGCCGAACGAATGCAGTGGAGCACCAAGCAGCTGCGCAACGCCATCCGCAGCGAACGCCAGGGCTCCTCGCCGCAGCCGGACGTCGCGGCGACGACCCGCCGGCTCGCCGTGCCCGACAACCGGCTCCAGTGGTGGCACAAGGCGGCGGTGCAGGCGGGCACCGAGCTGGAGGACTGGGTGATGGCCACGCTCGACGCGGCCGCCAGCCGGCTGCTTGAGGACCCCGGCCGGCGGCTGTCCCTGGAGTAGCGATGTGCCCCGAGCTGCGCCCCCCGCGGACCCGCTGTCTCGCGCTGTCCCGCCGACGGGACAGCGCGATCCGCTCACGACGTGCCGTCCCGTCCTCCCCGTGTGGACGGGGCGCAGGCGTTTTCCCAGATAATCCGAGACGCGCTGAGAAGGAAAGTGCGTCCCCCGTCGAAAACGGATGGCCCGAGTGTCGCCGTATTCGAGGGCAATCACGCTCCCCAGGTCCTTCCGGTGCTGCTTCAATATGTCAGCCATTGCTGCAGGAAAGACGGGAGCGAAATGACGCACACGTATTCGGGGAATGCCGCGGGCAGTGTCCGTGCCGCATCGCCGCGCCGTTATCTGATGTGCCGCCCCACGCACTTCGACGTCACGTACTCGATCAATCCCTGGATGGACCCCGGCAGACCCACGTCGGCCGGGACGGGCCTCGGCCAGTGGAAACGGCTGCACGACGTGTTCGTCGGCCTGGGGCACGAGGTGGAACTCATCGACCCGGTGCCCGGACTGCCGGACATGGTGTTCGCGGCGAACGGTGCCACGGTCATCGACGGCAAGGTCCTCGTCGCCCGGTTCCGGCACCCCCAGCGCACCGACGAGGCACAGGCGTACCTGGACTGGTTCGGCCGCGGCGACTGGTCCGAGGTCCGGCAGGCCGAGTACGTCAACGAGGGCGAGGGCGACTTCCTGTTCGCGGGCGGAGAGATCCTCGCGGGGACCGGCTTCCGGTCCGACCCCCGGGCACACGACGAGGCGCGCGAGTTCTTCGGCCGCCCCGTGGTGAGCCTGACGCTCGTCGACCCGCGCTGGTACCACCTGGACACCGCGCTCGCCGTGCTGGGCGACGGGCACGTCATGTACTACCCGGCGGCGTTCTCCGCGGAGAGCCGCGCGCTGCTGTCCGAGCGCTTCCCCGACGCCGTCCTGGCCGGCGAGGCCGACGCCGCCGTCTTCGGCCTCAACGCGCTGTCGGACGGCCGCAACGTCGTCCTGCCGCGCCAGGCCGTGGGGCTGGCGGGGCAGCTGCGCGAGCACGGCTACACGCCCGTGGGGGCCGACCTGAGCGAGATGCTGAAGGCGGGCGGCAGCGTCAAGTGCTGCACGCTCGAACTGCGTACCCGCTAGGCGGAAACGTCCGAGGGGCCCGGCTCCCAGCGGGAGGCGGGCCCCTCGGCAGGGCCGGACGGCCGGGTGCCGCGCCCCGGCCGGCCGGTCTCAGGGCCCCGAGCGGGGCAGCCGGCCCATCAGTTCCGCCGTTTCCCGGTGCCGGCCGCACTCCCGCCCGCTGAAGGACTTCTGCACGCGCTCGCGCACGTCGGCGGGCTGCTCCTGGCTGAGCTTGAACATGCCCTGGGCGCCCGTCACCGAGATCCGGAAGGCGCCGACGCCGGCCACGATGCTGCGGAAGTACTCGACCGACTCCGACTGGTCCCAGCCGTCGCCGAACCGGTCCTCGAAGGACAGTGCCGTGGCCCGCACGACATCGAGCGTCTCCTCCAGCGAGTCGATCTTCTCGACCACGCCGCGCACATGGGCCGAGGTGAAGTTCCACGTCGGCGCGGCCGGTGAGGTCTCGTACACCGTGGGGGAGACATAGGCGTGCGGACCGGTGAAGGCGAGCAGGACGACGTCGCCCGTGCTCAGCGCCCGCCAGTGGGGGTTGGCCCTGTTCATGTGCCCCAGCAGCGTGGCGCCCACCAGGTCGTCGGGCCAGTCGCGGGTCGTCCCCGGGTCGGGAATCACGGGAAGGTGCGTGGCGAAGGGACCCTCGTCGGCACTTCCGTTGATCACCGCCAGCGCCAGGGGATTCCGGCGGATCAGGTCGGCTATCCAGGAACCGTCCGGTTCGCGATAGTGACTGGGAACGAACACCCGGACATCACACTCCTCCGTGGTCGGTTTCCGAAAACAGTTCGGTCGCTTCCGGATCTGGGTGCACAGTACGTCGACGACGCATTTCCGAGGCCTTTTCGAGGACCTTTCGCGATGCCGTACGCGGACGGAAGACCGGAATTCCGGGGCCGTCCACCGGGCGTGGGAAAGGGGACGCACGGGCCGCGGCGGCTGTGCCCTCTAGCAGTACTCGGCCTCCAGGATGGGGAGCACGGTCTCCGCCCCCCAGCTGCTGTTGTAGTTGACGGTGATTTGGTGGCCGCCGTCCTCGGTGGTGGCGGCCAGGGTGATCCACCCCGGCATGCCCCCGTCGTGGTACCAGAACGGCACGCCGCAGCTCGTCGTGAACCGTTCGATGCCGAGCCCGTAGGCCGACCCGGGGAAGTCGGGGTTGTCGACTGTGGTCCGCATCGCCTTCAGCTGACGGGGCGGCAACAGCCTGCCGCTCATCAGGGCCCGGTAGAACCGGTTCAGGTCGCCGGCACTGGAGATGATGTCACCGTCGCCCCAGCCCTGGGATCCGTTCATCTCGGTGACGTCGTCGACCCGGTCGGGCGCCGAGGGGAAGAGCCGGGCGTAGCCGCGGCTGCTCGGCCGGGGCAGGCCGGAGTTCTCGCCCGGGTGGGACGTCGCCTTGAGCCCCAGCGGCCGGATGATCCGCTCGCGCACCTCGTCCTCGTAGGGCCTGCCCGCGACCTTCTCGACGATCAGCGCGGCCAGGATGTCGTTGGTGTGCGAGAACCAGTGCCGCGCGCCGGGCTGGAACGGCGGCTCGTGGGAGAGCGCCACCCGCACCCGTTGCCCGGGCGTCACGGTGTCGTAGCGGTGCCGCAGGAATCCCTCACCCGTCATGTACGTCGCGACGTACTCCTCGTCGGCGAGGTAGTCGAACAGGCCGCTGGTGTGGTTGAGGAGCTGCCGCACGGTGATGCGCCGGCCGTCGTTGCCGTTGCCCCGCACCAGCCCGGGCAGGTGGTGCTCGACGGTGTCGTCGAGCCGGAGCCGTTGCTCCGCCTCCATCTGCAGCAGGACGGTCGCCACGAACGTGTCGGTGATGGTGCCCACCCGGAACCGGTCGTTCTTGCCGCGCGGTGTGCCCGTTCTCAGGTCTCCGACTCCGGCTGTCGAGGACCACACGCCGTCGGCGTCCCGCGCCTGGGCGGTGATGCCGGGGACACCGGCTGCCACGGCCGCGTTCAGCGCCCGCTGCGTTGCCTCGTGACCGGCCGCCGCGGCACGGGCGTCCTGCGATGCCCGGGCGGGAGCCGTGAAGGCGGTGGCCACCAGCACGGTGGTCGCCGCCACAGCGACCGTGCCGGCCTTGAGGCGCTTGCGAATCGTCATGCGTGCTCCTGGAGTCGTTCGTCATCGGCTGTGCGGTCCGTAGCCGGACGGCGCCCGCGGGAGGGCGGGTGGGTGCCGCGGGTGCGGGTGGACCGGGCGGCGCGCTCGGACGCCGGGCGGCTTGGCAGGCACCGGATCCCGGTGTCTGCCCGGCACCGCCCGGCTCCGCGTCCGCCGTCCCGCCGGGTACGCGGCAGGACCTCAACGGTCCGTGCGTTCGGAAGACGGCGGGGCCCTGGGCGGCACGGACGGATGCCCGCCGACCGCCGGCGCCGGCCCTGCGGGTCCGGCCGTCGGCTCGGGCCCGGGTACGTCCGGTTGCCGGGACCGCCGGCAGCGGAGGGGAGACACCGGGTTCGGCCGGCCGTCGTGTCCGCCCCGGTGAGCGGCACCAAGAGACCACACCCCGCCCCGCCCCGGCAACGGAATCGGGCCTCTGCGTCCGCCGCGGACTCGTCCCGCCGACGGGACACCGGACGAGGCGGCACCGGGCCGGGGAGCGAGCGGCGACAGACGGCGCAAACGTCCGGCAGCGGCGCGTCCCGTGCGTCCTGGCGTCGTCTTGACCACCTGATCCGCCTCCGTGACCGTGGTGGTGCTCCGCGGACATCGCAGGGAGCGCGAGCGGCAGGGGGAGACGGCGTGGGACACGAGGGCTGGGACACCGACGTGGTGATCGCGGGCGCCGGGCCGACAGGCCTGATGCTCGCCTGCGAACTGCGCCTGGCCGGCGTCGACGTGACGGTGGTCGACCGGCTCGCACGGCGCACGGGGGAGTCCCGGGCCGGCGGGATGCACTGCCGCACGCTGGAAGTACTGGACCAGCGAGGGGTCCTGGACCGCTTCCTGGCAGCCGGTGAACTGACGCCGGTCGGCCACTTCTCGGGACTCATGCTGGACTTCGACGGGCTGGAATCCCGCCATCCGCTTCCGCTGATGATCCTTCAGTCGGCGGTCGAGCACCTGCTGGAGGAGTGGGCCGGCGAACTCGGCGCACGGGTGCGCTGGTCGGCCGAGGTGGTCGGGGCGCACCAGGACGAGGACGGAGTGACCGTCGCGCTGCGCTCCTCCGACGCGGACTCCACGCCGCTGCGCGCCCGCTACCTGGTGGGCTGCGACGGCGGCCGCAGCGCCGTGCGCAAACTCGCGGACATCGCCTTCCCCGGCACTCCGGCGACGATGACCGCGATGATCGGCGACGTCGAACTCCCCGACCTGCCCGAGGAGTACGTCTGGGCGAGGCGCTGCGCGAGCGGCGAGTACTCGGCGATCTCCTTCGAGTCCGGCTGGTACCGGGTGATCACGTCCGACTACGACCGGGTCGCCGACCGCGACGAACCCGCCACGTTCGAGCAGCTCCGGCAGTCCCTGATCAAACTGGCGGGCACCGACTACGGCATGCGCAACCCGCGGTGGATCTCCCGGTTCGGGGACGCCGCGCGGCAGGCCGCCCGCTACCGGGCGGGCCGGGTCCTGCTCGCGGGCGACGCGGCGCACATCCACTTCCCGGCCGGCGGGCAGGGCCTGAACACCGGAGTGCAGGACGCGGTCAACCTGGGCTGGAAACTCGCCTCGGTGGTCCACGGCCACGCACCGGAGAGCCTGCTCGACACCTACCACGCCGAGCGCCATCCCGTGGGGGAGCGGGTCCTGCAGAACACCCGGGCGCAGGCGGCCCTGACCCGCCCGGGCGCGCAGACCGACGCACTGCGCGAGGTGTTCGCCTCACTGCTGGTGTACGACGACGTCAACCGGCGGCTGCGGGACATGCTCACCGCGCTGGACATCCGGTACCCGGTCGGGGGCCGTCACCCGCTGGCGGGCCGCCGGGTGCCGGACGCCCCCCTGAAGACCCCCGACGGCACCACGCGCGTGTACGAGCTGCTGCACGCCGCCCGCCCGGTCCTGCTCGACCTGCGCGGCAACGCCGGCCTGGGCACGGCCGCCCGGGACTGGACCGACCGCGTCGACGTCGTCGAGGCCCGGAGCGAGGACGCGTACTGGGCCGTCCCGTCCCATGACGAGATCGTGGCTCCCGAAGCCCTGCTCATCCGCCCCGACGGTCACGTCGCCTGGGCGGCCGGGGCGGACGGCGTCCCCGGCACCGCAGAGCTCCGGACCGCTCTCACCACCTGGTTCGGCCCACCCCGGCCCGGACTCCGAGGGCCGGCGGCGATCCCCGGCCCGGGGGACGGCTGACGCGCCCACGCATCGTCGTCCGCCCCGGACACCGCCCCCGACCCGAACCGCCGAGTAACACCCGCGCCCGTAAGCGGTGATGCTGTAATGAGCGCGGGCCGCAGCGGCACGCTGAGCCCGGCACCGCGCGCAGCAGGCCGCGGCGTTCCGGGGCGGGGCGGGTACGGGCACGCGGGCGAAGCAACACAGGGGGACTGAGCGGTCATGGAGCACTTGCGGCCCGGCGATCCGACGCAGGTGGGGGACTACCGGCTGCTCCGGCGGCTCGGGGCCGGCGGCATGGGACAGGTGTACCTCGGCCGGTCCCCACGGGGGCGCACGGTCGCCGTGAAGCTGGTCCACGCGCAGCTGGCGTACGACGCGGAGTTCCGCCGCCGGTTCCGCGCCGAGGTCGCCGCGGCCCGGCGGGTGGGCGGGCAGTGGACGGCTCCGGTCCTGGACGCCGACACCGAGGCGGACACGCCCTGGGTGGCCACCGGATACGTCGCCGGACCCACGTTGCACGAGGCGGTGACCGGGATCTGCGGGCCGCTGCCGGAGCAGTCGGTGTGGCACCTGGCCGCCGGCCTGGCGCGTGCGCTGCAGAGCATCCACGCCTGCGGGCTGGTGCACCGGGACCTCAAGCCGTCGAACGTCATGCTGACGGTCAACGGCCCCCGGGTGATCGACTTCGGTGTCGCCCGCGCCGCCGACGCCAGCGTGCTGACCCGCACCGGTGCCATGGTCGGCTCCCCGGGGTTCATGTCGCCCGAGCAGATCCTGGGCGCTGAGATCACCGGGCTGAGCGACGTGTTCAGCCTCGGTCTGGTGCTGGTGTTCGCCGCCACGGGCCGGCAGGCGTTCGGAGGCCCGGACAGCGGCGCCCACGCGGTCATGCTGCGGGTGACCGAGAACGACCCGGACCTGACGGGCCTGCCCGAGCCGCTGGCCGCGTTCGTGACGCGGTGCCTCGCCAAGCGGCCCGAGGACCGCATCCCCCTGGCCGACATCGTGGCCATGGCGGAGGTGGCCACGGCGGACGCCGACTCGGCCGCGTGGCTTCCGGGCGCCCTGATGGCGGAGCTCGGCCGGCACGCCGCCGGCCTCCTCGACCTGGAGGAGCCGCCACCGCCGACCCGGGTCGACACCCCGCCCGCGGGCCGGGCCGGTGACCCCGTGCACGCCCTGCCCACCGCGCACGGCAGACCCGTCCCGCCCCCGCCGCCGGGCACTCCCACGCCGGTCCCGATGCCTCCGGTGCCCACACCGGCCCCGACACCCGTACCGACACCGCGGATGACGGTGGCCACGCCGCCGATGCCACCGGTACCGGGCGGCTACCCGCCGGGCGGCCGTCGCCCGCGCCGGATCAGCCCCGCCCTGCTGGTCACCGCGGCCGTGGCCGCCGTGCTCGCCGTCGTCCTGGCCGTGAAGCTCCCCGGCCTCGGAGCAAACGACGACCGGACCGGCTCCGGGGCGTCGGGGGCGGCTCCCTCCACGCGGTCACCGAAGGTCTCCGCCGCCGACTATGAGGGGAAGTGGACCGGCAACGTGCGCGAGGCGGACAACGACCTCTACTCGATCCAAGTCGACTACAAGGGCGGCGAGATCGGCGACCAGGTGGCCACCGTCGAGTACCCGTCACTGGCGTGCGGCGGGCGCTGGATCCTCACCATGGACACCGGGCATTCGGTCCAGGTCCGCGAGGAGATCACCGAGGAGAGCAGCCCGCTCAACTGCGTCGACGAGGTCGACATCGTCCTGACCCCGCTGGGCGGCGACAGCCTGCGCTACGAGGTGACGAGCGTGCAGGACACCGGAACGCTGCGGCGGGACTGACCCGTCGGGGCCGGACCTCAGTCCGGCAACGGCAGCGGAGGGAGCTGCTGGTACTCGGAACGGCCCCGGTTGAGCACCGAGATCGTCGCGGCCGTCAGCCAGGGCACGGTCGGCCCGGCCAGCCGCATCGGCTCCCACTGCTGGTAGTCGGTGAACAGGGCCCACTGGTCGATCACCGGCAGGAAACTGACGATCTCGTGGTGCCGCAGCGACACCCACCGGTTCTCGGCCGCGACGTGCAGCAGCATGCGGCGGTCGGTGAGGATCGCCCGGCAGGGGGAGAAGTCGCGCCACTGCGGCTGCGCCATCGCCTGGGCCCGGCTGCGGGCGCTGCTGTTGGCGACCGCGTCCCCGACCAGCCCGGCGGCGACGAACAGCGGCGACCCGAAGTAGAAGCCGGAACGCTGGTTGTAGGTCACGTTCATGCCGTAGAAGCGCGCGTACTGCGCCGCCACGTCGCCGTACGCGACCTCACCGACCTCGAGCAGCACGCCCGGCGTGGCGACCGGGGCCAACTCCCCTCCGCCGCGCAGATGCCGGTGCAGCGAACACGCGGCCTCCCAGCCCTGCTGGTGCAGCGCCCGCAGATGATCGTCCGCCGAGTCCCGACGCACCACCGCTCCTCGCCCCCCTCACGACACCGAACGGCCGGATCTCCGTTCGCCCTTATGGTGCCAGGCGGGAGACGCACCGGGACCCGCCCCCGCGTACCGGGATCCCCGCGACGGCGCGCTGCAGGGCGGTCGCCTCGCGGCGAGGGCTCCACATGGCTCAGCCGAACGATCGTCCTCAGGCGCCCGTCGCGCGGTTCGCGGCGCGATCAGGTAATCAGGAACGGTGAACAAGGACGCGACCGACCCCTTCGTCCATGTCCGGGGCGCCAGTGAGAACAACCTGCGGAACGTCGACGTCGACGTTCCGCGGGACGCGATGGTCGCCTTCACCGGCGTCTCGGGTTCGGGCAAGTCCTCCCTCGCGTTCGGCACGCTCTACGCGGAGGCCCAGCGGCGCTACTTCGAGTCCGTGGCACCGTACGCCCGAAGGCTGCTGCAGCAGGTGGGCGCACCGCACGTGCAGGACATCACCGGACTGCCACCCGCCGTGGCCCTGCAGCAGCGGCGCGGGGCGGCCGGCTCGCGCTCGACGGTCGGCACCATCACCACGCTGTCCAATCTGCTGCGCATGCTGTACTCCCGCGCCGGCACCTATCCGCCCGGGGCCGAACGGCTGGAGGCCGAGTCGTTCTCACCCAACACCGCGGCCGGCGCCTGCCCGCAGTGCCACGGACTGGGCGTCGTGCACGACGTCGCCGAGGACCTGCTCGTCCCGGACCCCTCGCTGAGCATCCGCGGGGGAGCGATCGCCGCCTGGCCCGGCGCCTGGCAGGGGGCCAACCTGCGCAGTGTCGTGCACAACCTGGGCATCGACATCGACCGCCCGTGGCGCAGGCTCAGGAAGAAGGACCGGGACTGGCTGCTGTACACCGACGAGCAGCCCTCCGTGTACATCGAGCCGGAGGAGGACCGCGTCGACTACGGCTACCAGGGCAAGTTCTGGAGCGCCCGCAAGCACGTCATGCACGTCCTCGCCGACTCCAAGAGCGAGAAGATGCGCGAACGGGCGCTCCGGTTCGTCAGAAGCGTGCCCTGCCCCGAGTGTCACGGCAGCGGACTGCGGCCCGAGGCGCTCGCCGTGACCTTCGCCGGACGTTCCATCGCCGAGATCAACGCGATGCCGCTCACCGAGGTCCTGGCGCTGCTGCGGCCCGTCGCCGGGCGGTCCGAGGCCGACGCCACCACCTCGACCGCCCGGTCCGGGGAGACGACCGAGGCCGCGGTCCGGATCTGCGGCGACCTGGTCGCACGGATCGAGGTACTGCTCGACCTGGGCCTCGGATATCTCAGCCTCGGCCGCCGCTCGACGACCCTGTCGCCCGGCGAGGCGCAGCGCCTGCGGATCGCCACCCAGCTGCGCTCGGGGCTGTTCGGCGTCGTCTACGTCCTCGACGAACCCTCCGCGGGCCTGCACCCGGCCGATGCGGAACCGCTGCTGGACGTGCTGGACCGCCTCAAGGCGGCGGGCAACTCGCTCTTCGTCGTGGAGCACGACATGGACGTCGTACGGCGGGCGGACTGGGTGGTCGACATCGGCCCCGGCGCGGGCGAGGGCGGCGGTCGCGTGCTGTACAGCGGCCCGGTCGCCGGTCTCGAACGGGTCGGGGAGTCGGCCACGGGCCAGTACCTGTTCGGGCGCGCCCGGCCGCTCGATCACCGCCCGCGCGCACCGCACGGCTGGCTGCACCTGAGCGGCGTCTCCCGCCACAATCTGCACGACGTGTCCGTCGACGTACCGCTCTGCGTGCTGACGGCGGTGACGGGCGTGTCCGGTTCCGGGAAGTCGACGCTGGTGACGCAGGTGCTCGCCGAGGTCGTCCGCGGCCACCTCGGACTCGTACCCGAGGAGCCCGACGACGCGCACCTGGAGGTCGACGTCCAGGACGCGTCGGGGGTCGAGTCGTTCGACCGGCTGGTCCTGGTCGACCAGCGGCCCATCGGCCGGACTCCCCGGTCCAACCTGGCCACGTACACCGGGATGTTCGACGCGGTGCGCAAGCTGTACGCGGCGACGGACGAGGCCACGGCGCGGGGCTACTCCGCCGGGCGGTTCTCCTTCAACGTGCCCGAAGGGCGGTGCGAGACCTGCCAGGGCGAAGGGTTCGTCGCGGTGGAACTGCTGTTCCTGCCCGGCACCTACGCGCCGTGCCCGACCTGCCGGGGCGCCCGGTACAACGCCGAGACGCTGGAAGTCACCTACCAGGGCAAGAACATCGCGGAAGTGCTGGCGCTGTCCGTCGACGCCGCCGCCGAGTTCCTGTCCTCCGTCCCGGCCGCCTCCCGCAGTCTGGAGACGTTGCGCGAGGTGGGCCTGGGATACCTGCGGCTGGGCCAGCCCGCGACGGAACTCAGCGGGGGTGAGGCACAACGCATCAAACTGGCCACCGAACTGCAGCGGGCCCGCCGCGGACACGCGCTCTACCTGCTCGACGAGCCGACGGCGGGGCTGCACCCCTCGGACATCGCGCTGCTGCTGCGACAGTTGCACCGGCTCGTCGACGCCGGCAACACGGTCGTCCTCGTCGAGCACGACCTGGACACGGTCGCCACCGCCGACTGGGTCATCGATCTCGGGCCGGGCGGCGGTGACGCGGGCGGGCGAGTGGTCGCGTCGGGCCGTCCGGCCAAGGTGGCGAAGGCCCGCCGCAGCGCGACCGCACCCTATCTCGCGGCCCGGCTCGCGCGATCCTGACGACAGGCACACGGTGATGCGGGCGGACACGCAAAGTCGCGCGCCGGCTCACCCGGCCGACCCGGCTGCTCACGGCACGCGGTCCCGAGGGCCTCGCGGAGGCGGTGCTGTCTGGGAGACGCGGACCTGGGCACCCGGTGCGGTACGCGTGACACGGATCCGCGGCAGGCGGGAGGCCCGAGATGTCTGCGGAATCGGCCGGAACGATTGCCCTCCCCGACGGTGAGGAGATCGCGGCGCTCGGGCAGGGCACCTGGTACCTGGGCGAGGACCCGGCCCGGCGTCAACAGGAGATCGCCGCGCTGCGGCTGGGCGTGGACCTGGGCATGACCGTCGTCGACACGGCGGAGATGTACGGCGACGGGGCGGCCGAGGAGCTCGTCGGGGAGGCCCTGCGGGGGCGGCGGGACGACGTCTTCCTCGTCAGCAAGGTGCTGCCCGGCCACGCCGACCGGAAGGGCACCGTCGCCGCCTGCGAGGGCAGCCTGCGGCGGCTCGGTACGGAACGGCTGGACCTGTACCTGCTGCACTGGCGGGGACGGTGGCCACTCGAGGAGACCCTTGCGGGATTCACCGACCTGATGGAGGCGGGGAAGATCCGTCACTGGGGTGTGAGCAACCTGGACGTCGCCGGCATGGTCGAGCTGGCCACCCTCCCCGGAGGCGACGCCGCGGCCGTCGACCAGGTGCTGTACAACCTCTCCCGGCGCGGCATCGAGTGGGACCTGCTCCCCTGGTGCCGCGAGGCCGAGGTGACGGTCATGGCCTATTCCCCGATCGAGCAGGGGCGGATCCTGAACGTCGGGGCACTGGATGCGGTGGCCCGGGCCCTCGGGGCGACACCGGCCCAGGTGGCGCTCGCCTGGGTGCTGCGACAGGGGGTGGCGGCGATCCCGCGTTCCGGATCACCCGGCCACGTCCGGGAGAACCGCGGCGCGGTGGACCTCCACCTTCCCACCGAGGCGCTCGACGCCCTGGACGAGGCGTTCCCGCCGCCCGGCGGGCCCACGCCCCTGGAGATGCTCTGAAGGAATGACTCCAGCGACTGACGGAACCTCTCGCTCGGCCCGGCCGGCCGGACTCTGACCGAAGGCCGGGAACTCCACGGGCCGGACCCAGGTGGCCACCTGCCCCAGGTGGACCCACGGGTCGGAGAGTCTAGCCCGGGGCGGCGACGAGAGCCTCGAAGTCCCGGGGCAACTGGGACATGACCTGGCGGAACTCGCCGTCACTGACCGCGTCCTTCAGGGTGCTCAGCTCGGCCCGTACGCCCTCCCGGGCCTCCTCCGGGCTCACCCCCGCTCGCTCGCTCACCCGGTGGACGAACTCGTCGAGTCCGAAGGCCTCGGCCTCCGGAGTGGGGGAGACCAGCCGTTCCTGCAGCGGCTTGGGCAGTTCGGACGCGAGGTCCTGCGCCTCGCCCCTGGTGAGGCGCTCGGCCAGTGTTTCCAGGGTGGCCCGGGTGAGGGGCTCCGCCTTCTCCGGGGAGACAGGGGCGCGCCGGGTGACGGTGTCGATGAACGTGTCGTAGTCCATGAGTGATCCCTTTTGTCATGCGCCTCGGCAGAGGCCGGGTGGCGTCGGACCTCTCCATGCTCCGGACGCGAGACGCACTGTGCCTGCTCCCGGCGGGCGGAAAGGCAGCGGCTCGATACACCTCCGAGCACCAGTGCAGTCGGCCGGACGACACTCGGACCGTCGTACTGCCGTTCGAGGGGCCTGCGCATTTCAAGCTGCTCTGCCAGGGCAGGAGGAAGCATTCCTTTTCGGTCCCGGGTGCGGAGGCGCTCAGCGGGGGGCTCTGCGAATCTCGACCGGGTGACAGCCGACGGCGGGCCCCTCGCCGAGACGTTCAAGATCATGGCCCGCCTCGTACCACCAGTGACTCGTGAAGGGAGCCTTACCGTGACACAGGAACTCCGAGGAGTGCGGGTGGGGATCCTGGCCACCGACGGCGTCGAACGCGTGGAACTCGACCAGCCGCGCGGTGCGTTGCAGGGCGCAGGGGCGAAGACCGAGATCCTCTCGCTCCATCACGGCGAGATCCAGGCCCGCCAGTTCGACCTCAACCCGGCGGGGACCTTCCCCGTGGACCGGCTGGTCGCCGACGCCTCCGTCGACGACTACCACGCTCTGCTCCTGCCCGGCGGCACCATGAACCCTGACCAGCTGCGCATGGACCGTGACGCGGTGCGGTTCGTCAAGGACTTCATGGCCAGTGGGAAACCGGTCGCGTCGATCTGCCACGGCCCGTGGACCCTGGTGGAAGCCGACGCCGTGCGCGGCCGCCGCCTGACGTCCTGGCCCAGCATCCGCACCGACCTGCGCAACGCCGGCGCGGAGGTCGTCGCCGACGAGGAGGTGGTCGTCGACGGGCAGCTGATCACCAGCCGCGGCCCGGCCGACCTGCCCGCCTTCTGCGCCGCCGTCGTGGAGCAGTTCGCCCGGGCGCACCACTCCGTGGCCGGCTGAACCAGGGGCCGCGGACGCCTGGGCCGGGCAGGGAGCTCCGCCCCCCGACGAGACGTGATGTTCCTCGCACCCATCGACTCGGACGTGTGCGCGTGTACAGTGAAGACCGCCCTTGACCTGCACAAAGCAGGCAGGGAGCCGTCTTCCGGGAGTTGAAAATGCTGCGCACCATGTTCAAGTCCAAGATCCATCGCGCCACCGTCACCCAGGCCGACCTGCACTACGTGGGATCCGTGACGATCGACGCCGATCTGCTCGACGCCGCCGACCTGCTGCCCGGTGAGCTCGTGCACATCGTGGACATCACCAACGGGGCCCGCCTGGAGACGTACGTCATCGAGGGCGAGCGCGGCTCCGGCGTGATCGGGATCAACGGGGCAGCGGCCCATCTCGTCCACCCCGGCGACCTCGTGATCATCATCAGCTACGCCCAGGTGACGGACGCCGAGGCGCGGGCACTCGCGCCGCGGGTCGTGCACGTCGACGGCGACAACCGGATCGTGGCCTTGGGCGCGGATCCGTCCGAGCCGGTGCCGGGCTCGGACCAGCAGCGCAGCCCGCAGGCCGTCGGGGCCTGACCGGGACGACGAGAGCAGGAGCGTGCCCATGAGCGAGCCGGAGATCCGTGACGACCGGGAGGCGGGGCGTCTGGAGGCCGTGGCCGACGGTGAAGTCCTCGGCCACATCGAGTACTTCGTGCTCGACAGCCCCGAACGCGCCCTCGTGCCCGTCCACACGATCGTCGAGCCGGCCCACGAGGGCAAGGGCATCGCGGGCTCGCTGGCGCGCGAGCTGTACGCCATCGCCGCCCGCGAGCGCAGCGCCGTCGCGCCGCTGTGCCCCTACGTCGCCAAGTGGTCCGAGCGCCACCCCGACGAGGCCCCTCCGGCGCCGGAGCCCCTGCTGACAGCAGCCAAGAACTGGCTGAAGTCCCACCCCGACCGCTTCTGACCACCTAGAGCCACCCTGTCCGGCCCGGGCCGCCCCGACCACCGCTGGCGGGAGTGCCCCGGGCCGACAAGAGGGCGTGCGCGCACGTCCCCGGCCGGTGGGGACACGTCCCCGGCCGGTGGGGACACGTCCCCGCGCGAGGCACTCCTGCCGCGCACCCGGCCCCGACCTCCACCGGCCCACGCTCGCCGGGGAAGGACCGCCCGCCTCGCGTACGCGGCTGCCTGCGGCTGCGCGGTGCTGAGCCGGGTGAGCGGGGGCTGCCCGTACAACCCGGCCGGGAAGCGGCGCCCCGCACCCCGCACCAGCACGAGCCCCGCACCCCGCACCAGCACGAGCCCCGCACCCCGCGCACACGACCGCCCGCGACCGGGCGATGGTGCGCCGTCAGGCGGGGCAGGCGGGGCAGGCGGGCCAAGCAGGCCAGGCAGGCCAGGCGGCGTATGCTCGCGCGTCCCCCAGCTGGCCCCCTCCCCGTCCCGCCCCGGAGTGACTGCCGAGGCGGGTGTCGGGTAGGCGGGGGAGTAGTCCAGAGCCGGAGTCGTCCCACTGGCTGGAGGACCTGATGACGAACCCGTATCCCGACCCCGTGCCGCCGGCACCGACACCGGGCCCGGATCCCCGGCCGCCGGAGCCGCCCGGCCCCGACCCGGTGCCGAACCCGACACCCCCGCCCGGCCCCGACCCCGTGCCGAACCCGACACCCCCGCCGGGGCCCGAGCCGACGCCACCGCCGCCCTCGCCCACGCCGCCACCGGGCCCGACCCCGCCCCCGCCGCCGGGGCCGGACCCCGTGCCGAACCCCCAACCCCCGCCGGGCCCGGACCCCTCCCCGATCCCCCCGGGGCCGGAACCCGTGCCCCATCCCGAGCCCGGGCCGCCGCTGTCCTGACATGCACGGCGGCATGAGAACGGGGCCGGTGACAGTCCCGCGAGACTGTCACCGGCCCCGGCCCGTGCCCGTTCGGCGCCGGGCGCTACGCCGTGACCTCCGACCGGTCCCCGCCCCACAGCGTGTGGAACGACCCGTCCCGGTCCACCCTCCGGTAGGTGTGCGCACCGAAGAAGTCCCTCTGACCCTGCGTCAGCGCCGCCGGCAGCCGCTCCGCCCGCAGGGCGTCGTAGTACGCGAGGGCCGCGGCGAAGCCGGGCGTCGGCACGCCCTGCCGGGTCGCGGCGACCAGCACCTCGCGCCAGTCGTCCTGCGCGTCCGCGATCTCCTGCGCGAACGTGTCGTCCGACAGCAGGCTCGGCAGGTCCGGCCGCGCGTCGTAGGCCGCGCGGATCCGGTCCAGGAACGCCGCCCGGATGATGCAGCCGCCGCGCCACAGCGCGGACACCGCGCCGAGGTCGATGTCCCAGCCGTACTCACCGCGCGCCGCGTCGATCTCGTGGAAGCCCTGCGTGTACGACACGATCTTCGACGCGTACAGCGCCTGCTCCACCCGGTCGGCGAAGGCCCGGGCCTCCGCCTCGCCGAGCGGCTTCGCCTTCGGGCCGGCCAGCCCGCGCGAGGCCTCCCGCAGCGCGGCGTGCCCGGAGAGGGAGCGGGCGAAGACGGCCTCCGCGATACCGGACACCGGCACACCCAGGTCCAGCGCGATCTGCACGGTCCAGCGGCCCGTGCCCTTCTGCTCGGCCTGGTCCACCACCACGTCCACGAACGGCTTGCCCGTCCCCGCGTCCACGTGGGACAGCACCTCGGCCGTGATCTCGATCAGGTAGGAGTCGAGACGCCCCTGGTTCCAGGTGCGGAAGATGTCGGCGATCTCGGCGGGGGAGTACCCGGCGACGTCCCGCAGCAGCTGGTACGCCTCGCCGATGAGCTGCATGTCCGCGTACTCGATGCCGTTGTGCACCATCTTCACGAAGTGCCCGGCACCGTCCGGACCGACGTGGGAGACGCACGGCGTGCCGTCGGCCGCCTTGGCCGAGATCTTCTCCAGCATCGGGCCGAGCGAGTCGTAGGACTCCTTCGGGCCGCCCGGCATGATGCTCGGGCCGTTGAGCGCGCCCTCCTCACCGCCGGAGACGCCCATGCCGACGAAGTGGATGCCCTGCTCGCGCAGCTCCCGCTCCCGGCGCCGGGTGTCCGCGAAGTGCGCGTTGCCACCGTCGATGATCATGTCGCCCGGCTCCAGCAGCGGCGCGAACTCCCGGATCACCGCGTCCGTCGGGTCACCGGCCTTCACCATCACGACCAGCCGCCGCGGCCGCTCCAGCGCCGCGACGAAGTCCTTGGCGCTCTCGCACGCGATGAACTCCCCCTCGCCGCCGAACTCCTCGACCAGCGCGTGCGTGCGCGAAGGCGTCCGGTTGTGCACCGCCACCGTGTAGCCGTTGCGGGCGAAGTTGCGGGCGAGGTTGCGGCCCATGACCGCAAGACCCGTGACGCCGATCTGCGCTGTACTGCTCATTCGGTTCGCTCCTAAAGACCTCGGTATCGGTGCCGCCGGCGGGTACCCGCCGGCGTGACCCCCGCCGACCATCCTGACGTGCCGCCACCTCGTCCGCACGCGCGGGTCGTACGACACGCGCGGGTCGTACGACGTCGCGCAGGACGATACGCACGAGAGCCCCCTCGCACTCAGCCGAGGTACGCGTCCCCGCGCACGCCGCACCCGCGCACCGCGTGGCGTACGCGATGCACCGCCGGGGCGCACGTCGCGCAACAGGGGCCTCATACCGGCCATCCGAACCTCCGGGCGGCCGATAGGCGTCTTGTTCTGGCCGGTTCGCAGCGCTTACTTTTGCCCCTCCTGACGCATGTCTAGGGGGGCAATCGATGGCCGTACGCGGCCGGCACCGCCGGTATCAGCCGAACAGGATCAACCGCGCCTCACTCACCGTCACCGCGGGCGGCGCGGGCATGGCGCTCCCGTTCATGGGCGCCGGCGCCGCCCAGGCGGCGGACGTGGACACGTGGAACAAGGTCGCCGCCTGCGAGTCGAGCAACGACTGGAACATCAACACCGGCAACGGCTTCTACGGCGGCCTGCAGTTCACCCAGTCCACCTGGGAGGCCTACGGCGGCCGGGCCTACGCGTCCCGCGCCGACCTGGCCACGAAAGACCAGCAGATCGCGGTCGCCGAGAAGGTGCTCGACGGGCAGGGCCCGGGCGCCTGGCCGGTCTGCTCGGTACGGGCCGGACTGACCCGGGGCGGCGGCGAGCCGGACATCCGCCCGGCGGCCGAGCGCACGCAGCAGCGGGAGACGAAGAAGAAGACCTCCATCGAGGAGGTGCGGCCGCAGTCCACGCCGCAGTCCCGCGCGGGCAGCGCCGAGATGTACACCGTGGTCCACGGCGACACCCTCTCCGGCATCGCGGCCGACCGCGAGGTCCGGGGCGGCTGGCGCGGCCTGTACGCCGCCAACCGCTCGACGATAGGGGGCGATCCCGACCTCATCGTGCCGGGCCAGCGGCTCGCCCTGCGCGGCGAAGGCGCCACGAAGACGCGCCCCGCGTACCGGCCGGCCCCGTCGGCGAAGCCGAAGAAGCCGGCGGCGGACCGTACCGAGAGCCGTACCAAGAACCGCAGCGAGGGCCGTACCAAGGAGCGGAGCGGGGACCGTACGAAGGAACGTGCCAAGGACCGGCCGCAGGAGGCCGGCAAGGAGCGGGCCGCCCGGTCCACGGCCACCCGGCAGGGTCTCGTCGCCCCGGTCGGCGCCTCCCTGGGCACGCCCTACCGCAAGGCGGGCTCCGCCTGGTCGAAGGGCTACCACACGGGCATCGACTTCCCCGTACCGACCGGCACGTCCGTGAAGTCGGTCGCCGCGGGCAGCGTCGTCAGCGCCGGGTGGGGCGGCTCGTTCGGCTACCAGGTCGTGATCCGGCACGGCGACGGCCGGTACAGCCAGTACGCCCACCTGTCGGCGATCTCCGTACGGGACGGGCAGACGGTGACCGCGGGCCAGCGCATCGGCCGCTCCGGCTCGACCGGCAACAGCTCGGGCCCGCATCTGCACTTCGAGGTGCGGACGGGGCCCGGTTTCGGTTCGGACGTCGACCCGGTGGCGTACCTGAGGGCCGGCGGCGTCAGGATTTGATCCGCACCCGATGCCGGTCCACGGTCGGCATCGGCACGTAGGGAACGCCGTAGAAGGGCTCGTAGGAGAGCGGGCGTTCGTCGCCGGCGGGCACCGGCGGCACCCCGCTCTCGTACGGCCCGTCCGCGACGCCGGGCGCCCCCGGCCCCGGCACGAGCACGTCCGGCACGAGCACGTCGTCGACAAGCACGTCCTCCACCAGGACGTCCTTCACGAGCACGTCCTCGACCAGCACGTCCTCGACCAGCACGTCGTCGACCGGCACGGGCACGGCCCGCTCGCCCTCGGAGTGGTCCTGCGCGAGCCGCTCGGTCGTCAGCAGGATCAGTCCGCCGGCCGCCACCACACCACAGCCCAGGGCGAGCACGGTGCCCGCGGTGCCGTAGCGGAACGTCTCTCCGAACATCGTGATGCCGACGGCGGCCGCCACGACCGGGTTCACCACCGTCAGCGTCGCCAGCGGGGCCGTCAGCCCGGCGCCCCGGTAGGAGGCCTGCGACAGCAGCATGCCGGCCGTGGCCAGGACGCCGATCACGGCGAGGGAGGGCAGGTCCGCCGCCGACACACCGCCGGTCCAGTCGACCGCGACCGTCTTGGTGAACACCGAGGACATGCCGAACGCGATACCGGACGCGGTGGCCAGCAGCATGCTGCGCACCGCCGGGTGCCGGTGCGCAGCCCGCGCGGCGATCATCAGCGCGACGACGACGCCCGCGGTGACCAGGGCGACGGCCACCCGCTCGGCCGCGTTCAGCGACTGCGCGTCGGACGCGGCGACCAGGGACAGCAGACCGGCCAGACCGACCGTCGCCATGATCGCGCCCCGCCAGGCCGTGGCACCGGCCCTGCGGCCGACGAACAGCGCGGCCATCGGCAGGGCCACCACGATGGTGAGCGCGCCCAGCGGCTGCACCAGGCTCAGCGGGCCGTAGGCGAGCGCCACCACGTGCAGCAGACCGCCCAGGCCGTTCAGCGCGACCGCCGCCCACCAGCCGGGCCGGCGCAGCGGAGCGTACTGCTCGCCCGGCGAGGACTCCGCCACCCGCTCCTGCACGATCGCCCCGCCCGCGTAGGCGACCGCGGAGACGAGGGAGAGCACGACGGACAACGCGAGGGCGCTCATCGGCTGCTCCTCTGCGTCAGGCGGGGGCGCTCGGCCCGGCGCGGCGAATGGTCGGCTTTCATGACCAACACCCTGCCGTGTCCGGGTGTTCCCGTCGTCGTCCCTGAGCACTCATTGGGTCCTACTGCCGATGGAGTACGAGGGGAGCCCCGTCATCCCCAGGGTGGGCGACGAAAGTCAGGGGCCCCGGGACGTGTCCCTTAGGGGCCTTGGTACTACTGCTCTTCGTGGACTTCGACCCCGGCCTCGCCGCGCTCCGCCCGCTCGGCGGTTTCTTCGTGCTGCGCACGGACGCGGGGGCGGCCGGGCCTCTTCCCACTCTCGCACAGGCCTACGCCGCCGGGGCAGCGGACGAGGCCGGAAATCCGCTGAGTTTCCGCGTCCGCAAGGTCGCGCACGCCCTGGGCGCCCCCGAGTTGCGTGTGGCCGCCTCCGTGGCCCACCAGGGACTCGCGGCCCGGCTCTGGTCGATCGCCCTGGGCTGCGCGGTCGTGTACGGCGGCGTGCCCGACCTGGACGCCCGGCACCTGCGCTGGGACCCCGACGGCAGCGCGCCGGACGACCTGTGGCTGACCGGCGTACGGCCGCTTCCCGCGGAGCCGGAGCGCCTCGCCGAGGTCGTCCTGGACGGCCACCTCGCCCCGCTGGCGACGGCCCTGCGCGTCCACCACCGCCTCGCCCCGGGGCTGCTGCGGGGCAACGCCGCCTCGGCGCTGGCGGGCGCCGCGCGGGAACTGGACCGCTGGGCCCGGCGCCACGGCCGTCCCGACAGCGCCGCCCTGGCCCGCTCCCTGGCCGCGCGCCTCCTGGCCCACCCGCAGCTCACCGGCGCCGGAACCCTCACCGGCACGGCGTTCCGGCGGCGCAGCTGCTGCCTGTACTACCGGGTGCCCGGCGGGGGCGTCTGCGGCGACTGTTGTTTCCCGCGGCCGCCCCGCTCTTCCCCACGCGCCCCATCTGGGTGACCATGAAAGGGAACGGCCGCTGAGAGCAGGGAGTTGCGGGTGCGCGTCGGACTGCTGACCCGGGAGTACCCGCCGGACGTGTACGGCGGTGCCGGCGTCCACGTGGAGTTCCTGGCCCGGGAGCTCAGACCCCTGGTCGACCTGGACGTGCACTGCTGGGGCGAGGGCCGCGCCGACGGTGTGCTGCGCCACCGCCCGTGGCCCGCGCTCGACGGCGCCAACGACGCGCTGCGCACGTTCTCCGTCGACCTGGCGATGGCCGCCGCCCTGGAGGGCCGCGAGCTGGTGCACTCCCACACCTGGTACGCCAACCTCGGCGGCCACCTCGCCAAGCTGCTGTACGGCATCCCGCACGTGATGACCGCGCACTCCCTGGAGCCCCTGCGCCCCTGGAAGGCCGAGCAGCTCGGCGGCGGCTACGAGCTGTCCAGCTGGGCCGAGCGCACCGCGATCGAGTCCGCCGACGCGGTGATCGCCGTCTCCGGGGCGATGCGCGAGGACATTCTCGGCTGCTACCCGGCGCTGGACCCGGACAAGGTCCACGTCGTGCACAACGGCATCGACACGAGCCTGTACCGGCCCGACCACGGCACGGACGCGCTGGACCGGATCGGCCTGGACCGCTCGCGCCCGTACGTGCTGTTCGTCGGCCGCATCACCCGGCAGAAGGGCGTGCCCCATCTGCTGCGCGCGGTGCGGGACATCGACCCGGCCGCCCAGGTCGTGCTGTGCGCCGGCGCACCCGACACGCCGGAGATCGACCGGGAGTTCCGGGAGCTGTTCGCGGAGCTGAGCGAGGTCCGCGACGGGGTGCACTGGATCCCGAGGATGCTGCCGCGCCCCGAGGTCATCCAGCTCCTGACGCATGCCGCGCTGTTCGTCTGCCCCTCGGTGTACGAGCCGCTGGGCATCGTGAACCTGGAGGCGATGGCCTGCGGCACGCCCGTGGTGGCCTCGGCGGTCGGCGGCATCCCCGAGGTCGTGGACGACGGCAGGACCGGCCTGCTCGTCCCGGCCGGCGACGGCTTCGAGGCGGGGCTGGCCCGGGCCATGGACACCGTCCTCGGCGATCCGCCGGCCGCGCGGCGGATGGGCGAGGCCGGGCGGGAGCGCGCGGTCGGCGAGTTCGGCTGGGACGCGGTGGCCCGCCGCACGGTCCGGCTCTACGAGGAGATCGTCAAACAGGCTTAGTGGGTACCCCCTAGGGGCAGGCATCGGGAAAGAGGCGTGAGGGGAGCGGCCATGCGTGGTGGTGGTCCTTCGGTCCTGGGGATCGTGCTGGCGGGCGGCGAGGGCAAGCGGCTGATGCCCCTGACCGCGGACCGTGCCAAACCGGCGGTGACCTTCGGCGGCACGTACCGCCTGGTCGACTTCGTCCTGTCCAACCTGGTCAACGCCGATGTGCTGCGCATCTGCGTCCTGACGCAGTACAAGTCGCACTCGCTGGACCGGCACATCACCACCACCTGGCGGATGTCCAACCTGCTCGGCAACTACGTCACGCCCGTCCCCGCCCAGCAGCGCCTCGGCCCCCGCTGGTACCTGGGCAGCGCCGACGCGATCCTGCAGTCCCTCAACCTGATCTACGACGAGCGCCCCGAGTACGTCGCCGTCTTCGGCGCCGACCACGTCTACCGCATGGACCCGCGCCAGATGCTCGCCCAGCACATCGAGAGCGGTGCGGGCGTGACGGTCGCCGGGATCCGGGTGCCGCGCACGGAGTCCTCGGCGTTCGGCGTGATCACGCCCGGCTCGGACGGGCAGACGGTGGAGCGCTTCCTGGAGAAGCCGTCCGCCCCGCCCGGTCTCCCGGACGACCCCAACTGCGTCTTCGCCTCGATGGGCAACTACATCTTCACCACCAAGGCCCTCATCGAGGCGCTCAAGCGGGACGCCGAGGACGAGTCCTCCGTGCACGACATGGGCGGTTCGATCCTGCCCCAGCTCACCGACCGGGGCGAGGCCGCGCTGTACGACTTCAGCGCCAACCACGTGCCCGGCGAGACCAGCCGCGACCAGGGCTACTGGCGGGACGTCGGGACGCTGGACGCCTACTACGAGGCGCACATGGACCTGATCGCCGAGCGCCCCGCGTTCAACCTGTACAACCGCAGCTGGCCGATCTACACGCACTCGTACCAGCTCTCGCCGGCCCGCTTCAACGCGGGCGGCATCGCCAGCGAGTCCATCATCAGCGCGGGCTGCCTGGTCCGCGGCCAGGTCACCCGGTCCGTGCTGTCGCCGGGCGTGGTGGTCGACCCGGGCGCCGTGGTGCAGGGTTCGGTGCTGCACGACAACGTGCACATCGGCCGGGGCGCGGTGGTGCGCGGCGCCGTCCTCGACAAGAACGTCGAGGTCCCGCCGGGCGCGACGGTCGGCGTCAACCCGGAGCGCGACGCCGAGCTGTACACGGTCTCCAAGGGCGGCGTCATCGCGCTCGGCAAGGGCCAGCTGGTCACCTGACGAGACCCCGCCGGGGGTTGCGGTGAGACGTCTCCGGCGGACTTTGTCCTGCCTCTGGACGAAGCCCGGGATCCGTGTTGTCATGCCAACGTCTTGTACATGACAACGTTGGCATGGAGGTTCCGTGCGTCCCCGACGTCTCAGAAACCGCCTCGCGTTACTGCTCGCCGCGCTGCTCGCCCTCACGGGCCTGAGCGCAGTCCCCGCACTCGCGGACGACCCCGCCGAGATCCACGGCCTCAAGGGCGAGTACTACACCCACTCCGCCCCGGGCGCCTTCGACTTCCACACCCTCAAGGCGACGACCTTCGACCAGGACCTCGACTTCGACAACCTGGAGCCGCGCCTGAACTTCACCACCGGCCGCTCCGACGACGTCAGCGTCCGCTGGACCGGGAAGATCGTCCCGGAGAAGACCGGGCCGCACACCTTCTCGGTCAGCGCCGACAACGGCTTCCGCCTCTGGATCGACGGCACCCTCGCCATCGACCACTGGGTCGACGACTGGGACCGCGAGCAGACCGCCGAGCCCGTCGACCTCACCGCCGGCCGCGCCTACGACATCAAGGTCGAGTACTTCGAGCACTACGGCGGCTCCAACTTCCACCTGCGCTGGACCCCGCCCGGCGCCGCCAAGGCCCCCGTCCCGCAGTCGGCCTTCCGCCTCCCCGAGGGCTTCGACTACGACGGCGCCCTCGCGGCCACCGTCCAGTCCACCGGCCGCACCCTCAGGCTCGACTTCGCCCAGGAGCTCACCGCACCCCCGGCGGGCTTCACCGACCACCTCGACGCCGTGATCGGCGGCGCCGCGTGGCCCCTGGGCGAGGCCCGCCCGGACCCGTCCGACCCCACCGCCCTCCTGGTCGCCCTGGACGAACCGGTGGTGGGCGACAAGACGGGCACGGCCCGCGGCACGGCCGACATCCGCTACGACGGGCAGGGCGGCCTCACCGACACCGACGGCAACGTTGTCAAGGAGTTCTGGACGTCCGGCCCGAACCACTCGACCCACCAGCTGCGCACCCGCTGGGCCGACGAGGTCGGACCGGACAACGCCCTCCCGGAGTACCCGCGCCCGCAGCTGACCCGGGACGCCTGGAAGAACCTCAACGGCCGCTGGCAGTTCGCCGCCGCCGAGCCCGGCGAGCAGCCGCCCGTCGGCCGGACGCTGAAGGAGCGCATCCTCGTCCCGTACCCGGTGGAGTCGCAGCTCTCCGGCATCGAGCGGCACGAGGACCGCATGTGGTACCGCCGCACCTTCACCGTCCCGCGCGACTGGAACATCGGCTCGGGTCAGCGGCTCCGGCTCAACTTCGGCGCCGTCGACTGGCGCTCCGAGGTCTACGTCAACGGCACGAAGGTCGCCACGCACGAGGGCGGCTACGACAAGTTCAGCGCCGACGTCACCGACGCGCTCGAGCCCGGCCGCACCCAGGAGCTGATCGTCGGCGTCTACGACCCGACCGACGCGGCCTCCGGCGAGAACCCGCCGCTCGGCAAGCAGCGCCTGGACCCCAGCGGCATCTGGTACACCCCGTCCTCCGGCATCTGGCAGACGGTGTGGATGGAGCCGGTCGCCCGCGACCACGCCGACTCCCTCAAGATCATTCCCGATGTGGCGGGCGAGAAGGTGACCGTCGAGGTCCGGGGCGTCCGGGACGGCGTACCGGTCACGGCGACGGCGTACGACGGCCGGCGGAAGGTGGCCACGGCGAGCGGCCGCACCGGCGGCCCGCTGACGCTGACCGTCCGCGACCCGCACCTGTGGTCGCCGGACGACCCGTTCCTCTACGGCCTGAAGGTCACGGTCGGCGCCGACCGGGTCGGCAGCTACTTCGGCATGCGCTCCATCGCCGTCGAGAAGGTGAACGGCGTCCCGCGCACGGTCCTCAACGGTGAGCCCGTCTTCCTGATGGCCACCCTCGACCAGGGCTTCTGGCCCGACGGCCTGCACACCGCGCCCACCGACGAGGCCCTGGCCTACGACCTGAAGGCGCACAAGCGGCTCGGCTTCAACTCGGTGCGCAAGCACATCAAGGTCGAGCCGGACCGCTGGTTCCACTGGGCCGACCGGCTCGGACTGCTGGTCTGGCAGGACATGCCCGCGATGACGGCCGGGGTGAACCCGAGCGCCACCTCCCGCGCCCGCTACGAGCGCGAACTGAAGGAGATGATCGACGAGCACATCAGCAGTCCCTCGGTCGTCATGTGGGTGACCTTCAACGAGGGCTGGGGCCAGTACGACGTGGGCCGGATCGCCGAGCAGGCCAAGGCCTGGGACCCGACCCGCCTGGTCAACGGCCAGTCCGGGCTGAACCTCGGCGCCGACGGCGGCACCGGCGACATCATGGACGAGCACGGCTACCCGAGCCCGGCCCTGCCGCCCCGCCCCGACGGGCAGCGTGCCCTGGTCAGCGGTGAGTACGGCGGCCTGGGACTCGCGGTGCCCGGCCATGCCTGGTCGGTGCAGCAGTCGTACGTCGACGTGGACCCGGCCACCTACACCGAGGACTACCTGGAGAAGCTGGACGAGGTCCGGGCGCTGGTCTGCAAGGGGAGCAACGGGGCCGTGTACACCCAGATCGCGGACGTCGAGGGCGAGCTGAACGGCTTCCTCACCTACGACCGCGCGGTGCTCAAGCCCGACACGGCCCGGCTGAAGGCCGCGCACGAGGCGCTGATCCGTGACGCCTCCCGGGTGACTCCCACGGGGTGCCCGGCGCCGCAACCTGTGCTGGACTGACGGCACATGCACCATAAGTCCCGCCCCGCTCAGCGGGGCGGGACTTAATCCGGTGTTAACTGTACGTAGCCTGATCGTGCTTGACCGTAATCGGCTGGGGGCGATTGACTGCTGACCCACCCGTCGTCCACGCGAGGCAAGCCCTTGACTGCTGATCTGCTCGCTCCTCTCGACCTGGCGTTCTGGAACATCGAGTCCGCCGACCACCCGATGCACCTCGGCGCGCTCGGGATCTTCTCCGCGCACTCGCCGGCCGCGGGCGCCCACGCGGCGGACCTCCTCGCGGCCCGCGCCGCCGGCGTCCCGGGACTGCGGATGCGGATCCGCGACGTGTGGCAGCCGCTGCCCTCCGCCCTGCGCCGCCCGCTCGCCTTCGGCGGGGCGGCGCGCGAGCCGGACCCCGACTTCGACCCCCAGCACCACGTGCGGCTGCACGCACCGGCCGCCGACTTCCACGCGGAGGCCGGACGGCTCATGGGACGCCCGCTGGAGCGCGGCCGGCCGCCCTGGGAGGCCCATGTGCTGCCCGGTGAGGACGGGGTCTGCTTCGCGGTGCTGTTCAAGTTCCACCACGCCCTGGCCGACGGCCTGCGGGCGCTGACCCTCGCCGCGGGCGTCATGGACCCGATGGACCTGCCCGCGCCCCGGCCCCGCCCGGCCGTCCCCCCGCGCGGCCCGCTGCCCGACGTGCGCGACCTGCCCGGCCTCATGCGCGGCGCCCTCTCCGACGCCGCCCGCGCCCTGGACATCGGCGCCTCGGTCGCCCGCTCCTCGCTCGACGTGCGCTCCACCCCCGCGCTCACCTGCGAGCCGAGCGGCACACGCCGCACCGCCGGCGTGGTCCTCGACCTCGACGACGTGCACCGCATCCGCAAGACCGTGGGCGGCACGGTCAACGACGTCCTCATCGCGGTCGTCGCCGGCGCCCTGCGCCGCTGGCTCGACGAGCGCGGCGACGGCAGCGAGGGCGTCGCGCCCCGGGCCCTCATCCCGGTCTCCAAGCGCCGCCCGCGCACCGCCTACCCGCAGGGCAACCGGCTCTCCGGGTACCTGATACGGCTCCCGGTGGACGATCCGGACCCGCTGGCCCGCCTGGCCTCGGTCCGCACCGCCATGGACCGCAACAAGGACGCCGGCCCCAACCGGGGCGCAGGCGCCGTCGCCCTGCTCGCCGACCACGTCCCCGCCCTCGTCCACCGGCTGGGCGGACCCATGGTCGGCCAGGCGGCCCGGCTCTGGTTCGACATCCTCGTGACCAGCGTGCCCCTGCCCAGCCTCGGCCTGAAGCTCGGCGGCCACCCCCTCACCGCCGTCTTCCCGCTCGCCCCGCTGGCCCCCGGCCACTCCCTCGCGGTCGCCGTCTCCACCTACCGGGGCGCCGTCCACTACGGCCTGGTCGCCGACGCCGAGGCGGTCCCCGACCTGGACACGTTCGCGACCGCCGTCTCCAAGGAGGTGGCGACGCTGATCAAGGCCTGCCGGCCGTGATCACGCGCGTTTGGCGGTGCGGCCCCGCGCTGAAGTAAAATCCGCCGTTCGAAAGCAGGCGCGACCGGCGCGCCGCGACGGCAGAGCAGGGAACGCAGCGGCGATGACGGTGACAGAGGACGGCCCGCGGGCCATGGACGAGGCGAGCGGGCTCTCGTACGGACCCGGCATCGACCCCGAGCGCCTGGCCGTCTGCCTCAGCGTGCTCGAGGAGCTCGACAAGCTGGAGGTGGACCACCCGGACGCCATCGCCGTGCGCCGGGCCACCGCGGGCGTCTACCGCACGGTCAAGCAGCGCCGCCGCCAGGAGCGCCGGGCCGCCAAGACCGCCCACGACAAGGCGGTCACGGAGGCCACGGCGACCGGCTCCGCACAGCGCATCGACGACGAGACCGAGGGCCTGCTGCCCTCCTCGCGCACCGAGGAGGGCCGGATCGCGGGGATACTCCAGCGCCCGCGCTCCTGCTACACCTGCAAGACCCGGTACGTGGAAGTCGACTACTTCTACCACCAGCTCTGTCCGGACTGCGCCCGCGTGAACCGCGAGAAGCGCGACGTCCGCGCCGACCTCGCCGGCAAGCGCGCGCTGCTCACCGGCGGCCGCGCCAAGATCGGCATGTACATCGCGCTCCGGCTGCTGCGCGACGGCGCCCACACCACCATCACCACGCGGTTCCCGAAGGACGCCATCCGCCGTTTCAAGGCCATGGACGACTCCGCGGACTGGCTGCACCGCCTGGAGGTCGTCGGCATCGACCTGCGCGACCCGGCGCAGGCCGTGGCCCTCGCCGACCAGGTCGCCGAGGCCGGGCCGCTCGACATCCTCGTCAACAACGCGACCCAGACCGTGCGCCGCCTGCCCTCCGCCTACGCCGCCCTGGTCGAGGGCGAGAGCGCGCCGCTGCCCGCCGGTGAACTGCCCGCCCACCACGTCATCGGCGCCTTCAACTCCGGCGCGGTCGACGGCCTCGCCGCGCTGCCGCTCGGCACCAGCGGCCTGGACGCGCAGCAGGTCGCCGACCTCGCCCTGGTCGCGGGCAACGCGAGCGTGGAGCGGCACCTGGACGGCACGGCGATCGACGCGGGCGGCCTGGTCCCCGACGTCGTCGACACCAACACCTGGGTGCAGACCATCGAGCAGATCTCCCCGGTGGAACTGCTGGAGACCCAGCTGTGCAACTACACGGCCCCCTTCATCCTCATCAGCAAGCTGCGGCCGGCGATGGCCGAGGCGGCGAGGAAGGCGCGGAGCAAGCGCGCGTACGTCGTCAACGTGTCGGCGATGGAAGGGGTCTTCGGCCGCGGGTACAAGGGCGCGGGGCACCCCAACACCAACGCCGCCAAGGCCGCGATGAACATGGTCACGCGCACCAGCGCGCAGGAGATGTTCCAGACCGACGGCATCCTGATGACCTCGGTCGACACGGGGTGGATCACGGACGAGCGGCCCCACTACGACAAGTTGCGGCTCGCCGAGGCGGGCTTCCACGCACCGCTCGACCTCGTCGACGGCGCGGCCCGGGTCTACGACCCGATCGTCCGCGGCGAGGCGGGGGAGGACCTGTACGGGGTCTTCCTGAAGGACTACGCGCCGGGGAAGTGGTAGGGCCCGGCGTCAGTCGACGGCCCCCAGGCGGGAGTTGCGCGCCGCCAGCAGTTCCAGCACGGTGCGCCAGTCCTCCAGCACCCCGGCGTCGAACCCGGCCGTGCGGCCCTCCTCGGTCGCCTGGCGCAGGGCGAGCACGTCGTCGTCGGCCGGGACTCCCCGGCCGGGACGGTCGCGCAGGAGCCGGGAGACCCGCTCGCCGAGCAGGGCGCGTACCGCGCCGGCGGTCTGACCGGCCCGCCCGGCCGGGTCACCTGGCCACAACAGCCCGCCGACCGGCTGCACCAGACCCGCCACTTGGAGCTCCTTGTCGGCCGGGCGGCCCCGGCGGAGCAGGGCGGCGGTCCGCAGCGCGTGGTCGTGCAGGTCGACCGGCGGCCTGCCGCGCTCCGGGAGGTCCCGGGTGCCCCGGCAGGCATACAGCAGGTCCATCAGCTCCTCGACGCTGCGCAGCTCCATGCGTCAGTCCTCCCGCGCGTCAGCCGTTGCCGTACGGCAGCAGACCATGACGAGCTTGCGACTCAGCCAACGGCACTTGAACTGCGCCACCGGCCGGAAAGGGCCGTCGCGTCCGTACGCCGAACGAGTGATACGCAGAGCGTCCCTTTTGTGAACGAATCGGTGCGTAAACCCCAGTTGAACGCCAGATGACGCGCGATCGTTACCGGCTGTTTTCAGCCCCATAGAGCGGGGCCCCGCTCATTTGGTTAATCTGATGCGGACGGACAGCACCACGGGGTCCTACCCACACCCACGGTCCGTCATGGGACCAGCCGGTACACCACGGCCTGCTCTCCCGTGAGTCGACCGGCGCCACCGCGTCCGAACTGCACATGACACATAGCCCGCGCGGGCGTCAGGCGCAGCAGGACCGGCGCGTACGTCCCGAGGGTGACCGACACATAAGGAGTGCGCGGTGACACCGGAGAAGACGAATCGCGATCAGCGCCCCAAGGAACGCGGCGAGCGCGCCGGCCGACGGGTCGACGAGCTCGGCAGCCTCGACGTGTGGGCCCGGTCGGCCCCGATCCGCCTCGCGGGCTACGAGGAAGACCTCGCGGAGCCCCACATCCTGCCCAGCGTCGACTGAACCGGACGCGGACCCCTCAGCGACCACCGAGCATGGGCGTGCCACACTCGCACCCATGCTGATCAGGCAAGCAACGGCCGACGACTGGCCTCGCATCTGGCCCTTCTGGCACCGCATCGTCGCCGCGGGCGAGACCTACGCCTGGGACCCGGGAACCTCCGAGGAGGAGGCCCGGGTCCTCTGGATGAACCCCGCGAAGCGCGTCTACGTCGTCGAGGACGACCGCGGCTCGGTCGTCGCCTCCGCCTACCTCACCCCCAACTACGGCGGCCCGGCGGCCGCCATCGCCAACGCCGGCTTCATGGTCGACCCCGCCCGGGGCGGCCGGGGCTACGGCAGGGCTCTCGCCGAGCACCTGCTGAGCGAGGCCCACGCCGCCGGTTACCGGGGCATGGTGTTCAACGCCGTCGTCGAGACCAACCCCGCCGTGCAGCTGTGGACCTCTCTCGGGTTCACGATCCTCGGCACCGTGCCCGAGGCGTTCGACCACCCCCGGCACGGCCGGGTGGGCCTGCACATCATGTACCGGGCCCTGTAGAGCGGAGCGGAACCGCTCAAGAGAGCCGAACTGCCTCGGCAGGCATCACCGGGTGAGGTCCCGGACGGTCGTCAGGGACGGGCGTAGGGCCGGGTCATGATCTCCATGTTGTGGCCGTCCGGGTCGTCGAAGTAGGCGCCGCGACCGCCGAAGAGGTCGTTGACCCGCCCGGGCTCGGTGTGGCGCGGATCGGCGTAGTACGTCACGCCGAGCGCCTCCAGGCGGGCGATCATCGCGTCGAACTGCTCGTCCGGCACGAGGAAGGCGTAGTGCTGGGGCTGGATAGGCTCGTCGCGCTTCTCGTAGTAGTCGAGGGTCACGCCGTTGCCCAGGTCGACCGGGAGGAACGGGCCGAAGGGGGCGGCGACCTTCAGGCCCAGCACCGTCGCCAGGAACTCGGCCGACAACTGACGGTCGGAGGCGTAGACGACGGTGTGGTCGAGGCGGGCGACGGCCGTCGGCAGGTCGGGGGTGTGTTCTGCGAGGGACATGAGGGATGTGTCTCCGGTTCACTGGTGGTCAGGACGCGCCAGAAGAGGCGCGGGACGGGGGAACGCGAAGACGGAAGGCGGGGCTCGCGCCCGCTCCGGCTCTCGGCCGGGGCCGGGCGGGGTCACCCCCGCCGCCCTCATACCGAGGCCGGGCGCCTCACTCGTGCATGGCCTACGGCCGACCCGGCAGTCACGCGGCCGACCCTAGCCGACGGGCGCCGTGCGCCGCCATGGATTTCCGGCCTCCAACTGCCCCGCCACGGCCAGGAGCAGGTCCTCCGTGCCGGGGCGTCCCACCAGCTGCACGGCGCAGGGGGCGCCGGAGGGCAGGGTGCCGCAGGGGACGGCCATGGCGGGCCAGCCGGTGAGGTTCCATGGGGGCGTCAGCGGCGAGTAGTTGGTGTTGACCAGCAGGTTGCTCAGCCAGCCCCGCTCGTGCCAGGGCCCGGCCTTCGGGGAGCGGCGGGCGAGGGCGGGGGTGAGCAGCACGTCGTACTCGGCGAAGAACGGCTCCAGCCGGTGGCGCAGCTGCTCCCGGGCCGTCCCCGCGCCGGCCGCGCTCACGAAGGGCCGGCCGAGGCGCGCGTGCACGCGGGTGCGTCGCGTGAGCAGTCGCGGGTCGAGGGGCCGGGCGTCGGCCGCGGTGCCCGCCGTCCAGTGCATGAGGGAGGTGGCCGCGAGGGAGAGCGGGTAGGGCGGATCGGCGCGCCGGACCTGGTGGCCCGCCCGCATGAGCAGCCCCGCCGCGTCCCGCGTGGCGGCCGCGTACGGGCGGCCGATGGTGACGCCGGCCAGCGGACTGCGCAGGGACAGCGCGACCTTGAGGGCGCCGGGGGCGGACGGGGGCGCGGGCTCGGTGCCGGCGAGGACCGCGAGCATCAGGCGGGCGTCCTCGACGGTCGTGGCGAGCGGCCCGTTCTCCGACATGCCGAACCAGTCGCTGTCCCCGGCCCCGGTCGGCACCACCCCGCGGCCCGGCTTGATCGTGACCAGGCCGCAGTTGGCCGCCGGTATGCGCAGGGAGCCCATACCGTCGTTGCCGAGGGCGATCGGCACCATGCCGGCCGCGACGGCGGTGGCGCTGCCGCCGGAGGAACCGCCCGCCGAACGGGCCGGGTCCCACGGGTTGCGGGCGGTGCCCAGCACGCCGTCGGTCGTGCCGAAGACGCACAGTTCGGGCACGTTCGTCAGGCCCACGACGACGGCGCCCGCGGCCCGCAGCCGGGCCACCGTCACATGGTCCCGCGCGGCCGGTGTGTCGGGTGTGGCGGCCGAGCCGACGCGGCGGGACTCGCCGCGCACGGCGAGGTTGTCCTTGACGGCCACGGGCACCCCGGCCAGGGGCAGTTCGGCCAGGTCGCCGCGCGCGGCCACCTCGTCGGCCTCGGCCAGGGCCCGCTCGGCCCGCACCAGCCGGAACGCGCCCAGCCGGCCGTCGAGCCGCCGGATCCGTTCGAGGTGCTCGGCGACCACCTCCCGGGGCGTGACCCGCTTCTCGCGGACGGCGGCGGATATCTCGGCGGCGGTGCGGCCGGCCCAGCTGGTCACAGAGGCTCCTCGGGAGAACGGGGGAGACGGGCTACCGGTCAGTACGTCAGGGAGAACTGTGCACCGGCCGGGGGCGCACGTCGAGATCGCCAGCCGTTCCGCACGCCGGCGCACGCGGTCAGGGATGCCTTGGGAGGGGGCCCGCGGTGCTCGGCGCGAGGCCTGTGATGACCGGGGGCGAGGCCTGTGATGACCGGCGGCGAGGCCTGCGGGGACCGGGGGCGGGGCCCGCAGGGCCCCGGCGCGGGGGCTGCGGGCTCAGCGCAGATGGCGCTCGAAGAAGGCCTCGGTGACGTCCATTTCGGCCGCCCACCGCGGCCCGAAGGTGTGGCCCTCACCGGCGACGGCCCGCAACTCGACGTCCTTGCCCGCCTTCTGGAACGTCCGGGCGGCCTCCCGTGACCAGGCCAGGGGACAGGTGTCGTCGGCGGTGCCGTGCTGGATCAGCAGGGGCTCGGTCAGGCGGTCGGCGTAGGTGAGGGGCGAGACGCCACGCCAGAACTCCGGGTCCTCCTCGGGCGTGCCGTGCTTCTCCTCGATCTCCGTCACGATCGGGTCGCCGTCGGGCCGCTGGAAGTGGTCGATGTTCTCCTGCGGGCGGGCACTCACCGGCGCGTAGGCGACGGCCGCGTCGAACAGACCGGGCGCCACGACCAGCGTGTTGTACACGACCCCGCCTCCCATGGACCGGCCGAACAGGCCGATCCGGTCGCCGTCGATCTCCGGCCGCCCGGAGTCGCGCAGGGCCAGGGCGGCGCCGATGACGTCCTCGGTGTAGCCGAGGCGCAGGTTCACGTCGTTGTCGGGATCGTCGTCGGAACGGGCGTGGTTGCGGTAGTCGGTGTGCAGGACGACGTAACCGCTGCGGGCCAGGCGGTCCTGCTCGCGCGGCATGCCCTGGCCGCTGAAGTAGACGTCCGGGTCGATGTAGCCGTGCGCCAGCACCAGGGCGGGGAACGGGCCCTTGCCCACGGGGATGTTCATGATCCCCGAGACGGTCAGGCCGTTCGCCTCGTACGTGACGGCGTAGCGGGTGTAGGCGGAGGTGCGGTCGAGCACGTCGCCCAGGCGCAGGCCGGAGCCCGTGTGCTCGCGCCGCATCAGGGCCGGGAGGGAGACGGGGTCGACCGGGGCGGGGGAGGGGGAACTGCTGCGCGGGCTCGGTGCCTCGGCCGCCCTCGTCGTCGCCGGGCCGGTCTCGGGCGTGCTGCCGCCGTCGCCGCCGGTGCAGGCGGTGGCGACCGCCAGCAGCAGTCCGGCGGCGGCACAGGCCGTGCCCCGTAGACGCATACCCCCCCATTGTGACTCCGCCGGGTCCCACCGGGCAGGGCTCGTCCGGGCACCCGCACAGGTCCGGCCGGCCCGGCGCCGAGCCAGACGGAAGACGGACACCCAGTGGGACCTGCCCCGCCCTAGGACCTGCCCCGCACCGGCCCCGTGCTGTCCCTCTCGATCAGCGCCGGCACCGGCACCCGCACCGTGCGCGCCGGGCCGCCGTCCAGCAGGGCGGTCAGTTCCCGGGCGGCCGTGCGGCCGAACTCGACGCTGTCCCGGGAGAGCGCGGACAGCCACGGCTTGACCAGGCGGCACAGGGCGGAATCCTCCCAGGCCACCACCGACACGTCGGCCGGCACCGAGAAGCCCAGCTCCGCCGCCGCGGCCACCCCGGCGACGGCCATCACGTCGTTGTCGTAGATCAGGGCCGTCGGGGCGCCGGGCCCGTCCAGCACCCGGCGGGTGACGGCCGCGCCCGCCGCGTCCGAGTAGTCGGTCGGCACCGACTGCACCTCGGACAGGCCCCGCCGCTCCGCCTCCGCGCGCAGGGTGCGGATCCGGCGCTCGGTGTGGGCCAGCCCGGGCAGCCCGGCGATGTGCGCGATCCGGCGGTGGCCGAGCGTGTACAGCCCGTCCACCAGGGCCGCCATCGCGCCCGCGTCGTCCGCCCACACCGTCGACAGCCGGGGGTGCCGTCCGTCCGGGGCGCCTCCGATCACCACGGCGGGCAGCCCCAGTTCGTCCAGGAGGCCGGGCCGGGGGTCGTCGGTGCGCGGGTCGACCACCAGCACGCCGTCCACCCGGTGTTCGGCCCACCACCGCCGGTACACCGCGCACTCGTCGTCGATGTCCTCGGCGATCTGGAACAGCAGGCCGAGGTGCCGCTCGGCCAGCACCTCCTGGATGCCGGAGACGAGTTGCAGGAAGAACGAGTCCACGCCCAGCGTCCCCGCCGGGCGGGCCAGCACGAAGCCGACCGTCGCCGCGCCCTCCCCGGACAGGGCGCGCGCGGCCGTACTGGGCCGCCAGCCCAGTTGCTCGGCGACCCGGCGCACCCGGTCCCGGGTGACCTCGGAGACCCCGGGCCGGCCGTTGAGCGCGAACGACACCGCGCTCTCGGAGACACCGGCCCGCCGGGCGATGTCCTTCATCGTCGGCCGCCGCGCCGGCGAACGCTTTTCCGGCACGCCTGCCCTCCCCGTCGTCAGTCGATGCACACTAATGCGCTTGAGTGACCCGACTCTAAAGCGCATTAGTGATCGGGTGCAAGAAGATGGAGCAAACCAATCTGACCTGCGGTGATGTGCAGCTAAAGACTTTAGCTGAGCGGAATCCATTGACTTTCACGAAGAGAACGATGCAAGGTCTGGCCCGGCGTCATTCCCGCCGCCCTCCCGCCCCCCCCGTTTCCCAAGGAGCCGGTCACCGTGCGCATCTCCCGCAGAGCCTTCGCCGCCGCTGCCGTCGCTGTCCTTCTGCCCCTCAGTGCCTGTGGTTCCGGGGGCGAGCAAGGTGGCTCCGGTGACGCCTCCGGCAAGGTCGAAGGCGACATCACGTTCCAGACCTGGAACCTGCGCGCCAACTTCAAGCCGTACTTCGAGGGCCTGATCGCCGAGTTCGAGAAGAAGTACCCGGGCACCGACGTGAAGTGGGTCGACCAGCCCGCCGAGGGCTACGCCGACAAGATCAGCGCCGACGCCGCCGGCGGCACCCTGCCCGACGTCGTCAACGTCTCCCCGGACCTGGTCGCCCCGCTCGCCAAGGCCGGTCTCGCCCTGGACCTGGACAAGGCCGCCCCGCAGTACCGCAAGGAGTACCTGCCCGGCGCCTGGGACGGCCACCGGATACCGGGCATGACCGGCACCTACGCCTTCCCCTGGTACCTCAACACCGGCCCTCTCTTCTACAACAAGACGCTGTTCCGGCAGGCCGGGCTCGACCCGGAGAAGCCCCCGAGGACGTACGGCGAACTCTTCTCGGCGGCCCTGCAGCTCGCGGAGAAGAGCGACGGCAAGGTCGCCACCCTCGCCAACGTGCCCACCATCGAGGACTTCGGGCGCTACGGCGTCCCGCTGATGAACAAGGAGGGCACCGCCTTCACCTTCGACGACGCCAAGGGCGTCGAACTCCTCACCGAGTACAAGAAGCTGTACGACGCGAAGGCCCTGGACCCGCAGGCGCTCACCGCCACCCCCGAGTCCTCCGGCAAGAAGTTCCTCACCGGGGCCGTCGCCATGAACCCCGGCAGCGCCCTCGACCTAGGCAACTTCAAGAAGCAGGCGCCGAGCCTGTACAAGAACATCGGCATCACCGACCAGATCACCAGCACCGGCCACGTCAACATGTACGTGATGGGCGTGATGGTGAACTCCCAGTCGAAGCGCAAGCCCGCCGCGGTCGCCTTCGCGCACTTCGTCACGGACGCGGCGCACCAGATGTCCTTCGCCAAGAAGGTCGCCATCTTCCCCAGCACCGCCGGCTCCCTCGACGACCCGTACTTCACCAAGGAGGACGGCACCGACGAGACCCGGGTCCGGGTCGCCGCCGCCAAGTCCCTGAAGACGGCCGTCAATTACACGCCGGTGCTGTTCAGCGAGCAGATGAAGATCGCGCTGCGCAACGAGGTCGCCAAGGCGCTGCAGGGCAAGCAGAGCCCGAAGGAAGCTCTCGACAACGCTGTCAAGGAGTGCGACCGGCTTCTGAAGCAGCAGGGCTGACGCACCATGGCTCTCTCCGGCACCTCCCGGGTGCGGCGCCAACTGCCGACCAGCCCCTGGCTGTTCGCCGCCCCCGGCCTGCTCGTCATCAGCGCGTTCGTGCTGTACCCGTTCGTCTCCACGGTGGTGAACTCCTTCACCGACCGCCGCACCCTGATCCCCGGGCGGTTCGTGGGGCTCGCCAACTTCCGCGAGCTGCTGCACGACGACATGTTCTGGACCGGCCTGCGCAACAGCACGCTCTACGTCCTCGGAGTCGTCCCGCTCCTCGTCGTCCTGCCGCTGCTGCTCGCCCTGCTGGTGCAGAAGAACATCCCCGGCATCGCCTTCTTCCGGTCCGCCTTCTACACCCCGGTCGTCGCCTCGATCGTCGTGGTCGGACTGATCTGGGTGTGGCTGCTCGACGAGCGCGGGCTGGTCAACTCCCTGCTGGAGACGGTCGGGGTGGGCCGCGTCGGCTTCCTCAGCGACCAATGGCTGCTCCTGCTCAGCGCCATGGCCGTGACGGTGTGGAAGGGCCTCGGCTACTACATGATCATCTATCTCGCGGCGCTCGGGAACGTGCCGCGCGAACTGCACGAGGCCGCCGCCGTCGACGGAGCGGGCGCGGTGCGCCGCTTCCTCACCGTCACCGTGCCCGCCGTCCGCTCCACCATGGTCCTGGTCGGCGCGCTCTCCTCGGTCGCCGCGTTCAAGGTGTTCTCCGAGGTGTACCTGCTGGCGGGCCCGAGCGGCGGACCGGCCGGCGAGGACACCACCCTGGTCATGCTCGTGCAGCGCACGGGCACCGGCCTGAGCGGCCGCGTCGGCTACGCCTCCGCCCTCTCCGTCGTCGTCTTCGTCGTCACCGTCGCCCTGATGCTGCTCGTGCTGCGCGCGGACCGGAAGGAGGACGCGTGAGCGTTCTGGAGAAGACCCGGGCTCCCGAGCAGCCGCCGCGCGCGGCGCGCGAGCCGCGGATCACCGACGAGCACGGCCGCCGCGTCCGGGTGTGGGAACTCGCCCTGCGCTACGTCCTGCTGCTCGCCGTCCTCGCCCTCACCATCGGCCCGTTCCTGTGGCAGCTGTCCACCTCCCTCAAGGGCCCCACCGAGGACATCTACAGCTCCCCGCCGACGTTCCTGCCGGGCGATCCGACCCTGCACAACTACGCGCGGGTCGCCGACACCATCCCCGTGTGGGACTACGCCCTCAACTCCCTGAAGGTCGCCACCGCCAACGTCGTCACCAACTGCGTCGGCGCGGCCCTCGCCGGCTACGCCCTGGCCCGGCTGCGCTACCGGGGCCGCCGCGCCGCCACCCTGGCCTTCATCCTCGCCATGCTCGTGCCGGTCGAGGGCATCATCATCGCCCAGTTCACCACCATGCGGGACCTCGGCCTGAACAACACCCTGATCGGCGTGGTCCTGCCCGGCTGCATCGGCGCCATGAACGTGCTGCTGATGCGCAACGCCTTCCTCAACCTGCCCTACGAGATCGAGGAAGCGGCCTTCGTCGACGGCGCCAACGTCTGGCAGCGGTTCCTGCGCATCGCCCTGCCGTCGGTGAAGGGCACCCTCGCGGTCGTGGCGATCTTCGCCTTCATGGGCGCCTGGGACGACTTCCTGTGGCCGCTGATCGTGCTGAGCGACCCCTCCAAGTTCACCCTCACCATCGGCCTCAACTACCTGCACGGCACCTTCGCCAACGACGAACGGCTCGTCGCCGCCGGCACGATCATCGCCGTCGCGCCGCTGATCGCCCTCTTCGCCTGCCTCCAGCGGTACTTCTTCCGCGGTGTCGGCGAGGGCGCCGTCAAGGGCTGACCCCGCCGACCCCGTACCTCCGTCACAAGGACCCGCATGCCTCCTGCCGTGCGCTTCGGCGTCAACTACACCCCCAGCGAAGGGTGGTTCCACCACTGGCTCGACTTCGACCTGGACTCCGTGCGCGCCGACCTCGACTCGATCGCCGCGCTCGGCCTGGACCACGTCCGGGTCTTCCCGCTGTGGCCCTACTTCCAGCCCAACCGCACCCTGATCCGGCCCCGGGCCGTCGAGCAGCTCGTCGCGCTGGCCGACGCCGCCGCCGAGCGGGGCCTCGACGTCAACGTGGACGGTCTGCAAGGGCACTTGAGCAGCTTCGACTTCCTGCCCGCCTGGACCCGCACCTGGCACCGGCGCAACCTGTTCACCGACTCTGACGTGCTCGACGGCCAGGCGAACCTGCTGCGCACCCTGGCCGCCGCCCTCGCCGACCGGCCCAACTTCATCGGCATGACCCTCGGCAACGAGGTCAACCAGTTCTCCGCCGGGCCCCACCCCGACCCCGACCGCGCCACACCCGACGAGATCGAGGCCTGGCTCTCCCGGATGCTCGCCGCCTGCGAGGAGGGCGCCCCAGGCCGGCTGCACCTGCACGCCGAGTACGACGCGACCTGGTACCAGGACGACCAGCCGTTCACCCCGGGCCAGGCCGCCCGGCACGGCGCCGTCACCGCCGTGCACTCCTGGGTCTTCAACGGCACCGCCCAGCGCTACGGCCGCGCCTCCGTGCCCAGCGAGCACCACGCGGCCTGGCTGGTGGAGCTGAGCAAGGCCTGGGCCGGTGACCCGCACCGGCCGGTCTGGCTCCAGGAGGTCGGCGCCCCGGCACCCCTGGTACCGCCCGAGCACGCCGCCGCCTTCACCGAGGCGACCGTCGCGAACGCCCTGGACTGCCCGGACCTGTGGGGCATCACCTGGTGGTGCTCCCACGACGTGTCGCGCAGCCTGGCCGACTTCCCCGAGCTGGAGTACGGGCTCGGCCTGCTGACCAACGACCGCAAGCCCAAGGACACCGCCCTGGTGCTGGAACGGGCGGCGCGCGGTCCCTCGTCCACCCCGGCGGCGCGCAGGACCGCGCTCGTCGTGCCCGCCGACCCGGCGGCCCGTTCGCGGTGCGCCCCGGGCGGGCCCGTCTTCGAGGCCTTCTTCCGGCTGGTCGCCGACGGGGCCCGGCCCACCGCCGTCCTCGACAGCCGGGCCGCCGACCGGGAGCACCTGGCCGCGCGCGGCATCACCGAGACCGTCACCGCCGACCAGGTCCTCGAAGGAGGCACCCGCTCGTGAAACCGACCCGACGCACCGTCCTGCTCGCCGGCGCCGCGGCCGCCCTCGTCCCCTCCCCGCCCGCGACGGCGGCCCCGAGGGCCGCGGCGGCGACCCGGCCGTACGCGTCCTACTGGTACCCGGACTCCCTTCCCTCGGGCAGCCCCGGCCCCGGCATCACCTGGCGCAGCCTGAAGTCCTGGCGTGCCGAGACCGACCCGGACCTCGCCTTCAACGCCTCGTCCGTGCCGCTGACCGCCCGCTTCACCCCGGCCCCCGCCAACGCCACCGCCCGCGCCGGGCAGGCCCGCATCCAGTCGCTGGTCTCCTTCGGCCCCACCGCGGGCAACCCCTCCCAGGGATCGGCCACCGCCGACTACTACGCGCTCACCCACTGGGCCTACATCGACGAACTGGTCTTCTGGGGCGGCTCGTCGGGCGAGGGGCTGATCCTCGCGCCGAACGCGCCGATCGTGGACGCCGCCCACCGGCACGGCGTGCCCGTCCTCGGCAATGTCTTCCTGCCGCCCGTCGCCTACGGGGGCCAACTGCGCTGGACCCGCGACCTGGTGCAGAGGGACGCCGCCGGCCGTCACCCGCTCGCCGAACGGCTGGTCGCGGTCGCCGAGGCCCACGGCTTCGACGGCTGGTTCGTCAACGCCGAGACCGGGGGAGGCGACACCGCCCTCGGCGCCGACATGCTGAGCTTCCTGCGGGAGCTGAAGTCCCGCGCGGCGGCCAAGGGACAGCGCGTCACCTGGTACGACGCCATGACCGTGAACGGCACGGTCAGCTGGCAGGGCGCGCTCAACGGCCAGAACGAGCCGTTCTTCCGGACCTCCGACGACATGTTCGTCGACTTCCGCTGGTCCGCGAACAGCCTGGTCTCCTCGGCGAGCCGGGCCGAACAACTGGGCCGCAGCCGCTATGAGTTGTGGGCCGGCGTCGACGTCGAGGCAGCCGGCTGGAACTCCACCGTGCGCTGGGACGCCATCGTGCCGGCGGACCGGGCGCACATCGCCTCGATCGGCCTCTACCGGCCCGAGTGGACCCGCAACCACCTGCCCGCCGACCAGCGGGGACCGGCCGCCTTCCACGCCGCCGACGACCGGTTCTGGACCGGCCGCTCCCTCGACCCGTCCCGGCCGGACGGCACGGACCCCTGGCGCGCGCCCGCCGTGTCGGTCGCCGACCGCTCGACGGTCACCTCGGTGCCGTTCGCCAGCACGTTCAACACCGGGCACGGGCTGCGCTGGTACGAGGACGGCAAGGTCACCTCCGACGCGCCCTGGAACCACCTCGGGCTGCAGGACCGGCTGCCGTCCCGGCGCTGGGCCGTGCACACCGAGGGCAGCCGCCCGGCCGTGACCTTCGACTTCGAGGACGCGTGGCGGGGCGGGAGCAGTGTCCTGGTCGACGGCGTGCTGTCCGCACCGGCCCTCGTCGAGCTGTACGCGACCCGGCTGCCGCTCACCGCGGACACGGTCGTCGAACTGACCCACCGGACCGACTCCGGCCCGGTCCGGGTCGAGCTGGCCGTCGCCACCGCCGAACCGGGCACGCCCGGCGGGACACCGCCGTACACGTACTACCCCGTGACCTCGGGCGGCACCTGGAGGACCACGGCCGTCCGGCTCACCGGCCTGACCGGGACCGTCCGGGCGATCGGCGTCCGGCTGACCGCGGCCGACGGCACGCCCGTGCGCTGGCGGCTCGGCGGCCTGGCCGTCCGCACGGCGACCCGGACCCCGGCCGCTCCGTCCGGCCTGCGGGTGAGCGCCGCGTCCGGCGGCGATCTGCGCCTCGTCTGGAACCCGGCCCCGGGCGAGGTGCGGCAGTACACCCTGCACCGGGTCCTGCCCGACGGCACCCGCCGCTTCCTCGGCGGCACCTGCCAGCGGGCGTACTTCGCCTCCGGCCTGAAGCCCGAACAGGGCGAGCGAGCCGCGCGGTTCGAACTACGCGCCGTGGGGGAGCTCTACACCTCGTCGGCACCCGTGACCCTGACCCACCCCTGGTAACCACCCCCTCTAGGGAGCACCCCGCATGCATGACGACCGCAGCCTGGTCGAAGCCCGCCTCAAGCGCGTCCTCGACGAGCGTGTCCGCCCCGCCGTGTACCCCGAGTCCGTGCCGCTGGAGGTGGCCGTCTGGCACGCTCCCGGCGAGCCCGTCCCGGTCGCCGAGGGCCTCGCGGCCGAGCCCGCGCCGATCGAGGTGGGCGCCCGGTGGGGTGCTCCCTGGGGCACCAGCTGGTTCCGCGTGTCCGGCACCGTTCCCGAGGCCTGGGCGGGCCGGACCGTCGAGGCGATCCTGGACCTCGGCTTCGACGAGAACATGCCCGGCTTCCAGTGCGAGGGCCTGGTCTACCGGCCCGACGGCACCCCGGTGAAGGGCCTCAACCCGCGCAACCAGTGGGTCCGCGTCGCCGCCCCCGCCGAGGGCGGCGAGCAGGTGCGGCTGCACATCGAGGCCGCCTCCAATCCCGTCATCCTCGACTACCACCCCTTCCTGCCCACACAGCTCGGCGACAAGGAGACCGCGGGCAGCGATCCGCAGTACACCCTGACCCGCATGGACCTCGCCGTCTTCGACCAGACGGTGTGGCAGCTCGTGATCGACCTGGAGGTGCTCGGCGAGCTGATGGCCGAGCTGCCGGTGGAGTCGGCGCGCCGCTGGGACATCCTGCGGGCGGTCGACAAGGCGCTCGACGCGCTGGACCTCCAGGACGTCAACGGAACGGCGGACCGGGCCCGTTCACGCCTCACCGAGGTCCTGGCCACGCCCGCCGCGCCCTCCGCCCACCGCATCAGCGCCGTCGGGCACGCGCACATCGACTCGGCGTGGCTGTGGCCGCTGCGCGAGACCGTGCGCAAGGTGGCGCGGACGACCTCCAACATGACCGCGCTGCTCGACGACGAGCCGGAGTTCGTCTTCGCCATGTCGCAGGCCCAGCAGTGGGCGTGGGTGCGCGACCACCGGCCCGAGGTGTGGGCCCGGGTGAAGAAGGCCGTGGCCGACGGGCGGTTCGTGCCGGCCGGCGGCATGTGGGTGGAGTCGGACACCAACATGCCCGGCTCGGAGGCGATGGCCCGGCAGTTCGTGCACGGCAAGCGGTTCTTCCTCGACGAGTTCGGCATCGAGAACGACGAGGCCTGGCTGCCCGACACCTTCGGTTTCGCCGCCGGCCTGCCGCAGATCATCAAGGCCGCCGGCTCCAAGTACCTGCTGACACAGAAGATCTCCTGGAGCCAGACGAACAAGTTCCCGCACCACACCTTCCAGTGGGAGGGCATCGACGGCACGCGGATCTTCACCCACTTCCCGCCCGTCGACACCTACAACTGCTCCATGAAGGGCAGCGAGATCGCCCACGCGGCCCGCAACTTCAAGGACAAGGGCGTCGCCCGGCACTCCCTGGCCCCCACCGGCTGGGGCGACGGAGGCGGCGGCACCACCCGCGAGATGGTCGCCAAGGCGGCCCGGCTGCGCGACCTGGAGGGGTCGGCGACGGTGACGTGGGAGACGCCGCGGGAGTTCTTCGAGAAGGCCGCGGCCGAGTATCCCGAACCGCCGGTGTGGGTCGGCGAGCTGTACCTCGAACTGCACCGCGCCACCCTCACCAGCCAGGCCAAGACCAAGCAGGGCAACCGCCGCAGCGAGCACCTGCTGCGGGAGGCCGAACTGTGGGCCGCCACGGCGGCGGTGCGCACCGGGTTCCCCTACCCGTACGAGGACCTGGACCGCATCTGGAAGACGGTGCTGCTGCACCAGTTCCACGACATCCTGCCCGGCTCGTCCATCGCCTGGGTGCACCGCGAGGCCCGCCGCACCTACGAGCGCGTCGCCGAGGAGCTGACCGGGATCGTCGAGGCCGCGCAGCGCGCCCTGGCCGGCGAGGGCGACACCCCGCTCGTCTTCAACGCCGCCCCGCACGCCCGCGCCGGGATCCCGGCCGGTGGCGCGCGCACCCCGGCCGAGCCGGACCGCCCCGCCCGGTCGGACCGGTCCGGCGGGGGGTACGTCCTGGACAACGGCCTGCTCCGGGTGGAGATCGACGCCCGCGGGCTGGTCGTGTCCGCGTACGACATCGAGGCCGACCGCGAGACCGTCGCCCCCGGCCGGGCCGCGAACCTGCTCCAGCTGCACCCCGACTTCCCGAACATGTGGGACGCCTGGGACGTCGACGCGTTCTACCGCAACACGGTCACCGACCTGACCGACGCCGACGAGGTCGTCCCGGACGGCGACGGGGTGCGGATCGTGCGGTCCTTCGGCTCCTCCCGCGTCACCCAGCTGCTCTCGCTCGCGCCGGGGGAGCGGCGGCTGACCCTCGATACGGAGGTCGACTGGCACGAGACGGAGAAGTTCCTCAAGCTCGCCTTCCCGCTCGACGTGCACGCCGAACGGTACGCGTCCGAAACCCAGTTCGGCCACTTCCACCGGCCCACCCACACCAACACCTCCTGGGAGGCGGCCAAGTTCGAGGCGTGCAACCACCGCTTCGTGCACCTGGCCGAACCCGGCTGGGGCGTCGCGGTCGTCAACGACTCGACCTACGGCCACGACGTGACGCGCACGGTCCGCACCGACGGCGACGGCGGCACGACCACCACCGTGCGCGTCTCCCTGCTGCGCGCCCCGCGCTTCCCCGACCCGGAGACCGACCAGGGCGTCCACCGCTTCCGGCACGCGCTGGTGCCCGGCGCCGGCATCGAGGACGCCGTGCGCGAGGGCTGGCGGATCAACCTGCCGGAACGGCGGCTGACCGGAGGCGGCGCGGTGGCGCCGCTGGTGACGTGCGACCAGGACGCGGTGGTGGTCACGGCCGTCAAGCTGGCCGACGACGGCAGCGGGGACGTGGTCGTCCGGTTCCACGAGGCGTTCGGCGGGCGGGCGCGTGCCACGCTCACCGCCGGCTTCGAGGTGGCGGACGTCGCGGTCACGGACCTGCTGGAACGCCCGCTGGCCGACGCGCCGGCACCGCGCGCGGAGGGCGGCCGGATCGCGCTGCGGCTCCGCCCGTTCGAGCTCATGACGCTCCGGCTGCGGCGCGCCTGAGCGAGGGTGGGAGACGCAGGTCACATCCGTGCATGTCACATCGGGACGGGCCGCCGGCTCATAAGGGCGTAAGCACCGACAACGACGAAGGAGCTCACCATGAGCGCGCGTCTGGACGTCTTCGCCACCCCGGGCGGCAGCAGGCTCGTCAAGCAGTTCACCTCCGTGGGGCGGCTGGTCGTGGAGTCACCGCTGCCGGCCGCCACGCGGGAACTGGTCTCGCTGCGCGTGAGCCAGATCAACGGCTGCGCGGTCTGCATCGACATGCACACCAAGGAGGCCGCGGCGGCGGGCGAGTCCGCCGTGCGCCTCCACCTGGTCGCGGGCTGGCGGGAGGCCACGGTCTTCACCGACGCCGAGCGTGCCGCGCTGGAACTGGCCGAGCAGGGCACCCGGATCGCGGACGGCGCCGGCGGCGTCCCGGACGAGGTGTGGGAGCGGGCCGTCAAGCACTACGACGAGGAGCAGCTCGTCGCGCTGGTCACGCTGATCGCCTTCATGAACACCGCGAACCGGCTGAACGTGATCCTGCAGCAGCCGGCCGGTGACTACAAGCCGGGTCAGTTCACGTAGCCACGGCACCACGGGCCCCGGGCATGTCCTGGGGCCCGAGCTGCGCCCACAGCCACTGTTCCACCTCGCCCACGTGCGCGGCCGCCGCCGCGCGGGCCGCCTCGGGATCGTGGGCGGCCAGGGCGCGGTGGATCGCCGCGTGCTCGCGGCGGGTGCGGGCGAAGGCGCCCTCCTCCTGGTAGCCCCGCCAGACCCGGGCGCGGAACGTGCGCGACGACAGGCCCTCCAGGATCGCGGCCATCGTCTCGTTGCCCGCCGCCACCGCGATCACCCGGTGGAACGCCAGGTCGTGGGCGATGATCTCCTCCGGATCCTCCGTGGCGTTCATCGCCGCCAGGTGCTTCTCCACCTCGGCCAGCTCGTCCCCGGAGATCCGCGCGGCGGCCAGCGCCGTCGCCGTCGACTCCAGGATCCGCCGGATCTCCAGCAGCTCCACCAGCCGCGGGCCGCGCGACAGATCCGCCACGACCCCGAAGGTCTCCAGCAGGTCGCCGGCCTCCAGCCGCGTGACGTAGATGCCCGAGCCGTGCCGGGCCTCCAGCACCCCCAGCACCGTCAGCGCGCGGATCGCCTCCCGCATCGAGCTGCGGCTGATGCCCAGTTGCGCGGCGAGGTCACGCTCGGTCGGCAGCCGTTGGCCGGGCTCCAGCCGGCCCTCGGCGATCATCGCCTTGATCCGCTCGATGGCGCGCTGCGTCACGGTGCCCTTCTGCGGGGCTGTCTCGTCGTCCACGCCACTCCTCCGATCACGCGCTTCGGCGCAGTCTAGCCACCTGAGTGGTCCGACCACTACGAGTAATAGGCGCTGAATGTGCGGCTGAAGGGTGTTCTCCCGCTCAATTGGTCTGATAAGTATGCGGGTAGCTGCTCGAACCCGGTCGATGGGAGCGCCACTCATGCCCGGAAGGCACAACGGCCCTGGCCCCGGCCGCGCCCAGGACTGAACCCGCCCCCGACCGACGAAAGGCCCTCCGTGTCTCCGACGCCCGCCCGCATCATCGCGGTCGACACCCACGACATCCGCTTCCCCACCTCGCGCGAGCTCGACGGCTCCGACGCGATGAACCCCGACCCGGACTACTCGGCGGCCTACGTCGTCCTGCGCACCGACGCGGCCGACGGGCACGAGGGCCACGGGTTCGCCTTCACCATCGGGCGGGGCAACGAGGTCCAGGTCGCCGCGATCGACGCGCTGCGCGGACACCTCCTCGGCCGCGACCTGGACGGGCTGTGCGCCGACCCCGCCACCCTCAACCGCGACCTGATCGGCGACAGCCAGCTGCGCTGGCTCGGACCCGAGAAGGGCGTGATGCACATGGCGATCGGCGCCGTCGTCAACGCCGTGTGGGACCTCGCCGCCAAGCGCGCCGGACTGCCGCTGTGGCGGCTGCTCGCCGAGGCGGAGCCGGAATGGCTGGTCGGCCAGATCGACTTCCGCTATCTCACCGACGCCCTCACGCCCGAGGAGGCCCTGGCGCTGCTCCGCCGGGGCCGGGAGGGCGCCGGGGAGCGCACCGCCCGGCTGCTGGAGCGCGGCTACCCGGCCTACACCACCTCGCCCGGCTGGCTCGGCTACGACGACGACAAGCTGTCCCGCCTCGCGGCCCGGGCCGTCGCCGACGGCTTCACCCAGATCAAGCTCAAGGTCGGCGCCGACCTCGACGACGACATCCGCCGCTGCCGCGTGGCCCGTTCGGTCATCGGCCCGCACGTGCGGATGGCCGTGGACGCCAACCAGCGCTGGGACGTCGGTGAGGCGATCCGCTGGACGAAGGCCCTCGCCGCCTTCGACCCGTACTGGATCGAGGAACCCACGAGCCCCGACGACATCCTCGGCCACGCGGCGATCCGCCGGGCCGTCGCCCCGGTGAAGGTCGCCACCGGCGAGCACGTGCACAACCGCGTCGTCTTCAAGCAGCTCCTCCAGGCGGGCGCGCTCGACGTCGTCCAGATCGACGCGGCCCGGGTCGGCGGCGTCCCGGAGAACCTCGCGATCCTGCTGCTGGCGGCCAAGTTCGGCGTGCCGGTGTGCCCGCACGCGGGCGGGGTCGGCCTGTGCGAACTCGTCCAGCACCTGTCGATGTTCGACTACGTCGCCGTCACCGGCACGACCGAGGACCGGGTCATCGAATACGTCGACCATCTGCACGACCACTTCCTCGACCCGGTGGTGATCCGGCAGGGTCACTACACGGCACCCACCGCGCCGGGCTTCTCGGCCGCCCTGCGGCCCGAGACGCTGGCGCGCTACACGTACCCCGGCGGCGCGTTCTGGGCCGCCGACCTCGACGCGACGAAGAAGGGGCACGCCGCATGAGCGACTTCGAGGGCCTGCGGGCCCTGGTGACGGGAGGCGCCTTTGGCATCGGCCGGGCCACCGCCGGGCTCCTGGCCGAGCGCGGCGCACAGGTCGCCGTCCTCGACCTGGACCCGTCCCCGGTCGGCAAGCCACTCCTCGCCCACCGCGCGGACGTCACCGACGACACCTCCGTGCGCGCGGCCGTCACGGCGGCGGTCGCGGAACTCGGCGGCCTGGACGTCCTGGTCAACAACGCGGGCATCGGCGCCCGGGGCACCGTCGAGGACAACCCCGACGACGAGTGGCACCGCGTCTACGACGTCAACGTCGTCGGCATGGTCCGCACCACCCGCGCCTGCCTGCCCCACCTGCGGGCCTCCGCGCACGCGGCGATCGTCAACACCTGCTCCGTCGCCGCCACCGCGGGCCTGCCGCAGCGCGCCCTGTACAGCGCCACCAAGGGCGCCGTGCACTCCCTCACCCTCGCCATGGCCGCCGACCACGTCCATGAGGGCATCCGCGTCAACTGCGTCAACCCCGGGACGGTGGACACCCCGTGGGTCGGCCGGCTCCTGGACGCCGCCCCGGACCCGGCCGCCGAACGCGCCGCCCTGGAAGCCCGCCAGCCCACCGGCCGTCTGGTCTCCGCGGCCGAGGTCGCGGGCGCCATCGCCTACCTGGCGAGCCCGCTGTCCGGCGCCACCACGGGCACCGCGCTCGCCGTCGACGGCGGCATGCAGGGCCTGCGGCCGCGGCCGGTGGCCCGGTGAACCGGCTCGGCGGCAGCGGCGTCGAGGTCAGCGCCCTGTCCTTCGGCGCCGCCGCCATCGCCAACCTGTACAGCGAGGTCGGTGAGGAGCAGGCCCACGAGGCCGTGGAGGCCGCCTGGCAGCGGGGCATCCGCTACTTCGACACCGCCCCGCACTACGGACTCGGCCTCTCCGAACGCCGGCTCGGCGCGGCCCTGCGCGGCCATCCGCGCGAGGAGTACACGCTGTCCACCAAGGTGGGCCGCCGCCTCGAACCCGCCGACGGCACCGGCGACGACCTCGCCCACGGCTTCGCGGTGTCCGCCACCCACCGGCGCGTGTGGGACTTCAGCGCCGACGGCATCCGCCGCACCCTGGAGTCCAGTCTGGAACGCCTCGGCCTCGACCGCGTCGACGTCGTCTACCTCCACGACCCCGACGAGCACGCCGAAGCCGCCTTCCGCGAGGGCTATCCGGCCCTGGAGAAGCTGCGCGCGGAAGGCATGGTGGGCGCGATCGGCGCCGGGATGAACCAGTCGGCGATGCTCACCCGCTTCGTCCACGACACCGACGTGGACGTGGTGCTCTGCGCCGGCCGCTACACCCTCCTCGACCAGAGCGCCCTCGCCGACCTGCTGCCGGCGGCCCTGGAACGCGGCACGTCCGTGGTCATCGGCGGCGCCTTCAACTCCGGCCTGCTGGCCAACCCCGAGCCGGGCGCCCGCTACAACTACACCGCCGCCCCGTCCGAACTGGTCGAGCGCGCCCTGCGCCTGAAGTCCGTCGCCGACCGGCACGGCACCACGCTGCGGGCCGTCGCGCTGGCCTTCTGCGCCGCCCACCCGGCCGTCGCGAGCGTCCTCGTCGGAGCCCGCTCGGCGCACGAAGTCCGCGACTGCGCCCACCAGTTCGCCGCCCGCGTACCGGCCGCGCTGTGGCAGGACCTGCGCGCCGAGGGCCTGCTGCCCGCCGACGCCCCCGTCCCCGGCGAGGCATCCCGGTAAGGAGCCGTCATGAGAGTCGCCCTGCACACCAAGGTCCGCGCCGGCCGGGCCGCCGCCTACGAGGCCGCCCACCGCGAGGTCCCCGAGGAGCTCACCGACGCCATCCGCGCCGCGGGCGCCACGTCCTGGACCATCTGGCGCAGCGGCACGGACCTGTTCCACGTCCTGGAGTGCGCGGACTACGCCCGTCTCCACGCCGAACTGGAGCAGCTGCCGGCCAACGTCGCCTGGCAGGCCCGCATGGCCGAGCTGCTCGACGTCGTCCACGACTACTCCGGCGAGGGCGCCGGTGCCGGCCTGCCCGTCGTCCGGGAACTGCCGGCATGACGGTGACCGACGCCCACCACCACGTCTGGGACCTGTCCGTCCGCGACCAGGACTGGATCACCGGACCCCGACTGACGCCGCTGCGGCGCGACTTCACCATGGAGGACCTCGAGCCCGGGGCGAGGGCCGCCGGAGTGGGCCGCACCGTCCTCGTCCAGACGGTCACCGTGCCCGAGGAGACCCCGGAGTTCCTGGCCCTGGCCGAGGAGCACGACCTGGTCGCGGGCGTCGTCGGCTGGACCGACCTCACCCGCCCCGACGTGGCCGCCGAACTCGCCCGGCTGCGCGAGCTCCCGGGCGGCCGGTACCTCAAGGGCATCCGCCACCAGGTCCAGGGCGAGCCCGACCCCGAGTGGCTGCTGCGCCCGGACGTCCTGCGCGGACTGGCCGCCGTCGCCGCCGCCGGACTGGTCTACGACCTCGTCGTCCTGCCCCACCAGCTCCCGGCCTGCGTACGCGCGGCCGCGGCCCTGCCCGGGCTCACGTTCGTCCTCGACCACCTCGGCAAACCACCCGTCGCCACCGGCGCCCTCGAACCCTGGGCGTCCGGCCTGCGGGCCCTGGCCGCCCTGCCCAACACCGTCGCCAAGCTCTCCGGCCTGGCCACCGAGGCCGACCCCGCCTCCTGGACCGTCCGGGACCTGCGCCCGTACGCCGACGTCGCGCTGGAGGCCTTCGGTCCCGGCCGGCTGATGTACGGCTCGGACTGGCCCGTCTGCACCCTGGCGGGGACCTACGGCGGCATGCTCGACGCCGCACGCCGGCTGACCGGCCCGCGCGACCACGCGCGGATCCTCGACACCACCGCCGCCCGGGTCTACGGCCTGTGAACCGGTCCCGCCAGCCGCGTCGGCGGCAGGTACTCCCGCACGTACGTCCGCTCCCAGCAGGCGCCGGTCTCGCGCAGCTCGCGCCGGGTCGTGTAGCGGTAGCGGAACAGCCGGGCGCGCACGAAGCGGGGCGGCCGGTCCGGCGGGAACGGTGAGCGGCGCAGCAGCTTCAGCGTGTCCCGGTCGTTCTCCAGCAGCCGCTCCACCAGCCGCCCGAACCAGGGGTCGGCGTAGGCGGGGGAGAGGGCGGCGAACCACATCATCCAGTCCAGGCGCAGATGGTAGGGCGCGAACTGGCGCGGCCACCGCCGGGGATCGCCGGGCTTGCCCTTGAACTCGTACTCCCGCCAGTCCGAGTCCTCCCGCGGCACCTCGTCCGCTGTCCCCTCGACGACGACCTCGTACCGCACCCGGCTCACGCTGCCGAACGCGCCGTAGGTGTTGACCAGGTGCAGCGGGTCGAAGGAGCGGTTCATCACCTGGCGGCGGGAGAGCATGTTGCGCACCGGCCGGTAGCTGAGGCCCACGAGCAGCGCGGACACCGCGAGCACCAGCACGACGTACCACAGCGGCGCGTCCGGCACGTCGGGGGCGTCGGCCGGGAAGCGCACCGCGGACAGCGCCAGCACGATCGTGATCCAGTTCAGCCAGGAGAAGTTGCCCGACAGCACCAGCCACAGCTGGGTGACGATCATCAGCGCGGCGGCCGCCGTCGCCACCGGCTGGGGGGTGAACAGCGCGAACGGCACCACCAGTTGCGTGACGTGGTTCGCGGCCACCTCGACCCGGTGCAGGGGCCGGGGCAGGTGGTGGAAGAACCAGCTCAGCGGGCCCGGCATCGGCTGGGTCTCGTGATGGTGGTCCAGGCAGGTGAGCCTGCGCCAGCACTCGTCGCCGCGCATCTTGATCAGCCCCGCGCCGAACTCCACCCGGAACAGGATCCACCGCAGCAGGAACAGCACCACGAGCGGCGGCGCCACCTCGTCGTTGCCGAGGAACACCGCGAGGAACCCGACCTCCAGCAGCAGCGACTCCCAGCCGAACGAGTACCAGGTCTGCCCGACGTTGACGATCGACAGGTACAGCACCCACGGCACCAGCCAGAGCAGCATCGCGCCCCACAGCGGCAGCAGCGCGTCCAGCCCGGCCAGCAGCGCCGCCGACAGCGCGCAGCCCGCCCAGGCGCACAGCGCGAAGTAGCGGTCCGAGTAGTGCAGCTGGAACAGGCTCGGCGCCCGCTTGAACGGCACCCGCTCGACGAACCGCGGCACCGGCAGCATCCCGCGCCGCCCGATCAGCGCCCGGAACTGCAGCGCCGCCGTCAGGAACGCCACCAGGTACACGGCGGCCAGCGCCCGCTGGAAGACCAGCCGGGTCAGCCAGTAGTCGGATGCGGTGAACCACTCCACGGACGTGCGCTCCTCCCGGTTTCGCGCCCGACTTCGCTGTCACGCTCCGCGTACCACCGCTCCGGTTGCGTAACCCGAGTGAGCCCCGCAAACAATAGTGACGAACTGCCCGAAACGGGCTCAGGTGAGCGGAGGACGAGGTGCGCACACCCACCGGGGCCTTCACCACGGCCTGCGCGCTCGTCGCCGCGCTCCTGCTCACCGCGTGCGGCGCCGGCCGCGCCGGAGACGGCGCGGACGAGGGCCCGGCGGCCGGAGCGCTCGTCCTCCAGGCGGCCGACGACCCGGGCCCGGACCCCTTCACGGACTCCACGGCCGTCCCTGCGCCCACCCCGTCCCCCGCCGGACCCGCGCCGCGGACGGCGGGCGGCACCGTCCGGGTCTCCACCGGCCCGCGCTCCCTCTCCGGCGCCACCCCCGGCCTGTACGGCGGCACCGAGCGGACCGGCAGCTGCGACATCGGGCGGCAGATCGGCCACCTCACCCGCGACCGCGCCGCGGGCCGTGCCTTCGCCCGGGTCGCGGGCGTCCCCCCGGAGGCGGTCCCGGACTACGTACGGGCCCTCACCCCGGTCGTGCTGCGGGCCGACACCCGTGTCACCGGCCACGGCCACCGCGCCGGCCGGGTCACCGGCTACCAGGCCGTCCTCCAGGCGGGCACCGCCGTCCTGGTCGACGACCGGGGCGTGCCCCGCCTGCGCTGCGCCTGCGGCAACCCCCTGCGCCCGCCGCTCGCCCCGCGCGGCACGCCCGGCACCCGGGGCACGCCCTGGCCCGGCTACCGGCCCGGCGCGGTCGTCTTCGTGACCCCCGCCCCGCGTCCCGTCACCGACTTCACGATCATCGACCTGGCCGACCGGACCTGGATCGAACGGCGGCCCGGGCACGACGTGCGCCACGACCGGGTCCTGCCGCCGCCGGTATGGGTGCCCCGGCCCCCGGCGCCGGCCACGCCCGTGCCCTCGCGCCCGTCCCGCCCGTCCCCCGAGGCGGACCCGGCCGGCGGCGTCGTCCCGCCCCCGCCCCAGGACGCCGCGCCGCCCCCCGGCGAACCGGCGCCCCGGGACGCCGTGGACGCCGCGGAACACGAGCCGGAAGACCCCGGCGCGCCGGACGAGGTCGGACCCGAAGCCGTGCCCGACGGACCCGACCTGCCCGACGGGGCCGGACTGATTCCCGACGAACCGGCCGACGACAGCATCTTCGGCAGCCCCACGGACGTCTTCAGCAACTGAGGGCCGGTCGCGCGGAGCGGCCCGTAGACTCGGCACATCCGGTCGAAGAACCGGACGAACCCTGGCAAGGTGGGCCCATGGCTGATCGGGGAGCGAGCGCCGCCCTGTCCCTCCCGGACGACTGGCCCGCCCACCCGGATCCGATCCTCGCGCTCAACCGGATGGGCAGCTTCGACTGGGACCTGGACACCGGCCTGATGCAGATGGACGCGCAGGCCCACGAGGTGTTCGACGTGCGCCCCGACGAGTACGACGACCACCCCGAAAGCCTGTCCAAGCGCGTCCCGCCGGGTGAGGCACGGCGCCTGGACACGGCGGTCTCCCAGGCCCTGAAGGACGGCAGCGAGAACTACGGCGCCTACTTCCGCATCCGCCGCCGCGACGGCAGCCTGCGCTGGACGCACACCCAGGGCTACATCCGGCGCGACGAGACCGGCCGGCCCCGCCGCATCATCGGCATCGTCCGGGACGCCACCCGCGAACTCGGCGAGAGCGACGCCCGCCGCGACCAGGCCGACCGGGACGAGGCCCGCCGGGAGCAGACCAGCGTCGTCGAACTCACCACGGCCGCCCTCGCCCACGCCCGCACCGTCCAGGACGTCATCGACGTCCTCAAGGACACCCACGGCCTCATCCACCTGGGCGCCACCAGCCTCGTCATGGGCCTGGTCGAGGCCGGCCGCATCCGCCTGGTCGCCGAGGGACCCGAGGACGCCTTCGTGCCGGGCACCCGCGTCACCCGCATCGACGAGCCGTACCCGATGAGCGAGGCCGTGCGGACCCTCGGCCCGTGCTTCATCGAGTCGCCCGAGGAGTTCGCCGAGCGCTACCCGATCCTGTGGCCCCACATCACCGGTCTGAACATCACCTCGGCCGCCTATCTGCCGCTCATCGTCCAGGCCCGCCCGATCGGCGCGATGGGCCTGCTCTACAGCGACCGGCGCGGCTTCACCACCGAGGAGCGCAACATCCTCGTCGCCCTCGGCAGCAGCATCGCCCAGAGCCTGCAGCGGGCCATGTTCTACGAACAGGAGATGGACCTCGCCCAGGGGCTGCAGCAGGCGATGCTGCCCCGGACCATCCCCGGCGTGCCCGGCGCCGACGTCGCCGTGCGCTACCGGGCCGCCGCCATCGGCGGCCCGGTCGGGCGGGACATCGGCGGCGACTGGTACGACCTGATCCCGCTGCCCGGCGGCCGGGTCGGTGCCGTCATCGGCGACGTCCAGGGCCACGACACGCACGCCGCCGCCGTCATGGGCCAGTTGCGCATCGTGCTGCGCGCCTACGCCGCGGAAGGCCACCCGCCGGCCACCGTGATGGCCCGCGCCTCGCTCTTCCTGCACGAACTCGACACGGACCGCTCCGCCACCTGCCTGTACGCGGAGGCCGACCTGTCCACCGGCGTGCTCCAGGTGGTCCGCGCCGGGCACATCGACCCGCTCGTCCGGCTGACCGACGGCTCCTGCCACCGGATCGGCGTCCCGGGCGGCCTGCCGCTCGGCCTGTCCGCCGAGTTCGGCCGCCTCGACTACCCGGTGGGCACGCTGGAACTCGACCCGGGCGACACCCTGCTGCTGTGCACCGACGGCCTGGTCGAGCAGCCCGGCGCCGACCTCGACGACGGCATGCGCACCCTCACCGCCCTGGTGACCACCGGCCCCGAGGACGTGCGGGACCTCGCCGACCGGCTCATCGACGTGGCCGCCGAACGCGGCGGCGACGACGACGTGGCCCTGCTCCTGCTGCGCCGGCGCGGCCCCGAGGGCCCGCACGCCGGCCGCCGCCTGCAGCGCCAGGTGGCCCCCGGCGACCCGGCCGCCCTCTCCGAGGCCCGGCACATGATCCGCACCGCGGTCGCCGCCTGGGGCGCCGGGGACCGCGCCGACGAGATCGAGCTGGTCGCCGACGAGCTGATCACCAACGCCCTCATGCACACCGAGGGCTCGGCGACCCTCTCCCTGCGGGTCCTCACCGGCTCCGACCGCCGGCTGCGCGTCGAGGTCGAGGACTCCTCCAGCGCCCTGCCCCGCCGCCGCGAGGCGGGCGACTCCGGCGTCTCCGGGCGGGGTCTGCTGCTGGTCGAGTTGTTCACCGACGTGTGGGGCGTGGAGGCCCGGGGCGGGGGCAAGGCCGTCTGGTGCGAGTTCGTGGTGCCGGACCAGGACTGACCCCACGTGGCACTCTGGAGCTATGCCGGAACTCCCCGAGGTCGAGGCGCTCAAGGACTTCCTGACCGAGCACCTGGTCGGCCACGAGATCGTGCGGGTGCTGCCCGTCGCGATCAGCGTCCTGAAGACGTACGACCCGCCGCTGTCCGCGCTGGAGGGCCACGAGGTCACCGCCGTGCGCCGGCACGGCAAGTTCCTCGACCTGGCCACCGCGGACGGCCCGCACCTGGTGACGCACCTGGCCCGCGCGGGCTGGCTGCACTGGAAGGACCGCCTCCCGGACGGTCCGCCCCGCCCCGGCAAGGGCCCCCTCGCCCTGCGCGTGGCCCTGGAGACCGGCGCGGGCTTCGACCTGACCGAGGCCGGCACGCAGAAGCGCCTCGCGGTGTACGTCGTGGAGGATCCGCAGCAGGTGCCGGGCGTGGCCCGGCTCGGCCCGGACCCGCTCGCCGACGACTTCGACGAGCGGCGCCTGGCGGAGCTCCTGGCCGGTGAACGGCGCCGGCTCAAGGGCGCCTTGCGCGACCAGGGCCTGATCGCGGGCGTCGGCAACGCCTACAGCGACGAGATCCTGCACGCGGCGAGGATGTCGCCCTTCAAGCTGGCCGCGTCGCTGAGCGAGGAGGAGACCGGGCGGCTGTACGCGGCCCTGCGCGAGACGCTCACCGAGGCGGTCGAGCGCTCCCGGGGCGTGGCCGCCGGGCGGCTGAAGGCCGAGAAGAAGAGCGGCCTGCGCGTGCACGGCCGTACCGGTGAGCCCTGCCCGGTGTGCGGGGACACCATCCGCGAGGTGTCCTTCAGCGACTCCTCGCTGCAGTACTGCCCGACGTGCCAGACGGGCGGCAAGCCGCTGGCCGACCGCAGGATGTCCCGCCTGCTGAAGTGACCGGCCCGGCCGTCACCGGGAGGGCGGGTTCCACTCGAACATCAGCAGGGTCGCGTCGTCCCGCAGCCGGCTCGTGGGCGAGTCCAGGATGGAGTGGATGAGGCGCCGCAGCGTCTCGGCCGCCAGCTCGCCCGCGGCCGTCGCCCGGATGATGTAGTCGGCGAACTGTTCGAGGCCGAACTCCCCGCCGTCACTGCCCCGGGCCTCGGTCACCCCGTCGGTGTACATCAGCACCCGGTCGCCGGGCTTCAGCGCCATCTCGTGCGTCTGCCGCTTCCGCCCGGCGAGCAGCGACGGCAGCCCCATCGGCGGATCCGCCTCGCGCCGCATGGCGTCCACGTGCAGCCGATCCTCGCGGATGAGCAGCGGGGTGGGATGCCCGCAGTTGCACCACCGCAGCATCCCAGAGGCCAGGTCGAGCTCGGCCAGGACCCCCGTGCAGAACTGGTCCGGCAGCCAGGTCGCCAACGCGTCGTCGACGCACTCCACCAGCTCCGGCAGGTCGGCCCCGGTGCGCCGGGCGTTGCGGCACGCGGCCAGCGACACGGCCGTGGTGAGCCCGGAGGCCAGGTCGTGTCCCATGGCGTCGAGGACGCAGGCGTGCAGGGTCGTCTCGGTCAGGGCGTGGTCGAAGGCGTCGCCGCCGATCTCGTAGGCCGGTTCCAGCACGGCCGTGGAGACCACGTGGGCGGTGCCGATCGTACGGGGCGGCAGGAAGGCCCGCAGCATCTCGGCCGGCAGCCGCATCGCTTCCGTACGGGTGCGCCGGACGAAGGTCTCCTTGTACGCGCGCTTCGACGTGATCGTCATGGCGAGCAGGGTGGACAGGGCCCGGGCGCGGCGCAGCACGGCGGGGGTCAGTGAGGGGGAGAACACGGCCAGCACCCCGAGCCGCTCCGCGCCGTCCACGAGGGGGAGCCACGCCGTCATGCCGCCCGACTCGGACTCCGCCACGCGCAGGGACTGGGTGCGGTAGGTCCAGCCGGCGAGCGAGTCGTCCACGGGCAGGGGCGGGGTGACGTCGGTGAGGGGCACCAGGCGGCGCTGCTGGATGTCGGCGAGGTACACCACGGAGTGCTGCAGCCCCAGGGCCCTGGTGCAGCGGGCGACGGTGGTGGTCAGATCCAGCGCGGCGTTCGCCGGGTCGGCGAGGAACTCCTCCAGACGGTCCTCGCCGCTCGCTGCCGTCGTCACCTCGACTCCCCTCGCCGGGACCTCGGGCGCCCCGGGCGGGCTCCGGAGCGCGTCGTCAGCAGTCTCACACCGGGACGCCCGGGCCGCCCGGTGGCCGGGGCGGACGGATGGTCAGCGCGCTTCGAGGCGCGCCAGGACCTCCCCGGTCGCGGAGCGGATCTCGAAGCGGGCGATGTCGTCGGGGTGCAGGGAGGAGCTGGCCATCATCGTGTGCGGTTCGGTGTCGTGGCCGGGTCCGTGCCAGCTGGTGGCGATCTCCTCATGGCCGTCCCGGCCGACGATGACCAGATGGCAGGCGCGCGAGTCGGAGGCGTCCTTCACGCGCAGCTCGACCTGGCTGCCGGAGGCCTCGTCCGCCGTGGTGACCTGCGCCCACACGCCCGTGTGCACATCGGTCGCGGTGACCGTCCGGGTGTTCTCGTCGCCGTCCCCGGCCATCACGGAGACGGCGGGCACCGACACCGCGATCACGACGGAGGCGGCCAGCGCGAACACCATGCGCCGGCGGCCGGCCCGGCGGCGGGTCGCCACCTCGGCCAGCAGCCGGTCCAGCATGCGCGGCCCGGGCTGCGCCATCGGGTTCACCAGCCGTGGCGTCGCCCTGCGGTACAGCATCAACTGCCGTGTCGTCGGGCCGAACTCCGTCACCTCTGCAGCGCACTTGGGGCACTCCATGAGGTGGTCCTCGAAGCGGAAGGCCTCCGCCTCGTCCAGCACGCCGAGCGCGTAGGCGCCGACGTCGCGATGCCTTTCCAGGGACCTCATGCCGAATCCTCGTGCCGTTGGGTGCGGGTGGGGTTACTCCTTGCTCCCACCGGTACGGACCAGGCAGCGGAATCACTCAAGCCGGTGACACAATCGCAACCAAAGGATTCGGAGCCCTCCGGCCCCCGGATTGGTCGGGGACCGCAGAAAGCTAAAAAAGATGGATCGCGAGGTGGCCCAGGGGCAGTCCCAGCTGCCAGGCGGGCGTCCAGACCTTCGGCCCCTCGTCCTCCCCGGCCACCGGAGCACCGCCCGGCACCGCGTTCAGATCAGGCGCCAGCAGCTCCGTCTCCTGCAGCCAGCGCCAGGCCTCCTCGGCGAGGTCCAGGTCCGGCGCGGCCCGGCCCGACGCCGCGGCGTCGGCGGCCAGCTCCGCCAGCCGCTCGCCCACCCACTCCTGCCACGGCTGGTCGTACGCGGTCAGCGACAGCCACGTCTCCAGCTGGGTGACCACCCGGATGCCCGACAGCTCCCCGTCGGTGTCGGAGAGGAAGATGGTCAGCGCCAGGGCATCGCGCCCCGCGCGGAACTCGAAGGACGTCGGCGGCATCAGATCGCCGGTCCGCAGCAGCTCGTCCGCGATGTACTCCGCGTACAACCACGCCATGGGGACGGTCAGTTCGCCGTCCGAACCGTCCGTGCCCTCGTGACCTCTGTGCAGCATCCCTTCCTGCCTTCCTCCGGTACGTGCGCGTCGGCCGACACCGGGTCCCGGGGCGTTGCCGGCCCCATCCGGAACACGGATAGGAACACCCGATTACTCAACCGGGGTCCTCAGCAAGGCGCTTTACGGAGGCTTGACTCGGCCGTGGGTTTCACCGCAGGTCGGCGGCGTAACCCGGAAGCACCCGGCGCAGGGCGCGCAGCGCGTAGTACGCGCGGGACTTCACGGTACCGGGCGGGATCCCGAGGGTCGCCGCGGCTTCCGCCACACTCGCCCCCTGGAAGTACACGAGCACCAGGACTTCACGGTGCTCCGGAGTGAGTGTCTTCACAGCCCGGCGCACGTCGAGCATCGCCGCTGCCCGCTCGGCGTGGTCGGAACTGACCCGCGCGTTCTCCAGCACCGCGTCGCCGACCTCGGCCGGACGGGCCTGCCGGGCGCGCCGGGCGTCGATCGCGAGCCGCCGCCCGACGGTCATCAGCCAGGGCCGTACGGAGTCGAAGTCGTCGGCCCGCAGGGCCTCGGGGTGCTGCCAGGCGCGCACCAGCGTCTCCTGGACCAGGTCCTCGGCGCGCTGCCGGTCTCCGTCGCACAGGCGCAGGAGGAGCGCGAAGAGGGGCCGGCCGTGCTCCCGCTGCAGTGCGGCGAGCTCGTGCTCGGCGGTCGTCCCGTTCGTGAGAGTGGATCCGGCCGTCATGGCCGTATGCCACCGCAGGGTGCCGCCGGGGCACAGGGCACGTACCCGGCTGTGCGACGGACGGTCGATCGCGTCGGCGAACGGTTCGACGAACGGTCGGGGCGCTCCACCGGGCGGGTGCCGGTCGGGCGTATGAGCGTGTCGGAGCCGCGTGGGGCGTCCGGAACCTCCTTTCCTCTTTGTGTGTAAATACGACCACAACGCCCACCGTGGGGTGAATGGATGATCGCACGCAGTCGACAGGTGGCCCTGGCCCTCACCGTCGTCCTCGCCGCAGGCGCCGCCTGCCAGGCCCGCAGCCACGCACCGTCCGGACCCGGCCGCCCGGCACCCTCCGCCGCCGGGCCCCGCGGCTTCACACTCGTCGCCTCCGGCGACGTCCTCCCGCACGACACGATCATCGACCGGGCCCGCTTCGACTCCGGCGGCACCGGGTACGACTTCCGGCCCATGCTCGACGGCGTCCGCTCCGTGGTCTCCGGCGCCGACCTCGCCCTGTGCCACATGGAGACCGTGTACGGCGCCGACGGCGACTACTCGGGCTACCCCACCTTCAAGTCCCCGCCCGAGGTCGCCCGGGCCCTCGCCGTCACCGGCTACGACGGCTGCTCCACCGCCTCCAACCACACCCTCGACGACGGCGCCGACGGCATCCGCCGCACCCTCGACGCCCTCGACCGGGCGGGCGTACGGCACGCCGGCTCGGCCCGCACCGAGGAGGAGGCCCGCACCGTGACGGTCCTCCAGGCCGGCCCGGCGAAGATCGCCCACCTCGCCTACACCTACCACACCAACGGCATCCCGTTCCCCGAGGGGCAGCCCTGGGCCGTCAATCTCATCGACGAGAGCCGGATCCTCGCCGACGCCCGGGCCGCGCGCGGTGCCGGCGCCGACGTGGTCGTCGTCTCGCTGCACTGGGGCACCGAATGGCAGGACGCCCCCGACGAGGTTCAGCTGTCCCTGGCCCGGAGCCTCACCGCCGCCCGCGGCGCGGGCCGCCCCGACATCGACCTGATCCTGGGCACCCACGCCCACGTCCCGCAGGCCTACGAGAAGGTCAACGGCACCTGGGTGATCTACGGCATGGGCGACCAGATCGCCGGCCTCATGACCAACCACGAGGGCGCCAAGGACCCGCGCGGCAACCAGTCCACCCTGGGCCGCTTCACCTTCGCCCCGCCCGCCCGGCCGGGCGGCCGATGGGAGGTGACCCGGGCCGAGTTCGTCCCGCAGCTGTTCGACGTCGACGCCGGCCGGGTCGTCAACCTCAACCGGGCGCTCGCCCAGGGCGCCGACGTCCGGGCCGTCCGCGACCGCATCCGCGACGTCGTCCTCAGCCGCGGCGCGGCGAAGGACGGGCTGGTGATGGGGGAGTAGGAGCTCAGTCCGCCTGCTCCGGCCGGCGCCCGGCGAGCTTCGAGTGCCGGTAGGAGTAGGCGCAGTAGACGACGAGCCCCAGCGCGAACCAGACGGCGAACCGCACCCAGGTCTGCCACTGCAGGAACGTGATCAGCCAAATGGAGAACACGATCCCCACCGCGGGCACCACCGGCATCCACGGCGTGCGGAAGGTGCGCGGCAGATCCGGCCGCCGGTAGCGCAGCACGATCACCGCCGCGCACACCACGACGAACGCCAGCAGGATGCCGATGTTGGTCAGCTCGGCCGCCTCGCCGATCGGCAGGAAGCCGGCGATCACCGCCGAGGCCACCCCCACGATCCAGGTGACCCGCGTCGGCACGTGCCGCGTCGGATGCGTCTTCGCGAACCAGGTGGGCAGCAGCCCGTCCCGGGACATCGAGAACCACACCCGCGTCACACCGAGCATGAACGTGAACATCACTTGAGCAGGGCGTATCCCCCCTGGTGGGAGGCGCGCCCTGCGTGTTCGTTCGCAGTGGCTGACCCTGGTTGGTCATGGTTGGTTTGAGTTGACCCTGATGGGCAAGATCTTTCTCCCATCCGTCTCCCATGGGAGGCGAATGGCCCCCGGCGCAGGAAGCGTCGGGGGCCATGAGACCAGGGTGGGAGTTGGCCACCCGGGGAGGCGGGCAGAGCCCCCACCCTGGCTGTCCTGTTCTAACGCGTGCACCCTACAAACGTCACGGGGTAATCGTTCACTCGTTCGAGTGAGTTTACTTCCGCTTGACCGTAGAGCCTCAGAACCGCCCACCCGCCGCCGAGGGGGTGCTCACGACGGATGGACGGCTCAACCAGCACGGGCCGCGCCGGCGGACCCATGCCGGGTTCGTGAGGGGGGTGGCGGCAAGCGCCATCTGTCATCTCGATTTGCCCACTGTCGAGTTCTCAAACAGATGCATGCGCTGCCCTGCCAGTACCCGCCCCTGATCAAAGAATGCCTGATCTATCAGGCTGACATGTGATCACCTTCGACAGAGCGTGTCCAGAGTGCACGCACCCGATGACGACGCCTGGCTCACCGAACACTGCCGGGCCATCGGCGACCGCATCCGCGCCGAACGCCTCCGCCAAAACCGCACCCAAGAGCAGCTCCACCTCGCCGCCGGCATCAGCCGCTTCACCCTCCAGGAGATCGAAGCCGGCCGCGCCAACCCGACGCTCCGCCTGCTGCTCCGCATCGCTCGGGAACTGGACACGCCGCTCTCCTCTCTCGTGTAGTGGCCCGCCGCCAGAACGGGGCATTGTCCCGGCGGCAGGCCGCGGCCGCCCGTAACGGGGCGTCGGGGCGGCCGCTCATCTCGGCGCCGGCACCTCACGACCGGGACCGAGGGCTCTGAGAGACGCAGATGCGGCAGGCGTACACCTGCATGCTGAGATCGTGGGCGCCCGACGCGCCCTGCGCGATACCCGCGGGGACTGCGCCTCCCGTGAGACGCGCGTTGCACCAGCAGCAGTTCCAGCCTTGGTACTGGCCATACGTCAGGTCGCTGACAGGCGGCGGCGTAGGGAGGGTCATGGCGCGCCCTCCGAGGCGAGACGGCACAGGGCCTGCCGGTCGGTGCACGGCTGGTTGCGGAGGCAGGTGCTGCACGCTGCCACGTGGATGCGGTACACGTCGGATGCCGTCGCGCGGACGCACCCAGCGCAGCCGCGGGGGAAGATGGTCACCCCGTCGGGGCCGGGCCGGGCGCCGAGGTCGCGCGCTGTGTGCGGGACGAGGCTGGCGCCGCACCACACGCACACGGCGCCCTCGGTCTGTAACCCGGACAGGCGGCGCACGTTGGGCAGGGGCAGCAGCGCGAGAGGACCAGCGTCACTGCTGGTCGCGCGTACAGCTGGGGCCTCCACGGCCGCGGTGATCCGTCTCACACCACCGACCGTAGAGGCCCCACAGCAGGAGAAGGGGCAGGAATCCTGCCCCTCACCTCACGCGGCCAACAGGCCCAGCTTCACCGCCAACTCCGACGCGCGCTGCCGCCGCTCGGGCTGCTTCGCCTCGGTCTCCTCCAGCACGATCCTGCGGGCGTACCCGTTGTACTTGATCGTCTCCGACGCCGCCTCATGCGCCTTGTCCAACGTCGCGAGCGCCACATCCGGCTGCCCGTCGAGCTGGTAGGCGCGCGCCTCCTCAATCCGATGCCGGGCCCGCCGCGGCCGCGACTTGATGACCGCCTTGTCTGCCCGAGCCGCCTGCCGCACCGACTCCCCACCCTGGTGGAGCTCCACCGCGACCGTCACGGCGTGGGCACCCATGATGGCCCGGGAGAACGACGTCACCGGGTGGAAGTAGCCGGCCGGCAGCTTCTTGCTGGTCTTCTCCGCCTTGTCCCACCAGCCCCATGCCGTGCCGTTCTCGCCGCGGCGCGCCGCGGTGTACCCGGCCTCGAACTGCAACGCACCGGCGACGGCGAGGACGTTGTCGTCCGCGTCCGGGAGGTGGGGTTCGAGGTAGCGGAGCGCCTCCAGCGTGACGGCGTCCGCGGCGTCGAAGTGCGCGGGGCCGGAGTCGCGGTGGGCCTGGGCGGTGAGCCACGCGGCGACGCCGACGGCGTGCGGGTCCTCGGAGTCCTGGGCCGCGACCATGCCGCGCTCGGCGACGCGCCACAGGAGGGCGCTGTCGGGCTGGTAGGCGACGAAGAACTGGCTGAGGCTGTACACCTCGGAGAGGATCGCCTGCGCCGCGCGCCGCTCGGCCGCCGTGTTGGACTGCCGGACCGCCAGCTGGGCGTCACGGATCAGGTCGGGAAGCAGTTTGCCCACGACCTCCCGGTGGTTGGGGGCCTCGTGCCGGGCGGTCCACGCCGCGTCGAGTCGGTGCCGCAGGTGCTGGGTCGGCGGCGCCTCCCGGTCCGCAGTCAGCGGGAACGCGTCGACGGCGGCCTTCACCCCCGCGAGGCGGGGGTGGCCGGGCCCGATGAACAGGTCGACGTGCAGGGTCTGGTCGCCGGTCAGGTCCGCGAGGTCACGGACGCGCAGCAGCTCGGCGATGCGCAGGATCATGGGCAGCTTCGGGGGTTGGATCTGGCCAGTCTCCACCTGCTTGACCCACGACGGGGACTTGCCGAGGAAGCCGGCGAGGACGGGTCGGCTCATGCCGCGGCGTTGGCGGTAGATCTGCATGCGTTGGCCGAACGCCATGGGGTCGGCGTAAGGGTCCGGGGTAGCATCGGATGGCATGGTCTCGCCCCTTTCCTGGTTACGGGTCGCACTGTCCAGGGTAGGGGCGGGGCCGTTTTCGTGTGAGGGGTCTGTGGTGGAAGGGGCCGCGTAGGCTGGTGGTATGTCCCCCGATCTCGTGACCCGTGGTCCCGTGCGCTCTGCTGCGGAGTTGAATCAGGCGATCCGCGCGCTGTGGACTGGGCCGGGCGGGCATCCGGCGCTGCGGCTGACGGATGAGCAGCGGGAGGAGTACGGGCGGCTGCTGGCCGAGCTGCGGCAGGTCGAACGCGGGGAAGTCGTCGAGGCCGCGTAGCCTACTCGCCGAGTTCCTCCGCCGTGACGGTGTCACCGATCGACACCCACAGCACGTGTGCCTGCGCCGATTCGAAGTTGCCCCCACGGTCCCGGGCCTGTCGCTCCAGCTCGGTATACGTCAGCCCGAGCTCAGCAAGGGCGTGACGGCAGCCAGCGAGCCACTCCTCGCGGGTCACCTCGATCACCACGTCGTCATCCACACCCCCAGCATGGCAGAGGGCCCCGCCCGCCGTAGCGGACGAGGCCCGTGAGGGTTCTTGCCAGGTCCGGCAAAAAGCCCGGTCAGGCGATGACGTGGTGCACCCACCAGACGGAGAACCCGACCCAGCCGCCGACGAACAGGACCTTGCCCGCCTTCGTGTGGACCCGGCACCAACGGCGCGTAGCCGCCGACAGAGTGGCCTCCTGCCGGGCAGTCCGCAGCGCATACGTCTCCACCACAGCCCCGGCCAGGATCAGCCCACCCCACACCGCGTCGCCCGGATTCACCGGCCGACCGCCGTCCAGATGCCCAGGCCGATAGCCGTCGCCGACGCCAGCCCGGCGATCGACTGCAGCGGCCACTGGCGGCCCTTCACCGCGTCGAGGTCGGCCTTCAGCGGCTTCAGCTCGTCGTCACGCAACTTCCGTACTTCGTCCTCCAGCTCGCGCCGGAGGTCACGCACGTCCTGCTCTGTGCGGGCCGACCGTTCGACGAGGACAGCGCAGGACGTCTTGATCTCGCCGAGGTCTCGGCCGAAGCTGCCGATGTCGCTCCTCAGGTTGGCCAGTTCGACGGCGACGGAGGTCGTCTCCGGCGGCGTCACTCTCTCACCGCCTCAGCCCCGTCGGTCCGCAGCCACGACGGCAGCAGCCCCTGCACCGACGGCAGCGCCATCACCCGCGCGAATCCACCCGCCACCGCCAGCGCCCCCGCCACCCACGGCAGCGACTCCGGCACACCCGACGCCGCCACGATCCCCGGCAACGCCACCGCGGTACCCACCGCCGTCTGAAGCACCGTGCGCACGGTCCGCTTCGTCTCTTCCTTCGGCATGATCACTTCTCCTTCTGCGCGAGCGCGCGAGCGTGCGCGTCGATGCGCGCGTACTTCTCTTCCGTGGTATGGCCGTCCCACGTGTTGATCTCCGAACGCGTCACGTGCTCGAAGAGGTCCATGTCGTCAGGCGAGACGTGCCACGACGCTTGCCCGGTGGGCAGATCGACGATGACGACTGCCCACTCAGGCTCGGCCGGGTCGTGGTAGCCGATCGTCGACGGGTACGCCGCCGCCAGATGGGCAACGAGATGGCTCCGCTCGCGGTACACCGCGTCAGCGGCGCTCACGGGGTCGGCCCCGTCACGTCGACGCTCACCTTCACCACCGCGTCCGCGATGGCCTTCTCGACCGCAGCCACTACCGTGGCTGTGTCGACGTCCTCACCGACCATGCCCGCGAGCTTGGTGATCGCCGCCGACTGCGCGGCGAGCTGCGTGTTCGCCTTGTCCAGCCGCTTCAGGATCTCCGTCTGCACCGACGAGAGCGTCCACGTCGGGTTCGTCGCCGGCGCACCCGGAACGGAGATCACCCCGTCCAGCGTCAGCACCGCCTTCGCAACCTCAGCTGCAGTGGGCATGTCGTCCTCCTCGCTCTTGCCGGCCGCCCGGGCGACGATGCCCGGGAACACGACCTCACGGAACTGCTTGATCCGGGCCGCGCCCGGACAGGCCGTGCCGCTGGTGGACCACTCCGGGAACATGGAGTGGTAGCCCATCCCGGGGTCGTCGTGGCTGCGGCAGATCCGCAGCGGGATCCCGTGGTGCTGGTGCAGCCACACGCCCAGCTTGATGAGTTCCTCGACCTGGGCGGCCGTCCACGGGTCGGAGCCCTTGGTGTTGGACGCCGTCTCGATCGATACCGCGCCCGTGCCGTCGGGCCGCCGGTTGGCGCCCGCGTTCGCGTCAGCGCGGGTCTCCGTGCCGATGAACTGGCCGAGGTCCCCCTCGTAGCCCAGCCCGAAGTGGGACTCCAGGTTGGTGGAGTCGCGCCAGTACTCGTAGGTCCGCTTTGCCGTCCACGGCGCGATGATGCTGTGCACGATGAACTGCGTCGGCCGGATCGCCGCCTGCTGATCGGACTCCGGCTGCAGCTCCATCTTGGTGGCGCCCGGGTACCAGGCCATGTCAGCCGCCCCCGACAGCGGTCCACTGGACGGCGTACGCGGCGGCCGTGCCGTACCAGACCAGCTCGTGCGACGCGTCCCGCACCAGCCAGCCCCCGGCCGGGATGACCTTCCGCGAGCCCTCCGAGCTGAGCAGCATCAACTGCACGCCCGTGTCGCTGGAGATCGTGTACGCGCCGTCCAGCCACTCCGCGACCGCGGTGCCGTTCGTGCCGTCGTACTGCATCGACTCGTGCCGTCGAGTCACGATTGCCATGAGGTCTCCTATGCGGTGCGTCGCAGCTCAAGCCACGAGTCGGTGTACAGAACCGCGGCGATGGCCGACGAAGCGGCCTGCGCCCAGTCCAGGGAGAACGTTCCGGCCGTGCTGCCGACGCGGAGCGTGCCGTGAAGGATGGCGCCCATGTCCGCGTCGCTGGTGCCGTAGGCGTTGCGGGACTGCGTCACGTCGTTGGACTCCATACGCAGGCTGTAGCCCGTCGTTCCCGACGCCGCGGTGCCCGAGCCCGGGGCGGCCAGGTGCCACTCGCCGAGCGACCCCGTGGGGACGGAGAAGTCGATGAGCAAGTCGGCAGCCGGGTCGGCGAAGTACTTGATCCACCCGTGCCAGATGTAGACGGCGTTCGCCTCCACCTCGAACTGCAGGTGCGGGTCGGCCGTCGCCGTAGTGGTCGCCGCGCGGCTGGTATCCGCGGTCTTCCGCGCAGTCTGCGGCAACATGCTCCGCAGCAGAGCGGCGGTCGCACGCTGTCCGGCCGCCGGCTGGGGGTAGTACTCGGCCACGCTGCCCTCCTTACAGGGGAAGAATCCAGGGGTTCGCGAGGCGCACGTCCGCGCCCGCGCTGTGTGCTTTGACGACGCCGTTGACGCTGCGGGTCACCGTGAACGTCTGCGGGTCCGTCAGCTGGAAGTTGTCGTAGGTGAACGTCAGCGGCAGAACGTTGGTGTTGCCGCTGCCGAGGACAGACCGCACACCCACCGACCCGGCCGTGCTGAGCGATCCGTCGGTCACCGTCGACTGCCAGTCCGGCTCCGCCTCGCTCGTCGCCCACGCCTTCGCCCGCAGCCGCGCGCCCTTCACCTGGAAGCGGATCGTGAAGAACGTGCTGGCCGCGTGCGTGCCCGGGATCGTGGTCGTGGACAGGTCGGACTGGGCGCCGCCGACGCGCTTCTGCAGGACGAGACGGAGGGTCTGGTCGGTGCGGAAATCCAGCCTCGCGCCGTAGGTGTTGTTGGCGTCCATGTAGCGGCCCAGCACCATCGCGTACTGCGAGTCGCCCGTCGCCAGGGCCGCCGTCGACACGCTCACCCGCACGTCCACATCAGCCGACGGCGACGGCACCACGCTGAACCGCGAGCTGTTCACCGCCGTGGGGCTGTGCGTGGCCTGCGTCCCGTTCGTGGCGTACTCGGAGGCCGCGCCACCGGTATTCGTCCACGACTGGCCCGTATCCGCCGTGCCCCACCCGTTCGAGGTTGTGCGCGTGAACGTGTCCGACACGGCCCCGCTGACAGCGGTCACCCGCATCACCTCGCCACCCACCCGGATGTCGAACGGCCAGTCCGCGCTGCTCGTCGTCCACAGCGTCACCTCACCCGGCGACGGCGCCACCACCAGCGACGTATCCGACGAGCCCACCGCCGACACCAGCACCGAACCGTCCGTGTCGATGCGCGTCTCGTCGTCCAGGTAGCCCACCGTGTACGGCGACGCCGGCGCGCAGGCGAACGTCAGCCGTTGCTCGAAGTGGTTGATGGTCTCCGGGTCGATGCCCAGGATGAGCTGGTCGATGGTGTCCGGGGCGAGCCACGCGGGCGGGTTGGTGATCTGGATGCGGTCGCCGAGGCGGAGGGCGAGGATTGCGCGCCGCATGTCCGGGGTGATGCTGGGGTGGGCCAGGTTCACGCTGATGCGGGGGAAGCGCTCCTCGTCGGTGGTGCCGAGGTGGACGCGCCACGCGGCGTGGTCGCGGATCGTAGCCCGGTCCGTCGTGGCGAGGTTGAGGGTGAGCCCTGAGCTCTCGCCGTACTTGCCGATCGCCTGGGTCCCGAGCGGGCCGTCGGTCTCTTCGTAGGTCTCCGACACGCCGCCCGCGGTGACGGTCAGCACGTTCTGAGTGGTCCGGTCGTCCTCCACTGGCACTGGCACTGCGGCCAGGTTGTAGCCCGAGTACGACAGGATCAGCGCGGGGTCCTGGTTGTAGAGGCTGGCGCGGGTGCGGTAGCCGAGGCCGAGCGCCGAGCGGGTCTCGTACAGCAGGCCGCCGTCAGCGAGTACCGCTTCCTGTATCAGGGTGAGGGGGTTCGCCTTGCCCTGGGCGCCCATCCGCACTGTGTCGTCCAGGTCGCCGACCCACTCGAACGGGATCGCTTCCTCGCCGCACAGCCGCTGGATGCGGCGGCCGGCTGTCTCGCCGATGGGGTTGAGGCGGGCGCCGAGGGCGTCGATGTCGCTGATGGCGTTCTCGACGGTGATGTGGCCGAGGACGCCGCCTGTGAGCCCCGTCGTGCTGTTCGGGCCGACGGCGGAGATGGACGCGACGAAGGCGTGGACCGCCGTGCAGCGGGTGAGGCCCTCGGTGTTCCGGGTCAGCGCCGTGGACGACTCGACGCCGTTGAGGACGTCGAGGGTGCGGATGGTGTAGATGGTGCTGGAGCCGGACTCCTGGAACTCCAGGCTGACGTACAGGAGCTTGTTGCGGATGTCGAAGGTGTGGTCCAGGTCTACGCCGAAGTTGGTGCCGTCGTCGCCCATGAAGATCAGACTGAGACTGCGGGTGGTGGCGTTGTAGACCAGCTCGTAGTGGGCGAGCGGCGTGGTGCTGGTGTCCACGGCCTGGCTCACCCGCATGATCACCTTGCGGTCGGACAGCGACGTCGACGGCGTCGTGAAGAAGAAGCGGACCTGCGTCGCGGTCGGTGTGTCGTACCGGGAGACGCCGCCGCTCATCGCCGCCCCGGTGAAGACGGGCAGCGGGTCACTCGCTGCGAACCTGGTACTCGCCGCCAGGTCCGGGGTACCGGTGGAGAACGTCATCGGGCTGCCGCTGGTGACCGCCGAGGCAATCTGCGTCGAGCCGTCCGCGTCCTCGCACGGCCAGTACGCCACCACGCTACTCGCGAGCGGCTCCGTGATCGCCCGGTACACCACCGACCGCTCCGGCGCCGGGCCCTGCGCCAGACGCTGCAGGATGCCCGCCACCGTCACGTCGACCCACACATCGCTGCCCGACGGGTCCCAGTTCGGGGCCCACTCGGTGACCTCGCCCCACAGTCGGTACGCCTTGCCGCCGTTGCCGTCCGGCACGCTGATCCGGAGCGGGGTGTTGCGGCCGATGGACCCGTAGTACGGGCCGGAGGGGTTGCGCGGGGAGAAGCGGCCGTCCTGGTTCTTCAACTGCAGGGTCGCCGTCGCGCGCTCGGTCTGGGATCCCTCGCTGCCCTGGATGCCGTAGGTGATGCGGATCTGGCCGCTGTCGTCACGGACCATGCAGTAGGAGGTGATGTCGACCCACTCGCCCGCCACCCACAGTTCGACCTGTACCGGCTCGTCGTTCGACGCCTCTCCGCTGCCCCGTAGTGGGCCGGGCAGGTTGGTGAGGCGGCGCCGGACGGCGGCGACGAGCGGGGCGATCGGCATCGGTCAGCCCACCTCCTGGAAAATCACCCAGCAGCGCATGTCGGTGGCCGTGGTCGGCGTGGTCGCGCGGACCCGGAGGAACCGGCTCACGGCGATGATCGGGCGGGTGTCGGGCATCCACTGCCGCACGTACTGCAGCCCCGACTCGCCCGAGACGGAGGACAGGGAGACAGTGTCGAAGACGCGGCTGGCCGTCGTGGTGCCCTCCGCGGTCGCCGTGTATCCGGTCGCGCTGGTGCCCAGGGTGAGTAGCGTGTTCGCCCCGTTGGGGTCCAGGTTCTGCACGCCCGCGTTGACGTGCGCGGTCACCGTGGCGGCCACGTCCGTCTGCAGCAGTTCGACGACGCCGTCCGCACCGGGCGGGTCGTCCAGGCTGAACCCCCACTCCAGCAGCTGGATCTGCCTCGTCGACGGCGTGGCGAGCTGGAGCATCGTCTTGATGCTCGTGCCCGTCGTCACCGACTGCTGCGCGGCAGTCGTCGGCGCCGGGCCATTCCACACGATGTACGGCACTATCCCGTCCCTTCCTCGTTACCTGCCGCGCGGCGGCTGCAGGACCGCCTCGATCGAGCCGCGGGCCTTGACCACCCGCCGGCCGGTGTCCACCCACAGCTCTCCGAACTCGCGCCCGGCGATGCTCACCTGGAGCACGATCGGCTGCGCATCGCTGGTGGCGGCCGGCGTCGGTGCGTATCGGGTGCCGCCGGTGCGGGGGGTGTTGAGCATGGATGCCCAGGCCTGCTGCTGCATGCGGCGGGTGTCCGGCCCGGAGTACACGCGGGACCCGAACGGGAGCCGCACGAGCTCGGGCTCGTGCTCGCCGACCATCGTCCAGCCGGAGCGCAGACCACCCGACGCGGCACCGATGATCCCCCCCGACGCCTTCTTCTTGAACGCCGACTCGATCTGCTTCTCCATAGCCTTCGCCAGCTTGTCCATGGAGCGCGCCAGCTTCTCCTGCGAGTTGGTCAGCTTCTTGACCTGCAACTCCTGCGCCTTGATCGCCGCCCCGAACACAGAGTCCGCCGTCGTCTTCCCCGCCGAACCGGCCGCGCCAGTGATCTGCGACTGCAGCGAGTTCAGCGAGCCGATCTCCGACGACGACGCCTGCAACAGCGCCCCCGCCGTCTCCAGCCCACCGCCCTCGACGCCGGCTTCGGCGACCTGCTGCAGCAGCGACGACGACAGGCCCTTGCCCTTGAGGTCCTTCAGCGCCTGGGCGAACGCGGTGGCCTTGTCCCGGGAGGCGGTGAGGCCGCCCATGATGGACGCGACGGTGACCGGGCCGTCGCCGCTGGCGCCGCGGGTGATGTTCGAGGCGTTCAGCACCCCGGACTTCACGCTGTCGGACAGGGACGCCGCGGCCTGCTTGAGGCTGTCGAGCTTGTCCTTGGCCTTCTCCAGCGACGCGGACACCTTGCCGAGCTGCTTCTCCCAGCTCAGCAACTTCTTGCCGGTCGAGTCGAGGGCCTTCAGTAGGGAGCGCTCCTGCCCGCCGTGCGTGGCCTTCATGATGATGCCGCGCCACTGGTTCAGCGCGTTCACCAGACTGCTGACGCTGTCCGGGTTCGCGAACGCCGACCCGAACTCCGAGCGCCGGTAGCCGGCCATCTGCCCGAAGTGGCTGATGGTCAGGTCGCCCCAGGCGTCCTTCCGGGCCGCCTTCTCCGCCTTGGTGACACCGCCCTTGGCGTACCACTTCACCGCGCCGCCGAGGATGCCCACGGTCTCTTCGGCGATCTGCCGGGACCTGGGCCGCTTCGTGGGGCTGAGCGGGATGTACGCCTCTCCGCCCGTCTCGGGCTCCGCCCACACCCGCCACGCCCCGGCCGGGGCGATCTGCGCGCTGTGGTCCTCCACCCCGCCGTCGGCGAAGGAGCGGAAGATGTTGCCGTTGGCGCTGAATCGCGACGCCGCCCGGTTGTCGGCCGCCGAGCCCACGAACCGCTGCTGCACGTTGATGTACGACGTGCCGAGCACCCGTCCCGTCAGCGCCCGCACCGCGGCGTTGAACATCGCCGCGTTGGCGCCGACCGGCACATTCTTCTTCGAGAACTTCGTGCCCCTCACCCGCTGCGCCTCGCCGAAGAACGGGCGAGGGTTGGCGGCGATCGTGGCCTCGGAACGGCGCTTGTCGAAGGCGTTGAGCTCGCCGCGAGCGGCCCGCAAGGCGGCCTCCGCCTCCCGCTTGTCGGCCGACAACTTCGCCTTCCGCTCCCGCGTCAGGTCCTTGTCGTTCAGCTTCTCCTTGATGGAGGCGAGGTTGTCCTCGGCCGCCTTCACGTCGAGCTTGAGCTTCGCCCGGCTCAGCTTCTCGTTGGCCGTGGTCGCGAACTCGCCGATCTTCCCGTTGACCGCACCCAGCGTCTCGCTGGCGCCGGCCGCCCACTCGTCGAACTTACGGTTCGACTCCTTCAGCGCGTCACCGATGCCGGGGATGTTCCCGAAGGCCATGGCGAGCCCAGACACGACCAGGTCCGCGGACTCGATCGCCGTCTGCGCCATCAGCGTGAAGCCGTTGCTGAGGATCGGCAGCCACTGGATGCCGGTGTTGACCATGTCGATGATCGTCTGGCCGACCGCGACGAACGCCCCGCGGATGGCGGTCTCGTTCTCCTTCGCCCAGTTCGACAGGCCCCGGAAGCCCTCACCCATCGTCGAGACGTCGACGCCCGACACCGCCAGCAGGGACTCGACCAGCGCCCCACCGAGGACGCTCGCCAGATCCGAGGCGACCTCGAAGCCGATCCGGCCGACCTCGTTGAAGGTGCGGAAGACGTCGGCCGCCACGTGCGCCGCCGGCTCCAGGCCCTCCATCGCCCCTTCGAACACGGACGCGAAGCCCTCAACGGCCAGGCCCGCCCCACGAAACGCCTCGCCGAGCAGCGGCCCGAAGGTCTCGCCGAAGGACCCCGCGATCTTCCCGAGCGACGGCAGCAGCGAGTCGTTGATCAGCGACGCCAGACCGCCCAACATCTCCGACGAGCCGCCGATGCCCTGCTCCAGCCCGTCGAACATGCCCGGCAGACCCGTGTCCAGGAACCCGCCCAGCAGGCTGTCCCACGCATCCAGGGCCGGCTGGGACTTGGCACCGAACTCCAGGAACGCCTGAGTGAACGATCCGATCGACCCGGCGAAGTCCTTGAACCACGCCGAGCCCATCTTCACGTTGGTGAGCAGCGCCGACTGGAACGCTGGCGAGTCGGCGAACCGCGCGGCCCTTTCCGTGATCCGGCCGAAGGTGTCCGCACCGATCTTGATGACCGGTGTCAGGTCCTTCATCGCCCCGGACAGGCTTTTCACGGCCTTCTCGGTGTGCGGGGCGACGGTCTTCTCCGCTGTCTTCTTCCAGTCCTCGAAGGCGGGCTTGAGCTCCTTGGCCTTCTTCTTCAAGTCGTCGAGCGCCAGCGCGCCGCCGCCGACGACGGCCGTCATCCCGAACAGCATCGGCGACAACGCGCCGATCGTGGGGAGCAGGGCGCTGCCCAGGGCCACCGCAGTGCCGATCAGCTTGCCCCGCAAGCCCGTGCTGCCGCTCCCCCCGAAGGCGTTTGCCGCGTTGTTGGCCGAGACGGTGAGGGTGCCCAGGTTGCCGCGCAGATCCCGAAGGTCGTCGCCGGTGTCCCGGCTAGCACTCCCCAGATCGCCGATCTGAAGGGTGAGGTTGGCGGCCGTGCCCGTGAGGTGGGCGAGACGGTCCTCTGTGTCTTCCGCACGCTGCCCCAGCCGGCCAACAGCGGTGGCAGCGCGACTCCCGGCCGCGCGCAGTTGGTTCAGCTCACGGGTCGCGTCCTCCGCCGCCGCGGCGAGGCGCTGCAGCGACACCGACGCGGTCACGCCAGCCGCAGTGAGGGCTGCGAGGGAGGTTGAGGCGCGCTGCGCCGCGGTGTTCAAGCCGCGGATGGCGCGGCTGGTGCTGTTGATCTGCCCGGACTGGTTGTCGAAGGTGACGTCGAGGCGGATCGGGGACTGCGCGCGCAGGTCCCGTATGCGGCCGGAGATCGTGGTGAAGCCGGCGGCGGTCCGGTCGTCCAGCCCAACGGAGATGTCCGCGCGGCTGGCTGCCCGGATGGCGGTCATGGACCGCTGGATAGCGGCGAACCCGGCCACCGTGCGGTCATCAAGGCGTACCGCCACGTCGATGTCACGGGCGGCCGCGCGCAGTCCGGTGAGCGCCGTGGATGCAGCCCGGGCACGGTCCCGGAGGGTGCTGAGGGAGGAGTTGACGGAGGTGAGTCCGGTGCCGGTCTGGTTGGCGACCCGGACGCGGATCTCGATGTCGTTACCCACCGTCGACACCTCCCTCTGGTGCTGGTGTTCCGAGTTGTTCGATCTTCAGGAGCCGGAGCAGCTCGGCGTCCTCCTGCAGCAGCGTCGTGAGCGTGTAGCCGGGGAAGCGCTGCAGGAGGCCGAGGATCAGGCGGGCACGGCCGAGGTCTGAGGGCTCTCGGACAGGGGTTCCATCGGAATCGACACCGCCGGGGACGGCTCGCCAGAGGGCGAGCTCTGCGGCAAAGGGTCAGAGACCCCGCTGTTCGCCTTGCGCACGGCGTCGAGCATGGCCAGGATCATGGCCACGTCCTGAGTGCACACGCCCTCATACGTGGTCGGGACGGGCTGCCCTTGATCGTCCTCGACGTTCCACGACACCAGGCGCTTCACGAGCGTCTTGACGATCAGGTCGGCGTCCATGTCGACGCCATCCAGTTCCAGTTCCTCTGCCACGGTCATGCCGCGCACGCTGGCCTGGAGGCCCTCGTACTCGGTGCCGGTGAAGTCCAGCGCGTAGACGCGCCTCTTCGGGCGGTAACCCATCCTATTTACCCCCTATGTCCAGGTCGGGACGGTGCCATCCGACAGGACGCCGGGGACCGCGAAGGTGAGCTCGCCGCTGTCGGAGCGGCTGAGCGGGTAGTCGGTGAAGAGGCACTCGTTGTTGAGGCTCTGGCCGCTGACGGTCAGGGACACGGTGCGCGCCACCGAGGTGGACGGCACGGTCTTGAACACGTCATGGCTCGCGTTCGTGGCGTCGTTGAAGACGCCGTTGAGGGTGATGCTGAAGTCGGCGAGCAGCAGGAGCCGCTCATAGGCCGACTTGTCGATGCCGGTGATGTCCTGCACGCCGCGCGGGGTGGCGAACTGCAGGTTGGTGATGTCGTTCTTGATCGCCCTGGCGGTGCCGCCCGCGTCATCCACGGAGCAGGTCGTCCACCCGAGGCCGCTCTCCTTGGCCATGGCCTATCCCTTCTGCTGCTGGTCGACGAGGCGGAGTTGGTTCTCGCCGAAGTCCTCCACCCAGTCCTGCGGACGGGTGTGCTGCCGCTTCCGGCCGGTCGGGTTGCCCCGCCAGTCCCCGTCACGGACGAGGTAGATCTCGGGTCGGGTGCGGTGCTCGGCGAAGCAGCGCTGACCGCTTTCGAACCGGAACACCGTGAGGCCTTGCTCGGTGCGCATCTCGCGGAACGTGCGCCGCGACTGGCCCCGGATGTAGGCGGCCTGCGTCGCGCCGAGCTCCGTGCGCTCGTCGATGACGGAGTCCCAGCCGTGCCGCCACTGCGGGCAGCCGACCTGCTCGCACGCCGCCACCACGCTCGTGTCACGCGGGCTGGTGATCTGGTAGGTCTGGTACGCCTGCACCGGCAGCGCCGGGTCGATACGAGTCACCGGTCGCATCAGAACACCTGCCCTGCGATCTCGTTCTTCACGATCACCACGGAGAACGCCAGCGAGGAGAACCCGCCCGTCGTCGTGGTGACCGCTCGGATGTAGCGGCGGATGGTGGCGTTGTTCGCCGTCGCGATCCGCTCCGCGGTGCGCCCGGCGGTGAGCTGCGTGAAGCTGAGCCCGGCGACGTCCGCGAACGTCGAGTTGTCCGCGCTGTCCTGGATCTTCACCGTGACGTCCGTGCCGGTGAACGCATACGCCTGGAGGTAAGCCTGCGCCCCGAACGCCGCCGACGCTGCGGTGTCGATCGACGAGCCGTTCGTCGCCGCGGTGTCGGTGCGCACGCCGGCCGTCAGCGACCGGCCCCACTCGACACCGAACCCGTTGCACTGGAGATCGAAGGTGAAGGTGAACGCCCCGTCGTCGCCGCGCTGGCCGTCGTAGTTGACCTGCTTCGACACCTGGCACGCCGCCGGATTCCCCAGCGTCGTCCCCCGGAAGTACGACGCGATCACGTCCGTCGTCGGCAGCGTGCTCAGCCGCGGGTGCACACGGTCCGTCCCCGGGTTGAAAAAGCACGTCCCGCCCATCGAGCCGGTGCGCTTCCCACCGATACGCTCGTGACCGCTCTTGTCGATGCCCGTCGTGTCGAGCGTGGCGGGGCCGCCGGCCACGGCGATGCTGTTGATGTCGCCGGAGACGTCGTACCCGTGCAGGTAGAAGTTGTCGCCGAGCCCGGACTGCTTACTCACGGGGTCTCCTCCCAGAGGTCGTTGACGATGCAGGGCACGGCGATGTCCATGACCCGGTACTTGGTGCCGTCCTGCTGGAGGTAGCCCGCGCGGACGTCGAGGGGCTGGCCGTGGGCGCCGAGGATGTCGATCTCCCGCAGCAGCCCGCCAAGGGTGAAATCACCGACGTAGGCGCCGCAGAGGTCGTCGACGGCGGCGACCATAGTGGGGTCGATCGCGTCGGGCGGGTCGAACATGAGCGTCTGGAGCCGCACCGTGAAGCTGACTCGGGTGGTGACCGAGTTCAGGCCGGACGAGCGCAGAGGCGTGATCTGGTTGGCCCACACGGAGCACGTCAGCCCATGCCCGGGCGCGTTCTCCGGCTCGTGCTGGTTCACCCGCTCGAAGTGCCCGGACGCCAGTGCATGCGAGACGACCGCGTCAAGGAGGCCCATGATGTCCAATGCCATCGGTCAGCCCCCCATCGCGGGGAGATGACGGCGGACGGCCTGCTCGGCGATCTGCGGGCCGCGCTCGCGGACGAGGGTCTTGGTGCGCTTCCAGTGCCAGTAGCCAGGGAAGCGGGTGACTGGCGAGTTGCGGGAGCCGACGCCCTCCAGCCACGGCCCGTACACCACGCCCTGGTCGTGCACGAGAGACGTGTCCGCGCTGAGGCGGGTGGTGGTGACGCGGGACTCGTAGTAGCCCGTCGGGTGCCGGAACGCCATGCCCATGAGCGTCAGCGCGTGCGTCTCGGCGAACTCGGCGATGTCCTCACGCGCGTCGTCCGCCGCCTCCTGCATGGCGCGCTCAGCACGCCCGTCGAACAGCGGGCCCTCGAAGTGGATGTCGATGCTCATACGGACCTCACCCGCGCCTTCCGGCCGTGCGAGTCGTAGACCTGGTTGCGCAGCGTCGCCAGAGCCGTCGCGTCCAGCGCCCGCTCGCCGGTGCCACCGTCGCCGGTCTTCCGGGTGCGGGCGTAGCCGGCCTGCTCGCTGGTGATCCTGTTGATGGCTTCGGCGAGGGCCAGGTCTCGTACCGGCCCGGGCGGGTCCCAGCGCACAACGCTCGCCGCGTCAGCGTGGGTGGCCGCGGTGGTGCCGAGCGCGCCCCGCTGCACGGTGAGCGCGCGGGCCGCGTAGATGTCGACGCCAGCCGCGTGCGCGGCGAGCACCGAACCGTCGAAGGCCCGCTTCACGGTCAGGGTGTTGCCGGCGATGTCGACGATGAGCATCCGCTCGGACTCGACGAGGAGGACCTCGTCGACGGCGAAGGCGCTGCCGTCCGTGACGGTGACGGTCACGCTGTTCTGCTGGGCGGTCAGTCCGCTGCCGCCGACGTTCTGGCCGGTGTCGGCCATCGTGCGGTTGGTGACGAGCATGCGCTCGGAGCCGATGCGCAGCACGCTGCCGACGCCGAGTTCGGCCGACGCGGCGCCGTTCACGGTGATCGTGGTGGCGGTCGTCGTGCCGACGGCGGCCGCGAGCGTCCCGACGGTGGTCTCGTCGAGTTGGTAGCCCCACAGGCCGGTGATGGTGATGTCCCGCTGGTGGGTGTCGCCGCCGCCGAACGCCGCGCTGGAGTCGAGGTCGATCTCCAGCCGGTTGTAGGGCGGGCCGGAGCGGTTGGGCTCCAGGAAGTAGTCGCTCGCGGCGATCGTCGTGCCGCCGGAGGTGAGGGTGGTGACGGAGATCAGCTCGGAGTCGTCGAGCCACAGCCGCCACGACGGCCGGTACTGCGAGCCCGGCCAGTCGAAGGACCGCGTGGCCGTCTCCGGGTAGAACCGGCGGTGGCACAGCGCGTCGATCCCGCGACTGGCGGACTGCAGGGCGCGGTCGATCTGTGCGCTGCTGCGGGCCGTGGCCTTCACGTCGAGGGCGCGCATCACGTCCTCACGCGTCGCGTACACCGGCTGGGTCATCTCTCGTCACCTCCTCTCGTGGTCTCGTGCAGGGGGTCAGGCGCGGCCGTATACGGAGAAGCCGACACCGGTGAAGCTGGGGGTGGTGCCGGTGAGCTCCCAGCGGATGCGGCCTTGGTTGCCGAGCGTGTAGCCGGTGCTGATCTGCCCGTAGGTGTAGCCCGACGACGTGAGCAGCGCCCCGCCGATCGACGTTGCTGACGAGGTCTGCACCCAGTTCCCGAACTCGTCCGCCACCTCGAAGAACACCGCCAAGGTGGGGGTCGTACCGGTAGGGGCGTTGCCGACGTGAACGACGAGCAGCCCATTCGAGACCGTCGAGATGTCGATGGCCTCGGCACGGTTCGTCACGAGGTTCGTGACGCTCGCACTGACGTGGTTCGTGCTGGAGTTCAGCGTCAGACCGGACGCCTTGAAGATCAGGTTGTCCCGGATCGGCATGCTCGTCGTCCCTCCCCTCAGTCGTCAGCAGAAGCCGCGGTCTCGCGGCCACTGGTAGCCGTCGCTTCGGCAGTGGAGGACTCCGCTGCCTTCCGGCCCGGCTTGGAGCGGTTCCCCGCAGTGCGGGCACGCGACGGGCGGGGTGTCTCGCTCGGCTCGGGCGTACTCGGCTGCTTCTCGCTCGATGTCTCGGAGCTGCTCCCAGCTGATACGTCCTCACCCGCCTCGGGTCCGGCGATATCCGCCGCGTGCGACGCACCGCCGTGAACGGTGATCTTGCCCATGTGTGCGCCTTCCTCGACGTGGCCTGTGCTCTTGCAGTGCGGGCACCGGGCTGCACCCACCGAGTAGCGGGCGGTGCAGCCGGTGCAGATCCACAGGGTCATCAGGACAGCGGCGCGATCAGCTTCTCGGGCGCCCGCGACGTCGTCAGATCACGCAGCAGGTACAGCACGGCGCCCAGCTGGGCGTTCGTGCCGACGTCCGCGACGTCGAGGCTGATGTAGTCGTAGCCGTCCGACAGGGAGCGGGCGTCGACCTCGATCGCGATGATCTGCTGCGACTCCGCCGAGGTGCCGGCACCGCCGGGGTCGGCGATCGTGGCCGCGGCGGACTGGGTGACCTTCGTCCACTGCTCGTCGCCGTCGAGGGTGGCCTCGGTCTTGAGGTAGTAGTGGTCGATGATCGCCAGGTTGGCGGTCGTGCCTGCCGACGAGGCGGTGTGCTGCTTCAGCGTCAGCGTCGGGTCGTCACCGGCGGTGCCGGCGCCCTTCACGACGAGGATGGTGCAGCCGCCCGCGTTGCGCAGACTGACGCGCTTGCCGGTGACGGCTGCGGTGGAGAGGTCGACAGGTGCGGCGCCGATGCTGACGTCGAAGCTGCGGCCGAGTGCTTCCATGGCCATGGAGGTGGTCCTTTCTGTCTCGGTGCAGCCGGGTCAGGCGGCGAGCTCGACGAACGGGGACAGCGTGTTGCTGGAGCCGTTCTGGGGGGTGATGGCGGACTGCAGCCAGGGGCGGCCGTCGACGCGCTGGATGATGCGGAACGTCGTCTTGTCCGAGCCGAACTTGTAGTCGGTGGACGAGTCGGCGGTCATGGTCTGGCGGTCACCGACGAGGTAGTAGCCCAGGTCGGTGAAGGCGAGGTCGCCGCGGGAGCCGAGCGTGCCGCCCTTCTCGGTGATGATGAGCGGCCGACCGAAGATGCTCATCGGGGCGGGGCCGGTGGCGTTGACGACGAAGACGCTGTTGCCGCCGGTGCCGACGGACAGGCTCATCTTGAGCAGCTGGGGCAGGGCGTCGGGGGCGCAGGTCCACACGGCGCGCGACAGCGACGAGGGGAGCATGCGGGCGTACATGTTGACGATGTCGTCGTACTTGATCTGGTTCGCCGTGGTGCGGGTGACCGCGACGGCGGCCGCGTTGCCCTCGCCGCGCCAGCCGAGCGGCTCGCCCACGCCGGTGCCCGAGATGAACTTCGCGTCCTCCTCGAACGCGAGGGCCTGCGGCCACAGACGCTCGATCAGCGCGGAGAACGAGGTGATGGAGTCCTGGAGCAGCTCGTTCGGGACCGCGCTCAGGCCGGTCAGCTTCTTCGCGTCGAGGGTGACGCGGCCGAACTTGGGGTTCGAGTCGGTGAACTCGGCGCCCTCCTCGCCCCAGTAGGCGACCATGCCGCCGAACACGCTGCCGTTGTTCGTGGTGGAGTCGATCATGGGGAACGGCACGCGGGCCGACTCCATGGGCACGACCGTCGCGAGCGGCCGGACGATGGACTGCTCCAGCGCGATCTCCAGCAGCTGGCTGCGCAGGGACTCCGGGACCAGGAACCCACCGTCGGCCGGCGAGACGCTGCTCGCGGCGTTGCGGAGCGCGCCGAGCTTGTCGGCGTCCGCGGCCACGTTCTTGTGCCAGATGTTGCGGACGTAGTCGATGGCGTTGGAGAAGTGCGAGTCCACCGCGGCGCCCGGCGCGGCCGGGTTGTACGCGGTGGCCTGCCGGTGCGAGGTGAGCATGTTCGCCCGGTTGCCGTTCGCGTCCAGACGCGCGCCGTTCTCCGGGGACAGGTTCAGCCGCTTGATCTCGTCGCGGTCGCCCTTGGCGCCGGCGTCGCGGAGCATGTTGGCGATGCCGCGCTGGACGCCCTCGTCGATCTGCCGCTGCAGGTCGCTGCCGTCGCCCTGCTGCCGGTTGGCGTACTCGATGATGAAGTTGGTCAGGTCCTCGGGCGTCTCGACGACGTCCTTGGCCTTGGTCGGGTCGGCGAGCATCTCCGCCAGCTCGGCGGCGTTGCTCGGGATCGTGGGGGTTGCCATGCTGCCTCCTTCAGGCTGCTTCCGTCGCCGAGCTGGCCGCCGACGTGCTGTGGGTGAAGCGGGCCACGAGCGCGGCCCACGGGTCAGGCTTGGGCTGGGAGAGGTGAGCGACCATGGCCGCCCACTCGTCTACGGGTTCAGCGGCCGCCTCCGGCTCCGGCTCGGCGGTCGGCTCCTCGGGGGCGGGTTCGACGGGCGTGGTCTCAGCGACCGGCTCGACGGGTGTCGTGTCCTCGACGGGCGGGGCCACTGCGGCGGCGAGCTGCGCGGCGATCTCCTCGCCGATCAGCGACCGGATGTCCTCGGACAGCGTGTGCGACTCCCGCTCCAGGGCCACCGGCTCCGGTGCAGGGGCCTGCTCGCGACCGGCGTACCGGAAGACAGAGAGGTCCCAGGAGGCGGCCACGGCCAGTTCGCCGGGTGCGCGCTCGCTCTCGCGGGTCGGCGCGTCGACCTCGTCCGCGAGGCCAGCGTCCACGGCTTCCTGCGCGCTGAACCACGTCTCGCGCTTCATGGCCGCGCGCCAGTCCTCGACGCTGCCGCCTGCGCGGGCCGCGTAGATCCCGGCGATCTTGTCGGACTGGCGGTCGAGGAGTTCGGCCATCTCGCGCATCTCGTCGGCGTTTCCGACGGCGAGCCCGGCCGCTTCGTGGATCATGAATTCGGCTCCCTGCCGGGCCACGATTCGGTCACCTGCCATGGCGATGACCGAGGCGATCGACGCGGCGAGGGAGTCGACGTAGACGGTGACGGGCGCGGGGTGCGCCCGCAGCGCATTCATGATCGCAATTCCGTCGAATACCGAACCGCCAGGGCTCGACAGGTGCAGGTTGATCTGCGACGCGCTCAGCGCCTTGATGTCCGCGACGAACTCGTCGGCCGTGGTGCCGAGCCAGCCGATCTCGCCGTAGAGCATGACGTCGGCCTCGCCGCCTGCGAGGTTACGGATGCTGTACGGCTTCTTCTCGGACGCGATCCTCGCCCGGATCTTGGACGGGTCAAACGGCATCAGCCTGTGCCCCCTTCCGGGCCTGCTTCCGCTGGTGGGTTCGTTCGGCGTGGCAGTTCGCACACACGACTTCACACTTGGCGATCTCGGCCATGAGTCGCTCGTAGCTCGCCCGTGTGATGCCCGCGCTGACGTTGAACTCTTTGGTTTCGGAGTCGAGGTGATCGAACTCCATGACGTAGTACGGGTAGCGGACACCGCAGTCCGTGCACGGCTGGTTCTTCGCTGCCCGCACAGCAGCGCGGTTGCGGCCGATGACGCGGTGAGCTGCCTCGCGGGCCTCGCCCGGGTTCCGCTCCCGCCACTTCTTGGTCGCGACCCTGTTCGCTACCCGGACGACTTCCCTCTCGCCCTCGGACAGACTGCGGTGACGCTCCTGGCACTTCCCGGCGTGCGCAGCCGCGCACGGTGCGCAGGCTTCTTCGGCGTGCACGTAGTGCGCCTGGTAGCCAGCAGCCGTGCCGGTGCGTCCGCCAGGGAAGTCGAGGGTGGGGAGTGCGCATGCCAAGCCGGGCTCGGGGACAAGGGCGCGACGGCAGTCCGAGCACGGGCGCTGCCCGGCGCCGAGGTGCGCCTTGTAGCCGTCGAGGGTTCCCTGGATGCCGCCGGGGAAGCAGGCGAGGGAGCGTGCCCTCTCTTCAGCGCGGATCCGACGCCGCGCCGTGGCACAGGACTCGCATACGGGTTCGCCTGCGTGGCGGTGCGCTCCGTACCCGGCGATCGTCCCGGTGCGCCCCTGGGGGTAGCCAGGGGTGGGTTTTGCGCAGGCAGGGGTAACGTAGGTCATGTCGATCTGCTCTCTCAGGTCGGCCATGCCCCGGGGGTGTTCCAGCACCCGCCGGGGTCCATTGTTGATACGTCCGATTCTACCGTTTCCGCAGGTCAAAGCCCTTACGGAGCGGCCGAGTTGGGGCGTGATGATGCTCATGCGTCACCGCCCTGACGCCGCTTGACCACACGGCACCTGCACTCGTTGCCGTACTCCGCACCAGTGCAGTGCACGTAGCCGGAGCCGCCCGGGTAGTCCTTGAAGGCCGCGGCGCGGTTGCGGTAGAGCTGGCCGTCGTTGTCCCGGCAGGGCTGGCAGGTGTTGTCGTCGATGACCGCGACCGCCTGCCACCGCATGGCCGCCTCGATGTCCTCACCAGCAAGCCCGGCCACGGTCTCCGACCACGTGTCCGTCGGCTCCGGTGCAGGGTCGTCCTCGGCGGGCGCGGCGTCGGGCTTCGCCGGGGTCCGGCCGCGGCGGGCGAGCTGCGCCGGCGGCGGCACGTTGAGGTCGAGCCCGGCGCCGGCGCGGTTGAGGATGTCGCGGGCCTCTTCCCAGGTGAGCACGGTGTCGACGCCGAGGTAGATTGACTGGATCATGTCGCCCAGCTCGCGCGGGCTGATGCTGCCGTCGCCGCCTTGCGCGGCCGCGGCTGGCATCTCCGGCAGGCCGACCGCGGACAGGATGCCCTCCGGCGCCCACATACCGGTCTCGGCGAGCGCCTTCGCCGCGTTCGCCCGGGCAGTCAGCGTGGCGGCCTCGGTCTCCGGGTCGGGCGGCGTCGGGTTCTCGTAGTCGAACTCCAGGCCTTCCGCGGCGCGGCCGAACATCGGCAGGAGCTCGTGGTTGAGGGCGGCCTTGATGCGCTCCAGGCGCGGGATGGTCTGCTGCTCCGCGAACCACGCCTTCGCCGCGAGGGCGCTCGCACGGTTGATGTCCTCGAAGTCACCGATCGCGGACTTGCTGATGCCGTAGGCCTCGCGGATCTTGTCGGCGGTGGCGCCGCGCAGCTCGACGAACTGCATGTCGCGCTGGCTGATGGTGCGGTCGATCCACTTGCCCTTCTCCAGGATCGCCACGCGGTGGGCGTTCGCGACGCCCTTGTGCTGATCGGCCCAGCGTTCCCGCAGTTCGTCGAACTGTGAGTCGGACAGGTACTCGTCGAACTGAAGAATGCCGCCCGGCTGCGCGCTGTTGATGAAGAACGCGCGGCTCCATTCGGCGGCGTACCGGCTGGTGTCGAGGTCCGGGAGGATCGACAGCACCGGGCTGAGCCCGCGGTACGGGTCGAGCGGGTTCGGCCGGCGCAGCTGGATGACCTCGTTGAGCTCCAGCGGGATCTGCTCGCCGTCGGGCGACGTGTAGACGTAGCCCTTGAGGAACGTCTCGGGGTCCGGGACGGGGGTGATGCGGTCGGGTCGGACGGGCCACATCTCCAGCGGGATGTTCACGCCGGGGTGGCGGGCAATGACCCACCAGGTCTCGCCAGTGAGGTCGTAGTGCTGGGTGGAGGACTCGACGAACTCCTGCCGCGGCATGAACTTGTTCGGGGCGTTCCATAGGTCGAGCGCGGCGTGGGAGGTGACCTCGGTCCGGTCCTCCGGGCGGCCGCTCTTGGCCTTGCGGTAGAGCTTCCAGTCGACCAGCGCGGTGGCGTTGCTGGTGCGGTCGACGATCGCGAACAGGGTGCCGACCGCGGACATGGCGCGCATCTGGCCCTCGGCGGACCGGTTGCTGCCGAAGAGGCGGCCGTGTGACTGGGCGCGGGAGGCGAAGGGGACGGGTGTGGTGGTGGCCGTGCGCGCGGCGTTCGACAGCGCGCCGAGGAGGGTTCTGGCCACCTACCCCTCCTCTGTGTCAGGTGCCGCCGTAGACCCGCCAGTTCAGGACGAAGCAGCCGACACCGGCAGCGACGAGACCAGCGATCAGGTGCCACACCATGGCAGCACCGGACAACAGAATGATCCCAGTCATGTCAAGCAGGATCGGCATACTCTTATTCAAGGCTTGCATCCACCTGCGTACACGCGCCTTGACCTGCACCCTCACGTTCTTCACGACAACCTCGTCCCCTCGGCGGCGGCTTGTAGGTTCACGACAGTCTCACAGCCAGCGCACCCGAGGACGGCCACCGAGGTCCCGGGCGGCGACCATGTACCGGGCGGCATCCATGCTGTGGTCGTTCTCCTTCACCGGCTCCTCCTTCAGCCCGGTCTGGTTGCCGGGCTTGACGGCCCAGACGTAACCGAGGACTTCCTCAGCGAGGCCGATGGGGAGGGCGGCGGCGTCCATCTCGGGGTCGCGTTCGAGGAGCGCGTCACGGAACACGAACAGCCGCGGCCGGCCGTCGCCCTGCTCCTTGAGGCGGGCGCCGAAGGCCTGGATCCCGTCGGACACGGTCTTGTGTGCGGCTTGGGTGCCCATGCCGAGCTTCCGCTCCAGCGTGGCGCGGTCTTCGGCGTCGTGGTCGGTGATGATGGCGCGCGGCCGCGGATGCCCGGCGAGGAGCCGGTCACGGATCACCTCGGCATGGTCCTCGACGAGCATGCGGGTGCGCACCCACTCACGCACGAGGTACAGCCGGCCGTCGGGGTCCTCGGCCCACATCTGGGCGACGAAGGGGTTCGTGAAGCCGAAGTCCACGGTCACGAACCGAGGCCACGCTTCGGGGACATCGAACGGCTCGATGACGTGCACGGCGTCGGACCAGCCCTCGTAGACAAGGCCTTCGGCGGCGGCCCAGATGCCGTCCCGGAAGCGGAGGCGGCGGACACCAGTGAGGGCGTCGAGCTTGGCCATGTAGTCCACGCCCCGCCCCGTCAGGCTGCCGTCGGCGTTGACGTAGAGGGGGTTATCGCGGTGCAGGCTGTTCAGCATGCGCATGGTGCCGTCGTCACACCGCTGCTTGATCCAGTGCTTCGGATGGTCCGGGTTGCACGCGAGGATGACCTGCCGGTACGTGTCCGCGTTGCCCCGGAGTCGGGTGATGAGGGTCTCCAGCGCCTTGAGGCTGATCTGCGTGGCCTCGTCGATGTAGATCCTGCTGAACTCCGTGGACAGGAACTTCTCGGGCCGGTCGAGCCCACCGACCAGGATCTCCGCCCCGTTGGCGAACTGGTAGGCAGCCGGCTTTCGGGGGCTGCCGCCGAACCACTTGACGACGCCCTCGGCGAGCGCGGCGGTGGCGACCTGCTGCTCGAACGTCACCAGGGTGGATCCGGTGAGGGAGGCGTGGGTCTGGCGGACGATCAGGCTGCGGCAGTTCGGCACCATCAGCGAGGTGTAGAACGCCTTCTGCAGCATCGCCAGGGACTTGCCCGTACCCGCGGGGCCGGCGATGCAGATCTCCTGATCGCGCGCGCCCAGCAGGGTCTTGGCGGCGCCGCGCGGTTCGTACCGCACGACCGTCGCGGTCACACGAGGTCCTGCGGGTCGACTCCCACGATCTCGAACTTCACGCCACCGGAGTGCTCGACCTTGGCGGGCTGCTTGAGGCCGTTGAGGTTCTGGTACTGGTCGCGGATGCGGAGCGCAGTCTGGATGGCTTGGAGGCGCGGTCCGTCGTCCAGGAGGGGTTGGCCGTCTTCGCCGCAGACGACGCGGCCGTGGGAGACCATGACGTGGTTCCGCTCGATGATCTCCATTGCCATGACGTACAGGGCGTCGAGCTCTTCAGATTCGACCTGCCGGAGCTTGGTCACGGCAGGCAGGGCGACGTCGCGCTTCGCGGCCTGGATGCCGCGCCAGGCCTGGGAGCGGTCGTAGTAGCCGAACCGGTCTGCGATTTCTTGGTAGGTGCAGCGGTGTTCGGCCCAGTATTCGGCGGCGGCGGCGTCGCGGCGGACGTTGTCCATGCTGCGGACGAAGCGGTTCTTGCCGTCGCGGGGCCGCTCCAGGTGTTCGCGCTCGCTGGGGCTGTCCGGCTGGGCGTTGGGGGGCGGCTCGTTGGCGGTCACGGCGTTCCCTCCCTGGTGGTGGTGTTACTGGTTGGCGTGCTTTGATGGTAACGATGCGTGCAACCGGGGTGGCGGCTCAGAGGGCGCGCGCAGGGAGAAGCCCCACCGCGTCGGGCGTCGCGGTGGGGCTTCGGCCGTGCTCGGGGTCAAGCGTGCGGGATCTCGTCGGCGTGCACAGTCTCGAAGTGCCACCAACGGCCCTCCGCCCACTGCATGACCTTGGCCGTGTCCGCTCCGGAGCGGAGCGCGGCTCGCACGTGCGCGAACGCCTTGGCCTCGCTGGTGTGCGGGACCTCGGCCAGTTGGATCCCGTTCTGGGTGAGGATCACGCGCCACGGTTCGCGGGGCTTGTTCACGGCGGGTTCCTTTCGGTGGCGGTGGGTTGAGCGTATGGCGGGGGTCAAGCGGTGCGGGCGTAGGCGATGGCCTTCGCGAGCATGTCGGGCACCTCGTCCGGGCCGTCGCCAACCCAGCCGGCCAGCGGGCACCAGATCTTCGGAGCCTCGCCCGGCTCGTAGTCGCGGTCGGTGTCGTCGGGCTCGGGGATGCGGAAGGTCTCGACGGCGTAGGGCGCCCAGCGGTTGGTGGGCTCCTCGGTGGCGACGATGAAGATGGTGCCGACTCGGCGGACGTTCGTGATGCGGGCGCTGGTGATCCCGGCGGAGGCGAGTGCGCGGCGGGCGATGGACTCGCGGAGGTGGGCGATGCGGGCGGTGCGGGCGGTGGCGTTCACGGTGGGGCTCCGATCTCGGGGTGGTGCGCGGGCGGTCGGTCAGGCCGCGAGAGCGTCGGCGAGGAGCTCGACGCGGGCGACGGCGGGGCAGTCGACGGGGTACAGCACGGTCACGGTGGCGAGGCCGTGGGCGGGGCGGGTCTTGGGCTCGTCGGCGGCCGGCCGGGCGACGGTGTAGGTGCTGCGGTGAACGGTGTAGGTCTGGATGCGGTCGAGGCGGAAGGAGCGCATCTCCTGGGTGTCGCGGTCGGCGGCGCGGAGGACGATGTCGCCAGCAGTGGTGACGAGGATGTCGGCGATCTCGATGGTGCGGATGGTCTCCGACCCGTCGGCCTTGATGTAGGTGATGGTGACGGGGTGCTTGGCGTCGAGGGCCTTGATGAGGCGGGTGAGGGTGTGGGTGGTGGTCTCGCGGTTGGTGTGCCTCATCGGGTCCCCCTCGTTCGTGGTGATGACTCCAGCATGAGGCCTACGTGTAGCCCTGTCAATAGGGCTATGCGTAGCTCTTACGGTAGGGCTACCCGTTGTGTCAGACTGGGGCCATGCCCAAGGACTACGAGCCACCCCGAGACGCCGCCGACACGTTCGCCCGCTACAAGGCCCACTACGAGGGTGAGCGCGCACTGAAGCCGGAGATGCTGGAGTACGCCGACCGCGAGCTGAAGGCGGGCGCCACGGTCGGTCAGCTCGCCGCGTGGACCGGGCTCACGCCCGAGGTGTTCCGCCGCCGCGCCCGCGCCCTCGGTGTCGAGCGGAAGAGGCCCCCGACGGTGGGCAAGCTCGCACGCCCAGCGAGCAGCGAGGAGAAGACCGCATGAGCGCGGCCGCCACCCACGCTCAGCACCTGGAACACCAGAGCGGTGACTGGCTGGCCGACTACCTCGACTGGAAGGCCGACAACGGCATGTGGGATGACGGCACGGGCCCGGTGCGCCCGGACGAGGAGCCCAGCACATGAGCGAGCCGAAGCTCTACACCCCCGCCACCGGCGTGCAGGATCGCGAGTCATTCCGCGCCATGCTCGCCCGACTCGACATCGACAGCCGCCTCACCACCGACTCCAGCGGCGAACAGACCGTTGCCCTCGACCGGGCCGGGATGGAGCAGCTGGCCGCATGGTTCGCCGACCAGGGGGACGCGGCCCAGGCTGACGCGATCCGGCGCGCGCTCGACGCCTGAGCCCACCGCATGACGATGGCCCCGCCCGGTTCCGGTGCGGGGCCTCTCGCTGTACGGGCGCGGCAGTCGTGCGGGGGAGGCAGGGACGTATCCCCCGCCCGGACGTGCAGGTCACGGGCCGCACGACTGCCGCTGCACAGGACGCTACGCCCCACCCGCCGCGCCTGTCACTACCCCCGAACGGGTGACGTCACGGCGCTGCGGCGGCGCTCTCCATCGCCCGGCGCAGCGCGTCCCCAACAAGCTTGTCCGCCTCCGGGCTCTCCCAGTACTCAGCGATCACCTCGCCCGTGATCCGCTCCAACGTCACCTGATCCACGCCGAGGCACTCGGGAGGCGGGGGCATCGGAGAGATTTCGCTGCCGGCGGTGGCGGCTTCGGTGGCTTCGTGGAGGTTCTCGGTGAGCGCGGCCTTGCACGAGCCGGGGGTTGCGGTGGTGGTGTCGTCGTCGAGCCACACGCCGAGCCCGCCGCCGATGGCGAACGCGGCGATCGCGGCGCCGGCGGTCCAGGCGGTGAACCGGCCCCAGCGTGGCGGCCGCGGCGGTGCGGGCGGCCGCGGCGGTGCGGGCGGTGGCGGCGGGTAGTGCGGTGGCTGGTTCACGGGTCCCCCACGAGGCTCGGTGTGCTGGCGTGCATCATCCGTCTGCGTGAACGACCCGTGAAGGCGCTGTCGCCGTTCTGTGACCCGAATCCACTCGAACCGGTAGCCGGGCCTATCTGGTAACGGCACACTGACGACCATGGACGACGTGGTGTACATGGTGCGCGGCGGCACCCGAGAGGCCTGCCAGCGCGAGCTCGACCGCCTGTGTGAACTCCTCGGCGCCCGCCCGACGATGCGGCCCACGGACGGCACCGGCCGCGGCTGGGTCGCCCGCGCTGTCCCCGTGCCGGCGGCTGCCGTCGAGCCGGCCGAGCAGTAGCCGGGCATGCGCAGGCCCCACTGCCCTGGGGGGATAGCAGTGGGGCCGGGTGCGCGGTGCCTGACGCGATTCTCAGTGTCGCAGCGCTGTCAACTCGCCTTCCAGGGTCGCTGGGCGGGTCCCCTGGGCGGTCCCCTGAAGCTGGTACACCCCTCCCCCGAGCCGCCTCGGATGCAGCGCCAGGGAAGGGGGCAGGGGACCCGGCCAATGGCTGGTTGACCTGCGAAGTCTCCCGGTTCAGGGGACGGATACCGCCTGCGCTTCCCACGCCTCAGCGGGCACCAAACGCCATGTGCCGGCGTCCGTGCGCTCGACCTCCGGCTTCAGGCCCTCGATGGCCTTCAGTACCTGCCGCTCCTCCAACGCGGTGGCCAGCTCCAGTTCGCGCCTCGTGGCGTTGCCGTACTTCGCCAGCGCGGCCCGCACCTTCTCCTGGTTCGAGGCCCCGGGCACCGGCAGGATCAGCCGCTTCCCCACCGGTGCCCGCACCGTCGTCGCCCCGATCCGCGCCACCTCCGCCTTGAACTCGTCGCCCGTCAGCCACATGCCCTTGTACGGGGCCGGCTGCTGGTGGACCGGGGACTGGAGGAGGAACTTGCCGGGCTGGTCCAGCTTGCCGGGCTCCCAGCCTGGGGTGTTGCCGAAGATGAACCGGCGGTGGTCCGCGTCGTTCATCCTGGTCGAGAGCCGGTTCGCGTAGTTGCCGCGCGCGTCCGTGGTCCCGCCGAACACCTTCCTGCTGGGCTGCTGGGTGGCGGACAAGAAGTGCATGCCGGCGAACCGCATGAGGGCCAGCAGGGACTCCTGCTTCTTCGAGGCGGGGGTCTTCTTCCAGGGCCCGTCGTCGCCCTGCCGCACCAGCTCGGCGAGTTCGTCCTCGATGACCCAGATCGCGGGACGCCCGTGCTTGGCGGGGTCCCATTCCTGGTCGCCGGCGGCCGCGAGGATCTCGCCTCGTTCGGCGAGTTCGGCTTTGAGCCAGTCGAGGAGGGCGTGGGCCTGCTCGGGGGTGGCGGCGAGGTCCTGCAGCAGCGGCAGCATCGGGGTGAGCTCCGGGGCGCCGGGCTTGAGGTCGATGCCGTACAGGACAGTGTCCGGGCGGTCCGCGAGTTGGACCGCGATGGACCGGACCAGGGTGGACTTGCCGAACTTGCTGGACCCGGCGACGAGGGTGTGGTTGTAGGCCAGGTCCAGCCAGACCGGGTTCAGGAACCGGTCCACGCCCAACAGGACCGGGTCGGTGAACCGGGTGCCGCTGGTCCGCTCGTAGGGGATCACCGTGGAGAGGGGGTCGCCGTCGATGAACCGGGCGATGAGCTGGTTCGTGAGCGCCCCGTCTTCCAGCATGAACTCCCCGGCCACGCCCATTCCGCTCGCGACCTTGGACCACGCGGTCTTGAGTCGATCCCGGTCCAGGTTCACCGGGAGGTCCAGGACCGCGGTCCAGCCGGTCTTGGTCCGTTCCACGGTGCAGCCCGGGAGTTCAGCGGCGAACAGTTCGTGGACCACGGTCCGCAGGCGGGTCTCTTCCACGGTCCGGCCGGTCAGGTTCGGTCCGGCCTGGACCGGTTCGGGCGTGGTCTTCTGCAGCAGGGCGTGGTGGGCCATCTGCTGCCGGATCAGGAGGGTCTGGAGCTTCGCGGACTCCATGTCGAGCTTCAGGTCGTCGTGCCGCGTGTGGTGCTTGTACACCAGCCGGGCCGCGACCGCGGTGGCGGAGGCGACGAGCCACGCGTATGCGGTCGGGCCTATCCCGCCGATGGTGGTGACGCCGGCCTGGGTGAACGCTCCGGTCATGGCGAGTGCGCCCCAGGACAGGGTAGGTGACCACTTCTTCGCGAACGACGTCCAGGCGAGGTTGCCGGTGGCGACCGCGGTGGCGAACTCGACGACGGCCGCGGTGGCGCCGTACTGCCATTCGGCGATGAGGGCGGCGCCCGTGACGATGCTGGGCGTGGTGAGGCTGGTGGCGATGTCGGCGCGGGTGAGCTTCACGGGCGGGCTCCGGCGGAGACGGGGCGGCCCCCGAGCGGGTCGGGGGCCGGGCGGCGGTCAGCGGTACTGGTGGAGCTTCGACTCGGCGTCCTTCAGCCGTCGGTAGGCCGTGGACTCCGGGACGCCGAGGATGGTCGCGGCGCCCTTCTTGGTGATGTGGTCGCCGTTGCGGAGGCGGCGGAACAGCTCGTCGACTTGGTCCTCGGGGCGGACCGGGCGGTCCACGGCGCGGCCGGTGGCCTGGATCAGGACGGGTTCAGGCGTGGTCTCGATCTGGTCCACGGGCTGGTCAGCGGCCTGAACCGGCTGCGGTTCGGGCCGGTCCACGGTGCGGTCGGCGGGGCGGTTCACCGGTTCGACGACAGGCGGGGCGGCCGGGCGGCGGGCCTCCAGCGCGAGCCGGACTCCGACGGTGCGCTCCTCGGCCAGGAGCCGGTCCCGCTCCCCCAGCGCGAGGGCCATCTCGGTGCCGGCCTGCTGCTGCAGGGCGCGGAGGTAGGCCTCGTACTTGGGGTCGAGCTTGATGCGGATGGTGTGCATGCCGATAGCCCAGACGCCCTTGGCGGCGACGGAGACGAGCGCGCCGACGATGCCGACGAGGAGCGCGTTGTCGCGGTGTCCGTGGAGGATGATCGCGGCGACGGACACGGCGAGCATGGCGATGCCAGCCCTGCGCGGGAGTTCGGCGCGGTTGCTGTCGTAGCGCAGGAGCCATTCGGCGACGAGGCAGGCGGCCCATCCGGCGTCGAAGACTCCGGCGACGAGGTAGGCGGCCCAGGCGGGCGCGAGCAGGGAGAGCATGCTGCCGATGGCGACGGTGCCCCAGACGATGGCGCCGATGGTCATGAGGATCGCGGCGGTGAACAGGGCCTTGCGGAGGAGGCTGTCGAGGTTGAACGGCAGCCGGGGCGGGGCGGGGGTGGTGTCGGGGATGTCGTAGTCGACGGGGATGCCGTTGACGGTGTCGGTGATGGTGCGGGTGGGGTGGCGGCGGAAGAGGCTGGGCATCGGGGTCTCCGGGTTAGGCGTGCGCTCGGGCGCGGGGGCGGTGGGTGCGGATCTGGTGGGCGATGTAGATGGCGCCGGCGGTGAGGAGGGCGGGGCCGGGCTGCTGGGCGGCGGCTTGGGCGATGCCGTTGACGATGCCGAGGAGCAGGCTCGTGCCGAGTTGGGCGAGCTGCGCGGTGGTCTCGGGGTGCATGCCGGCGAGGATGATCAGGCTGGCGGTGAACAGGTTGCGGATGAGGTGGTCGGGGCGGCGTCGCATGGCTGCTCCTGGGTGGCGGTGGGGCGGGGGCTGGCCGGATCTCCAGGGCGTCCGTGCGAGACGGGCGCCGAGGGCTACTGGTCAGTCGTCGGATGCGGTGGAGGTGTAGGTGTTGCCGTGCTCGTCGGTGACGGTCTCGCCCGGCTCCACCGTGAAGGTCGATTCGACCTCGACGCCCTGCTCCTGGGGCGTGACGGGCTCCCCGTCGCGGAATCCGAACACCAGGCCGCCCATCAGCCGCGGCCGTTCAGCTCGTTGATGCGGTCGAGGTTGGCGTCCACGGCGTTGCCGTAGGCCTTGGCGGTCTCGGTGTTGCCGGCGGCCTGCATGCGCTTCTGCGCCTCCCGGCAGTCGGCGGCGCCCTGCTGGTAGTCCTTGATCTGCTGCTGCTTGTTCTTGGCCACGGTGGTCCTTTCGTTGGTGGGCACCGCCCCTCCCGCCCGTGGGGGAACGGAATGGAGTGCGGGAGGGGCGGCGTCGGGTGCCGAGCGCGGGACGGGGTAGGCGACCACGCCCGGCGGTCTCGGGTGTCAGCGGTGCTGGCGGTCCTGTTGGTCCATGCGGTCGCGGATGTCGGCGGCTTGGGCGTAGTCCTCGGCGCACCGTTGCGGCGTGGCGGGTTCGGCGAGGATCTGGTTCGGCTGGGGGGTGAGGTCCGGCTTCTGCTCGCTCATTGCTGCGCCTCCGGCTTGGGCAGGGCGCGGCAGCGCTCGGCGTGGGTCTGGGCGTCCTGGCGGGCGTAGTGCTCGCTGCCCCAGCCGATCTGGAAGCCGCAGCCGGTGCACTCGGCGCTGTCGATGTGGTGGGGCTTGGTCTCGTCGGCCTTCAGGTCGACGGTGGCGCCGGCGGCGGTGAGGTAGCGGGCGATGACACCCTCGGGCCACGGCTGCGAGGCCGGGGCGGTGCTCGGCTGCTCGCTCATCGGCCGGCTCCCTGCTGCGGGAGCGGGTTCTCGGCGAGGTGCGCTTGGAGGGCGCGGCCTTGGGCGGCTTGCGCGGGGTGGCGGAGGGACGCGCAGAGCTGGCAGGTGCGGGGGTCGTGCGTCTGGTGCTGCGGGTCGATACGATCGGCCACGGTCATTTCTCCTGTTCACGGCAGGCGGATGACTGGCCCCGACCGGTGTGTGAGAGCCCGGTCGGGGCCGTACTTGTTGGTGCCGTTCGAGAGTAGCGGACTTCCTTGTAACTTTACAAGGAAGTCTGAGAGGATGAGGCATGCCCAATCCCGCCGGGGATGAAAGAAGCGCGCAGGGAGGTCCCGACTTGATCACTTTTGGTCAGATGCCGGAGCGCCTCGAAGCCGCCGGGCTACCCAAGCTGACCCACCAGCGGTGTCGGCAGCTCGCCGAGGAAGACCCGGACTGGCCCATCCCTATGGACAGGGCGGTCAAGGTTGGCCGCATGCGGCTGTTCGACTGGAACGTGCTGGAGCCGTACTTCCGAAACCGGAAGTCGCGGCAGGGTCAGCGGCCGAGCAAGCCGAGGGAGACCCATCCGGATGTCACAAGCGAACGCGACGCAGAGAACCACGACGGAGGCTCGGAGTAGGCGCGCCGCCGTGTACCGGCTGTGGGCTGCCGATGGAGCGCTGCTCTACATCGGGTCGGCCTACGACCCGAGCGAGCGGTGCAAGGAGCACCGGAAGAAGCCATGGTGGCCCGAGGTCGCTCGCCGCACTGAGGAGTGGGTCGGCCACCGGAACGCTGCGTACCGCGAAGAGATGAAGGCGATCGCCAAGGAGCGCCCGAGGTACAACGCGATGGGCTCGCCGTCGTACCGCACCCCGGATACGGAGGCTGTGCGGCGACGGAAGGAGCTGGGGTCGCTCCGGCAGAGGCTGCTGGAGGAGTCGTGGGCGGCGGCCGACACTGCCCGAGAGGCTGCGCGTGCCGCTGGTGCAGAGGAGAGGGAGGCCGGGCGCGCGGGCCTGCTGGCCGAGATCGAGTTCCTGGAGGCTACGGGGCTGTTCGCTGGAGCGGTCAAGCGCCGCCGCGAACGGCTCGAAGGGTACGAGCACTCAGGAGAGTGACCCCACCGCATAGCTGCGCCCCCGGCCGTCGTGACCCGGCCGGGGGCGTTCGCGTTGAGTAGCACCGCCCGGTCGGCAGAGCAGGACGACCGTGCGGCAGGTTCAGCGTCGCATGCCCGTCAAGCCGCTCCCGGGGCTACAGCGGGAGACGCATCAGAGCGAAGCGCGCATCCGGCGTCTGCCCCTCGCCGACATACACGCCGAGCGCCTTGCAGTAGATCAACGCCTTGCCGCGCGGCACCTCCTCAGAGGCGCACGCCTGATAGCCGAGCACCTTGCCCCCGATCAGCACGGAGGCGCCCTCGTCGGCGGGGTTCAGCCACAGCTCATCGTCAGCGCGCTGCGGCGGCCACTGCTTACGGGTCCACAGGATGACGTCGTAGATGGCGCGGCCGAGCGGGCCTTCCATCCCGTCGGTGGGCGTCTGTTGGGCGTCGGCGAGGCGTTTGATCTGCGTCGTCAGGGCGTCGATGGCGCGGACGACGGCCTTCGCGTCGTGGCTGGTCTGGCTCACCGCTGCTCCCCGTTGATCGTGCGGGCCACGACGAGGGCGTGCTCCGAGGGTGCGCCGGGGCCGGTGGTGAGGAAGGCTGCGCGTCCGGCGGTGTCGTCGCGGAACACGTCGCCTGCGGCCTGGATGCCCGCCTCGTGGTAGCGCGCAGCCTGGTCCAGCCAGTCGGCGAGGGCGAGGCCGACGCTGGGGCCCATGGTGGCGATGTAGTCGCCGATCGGGGCGGACACGTAGGCGGGCGGGCCTCCGCGTCCGCCACCCCGGAGGAAGGGCGGCCCGTCGACGGTCCCGAGGGTGGTGTAGGTGGCGTCGGGCAGTTCGCGCATAAGACGGGTGGCGCGCCAGTGGGGGCTGCCGCTGGCGGCGGCGGCCGCGCTGGCGAGGGCGCGCAGCTTCTCGGCTGCGGTGCGAAGTTCGTCGGCGGGGGTCATGCGTGGTGGTCCTTCCGGGTGCAGGTGGTGGGCTCGTGCTCGGCGCCGGCGGAGGTCCACCAGCGCTCGCAGCAGGCGGCGGCCAGGGCGACGGCGACCACGCCGTCCTCCAGGCCGGGCCGCTGGTGGGGTGGTCTGGCGGCGCGTTCGGCGCGGAGGGCTTCGCGGCGGTCCTCGTATCGGCCGCGGGCCCACCATGCGTGGCTCCAGGCGATGGCCACGGCGAGGACGATGCCGAGGGTGGTCCAGGCGGCGGCGGTGGTGCTCAACGGTTCCTCCAGGGCATGTGCGCCCAGTGGGCGAGGGGCAGGCCGGCGGTGACGATGACGAGGGCGATGTACGCGAGGACGGGCAGGTAGGCGGTCACAGGTAGGTCCCGGTCAGGGGTATGTCGCGGATGGTGTAGCGCTGGAGGGCGGTGAGGCCCTGGCCCCAGAGGTCGGCGTCTCGGCGGTCCCGGCGGCGGCGCCTGGTGCGGGGGGTATAAGGGCGCAGCGGCAGGTGCCGGTGGCGGGGAGGAAGTGCCCGCGGGGGCAGCGGGGGCCGGTCACGGCTGCGCCCCGTCCTGCCGCGGCCCGGCGGCGGGCTCACCGATCTCGGTCTGCTCCTCCGTGGTGAAGCCGGAGCAGTCGCACTGCTCGCCAGGCCTGGTGGACAGGAGGCAGATACCGCGTGTGGTGTCGTGCCAGTTGCGGGTGTGGTCGCAAGTTGTGCACACCGTGGCGAGGGAGACAGGGCACTGCTGCTCGGGCTGCGCCTCGGCGACGCAGGGGCAGTTCGGGTCGCGGCTGCCGCCCGTCTTGGCGAAACAGGTGATCAGGTGACCGGTGGTGAACTCGTAGTCGTCGCGCCGGTCGGCGCCGGGCTGGCGGGGGCGGCCGATGCACACGCGGTGGCACGGGCAGTCGTCCGGGCAGTCCCGAATGGGTGCCTCGGCGGCCTGGGTGAGGGTGGTGAGGTGTCGGGTTGCGTCGTGTTCGGGCATGCGGCCGGTGCCGGTGGCGGCGGTGTACAGGGCCTCGCGGGCGTGGCGGACGTCGGCGGGCGCCTCGGTGCCGGGCTGCGCCTCGTCGTCGAAGCACTTGCAGCCGGGGCCGCCCCACCGTCCGGGGCAGGCGTGGACGGTGTCGTCGGGCTGCGCCTCGTCGGCCATGCGGCGCAACTCGACGGCGAACAGTCGGCGGGCGGTCGCGATGCTGCGGCGCCTGCGGATCACGTCCGTAGCTGCGGTCTGCTCCTGCTGGTCGGCCAGCTCCCGGTAGACGTCGGCCCGGGACACGGGCGGCGGCAGCACGGCCAGCACCGCGTCGGCGACCTCGCCGTACTCGTCGGGCTCCAGCGTGTCGCTGTCCCAGGCGAACCCCTCGGCCTCGCAGACGGCGCGACGGATGCGGTCACGGAGTGCGGCCTGCTCGGGTTCCTCCCCGACGGCGGTCACTTCGTCGATGATCTCGGCCACGGCGACGCACACCCGCTCGTGCTGCTCGGTGAACGTCGGCGTGGCCGGCCCGGGGATGGCGACGGCGTCCCACAGGGCGTCGGCATGCTGCACGGACAAGCCGTGCGTGTGGTCGGTGGTCATGTGTGGCTCCAGGGGTGGGGCCGCCCCGGGGCAGGGGCGGCCAACGGGTGGGCGGTCAGCAGACGTCGAGGACGGTCACGGGCTGGGCACCGGGCGTGCCCTCGTCGACCCACCCGGCGACCCACTCGCACTCCGGGTCCTCGTAGTCGTTGCTCGGGTCGGGCTTCCGGAAGATCGCCCACCGTTCGGTGATGGCGTCCTCCCACTCCCCGACCGTGGCGTGGCTGTCGTCGGCGAGGTTGGCGAGGTGGCAGAACACGCGGGCGTGGCGGTTGAAGGCGGCGAAGGCGCGGCGGATGCCGGGGTGGCCGAGGGCGAGCATGTCGCCGTCCTCGCCGATGTGGGCGACGGGGATGCCGTAGTGGGTGGCTTCCGTCTCGGGGTCCGTGATGATCTCCGGCGCGATGGCCATGTGCTGCTCCTGGTGGTGGCTGTGCGGGCGGGGGTGGGTGGTGTGGGACGCTGAGCGGAGGCCCGCGCTGCTACGGACAGCGCGGGCCGTCTGCGTGTCACGGGGTGGGCTCGTCCGGCTGGCCGCGCAGGAACTCCGCCAGCGCCCGGTCGCCCGCCCCGGACTCGGCGTCCCGCTTCGCGAGCTGGGTGATGAGGTACTTCCGCTGCGCCTTCAGGCGGCGGATCTCGCCGAGCAGCGCGCGGACGTCCTGGACCGCGTGCTTCACGAACTCCTCGTCGGCGTCGGCGTCCGTGCCGTCGCCGAAGTTGAACGTGCCGACGCCTCGGAGGTACGAGCCGCTGGTGCAGGCGAAGAAGTCGGGGCCGTACTTCTCGTATCGCTCCCACGGACCATCGGTGGCGGCGCTGGCGCGGGCGTCGATGTCGGCGATCTGCTGTTCGGTGAGCGGGGCGTGATCGGTGCTCACAGGTGTCTCCTCGGTGTTGGTGCCCGGTGTGGGGCGGGGTGGGGTGGTGGGGCAGTCAGGCGGCGGCCGGCTGGGCGCTGGGCCGTGGCGCGCCGGGCGTGCCGACGGCTTCGCATAGCTGCGCCCAGTGCTCGTCTTGCTGCTGCTCGGTCCACGGGCCGCGGGGTGGTGCGGGGTCGGGGCGGGTGGGGACGAGTTCCAGCAGCAGCGCATCCAGCGGGCTCATTGCGCGGGCTCCTCGTTGGCGAGTTGCAGGAGGACGGCGGCGTGGCAGTGGTCCGGCTCGCCCTCGGCGGGGTGCGGGCAGTAGCAGGCGAGGTCCTTGCCGCGCAGCTCCGGCAGTCCGGCGAGGATCCGTTCGCGGGTGGCGTCGGCCTTGGCGCCCATCCAGTAGTCGCGGTTGCCGCGGAGCCAGGATCGGAAGGCGTGGGCGCAGAGCTTGCGTGCCTGTTCGGTGGTTTCGGCGCCGCCCCATTCCATGGCGCCGGCGATGGTGAAGGGGTTGCCGAAGCGGGACGGTCGGGTGACGATCACGCAGTTGTTGGGCTTGCGCCATCCCTTGGTGCGGCGGCGCTGTACTCGGATGGGCGGGGTGCTGCTCATGGGTTGGCTCCGGAGTGCGTGTTGGCGGACGGTCAGGTCTCGTCGATGGCGAGCTGGCCGGGGACCTGGACTGTGGGCTCGGGCGGCATGAGGGCGTCGAGGGCGGCTTGGTGGTCGGTGTCACCGGAGGCGCAGAAGACCTTGCGGTCGGCGGTGATGGTCCAGCCGGTGCCGGTGAGGGCTTTGCGGGCTTCGTCGAGGTCGGCGAAGTGGGCGGTGTACTCGTCTTCGTCGTAGGCGTAGCCGCAGACATCGCAGGCGACGGTGATGCAGGTGTGGGCGGCGATGGTCATGCGTTCGTCCGTTCTGCGCGGCGGGCCCGCATGCGGTCTTTGATCTGCTGCTGGGTGGGCTGCTGCCACTGGTGCCAGCCGATGGGCGGCTTCCACCGTCGGGCGTGGCCGCGCTGGGCGAGGCCGCACCAGCGGCAACCGTTGGGGGTGGTGCTCATGCGTTGGTCTCCTGTGCGTGGTGGGCGTCGATTCGTGCGGGGTGCGGGGTCTGGAGTCGCCTGCCGGTTCGGGTGGTGCAGGGTGCTCGTTCGGGGGCTCGGCAGTGGGGGCAGGGGATGCTGCGGGCGGGGTGTGCGCCGAGGCGGTTGCGGAGTTCGTCGGGCATGGGGGCGCCGGGCCGGCGGGCGGTCACTGCGTCGCCGCCGCGGTGAAGAGATCGAGCTGGTCGCCGAGTGGCCGGTTGGACCAGAGCACTTCGGTCCGGGCCTTGGCGCTGGTGGCGTTGCCGGTCATGGTCTGCTGCGTGTACCGGTGCCAGCCGTCGTAGAGCTCGGCGTAGAGCGGGCTGTCGTAGCCGGAGAGGACGACGGCGGCGCGGCAGTCGGCGAGTGCGGCCGCCAGCTCGCGGTGCTCGCCCTCGGTCTTCATCTCGATCCGGTAGTTCGACCACGGGCGGGTCGTGCCGAGGTACGGGGGGTCGACGTACAGCAGCACGTCGGGCTGTGCCCCGTACTTCCCGATGAGCGTGAGCGCGGGCAGGGTCTCCAGGGAGACGGCGTGCAGGCGTTCGGCAGCTGCGGCGAGCCGGTCGACGTAGCCGTCCATGTAGCCGGGCATGGATGTCGCGGAGCCTGCGGGGTCGATGTAGTGCCGCCAGCCGGTGTTGCGGAGGGTGCCTGAGCGGCCCTGTGCGAGGCGGGACCAGATGCGGCGGGCGAGCTCCAGGTCGTCGGCGGCGGGCTCGAACGTGGCGGCGAGCTCGGCGCGGCCGTGCGGGGTGAGGGCGCACGCCCGGAGCAGTTCGGTAGGCCGCTCGCGGAGGACGCGCCAGAAGGTCATGAGTTCGCCGTCGAGGTCGTTGACGGTCTCCATGCGGGACGGGGGCTTGGCGAGGAGGACGGAGAGGCCGCCGGCGTAGGGCTCGACGTAGTGGTCGTGGTCGGGCAGCAGGGAGACGATCCAGGGGGCGACGCGCTGCTTGCTGCCGAAGTACGGGACGGGGCTCTTCACGCGTTGGCCTCCTCGGTGATCTGTGCGGCGGTGGTGCGCTGCTGGGGGAAGTTGTGGCCGGCGGTGTCGCGTGCTTCGGCTTCGGCGACGAGGGCGGCGAGCGCGGCGCGGATGGGGCTGTTGTTGATCGGCTGGCTGCCGCCGACGGAGGGGGCGTCGTACTCGGGCGGCACGTAGCCGGTCCAGTGCTGGGGGGTGGTGTGGCCGATGGGGGGTTGGGTGAGTCGTTCGGCGAGGTCGGGGTGGCGGAGGACGAGGGCGCGGCGGCGGGTGTTCTCCTGTGCGGCGTTGGTGCGGGCCTGCTTGATCAGGCGGAGGAGGTCGCCGGGGTTGCGGCGGAGCACGGCGACGTCCTGCTCGGTGAGGTTCACGGGCCGGTCTCCTCGCTGACGTCGCGGATCTTCACGGCGGGGCTGCGGGGCGGGGGCGGGTCGTTGCGGTGCTTCCAGGCGTTCACCGTGTGTCGGGGGCGCACGACCAGGGCGACGAGGAGTTCGACGGCGAACACGGCCTGAGCCGCCCACCATCCCGGCCGCTTCCGTGCAGGGCCGTCGCGCAGCTCGCGGGCGCGTCGGTACACCTGGTCCCAGGCCCATGTGTCGATGCGGTCGAGTGGGCGGACGCAGCGGGCGGCGTAGCCGAGGGCGAACGCGCCGAGGATGGCGAGGGTGAGGTTCATGCGGCGGCCTGCTTGCGGCGGTCGCCGCCCTTGATGACGACGCGGTCGCACATCTCGATCAACCGGGAGGAGACGCGGTCGCCGACGCGGTCGATGAGCTCCTTGGGGAGGACGTTCGACGTGAGGATGGTGGGGAGCTGGTTCTCGTACCGGTGGTTGACGAGCCGGAAGTTGATCTCTTCGACCCACTCGCTCGACTTGGCGGCGCCGAGGTCGTCGAGGAGGAGCAGCGGGGCGTGCGCGTACTTGCGGAACTCGGTCTCGCTGTCGACGCCGGCGCGGGGCCGGAGCGCGGCGTACAGGTCGGCTGAGCTGGTGGCGGTCCAGCGCCAGGTGATGCCGGTGGGGGCGAGGTAGCGGAGGGCGCCGTAGGCCTGGTGGGTTTTGCCGGTGCCGGTGACTCCGAGGAGCAGCAGGGAGCGGTGGCGGCCGACGCTGGTGGTGACGCGGCCGGCTGACTGCTCGCGGCTCGCGGCGATGAGGGAGTCGGCCCAGGCCTTCACTTCGGGCTGGTCGGGGAGGGCGCGCTGGTAGATGAACGGGACGTGTTGGGTGGCGTGGTGGATTTCCTTGCGGGCGATCGACCAGCGGTCGTAGGGGTCGCCGGTGATGTCGTTGATCTGGTCGGGGGTGAGGTTGTGTGCGGTGAGGGCGTCGTCCCAGCCGGTGAGGTTTATGCGGGTCATGTGGTCCATGGGGTGTGGGCTTTCTAGAAGAAGGGTTCGTCGTAGGCGTCTTCGTTGACGGGGTTGCGGTACGGCTGGTAGCCGCCGGAGACCGCGCGGAGGTGGGGGCCGGGCTGGGGGTCGGGCTCGTCGTCGTAGCAGCCCTTGTTGAGCCAGGTGGCCGGGTACTTCGTGTACTTGGGGTCCTGGCCAGCGCGCTCGTGGGCGTAGTTCTTGGCCGCGTCGACGATGTGCTGCGGGTCGGCGCCGCGTTCGATGGCGGCGATCCAGGCCTTGCGGGCTTCTTCCTTGGCCTTGCGCTTGGGGTAGGTCAGCCAGAAGGCGCCGAAGGCTTCGAGGTGCAGCTGCTCGGTGGGCTCGTCTGCCTGAGCCGCAGGCGAAGAAGAGTCTTTTGGTAGTTGGTTGTCTGACGGTTGTTGGTGGTTAGGGCGGCGTTCCGTCCGTGACGGACGGACTTTAAGTGCGTGACGGCTAGGCGTTGAGTGCGTGACATCGGCGGTCACGGACTCTGCGTCCGTGACGGTCACGCCTTCTCCGCCTGTGACAGTCACGGACTCTGAGTGCGTGACACCCTTCGAGCGAGACCGGCGCTTCCGCTCAGCAGCCGCAGCGCGAAAGTCGTCCTCCTCGCGCTCCAGATCCGTCCAGTCGGTCGCCGGACGGCACAGGTGCATCGCGAGCTTCCAGCGCGTGCGTCCCTCAGTGACCCCGTCGCGAGCGATCAGGCCGCCTGCCTCCAGGCGGCGAAGCGCCCTCTGGACGGTGGTGCGGTCGTAGCCCGTGCGGTACTGGATGCGCAGCACGGAGGGGTGAGCGTTCGTGCCGTCCGACCGGGCGTGCTCGGCGAGCGCCTGGAGGACGTGCCGGGCTGTGGTGTCCGGCTTGCCCTTCTCGGTACGCAGCATGGGCGCGTGGTCCATGGCCCACTCGACTGCATCGGTACTCAACGTTCTCTCTCTCGTTTGCGCTGGTCAGGGCATGACTGTTCGGCTGCCCGTTATGGATCTCTTGCGCACATCCATGATGCCACATGCATGTGGCCACACGCGAGTGTCTTGGGGGAGTCAGAGGGGCGGGCTTCCATGTGGCCACCTCCATGTGCGAACATGCAGGCATGCCCGCCACCGAAGAGACCGTCGCTGCCCTGCGGAAGGCAGTGCGCGCGAAGAAGACCGCCGAGGACCGTGCCGAGGCCGCACGCGCCGCCCTGGCAACCGTCATGGCCGACGCCATACAGGCGGGCATGAAGCAATCCGAGGTCGTCGCGGTGACTGGGTACACCCGCGAGCACGTCCGCCGGCTGGTGCGCGAGGTCGAGGACGTGCGCGCTGCGAAGAACATCGCCGAGTCCTGACACCGTCCCCCTCCTCTCATCTGCGGGCCCCGTTTCGGCGGGGCCTTCGTCGTGTGGCTACGCGGCGCGGCCGGCTTGGGCGGCGCGGGTGCCGCGCCAGACGCCGACGGCGGAGCGCTCGCCCGTCGGCCGGCGGGAGCGGTCGAAGCTCACGTGTTCGATCACGCCGTCGCGGACGAGGGAGAGGACGAGGTTTCCCCAGTCGGCACGCGGGTTCGGCGGCTCGGGCAGGTCGTGCTGCTTGGCGATCTCGTAGCTCGTGAACAGGCGGCCGGTGCGCGCCGCGGTGACGAACGCGGGCCGTACCTGGTCGACCCACGTGTGGTAGTCCGGGGCGGTCGCGGGTTGGGTGCCGTCGAGGGTGGGTTGTATCGCGGGCATCGGGTCCTCCAGGGGGCCCCGCACCGGGGGTGCGGGGCTCGCCGTGTGGTCGGTCAGCTGTAGTCGTGCAGGACGAGCCAGGACGGCTCGGGATGAACCTCGTGGCCGAGCCGGACGGCCGTGTCGTGGAGGACGGTGTTCCAGACCGGAAGCTCGTACCGGCGGTAGTCGTCGGCGGTGACCTGGGCGAAGCCAGCGGGCTCGACCTCCTCGCAGATGGCGAGGAGGAAGAGCCGCTCGGAGTCGCCGAGGAAGAGGCGTTGGATGCGGCCGAGGCGCTCGCCGTCGGGCTGGTTGGCGAGGACGTTGTCCAGCCGCTCGAAGTCGGTCGTGGCGGGGACCTCGAAGCCGTAGCCGCGGTAGACGGAGTGGTGGAGTCCCATGTCGTGTCTTCCTGGTGGTTAGTGGCCGATGGGGGCGCTGCACGCCCGGCAGAAACCAGCACCGGGCGGCAGCGGCGTAGAGCAGCGGGGGCAGGTCACGTCTCGTCGTCCTGCACGTAGGGCGCGGTCGTCTCGGGACGGATCGCTCGCCACAGGTGCAGGCCCGTCGGGCGGCCGTCGAGCATGAGGAACATGCAGGCGCGCACGGCCTGGCCGTCGATGCGCTGGACGGCACGGGCGAACTCGCCTCGGTCTCTGGCGAGGTGGGCGATGGCCGCGTACTCCTCGGTAACGCGCTCGGCGAGTACGGCCGCCTGCTCCTCCATCCGGGCCGCGACGGACTTGACCCACTGGTCGAACTCGTCGGGTACGGCGTCGAGGAGCGCGGCGAGCGGGTCATGGCCGCTGCTCTGGAGCGCGGTGATCTCGTCGGCGGGGCAGCCGAGGGCCTTCGCCACGACCTTCGGCGGCTGGTCGGCGTACTTCTGCATGCCGAGCATCCGCCAGATGTCCCGTTCGGTGATGCCGGTCAGGACCTTGTGGAGGCGGACGTACTCCGACAGCTTCGCCTTGGCGCGGAGACCGGACGCGTAGCGGATGACGTAGCCCTCAGTGGAGATGCCGGACGTCGGGGTGCCGTCGGGGCGGGAGTTGGACTCGGTGAGCTTCACCAGTTCGGGCAGCGGCAGGGCGGGCCAGGTGCGGACGACCGTGCCGAGGTTTTGCCAGTCCTGCGCGGCGTAGGAGAGGCGGACTTCGCGACCGTCGGCGTCGAACGCGGCGAGGAGAACGAGGTCGTGGCGGCCACCGTAGTCGACGACGATCCGGTTCTCCGGGTAGACGATCTCCGCGAGGTAGGTGACTCCAGGCGTCAGCAGGAACGTGTCTCCCTCGTCGAGCCAGCCCTGCGCCCACCGGGCCTGCTCGCTCGTGAACGATCCCTTGGAGGCGACGTGCCATCCGTCGGCGTAGTGGAAGACGATGCCGAGGCTGCCGTCGACCTTGTCGTACACCTCGAACGGCTCGTCGGGCAGCGGCGGGGCGTAGTCGTTGCCGTGGCCGTGCTCGCCGACGTTGAAGAACTTCGGGAACGGCCACGCCACGATCTCGCCGGTCGTGTCGTCGACGATCAGGCCCCGGCAGCGGAGCGTGGCAGTGGTCCAGGCGCGGGAGTACTGCGCGGTCCGCGTGTACGTGTAGATCGACAGCGGCAGGTGCGGGTGCTGCTTGCGGGTGACGAGCCTGGCATCGAGAGCTGTGGCCAGTTCGTCTGCCGGGATGAGCTCGTGGAGCGCGGTCATGGCGCGTCCTTTCGTGTGGCCCGTGGTGCGGGCTGGAGTCCGGGTGGTGGTTCGGGTAGGCCCCGCGCCTTCCACGGGCTGTGCGCGCTGCACCGGGGCCCGCAGGGGTAGGGGCGGACAGGCCCGTCATGCGCACCGGGGATGTCGCAGACGGGCCCATCAGCCGGGGTCATGCCGCGGTCTTCTGCTGCTTCGCGGCGACGCGCTGCTTGCGCTCGGCGTTGTCCTCCAGATGCAGCGGATGCACGCACTCGACGACCGGGCACGTGCGCCGCACGATCCCCTCCGGGTCGTGCCCGCGGTCCAGGGCGAACGAGGTGCGCTTCGGGGCGTAGGAGTGGCCGCGCCACGAGAACGTCAGCGACCCGTTCCAGCCGAGGTGCCCGTCCGGCATCGGATAGGTGTGCTCCTCCCACACGTCCCGCAGGCTGCGCCGGGCCGTGGCCGGATAGAGCACCTGCTGCATCGCCGCGGTGACGGCCTGCTCGCTGCGATGCCGGTCCCGCACGATCTTGGCGACGGCGCGTCGCTCAGCCGGCTTCAGGCCACCGCGGATCCCGTGCTCGTTGTCACCGGTGAGCAGCGCGTGCTGCAGGCAGGCCATCGCCACGGGGCACGACGCGCAGATGGCCTTGGCGTGGGCGATGCCGTGCTCGTTGTTGTCGGGGAACATCTCGTCCGGCTTCACGCTGTCGGCGCGGCACGCGGCCTGCGTCCGCCAGTCCGGCTTGCGCTTCGACTCCGGGACGGCTCCGGTGTAGTTGCTCATGCTGCTTCCGCTCTGAAGATCGCGTCGTACAGGGAGTTGGTGCGCTGGCGGATGGCCCGGTCTTCGAGGTGCTCCGGCCGCACGCACGGGCCGTAGCCGCAGCCCGGAGCAGCCGGGCCCACCGGAGGACGGCCGTGCAATCGCTCGAACGCGGCACGGCGAACGCTGATCGTGCGGCCGGCGTCCGTCACGGCAGGCGAGTCGCCCCGGAAGCGGCCGGTCCAGCGCACGTGGCCGCCGTCGACCGGCTCGGTGTGCATCGCCCACTGCTCGGCGAAGGTCAGCGCCACGGGGACGACGGCCGGCACCTGCTCCTCGGCGCGGATCTTGGAGACCCGTTTCGGGTTGGTGCGCAGACGGTTCCCGATCTGCTTGTCGGACAGGCCTTCCTTGAGGAGCGCGACGATCTCCTCGCGGGTGCCGTTCGGCTTCCGGCCGATGGCGCCCCGGTGGTGGGCGGGGCGCGCGGTGACGGCGGAGTCTCCGATGTGGCCCGGGGCGACGCAGCCCTCGTGCTCGCAGGTGACGAACGCGTAGCCCTTGGGTTCGTGGCCGTGCCGGATCTGAAACGCGAGCCTGTAGGCGCTGTAGTTGTCGCGTTTCCAGTGGAGGGTGGGGGTGCCCTTGCCGTTGCGGTGGCCGGTCCATTCGAGGTGGTCGCCGTCGACGGGTTTCACGCGCTGCCAGAACAGGTCTTCCGGGGAGCCGGCGCCCTTGATGCCGCCGCGGGCCTTGGGCAGGCCCAGTTCGGCGCGGGCGCGGGTGACGGAGCCGAGGGTGACGCCGGCCTGGCGGGCGATGGTGCGGTCGCCGTACCCGGCGCGAAGCAGCTCGGCGACGTCAGCGCGGACGGTCATTGGGTCACCTCCGCTCGGTCGGGCCACGTGACCTTGGTGAGCCGGTCGCGCTGGGCCTGCGGCAGGGTGAACTCCGCGTGCCCGTACCAGTCGAGGGCGGCGGCGCGGAGCCACCAGGCGTCGCACTGGTTGCCGTCCGGGAACTCCCGGCCCGCGCGCTTGAGAGCGGCGATGGCCATGGCGGTCTTGTCGGCGTTGCCCTTGCCGGTGGCGTAGGCCTTGAGCGTGGCCGGGGTGATGAGGACGTACGGAACGTCTGCCTCCAGCAGCACGGTGCGGACTGCGCCGTGGACCATGCCGGTGATGCCGGCGGCCTTGGCGTGGGTGGGGAGGTCTTCGATGACCGCGAGGTCGATGGCGTCGGCGTGTCCGGCGACGGCGGTCTTGATGGCGACGAGTCGCCAGTCGCCCTTCCACGGCCCCTTGAAGGTGCCGGTGGCGCCGTCCGGCAGGGCGTAGCCGGTGGCAGTGATGGACAGGTCGAGCGCGAGGACTCGGGGCGCGGTCATGCGGTGGCTCCCGGGGTGACGAGGTGGCCCTCAGCGCAGCGGAGGGCGGCGCCGTGGACGGTGGCCGCGGTCTCCACCCCACACGACCGGCAGTGCACGAACGCCTGCTGAACGAGAGCCGCATACGGACGCTGGGAACGGTGCCGCCCGTGGCCGCGCCACAGGTGGCGCAGGGTGAGCCTCACGCCGGGCTCCCCTCGGCCTGGCGGAGCAGCAGGGCCTGCGCCTCGTTCACGCGCTGCACGTCGAACAGCTGGTCCTCCAGCGCGCCCGCCGCCTTGTTCCGGCGGTGCAGTTCCGCCACGAGCCGCGACTCCGCCACGGTGTAGACCCGCTTCGCAGGCAGCACGTCCGGAGACGGCTGGCGGGCGGCGATCTCGTCTGTCAGGTCCACACCGGCAGAGCCGAGCTGGCGGCGCAGGTCCGACGCCTCCTCGCCCCGGCCCGTCGCCTCCAGACCCACGATCAGGTTGGCGACGAGGCCGCGCAGCGCGGTTGCCTCGGCGTGCAGGCGGGTGATCGTGTCCGCGGTCGCGGTGTCGGTGCTGCGGCCGGTCAGTTCGTAGGCGGCGATCTTCCGCTCCGACTCCCTGTACTTGGCCTTCAGGGCGGCGTGCGCGGTCTTCAGGGCTTCGTGGGTGGCACGGGAAACGGGCATCACAGGGACTCCGATCGCTGGTGCGGGATGAGCGGCCAGTCGCCGCGGACGAACCGGGCGCGGTCTTCCTTGCCGGGCGTGTTGCGGAAGTAGTCGGCGAGGGACTCCGCCTGCTGCCGCGCCCACTCCGTCTGCTGCTTGTGCAGGTCGTCGAGCGACGCGCCGCCGATCGCGGCGTGCGTGGAAGCGATCCGCCACGCCACCCGGCACGCTGCGACCGCGTCCGCCGCGGCGTCGTGCGCGGCGTCGAGCGGCACCTGGTAGTGGCGGCACAGGTCCGTCAGCGTCCGCTTCCCGCGCCGGTACGGGTCGACGTGCTTGTCGAGGACGAACGGGTCCACCACCCGCAGGTCGTCGCCGACGGTCTCGGTGAGGGGCTGCACGCCATGCCGGCGGGCCTCCCGGTCGAGCATCGTGAGGTCGTAGGCGGCGTTCATCGCGACGACCGGGATCCCCGACAGGACCACCGCCGTGAGGGCGGTGACGACCTGCTCGACGACCTCCCCGGCCGGGCGGCCCTCGGCGCGGGCCCGCTCGGTGGTGATGCCGTGCACCGCCGCCGCACCCTCCGGGATCTCCACCCCGGGGTCAGCCATCCACGTGGCGGAGGCGACCGGCTGGTTGCCGCCGCACTGCACGACGCACGCGGTGACGATGCGGTCCTTCTCCGGGCTGACGCCCGTGCTCTCGATGTCGAAGCCGGCGAGGCGGCCGAGATACCAGGGCGCCTGCTGGTCGGTGTGCTGGTTCATGTGTTCTCCTGAGCCAGGCGGCCCCGCACTGCCCGCGGGGCCGCCGTTCGTGTGCGGGCTACGCGGGGGGCTGGGCCACGGCGGGCCAGGACGGGGGCGCCGGGTCCTCGACGACCTCGACCTCGTAGGCGCCGTCCTCGTCGGGCTCCGCCTCCTTCCGGGCCTGCTCGGCCTCGGCGTCCTTCTCCGCGGCGAGCTTCATGAGCTGCTTGGACAGCTCGTCCTCACCCTTCGGGTGGACGTGGCCCGCCTGCCGGGCCTGCATCCACACGTCGCGCACGTCGTCCGACGTAAGCGCAGCCGCCGCTTCGGCGAGGTAGTCCGGCCGCGGTGCCTCGATCGCAGCGCGCTGCTGGCGCGCCGCCCCCGGGTCGAGCGCGGTCGCCGCGTTCATCGGCCCAGCCAGCGCCTGCCGCGGCGTGACACCACGCAGCTCGACCACCACGACCGGGAACTTCTTCGTCTGGCCGTCCGCCACCCGCTGCCGCGGTTCGATCCGCAGCGTCACCGGCACGAACCCGCGGCCGTCGGTCCCCGCGAGGACCATGTCGACCATGCCGCCCCACTCCTGCGCCGCGTAGAAGGAGTGCGTCTCGGCCCGCCACATGCCCATCCCAGACAGGTCCGGCAGCATGACGTTCAGGCGGGACGTGGTCGAGCACACGCGGCCCTTCGGCTGCAGGTGCCAGTCCTCACCGAACTGCCGGGCGCACAGGCAGGCCTGGCGGGACAGCAGCTCGGTCTCACCGTCGCAGCGGCGCTGGCACCCGCCCTTGGACCACATCTCGTTGTACTGGTTCAGCGGGTCGCCGGGGGTGATGAGCGCCTCGATCGACGACGCCTTCGTGATGACCCGCCACTGCGAGATCGTCGAGTTCAGCGGCGACCACTGCTCGGGCTCACCACCCCACAGCTTCGCGGCGGTGCGGACGTGCTCCTCTGAGTGGGAGGTGACCACCCATGTCGACGAGCGCATCGGCCGGTTGCCCTGCGTGTAGCCGGTGCGGAGCCGCCCGTGCTCGGCCGCGCGGGCTTGGATGTTGCGGAGCCGGGACCCCATGTCAGGCTGCCTTTCGAGTCGTGCGTCGCTTCGGCGCGGGCTCGTGCCCGGGAGCGAACAGGGCGGGATAGGTGTGCGGCGCGGCGTGCAGCCAGCGGGTGGTCTCCAGCGCGCCGCGGAACGCGCGGTGCGCGACCCGGTCGGCGGGCATCGGCACCAGGGCGTGGCTGCCGGCACGGAGGTTGAGTACGCCCGTCCGCTCGATGGCGGGCATGGGCTGCTCGGTGTCGTCCGGGAGCAGCACGGACTCGCAGTAGCGGAGCGCGGCGAGCTGGAGCGTGTTCTCCGGGTACACGGACTTGGCGGGGCGGGTGGCGGACGACTTGTAGTCGATGAGCCACAGCTCCAGCCGGCCGCCGGGCCCAGTGGGCAGCCAGATCATCAGGTCCGCGGTGCCGGCGTAGCCCAACCTGCGGTGCAGGCAGGTGATCTCGGTGGCTTCGACGTGCTCGTTGAGGTCGACGCCCCACGAGGCGAGCCAGATGTCGAGCTGTCCGACGTAAGGGGTGACGATCGGGTCGTCGGCGACCGGGGCGCCGAGGACCCGGGCTTCTGCGGCGTCATGGACGCGGTCGCCGAGGTCCGCGGCCTGCTCGCGGACATCGCGGTGGACGGCCTTCAGTTCCTTGGTGAGCGCGGCCCGGTCGTCGGCGACTCGGTCGGTGATGACGTTCCACCGGTCGAGGGCGTATTCGAGGGTGACCTTCACTCCCCACGGCACCAGGGCCATGGACTTGTTGACGGCGGTGTCGATGACGTTGGTGACGGAGACGAGGTCGGGTCCGCCGGCAGGGTCGGTGTAGTAGCGGCCCTGCGCGGTGTCCCGGGCGTGCTTGGGGTTCGTCACGCGATGCCGTCCTTGATCTCGTTGACGTGCACCAGGTGGCCGAGCCCGCCGACCTTGCCGTAGACGACCTCGTTGTCCGGCGGCAGCGAGGCCACGGCGGACCGCATCGCGTACATGAGGGAGGCGGGGTGGCCCTGCATGGTCATCCATGACTGGCCGAAGACGCGGTCGTTCCAGTCCTCGACGGTGAACTCGTGCTCGGAGGGCAGATGGCCGTTGAGGGCGGCCGTCACGGTGACGGTGCGCCCGGCGAGCGGGTGCGGGGCGGGGTGGTTCACGGCTGGTCCTTCGGGTCACAGGCGGACGGGTAGGGGAATGCGGGCACGGTGGCGTCGGGGTCGGCGTCGTAGAGGAGGTGCCGGTACTCGGCGGCTTCTCCCGGTGCGGCGTGGCCGGTGGGCCAGTCCGGGTGCGCGACCAGCCACTGAGCCCGACCGAGACGCTCAGCCAGCCGCTCACTCGCGAGCTGTGCCCGCTGCCGGACGACCAGGTCGTGCATGTCGGACTGGAGCCGGGTGAGCGGCACGTCCAGGTCGGAGATCGGGCGCGTCATGACGCCACCGCCTTGCTCGGCGCCGACGAGCGGACCGTCCGACCCACCGTGTACGCGTGACGCAGCCACAGCACCGACTCCAGGTCCCAGCCGTAGAGATCCGGGCCCGACTTCGGCAGGCGCGTCGCCCACTGCCCCCGGTCGGTCAGGTACACGCCGTCCCACCCGGCGGCGGCCAGCGCCTCCCAGTTCGGGTAGAGGCGGCCCCGGCCGACCCACTGGCTGTCGCTCTGCGGGAACTCCTCGACGATCGAGACCAGGTGCGCCTGGTCATCGATGAGGAGCAGCCGCGCGTCACGCACCGGGGTGACCTCGGTGAGCATGAGGCCGGTGGTGTCCGACTCCATCTCGGAGCGGCACCACTCCAGCCATGCGCTGTCCGCCGGGGCGCCGTCATCGGTGCGCGCGGTGACCGGGGACGTCCACAGCCCGGTGCCGCCCTTCGGCTTCACCCAGCCCGTGCCGATGCCCTGGACGGGGCGGAAGCGGGCCGGGTCGGCGGTCAGCGCCACGTCATGGTCGGCCGTGTGGGCGTAGACCTGCTGCGGCAGGGACACGGCGGCGATGGTCGCGAGGCTCATGCGGTCCTCCGCTCGGGGTTGAAGCGGGACAGGACCGTGTCGACGCGGGTCAGTTCGGCGTGCAGGCGGTGCGTGTCCTGGATGGACACCTCGACCTGCGGCGAGTCCATCCCCGCCACGTCCTCGACCTGCTCCAGCGCCGCGTCCAGCTCGCCCTCACGGCGCGGGCCCTGCATCACGGCGGCCAGCTCGTCGAGCGCGGCGATCACGTCGTCGCGGGACTGCGGCTCACCCCAGTGCTGCACCAGCTGCACCAGCGTGTCGGTACGGATCTGATCGACGCGGAGAACGGAACGAAGGTGGTCGGCGCTGAGCTCGAAGGAGAGTTGCGGCTTCGTGGAAGTGATCATCGGGAGCTCCCGGAGTGCTTGCGGTGACGGCCCGGAGGCCGAGAAGAGGAAGGAGGGAGGTGGCCGGTCCGCGCCCAGTGCGGGACACGCGGCGTCGGCGGGCGGCGGCGAGACAGCCGCGACCTACGGTCAGAGGCGACCATCCACACCCACTGGGCGATCCAGAACGCGAGGATCAGCAGGCCCAGGTAGATGACGGCGTGGATCGTGCACCACCCGACCAGCACATGCGTCACGGCGCGGCGTCCGGTTGGGGCTGGTCCCGGCCGAGCCGGTAGTCGTGGTGCAGCGGCGAGTCGTGAGGTTCCTCGATGCCGAGACGCTGGTTGTGCGCCTTCTCGGCGCGCTCCACCGTCAGGGCGTCCAGCAGGGCCCGGCCGCGCAACGGCGGCACGTCCTCACGCAGGGCCTGGGTCGGCGCGATCCGCCGCGTGATCCCATCCGCCTCGGCGCCAACGCCCAGCGCATCAGCGATCAGGCACGTGTCGATCAGATCCGTGCCCTTGTCGCGAGCCTCCGAGACGATCCGCTCGGCAGCCGCCCACTGAGCTTCGCGCTGCTCCAACTCGGCGACCCGGGCCTCAGCAGCCTCCGCGCGCTTCCGCCAGCGGGCCTTGCCGTCCTTGTGGTGCTCAACCTCACGCCGCAGCTCGGGCAGCGTCGTGCGGTGCAGGAAGTCGAGCTCCTCTACCTTCGTCCGCAGCTCGACCTGCTCGGCGGCCGTCTCCGGCGACTGCAACAAGCACGCCGCCTCCAGATCAGCCGCCAACCCCGTAGCCGTCCGCTTCCCCGCCACCTGCGAACCGTGAATCACCCCGGCCGCCGCGTTGACCCGCCGCGGGTTCACCGCTTCACCGCCGCGCGGATCCAGTGCATGACCAGCTCACCGGCCGGGACCGGCACCGACACCAGCACTCGCGTGCTCGTCCCGTCCTCACACAGCTCCGTCGATGCGTGCAGTGTCCACAACTCCACGCCCTCGAACTCCGGGCTCACGTGGATCTCGCCGCCCAACTCCCGCAGCCACTCGCCGAGGTCGTCCACGTCGGCGACCATCACGTGCACGTGGTCCGGGCGCGGAATCCGCACCGGAGCAGGAAGCCCCGTGCTGTCGATCAGGCAGTCCACGGTGAAGGCGTTGCGGTTCTGCGCCAGCGCCCGAGACTTCTCGGCGTCCGGCAGCGGAGCCTTGATGAGCGTCATCACGTGGACGCTCGGGCCGGGAAGGGCCGTAGGATTCGTCATCGATCCACTCCTGTTCTTGGTGCAGTGGGTCTGGGGTCGTCACCGGGTCGCGTCCGGGGCGGCCCCGAGGTCTGTCAGGGGTCAGGTGGTGGCCAGCGCCGGCTTCCGTGCCGCCGGGCGGCGCCGCTGGCGCGGGATGCTGCGGCCGGTACGCGGGTCGCCGGCGGAGCGAACAGCGTGGATCGCGGCCCGCTGCTCGCGGTCGGTCACGATCCGGCCGCGCTCCCCGTTCCGGCCACACAGCTCCGGCCGGGCGCGCAGCAGCTCACGCAGCCACTTCAGGCCGCACTTCAGGACGTAGGCCGTCTCCTGGACGGTCATGTACTCCTGGTTCGGGTCGGCCGGCGGCTGCGGCCGGTGGTACTGGCTCTTGTCCCTGGGCACGGGTCATTCCCTTTCGTGTGGTGGGGGTGGGTCCTCGGTGGGGCGAGGAGGCGTGCGCCGGATGCGTGAGTCGGGCACTTGCAGGGCCTCACGGAGACGGCGGTACGTCTTGGGTCGCATGTCCTTGCGGGATCCCGTTTCGAGGTGGCTGACGTAGCGGGGGCTGATTCCCGCTTGTCTGGCCAGCTCCTCTTGGGTGAGCCCCGCTTGCATGCGCTCCTCGCGGATCGCGTCCCCGTCGACCTCGAAGGTCGTCGGTTGGTGCATGGGTAGAAGCTAACCCAAGTTGACCCTGGTTGTCTACCCTCAGATGACCCTTGTTGGTTCTCGGGGGCCAGCTTGAGGCGCCCGAGCTGACTGATGATGGTTGCCAGATCATGAAAACCGGTCGTTTACCTAGCCGGAACTGGTTGGAACTGGCTAGCCCTGTCAAACTGTCGACATGGCTACTCGGGATCTCGGCCGCCTCGCGAAGACCGTGAAGGCGCACCGCCTGCAGCAGTACCCGTCGCGCGACGCCGCGGCGGAAGCCGCAGGCATCACCAGGAACACCTGGAAGAGGGTCGAGGAGGGCCAAGAGGTCCGGGAGTCGACCTACGGCAAGGTCGACAAGGCACTCGGGTGGGCCATCGGCAGCTGCCTCGCCATCGCCGAAGGCGGCGAGCCTGCACTCGGCGCCGAGGGCGGCGACCCGACGGCCGCGGCGCCGGCGCCACCGCTCAATGCAGACGCCTTGCGGCGCGCGGCCTTCGAGGCAGCGCGGGCAACTCTTCCGTCTGCTCCGATCGGTGACATCGACGCCTTCAGTGATGAGCTTGTGGAGGTTCTGCGAAGGGCCGGTCAGGTCGCCGACACCTCGTGAACTGGGGAGCTTTGCGGTACAACCTTTTCGCCGTAACAGGATCGTGACGTTCCGAGGTCGGACAAGTCTCAACAACCCCCTCCCGCTCGCGCGTTCGGCATGTCACGCTATGCATCCACCCGGGGAGGTTTCTCTACATCAGGGGGACCGGTGAGTAATGTCATCAGCCTGGACCTGGGGCCGGGTGTCCTTGCATACCCGACCCAAGTAGCTGGCGAGATGGTGTGTGTCCTGTCCCCACGGGCCGCCGATGACCGCGCGATTCAGGCGCGCGTAAGGCAGTTCATGAAGGCGCAGGGCCGAGACTGCAGAAGCTGCGGCGGCTGCCCCGTAGGGCAGGCATCGTAAGAAGCAGTCACAGAGGAGGCGTCGGCGGCAGGGGTGCCCGCCGCGCTCCCTCACTCACCAATCAACCTGGGGGATGATGTATGCCACACGTCGAAGTGCGCGGTAACTCCATCCGCGTCAAATGGTGGTCCGGCGAGTACAAGCTCGACGCCGACGGCAAGCCCACCAAGAAGAAGCGATACGAGTCCGCGAGCGGCCCAGGACCCGGTATCCCATTCAAGGACAAGAGCGAGGCCTATACGTTCGGTCTCGACCGCGAATCCGACGTCCGAAACAACCGGCACCAGCCCCGCACGGCAGACATGCCGATGGTCGAATACTGCGACTTGTGGGAGCAGGCCCTCGACCTGCTGACAAACAGCGAGAGGACATACCGCTCCATCCTCAAGTCGGTCATCAAGCCGTACTGGGCGCAGTGGACAGTCAGTCAGATCACGCCCGTCGACTACGACTCGTTCAAGAAGTACGTCACAAACCGATACTCCGAGAGCTACAGGGCCACCATTCTCACGGTGTTCCGCATGCTCATGAACGACGCCATCCTCAAGTACAAGCTCCGCAAGGAGACACCCATCATCGAGTCGCGGCGCCGCGGCCGGTACCAGAAGAAGCAAACCCGCCGCGTCAAACGCGAACTCCCCATCGAAGCCGTACACCAACTGGCTGTCAACGCGTTCCACGTATGGGGCTACGCGGGCTGGGTGTACATCTGGACCATCGCCTTCACCGGCATGCGGCCGCCCGGAGAACTCTTCGGGCTGCAACGGGGGTTCACGTCGGTCGAATGGCCGGCGTCAGATCCCGACCGGGATAGGCGCTCGGAGGCCCAGCAGCGGTACGCAGGAATGCACGCCCTCCGGGTGCAACACCAGCTGTACTACGTAGACGGGAAGCCGACTCTGGCGGCTCCCAAGTACCAGTCGCAGAGAACCGTTGTGATCCCGCCATTCCTTCATGAGATGCATAGTGCGCTGCTGGCATCGCACGACATGCCGTGGGCGTTCCTGTCGAAGACCGGCAAGCGCCACTTGCTCGGCGTCGGGTTTCACATGGAGTACTGGTACCCGATTCGCGACGGCCGCTCAGAGAAAAAACTGGAGGGCCGGTACGCCCGATTCTCGCGACGCGGGCTGCCGGCGGTGGAAGAGATGGCGGGGGAGGACATTTACCGTCTGCGGCACTGGCACAAGGAGCTCTTGGACGAGGCCGGTGACATCGCGAGGGTGGCGATCGAGGCGAGGCTGGGGCATGAGCTGCCGGGGGTCGAGGGTGTGTACAGCCGGGTGACGATCGGGATGGAGACGCGGATCGTCGAGTACCTTCAGCGGGTGTGGGAGAAGCGGGTGCTGGCGCAGGGTCTGTGGGTGCCGCCGTTTCCCACTCGTCTCCCAGATGATCTTCCTGGGAGGTCATTTCCGCTGTTCAGCGAGCTGCCAGTGATTGGCCGAGCATGAACGTGAACATGACCGTGAGGATGCCGATGATCGCGCCCACCGCGATCACGTCCGCCAGACCGCTCAGCCCCACCGCCTTGAACGCCGTCGAGAAGCCGCTCTCCGGGTCGATGTCCTTGTAGTCCTGCATGCCCGTGAGGACCAGGCAGGCCGCCACGTACAGCACCATCGAGACGACGAGCGAGTAGATGATCGCCTTCGGCATGTGGCGCTGCGCGTCCTTGGACTCCTCGGCCGCCGTCGACATGGCGTCGTAGCCGAACACCGCGAAGAACACCGTCGCCGCGCCCGTGAACGCCCCGCCGACCCCGTACGGGAAGAACGGGTCGTAGTTCGCCGTGTCGATGTGGAACATGCCCACGCCGATCACCAGCAGCACCACCAGGACCTTCAGGATCACCACGACCGTCTCGAAACGGGCCGCGTTCCTGATCCCGAGGGTCAGCAGATACGCGATCAGCAGGCACAGCAGCGCCGCGAACAGGTCCACCCGGTGCCCGTCGCCCGTGCCCGGCGCGCCCAGCATCCAGGCCGGCAGATCGGCGCCCATCTCGCCCACCAGGAAGCTGAAGTAGCCCGAGATGCCGATGGCGACCACCGCCACGATCGCCGTGTACTCCAGCAGCAGGTCCCAGCCGATGAACCAGCCGGCCAGCTCGCCCAGCACCGCGTAGCCGTAGGTGTAGGCCGAGCCGGCCTTCGGGATGAGCCCCGCGAACTCCGCGTAGGACAGGGCGGCCGCGGCGGAGGCGACCCCCGCGATCAGGAACGAGACGAGCACGGCCGGGCCCGCCGTCCCGTTGGCCACCGTGCCGGCCAGCGTGAAGATGCCCGCGCCGATGATGCCGCCGACGCCGATGGCGGTCAGCTGCCACAGCCCCAGGGACCGTTCCAGCCGGGTCCCCTCGCCCGCTTCGGTCTCGTCGATCCGCTCGATCGGTTTGCGGCGGAGAATGCCCTCACCCATCCGGAGCCCGGCCATGCGCCTCACCTCTTCACGAGCGGCAAACGGCTGACAGCGGATCATGATGGCCCAGGCCCCCGCCCGGCGGAAGACACCACGCAGGGATCGGACGCGGCCGCGCGACGTCCTACGGCACCACCGTCACCGGCCACCGCCCGGCCTTCACCAGCCGCACCGCCACCGACCCGACGATCCGGTGCCCCGCCTGCTCCGACGCGCCGACGACCACGGCGTCCGCCTTGAGTTCGTCGGCCGCCTTCACCAGGCCGTTGTACGGGTCGCCGCGGAACGTGTGGAACTCCCAGCGGACCTCGAATATGCCCTTGAGCCGCTCCGCCGCCTCCCGGATCTGCGCCACCAGGTCCTCGGCGATCTCGTCGGTCGTCCCGGCCACCGGCGCCCCCAGCACCGCCCCCGCCGCCAGCACGGGCTGGACGTACACCACCGCGAGCAGCGCGCCCTGCCGCCGGGCCAGCCCGCCGGCGTAGGCCGCGGCCCGCAGGGAGGAGTCGGAGCCGTCCACCCCGACCACGATCACCTTGGGCCCGTCCGTGCCCCGTTCGAACTGAGGGGAGTGCTGTTCCGTCACGCCGTGAGGCTATCGGAGGCCGCGGGTCCGGCCGCCCGGAGGGAGGTTCGAGGGGCGGGAAGGTGCCGGTGTTCCTAGAGTCGATACATGAGTGCCATCGCGGACACCGGGGCGGCCGAGAAGGACACCGCGGGCCCGATACGCCCACCCCACCGGACCCATGGGCTCCTGGCCCGGGTCCCCCAGGGATGCGCGGTGTTCTTCGGCGCTCTCGGACTGCTCTGCGCCCTGCTCGCGCTCATCCCGCCGCTGCGCACCGGGCTGCGCCCCCTGGTCCGCTTCCTGGACCTGCTGCTGGTCCCGGTCAGCGCCAACCTCGCCTACGCGGTCTTCCTGTTCCTGCTCGCCGCCGCCACCGGCGCCCGCAAGAAGATCGCCTGGTGGCTGGTCGTCGTCTACCTGGGCCTGCTGGTCCTCACCGACATTCTCGGCATGGCCGTCGGCGAGTTCGCCGAGTCCGTGCCCTCCTTCGTGGTGTGCGGCCTCGCCCTGATCCTGCTGATCGTCGCCCGCCGCGAGTTCTACGCCGCCTCCCGACGCGCCGCCGTCCGGCGGGCCCTGGCCGTCCTGGTGGCCGGCCTGGTCGTGGCGATCCTCGTCGGCTGGGCCCTGGTCGAGGCCTTCCCCGGGACCCTGCCCGCCGGGCAGCGCCTGGCCTGGGCCGCGAACCGCGTCTGCGGCGGACTCGTCCCCGCCGGCAGCTTCGACGGCCGCCCGCCGCACGCCCTGTTCTTCCTGCTCGGCCTGTTCGGCGCGCTCGCCCTGCTGAACGCTGCCGCCACCCTCTTCCGCTCCCAGCGCCTGGAAGCCGCCCTCCACGACGACGAGGAGGCCCGCATCCGCGCCCTGCTCGGCCGCTACGGCGACCAGGACTCCCTCGGCTACTTCGCCACCCGCCGCGACAAGGCCGTCGTCTTCTCACCCAGCGGCAAGGCCGCCGTCGCCTACCGCGTCGAGGCCGGCGTGTGCCTGGCCGGCGGCGACCCGGTGGGCGACCGGGAGGCCTGGCCGCACGCGATCGCCGCCTGGCAGGACGTGGCCCGCCGCCACGCCTGGGTCCCGGCCGTCATGGGCGCCTCCGAGGAGGGCGCCCGGGCCTTCGTGCGGGCCGGGCTCGGCGCGCTGCAGCTCGGCGACGAGGCGATCCTGCACGTCCTCGACTTCGACCTCGACGGCCGTGACATGCGCGTCACCCGCCAGGCCGTCCACCGGGTCCGCCGGCTCGGCGTCACCTGCCGGGTCCGCCGCCACTCCACCCTCACCGAGGACGAGATGCGGCGGATCGTGGAACGGGCCGACGCCTGGCGCGACACCGAGACCGAACGCGGCTTCTCCATGGCCCTGGACCGCCTCGGCGACCCCGCCGACGGCGACTGCCTCCTCGCCGAGGCCCTCGACTCCGACGGCCGGCTCCTCGCCATCCAGTCCTTCGTGCCCTGGGGCAGGGACGGCATCTCCCTGGACCTGATGCGCCGTGACCGCAGCGCCCCCAACGGCGTGATGGAGTTCATGGTCGCCGAACTGTGCGCCGCCGCCCCGAAACTGGGGGTGCGCAAGGTCTCGCTGAACTTCGCCGTGTTCCGCTCCGTGTTCGAGGAGGGGGCCCGCATCGGCGCGGGACCGGTGCTCCGCCTCTGGCGCCGCCTGCTGCTGTTCTTCTCCAAGTGGTGGCAACTGGAGGCGCTGTACCGCTCCAACGCCAAGTACCACCCCGAGTGGTACCCCCGCTTCCTCTGTTACGCGGAGGCCGCCTCCCTCGCCCGGGTCGGCCTCGCCTCCGCCATCGCCGAGGGCTTCGTCTCCGTACCGTCGATGCGAAAGTTGTGGGGAAACGGGCACCCGAAGGGCGGACAGCGGCCCGCCACCACCGAGGGGCTGCCGTCACTGGCGGCGCTCGGCCTCGCCGGAGGGGACGGGACCGGGCCCGCCGACCCCCTCGCCGGCCTGCCCGAGCAGGTCCGCGTCCGGCACCGCACCCTCGACCGGCTGCGCGCCGCCGGCACCGACCCGTACCCGGTGGACATCCCCGCCCGCACCCACACCCTCGCCGAGGTGGAACCGGGCCAGGACGTCACCGTCGCCGGCCGCGTCATGCTGGTCCGCGACTTCGGCGGCATCGTCTTCGCCGTCCTGCGCGACTGGTCCGGCGACCACCAGCTCGCCCTCACCCGCGACCGCTCCGGCCCCGCCCTGGACCGCTTCACCGCCGACACCGACATCGGCGACCACATCACCGCCACCGGCCACGCCGGTGTCAGCGACAAGGGCGAACCGACCGTGTTCGTCACCTCCTGGCAGCTCACCGGCAAATGCCTGCGCCCGCTGCCCGACAAGCGGCGGGGTCTGGCCGACCCCGAGGCCAAGGTCCGGATGCGCTACCTCGACCTCGCCGCCAGCCCCGCGGCCCGCGACGTGGTCCGGGCCCGCTCCACCGCCGTCCAGGCCGTGCGCCAGGGCCTGCTGGCCCGCGGCTACCTGGAGGTCGAGACGCCGGTGCTCCAGCAGATCCACGGCGGCGCCAACGCCCGGCCCTTCACCACCCACATCAACGCCTACGACCTCGACCTCTATCTGCGCATCGCCCCCGAGCTGTACCTCAAGCGGCTGTGCGTGGGCGGCCTGGAGAAGGTCTTCGAGATGGGCCGCACCTTCCGCAACGAGGGCACGGACTACAAGCACAACCCCGAGTTCACCATCCTGGAGGCCTACCAGGCGTACGCCGACTACGACGTGATGCTCGACCTGGTGCGCGAACTGATCCAGGAGGCCGCCACCGCCGCCTTCGGCAGGCCCGTCGCCCGCAAGGACGGCCAGGAGTACGACATCTCCGGCCCGTGGCCCGTCAAGACCGTCTACGGCGCCGTCGGCGAGGCCCTCGGCGAGGAGATCCACCCCGGCACGGACGTCCCCGCCCTCAGGCGCCTGTGCGACGCGGCGGGCGTGCCGTACGTCGCCGACGACGGCCACGGCGACATCGTCCTGGAGATGTACGAACGGCTGGTGGAGGAACGCACCGGGCTGCCCACCTTCTACAAGGACTTCCCGACCGACGTCTCCCCGCTCACCCGGCAGCACCGCACCGACCCGCGTCTGGCCGAGCGCTGGGACCTCGTCGCCTTCGGCACCGAACTGGGCACCGCCTACTCGGAGCTCACCGACCCCGTCGAGCAGCGCCGCCGCCTCACCGCCCAGTCGCTGCTCGCCGCCGGGGGAGACCCCGAGGCGATGGAGCTCGACGAGGACTTCCTCGACGCCCTCGAATACGCCATGCCGCCCACCGGCGGCCTCGGCATCGGCGTCGACCGCCTGGTCATGTTCCTCACCGGGCTGACCATCCGCGAGACCCTGCCCTTCCCCCTGGTGCGCCGGCACTGACCCGTTCGCCTGGGCCGTCCGGGTGAAAGCGTGCCGCCGCACCGGTGTTGCTCAGGTGCGTCGGCCTCCCACCGGGCGACTGATGAGTCATGAAGAAGGATCAGTTGCTCACCCGGCGCGCGGCGTTGCTCGCGGGTGCCGGCGCCGTGGGAGCGGCCGCCACGGCCGGTGTGCTCACGGCGGTCACCGGAGAGGGACCCGCCCGGCCCACCGCCCCGGCGGCGGGCGCCCAGGCCGCCCGCCGCCCGCCCAAGGCCTCCGCGTACCGTCTGCAGCCCCTGACCGGCTACGCCCCGCCGCGGGCCGCGCCCCGCCGCGTCCTGGTGCGCGGCGAACCGCTGCTGCGGGTGTCCGGCCGGGGCCGCACCATGGTGCTGACCTTCGACGACGGCCCCGATCCCCGCTACACCCCGGCCATCTTGGACGTCCTCGCCGAGTACGAGGTCCGCGCGATGTTCTTCGTGTGCGGCGAGATGATCGCCGGCGGCAGGGAGATGGTGGCCCGGATGGCCGAGGAGGGCCATGTCGTGGGCAACCACACCTGGTCCCACCCCCTGCTGACCGGCCTGACCCGCCGCCAGATCCGCTCCCAGATGGAACGCACCAGCGACGCCGTCGAGGAGGCCTGCGGCGAGCGCCCCGAGTGGTTCCGCGCCCCCTACGGGGCGTGGAACCGCGCCGCCCTGCGGATCGGCGCCGCACTCGGCATGGAACCGCTCGGCTGGACGCTCGACACGCTCGACTGGACCACCCCCGGCGTCCGCTCCATCGTGCGCCGCGTCGAACGCGGCGCCGCCCCCGGCGTCGTGGTGCTCTCCCACGACGCCGGGGGCGACCGTTCGCAGAGTGTGCGGGCCCTGCGGCGCTATCTGCCCGAGCTGCTGGACTCCGGCTACCACGTCACCGTGCCCCGGCGGCCCGGCACATAGCAGCCGCCCGGGGGCGCCCGCCCGCCCGGCGGGGTGCGCTCAGCGCACCTCGACCAGGCGGGCGAAGGCCACCACGTTGCCCGCGTACCCCTCCTGCTTGGAGAAGCCGCCGCCGCAGGTGATGACCCGCAGCTCCGCCGCTCCCTTGGAGCCGTAGACGCGGTCGCCGGGGAAGTTGTCCTTCTCGAACACCTCGACGCCGTAGATCTCGAACACGGCGGTCTTGCCGTCCTGGCGCGCGACCTCGACCCGGTTGCCCTTCTTCAGGGCCCCGAGACCGTAGAAGACGGCGGGCCCCTGCTGGTTGTCGACATGGCCCACGACGACCGCGGTGCCCTTCTCGCCGGGCGTGACGGCACCGGTGAACCAGCCGGCCAGGTTGGGGTCCTCCGGCGGCGGCGCGCCGACCCAGCCGTCCGGGTCCAGACCCACGGGGATCATCGGCGCGTCGACCTGGATCGCCGGGATCCTGACCCGGTCCGGCAGGGCGTAGGGCAGGGGGCGTACGCCGGCGAAGGCGGCGCCGGGCACGTGGTTCTCCGCCGCTGCCGCCGTCGCCGGCTGGGGAGGTCCCTCGTCGAATTCCCCCGAACCGTTCCGGATGAGCGCGAGGCCGGTGAGCAGGACAAGCGCTATCACGCCCCACGGGGCGCGCTTCCTGGGCCGCGCCTCCTCTTCCGCCTGGGCCAGCTCGGACGCAGACATTCGCCATCCCCTCTCGACGCGGCCGTCGCCGGGTCAATCGCGCATAGCAGAACGCTAAGTGCCGTGCGCGAAACCGGCGACGGGGCGGGAGCGAACGGGTGGCCCGGGCCCGTCGGGGGTGGTCCGAGGCCGGCCGGCGAGCCGAGGTGCGCCATCCGAGTTGCCACCGCGAGGAAATTTCTGACAGTCCGTGACCTGCGGCGATGTCCCCCCGCGCGGATGTCCCGCGGTGCCTGCTCTCACCAGGACGGACCATTCCCGAAGTGCGGCTTCCCCCAGGGCAACTGACTGTCTTTCTGGGAGGCGCTTTCTCGCCGATCGACCGGGGAACGGGTCCCGGGGCGTCTTCCGCGGAGGTTCACATGCGTACCACTCGTGCCCTGGCGGTCACCGGCGCCGCGGTCGCCGCCCTCGGTTTCTCGGCCCCCGCGGCCCTCGCGTGGGAGACACCCAGCAACATCACCGCCCTGCCCAGCGTCATCGCGCGCGGCGGTCAGCTCACGATCACCGTCGACGGCTGCAAGCACGGCGGTACGGCGACGTCCAACGCCTTCTCCCCGACGACGCTCTCGCCGGTCCACGGCGGACACAACGAGAGGGCGAGGGGCACCGCCACCATCAACAGCAACGCCCGCCCGGGTTCGTACGACATCACGGTCACCTGCAACAATCGGACCCTGACCAAGCCGCAGGCCTTCACCGTCATCGGTGGTGTCCGCGGCGGTATCGGCGGCAGCAGCACCACGGGCGCGACCCCGACCGACGTGGCCATCGGCGGCGGTCTGGTGGCCGCCGCGGTCGTCGGCGGTGGCGTGTTCTGGATGCGCCGGCGCGCCGAGCGGCGCATCTGACACCCGGCTCTCCCGCCTGACCGGGCCGTCGCCTCGCACGTGAACGGTTCTCGCCCCGGGTCCCCTCGCATGGGGGCCCGGGGCGAGAACGGGGAGCACGGCGTGGGTCAGCCGGCGTCCTCGTCGGTGCGGCGGCGCGAGAAGTGGTAGGCGGCACCGAGCGAACCGGCGATGAGCGCGGCGCCCAGGCCGATCTCCTTGAGGTCGAAACCGGCGAGCGTGCCGCCCTCACCGGCGTGCACTCCCTTGTGGGGGTGGCGCGTCGGGTGGTGCGTGGGGTGGTGGGTGGGGTGGTGCGTCGGCCGGCCGCCGGCGATCGTCAGACGGGCCGTACCGCTCGACTCGTCACATTCGAAGCGCACGTCGTAGACGGCGCCGGGGGTGGCGTCCCAGTCCACGACGGCCGTCGCCCACGACTCCTCGGGCGGGATGACGACCACGTCGAAGACGGGTGAGTTGACCGCCGCCTCCCCCTGGCACGCCTCGTTGCGCTCCACCCGCAGCGTGACCTTCCCGCCCGGCGCGACCGTGGAGGGCTCCACACTGAAGCCGAAGTCGGTCCGGATCGCCGCATCGGCGGCGGGCACGCAGGAGGTGAGGGCGCCGGCCAGCAGTGCGGCCGAAGCGACGCGTATCGCGCGCATGGTGAATCCTCCGGGTCCCCGAGGAGCAGCCGCGGACCTGATCCGTTCGCGTCACAAATGCACCTCGATGCCCGAAACGCTAAGAACGCGGACCCGGCGGCGCGATCGCAGTAGTGCGAATGGGGCACAGGTGTGGGCCGCGCGGATGAACGCCGGTACCGCGACCGGGGGACGGCGACGGCGTGTCGCGCGTCCCCCGGCCGGGGCCCGTGGTGTCCGGGCCCGTCAGTCCCCGACCCCCGGGAAGAGGTTCAGGAACGGGTCCGCCGACGCCGTGACGCCCCTGCTGTAGGGCGAGTCGAAGTCCCAGATGAGGAACAGCAGGAAGGCGATCAGCGCCGAGAACAGCCCGGCGAGGACCAGTTCGCGCGTCGTTCTGCGGATCTGCAGGGCGAAGACCATCCCGATGGTGACGACGGCCCCGGCCATCAGCCCGAACCACACCACCCCCGGCATGGTCTCCCCGGTGGACTCCGCACGGGCGATCCGCGCCTGGCTCGCCGCGGTCACCTGGTCGAGGAGCGGCTGGTAGGCCTGCGCCTCGAAGTCCGACGCCGGTTCGTAGTCGGTGACGTCGGCGCGGATCCGCTCGAAGAGCCGGTCGCCGCGCTCGGTGACCTCGCCCTTGTCGGCCATGGTGTCCCACTCGGTGGTGACGACGTGGTTCACGTAGAGCCGGATGTCGTCGCGGATGCGGTCGCGCTCCTCGGCGGGGTAGACCCGGACCCGCTCCGAGATCTCGTGCAGCGCGGTGGCCTCGGCCTGGACGTGGTCCTGGGCGGCGCTGCGCCCCTCCCAGACACCGGCGATCGCCAGGCCCAGGACGATGGCGTACACCACGCCGATCCACATCGTCATGTACTCGATGACGTCAGGGGTCTCGCTGGGGTCCTCGTCCTCGGGCGCCCTGCGGTGCCGTACGAGGGTGATGACGACCACCACGGCGCAGGCGGCCAGCATCGCGAGGGTGAGAACAAGCCATTCCGGCAAGAGGTGCCTCCAGAGGTTCAGGGATCAGCGCGCGCGCAGCGCGGCGACGGCGACCACGGCCGGCACCGTGACGAGCAGGACGAAGGTGAGCGGCGAGAGCGTGCCGCCGGTCCGCCGGGGCCGCGGCGGCGTGGCGCGGTAGCGCGGGTAGTGCACCGGCTTCGCGGACGGGCCCGGCGCGGGCTTCGCCGACGGCTTCGGCGCCGGGGGCGGCGGAGGCACGGGTCTGGGGGCCGGCCGGGGCTCGGCCGGGCGTGGCGCGGGCGGCGGGGGCGGAGCCGGCGGCTCGGGCCGTGCCGTGGGGACCGGTATCGGCGGTGGGGGCGGGGGTTCGGGCGGTGGTGTCGGGTCCGGGCTCGGCACGGGCGTCGGGGCCGGCTTCGGGGGCGGGGGCTTGGGAGACGGCGTGGGGGTGGGGCACGGGGGGGGCGGCGGGGGTGGCGGGCACGGTGGCCGGGTCGGCCAGGTCATGCTGCCGGCGACGGTCACCGCCTCGGTGCCGTCCGGCCCTGTCGAGGCGTACGCGCAGGCGTCGGCCACCGCCGTGCCGGCCGGTGCTCCGACGAGTGCCCAGGTGAGCGTCGCCACCGCCAAGGCCCGTGCGGCAAGGGCGGATTGAGTCGATACGGGTCCATGCACGACGAAGATCATGAGCCCTGTGCCGACGGGACGTGCCGGGGCGCAAGGGTGTTGCCCCGAAAGAGGGATGTTCCGGTACGGCCGGTTTGATGCGAAGTCGCCCGTGGGGGGTGCGACGCGCACCTGTGTGCGGGTGGCGGGTGGCGGAGGGTGGGCTTCATGGGCTCCGGAAAGAAATTTCGCCCGCCGTTGAACGCAAACGTCACCCCCGTGCGTACTCATGACCGTGCGGCGGCGCAGCAGGGCGCTGCAACACCCTTGCGATTATGGGGAGTTGACGATGAAGACCTCCTGGCGGAGCGCCTCACTCGTGGCGAGCGCCGCGGCGGTCCTGGCGCTGACGACGGCGTGCGGTCAGGACAGCCCACCGGCGGCCAGCCAGAACGTGGGCGCCACGGCCGCGCCCGGTGACTACGGCAGCATCGGCGCGGGCTCCGGGAACGGTGCCGCCGGCACCCCCAGCCAGCCGGCCGCGCCGAGCGCCCTCAGCCCGTCGAACCCCGCGGGCAAGCTGTCCGTGTCCACCGCCGAGATCGGCAAGGTGGTCACCGACAGCCTCGGCCTCACCCTGTACCGGTTCGACCAGGACACGGACCAGCCGCCCAAGTCGAACTGCGACGGCGACTGCGCCAAGACGTGGCCCCCGGTCCCCGCGGACGACGCCGAGGCCGGCGAGGGGATCGACAAGTCGCTGCTCGGCTCGGTCACCCGGGCGGACGGCACCAAGCAGCTCACCGTGGCCGGCTGGCCGGCCTACCGCTACGCCAAGGACGTCAACGCCGGTGACGTCAAGGGCCAGGGCGTCGGCGGCAAGTGGTACGCGCTCGCCCCCGACGGCAAGAAGGTGCAGGAGGGCGCGGGCGGCGGCGCCGGCAACGCCGAAGAACTCGGGCTGTCCACCCGTGAGGATCCCAAGCTCGGTGAGATCGTCGTCGACAAGAACGGCATGACGGTCTACCGGTTCAAGAAGGACAAGGCGTGGCCCAAGCCCGTCTCCAACTGCCTCGGCGCCTGCCTGGAGAAGTGGCCGATCGTGGAGCCCGTCGACTTCGCCGACACCAAGGGCATCCAGGAGAAGGGCTACATGATCTTCGACCGGACCGACGGGAAGGGCAAGCAGCAGACGATCAACTGCTCGCCGATCTACACGTTCGCCGGCGACAAGGCGCCGGGCGACACCAACGGCCAGGGCGTCGGCGGCACCTGGTACGCGGTGCGGCCCGACGGCAAGCTGGTCGGCGCGTCGGAATAGCAGAGCGACCTCCCCAGGGTTCATCTCGTCACCCGACGGCCGGCCCGGTCCGCCCCTCCGTACCCCACGGAGGGGCGGACCGTTGTGCCGGCCTTCGCCGAACCGGAACTCTCCGGAATGCCTCGGGCACTGATCGTCATGTGTTCGAAGGGCAGGTGGAGGGGTATCAATGCGGCACGTGCCGCAGGCAGTGACCGGGAACGGATGGTCAATTTCCGTTTCGGGTCGCTCCCTTGGCGGGCGATCAGTAGCCTCTGCTCGAACACCGGATCGCCTACGCCTTGGAGAGATCGATGGAGCGTCCCGCCTGGGCCCCGCGGAGCATCGACATATCGGTGCCCAGCGTTTCCCGGATGTACGACTACTACCTGGGCGGATCGCACAACTTCGAGGTCGACCGGGAAGCGGCCCGCCGGGCCATGGAGTTCATGCCGGGACTCCCCAAGATCATGCAGGCGAACCGGGCGTTCATGCGCCGGGCCGTGCGCTACGCGGCCGATGAGGGCATCGGCCAGTTCCTCGACATCGGCTCCGGCATTCCCACCTTCGGCAATGTGCACGAGGTGGCGCAGACCGCCCGGCCCGGAGCGCGCGTGGTGTACGTGGACCACGACCCGGTGGCCGTGGCGCACAGCGAGGCGGTCCTGGCGGGCAACGAGGACGCGGCCGTCGTCGCCGCGGACCTCCGCAAGCCCGCGGACATCCTCAGCAGCCCCGAGGTGGAGCGGCTGATCGACCTGAATCAGCCAGTGGCCCTGCTCCTCGTTGCCATACTGCACTTCGTGGAAGACGAGGACGACCCGTACGGGGCGGTGGCGGAGCTGAGCGCGGCGCTCGCGCCCGGCAGCCTGCTCGTGCTCAGCCACGCCTCCTACGAGGGGATCCCGCTGCCGCCGGAGCGGGCCGGAGGCGCGGTGGACGTGTACGAGGACATCCGCAACCCGCTGATCATGCGCTCGCGCGAGGAGATCGCGCGGTTCTTCGAGGGGTACGACATGGTGGAACCCGGACTGGTGGCGATGCCGCGCTGGCGGCCCGACACCGCACCGGAGGACGAGGATCCGTACGCGTTCTCCGGCTTCGCGGGCGTGGGGCGTACGGCGTGACCGCGGAGCCGGACGGGCCGGAGGACAGACTCCGCCGGTTCGCGACGATCTGGAGCCGGGCCGTCTTCCCCGTGACCTCGACGTCGTCGACCCGGCCGGAGTTCGAGGAGCAGCTGCTGCCGCTGGCCCGGCGGTTGAGCCAGGCACTGCTGGCCCGGTCCTTCGACGCCGACGCGGGCAAGGCGGTCGGCGCCGCCCTCGTGGACGCGCACTGCACCGACCCCGACGCGCTCGCACGCACGCTGGACTGCGTGGACGCCTATCTGGTGCTGTACTGCGGCGGCGACGGCGACCCCGAGGACCTGCGGGCGCGGTGCGCGCGGCTGCAGCACGCGATGGCCGCCGGCTTCGCCCGGGCGCTGCGCGAGCGGACCCTGGCCGAGCAGGAGGCCATCGCGCAGGCCGCGCTGCAGGCGCAGGGCGTGGTGGCGCAGGCCCTGCACGCGAGCGAGGCGCGCTTCCGCGCCGTCTTCGAGGGCGCGGCCATAGGCATCGGCATGGCCGATCTGGAAGGCAACATCCTCCAGGTCAACGGCGCGCTGCTGCGCATGTTCGGCATCTCCGCGCAGACGCTGCGCAGCCGCAACGTCCGGGAGTGGACCCACCCCGACGACGCCCCGCAGACCTGGCGGCTCTACGACGAACTCGTGCGCGGCGAGCGGGAGCACTACCACCTGGAGAAGGCGTTCTACCGCCCCGACGGAACGGTGCTGTGGACCAATCTGACGGTCTCCCTGCTGCGTGACGCCGACGGCAACCCGCAGTACCAGCTGGCCCTCATGGAGGACACCACCGAACGGCGGCTGCTCAACCTGCGGCTGCGCTACGAGGCCACGCACGACGCCCTCACGGGCCTGCCCAACCGCACCTTCTTCTTCGAGCGGCTGGAGAAGGCGCTGTCCGCCGGGGAAGGCCAGCGCTTCGGGCTGTGCTACCTCGACCTGGACGGCTTCAAGACCGTCAACGACAGCCTCGGTCACGCGGCCGGCGACCGGCTGCTCGTGGAGGTCGCCGACCGGCTGCAGTCCTGCGCCACCGCGCCCGGCGAGATGGTCGCGCGGCTCGGCGGCGACGAGTTCGTGGCACTGACCACCGGACCCGACACCCAGCGCGAGGTCGACGAGCTCGCCGGCCGCATCATGAACGCGCTGCTCGCGCCGATCAGCGTCGACGGCCGGGAACTGACCGTGCGCGGCAGCATCGGCATCGTCGAGGGTCCGGCCGGGGAGCGAAGCCCCGCCGAGGTGCTGCGCAGCGCGGACATCACCATGTACCGGGCCAAGTCGGCGGGCGGCAACCGCTTCGAGCTGGCCGACCCCGAGGCGGACGCCCGCGCCATCACCCGCCACGGCCTGACGACCGCGCTGCCGACGGCGCTGGAGCGCGGCGAGTTCTTCATCGAGTACCAGCCGCTGGTGCACCTCGGCGACGGCAGCGTCCGGGGCGCCGAGGCCCTGGTGCGCTGGCTGCACCCGCAGCACGGCGTCCTCGGCCCGGACCGGTTCATCCCGCTCGCCGAGCACACCGGGCTGATCGTGCCGCTGGGCCGCTGGGTGCTGGAGCAGTCGGTGCGCCAGGCCCGGGAGTGGCGGGAGCTGCACGGGGGCGTGGACGCGGGGCCGCTGCGCATCAACGTGAACCTCTCGCCGTGCCAGCTGACGCACCCCGGGCTGGTCCAGGACACCGTCGACATCCTGGAGCGCACCGGAGTCGCGCCGGACGCCCTGTGCCTGGAGGTCACCGAGTCGGCGCTGATCGGGGCGGACGACGACCTGCTGAAGCCGCTGCGCCGGCTGGCGGAGATGGGCGTCGACATCGCCCTCGACGACTTCGGCACGGGCTACTCCAACCTGGCCAACCTGCGCCGCCTGCCGGTGAGCATCCTCAAGCTGGACCGCTCCTTCACCCAGAGCATGCAGCAGTTCCCGGCCGACCCCGTCGACCTGAAGATCGTCGAGGGCATCGTCTCCCTGGCCCACAGCCTGGACCTCGGGGTGACGGTCGAGGGCGTGGAGACCGGCGCCCAGGCCGAGCAACTGCGGATCCTCGGCTGCGACACGGCCCAGGGCTGGTACTACGCCCGCCCGGGCCCGCCGGAGCGGTTGCACGAACTGGCCCTGGTGGACGCGACGGGGTGACGCCCCGGGGGCCGGCCGCCGACGGGTCTCCCGAGGGGTGATCGCGGCCCCACGGGCGTCTGTCTCCTTCGTGGGCCGGGCCCCTGCGCGGCCTCACCGCTCCAGCAGCATCCGCTGCAGCTCGCGGGCCGCCCGGGGCGGGGCCACGTCGCTGCGGTGGGCCAGGGCGATCGTCCGGTGCAGGCCCGGGCGGGCCAGGGGTGTCACCCGCAGTCCGCCCCCGGATCGTGCCGCAACCATGCGCGGCACGACCGCCACGCCCAGACCGGCCCGGACGAAGCCCAGCACCGCGTCCATCTCCCCGCCCTCCACGGCGAAGTCCGGCTCGAAGCCCTCCGCCCGGCACGCGGCGACCGTCAGCTCGCGCAGGTCGTAGCCGTGGCGGAACATCACCAGGCGTTCGCCCTCCAGGTCGGCGACCCGTACGGCGCGCCTCCCCCGGCCCGGCTTCGGCGCGTCGGGGGAGGAGACCACGACCAGGTCCTCGCGCAGCAGCTCCACCGTCGTCAGCGCCGGGGACGGGGTCGGCAGCGGCAGCACGACCAGCGCCAGGTCCAGCGCCCCGCGCGCCAGCTCCCGCACCAGGTCGTGCGAGCCGCCCTCCTCGATCAGCAGCCGGATGCCCGGGTAGCGGTCGTGGAAGGCGCGCAGCACGTCCGGCAGCAGGCCCGTGCACAGGCTGGGCGTGGCACCGAGCCGTACCCGGCCCCGCCGCAGCTGCACCAGCTCCTGCACCTCGTGCCGGGCCGTCTCCGCGTCGGCCAGGATCCGGCGGGCCAGCGGGAGCAGGGCCTCCCCGGCGTCCGTGAGCGTGATGTTGCCCCGCGCGCGGAGGAACAGATCCGCGCCGAGCTCCCGCTCCAGCGCCTTGATCTGCTGCGACAGCGACGGCTGCGCGACATGGACCAGATCGGCGGCCCGGGTGAAGTGCCGGGTCTCGGCGACGGCCACGAAGTACTGGAGCTGCTGGAACTGCATCCACCTACGATAGCCCGCGCCTATGGAATCAAGCCGGACCATGTCTTGGACCGATCGGCCCGGTGTCCGTAGCGTCTTGTTCCATGGCTCTGGCAACGCGGACGGACCGACGGCCGTCCATGGCACGCACCGTGTGGGACTCCACCGTCGGGAAGAAGACCGTGATGGCGGTCAGCGGTCTGATCATGCTGCTGTACCTGGTCGTCCACATGATCGGGAACCTGAAGATCTTCTTCGGCGCGGGCGAGTTCAACCACTACGCGCACTGGCTGCGCACCGTCGGCGAGCCGTTCATGCACTACGAGTGGACGCTGTGGCTGGTCCGCGTCGTGCTCGTGGCCGCCGTGGTCGCGCACGCGGTCTCCGCCTACCAGCTCAGCCGCCGCGACATCAAGGCGCGGCCCAGCAAGTACGTGCACAAGAAGCCCCGGGCCTCCTACGCCACGCGCACCATGCGCTGGGGCGGGATCATCCTCGGCCTGTTCATCGTCTGGCACATCCTCGACCTGACGACCGGCACCGTGCACCCCGGCTTCGAGACGGGCCGCCCGTACCAGAACGTGGTGGACACCTTCTCCACCTGGTACGGCAACGTCATCTACATCGTCGCGATGCTCGCGCTCGGCCTGCACGTCCGGCACGGCTTCTGGAGCGCCGCCCAGACCCTCGGCGCCGGCAGCCGCACCCGCGACCGAGCCCTGAAGACCGTCGCGAACGTCCTCGCGCTGCTGCTCACGGCCGGCTTCATCGCCGTACCCGTGGCCGTCATGACCGGGGTGGTGAGCTGACATGACCTCCTACGCGGACTACGTGACCGGCGAGCCGGTCGTCGACACCAAGGCGCCCGCCGGGCCGATCCACGAGCGCTGGGACAAGCGCCGGTTCGAGGCGAAGCTCGTCAACCCGGCCAACCGGCGCAAGCACACCGTCATCGTCGTGGGCACCGGGCTGGCCGGCGGTTCCGCCGGTGCCACCCTCGCCGAACAGGGCTACCACGTCGTCCAGTTCTGCTACCAGGACTCCCCGCGCCGCGCGCACTCCATCGCGGCCCAAGGCGGCATCAACGCGGCGAAGAACTACCGCAACGACGGCGACTCGATCCACCGGCTGTTCTACGACACCGTCAAGGGCGGCGACTTCCGCGCCCGCGAGTCCAACGTGCACCGCCTCGCGCAGATCTCCGTGGAGATCATCGACCAGTGCGTGGCCCAGGGCGTGCCCTTCGCCCGCGAGTACGGCGGCCTGCTCGACACCCGCTCCTTCGGCGGCGTCCAGGTGTCCCGCACGTTCTACGCCCGCGGCCAGACGGGTCAGCAGCTGCTGCTCGGCGCCTACCAGGCGCTGAGCCGGCAGATCGCCGCGGGGAACGTCGAGATGCACCCGCGCACCGAGATGCTCGACCTGATCGTCGTCGACGGGCGGGCGCGCGGGATCGTGGCGCGCGATCTCGTCACCGGGAAGATCGACACGTACTTCGCGGACGCCGTCGTCCTGGCCAGCGGCGGCTACGGCAACGTCTTCTACCTGTCGACGAACGCCATGAACTCCAACGCCACCGCCGTCTGGCGGGCCCACCGGCGCGGCGCGTACTTCGCCAACCCCTGCTTCACGCAGATCCACCCCACCTGCATCCCGCGCACCGGCGACCACCAGTCCAAGCTGACGCTGATGAGCGAGTCGCTGCGCAACGACGGCCGCATCTGGGTCCCCAAGGCCAAGGGCGACACCCGGCCGCCGAACGAGATCCCCGAGGACGAGCGCGACTACTACCTGGAGCGCATCTACCCGTCCTTCGGCAACCTCGTGCCCCGTGACATCGCCTCCCGCGCCGCGAAGAACGTCTGCGACGAGGGCCGGGGAGTCGGCCCCGGCGGCCAGGGCGTCTACCTGGACTTCGCCGACGCCATCAGGCGCATGGGCCGGGCGGCCGTCGAGGCCAAGTACGGCAACCTCTTCGACATGTACCAGCGGATCACCGACGAGGATCCGTACGAGGTGCCCATGCGCATCTACCCCGCCGTGCACTACACGATGGGCGGCCTGTGGGTCGACTACGACCTGCAGACCACGATCCCGGGCCTGTTCGCCATCGGCGAGGCCAACTTCTCCGACCACGGCGCCAACCGGCTCGGCGCGTCCGCGCTGATGCAGGGCCTCGCCGACGGGTACTTCGTGCTCCCCGCCACCATCAACGACTACCTGGCGCGCAACCCCCACCACGAGGCCGTGACCGACGAACACCCCGTCGTGCAGGAGGTGCTGGCCGAGACGCAGGACCGGCTCAACCTGCTGCTGTCCGTCGACGGCGACCGCACCCCCGACTCCTTCCACCGGGAGGTCGGCGAACTCATGTGGGAGTTCTGCGGCATGGCCCGCAGCGACTCGGGGCTGCGCAAGGCGCTGGAGCGCATCCCGCAGATCCGCGAGGAGTTCTGGCGGCGCATCAAGGTGCCCGGCACCGGCGAGGAGTTCAACCAGTCGCTGGAGAAGGCCAACCGCATCGTCGACTACCTGGAACTGGCCGAGCTGATGTGCCTCGACGCGCTGCACCGCTCCGAGTCCTGCGGCGGCCACTTCCGCGAGGAGTCCCAGACGCCGGACGGCGAGGCCGCGCGCAGGGACGAGGAGTTCGCCTACGCGGCCGCCTGGGAGTTCACCGGCACCGGCGAGGCTCCCGTGCTGCACAAGGAAGACCTGGTCTTCGAGTACGTCCACCCCACCCAGCGGAGCTACGCATGAAGCTCACCCTGCGCGTCTGGCGCCAGAAGAGCGCCGACGCCGACGGCACGATGTCCACGTACGAGGTGGACGGCATCTCACCCGACATGTCGTTCCTGGAGATGCTCGACACGCTCAACGAGGAGCTCATCCTCAAGGGCGAGGACCCGGTCGCCTTCGACCACGACTGCCGCGAGGGCATCTGCGGCGCGTGTTCCCTCGTCATCAACGGGGACGCCCACGGGCCCGAGCGGACCACCACCTGCCAGCTGCACATGCGGTCCTTCAAGGACGGCGACACCATCGACATCGAGCCGTGGCGGGCGGCCGCGTTCCCCGTGATCAAGGACCTGGTGGTGGACCGGTCGGCGTTCGACCGGATCATCCAGGCCGGCGGCTACATCACCGCCCCCACCGGGGCGGCGCCCGAGGCGCACGCCACGCCGGTGCCCAAGCCGGACGCCGACTTCGCCTTCGAGCACGCCGAGTGCATCGGCTGCGGGGCGTGCGTGGCGGCCTGTCCCAACGGGGCGGCGATGCTGTTCACCTCGGCCAAGGTCAACCACCTGAACGTGCTGCCGCAGGGGGCGCCCGAGCGGGAGACGCGGGTGCTGGACATGGTGGCGCAGATGGACGAGGAAGGGTTCGGCGGGTGCACGCTCGCCGGGGAGTGCGCCACCGCCTGTCCCAAGGGGATCCCGCTGATGTCCATCACCAGCATGAACAAGGAGTGGCTGCGGGCGACCCGGAAGGCCGCCAAGCGGTAACAGACGTTCGCCGACAGGTGCGGACGGGCGGGACCGGGAGTGGTGCTCTTCCCGGTCCCGTCTGGTATCCGGCCCCGTCCCGTATCCGGTGCGGTCCCGCATCCCGCATCCCGCATCCCGCATCCCGCGTCACGGGCCGGGATCGGCGAGGAGCGGGCCCAGCGGACCGAGGTCGAGATTGAGGTCGCTGCGCCGCAGCCCGTGCCGCTCGCACAGCTCGTCCATGCGCTCGTCCAGCAGCATCAGCGCGGTGCCGAGCCGGTCCTCCTGCTCGGCGCTGAGCGTGCCCTCGTCGAAACGGCGCACCGCCTGGCGCTCCATGAGCTGCCGCAGGAGCTCCACCACGGTCAGCACCAGCGCCGCCAGATCGTTCGCGACCCGCTCGGGATCCAGGTCCAGCGTGTGGTCGCGCGGCGCGGTCACAGCGGCCCGCTGTCCGGCCAGGGCGCCGGAACCCGGTCGCCGACCGACGCCAGCAGGACGCGCAGGGAGATCCGCACCAACGGCACGTCGGCGACGGCCAGCACCAGGTCGCCGCTGATCCACGACGCCGGTCGCCAGCACCCGGTCGAGCAGGTCGACGAGCGGCACCCCGACGGGCGCGTACGGCTCCGGGCCGTCCCACGGCACCGGGGACCGCTCGGCGCCCGCGGCGACCGGCGCGGTCATGCGCCCGCCTCCTGCCGCGCGGTGTCGTCCACCGTGTGCAACGGGCCGGTCGCACTCAGCTCCAGCCGGTCATCGACGCCGCGGGCCTGCGCCGCCACGACCTCGCGGAAGCGCCGCTCGTCGGCGGTGCGCACCGGGAACGACGTGCTCAGTACCTGCTCGTCGTCGAACCGGTCCCTGAGCCGTGCGCACGGCGAGCCCGGCCAGCCGGGCCGGTATCTGGTGGGCAGCGTCCCGGGCCTCGCGGGCGACGCCCTTGCCGGCGCCTCGCCCAGCCGGACGTTCGCCTCGTAGCCGGGGCGCTGCCGGGTACGGCGGGCGAGCGCGCACAGGGCCGTTCATCTCCACGCAGTCCCGCACGCCGTCGAGCTGTGCCGTCAAGTGGGCGTGGTCGTAGCGCAGTCGGGTGCGCAGCGCCTCCGCCTCGGGGGTGAGGACGGCGAACCGCACGGGCAGTACGGGGCCCTGCGCGGCGGATTCGCCGAGCACCGCCTGGTGGGCCATCAGATCGCGTCGCCGCGCCCGGACCGACGCCGGCGCGTCCGGGACAGCCGCGCACAGCCCGGCCTCCGTCAGCAGGCGCACCCGCGCCCGTCCACCCCCGGTGCGCGCGGGGGCCGGACACCCGCGGGGGCGATGCCGTAGACGTACAGGGTGCCGGGCGAGCCGGCGGTGGTCAGGCGGCGGTGGCCGTCACTGCTGTTTCTCCTCGGCCTTGCGGCGACGGGGCCGCGGGCGGTCGTCCTCGGTGCGGCGTCTGCGTTCCGGCCGCGCGGCGCGCTCCGCGCGTTCGGCGTGTTCGGCGGCGGCGTCCTCGTCCGGCACGTCCTCCGGGGTGAGGACGTTCGGGCCCGCGCCCGGGGGCGCGAGCCGTTCAACAACCTCACACCCGCTCTCCCCGCACACGACACGCGCAGGTCGGCCGGCATCGGGAGAACAGGGGCGGAGGTTCGCACCACCGCGTTCAGCGCCCCGCCGCACCGGACCGCCCCCGTGACAGGAGAGAGCCATGACCGGCGTACTGACCGTCGACCGTCCCGCGCAGCCCACGGCCCCCACCCGCTACACCGTCGCCCTCGCCCGCACCGAGGAGGACGTCCGTGCCGCGCAGCGGCTGCGGCACGACGTCTTCGCCGGGGAGATGGGCGCCCTGCTCACCGGCGCGGAACCGGGCCTCGACGTCGACTCGTTCGACGCCTACTGCGACCACCTCCTCGTACGGGAGGAGACCACCGGCCAGGTCGTCGGCACCTACCGGCTGCTGCCGCCGGAGCGCGCGGCCGTCGCCGGACGGCTGTACAGCGAGGGCGAGTTCGACCTGTCCGCGCTGGACGGGATCCGGCCGCAGCTCGTCGAGGTGGGCCGGTCCTGCGTGCACCCCGACCACCGCGACGGCGCGGTCATCGGCCTCATCTGGGCCGGCATCGCCCGCTACATGGTCGACCGCGGCCACGAATGGCTCGCCGGCTGCTGCTCCGTCCCGCTCGCCGACGGCGGCACGCTCGCCTCCGCCACCTGGGACCGGGTGAGCGCCAAGCACCTGTCGCCCGAGGAGTACCGCGTCCGGCCGCTGCTGCCGTGGCTGCCGGGCCCCGCGCCCGCCGCCCGCGCCGAACTGCCCGCCCTGCTCCGCGGCTATCTGCGCCTGGGCGCCTGGGTGTGCGGCGAGCCGGCCCACGACCCGGACTTCGGCGTCGCCGACCTGTACGTGCTGCTGCCGATGAGCCGGGTCAACGCGCGCTACCTGCGGCACTTCCTCTCCCTCGTGCCGGCCTGATGAGCGCCTGGCTGCCCACCGCGCCCTGCACGCCGCGGGCCTGCGTCGAGACACCGGCCGCGGTGCCCGCCCTGCGCGTGCCGCGGGCCCTGCTGCGGCTGACCGGAGTCGCGCTGCTGCTGCTCGCCGGGATCGCGCTGCTGCCGCTCGGCTCGCGGCTCCCGGCCGGGCTCGTCCGGCGGTGGTGCCGGTGGATCGTACGGGCCGCGGGGGTCCGGGTCCGCGTCACCGGCGCCACCGCCGTCCCCACCGGGGGACTGCTGCTGGTCGCCAATCACATCTCCTGGCTGGACATACCGCTGCTCGCCGCCGTGCGCCCCGCCCGGATGCTGGCCAAGGCCGAGGTGCGCCGGTGGCCCGTCGCCGGGCCGCTGGCCGCGCGCGGCGGCGTGCTGTTCATCGACCGGGACCGGCTGCGCGCCCTGCCGGACACCGTCGCCCGGATCGCCCACGCGCTGCGCGAGGGCACGGCCGTCGCGGCCTTTCCCGAGGGCAGCACCTGGTGCGGCCGGGCCCAGGGCACCTTCCGCCGGGCCGTGTTCCAGGCCGCCCTGGACGCCCGGGTCCCCGTCCAGCCGGTGCGCATCGGCTACCGGCTCACCGGCGGGCCCGGCCGGGACGCAGCTGCCACCACGGCTGCCGCCTTCGTCGGCGACGACACCCTGCTCGCCTCCCTGTGGCGAGTCGCGACGACCCGCGGCCTGCTCGCGGAGGTCGAGATACGCGCCCCCATCCCACCGGACGGCCACCCCGACCGCCGCTCCCTGGCCCGCTCCGCCCAGCCCCGGGAGACCGCACCCGCGTGGACGCACACGGTGCTCGTGGCGTAGGGCGCGCAAGGCGGTGCTCGTGGTGTAGGGCGCGCACGGCGGTACTCGCCGCTTAGGGCGCGAACGGTGCTCGCGGCGTACGGCGCGCACCGGCCGGGCGGCGGGTGCCTCGCCCGGCCCGCGCGGCGGGCGGTCGCCGTCGCGTGACGCGGTGGCGTGCCGCGGTGGCGTGCCGCGGCGGTGTGTCGTCCGGTGGCACCCCCCAGTCGCGGGTGCCCGCCCCCTCCGGCGGGGGCCCGCCTCAGCCGTTCCCGGACAGCGCGCGCGTCAGGTAGGGCGCCGTCCGGCTCTCGGCCGAGCGCGCCACCTCGGCCGGTGGTCCCGCCGCCACGATCCGGCCGCCCGCGTCGCCGCCGCCCGGGCCGAGGTCGACGACCCAGTCCGCGCCCGCGACGACGGACATGTCGTGCTCGACGACGATCACCGTGTGCCCGGCGTCGACCAGGCCGTGCAACTGGCGCATGAGGACGTCGACATCGGCCGGGTGCAGGCCGGTCGTGGGCTCGTCGAGGAGGTACAGCGTGTGGCCGCGCCGGGCGCGCTGCAGTTCGCTCGCCAGCTTGATGCGCTGCGCCTCGCCGCCCGACAGCTCCGTCGCGGGCTGGCCCAGCCGCAGATAGCCAAGGCCGACGTCGAGCAGGGTGCCGAGGCTGCGCGCCACCGCCGGGGTGTCCGCGAAGAAGGCCGCCGCGCTCTCCACCGTCAGATCCAGCACCTGCGCGATGGTCAGCCCCCGGTACGTCACCTCCAGCGTCCCGGCGTTGTAGCGGGCCCCGCCGCAGTCCGGGCAGGGCGCGTACGTGCTCGGCAGGAACAGCAGCTCCACGCTGACGAACCCTTCGCCCTGGCAGGTCTCGCACCGCCCGCCGGCCACGTTGAAGGAGAACCGGCCGACGCCGAAGCCGCGTTCCCGCGCTCCGTCCGTCGCCGCGAACACCTTGCGCACGACGTCGAACAGGCCGGTGTAGGTGGCGAGGTTCGAGCGCGGTGTGCGGCCGATGGGCTTCTGGTCGACCGAGACCAGCCGCCCCACCCCCGGCGTCTCCTGCGTGATCTCGCCGATGAGCGTGGACTTGCCGGAGCCGGACACACCGGTGACCGCGGTGAACGCGCCGAGCGGGAACGCGGCGGTCACCCCGCGCAGGTTGTGCCGGGTGACCGGGCCGGTCTTCAGCCAGTCCTTCGGGGCGCGGACCGTCCGAGCCGGGGCGGGGGAGCGGCCGAAGAGGTAGCGGGCCGTCGCCGACTCCTCGACACCGGCCAGGGCGGCCACCGGGCCGCTGTGCAGCACCCGTCCGCCGTGCTCGCCCGCCAGCGGGCCCACGTCCACCAGCCAGTCGGCCCCGCGTACGACGTCCAGGTGGTGCTCCACCACGAACACCGAGTTCCCGGCGCGTTTGAGCCGCTCCAGCACGGTCAGCAGGGCCTCGGTGTCCGCCGGGTGCAGTCCGGCCGACGGCTCGTCCAGGACGTAGACCACGCCGAACAGGCCGGAGCGCAGTTGGGTGGCCAGGCGCAGGCGCTGCAGCTCGCCCGCGGACAGGGTGGGGGTCGCGCGGTCGAGGCTGAGGTAGCCGAGGCCCAGCTCCACGACCGGTGCGATCCGTGACCGGAGGTCGTCGGTCAGGACCCGGGCCGCCTCCGACGTCGCCTCCAGGCAGCCGGCCAGTTCCACCAGCGGCAGGGCCGCCAGCTCGGCGATGGTCCGCCCGCCGACAGTCACCGCCAGGGCCTCGGGCCGCAGCCGGGTGCCGCCGCAGGCCGGGCAGGGCGCGCTGGTGAGGAACCGCTCGGCCCTTGCCCGCAGAGTGGGGCTCTTGGAGTCGGCGAAGGTCTTCATCACATGGCGCCGCGCGCTCATGTACGTGCCCTGGTAGGGCCGCTGGATGCGGTCGGCGTCCCGCACCGGGTGCACGGTGACCACGGGCTGCTCGTCCGTGAACAGGATCCACTCGCGCTGCTCGGCGGGCAGTTCCCGCCACGGCCGGTCCACGTCGTAGCCGAGCGCGTCCAGGATGTCCCGCAGGTTCTTGCCCTGCCAGGCCCCCGGCCAGGCGGCGATCGCGCCCTCGCGGATCGACAGCGACGGGTCGGGGACCAGCGACTCCTCGGTCGTGCGGTGCACCCGGCCGAGCCCGTGGCACTCCGGGCACGCCCCGGCCGCCGTGTTCGGCGAGAAGGAGTCGGAGTCGAGCCGCCGGGCCCCGGGCGGATAGGTACCGGCCCGGGAGAACAGCATGCGCAGGGAGTTGGAGAGGTTGGTGACCGTGCCGACCGAGGAGCGCGAGGTGGGTGCCGCGCGGCGCTGCTGGAGCGAGACGGCCGGCGGCAGCCCGGTGATCTCCCCGACCTTCGGCGCGCCGACCTGGTGGATCAGCCGGCGCGCGTACGGCGCGACCGACTCGAAGTAGCGGCGCTGCGCCTCGGCGTAGATCGTGCCGAACGCCAGGGACGACTTCCCCGAGCCGGACACGCCGGTGAACACGGCCAGTACGTCGCGCGGGACGTCGACGTCGACGCCGCGCAGGTTGTGCTCGCGGGCTCCTCGCACCCGCACGTACGGGTCGTGGGTGTCGGTGGGGGCGGCGTGATGGGGGTCGTGCATGGGAGACGACTCTAACCGGAGGCGATCGTCAGGCCGGGGGCGATCGCGGCCAGCCGCCGGTAGGAGTCCAGCAGGGCCTCGCGGTCGAAAGTACTGGTGGTGACCAGGACCTCCTGCGCCCCGGTCTCCTTCAGCAGTGTCCCCAGGTCGTGCGCGACCTGCTCCTCGGTGCCCGCGATGTGCCCGGCCAGCCCGGCCTCGTAGAGGTCGCGCTCCTTGCCGGTGAGGGTGAGCGCCTCGACGCGCTCGGCGGGCGGCAGGGGAGGGAAGGTGCCGTGGGTGCGGGAGTACGCCATCGACCAGGCCTCGGGGACCAGCAGCCGCCGGGCCTCCTCGGGGGTGGCGGCGACGGCGACCGTGCCGGAGACGACGACGTAGGGGTGCGGCGCCCAGGCCGAGGGGCGGAAGTGCTCGCGGTAGCGGTCGATGCCCCGTCGCATCCTGTCGCGGTCGCGGAGGTCGCCGATCACCAGGGGCAGGCCGAGGCGGGCCGCGATGCCGGCACCCTCGCCCATGGCCAGGACGAACGGCGGCACGGTCAGTCCCTCGGCGGGGCGGGCGTGCACCCCGGTGGGGGAGGCGCCCCGGAACCAGCCCAGCAGCTCGCGCAGCTGGGCCTCGAAGTCCTCGGCGTCGCCCTTGTCGCGGCCCAGGGCCTTGCGCACCCCGTCCGTGAAGCCGACGGAGCGGCCGAGGCCCATGTCGATCCGGCCGGGGAACAGCGACTCCAGCACGCCGAACTGCTCGGCCACGACCAGCGGCCGGTGGTTGGGCAGCATCACCCCGCCCGTGCCCACCCGGATCGTGCCGGTCGCGGCGGCGACCGCCGCGGCCAGCACGGTCGGCGCCGAGCCGGCGACCCCGGGGACGCCGTGGTGCTCCGACACCCAGACCCGGTGGTAACCGAGCCCTTCCAGTTCCCGCGCCAGCCGCACCGTGTCGCGCAGCGCCTCGGGGTGGGTGTGCCCCTCACGGGTGCGGGAGCGGTCGAGGACGGACAGACGCACGGCTTCCATACCTGGTCTGACGCCGCGAGGGGCCGCCGGTATTCCGCCGCCGCACGGCGGTCCGCCGCGGCGGCCGGCCCGGCCCGGAAAACCGGGTGACCGCGTCCTCGCACGTCAGGACAATGTCCCGGTACCCAGAAGCGAAAGGCGGCCGACCGTGACCGTCCCCAACGTCCTGCTCTCCGGCATCGTCGGATCGACCGCGTACGGACTCGCCCGCGAGGGCTCCGACATCGACCGCCTCGGCCTGTTCGCCGCGCCCACGGCACAGCTGCACGGCCTGCACCGGCCCAAGGAGTCGCACGTCAGCACGGCGCCGGACCGCACCCTGCACGAGGCCGCCAAGTGGTGCCGGCTGGCCCTGGGCGGCAATCCGACGGCGATGGAGCTGGTGTGGCTCCCGGACGAGCTGTACGAGGTGCGGACCCCGCTCGGCGACGAGCTGATCGGCATACGGAGCTCGTTCCTGTCCGCCCGGCGCGTGCGGGACGCCTACCTCGGCTATGCCACGCAGCAGTTCCGGCGGCTGGAGAGCCGGGGCGACGGCTCGTTCTCCGCGGACACCCGCAAGCGCACGGCGAAGCACGCCCGGCACCTGAAGCGGCTGTGCACGCAGGGCCTGGAGCTGTACACCACCGGGCGGCTGACGATCCGCGTCGAGGACCCGGCGGAGTACCACGCCTTCGGGGAGCGCGTCGCCGCCGACCCGTCGGCCGCGCGGCCGCTGCTCCAGCGGTACGAGGACGCCTTCACCGCGGGCCCCACGGTGCTGCCGGAGGAGCCCGACGAGGCTCCCGTGGAGGCCTGGCTGCGCCGGGTCCGGGCGCACTTCTACACGGCCGGGCGCTCAGCCGTCGGGGCGTAGCAGGCCCCGCTCGTAGGCCCTGACCAGGTGCTGCGGCACGAGGTGCCGGACGCCGTCGACGGTGACGGGCACCAGCGCCGGCGTGGCCGCCTTCCACTGGGCGCGGCGGTGACGGGTGTTGCTGCGGGACATCTTCCGCTTGGGGACGGCCATGGGACTCCTCCTCGGTGGACGGCACCGAGGACGCTACATGAAAATGGATCCCATTAACAAAACGGATCCCGTCGACCATGTGCGTCCCCGGTGCCGGCCGTGCCCCGGCCGGCCGGCCGCCGTCCCCGGACGGTGTCAGTCGTCGGCGCCCACGAGCATCCGCACCTCGAACCGCTCACGCGTACCCGGCTCCTCCGCCGGGCCCTTGTCGAGCACCGTGCCGAGCCAGCCCAGCAGGAAGCCGGCGGGGATGGAGACGATGCCCGGGTTCTGCAGCGGGAACCACGCGAAGTCCGCGTCCGGGTAGAACGAGCCGGGGGTGGAGGAGACCACCGGGGAGAACGCCGCCAGCAGGACGGAGCAGAGCAGGCCGCCGTAGAGGCTGAGCAGGGCTCCGCCGGCGGAGAAGCGGCGCCAGAACAGCGTGTAGACGATCGTCGGCAGGATCGCCGACGCGGCGATGGCGAAGGCCAGGAAGGCGAGCGTGGCGGTGTTGGCGCCCCAGGCGACGAGGGCGAGCAGGATCCCGAGGATCCCGATGACCGCCCCGGACAGCCGGGCCACGGTCAGTTCCTCCGTCTCGGTCGCGCGGCCCTTGCGGATCACCTCGCTGTACAGGTCGTGCGCCAGCGACGAGGCCGCGGCCAGGGTGAGACCGACCGCCACGGCCAGCAGGGTCAGATACGCCAGGCAGGTCAGCAGCGCGGTGAGGACGCTGCCGCCGAGTTCGTGGGCGAGCATCAGGACGGCCGAGTTGCCGGTGCGGTCGGTGCTCACGAGGGTGTCCCGGCCGAGCAGCGCGGTCGCGCCCAGGCCGAGGATGCCGGCGCCGAAGCAGACCGCGCCGACCAGTCCGACGGCCCACAGCACGGACGAGCGCAGCACGCCGCTGCGGCGCGGGGCGAGCAGGCGCATCAGCACGTGCGGGAGGGCGGCGAGGCCGAGGACGATGGCCAGCTCCAGGCTGAGGAAGTCCAGCTTGTTGCTGACGGTGCCGCCGTAGCGCAGGCCGGGTTCGAGGAAGCGCGGTCCGGATCCGCTGCGTTCGGCCGCCCTCTCCAGCAGCGCGTTGGGGTTCCAGTGGAAGTGGTGCAGCACCCAGCCCGCCGTGAACAGCACGCCCACCACCAGCATCACGGCCTTGAAGATCTGCACGACCGTCGCGCCGGGCATGCCGCCGAGCGAGGCGTACAGGATCACGAAGGTGCCGATCACGACCACGCACAGGGTGCGGGTGGTCCCGCTCGGCACGCCCGTGAACTGTGTCAGCAGTGCGACGCTGCCCACCAGTTGGGCCACCAGGTAGAGCGTCGCGATGGCCAGGATGCACACGGACAGGGCGACCCGGACCGGCCGCTGCCGCCGGGGCAGGCGCAGTGCGACCGTGTCGCCGAGCGTGAACCGGCCCGTGCGGTGCAGGGGTTCGGCGATCAGCAGCAGCACCATCATCCACGCGACGGTCGTGCCGCCCAGGTACATCAGCCCGTCGTACCCCGTCAGGGCGACGAGTCCGGTACTGCCCAGCAGGGTCGCCGCGGAGAGGTAGTCACCGCACATGGCCAGGCCGTTGCGCAGCGGCGACATGGTGCGGTTGCCGAGGTAGAACTCGCTGATCTCGTCGCGCTGCGGGGCCGTCAGCAGTGCCGTGAAGAGGGTGATCACGACCACGGTCAGGAACAGCACGAACGTCAGCTGCAGGCTGCGGTCGTCGATGGCGGCGGCGGTCACCACGTGCGGAACCCCCGGGTGCCCGGCTGGACGGGCCGGCCGGTCCCCCCGGGCGGCGCGGCGGACCGGGCCCGGCGGCTCGCGTTCTCGTGCTGCAGCCGGGAGCGCAGGCCCCGGGCGAGGGGATCCACCCGGGTGCGCATGTGCCGGACGTGGCACCAGGCGGTCACGCCCATCACGGCGAACTGCCCCAGACCCAGGGCGAGTCCGACGGTGAGACGGCCGGACAGGGGCTGGTTCATCACCGCGGGGAGGAAACTCGACAGCAGCACGTACAGCAGGAATCCGCCGGCCGACAGGACTGTCGCCCGGATGCCGAACCGGCGCTGCGCGCTACGCAGGGAGTGGAATTCCGGATGGTCGGATATCCGGGACGGCGGAGTCTGTTCGGCGTGCGGATGGGGGAAGGGGGGATGGTCGTTCCGCCGCGGTGGGAATTCGGGCACAGGCGCACCTTCTTCGCTGCTTCGTGCCCCGCACTCGACCCCGTCGAGTCGGTGTCGCGCCCGGCTGGCGCACAGGGTGGAGGGACGCCGGACACACTGAGGGGGTGCGGGCTTCGTGGGGGGTTCGTGAAACCGGGACGACTCACTGCTCGGAAACACGCGTACGGCCCGGGGCGCGGTGTGCGGGTCCCCGGCCGGCCCTGGCCACGGGTGGTGGCGAGGCCGGAAGCGGAGTATGTCAGTGCCGTGCTTGAGCCATCAACTGTGCGGATCAACGGCATGACGGGTGTGGCTCGTTCGCCCCCTGTCATGGCTCCGGAGATCCCGTGACGGCCTGCGGGAAAAGGGCGCTCGACGTGTGGTGCGGACCTCTACCCCCGGCAGGCTGGCCGAAATACGCCACCGCTGCGGCGTAAGGCGGCGCACGGCAGCGGGTGGGCGTGCACCGGGGCCGGGGGCCTAGGGTGGGCGGTGTGAGCGACGAGCGCAGCAAGGCCCCACTGGCCGTCTTCGACCTGGACAACACCCTCGCCGACACCGCGCACCGGCAGCGGTTCCTGGAGCGCAGGCCGAAGGACTGGGACGGGTTCTTCGATGCGGCGCCGCAGGACGGGCCGCTCCCCGAGGGCATCGCGCTGGTCGAGGAGAGCGCCCGGGAGTGCGAGATCGTCTACCTCACCGGACGGCCCGAGCGCTGCCGGCGCGACACACTGGACTGGCTCGCGGCCCAGGGGCTGCCCGAGGGCCGTGTGTACATGCGGCGGGACGCCGACCGCCGGCCCGCCCGGTTCACCAAGCTGGAGATCCTCAAGCGGCTCGCCCGCACGCGCGAGGTGCGTGTCCTCGTGGACGACGACGAACTGGTCTGCGAGGACGCCCGGCGCGCGGGCTTCACCGTCGTACGGGCCGACTGGGCGGACCGGTCCGCCGAGATGAAGGCGGCGCAGGAGCGCGAAGGACGCACCTGAGAGCCGGGCCGGCGGGGCGAGGGCGCCCCACCGCGATCCGGCGGCCCGGCCCGGGCCCCCCGTCCCCTACTCGGACCCCTCCGTCCCCTACTCGGACCCCTCCAGCCGGAAGCCCACCTTGAGCCCCACCTGCCAGTGCGCGATCCGGCCCTCCTCCAACTGGCCGCGCACCTGCGTCACCTCGAACCAGTCCAGGTTGCGCAGGGTCTGCGAGGCCCGGTCGATGCCGTTGCGGATGGCCTGGTCGACGCCGTCGGGCGAGGTGCCCACGATCTCCGTGACCCGGTAGGTGTGGTTCGACATGCCGCTGCTCCTTGGTGAGTGACGGGTGTACCACGCGTCACTCCACCGTGCCCCACGCGGCGGCGAAGCGCGAGACGTCGCCCGCGCCGCGCCGCCGTGCGGGGCCCGCCGGTGTCAGCGCGCCACGCTCAGCGACAGCGCGAACCGGCCGGCGGTGTCCGTCCACCAGTGGGACAGCTCCAGCCCCGCCGCCGACAGTTCCGCGCGCACGCCCTCCCGCCGGAACTTCGCCGACACCTCGGTGCGCATCTCCTCGCCCGCCGCGAAGTCGACGGCGAGGTCGAGCGCCGGCACCTTCACCGTCTGCGCCGTACGGGAGCGCAGCCGCATCTCGATCCACTCGTGCTCGGCGTCCCACCGGGCCACGTGGTCGAACGCGCCGGGCTCGAAGTCGGCGCCGAGCTCACGGTTGATCACGGTCAGCACGTTCCTGTTGAACGCGGCCGTCACCCCGGCCGCGTCGTCGTAGGCGCGGACCAGGACCTCCTCGTCCTTGACCAGGTCCGTGCCGAGCAACAGGGCGTCGCCCGGGGTGAGCAGGGCCCGTACGGACGCCAGGAACGCGGCGCGCTCGGCGGGCAGCAGGTTGCCGATCGTGCCGCCGAGGAACGCCACCAGCCGGGGCCCCGGCGTGTCCGGCAGCGTGAGCTCCGCCGTGAAGTCGGCGATCAGCGCGTGCACGTCCAGCCCCGGCCGCTCGGCGGCGAGCGCCTGCCCGGCCTGGGTCAGGGCGCTCTCGCTGACGTCGACCGGGACGTACGTGCGCAGATCCGTCAGGGCGTCCAGCAGGTGCCGGGTCTTCTCGGAGGAGCCGGAGCCCAGCTCGACCAGGGTGCGGGCCCGGGCCGCCGTGGCGATGTCCCCGGACCGGGCGATCAGGATCTCCCGTTCGGCGCGGGTCGGGTAGTACTCGGGCAGTTCGGTGATCTTCTCGAACAGGTCGCTGCCGTGGGCGTCGTAGAACCACTTGGGCGGCAGCGTCTTGGGGTGGCCGGTCAGGCCGCGCTGGACGTCGGCGCGCAGGGCGGCGTCCGTGGCGTCCTCGGGCAGCGTGCGGGTGAGGTGGAACGGACTCACGTGACGGGCTCCTTCGCGGACGGCGTGCGGGTCTCGGCCGGCTCCTTCAGCGGGGTGAGCAGCACGTCGGTGCGGCTCGCCGCGAGCAGTGTGCGGTCGGGGACCTGTTGCCAGTGCGGGTCGTCGTCGTAGGGCTCGGAGGCCACGACGGTGCCGCCGCCGGGCCGGGTGAGGTAGTAGAGGGTGTCGCCCCAGGCGGTCGCGGTGATCGTGTCGCCGTTGGTGAGCAGCAGGTTGAGCCGGGAGGCGGGGGCCGCCGCGGCGACCTCCAGCACCGTGTCGGCCAGGGCCTGGCCCTCCTCGTCACCGCCGCGCAGTCTGGCCAGGACCAGAGCCCAGACGAGCGCCGAGTCGTTGCGGGCTTCCAGTGACAGCAGGTCCGCAGCAGGCAGGGTCGAGGTGAGCGGGGCGAGCGAGTCCGGCCAGCCCCGGACGGCGCCGTTGTGGCTGAACAGCCAGGCTCCGGTGCCGAAGGGGGCGGCGGCGGCTTCCTGGTCCGCTCCGGGCATCGTCGCGTCGCGCACCGCGGCGAGCAGGGCGGTGGTGCGGACGACGCGGGTGAGGTCGGCGAACGACTGGTCGGCCCAGATCGGTCCGGCCCGGCGGTAGCGGGCCGGGACCGGGTCTGCGTCGGCGTACCAGCCGACGCCGAATCCGTCGGCGTTGACCGTGCCGTACTGCTGGTGCCGGGGTGCCCACGACTGCCGGTACAGCCCGTGCGGGGGTTCCACCAGGAACCGGCCCAGCGGCTGAGCGGGCCCCACGTAGGCGATATGCCGGCACATCAGGCGTCCTGTGAGCGGGCCGTGCGGAATCCGGAGAAGATCTGCCGGCGGATCGGGTAGTCCCAGTTGCGGAAGGTGCCCCGGCAGGCCACCGCGTCCACGGCGAACGAACCGCCGCGCAGCACCTTGTACTCGGGGCCGAAGAAGACTTCCGAGTACTCCTTGTAGGGGAACGCCTTGAAGCCCGGGTAGGGCAGGAAGTCGCTCGCCGTCCATTCCCACACGTCGCCGATCAACTGCCGCACGCCGAGCGGCGATTCGCCGGCCGGGTAGCTGCCGGCGGGGGCCGGGCGCAGGTGGCGCTGGCCGAGGTTGGCGTGCTCGGGGCCGGGGTCGGCGTCGCCCCACGGGTAGCGCATGGAGCGGCCGCCGGCCGGGTCGTGGCGGGCGGCTTTCTCCCACTCGGCCTCGGTGGGCAGCCGGCGCCCGGCCCAGCGGGCGTAGGCGTCGGCCTCGTACCAGCTCACGTGCACCACCGGCTCCTGCGCCGGGACGACCTCCGTGACGCCGAAGCGGCGGCGCAGCCACTGCCTGCCCTCGCGCCGCCAGAACAGCGGGGCGGTGATGCCGTGGGCGCGGATGTGCGCCCAGCCCTGCGGTGCCCACCAGCGGGGCTCGGTGTAGCCGCCGTCCTCGATGAACGCCTGGTAGGCGGCGTTGGTCACGGGGGTGGTGTCGATGAAGAACGGTGCCACCTCGCGCCGGTGCGCGGGGCGTTCGTTGTCCAGGGCCCACGGCTCGTTCGAGGTGCCCATCGTGAACGGGCCGCCCGGCACGAGGACTTCGGCCGGGCCGGTGAACAGCGTCACCGGCTCCGGGTCCGGGGCGGTCAGGGCCGGCGGGCCCGTGCGCAGCTGATGGGTGATCAGCATGGTCTCGTCGTGCTGCTGTTCGTGCTGGGCGATCATCCCGAAGGCGAACCCGGCCTCGGTCAGCCGCGTCCCGTCAAAGGCCGCCCGCTCCAGCACGTCCAGCGCCCGCGCGCGCACGTCGGCCGCATAGGCGCGCGCCTCAGCGGGAGCCAGCAAAGGCAGTTTCGGCCGCTCGGCACGCGGGTGCTCGAAAGCGTCGTAGAGGCTGTCGATCTCCGGCCGTATCGCCTCCTGCCCGGCAACGGCCCGCAGCAGCCACTGCTCCTCCTGATTGCCGATATGGGCCAGGTCCCACACCAGCGGCGACATCAGCGGTGAGTGCTGTGCGGTGAGGTCGGGCTCCTCGACACAGCTCGTCAGCAGCGTGGTCCGCTCGCGGGCGACGACCAGCGAGGCGACCGCGCGCTCACGCAGCGCCTCGGGGTCGGCCGTACCGGCGGTGCCGGTGCCGGGGGCGACGGCGGGGGAGGGCTCGGTCATGGGCGGTAGTCCTTCTCGTGGGCGCGACCGTCCGTGCCGCGCTGTCGGTCGAGCAGGTCGTCGGCGGGGCAGCGGCCCAGCACGACATGGCGGTCCAGATAGGCCGTGACGGCCTCGACGACCTCGTCAGCGGCGCCGAGCCTGGGCAGGGCGTCCAGCGCGGTCGTGAAGCACGTGACGGCGACCTCGCGCAGTTCGGCGTCGGCCAGCCCGGAGCGGGCCGCGTCGAGCCACAGCGGGTTGTGCGGCGCGGGCAGCCCCAGGGTCCGCTCGGCGAGCGGCTTCACGGCCCGGTAGGCGGTCTCGGCGGCCTCCGGGTCGTCGAACAGCGCCGCCACCACCGCCAGCGGCACGATCCAGCCGTCGTCGCCGGGCTGCGCGTCGATCATGCGCAGCTCCAGATGGCCGCGTGGCCTGACCGGCGGGAACAGGGTGGTGACGTGGTAGTCGAGGTCGGCCCGGGTGGGCGGCCGGGGCGCGCCGGTGCGGATCCACTCCCGGAAGGTGAGCCCCTCCGGGACCTCCCAGGGCGCACCGTCGTGCCGCACGCACATCACGGGGGCGTCCAGCACGTGCCCGGCCCAGGCGCCGCGCGGGTCGGCGTCCAGGGGCGGTCCGCCCGCCCGTCCGGCGCCGATCCTGGTCCACAGCAGCTGCCGCGTGGACAGCCAGCCGGTGGGCCGGTGCCCGGCGAGCGGCGAGTTGGCGAACACCGCCACCAGGACCGCGCCGAGGTGGTGGGCGAGCCACCAGCGCCGTACGTGGCCGAGGGGGCCGGGCTCCTCGTGGCCGGCGTCCAGGCACACCTGCACGGAGGCCGACGTGCACATCATGGCGCGGCCGGCCGGACCGGTGCGGTCCAGGCTTGCCTCCATGGCGTCGTAGCGCGGCTCGTGCAGATACCGGCGGGGTTCGTGCCAGGGGTCCTGGCCGAGGCCGACGAGGGCGAGACCGTCCTCGCGCAGCACCGCGCGGACGGCGTCCAGGTCGGCGGAGACGGTGCGGACGACCTCCGTCAGGGAGGCGGCGGGGGGCGAGCTCAGCTCCAGCTGGCCGCCGGGCTCCACGGTGAGCGCCGACCTCAGAGGCAGGGTCCGCAGTGCGGCGTAGGCCGCTGCGAGTCGTTCGTGTGAGACGGGGAGCTGCGGTGCGCGCAGCTCGTGGACGAGCCATTCCACCTCGACCCCGAGGCGGCGTGGCGGGCCGGTCTTGAAGCAGATGCCGCGGACCAAGGCCTCGACGTCTGCCTCGGTCAACTGGGTGCGTGGCTCGGTACAGCCACCTACCGAATCGGACATGTCGGGATCCTCCTGAGATTCCACCATGCCACCGGTCCGGGCTCTTCGGCGGCCCGGGCCGGGATCACTCGTCCCACCCAAGACGATGCGAGCCGTTCGGCACAAGGGGGCGAAGCGGGACGTTCCGGGTTGGTAATCCTTGTCGCTCCGGCGTTTCCCGGCCCTTTACCCGGGTGTTTTCCGGCCGCGGAAACTCCGTTGCGGCACCGTTCCGCATCGACCACGATGGCCGCGTGAGCACGACAAGTCAGGCCGCGCGGCGCGTGGTCACGGCGCGCACGGGGGTGGCGCCGTGAGCGCGCGCCTGCGCGGCATCGCGCGGCAGACCGAGCAGATCGTGGCCGAGGGGGCCTACCGCGCTCCCGGCGGGCACGAGGTGCCGATCGCGGCGCGGCTGCGGGCGGCGTGCGAGGGCACGCGGATCCACGGACCGGAACCGGTCCCCGTGTCAGCCGTCCGGGTGACGCGCACGGTCGTCGAGGTCACCGGCGAGAGCAGCCTGGAGGCCGCCCGCCGGCTGGGCGGGCAGGTGGCCGTCCTGAACTTCGCCTCGGCCCGCAATCCGGGCGGTGGCTACCTCAACGGCGCCCAGGCCCAGGAGGAGGCGCTGTGCCGAGCCTCGGCGCTGTACGCCTGCCTCCTGCGAGCCCGGGCGTTCTACGACCACCACCGGGCCCACCGCGACCCGTTCTACACGGACCGCGTCATCCACTCACCGGGTGTGCCCGTCTTCCGCGACGACCGCGGGGAACTGCTGGACGAGCCGTACACCGCCGGTTTCCTGACCGCGGCCGCGCCCAACGCCGGTGTGGTGCTGCGCACCGCGCCCGAACGGGCGTCCGAGCTGCCGGGCGCCCTGGCCGTCCGGGCCGAACGGGTCCTGGAGACGGCCGCCGCCCACGGCTACCGCGGGCTCGTCCTGGGCGCCTGGGGTTGCGGCGTGTTCCGCAACGACCCGGCGCAGGTGGCGGGGGCGTTCCACGGGCTGCTGGGCCCGGGCGGACGGTTCGCCGGAGCCTTCGACCACGTGGTGTTCGGGATCCTGGACCGCACGAGGGACCGCGCGGTGCTGGGTGCGTTCGAGAAGGTGCTCGGTGGCGGTCGCGCGGCCGGTCCGGGCCGTGGCGCCGGCGTTCAGCTCCAGCCGTAGCGTTCCTGCAGTCGGCGGCGGACCGCGTTGAAGCGCATGCGGTCCAGTGCGCAGGCCTCCCGGCGCATGCCGTCCTCGTGCAGACGCAGGACCCGGTCGACGTCGACCCAGGAGTCCCGGCCCGACCGGTCCCAGGGGCCGCTGCCGATCGGCACCCACTCCCGGTCGCCGTCGTGCCGCTTGCTGGACAGCTGCACGGCGAGGAACGTCCCGGTCGGCTCGCGGGCGACGACGAGCACCGGGCGGTCCTTGCCCCGCCCGTCGTTCTCCTCGAACGGCACCCACGTCCAGACGATCTCGCCCGGGTCGGGATCGCCGTCATGAGCGGGCGAGTACTCCGTGCGCACCCGGCCCACCTCGCGCGGATCGGCCTGGACGGTGGCGGAGGGGCCGTGGCGGCCCGGGGCGTTCTCATCGGTAGGCGCGGTCACGGGGGCACCCTAGAGGCTGCCCGTGTGACCCCGCCCGACGGGGCACCCGCCGCTCACCGCGCCCGGCCGGCCACGCACGAGCGCGCCACGACGGGCCCGGGGCCCCGCTCCGGCCCGGCCGGCCACGTGCCGGGACCCCACCGCCCGGGCCGCTCAGGCGGCGGCGGATCGGGCCGTGACCGGCGGTGACGGCCACTTCTCGGCCCAGCGCAGCTCCGCCTCCAGCTGTGCGGCCACCTGCACCAGCAGTGGCTCGCTGTTCGCCGGGCCGAGCAACTGGGCCCCCACGGGCAGGCCGTCCGGCGTGAACCCGGCGGGCACGTTGACCCCCGGCCAGCCCAGCACGTTCCACGGCCAGGCGTACGGGCAGGCGGCGATCATCGCCCGGTCCGTGGCGAACCCGCTGAGCTCCAGCAGGGCGCCGATGCGGGGCGGGGGAGCGGCGGTCGTGGGCGCGAGGACGACGTCGTAGGAGGTGAAGAACGCGCCGATCCGGCGGTGCAGCACGGCCTCCGCCCGCCGGGCCGCCCGCAGCGGGGCCCCGCCGAGGAGCCGGCCCAGCCGGGCCGCGTCCCGGGTGCGCCGGTCCAGCAGGGCCGGGAAGGGCGCCTCGCCCACCCGCTCGGCGATCCCGGCCGTCGCGCGCGGCACGAAGGTCAGCCCGATCTGCCCGTAGGGCGGGTCGGCCTCCTCGACCCGGTGCCCCGCGGCGGCGAGGCGCTCGGCGAGGGCGACGACCCGGGCGCGGACCTCCGGCAGCAGGCGCGCGGGCACCGCCGTGAACGGCGGCTTCAGGGAGAGCGCGATGCGCAGCCGCCCGGGGTCGCGGCCGACGGCCGCGGACACGTCGAGCGCCGGGGGCCGGTGCGGGTCCTCCGGGTGATTGCCGCTCGCCGCGTCCAGCAGCAGGGCCGCGTCGGCGACCGACCGGGCGAGGGTGCCGTTGACGGTGATGCCCTGGAAGGACTCGCCGCGCGGCCAGGTGGAGACGCGGCCGCGCTGCGGCTTGATGCCGACCAGATGGGTCCACGCGGCCGGGATCCGCACCGAGCCCGCGCCGTCCGAGCCGAGCGCGGCGGGCACCAGGCCGGCGGCGACCGCGGCCGCCGAGCCACCGGAGGAGCCGCCGGGTGTGTGGTCCGTGCTCCACGGGTTGCGCGTCGCGCCGAAGGCGGGCCCCTCGGTGAAGGGCCACTGCCCGAACTCGCAGGTGTTGGTCTTGCCGACGATCACCGCCCCCGCCGTGCGCAGCCGCCGTACGGCCTCGCCGTCCTCGGCGACCGGCGGGAACTCCCCGCAGCAGCCGAACGCGGTCGGCTCGCCGGCCACGTCCATGTCGTCCTTCACCGCCACGGGCACGCCGAGCAGCGGCTTGCGGACCCCCGCGGCCAGGCCCCGGTCGGCCGCCTCGGCTTCCGCGAGTGCCGCCCGGGTGCGCACGATCCGGAAGGCGTTGAGGTGCTCCTGGGTCGCCTCGATGCGTGCGAGCGTGCGTTCGACCAGCGCCCGGGACGTCACCTCCCCGGCGGCGAGCGCGCGGGCGGTCTCCGCCAGGCCTGCGGCACGGTCGAGCGTCATGCGGACACCTCCGGAAGCGGCTTCTCTACCGAACGGTAACGTCCGGTGGCCGGTGGGGGAACGCCGCCGCCGGGAGTGGACGTTCACCCACGGGCCACATCCTCCTCAGTGGGCTCATCCGCCCCTTTTCAAACCATGGACGTGCCGAGCTGTGTTCGACACGTCCCCCGGGATGGCTCCCGGAAGTTCCCCGGGGCCCCGGACGTGACCGGGCCACCGCGGACGTGGTGTCCGTGGTGGCCGGCCGGAGGGGGATCAGCGGGTGAACGTCACCCGGTGCTCCTTCAGGGCGCCGCAGTTGGAGCCGTACACCTGCACGTAGGTGTTGGCGATGCTGCCGCCCCAGTCGACGCAGTGGCCCTTGCCGTAGACGTAGGTCGGTCCGGCGTACGACGTGAACAGGCCCTCGTCGTAGTGGCTCTCCTCGGTGTCCGGCACGTAGATCCAGGCGGACATGTTCACGGCCGTGCCCGGGTTGTTGCGGATGGTCGCGACACAGTTCTGGCCGTTGGAGGAGTTGTAGGTCAGGTAGACCGTCCCCAGCGAGCCGACGCTCGCCGAGTTGACCGTCTTGTAGCCGCTTCCGCAGACCTTCTGCGGCGTGGTGTTGGGTGCGGCGGAGGCCGGCGCGGCCAGGGCGGTCATGGTCCCCAGCGACAGCGCCGCCACGGCGGACGTGGCCAGGACGGAACGGGCGAATCTCATATTTCCCCCTTGCAACTCTTCGAGGTGGTTGCTCCTGCATGGTGTGACCCGCCGGAGGTGCAAAGGGTTGTGCGTCATCTCCCGTGCAAATCAGGCCAGTTGGTGTTCGCGCGCCGCGAGCGGCGCCGCCGGGTGCCCGAGGGTGCCCGCATTCCGGCCACTTCACTCACCGGTCACCCGCACCACACGGGAGATCCAGAGGATCTGCGCAGGGGTGACACACAGGCTGCACACGGACCGTTCGAAGTCTCGTTAGCGTTACGGCTCGATCCCACGTGCGAACGTGACCAGGCCGCGGCCGGCGAGCCGCCGGAACAGCCAGATCGGGAACACCACACATGGACTACTGCTCCTCGTGCCGTCGGCACCTCAACGGCGCCCTGGTCTGCCCGGGGTGCGGCGCCTACGCCCCGGACATCGACCCGACCGCCGGCGAAGGCCGCACCGGCCGGGCCCCCGCGACCGCGAGGGCCGGGACCACCACGGCCTCGGGCGGGACGGCCTCGGGTGGGGCGGCCTCGGGTGGGGCGGCCGCATGGGAGCACCCGGCCGCCGTCGGCACATGGCACGACGGGACCCTGTGGGACGGCAACCCGGCCGGCTCGCGGGACCGCCTTGTCACCGACGCCGGCCACCGGGAGGCCGCCGGGACCGGCCCGGACGACGGCCTTGACGTCCCGGACGACGGCCACGGCGTCCCGGACGCGGAACTGCCCGGCGGCTACGCCGCCCGCCCGCAGGGGCGGGCCGCCCGGCGGCGCCAGATGGCCCGCTGGAAGAAGAACCAGCGCCGGGCCGTCGTCGCGACCGCCGTCGCGCTCGTCGGCGGCGGCCTGACCGTCGCCGCGATGAACGGCAACGCCACGCCCGGTGTGCAGGCGGCCACCGCACCGGAGGACACCACCATGGGCGGCGCCGAGGGGGAGGCGCCGACGTACACCGAACCGACGGCCGGCGAGAACGCCGCCCCGCGCTCCTCGCCCACCGCTCCGCCGCACACCGGCCGGGCCTCGCGCCACCAGCAGGCCCGGGCCGCCGATCCCCGCACCACGCCCGCGGACGCCCGGACGGACGCGGCCACGCCGCCGCGCGAGCTGCCGCTGACCACATCGCCGCGCCGGACCACCGCCGCGAACGCCGCCGACACGGCCACCGGCTCCACCGGCTCGTCCGGGTCCTCCGGCTCGTCCGGCTCGTCCGGCTCGGGTGCCGCCGAGCCGACGGCGCCGCCGGCCGGCGGAGCGGACGCCCAGCAGCCGGCGCCCCCGGCGAGCGACCCGCCCGCGACGAGCCCCGCCTCGCCCGCGACACCGCCGTCCGACCAGGGTTCCAAGGAGCTGTGCCTCCTCGTCATCTGCCTGGGCTGAACCCGGAGCCGGCGCCGGCTCCCCGGTCGGTCCCGCGCGGGTGCCGGCACGACGCGAGCGGGGGTCAACTGGCTGTAGAGGTCAGCGAGTTGGGAAGAAGTACGGGAAACACCCGGTCGGCCGGGGCGGCCGTCCGGGGGCGTCGCGCGCGGCCCGGAACCGGCCGCTGAAACCGGGCCGCGCCGTCTGCGCGGGAAGCGGAATACGCCCGTACAATCCTCGCGACCAAATCGGGGGCGTCATCAGCGGGGGAGTCCGCGTGGAAACCATCATCGTGCAGTTGCCCGGTCCGTCGCAGTGGGGCGAGGACGAAGCGGGCCGTCCGGAACTGATCCACCTCGGGCCGGGGGACGTCGCGGACTTCGGCCGCGGCGGGACCGGGGTGCGCATCGTCCTGACCGACCCCGGCATCTCGCGCCGGGCCGGCCAACTGGAAGCGGCCGGGGACTACTGGCGGCTGTCCAACTACAGCCGCAGCGTGTCGTACGTCGTGGAGAACCTGGAGGGCGCCGGCGAGTACCTCACCGTCGCGCCCGGCCGGCTCGGGGCGCCCGTGCCGTTCGAGTTCTCCCGCGTGGTGCTGCCGGCCCTGTCCGGCACCGCCAACTTCAAGGTGTTCGCGCCCCAGCACGCCTACCTCGGCGAGGACTCGGTGCCGGGCGGCGGCGAACAGACCGTCCACCCCTTCGCCCTGGACCCCACCTCGAAGTACTTCCTCGTCCTGGTGGCCCTGTGCGAACCCCGGCTGCGCGACCCCTCCGACTCGGCGCTGCCCGGCGTCGGGCAGATCGTGGAGCGGCTGCGGCCGCTGGAGTCCTGCCGGGACCTGACCCGCTCCGCCGTCAACTACCACATCGACTACCTCGCCTTCGCCAAGCTCCGCCTCGACCTCGGCGAGGACACCGCGACCGGCGCCAAGCGCACCCGGCTCGCCTCCGTCGCCCTGCGCTTCGGCCTGGTCCGCGAAGAGCACCTCGCCCTGCTGCCGCCGCGCAACGCCGGCCGCCTCACTCCGCAGGAGGCCGGAGCGTGACCTCCGGACGCGACACCCACGAGGACGACCTGGCGGCACCCCGGCCCCGCCTCCCGGACGGCTTCCGCATCGAGGGCTGGGAAGTGGGCGCGGTCATCGGCTCCGGCGGCTGGGGAACCGTCTACGAGGCCCGTACGGTCGCCGACGGCACGCCCGTCGCGGTGAAGGTGCTGCCGACCGGTTCCCTGGGCCCCGGGCAGCGGGCCGCGCTCGGCGAACTCGTCGCGCGGGAGGTCCGCTTCAGCGCCGAGGCCGACCACCCGCACCTCGTGCGCACCCACGCCGTGTGCACCGTCGAGGCACCGGACCTGCCCGACCTGGACGGGGCGATCGCCCTCGTCATGGACCGGGCCGGGTCCAGCCTCAAGGACGTCCTCGACGCGGCCGTCACGGGCGGGCCGATCGACGGGGCCGCGCGCGTCCTGCGCGGCGTCGCCGCCGGGCTGGCCCACATGCACGCCGCCGGCTGGGTGCACGGCGACCTCAAGCCGGCCAACGTGCTGCTGGGCACGGACGGGCAGGTGTGGCTGGCGGACTTCGGGCTGGCCGCCGAACTCGACGGCACCCACGCCCATCTGCCGCCGCTCGGCACGCTGGACCACCTGCCGCCCGAGTGGTGGTCCCAGCGCACCGGCACCGAGGGCGCCGTCGTCCGGCCCACCGCCGACGTCTGGGCCTTCGGCGTGCTCGCCCACCAGGTCCTCACCGGCGGCCTCCACCCCTTCCCGGGGGCCACGGCCCGGGCCCGCTCGCTCGCCGCCCAGAGCTACGCCCGCGGCACCGCGCCCCTGCGGCTCGACGCAGGTCTCGACGAGGACCTGCGGCGGCTGATCGCCGACTGCCTGGCACCCGACCACACCGCCCGTCTGCCGCACACGGCCCGGAGCGTGGCCGACCGGGTCGAGGCGATCACCGGGGGGCCGGCGCGCCGCAGAGGACGCCTGGTGCCGGCCGTCGCCGCCGGGCTCGTCGTCGTGACCGCCGCCACGCTCGCCGGAGTCGCCCTGCTCGGCCCGGACGACGAGGGACGCGACCGCGGCGCTGCGACCCCCACCCCGACGGCCACCGGCACCCGCAGCCTGCCGCCCGGGGAGATACCCGAGGACTCCGACGTGCCCGCGGCGCTGCGCCCGGTCATCACGGGTGCCGCGCACCGCTGCACCGACGAGGAGATCACCCCCGCCCTGCTCGCCGCGATGATCAAGGCCGAGAGCAACTTCGACCCCAAGGCCTCCCGCCCGGAGAGCGACGAGTACGGCATCGCCATGTGGACGCCGGGGGTGTTCAACGCCTGGGCGGTGGACGGGGACGAGGACGGCGACAAGGACCACATGTCGCCGCCGGACGCGATCGCCACCATGAGCGGCTACGTGTGCTGGCTCGACCAGCGCTTCAAGGAGGCCGGGCTGCCGAAGAAGGACCTGCCCGCACTGGTCGCGGCCGGCTACCGCACCAGCGACCGCACGGTCATCGAGGAGGGCGGCGTGCCCGAGCGGGTCCGGCCGCACGTCGACAAGGTGCTCGGCTACCTCGCCGACTACCAGCGCTGAGCCGCGCGCACCGACTGCCGCCTCCGGGTCGGACGCACCGACTGCCGGCGCCGAGCCGCACCCACGCGAGCGGGGGCGGAGCCTCGGCTCCGCCCCCGCTCGTCCCCCGTTCCCGTCGGGCGTTACGAGACGCACTCCGGGACGTTCGGCAGCCGGTTGTCCGGCGAGCTGATGTAGATGTTGGAGATGAAGCCCTTGTACTGGGGCAGGTAGGCCCACCACTCGTTGGTGTAGGGCGGCACGGTGACCACCTGGCCGCGGACCTGGCAGCTCACCAGCACCTCCACCCCGGCCGGGAGTTGGGTGATCCGGGCGTCACCGGTGGACGGGCCCTTGCGGACGTTCACGAACTCGCCCCAGGTGCCGAACCACGTCCCGGCGGGCCGTGCCGCGCCCGGCACGTTCAGCGAGCGGGTCAGCCGCCCGATGTCGGTGTACGCCTTCCCGTACGAGGTGCCGACCGGGTGCGTGGTCAGCACGGCCACGATCGACCGGTCGTCCGCGCCCACCGTTCCGGTGCTGTGCAGGGCCGGACGGGTCAGGTCCACGTCCGCCGCGGCACGCGGAGCGGCCTCACCGGCCGTCTTCGCGACGGTGCCCGCCGCGCCCTGCGGGCCGCAGGTGCCCTCCGCGAACTTCCCGGACCAGCCCTGCTTCACCGCCCACGGGCGGTCGAACGCGCCGGCGATGCCGAAGTGCTGGTCGAACTTGTCGGAGGCGCACCGCGTGGAGCCCCGCAGGTTGTCCATGATGAAGGTGCGCACGGGCGCGGGCGCCTTCTCCAGGATGTACCGGTAGATCGTCACCGTGTCCCGGGCCGAGATGGCCGTGTAGCCCCAGTAGCCCGGGTAACCCGCGGGCGGCCCCTCGGTGTCGCGCAGGTCCAGCCGCTCGGGGGAGGTCATGCGGTCGATGATCGCCGAGCCGCCGTACGTCGACCAGTAGTGGTCCGCGGCGTCGTCGTAGCTGCTGCGCAGCATCGGCTCCAGCAGGGCCCGGTCGGCCGCGGGGATGACGTAGTCGGGCCCGCGGTTCCACAGGAAGTCCAGGGCCAGCAGCAGCTTCACGACCGAGGCGGACCGGAACTGGGCGCTCTCGTTGACCTGTTCGGTGAACGTGCCGTCGCGGCGGTCGTAGACGGCGACGCCGGCCGTGACGCCCGGCGGGATCTGTGCGGCGGCCGCCCGGACGGTGCCCGCACCCTCGTCCGGCCGTGACTGTGCCGCCGCACCGCTCGTGAGCGACGCGACCGTGACGACGGCCGCGAGTGCGGCGGCGCCGCGCAGGAGCATGCGCATGGTTGCCCTTCCTGGTCTGCCGGTGGTCTGCCGGTGGCCCGTGAGGAACGTCCGCCCCCTCGGGCCGGGTGTCCGCCGGCCCCGGGCCGGCGGACGGGACGGTGCGTCAGCAGTCCGGGACGCCGGCGATCTTCTCGCCGCCCCGGATGTACAGGTTGTTCACCCAGGCGACGTCGCTGCCCGAGAACTCCATGACGGCGGTCCACCAGTTGTTGGTGCCGACCGCCGGGTCGTGCACGGTCTGGCCCTGCGTCTGGCAGATGGCGTCCGCCCACCACTGCGAACGCTGCGCGAGACGCGGGGAGTCGGTCGTGGGCTGCTGACGCAGGTTCACGTCGGTGGCCCAGATGTAGACGTCGGTCAGGGCCGGGTCGCCGCCGTTGGCGACGGCCGGGGCCGCCTGGGCGGAGGTGGCGAGACCGCCGACGGCGAGCGCGGTCGCGGCGAGGCCCAGGGCGGTGCAGCTGATCAGTCGCTTCATGTGTCTGTCCCCCGTAGGACTAGGAGTTGACGGTGTGACGGTGTGGACGGGGTGTTCCGTGCGGTCGGACGCGGTCATGTGCCCGGGTCAGCACTGCGCCGAGTACGGCAGGCCGCCGTACTCGTCGCCCTTGAGGTAGACGGCGCTGACGTAGCCCTCCAGGAGCTTCACCCAGACGTCGTTGGAGTAGCCGTTGTCGGTGATGCGCTCGCCGCGGGTCCAGCAGTAGGCGCCGAGCGGCTGGCCCGCCGGGGCGGTGGTGATGATGCCGTAGCCGGTGCCCGGGCCCCTGCGGACGTTGACGGCTTCGTAGGGCACGACCGCGTACGGCGCGGCCAGCACGCGTGCGCCGCCCTGCTCACCGGCGGTGGCCGCGCCGGCGGTCCCCGCGGTGAGCGGTCCGAGCAGCGCGAGCGCCCCGGCGCCGACGAGCGCTGCCTTGGCGAAGAGACGAGTGGACATGTCGAGATCCCCCTGGTGGTGTGGCCGACGCCCAGAACTGTAGGGAGACCCGGGACCGCATGGTCCCTGACAATTGTCAGGATCGCCCTGGGCAGCCGGGGGTTGCAGGTCGCGCGTGGGAGCGGCAGGGACCCCAGGGGGGCCGGGGCGTCGCGCCGGGGCCGTTCGGATACGGCCGAAAACCGCTCGACTGCCGCGCCCGCCCTTGCCTACGATCCACGGCGCGGCATCGCGTGCCGGTCACCGGCCGGGTGAGGCATGGAGGCGCCGTGGAGATGCCCGTGGAGGCATTGACCGTGTCAGTCGAGTTCAATCACACCATCGTCCTGTCCCGAGACCGGGAGAAGTCCGCTCACTTCCTCGCGAGGATCCTCGGACTGGAGGTCGGGGCACCGGCCGGAGTGTTCCTGCCGGTGACGACCGCCAACGGCGTCACGCTGGACTTCCTCACCATCGACGCCGACATCCCCATGCAGCACTACGCGTTCCTCGTCTCCGAGGACGAGTTCGACGAGGCCCTCGCCCGTCTCGTCGAGGCCCGGATCCCCATTCAGGCCGACCCGCACGGCAACCACCCGCGCCGGATCAACCGCAACGACGGAGGCCGGGGCGTGTACTTCCTCGACCCGGCCGGCCACGGCCTGGAGATCATCACCCGCCCGTACGGCGCCGACCCGGCCTCTCCCCTGAACGGGGTCACGGAGGACGTCGCCGGGGCGGTCTGATCCGGCGTCAGCGGCCGTGAGACGCACGGCGGCTGAACGGCCGTTCAGCCGCCGTCCGGCTCCGGCGCCCGGGCCGCGGACCGCGCGCCGGCGCCGGCGGTGTGGTCCCGGCGGGGGAGCAGCAGCGGAGTGGCCAGGAGGAGCAGCCCCGCGAGCGCCAGGGCCGTACGCGGGCCGGTCAGGCCGGCCAGCACACCCCACAGGGCCGTCACGGCCGCGGTCGTGGCCTTGCCGGTGGCCGACCAGGCGGACAGGGTGCGGGTGACCCGGTCCGCCGGGGTCCGCTCCAGCCGGTGGGTGGCCAGCACCGGGTTGAACACACCGCAACAGGTGATCAGCCCGAACTCGACCAGCACCACCAGCACCAGCCCGGGCGTGCCGGGACCGGTGAGGGCCAGGGCCAGGGGCCAGCAGGCGCGCAGGGTCCCCGCGGCGCGCAGGACCCGGTGCCCTCCGTACCGCGCGACGAGCCGCGGGGCCAGGCGGGAGCCGAGCAGGCCACCGGCGCAGGGCAGCGCGAACGCGAGGGCGTACTGCCAGGGGGCGAAGTGCAGCTCGCCGACCATCAGGACCAGCAGCGGCGGCGTCCCCGCCATCACCAGGGCGTTGAACAGGACCGTGTTGAAGAACAGCGGACGCAGTGCCGGATCGGCCAGGATGTGGCGCCAGCCGGCCGCGAGGTCACCGGCCTTCGGCCGCGCCACCGGCCGTACCGCGCGTTTTTCGGGACCGCCGATCGCCCGGAGCCCGGCCGCCGAGAGCAGATGGCTCACCGCGTCGGCCACCACCGTCGTCACCGGGCCGAGCAGCCCGACCGCCGCCCCGCCCAGCGGCGGCCCGACCATGGCCGCCGTCCAGGACGTCGCCTCGAACCGTCCGTTCGCCACCAGCAGGTCCCGCCCCGGCACGAGCTCCTTGAGGTAGGCCCCGGCCGCCGCGTTGAACGTGAGGTCGGCCGCCGCGACGGCCACCGACACCAGCAGCAACTGCCCGAAACCCAGCCGCCCAGAAGCGAACGCCAGCGGGACGCTCAGCAGCACCGCGCAGCGGACCAGATCCGTCGCGATCATCACGGGCCGTTTGCGGCGGACCTCCACCCACGGCCCGAGCGGCACCGACACCACGGCGCCGACCGCCGGGCCCACCGCCGCCAGCAGCGCCACCTGCGCGGGTCCGGCGTCCAGCACCAGGACGGCGATCAGCGCGAACGCGTCGAACGCGAGCCACGTCCCGGCCGTGCTGACCGCGTACGCGCCCCACAGCCACCCGAAGCGCCGCCCCAGCGACCGCCCGCGCGCCATCCCCCGCACGCCCTCCCCGCTCCCGTGGACAACCCGGCGTTGACCGGGAGCCATCCAAGCCGGGAGCGGACCTGCGGAGCAAACAACCGTGTGGCACCCGCGCCACAACCCATGGTTGTGGAGCCAGGGTGCCGGTCCGCGGGGTCAGCGCTGGTAGAGGCCCACCAGCGTCCCGTCCGCGAGCCGCCGCCCGTCGACCTCCTCGTGCACCTGGTCCGCCCGGGGCGCGTCCGGCAGGACACACGGTTCGGACAGGGCGTAGAGCCGGAAGAAGTAGTGGTGGGCGTCGTCGCCCGGCGGGGGATGCGGGCCGCCCCAGCCCCGCTGCCCGAAGCCGTTGACGAGCTCCGTGCCACCCGGCGGGCAGTGCCCGGCCTCGACGCCGTCGCTGTGCGGGTCGATGCCGACCACGACCCAGTGCGCGAAGGTGCCCGAGGGGGCGTCGGGATCCTCGCAGAGCAGGACCAGTTCGGCCGCGTCGTCCGGTACGCCGCTCCAGGTCAGCGGCGGAGAGACATTGGGTCCCTCGTACGCGTACCGGCGCGCGATGAAGGAGTGGTCGTTGAACGCGTCGCTGCGCAGTTCGATGCCGGTCATGCCGCCCGGAGTACCCCCGGCGCACCGGCCGGACACACGGTTCACGTCGCCGGGGAACCGCGCGAGGCCGTGGGCAGGCTCGCCCCGCGCGAGGCCATGATCCTCAGCCGGAGCGGCTCACGGCATGGGCGTCCAGATCACCCGGGGCGCACCGGCACGGACAGCGACCCGTCCTCGTCCAGCCGTACGCCCGGCCCGCCGCTGATCCGGTCCAGCGTCGCCCGCAGCCACAGCCGGTCCGCACGGGGCGCCGGCTCCAGCCGCATCCGCCGGGCCCGCAGCGGAACCATCCGCAGCCCGGCGAGCCGCCCGCCGTCCGCCTCGACCGAGACGAGGAACGCCAGCCGCAGGTCGTCCCGGTACTCCTCCTGGCCCCCGATCCCCTCGTAGTCGTCGACGAAGTCGCCGCAGCCGTACAGGATCAGCCGGTCCCGGTAGATCTCGAACGGGCGGGGGTGGTGCGAGGAGTGCCCGTGGACGACGTCGGCGCCGGCGTCCACCAGGGCGTGTGCGAAACGGACCTGCTCCCGGGGCACCCGGTAGCCCCAGTTCGAACCCCAGTGCACGGAGACGACGGTGAGGTCCCCGGCCGGGCGCACCGCCGCCGCGGCCACCGCGGGCGACAGCACGGGCAGACAGGCGACACCGGGCCGGTGCGCCGTCGCCGCCCAGGCGGGCGGGATGCCGCTGGAACGGGCACCGAGGGCGTGGACCAGCAGACGGCGGCCACCGGGGAGGGGGACCGCGGCGGGCGCGTACGCCTCTTCGGCGTTCCGGCCCGCCCCGGCCGTGCGCAGACCCGCCCCGGCCAGCGCGTCCAGGGTCTCCTGAAGGCCCGGGCGGCCGAAGTCCAGGACGTGGTTGTTGGCGAGCACCGTCACGTCGGGCCGGGCCACGGACAGGGCGGGCAGGTTGTCCGGGTGCATCCGGTAGTGGATCTCCTTGCCGGGCGCGAACCGGTCGCAGCGCGTCACGGACGTCTCCAGATTCACGATCCGCACGTCCGGGGCCGCCTCGTCCAGCATCCGCAGCGCCTCGCCCCACGGCCAGGACGGCTCCACGGGCGCGGGGACCGGGCCGTGCGCGGACTCCGCCAGCCGCACATAGCGGCGCGCGTCCTCGACGTACGCCTCCCGCAGTGCCGGATCACCGGGGTGCGCCAGGATCTGGTCGACGCCGCGCCCGAGCATCACGTCACCGCACAGGAACAGCGTCACGACGCCGCCGCCCACCCCTCCACGGTAGGCCCGGGCCTACCGCCGCGGGTGGCGGGTCAGGCGTCGACCCGCACCGCGCACGACCAGCCGTACGGATCGGGCCCGATCCGCAGCTCCTCCCACGCCACCGCCCTCGGCACCGCCCCGGTGATCTCGACGTCCTCCAGGGCGGTCACCGCGAGCCGGACGTCCAGACCGCCGTCGGCCTCGTCGGCCTCCACGTCGACGGGCACCTGGCCGTAGGCCTCCAGCCGGAAGATGACCTCGTCCAGCAGCGCGGCGAGCAGGTCGTCGTCGCTGACCTCGCCCAGCCGCACCCGGTCCACGGCCGTCGGCCGCACCCCGGACAGGTCCGCGAAGCACTCCACCATCGCCAGGACGGCTTCCGCCAGACAGTGCTCCCGGCACGCCGCCCAGGCCTCGATCCGGATGTCGCCCGGGTGTGGCACCGCCCGGTGCCCGCTGTCGCCCGGCTGCCGTCCCTGCCCGCCGTCTCCCGTGTCACCGCCCATGAACATCGCCTGCCCGAAGGTGGCGCTCCCATGCGGTGCCCGGTCGCGGCCGGTGCCTCACAGGGGCTCGTCCGCCAGGTAGGGCGGGGCCGGGTCGTACTGGAGGCAGCGGCGCACGGCCCGTGCGTGGTCCCGGCCGTGCAGCCGGCCGACCAGCCACAGCGCGCTGTCGATGCCGGCCGAGACGCCCTGGCTGGTGACCAGGCCGCCGTCGACCACGTAGCGGGCGTCGCGGACCACCGTCACGTCCCCGCGCGCCTGCAGCGTGTCCTCGTGGCTGCGGTGGGTCGCCACCCGGCGTCCCCGGGCGGGGCCCGCCGCGTGCAGCAGGAACGTGCCGGTGCACACGCCGTGCACCCACGCGGCCCGCCGGGCGGTCTCGCCGATCCAGCCGGTCACCACCGGGTTGTGCACCTGCACCTCGCGGGCGCCCCGGCCGCCCGGCACGTGCAGCACGTCCAGGGGCGGATGGTCGTCCAGCGTGTGGTCCGGCAGGACGCGCAGGCCCTTGTTGCAGCGCACCGGGCCGGGGTGCTCGGCGAGGAGCACCGCCCGGTCGGCCCCCTCGCGCAGCCGCGCGGAGACGGTGAAGACCTCCCAGGGGCCGACGAAGTCCAGCTCCTCGGCGTCCTCGAAGACCAGCAGGCCGTAGGTCGTCATACGGATCGTCCTTTCTCCGGGACGGGTGGGGCGCCGGCGGGTGCCGCCGTGGAGCGGAACCGGGCGCGGTAGTCCGACGGCGCGACACCGAGCCGGCGGTGGAAGGCGCGGCGGAGGGTCTCGGCGGTGGCGAAGCCGCAGCCGCGGGCGATCGCCTCCACCGGCTCGTCCCCCTCGGCCAGGGCGCGCCGGGCCGCCTCCACGCGCACCCGCTCGACGTACGCCGCGGGCGGCACGCCCAGCTCGGCGGTGAACCGGCGCTGGAGGTGGCGCGGGCTCAGCCCGGCGCGCGCGGCGAGAGCGGCGATGTCGTGCCGGGCGCCCGGGTCGGCGTGGATCGCGGCGACGGCGGCCCGCACCGGGTCCGTAGCGGGCTGCCGCGACCACAGCGCCACGCTGAACTGCGACTGGCCGCCCGGCCTGCGCAGGAACAGCACCAGCCGGCGCGCCACCGCGTGCGCGACGTCCCGGCCCAGGTCGTCCTCCACCAGCGCGAGCGCCAGGTCCATCCCGGCGCTCACCCCGGCCGACGTCCACACCGGCCCGTCCCGGACGAAGACCGGGTCGCAGTCCACCCGCACCCCGGGATGCTCCCGGGCCAGCTGCTCCCCGCGGGCCCAGTGCGTGGTGGCCCGGCGCCCCTCCAGCAGCCCCGCGGCCGCCAGCAGGAACGCGCCGCCGCACTCCGAGGCGACCCGCCGGGCACCGGCCGCAGCGGCCGCGACCCAGGCGACCAGCTCCTCGTCCCGGCAGGCGCGGTCCACGCCCCGGCCGCCGACCACCACGAGGGTGTCCGCCCCGGCCGGATCGAGGTCTGCCACGCCGTGCGCCGCGTGCACGAGCAGCCCGCTCGCCGACGGCACCGGCCCCGCCCGGGGCGCCACGACCTGGCAGGCGTAACCACCCGCCCCGTCGAACACCTCGTGCGGGCCGGTGAGATCGAGCGGCTGGAAACCGTCGAAGACGACGAAGACGACACGGCGATCACTCACCTCTCCACGCTCCACCGGTCCGGAACACGGCGTCAACGACGGGCACCCCACACATCGCGCCCCGGTACCTCCGCCGCACATCGCGCCCCGGTACCTCCGCCGCGGCGGGGGTACCACGGGACCCGGGGGAGAGGAGGCTCCCGATGAACTCCCAGACGGTCACCGTGCCCGCCGGGGGCGCGGCCCTCACCGGCGATCTGGCCCTGCCGCCGGCCGCCCGCGCGGTCGTGCTGTTCGCGCACGGCAGCGGCAGCTCCCGGCACAGTCCCCGCAACCGCGAGGTCGCCGCCGGCCTGCGCACCGCCCGGCTCGGCACCCTGCTGATCGACCTGCTCACCGAGGAGGAGGACCGGCTCGACGCGCGCACCGCCGAACTGCGCTTCGACATCCCGCTGCTGGGCCGCCGGCTGGTCGCCGCCCTCGACGAACTGGCCCGGTGGCCCGGCACCCGCGGCCTGCCCGTGATCCTGTTCGGGGCCAGCACCGGCGCGGGCGCGGCCCTGGTCGCCGCCGCCGCGCGGCCCGACCGGGTGCAGGCGGTGGTCTCCCGCGGCGGGCGGCCCGACCTGGCGGGCGAGGCCCTGGCCGCCGTGCGCGCCCCGGTGCTGCTGATCGTGGGCGGTGAGGACCGGCACGTGCTGCGGCTCAACGAGGAGGCGGCCCGCCGGCTGCACGTCCCGCACACCTTGCACGTGGTGCCCGGCGCGACCCATCTGTTCGAGGAGCCGGGCGCGCTGGACCAGGTCACCGAGGCGGTCCGGCGGTGGTGCGTCGAACGGCTGCGGACCGTGGCGGGCTGACGGCGGGCCGCGCGACCGGCGGGAGGTGTGCCGCGCGACCGGCGGGAGGCGTGCCGCGCGCATCGCACGGCGGCCGTAGGGGTACGCGGGAGCCGGACCGGCGGGGGAACCACTCCGTGCGGGAAGCGGAGGTGACCGTCATGCGGTTCCGTGATCGTCGGCAGGCCGGCGGTGAACTGGCCGAGACACTGCGCACCCGGCAGAGCGAGGGAGCCCTGCCTGATCCCGTCGTCCTGGCACTGCCCCGGGGTGGCGTGGCCGTCGCGCGCGAGGTCGCCGCGGCCCTGCGCGCCCCGCTCGACGTGCTCGTCGTCCGCAAGATCGGCGCGCCCTTCCAGGAGGAGCTCGGCGTCGGTGCCATGGCCGGGGACGAGGTGCCCCTCCTCGACGAGGACGCCCTGCGCCACCTCGGCATCGGCGAGGCCGCGCTGGCCCCCGTCATCGAGCGGGAACGCGCGGAACTGCGCCGCCGTGAGCGGCTGTACCGGCAGGGCCGCCCCGCGCCCGACCTGCGGGGACGGACCGTGATCGTCGTCGACGACGGCCTGGCGACCGGTTCCACGGCCCGCGCCGCGCTGCGCTTCGTACGCCGTCAGGAACCCGGACGCGTGGTCCTGGCCGCGCCGGTGTGCTCGACGGAGGCGGCCCGGCTGATGCGTACCGAGGCGGACGAGGTGATCTGTCTGCACGTGCCGGCCGCGTTCATGGCCGTGGGCCTGTGGTACCAGGACTTCGCGCAGTTGACGGACCAGGACGTCCTGGAGGCGCTTCACGTGCCTCATTGACCAGGTGTTCACCCGGCACGAGTGGTCCCCCGACCTCTACCAGGAGTGACCAGTGAACGTCTCGCTCTCCGTGTGGCTGCTGACGGTGGCCGCCCTCTGCGTGCTCGTGGCCGTCGACTTCTTCATCGGCCGCAAGCCGCACGACGTGTCCCTGAAGGAGGCCGGGACGTGGACGGTGGTGTGGATCGTCCTGGCGGTGCTGTTCGGGCTGGGGCTGTGGTATTTCGGCGGGGGCGCGCCGGCCGGCGAGTTCTTCGCCGGGTACATCACCGAGAAGTCGCTGAGTGTCGACAACCTCTTCGTCTTCGTGCTGATCATGGCGAAGTTCGCGGTGCCCTCCCAGTACCAGCAGCGGGTGCTGATGGTGGGCGTCGTGATGGCGCTGGTGCTGCGGACGGTGTTCATCGCGGCCGGCGCGGCGATCATCTCCGCCTTCTCCTGGGTCTTCTACCTCTTCGGCGCGTTCCTGATCTGGACCGCCTGGAAGCTGGTCCAGGACGCCCGCAAGGAGGAGCACGAGGAGGAGTACCAGGAGAACAAGCTGCTGAAGACGGTGGAGCGGCGCTTCGGCGTGGCCGACCGCTACCACGGCACCAAGCTGTTCATCACCGAGAACGGCAAGCGGGTCATGACGCCGATGCTGGTCGTGATGCTCGCGATCGGCTCCACCGACGTGCTGTTCGCCCTCGACTCCATCCCCGCCATCTACGGCCTGACCCAGGACCCGTACATCGTCTTCACCGCCAACGCGTTCGCCCTGATGGGCCTGCGTCAGCTGTACTTCCTGATCGGCGGCCTGCTGAAGCGGCTGGTCCACCTCTCCTACGGCCTGTCGATCATCCTGGGCTTCATCGGCGTGAAGCTGGTGCTGCACGCACTGCACGAGTCGGGCGTCCACGTCCCGGAGATCAGCATCCCGTTCTCGCTCGGCTTCATCGTGCTGGTCCTGACCGTCACGACGATCACGAGCCTGCGGGCCTCGGGAAAGCAGGAGGCGGAGAAGCGCGAGGCGGAGAAGCGGGACGCCGGGCCGGCGGGACGGGGCGCCGCCGGCCCCCGGTGAGCCGGACCGGATCCGTCAGATCACGCCGTCCGCGCGCAGTGCCGCGACCTCCTCCTCCGTGCGGCCCAGCTCGGCCAGGATCGTCCCGGTGTGCTCGCCCACGTCCGGTACGGGGTCCATGCGCGCGGGCAGGCCCGCCAGGTCGGCCGGCGGGAGCAGGGCCTCCACCGTGGCGCCGGGCACGCCGACCTCGGTCCAGCGGCCGCGGGCGGCGAGCACGGGGTGGTCCAGGAACGCCGGCACGTCGTTGACGCCCGCACAGGCGATGCCGATCCGCTCCAGGTCCTTGAGGATGTCGTCGGAGGAGGAGAGGGCGAAGCGGCCGGCGACGACCGTGTCGAGCTCCTCGCGGTGGGCGACGCGGTCGGAGGCGGTGGCGAAGCGCGGATCGTCGACGAGCTCGGGCCGGCCGAGGAACTCGGTGCACAGGGCCGCCCATTCGCGCTCGTTCTGGATGGAGAACAGCACCTCCTTGCCGTCGGCGGCAGGATAGGTGCCGTAGGGCGCGATGGTGGCGTGGGAGGTGCCCAGGCGCGGGGGCTGGGTGCCGCCGTACCGGGTGTAGTAGGCGGGCTGGCCCATCCACTCCGCGAGCGCCTCGAACAGGGACACCTCCACGGGATGGGCCTCTCCCGTGACGGCGCGGGTGTACAGGGCCGTGAGGATGCCGCTGTACGCGTACATCCCTCCGGCGATGTCGGCCACGGAGATGCCCGTCCGGGCCGTGGCGTCCGGGGTCCCGGTGAGGGACACCAGCCCGGTCTGGCACTGCACGAGCAGGTCGTAGGCCTTGCGGTCGGCCCACGGGCCGGTCGTGCCCCAGCCGCTTATCGTGCACGGGATCAGCTGCGGGCGGCGGCTCGTGACGGTGGCGGCGTCCAGACCGAGGCGGCCGGCGGCGCCCGGGGCGAGGTTCTGCACGAACACGTCGGCGCCGTCGAGCAGGTCGTGCAGGATCTCGCGGCCGCGCGGGTCCTTGAGGTCCAGCGTGAGGGACTGCTTCGAGCGGTTGATCCACACGAAATAGCTGGAGTGGCCGTGCACGGTGGTGTCGTAGCGGCGGGCGAAGTCACCGCCGCCGGGGCGCTCCACCTTGATCACCCGGGCGCCGAGGTCGGCGAGCTGCCGGGTGGCGTAGGGCGCGGCCACCGCCTGTTCCAGGCTGACCACCGTGACCCCGGACAGGGGATACCGCTGCACGCTCATGCCTCAAGCTCCTGATCCTCGTACGGGAGGGCGCCCCGACAGTGTCTCCCAGGGGGAGGGTGCCGGGGCGGGCCACCCGGTGAGGTCCGCTAGCCGCCCGTCCGGGCCGGAGCCGGTGCGGCCGCCGGCCGGCCGCGGGAGACGACGCGGGTGCCGGTGCCGTCGACGACCCGGACCTGCAGCGAGCCGCACCCGCAGCGCGTCCACTCCGTACGGCCCGCCGCGGTGGTGTGCCGCGACAGCAACCGGAACGGCTCGCTGCGGTCGGGCCGGCCGCAGTGCGGGCAGAGGGTGCCGGTGGTGCTGGTCATGACTGAACTCCTCGCATCTCGTGGCTGGTCGGCCGTCGCGACACAGCCAGGGTGCGTCAGGTGTCCGTTCACGTCCAGGTTGACTTCGCGGACGGCATTGTGAAGCGTGGGCTTCATGATTGACCTGCGCCGGCTGCACGTCCTCAGGGCGGTCGCCCACTACGGCACGGTCACCGCGGCCGCCCGTGCCCTGCACTTCACCCCGTCCGCCGCCTCCCAGCAGATCCGCCAACTCGCCCGCGACCTGGGCGTCGACCTGCTGGAGCCCCAGGGGCGCGGGGTGCGGCTCACGTCCGCCGCGGAGAGTCTGCTGGCCCACGCGGACGCCATCCAGGCCCGCTGGGACCAGGCGGAACTCGATCTGCGGGCCGACCACGGGGCGCCGTCCGGGGTGCTGCGCGTGACGGGCTTCCCGGTGGCCGTCTCGGTGCTGCTGGCGCCGATGGCGGCGACTCTGGGGGAGCGGCATCCGCGGCTGTCCGTCCGGATCACCGAGGCGGTCGTCCCGGAGAGCTTCGACCTGCTCTTCGAGGGCGAATCCGACCTGGCGGTCGTCGAGTCGACCCCGCGCAACCCGCCGCTGAGCGACACGCGGTTCGATCAACGGCCGCTGCTGGACGACCCGTTCGACCTGGTCGTCCACGAGGAACACCGGCTGGCGGGACGGGGCCGGGCCGATCTCGCGGAGGCCGCGCTGGAGCCCTGGATCGCCCCGGTGGCGCAGAGTCCCTGCCGCGCGCAGGTCCTGTCCGCCTGCGGCGCGGCCGGTTTCACCCCCGAGGTCGTCCACCACGCTCACGACTGGAACGTCACCGCCCACCTCGTCGCCCACCGGCTCGGCGTCGCCCTCGTCCCGCGCCTGGCCGACCTGCCGCCGCATCTGCCGCTCGTCCGGGTGCGGCTGACCGGCGACCCCCACCGCAAGCTCCTCACCTGCACGAGAAGCGGCGGCCACACCCGCCCGGCGGTCGCGGCGGCTCTGCGCGAACTACGCGAGACGGCTCCGGCGAGGGTCGCCTGACGGCCGCTGATCACAAGTGTGGGGCCACGCCCCGGACGCCCTCCGGACCATCGCCCCTCACGCAGACGGCACGCCCACGCCCGGCCCTGTCGCCCTCACGCCCGCCGCACGCCCACGCCCCGCCCCCCCCGCGGTCGTTCACCTGCCAGGCGCTCCCACCCGTAGCGCGTCCATGACCAGGTCCAGCAGGCGGGTCGCGCGGGGCTGCCAGTCGTCGTGGGGGTCGATCGTCCACAGGCCGCCGATGGCGAGGAACAGGTCGTCCGCGGTGATGCCCGGGCGGATGCTGCCCGCTCGTTCGGCGGCGCGCAGCAGCAGTTCGGCCGCCTCGGTCACCGGCGCGTGTCCCGGCTTCTCGGGCTTGCCCGGCGCGCTGGTGGCCTGGCGGATCGCGTCGGCCAGGCCCGCCTTGGTCATGGCGAACCGGGCCAGGCGGTCCATCCACTCGCGCAGCGCCCGGTCCGGCTCCCGGCACTCCAGCAGCGGCGCCGCCGACTCGGCGACCTGCCGCATCTCGTGGCGGTAGATCTCCAGGACGAGGGCCTCACGGCTCGGGAAGTGGCGGTAGAACGTGCCCTGCCCGACGCCCGCCTTCTTGGCGATGGCGCTCAGCGGCGCGTCCGCCGAGCGCGTCAGCTCGACCACCGCCACCTCCAGGATGCGCTCACGATTGCGCTGCGCGTCCGAGCGCAAGGGAGCGTCCTTCCGCTGCCGCACTCGCCCTCCTCGCGATCCGTGGCCGAAACCCGTCCTTGTTAAGCGGACAGTTGTCCGTTACGTTTCCGGGTAACGGACAACTGTCCGCTTGTCTCATCGTACCGGCGTGCCCTCCCCGCGGACACCCCGTACCGGCCCCGTCACGGTCGGTCCGCACCCCGCATCCTGCCCGGCCGGGAACCGGCACCGCCACCCGTACGCCCTCCCGCCTGACCTCGCGATGTGAGAAAGAAGGCTTCCATGCCCCCATCGACGTCCAGCGAACTCACCCTGTCCGTCAACGGCGAGAAGTACACGCTGACCGTCGACCACCGCACCACCCTGCTCGACGCGCTGCGCGAACGACTGGACCTGACCGGCACCAAGAAGGGCTGTGACCAGGGGCAGTGCGGCGCCTGCACCGTCCTGGTCGACGGCCGCCGCAGCGTGTCCTGCCTGCAACTGGCCGTCGCGGCCGAGGGACGCGAGATCACCACCATCGAAGGCGTGGCGAGCGGCGACCGACTGCACCCGGTGCAGCAGGCGTTCCTCGATCTGGACGGCTTCCAGTGCGGCTACTGCACGCCGGGACAGATCTGTTCGGCCATCGCCGTGATCGAGGAGCACGCGGCCGGCTGGCCCAGCGCGGCCACCGGCGACGTACGGCCCGAAGCCGGGCCGCCCGCACTGACCCCCGAGGAGATACGGGAACGGATGAGCGGAAACCTGTGCCGCTGCGGCGCGTACGTGTCGATCGTCCAGGCCGTCGCCCGCGCGGCCGAGTCCGAGGGAGCGGCCGCATGAGGGAGTTCGGCTACCGGCGCGCCCACGACGTCTCCGGCGCCGTGGCGCTGCTCGACGGCGACCCCGACGCGCGCTTCCTGGGCGGCGGCACCAACCTGGTCGACCTGATGAAGACCGGCGTCGAACGGCCCGCCCTCCTCGTCGACGTCCGCGAACTGCCCCTGGACCGCGTCGAGCCGGCCGCGGGCGGCGGCCTGCGCATCGGGGCGACCGTCACCAACAGCGACCTGGCCGCCCACCCCGAGGTCCGGCGCCGCTACCCGGCCCTGGCGCAGGCCGTGCTGGCCGGGGCCTCCGGGCAGCTGCGCAACATGGCCACCGTCGGCGGCAACCTGCTCCAGCGCACCCGCTGCGGTTACTTCGCCGACGTCCACTCGCCCTGCAACAAGCGCGCCCCGGGCACCGGCTGCCCCGCCGTCACCGGCGAGCACCACAACCACGCCGTCCTGGGCGCCTCCGGCCACTGCGTGGCGACCCACCCCTCCGACATGGGCGTGGCCCTGGCCGCCTTCGACGCCGTCGTGTCGTACGAGACGGCGGACGGCCCGGGCGAGGTGCCGCTGGCCGACTTCTACCTGCCGGTGGGGGAGACCCCGCACCGGGAGACCGCCCTGCCGCCGGGCGCGCTGATCACCGGCGTGACCCTGCCGCCCGTCCCGACCGCGGCCAACTCCCGCTACCGCAAGGTGCGCGAGCGGGCCAGTTACGCCTTCGCCATCGGGTCCGTCGCCGCCGCCCTCGACGTGCGGGACGGCCTCGTGCACGACGTGCGCCTGGCCTTCGGCGCCGTCGCCTCCCGCCCCTGGCGGGCCCGCGCGGCCGAGCGCGTCCTGACCGGCGCCCCCGCGAACGCCGAGAACTTCGCGGCGGCCGCGGACGCCGAACTGGCGGCCGCCAGGCCCCTGCCCCACAACGGATACAAGGTGACCCTGATGCGCAACCTCGTCGTGGCCGTCCTGAGCGAACTGGCCGAGGAGGCCGCCCGATGACCACCGCCACCAGGGGAGCCGTCGGCACCGCGCACACCCGCGTGGAAGGCCGCGACAAGGTGACCGGAGCGGCCCGCTACGCCGGTGAGATCCCCTTCGCCGACCTCGCCCACGGCTGGCTCGTGCTGTCCACCGTCGCCCGCGGCCGGGTCCGTTCCGTGGACACCGAGGCCGTCCTGGCGATGCCCGGCGTCCTCACCGTCCTGCACCACCACAACGCCCCGCGCGTCACCACCGACTACGTCGGCCTGCTCGGCGTCCCGCCGGACCCGACCGTCGCCCTCTTCCAGGACGACCGGGTGGCCCACATGGGCTGGCCGGTGGCGCTCGTCGTCGCCGAGACCTCCGAACAGGCCCGTGAGGCCGCCGAGGCCCTCGTCGTCCACTACGACCGGGAGCCGCACGACGTCGCCTTCTCCGCCGAGCGCGACACCGAGGCCTACCCGGCCGACGGGCACATGCCGGCCGTGGTGGAGAAGGGCGACCTGGAGGCGGGGCTCGCGGCGTCCGCCGTCGTGGTGGACGAGCGGTACACCACGCCCGAGGAGCACCACAACCCGATGGAGCCGCACGCGGCGACCGCCCGGTGGGAGGGCGGCCGGCTGGAGGTCGTCGACTCCAACCAGGGCACCAACTGGGTCGCCGGTGAACTCGCCGGCCTGTTCTCCCTCGACCCGGCCTCCGTGCGGGTGCGCTCCGAGCACGTCGGCGGCGGCTTCGGCAGCAAGGGCGTCCGCGCCCACCAGGTGGCCGCCGTGATGGCGGCGACGGTGCTGCAGCGCCCCGTCCGGGTGGTGATGACCCGCCGGCAGATGTTCTCGCTCGCCGGCTACCGCAGCCCCACCGCCCAGCGGGTCAGGCTCGGCGCCGATCCGGACGGGCGGCTGCGGGTGCTGGAGCACCGGTCGCTCAACCTCACCTCGGCCGTGTACGAGTTCGTCGAACCGAGCGCCGCGGCCGGACGGTCGATGTACGCCGCCGACGCCCACCACACGGCCAGCCGCGTCGTGCGGCTCGACGTGCCGTCGCCGACGTGGATGCGCGCCCCCGGCGAGGCCCCCGGCTCCTTCGCGCTGGAGTCGGCACTCGACGAGCTCGCCGAGCGGCTCGGGATCGACCCGATCGAGCTGCGGGTCCGCAACGAGCCCTCGGTGGGCCCGGTCTCCGGACTGCCGTTCGGCAGCCGCAACCTGATCGCCTGCTTCCGGGAGGGCGCCCGCCGGTTCGGCTGGGCCGAGCGCGACCCGCGGCCCGGGGTGCGCCGGGACGGGCGCTGGCTGCTCGGGACGGGCACCGCCGCCGGCTCCTTCCCGACGACGGCCATGCCGTCCACGGCGGCCGTCACCGCCGAGGCGGACGGCACCTTCACGGTGCGGATCAACGCCGCCGACATCGGCACCGGCGCCCGTACCGCGCTCACCCTGGTCGCCGCCGACGCGCTGGAGGTGTCCACGGACCGGGTCCGGGTGCACATCGGCGACAGCGACCTGGGGCCGGCGATCATCGCCGGCGGCTCCATGGGCACCCGCTCCTGGTCGTGGGCCGTCACGGCCGCCGCCGACGAACTGCGCCGGAGCCTGGTGCCGGGCGCCGACATCCCGCCGGAGGGCATTACCGCGCGGTCGAACACGGCCGAGGCCGTCGGCGCCCTGGCACAGAAGGAACGGCACGCGTTCGGGGCGCAGTTCGCCGAGGTCGCCGTGGATCCGGCCACCGGCGAGGTGCGGGTCCGCCGCATGCTGGGCGTCTTCGCGGCCGGCCGCATCGTCAACCCGCTCACCGCCCGCAACCAGCTGGTCGGCGGCATGATCTGGGGCCTGTCCATGGCCCTGCACGAGGAGGCCGTCCGGGACCGGTCAACCGGCGGCCTGTACGGCGCCGACCTCGCGGGCTACCACGTCGCCGCGCACGCCGACGTGCCGCCCATCGAGGCCGACTGGGTCGACGACCCGGACCCGGACGACCCGGTCGGCATCAAGGGCATCGGCGAGGTCGGCATCGTGGGCGCCGCGGCGGCGGTCGCCAACGCGGTGTGGCACGCGACCGGCGTCCGCCACCGGAGCCTGCCGATCCGGCCCGACCGCGTCCTGTCGGCGGGCGGCGATGCTTGATCTCGCCGGCCGGCTGCGGGACTGGATCGAGGAGGGCCGGGAGTTCGCCGTCGCCACGGTCGTCGCCGTCGGCGGCAGCGCCCCGCGCCCTCCGGGCGCCGCGCTGGCCGTCTCCGGCGACGGCACCGCGATCGGCTCGGTCTCCGGGGGCTGCGTGGAGGGCGCGGTGTACGAACTGTGCGTCCAGGCCCTCCAGGACGGCCGGACACGGGTGGAACGGTTCGGCTACAGCGACGAGGACGCCTTCGCGGTCGGTCTGACCTGCGGCGGAACGATCGACATCATGATCACCCCGTTCGCGGCGGCGCGGCGGGCCGCCGCCGCGTCCACCGCCCCGTTCGCCGCCGTGTCGGCCGCCGGACGCGGTGAGCCGGTGGCGCTGGCCCGTGTGGTCCGCGGCCCGGCGGACCTGCTCGGCAAGGCGCTGCTGGTACGTCCCGACGGCACGCACGAGGGCGGTCTCGGCGGCGACCCCGCCCTGGACCGCACCGCCGTCGCCGAGGCCCGTGCCCTGCTGGACACCGGCCGCACCGGCACGGTGGAGCTCTCCGAGGACGGGTCGCACTGCCCGGGCGGCCTCACCCTGCTCGTCGAATCGGCCGTACCCCCGCCGCGCATGATCGTCTTCGGTGCCATCGACTTCGCGTCGGCGCTGGTCGGCGCCGGCAAGTTCCTCGGCTACCACGTCACGGTCTGCGACGCGCGCCCGGTCTTCGCGACCCGGGCCCGCTTCCCGGACGCCGACGAGATCGTCGTGGACTGGCCCGACCGCTACCTGCGCGGTACGCGGACCGACCGGCGGACGGTGCTGTGCGTGCTCACCCACGACGCCAAGTTCGACGTGCCGCTGCTGAAGGAGGCGCTGCGGCTGCCGGTCGCGTACATCGGCGCCATGGGCTCGCGCCGCACCCATGAGGACCGCGCCCGGCGGTTGCGCGAGGAGGGTGTGAGCGAGCCCGAGCTGGCCCGGCTGAGGTCCCCGATCGGCCTCGACCTGGGGGCCAGGACGCCCGAGGAGACCGCGGTGTCCATCGCGGCGGAGATCATCGCCGCGCGCCACGGCGGCACGGGCACACCCCTGACGAACACGAACCGCCCCATCCACGCGACCGGACGGGAGACAGCCCCCCGGGCCGCCTAGCCGGCCCGGGGCGAATCCCCCTCAGGGGCGCGGGGAACTGCGCGAGCGGCCCACGACGGACCCGCACCCGGCGTCACACTGCAACCGCCACGGCGAGCCCCGCACACGGCAACACCGCCACGGCGAGCCCCGCACACCGCAACACCGCCACGGCACGCCCCCGTCCCGCCAGGGGCCGTGGACATGCCGGAGGGGCTGGGGCCGAAAATCGGCCCCAGCCCCTCCGCGGCGTCGCCACGCGCCCCGCTCAGGCGGCGGCCGGCTCCGTGGCCCGGCCGTGCAGACGGGCGATCACCTCGGTCAGCTGCGCGGCGACCTCGGCGTCGTCGGACGGGTGCGTCTCGGCGAAGCGGGTCACCGAGCCCGGGATGGACAGCTTGACGTCCTCCAGCACCGTGCCGCCGGCGATGCCGACCGCCTTGCGGGTCTCGTCGTGCGCCCAGACACCGCCGTACTGGCCGAACGCGGTGCCGACCACGGCGACCGGCTTGCCGGTGAGCGCACCCGCGCCGTACGGGCGGGACAGCCAGTCGATGGCGTTCTTCAGAACGGCCGGAATGGTGCCGTTGTACTCCGGCGTGAAGAGGATCAGACCGTCCGCGGCGTTCGCGGCCTCGCGCAGCCGTGCGGCCGCGGCCGGGACGCTGCCCTCCACGTCGATGTCCTCGTTGTAGAAGGGGATCTCGGCGAGCCCCTCGAAGAGGTTGACCTCGGCGCCCTCCGGGGCGAGCTTGACCGCGGCCTCGGCGAGCTGGCGGTTGTGCGAACCGGCGCGGAGGCTGCCGACGAGGGCGAGGATACGAACAGACATGCTGACTCCCACGTAGTGAAAACTGCAGTGAAACACTGCCGTCACAATCCGGACCGAGGTCCGTTTATTGTTGTAGCACCCTAACCGGACCGCGGTCCAGTTTTGTTCCCGATGCTTTACGCTGGCTTCATGTCCACCGTCCCGCCGCCCTTCCCGACGCCCCAGGAGCCCGTCGACCACCCCGAGCTGCTCCAGCTCGGCACCGGTCTGGAGGCGGACGAGCCGTGCCTGCGCGCCGACGCGGCACGCAACCGCGCCCGTCTGCTGGAGGCCGCCGCGCGCCTGGTCGCGGAGCGCGGCGCCGAGGGCGTCACGATGGAGGCGGTGGCCGCCGCGGCCTGCGTCGGCAAGGGCACGGTCTTCCGCCGGTTCGGCGACCGCACGGGCCTGCTGACGGCGCTGCTCGACCACTCCGAGAAGAAGTTCCAGGCGGCGTTCCTCGGCGGCCCGCCGCCGCTCGGCCCCGGCGCGCCGCCCGTCGAGCGGCTGCGTGCGTTCGGGATCGCGATGCTGCGCCGCTCCACCGACGACCTGGAACTGCAGCTGGCCGCCGAGCCCGGTGCGAACCGCCGCTACATCTCCCCGGCCCGCCGGGTGCTGCGCCACCACATCGAGGTGCTCCTGCGGCAGGCGGTCCCCGAGGCGGACTGCGAACTCCTCTCCCACACCCTGATGGGCCAGCTGGACCCGGCGCTGGTCCACCATCTGACCAAGCAGTGCGGGCTGCCCCTGAGCCGCCTGGAGGACGCGTGGCTCGATCTGGTCGACCGCGTGGCGGGGGCCGGCCGCTCCCGCTGAGGACGCCGGCCTGCCGTGAACGCTCACGGCATCCTCACAACTCCCCCGCCCACAGGGCGCGTTGAGGCTTCTGCCAAGATGCCGTCGTCATGGTGCAGATACCGAACACGCCCGCGCCCCCGTCCCCCGCGTCGTCGCGCTCCGTGCCCACGAGCGCCGACGTGGCCCGCCTGGCCGGCGTCTCGCGCGCGACCGTCTCCTACGTCCTCAACAACACCAGCGCCGTACGGATCAGCGAACCCACCCGCCGCCGCGTCCACGACGCCGCCCGGGAGCTCGGGTACGTCCCGCACGCGGCCGCCCGCAGTCTGCGCGCCGGGCACAGCCGCATGGTCCTGATCCCCGCGCCGACCTTCCCCGTCGGCCCGCTCTACAGCCGCTTCCTCACCGACCTCCAGGGCGCCCTCGCCACCCTGGACTACACGGTCGTGCAGTACGGCACCGGCGGCCCCAACGGCGACGAGGCCGCCCGCGCCTGGGCCGAGCTGCGGCCCGTCGCCGTCCTCGTCCCCGGCTCCGGACTCGGCCCGCGCGGGGTCGCGGTGCTCAAGCGCTCGGGGGCCCGGGCCGTGGTCACCCTCGGCCCCGAGACCATCGAGGGCGCGCACGCCCTGCTCATGGACCACGACGCCGTGGGCCACAGCGCGGGCGCCCACCTCTACGACCGCGGCCGGCGCCGGATCGGCGTGGTCGTCCCGCAGGAGCCCGGCCTCGACGCGTTCTCCGCGCCCCGGCTGGACGGCGTCCGCCAGTCCGTGCGGGGCACCGACGCCACGGTCACCGCACTTCCCCTCGCCTACGACGAACAGGCCGCCGCCCGCCTCGCCGCCCGCTGGCGCACCCTGGGTCTGGACGCCGTGTTCACCTACAACGACGAGTACGCGATGCTGCTGATGCGGGCCTTGCAGGACGAGGGAGTGCGCATCCCCGAGGAGACCGCCGTGATCGGCGCGGACGACCTGATGCTGGGCCGGCTGCTGCGGCCGCGCCTGAGCACCGTCCACCTGGAACTGCCCTCGGGCCGGGAACTGGCCGAGCTCGTGGACCGCGCGGTGCGCAACCCCGCCACGCGGCCCGAGACCCACAAGGCGCTGGGCGCGACGGTGCTGCACCGGGAGTCCAGCTGACCCGGCGCGCGGCTCCGGCGGCCGGCCGGGCGCCCCGGCTTCCGTGACACGGCACGGCTGGTCCGTGACACGGCACGGCTAGGATGTTGCATGCTCAACAAAACGCTGCATGCTCAACAAGACGCCGAACCGGCCGCGCACGTACGGGAGTCCCCCTCACCCGTCAGCCGGTGACCGATCGATCGGAGAGCCGTCATGCCGTTGCTCGACGCCCGTACCTGGCAGCCCCGCACCCTCACGGGGCCCGGGTACACCGTCACCGAGCCCGCCACCGGACAGGATCTCGGCAGCATCGCCCTGGCCCGTCCCGAGGACGTCGAGGCCGCCGCGGCGAGGGCCGCCGAGGCCCAGCCCGCCTGGGCGCGCGCCCCGCACTTCGCCCGGGCCGCCGTGCTCCGCAAGGCGGGCGACCTGTTCGCCGAGCACGCCGCTGAACTGCGGGACTGGCTGGTGCGCGAGTCCGGTTCCGTCCCGGGCAAGGCCGACTTCGAACTGCACGTCGCCGCCCAGGAGTGCTACGAGGCCGCCGCGCTCGCCTCCCGCCCGGCCGGCCAGGTGCTCCCCAGCGAGGCGCCGCGGCTGTCGTACACCCGCCGGGTCCCGGCCGGGGTGGTGGGGGTGATCGCCCCGTTCAACGCGCCGCTGATCCTGTCCATCCGGTCCGTCGCGCCCGCCCTGGCCCTGGGCAACGCGGTCCTGCTCAAGCCCGATCCGCGCACGGCCGTCTGCGGCGGCCTGGCCCTCGCCGCGGTGTTCGCCGCCGCGGGCCTGCCGGAGGAACTGCTGCACGTGCTGCCCGGCGGTGCCGACGCCGGCCAGGCCCTGGTCGCCGACCCGCGGGTGCCGGTCGTCTCCTTCACCGGCTCCACCGCCGCCGGACGGGCCGTGGGCGAGGCCGCCGGGCGCCACCTGAAGCGGGCGCACCTGGAACTGGGCGGGAACTCCGCCCTGATCGTGCTGGAGGACGCCGACCTCGACGCGGTGATCTCCACGGCCGCCTGGGGCTCGTTCTTCCACCAGGGCCAGATCTGCATGACCACCGGACGCCACCTGGTGCACGCGTCCCTCTACGACGAGTACGTCGAGCGGCTGGCCGCCAAGGCGGACTCGCTCGCCGTCGGCGACCCGTACCGGGACCGGGTCCATCTCGGCCCCATCATCGACTCGGGCCAGCTCGCCAAGATCAGCGGCCTGGTCGACTCCAGCCGGGCCGCGGGCGCCAAGGTCGTCGCCGGCGGCACCCACGAGGAGCTGTTCTACCGGCCGACGGTCCTGGCCCACGTCGACGACCGCACCCCGGCCTACACCGAGGAGGTCTTCGGGCCCGTGGCGCCCGTCCGCTCCTTCACCACCGCGGACGAGGCGGCGGCCCTGGCCGCGCAGAGCCCGTACGGGCTGTCCCTGGGCATCGTCACGCGGGACCCGGCCCGCGGTCTGGACCTCGCCGAGCGCGTCCCGACCGGCATCGTCCACATCAACGACCAGACGGTGAACGACGAGGCCGTGGCGCCCTTCGGCGGAGTGGCCGCCTCCGGCACCGGCGCCCGCTTCGGCGGCGAGGCCAACCTGGAGGCCTTCACCGAACTGCGCTGGACGACGGTACGCGGAGACGTGGCTCCGTACCCCTTCTAGAGGCCGCCCCCTTCCGGGGACCGCCTTCCTGCCAGGAACGGCCTCCGCAAGGCGTGGGGCCGGTCCCGGCGGCCGTCACTCGGCCGGCTGCTGCGGCTGCTCGGCCTGCTGCTCGGCGATCGCCTTGCGGACCTCGTCCATGTCCAGGTTCCGGGCCTGCCCGATGACGTCCGTCAGAGCGGCCTCGGGCAGCGCGCCCGGCTGGGCGAACACGGCGACCTGGTCGCGCACGATCATCAGCGTGGGAATCGACTGGATGCCGAAGGCCGCGGCCAGTTCCGGCTGCGCCTCGGTGTCCACCTTGCCGAACACCAGGTCCGGGTTCTCCTCCGCCGCCTTCTCGTAGACCGGCGCGAACTGCCGGCACGGCCCGCACCAGGACGCCCAGAAGTCGATCAGTACGAACTCGTTGTCCGTGACCGTCTGGTCGAAGTTCTCCTTGGTGAGCTCCACGGTGCTGCTCATGGCGTACATCCTTCTTCCTGGGTGGGGTCAAGCCGTCGGCACAACACGGCCGGCCGGGCAGGTATTCCGCGCCCCTACCCGTGTGGCCAGGGCGCACACCACCCACCAGACTGACCCCATGACGGAAACGGAAACCAACGCGTACGACGTCGTGGTGCTCGGGGCCGGGCCCGTGGGGGAGAACGTCGCCGACCGCACCCGGGCGGCCGGTCTGACCACCGCGGTCGTGGAGAGCGAGCTGGTCGGCGGCGAGTGCTCGTACTGGGCGTGCATGCCCAGCAAAGCCCTGCTGCGGCCGGTCATCGCCCGCGCGGACGCCCGGCGCGTGCCCGGCCTGAGCCAGGCGGTGCAGGGCCCCCTCGACGCCTCCGCGGTCCTCGCCCACCGTGACTACTTCACCTCGGACTGGACGGATGACGGCCAGGTCGGCTGGCTCGACTCCATCGGCGCCGACCTGTACCGCGGCCACGGGCGGCTCACCGGCCCCCGGACGGTGACGGTCACCGGCCCGGACGGCACCGAGCGCGTCCTGACCGCCCGGCACGCCGTGGCCGTCTGCACCGGCAGCCGCGCCGCCCTGCCCGGACTGCCCGGGCTCGACGCCGTCAAGCCGTGGACCAGCCGGGAGGCCACCAGCTCCAAGACCGTGCCCGGCCGGCTGATCGTCGTCGGCGGCGGTGTGGTCGCCACCGAGATGGCCACCGTCTGGCAGGCCCTCGGCTCGGAGGTCACCCTGCTGGTGCGGGGCAAGGGCCTGCTCCCGAGGATGGAGCCCTTCGCCGGGGAACTGGTCGCCGAGGCGCTCACCGAGGCGGGCGCCGACGTCCGCACCGGCACGTCCGTGGAGTCCGTGACGCGCGAGAACGGCACCGTCGTGGCCGTCACGGACGGCGGCGACCGCATCGAGGCCGACGAGATCCTCTTCGCCACCGGCCGCGCCCCGCGCACCGACGACATCGGCCTGGAGACCATCGGCCTCGACCCCGGCTCCTGGCTGCCGGTCGACGACAGCCTCCGCGTGACCGGCCACGACTGGCTCTACGCCGTCGGCGACGTCAACCACCGCGCCCTCCTCACCCACCAGGGCAAGTACCAGGCGCGCATCGCGGGCGCCGCCATCGCCGCCCGGGCGACCGGCGCGGACGTCGCCGCCCAGCCCTGGGGCCCCCACGCGGCCACCGCCGACCACGGGGCCGTCCCCCAGGTCGTCTTCACCGACCCGGAGGCGGCGGCCGTCGGCCTCTCCCTCGCCGAGGCGGAGCAGGCCGGGCACCGCGTGAAGGCCGTCGACGTGGACCTGTCCTCGGTCTCCGGGGCCGGCCTGTACGCCGACGGCTACAAGGGCCGCGCCCGCATGGTCGTCGACGTCGAGGACGAGATCCTGCGCGGCGTGACCCTCGTGGGCCCCGGCGTCGGCGAGCTCATCCACTCCGCGACGATCGCCGTCGCCGGTCAGGTCCCGATCGGCCGCCTGTGGCACGCCGTCCCGTCCTACCCGACGATCAGCGAGGTGTGGCTGCGCCTGCTGGAGGCGTACCGGGACGCTTGAGCCGGCCGGCACCCGGGCCGGACGCGGGGCGCGGCCCTACGGCAGTTCGAAGCCGAGGGCCCGCGCCGCCTCCTCCGGTGTGGGCTGCGCCCAGCGCTCCGCCACCGCCTGATGGGACGAGAGCGAGCGCGGCTCGGCACGGTCCAGATACAGGACGCCGTCGAGATGGTCCGTCTCGTGCTGCACGATCCGGGCGGGCCACCCCGTGACCACCTCGTCCAGCGCCCGCCCCCGTTCGTCCTGCCCGGTCAGCCGCACCGCGGCGGGCCGCGCGACGACCGCCTGCCAGCCCGGCACGCTCAGACAGCCCTCGAAGAACGCGGCCCGCCCCTCGTCCGCGGGCGCGTAGGCGGGATTGACCAGCACCCGGAACGGCTGCGGCACCCGCCCGCGCGCGAGCCGCACCTCCTCCGGCACCGGCGCCGGGTCCTCGATCACCGCGATCCGCAGCTCCACCCCCACCTGCGGTGCCGCCAGACCGACGCCGGGCGCGGCGCGCATCGTGACCCGCAGGGCCTCGACGAACCGGGCCAGCAGCGCGGGCCCCAACTGACCGTCGTACGGCTCGGTGCCGCGCCGCAGCACCGGATCACCCGCCGCCACGACGGTCAACGGGCCGCCGTCCGCGAGGAGTTCCTCGACCCGTTCGGCCAGGGGTGCGTGATCGCTCGGAGTTCCCATCGCGTCAGGATGACACGGCGTCGCCGCCGCCGTGTGGCGCACGACACACACGGCTCCCGGGAACCGGACGCCCCTGCGCTCCGACTACTGCACCGCAACGGCCCAGACGACGTCCCCCGGAGAAGCCCGCCGATGACCACCGCTCCCTCGACCACCACGGACGAGGCCCCGCAACCCGCCACCCCCGCCCCGTCGAGGAACAGCTGGGCACCCCTGCGCCCGCTGGTCCTGCGCCTGCACTTCTACGCGGGGGTGCTCGTGGCGCCGTTCCTCCTCGTCGCCGCCGTCACCGGCCTGCTGTACGCCGCCTCCTTCCAGGCCGAGAAGATCGTGTACGACCACGAACTCACCGTCCCCGTGGGCCGGGAGAAGCTGCCCGTCAGCGAGCAGGTCGCCGCCGCCCGCGAGGCCCACCCCGAGGGCACGGTCTCCGCCGTGCGCCCCTCGCCCGAGGCCGACGCGACGACCCGGGTGATGCTGTCCGGCGTGCCGGGCGTCGACGAGGACTACACGCTCGCGGTGTTCGTGGACCCGTACACCGCCGAGGTGCGCGGCGCCCTGGAGCAGTACGGCTCGACCGGTGCGCTGCCCCTGCGCACCTGGATCGACAAGTTCCACCGGGACCTGCACCTGGGGGAGACCGGTCGGCTCTACAGCGAACTGGCGGCCAGCTGGCTGTGGGTGATCTCGGCCGGCGGACTCGTGCTGTGGTTCTCCCGCCGCCGCGCCCGGCGCAAGGTGCGCGGAACGACGGGGCGGCGCCGCACGCTCGGACTGCACGGCAGCGTCGGCGTGTGGGCGGCGGCCGGGTTCTTCTTCCTCTCGGCCACCGGTCTGACCTGGTCGGCCTACGCCGGCACCACCATCGACGAACTGCGCACCTCCCTCGGCCAGTCCACCCCCTCGGTGTCGGCGGCGGGCGGCGACCACGCGGGCCACGGCGCCGCCGCCGGACAGGCCGGGGACGCCGCGCACGGCGTCGGCCTGGACAAGGTCCTGGCGGCGGCACGCGCCGAGGGCCTCGGCGACCCGGTGGAGATCGTGCCGCCCGCCGACGCGACCTCCGCGTACGTCGTCAAGCAGGTGCAGCGCAGCTGGCCCACCAAGCAGGACTCCGTCGCGATCGACCCGGCGAGCGGCGAGGTCACCGACGTCCTGCGGTTCGCCGACTTCCCCGTGCTCGCGAAGCTCACCCGCTGGGGCATCGACCTGCACACCGGCATCCTGTTCGGGCTCGCCAACCAGATCCTGCTGATGCTGCTCGCCACCTGTCTGATCCTGCTGATCGTCTGGGGCTACCGCATGTGGTGGCAGCGCGGTCGCGGCAGCGACTTCGGGCGGCCCGTGCCGCGCGGTGCCTGGCAGCACGTGCCGCCGCAGATCCTGGTGCCGCTGCTGGCGGGAGTCGCCGTGCTCGGGTACTTCCTGCCGCTGTTCGGCATCCCCCTGGCCGCCTTCCTCGCGGTCGACATCCTGCTGGGCGAGATGGCCCACCGGCGGGGGCGGCGGACGTACGGCACCGGAACGCCGGCGCGGTAGGGGAGCGGCGAACGCACGGGTGCCCGGCTCCCTTCGTCGGAGCCGGGCACCCGTCGTCGTGTCCGTGCCGGTCAGAGCTCGGTGAAGTCACCCGAGAGCGCGGCGGCGACCCGCAGATGCGGCTCGGCCTCGTCGTGCCGGCTCTGCCGCTGGAGCGTACGGCCGAGCATCAGCCGGGCGTAGTGCTCCACCGGGTCCTGCTCGACGATCGTCCGCAACTCGGCCTCGGCCCGCCGCAGTTGCGCGGAGTGGTAGTAGGAGCGCGCCAGCAGCAGCCGCGGCCCCGTCTGCTCGGGCGCCTCCTCGACCAGCCCCACCAGCACGCGCGCCGCGGCGGCGTAGTCCTGGGCGTCGAAGAACAGCTGCGCGCGCTCCCAGCGTTCCGCCGGGGTTCCGTGGTCGTAGTAGGCCGGCTCGTAGGTCGTGTTCACTGGTGACCTCCTTCGGGGCCGTCAACCGCGCCTGTTGGTTCAATATTCCACTACTTGCGGGGGCTGCCGGACAGGGCCGCCAGCTCGGCGTCGGCCCGCTCGGTGATCAGGCTCAGCACCCGGCCGGCGACGGCCAGATCCGCCACCGGTATGCCCTCGTAGATCCGGGCGGAGAAGGGCGCCGTCTCGCCGGAGGTCCGGGCGTACAGCTCCCGCCCGGCGTCGGTGATCCGCACGTCCGACGCCCCGTCCGGGGCCAGCAGGCGCGCGTCGATCAGCTCGTCGATCACGCCGTGCGCCTGCGCCGGGTCCGACTTCAGCGCGCCGGTGACACCCTCGGCGAGCCGGTCGCGTCCGACCGGGCCGTCGGCGACGGCGGCGAGGCGCAGGGTGACGGACTGCTGGAAGGTGACGCCGTGCCGGGCCAGCACGGTCTCCAGGACGGCGCGCCCGGCGTAGTGGGCCAGGGCGATGACGCGCGGGTCGAGCAGGGGTGCGGTGGTGGTCATGACTGCTCCGTCTCGTGCTCGCGGAAGGGGTCGAGCGGGTCAAGGGGTGCGTCGAGCAGGGTCGTCAGGTCGCGCATGAACGCCTCGGTCCGCGCGCTGCCGAGACCGCCGAGGGGGTCCAGCAGCTGCCGGAGCAGTCCTTGGACGACGTCGATCGCCCGCCGGGTGACGTCGCGTCCCTCCTCGGTGAGGGCGAGCTGCACCGCGCGCGGGTCGCGCGGGTCCCGGGTGCGCTCCAGGAGGCCGGCGGTCTCCAGCGCGCGGGCCAGCTTCGACACATAGAGCGGTTCCAGCCCGGTGTGGTCGGCCAGGCGGCGCTGACTGGGACGCTCACCGGCGCGCTGCATGCCGTACAGCGAGGCGACGAGCGAGTACTGCGCGTGGGTCAGCCCCAGCGGGGCGACCGCCCGGTCGACGGCCACCCGCCACTTCATCGACAGCCGCCACACCAGGAAACCGGGCGTCGCGCCTTCGGTGCCTTTGCTCATGCTCAAAAAGAGTACATGGCTACTATGTACATGGCTACTGTTTTCTCTGTGCATGGCTACTGTCTCTCCGGCGTCGTCGTCTTCCGCCCGGCGGGACCGGGGCGGCGCGGCCGGGTGACGCGCTGACGCGGAGTCGTCCGCCGGACTAGGTTGTGCGCCATGAGCAATCTCGAGCGGGAGGCGGCTCCCGCCGTGTGCGGGGGCCGGGGCTTCGTGGTGGCGGAACCGGTCCGGGAGCTGCTGAGTCCCCGGCACGTCAGACTCGGCGAGTCCAGCGAGGTCCGCCGGCTGCTGCCCAACCTGGGGCGCCGCATGGTCGGCGCCTGGTGCTTCGTCGACCACTACGGCCCCGACGACATCGCCGACGAGCCCGGCATGCAGGTGCCCCCGCACCCCCACATGGGGCTGCAGACGGTGAGCTGGCTGCACGAGGGCGAGGTGCTGCACCGCGACTCCACCGGCAGCCTCCAGACGATCCGGCCGCGCGAGCTGGGCCTGATGACCTCGGGCCGGGCGATCAGCCACTCCGAGGAGAGCCCTCGGTCGCACGCCCGCTTCCTGCACGGCGCTCAGCTGTGGGTGGCCCTGCCCGACGGCCACCGCCACACCGAGCCGCGCTTCGAGCACCACGCCGATCTGCCGCTCGTCACCGGCCCCGGTCTCACCGCCACGGTGATCCTGGGCGCCCTGGACGGCACGGCCTCGCCCGGCACGGCCTACACCCCGATCGTCGGCGCGGACCTGGCCCTGACCCGGGGCGCGGAGGTACGGCTGCCCCTGGAGCCGGACTTCGAGTACGCCGTCCTGGCCATGTCCGGGGAGGCCCACGTCGACGGCGTCCCGGTGCTGCCCGGCTCGATGCTCTACCTCGGCTGCGGCCGCAGCGCGCTGCCCCTGCGGGCGGAGTCGGACGCGGGCCTGATGCTCCTGGGCGGCGAGCCGTTCGACGAGGAGCTGATCATGTTCTGGAACTGGATCGGCCGCTCCCAGGAGGAGATCGAGCAGGCGCGGCGGGACTGGATGGAGGGGACGCGGTTCGGCGAGGTGAAGGGGTACGACGGCGATCCGCTGCCGGCTCCGGAGCTGCCGGTGACGCCGCTCAAGCCCCGGGGGAGGGTGCGCTGAGCCACGGCCGGGCGGAGCCTTCGGCGACGGGCGCGGGCGGCCCGCACCCCGGGCAGGAGGGGCGGCTCTCGCGGGGGCAGGGCGGGCGGCCCCGGCCCGCACCGCCCACACGGGCAGGCCGCCTCGCCCTTCCGGGTCACTGGTCGCCCGGCGCCGTCGCCCGCTGGTCCACCTCGACGTCACGGCGTCGCACCCCGGCGAACCGGGTGGGCCGGAACGGCCGCAGGAGTTCCTGCTCCTGACCGGTCGTGATCTCGGCCGCGGCCAGCCGGCCCAGCACCGGCGCCAGCGTGATCCCGCTGTGCGACACGAGACAGTAGACGCGGGACCGGGCGGAGGCAGGACCGGCGACGGTGAGGCCGTCCGCGGGCAGGGAGCGGAAGCCGACCCGCAGGTCGATCCGCGGGGCCGGGCCGGGCTCGGGCAGCAGCGCGCGGAACTGGCGGGCGAGGGTGGCCGCGATCTCCCCCTCCGGGGCGGGCGGCGCCGCTGGGTCGACGTCCGCGTTCAGATCGAGGGCCTGCACGACGGTGTGCCCTCCGGCCGCGGGGCGGAGGTTGAGCCCGGGACCGTGGACCACGCAGCGCAGGCCGAGCGCCGGTGAGCGGACGTATCCCAGCAGGCCGACCGTCTGCGACCCGCGCGCGGTGTCCGTCACCATCGGCACCTCGATCCCGGCCCGCGCGGCCAGCCGCTCCGTCCAGCGGCCCGCCGCCAGGACGGCGACATCACCCCGGACGGCCTCGCCGCCGGCCAGGGCGACGGACACTCCGCCCGGCCGGTCCTCGATGCCCACGACCTCACCCCGTGCGCACCGCGTACCGTGCCGCCCGGCGTCCGCCAGCAGGTTCGCCAGGAACACGTCGGGCAGGACGTAGCCCTCGGTGGGGAAGTGCGCGACGGCCGTCACGGTCGCCGGGATCCGCAGGTCGCCGGCGATCCGTCCCGCTTCCTCCCGCGTGACCGGCCGCGCGGGGTAGCCGAGGGACCGCAGACGCTCCACATCGGCCACGAGCCGCTCCTCGCCCGCGCCGTCCGCCCAGCGCAGGGCCCCGCTGGGGACGTACGACCGCGGACCCGGCAGCCGCGCGGCGAGCCGGGCGTGCTCCTCCATCCCGGCGACGTTCAGCCGGTGGTAGTCCACGTCGTGCTTGCGGTTCGAGTTGACCCAGGCGAACGTCGTGGCGCTCGTGCCGGTGCCGGCACCCCGGTGATCCAGCAGCAGCACGTCCGCGCCGGCGACGGACAGGTGCCTCGCGGCGCTCACTCCCAGCACACCCGCACCGATGACGACGACCCTCATGGCCTGTGCGTCCCCTCTCGTCGATCTTGCCGTTCCGGGCGAACACCGCTGCCGCACAGGTCACTATGGGAGGACCGGTGTGAGGAGGCTGTGGTGCTCGGAAGGTGCGCGCGGTGGCTCGTGGGCGTCATGACCGTCGTCTGCATGGTGCTCGTCGGCCCCAGCGCGCCGAGCGGTGCCCTGCTCGGCGCGTCGCTGCCCGTCGGGTCCGTCAAGGACGTTGTACCGAACCGGGTCATGACGTGGAACCTCTGCAACCCGTGCGATACGGCCAACGCCGACCGGGCCGCGGAGATCGCCGCCTACGCCCCGCAGGTCATCGGCATGCAGGAGGCGTGCGTCCGTGACGTCGAGAGCATCCGGGAGCACCTGAGGAACCTGCACGGGCTGGTCTACCACGTCGAGTACGGGAGCGTCCTGCGCAAGTGGGGGCGGTGCGGGGGAGCGCCGTGGAGCCCGGGCGCCTTCGGCCAGGCGATCCTCTCCGCGGCACCGATGACGGACGCCGTCAGCGTGGAGTATCCCGACGGCGGTTCGGAGGACCGCGGGTACATGGCCGTCACGACCACCGTGGGCGGTGAGTCCGTCCGGGTCTTCAACACCCATCTCGCGCAGCGGCAGCAGGAGGAGGTCCGGGCGGAGCAGGTCCGCGTCCTGGCCGCGGCCGCCGCCCGGCACGAACGCGCGGTCCTCATCGGCGACTTCAACGCCGTGCCCGACGCCCCCGAGCTCACCCCGGTGCAGCAGGTGGCGGTGGAGGCGGACGCCCGGTGCCGGCCCGCGTCCACCGGCGACTGCGAGCCGACCACCGACTGGCAGCTCAGGTTCGACTACGTCTTCCTGCGCGGCGTCACCGCCCTCGGCCACCGGGTGCAGCCGAACGAGGCCTCGGACCACCACATGGTCTACGCCGACCTGCGCACCGAGGAGCGGCCCGGGGCGTGAAGCCCTGGTGAAAACCCTGTGGAAGCGGTGTCACAGGTGCCGTTTATGCTGCTCCGAACGATCACGCGGGACCAGGGGAGGGCGCGGCATGTTCGGCAGGCTGTTCGGCAGGGGCGAGGAGAGACCCGCGGCGGATCCGCACGCCCTTCCCGTCCCGCGCAGGCACAAGCACGGCACGTACACGCTGCGCGCGCTCGGCGACACCCGGGTGCTCGCGCTGGTGGAGGCGGCCGACGCGGGCGACTGGGACGCGGTCAAGGCGGCGCTGGCCCCCTTCGACCCCGGCCGCGACCACCAGGTCCTGGGCGAACTCGCCGACCTGGACGGCGTGCAGGACTGGATCGTGCGCGCCGTCGAGGAGGACAAGGAGCACCGGGCGACCGCCCTGCTGATATCCGGGACGCGCCACGTCAGCTGGGGCTGGGAGGCCCGCACCGCCGCGCGCGCCGTGGACGTCACGCAGGAGCAGTGGCGCATCTTCCACGAGCGGCTCCGCATCGCCGAGGAGCACCTGCTGGAGGCCGCCGAACTGCGCCCCGACTGGGTCACGCCGTGGCGCCGCCTCCTCACCTCCGGCCGGGGCATGTCGCTGGGCCGGGCCGTCAACGAGACCCGGCTCGACGCCGCCCTGCGCCGCGACCCGCTGGACCTGGAGACCCATCTGGAGTGGCTGTCGCAGTTGCAGCCCCGCTGGGGCGGCGAACCGGGGCAGGCCCTGGCGTACGCCCAGGAGGTGTTCGCCCGCGCCCCGCACGGGCACCGCCTCGGCTGCCTGATCGCCATGGCGTACATCGAGGAGTGGGTCGAGGCGGACCGCGGGGACTACCTGGAAACCGACGAGATCCGGGCGCAGTTGCGGGAGGCCGCGGACCACAGCATCCTGCACCCCGCGTACGTGTGGCGCCCGGGCTGGCAGCACGACTTCAACATGTTCGCCATGGCCCTGTCGCTGGCCGGTGAACGCCACACCGTCCGGCGGGTCTTCCGGACTCTGGACGGCGCCTACACCGAGTGGCCCTGGACCTACTTCGCGGAGCCGGAGAAGCAGTTCGCCCGCCACCACCGCAAGGCCTGAGCCCCGCGATCACCGCAAGGCCCTGAGCCCCGCGATCACCGCCAGGCCTGAGCCCTGCCACGCGGCAAGGTCCGAGCCCCGTCTCACGGAACACCGCCTCCCCGAGCCCGGGTACGGCTGTCACCGCCGTACCCGAGTGCCGGGCGGACCCGTCCGGCCCCGCGCCGCCCGCCACCCGTCACCCTTCCCACCCCGGACTGCCCGATGACACTGCCCCACCCCGCCGCCGACCGCACCTTCCAGGTGGATCTGCGCGGCCTCGTCGACCTCCTCTCCCACCACCTCTACTCCAGCCCCCGCGTCTACCTGCGCGAGCTGATGCAGAACGCGGTCGACGCGCTGACCGCCCGGCACACCCTCGAACCCGACGCCCCGACCGGCGCCTTCGGCGTGCGCCTGTACGCCGACGGCGCCGTGGTCCGCGTCGAGGACGACGGCGTCGGCCTCACCGAGGCCGACGTCCACAGCTTCCTCGCCACCATCGGCCGCAGCAGCAAGCGCGCGGACCGGATCGCCGAGCAACGCGGCGACTTCATCGGCCAGTTCGGCATCGGCCTGCTCTCCTGCTTCCTCGTCGCCGACGAGATCCACGTCCTCAGCCGCTCCGCCCGCACCCCGGACGCCCCGGCCGTGGAGTGGCGCGGACGCGGCGACGGCAGCTACAGCGTCCGCACCCTGCCCGCCTCCGCCCGCCCCCGCCCCGGCACCACGGTCACGCTGACCCCCCGCGCCGACGCGGGCGAGTGGACCCGCCCGGCGCAGGTGCACGCCCTGGCCCGCCACTTCGGCTCCCTGCTGCGCCACCCGCTGACCTTCGACGACGGCACGGCCGGGCCCGGAGCCCCGGGCACGTCCGTCAACCCCGAGCCCGCCCCCTGGGCGCGCACGTACCCCACCCCGGGCGCCCGTTCCCGCGCCCTGGCCGCCTACGGCGAGGAGGTCTTCGGCTTCACACCGCTGGACACCGTCGAGCTGGACCTGCCGGCCGTCGGCCTGAAGGGCATCGCCTGCGTGCTGCCCGAGACGGTCCCGGCCGGACGCCGCCACGGCCACCGCGTGCACGTCAAGGGCATGCTGCTGTCCGAGCAGGCCGAGGAGATCCTGCCCGACTGGGCGTTCTTCGTCCGCTGCGTGGTCGACGCCGAGAGCCTGCGCCCGACCGCGTCCCGCGAGGCCCTGTACGAGGACGACACCCTCGCCGCCGTCCGCGACGCCCTCGCCGAGAAGCTGCGCGCCTGGATCGCCCGGGCCGCCGCCAGCGACCCGGACCTGCTGCACCGCTTCCTCCAGGCCCACCACCTGGCCGTGAAGTCGCTCGCCGTGCACGACGACGAGATCCTGCGGATGCTGCTGCCCTGGCTGCCGTTCGAGACCACCGACGGACACACCACCCTCGACGAGTTCGCGCGCACTCACCGCACCGTGCTCGTGACGTCGAGCGTGGAGGAGTTCCGCCAGGTCGCCGCGATCGCCTCGGCCGCCGGGCTGGGCGTCGTCAACGGCGGCTACACCTACGACCGCGAACTGGTCCACCGGCTCCCCGAGATCAGGCCCGAGGCCACCGTCGCCGACCTCGACCCGGCGACCCTCACCGCCCACCTCGACCCCGTCGACCGGGAGACGGAACTCGCCGCCGCGGCCTACCTCGCCCAGGCCCGCGACGCCCTGGCCGTCTTCGACTGCGACGTCGCGCTGCGCACCTTCCAGCCGGCCTCGGCCCCCGCCCTGCTCGTCGACAGCCGCGAGGCCCGGCACGAGCGGACCCGCTCGCAGCTCGCCCGCGAGCAGGAGGGCGGCCTGTGGGGCGACATCCTCGGCGCCCTGCGCCAGGAGGCCCCGAGGGCCCAGCTGATCCTCAACCAGCTCAATCCGCTGGTGCGCACCGCCGTCGCCATCGACGAGCCCGAGCTGGCCCGCACCAGTGCCGAAGCCCTCTACGGGCAGGCCGCGATGCTGTCCCGCCGCCCGCTCAGGCCCGCCGAGTCGAGCCTGATCAACCGCTCCTTCCTCGACCTTCTCGCCCACGCCCTCCGCAAGGACAGCTGACGATGCCGACCACGCCCCAGACCACCGACGAGCTGTACCAGGCGCTCCAGGAGAACGACCAGCGCCCCTACGGCCGCACCCGCACCGTCACCGCCGAGGAACTCGTCGACGCCGCCGAGCAGTTCGACGAGCCCGTCCCGCTGATCCACGCCCTGCTCGAACTGCAGGAGGCGTACACCTACGGCTCCGAGCCCCGCAAGTCGCCCGTCGTCTTCGCGCGGCTGCTCACCCTCTTCGACGAACAGCCCGACGTGTTCGACGAGCGCCTGCGCCACCTGCTGTTCTGGCGGTTCAAGTGGGTGGCCCACGCCCTGCGCCAGCTGCCCGAGATACCGCTGGCCAGCCTGCGCCAGTGGCTGACGGAGATGCGCGACCGGTACGAGAAGGCCGGCCTCGGCCTCCAGCCCTACTACGGGCAGGCCTACCAGCTCGCCGCCCACGTCGGCGAGGACACCACCGCGGCCTACGAGTTGTGGGCGGCGCGCACCCGCACCCGGCTCAGCGACTGCGAGGCATGCGAGACGTGCCAGCGGGCCCTGTACCACCTCGCGGCCGGCGACGACGAGCGGGCGCTGCGCGCCTGGGAGCCCGTGCTGGCCGGCAAGGAGTCCTGCCAGGAGGAGCCGGCCCGCTCCGTCTCGCACGCCCTGCTGCCCCTGCTGCGCACCGGCCGCGCCGACCGCGCCCGCGAACTGCACCTGGCCGGCTACCGCGGCTGCCGCCGCAACCCCTCGATGGCCGCCGAGGTCGGCCGGCACCTGGAGTTCTGCGCGCTCACCGGCAACGAGGCGCGCGCCCTGGAACTGCTCGCCGAGAACCGCGGCCTGTTCGACGAGGTCGACTCGCCCTCGGACCAGCTCGACTTCCTCACCGGCGTGGAGGTCCTGCTCCAGCGCGTGGAGTCCCTCGGCCACGGCGCACTGCCCGCCGCCGGATACGCGGGCCGCACCTGGACGGTCGCCGGCCTGCGCGCCGAGGTCCGCGACCGGGCCGACGACCTCGCCGCCCGCTTCGACGCCCGCAACGGCACCCCCGCCCACACCGAGCGCCGCCGCGCCCGGCTCGACCGCGCCCCGCTGCTGGACGCGCTCGAACTGACCCTGCGCCCCCGCGCCCTCGACGAGCTCGCCCCGGCCGCCCCGGCCGCAGCCCCCACCGCCCGTACGGCCGCCGCCGTCCCGGAGTCCCTGCCCGAACTCGTCGTCAGGGCACGGGAGCTGGACGAGCTGGGGCACCCGGACGCGCGGGCCTGCTGGGACCGGCTGCGCACGCTCGTCGCCGCCCGCGACCACACCCACCCCGACGACCCGGCCGTCGGCCCGCCGGCCCGGCTGCGCGCGGACCTGCTGGACGAGGAGGCGAGCCGGGCGGGAGAGAAGGACGAGTACGCCGACGCCGCGGCCCTCCACGAGGAGGCGGCGGGCCTGTACGAGGACGCCGGACGGCCGGGCGACGCCGCGATCTCCCGCGCCGGCGCCCTGCTCGCCACCGCCGAACTCCCCGCGCGGGGCGACGGCGCGGCCGAGGCCAAGGCAGCCGCGCTGACCGCCGCCCACGCGTCGATCGTCCGCCTGCACGAGGAGACCCCGGGCCTCACCCCGTACCAGGAGGCCCGCCTGCTCCGGCTGCGCGTGACCGCGCTGGCCCTGCGCCTGCAGACCACCGGCGGCGAGGACCACGTGGCGCCCGTCCTCGCCGAGGCGGACCTGCTGCACGCGTTCGCCGAACGGCACGACATCACCGGGCAGGTCTCCGGCGCCCTGCTGCTGCGGGCCAGCACGTTCGCCATCTCCGGCGACCTGCCCGCCGCGCTCACCGAGATCGACGCCCTCCTCGACCGGCTCAAGGCGCAGGGGCCCGCCTGGCACCTGCCCCGCACGCTCGGCCTGCGCGGCCGGATCCAGCTCGGCCTGCGGGACGCCCGGGCCGCGCACGCCGACCTCTCCGAGGCCCTGCGCCTGGCCGCCGACTGGCCCGCCGACGCCATCGACACCGGCCGCCTGCACGGCGATCTGGCCGAGGCCGCCATGCACCTGGGCCGCCCCGAGGAGGCCCTGCGGCACCTGACCCGCTCGGCGGAGCTGGAACTGCGCCGCGGCAGCCGCACGGACGCGTACTGCGCCTACAGCAACGCGGCCCAGCTCAGCCTCGACCTCGGCCGCGTCGAGGACTGCATCGCGCTGCTCGACTCCCTGCTCGCCGAACCGGACGTCGCCGCCGGAGAGCTGGACGACCGGCTCGTCGCGCAACTGCGCCTGACCCGCGCCCGCGCGCTGCACGCGGGGGAGGACCTCAAGGCCGCCACGGCGGAGTTCGTCGCCCTCGCGGCCGAGTCGGCCGGCTGGGACGACGACCCGGGCAGCCACGCCATGATCGCCGCCGAGACGGCCGTACTCCTCGGCGAGGCGGGTGAGTTCGACCGGGCCCGCGAGGCCGCCGACCAGGCGCTCGCCGCCCACGCCCGGGATCCGCGCCACGAGCTGCTCAGCAACTGCCTGCGCGAACTCGCCCGGCTGCAGGCCCAGCAGCAGGGCCCCGACGGCCTGACCGGCGCCCGCGCCTTCCTGGCCGACGCCGGCCGGGTCGCCGACGAGGCCCGCGCCGCCGGGTACGAGGCCCAGGGCCGCCCCCTGGACACGGCCCTGGCCTACGAACACGGGCGGGTCAACGCCTACGCAGGCGCCTACGAGGAGTCGCTGGCCGCTCTGGACCGGGCCCTCGCCCTGCTGGGCGAGCCGGGCACCGACGGCGACCGGGCCGGCGAATGGGCCGAGTGCGTGCGCCTCGCCGGCGCGGTGGAGGGCATCTACCTGGAGCGTCCCGCCCCCGCCCTCACCCGCCTCGACGCGGCGATCAGCCGGCTGACCGCGCTCGGGCACACGGACGAGACCGAGGCGCTGACCGCACTGGCGTCCCGCCTGCGCGACGAGGAGTGACACGGCGCGCGGGAGCCGGGGAGGTGGCATTCCCCGGCTCCCGGGCGCCCCTCGACCGCCCGGCACGCCGCGCGGAGCGCGCGAGCGCCGGGCGCGGGCCTCTTGACGCGCTCCCGGCACGGCCCGACACTCCGTAGAGAATCCTAGGGAATCGGTAGGGAAGCCATGGGCGGTGGGACAGCGGACTCCGGAAGCGACACCGTCCGTCTCGTCCTGCGGTCGCTGCCCCTGCTGACGTCACGCCGGCACATCGACCTGGCGAGGGTGTGCAGTGCGGCGAGTCGCACGACGCCGCGCGCGGCGCGAGTCCGCCGCGCACCGTCGCCGTCGTACGCCCGTGACCGAGCCCCCAGGGAGACGCATGTCCGCCACCTTCCCCACCGCCGTGCCGCCCTTCCGGAGCAGGATCGGCCGTGACGCGCGCAGCGGCTACTACGCCGCGTCCCGCCGCTACCGGCTGCACCTCGTCCTGTCGTGTCCGCACTCCGTGCAGATCGCCGTCGTCCACGGTCTGCTCGGCCTCGACGACATCGTGCCGGTGACGCTGCTGCCGGCCGTGCCCGACGCACCCGGCGGGGGACACCGGGCCCTGCGCCCGCTGTACGAGGCCAGCGCCCACCAGCACCCCGGGCCGGCCGCGGCCCCGGTGCTCAGCGACGGCTGGACCGGACGGATCGTCAGCACCCACGCCCCCGACATCCTGCGGGACCTCGCCCGGCGGTTCGGCGGCGACGGACCCGAGCTGCTTCCGTGCGGCGCCGAGCAGGCGGTCGAGGACGTGGCCCGGCTCTGCGAGGGCATCACCGCGGCCGCCCAGCGCGCCGGACGGTGGGACGGCGACCCCGCGGCCCGCGCCACCGCGCTGGCCACCCTCCTGGACGCGCTGGACGAGCTGCAGCGGCGGCTCGACGGGCGCGAGTACCTCCTGGGCGACGGACCGACCCTGGCCGACGTGCAGGCGTGGGCGACCCTGCTGCAGCTGGACACCGTCCACCGCCACCACCTGGACGCCGAAGCGGTGCACCGGATCACCGGACACCCCCGGCTGTGGGCCTACGCGCGCCGGCTGGCCGCCCACCCCGCGTTCGGCTCCCGGATCGACCTCGACGGCATCGCCCGCAGGCACCACGCCCAATGCCGCGGCCGGGAGGCGGCCGGCGCGGCGGTGCCCATCGTGGACTGGGCGGCCTACGCCTGAGGGAAACGGACAGGGTCCGTCAGAGGTGCGTCAAGGACGCGGGCACGGGCGTAAGAGAGCCGTCCCAACGGGTGATCTCATCCGGTCGGTGAGGCGCTTTGCTGCATGCGTCCGTTGTTCCGCACCTCACCTCAGGAGTTCGCGATGGCCGACCCGGCCTTCGTCCTCACCGTGCTCGCGGGTTTCGCACTGGTGGCCCTCGTCGCCAAGGGGGTGACGAAGCTGTGACCGCCGAGAACGTCGTCGGCCTGGTCGTGGCCGTCGCCCTGCTGGGCTATCTCGTCCTCGCCCTGATCTTCCCGGAGAGGTTCTAGATGGGCCCCGTCCTCGCCGGCGTGCTCCAGCTGCTGGCCCTCGTCGGCGCCCTGGCGCTGCTCCACGTCCCCGCCGGCACCTACCTGGCCCGGGTCTACTCGGGCGGGCGGCACCTGCGGGTGGAGCGGTGGATCTACCGGGGCGTCGGCGCCGACCCCGACGCCGGGATGACCTGGCCCGCCTATCTGCGCGGCGTCCTCGCCTTCTCGGCCGTCGGCGTCCTGTTCCTCTATCTGCTCATGCGGCTCCAGGGGCACCTGCCCGGCTCGCTCGGCTTCGCGTCGGTCGGCCCGGCCCAGTCGTTCAACACGGCCGTGTCGTTCGTGACGAACACCAACTGGCAGTCGTACTCCGGCGAACAGACCATGGGGCACCTCGTGCAGACCGCCGGTCTCGCCGTGCAGAACTTCCTGTCCGCGGCCGTCGGCATGGCCGTCGCCGTGGCCCTCGTCCGGGGCTTCGCCCGCTCCCGCACCGACGACCTGGGCAACTTCTGGGCCGACCTGGTGCGCGGCACCGTGCGGGTCCTCGTCCCGGCCGCAGCCATCGCCGCCGTCGTCCTGGTGGCGGGCGGCGTGATCCAGAACTTCTCCGGCATCCACGAGGTCGGGCAGTTCGCGGGCGGCGCGCAGCAGTGGAACGGCGGCGCGGTCGCCTCCCAGGAGGCCATCAAGGAGCTCGGGACCAACGGCGGCGGCTACTTCAACGCCAACTCCGCCCATCCCTTCGAGAACCCCACGCCCTTCACCAACCTCTTCGAGATCTTCCTGATCCTGATCATCCCGTTCTCCCTGCCCCGCGCCTTCGGCCTGATGGTCGGCTCGCTCCGGCAGGGGTACGCGATCCTCGCCACGATGGCCACCATCTGGCTGGGCTTCACCGCCCTGATGATGTGGGCCGAGTTCACCCACCACGGCCCGGCGCTCCAGGCCGCGGGCGGCGCGATGGAAGGCAAGGAGGTCCGCTTCGGCGTCGGCTCGTCCTCGATCTTCGCGGTGTCGACCACGCTCACCTCGACCGGAGCGGTGGACTCCTTCCACTCCTCCTTCACCGGCCTCGGCGGCGGACTCACCCTGCTCTCGATGATGCTCGGCGAGATCGCACCCGGCGGCACCGGATCCGGCCTCTACGGCATGCTCGTCCTGGCCGTCATCGCGGTGTTCATCGCCGGTCTGATGGTGGGCCGCACCCCCGAGTACCTGGGCAAGAAGATCGGCGCGCGGGAGATGAAGCTCGCCGCCTGCTACCTCCTCGTCACCCCCGCCCTGGTGCTCGTCGGCACCGCGGCCTCCCTCGCGCTGCCGACCCCCGCGCACTCGATGCTCAACCCGGGCGCGCACGGCTTCTCCGAGGTGCTGTACGCCTTCACCTCCGCCGCCAACAACAACGGCTCGGCCTTCGCGGGCCTGAACGCGAACACCGACTGGTTCAACACCACGACCGGGCTCGCCATGCTGCTCGGCCGGTTCCTGCCCATGGTCTTCGTGCTGGGGCCGAGGGCCAGGGCGGGGAAGTAGGTCAGACCGGTGATGATCAGGACGGCGCCCACGAGCAGGCCGGTGAACAGCGGTTTCTCCGTGCGCAGGGTGCCCGCGGTGACCGGGACGGGCCGCTGCCCGGCGAGCGAGCCGGCCCGCTCGCGGAGGGGCTGGCGTCATGACCACCCGCACCGAACCTCGCGAGGACTCCATGTCCACTCCCACCCTCGTGCCCCGCCAGGACGCGCCGACGGAGCACCCCGTTGCCCACCACCGTGTCGGGGCGGGCCTGTTCGACCCCGCCCGGCTGCTCGGCGCCCTGCCGGACGCCGTCCGCAAGCTGGACCCGCGGGTGATGGTCAAGTCGCCCGTGATGTTCGTGGTGTGGGTCGGGTCCGTGCTGACCACGGCCTGCTCCTTCGCGGACCCCGGCGACTGGTTCGGCTGGACCGTCAGCGCCTGGCTGTGGCTGACGGTCCTCTTCGCCAACCTGGCCGAAGCGGTCGCCGAGGGCCGCGGCAAGGCCCAGGCCGACACCCTGCGCAAGGCCAAGTCCGACAGCGTGGCCCGCAGGACGGACGGCACGGTCGTCCCCGGCACCGAGCTGAAGGTCGGCGACCTCGTCGTCTGCGAGGCCGGCGACATCATCCCCGGCGACGGTGACGTCGTCGAGGGCGTCGCGTCGGTCGACGAGTCGGCCATCACCGGCGAGTCCGCCCCGGTCATCCGCGAGTCCGGCGGCGACCGTTCGGCCGTCACCGGCGGCACCCGGGTGCTGTCCGACCGGATCGTCGTGCGGATCACCACCCGTCCCGGCGAGACCTTCATCGACCGGATGATCGGCCTGGTCGAAGGCGCGGCCCGGCAGAAGACACCCAACGAGATCGCGCTGAACATCCTGCTGGCCTCGCTGACCGTCGTCTTCCTGCTGGCCTGCGCCACGCTGCCGCCCTTCGCGTCCTACGCCGGCACCCATCTGACGACGGTCGTGCTGGTCGCGCTGCTGGTGTGCCTCATCCCGACCACGATCGGCGCGCTGCTGTCGGCCATCGGCATCGCGGGCATGGACCGGCTGGTGCAGCGCAACGTCCTCGCCATGTCCGGCCGGGCGGTCGAGGCCGCGGGCGACGTGTCGACGCTGCTGCTGGACAAGACCGGCACCATCACCCACGGCAACCGGCAGGCCGCCGCGTTCGTGCCGGTGCGCGGTGTCACCGAGGCCGAACTGGCCGAGGCGGCCCAGCTGTCGTCGCTGGCCGACGAGACACCCGAGGGCCGTTCCGTGGTCGCCCTGGCCGAGGAGCGGTACGGCCTGCGCCCGCGCGAGCTCGCCGGCGCCGCGTGGATCCCCTTCACCGCGCAGACCCGGATGTCCGGCGTGGACGTCGACGGCCGCACCGTCCGCAAGGGTGCTGCGGGTTCGGTCATGGCCTGGGTCCGCGACCGGGGCGGTGCGGTCCCCGACGACGCCGACGGCATCGCCGGCCGGATCTCCGCCTCCGGCGGCACCCCGCTCCTGGTCGCGGCCGAGGACGCCGACGGCATCCGGGTGCTCGGCGTGGTCCACCTCAAGGACGTCGTCAAGGACGGCATGCGCGAGCGCTTCGCGGAGCTGCGCCGCATGGGCATCAGGACCGTCATGATCACGGGCGACAATCCCCTGACGGCCCGGGCGATCGCCGAGGAGGCCGGCGTCGACGACTTCCTCGCCGAGGCCACCCCCGAGGACAAGATGGCCCTCATCAAGCGCGAGCAGGCGGGCGGCAAGCTGGTCGCGATGACCGGCGACGGCACCAACGACGCGCCCGCCCTCGCCCAGGCGGACGTCGGCGTCGCGATGAACACCGGCACGTCGGCCGCCAAGGAGGCCGGCAACATGGTCGACCTCGACTCCGACCCGACCAAGCTCATCGAGATCGTCGAGATCGGCAAGCAACTGCTCATCACGCGGGGTGCGTTGACGACGTTCTCCCTCGCCAACGACGTCGCCAAGTACTTCGCGATCATCCCGGCACTGTTCGCGGCCGTCCATCCAGGCCTCGACAAGCTCGACATCATGCGCCTGTCCTCGCCCGACTCCGCGATCCTGTCGGCCGTGGTGTTCAACGCGCTGATCATCGTCGCGCTGGTCCCGCTGTCGCTCAGGGGCGTGCGCTACCGGCCGATGAGCGCCGACCGGCTGCTGCGCCGCAACCTCGCCGTCTACGGCGTCGGCGGGCTGATCGCGCCCTTCGCCGGCATCAAACTCATCGACCTGCTCCTCTCCCTCATACCCGGGATCGGCTGACCGCCATGAACACCTCCCTCACGAACACCGCCCGGCTGCTCGGGGCGGGCCTGCGCGCCCTCCTGGTGCTGACCCTGGTGACCGGTGTCGTCTATCCGCTGGTCGTCACCGGCCTGGCCCAGGGGCTGTTCCCCGGCCGGGCGAACGGCTCCGAGACCAGGGCGGACGGCAGGGTCGTCGGCTCGTCCCTCATCGGTCAACAGGACTACGGCCTCGACTACTTCCAGCCCCGCCCGGCGCACGGCCTCGGGCAGAACACCCTCAACACCCGCTACCGGCTGATCCTCTCCGGGGCCACCAACCTGTCCGCCGACAGCGAGGTGCTCCTGCGGCAGGTCCAGGACGCCAAGGCCGAGGTGGTCCGGGAGAACTCCGTGCCCGGCCACCCCGTGCGGCCCTCCCAGGTCCCCGCCGACGCCGTCACCTCGTCGGGCTCCGGCCTCGACCCGGACATCTCCCCGGCCTACGCCGCCCTCCAGGTGCCCAGGGTCGCGCAGCGCAACGGCCTGCCGGTCGACCGGGTGGAGAAACTGGTGCGGGCCCACACGGAGGGCCGCACCCTGGGCTTCATGGGCGAGCCCCGGGTGAACGTCCTGGAACTGAACGTCGCCCTGCGGGAGTTGACCGGCCGGAAGGCCTGATGGGGTCCCCCGGGCGGCCGGCCGCGATGAGAGGGTGGTTCCATGACCGCCCCGACGACCGTGCGCCGTGCCCCGCTCGCCGCCCTGGCCCTCGCCGCCGCCCTGGCCCTCACCGGATGCGGTGAGCTGCGCGCCTCGGACGCGACGGCCGGGGCCACCCCCGGCGCCTCCGCCCGGTCGCCCTCGCCCACCGCCCCGGGAGCCTCGCCGTACGTGGAGCCCGGGGCCCGCGACGGCGCCCCGCACCACAACGAGAACAACGCCTATCGCCGACCGGGCGAGATGTCCCCGGAGCACGCGCGTGACGCCGAGCGGGAGGCGAGCCGGATCCGACCGGTCCTGCGGCGGCTGTGGAAGCAGCGCACGTGGGACCCGGCCTCCGTGAAGGCGGCACTGCTCCGGCTCGGCTACGAGGAGGAGCGCGTCGGCGCCGACGGCACGCGGCTCGGCGGGACCCTCACCGTGACGGAGATGCTCTCGCGCTACGACGACGGCCGCCGCGTCACGCCCGAGGGGGCCCGGATCGCGCTGCGCGTCCACGACGACGCCTGCGTCACGGCGTTCGTGCAGCCGTCGAACACCGACGCGACAGCCAACGGCCCGTACCCGGAGACCGGCTGCTTCGCGCCGCCCGTCGGCCACTGAACCCCCGGGCGCCCGCCCTCACCCGTCCGTACGCGCCGGGCAGGGCGCGGTCGGAAGGCGGCCCGCACGATGAGAGGCATGACCGACACCGACAGGACCGGGACCTTCCCGGCCGGGACCTCCGCAGCCCTGACCGGGAGCGACCGGCCCGCGGGGGATCCCGCGCCGGCCTCCGCCGTGACCGACCTGCGGCGCGTCGGGGCGCACCCCGACTTCTGGTACCCCGTCGCACGGTCGCGGAGCGTACGGCGCGGGCGGGTGCGGGCGACCTCCTTCGCCGGGGAGCGCATCGCGCTCTACCGCGGGCGCAGCGGCACCGTCCACGCGCTGGAGGACCGGTGCGCCCACCGGCAGGTGCCGCTGAGCATGGGCGTCGTCGAGGGCGAGACGCTGCGCTGCTGCTACCACGCCTGGGCCTACCGGGGCGACGGCCGCATCTCGCAGATCCCGTACCTGTCCAAGGGCGACCGCAGGCCGCCGCGCGGCGTGCGCGGCTACCCCGTCCGGGAGGCCTACGGCCTGGTGTTCGTCTTCCCCGGCGACCCGGACAAGGCCGCCGTGACACCGCTGCCCGAGCTGCCGGCCTTCGGCTCGCCGCGCTACCTCACCCTGACCTACGCGCGCAGTGTGCGCTGCCACTACTCGTTCATGCACGAGAACCTGCTCGACATGAACCACCAGTTCCTCCACCGGGGCGTCGTCGGCCGACTGCGTCCGGAACTGCTCGACCGCCGCACCGACGCCCGGTCGGTGGAGGCCAGGTACCTGTTCACGCACACCGGCGGGAAGCGGAACCGGGGCGCCAGTCTGCTGGCCGCCGAGGGCATCGCAGGCCGCGACTCCAGCGACGTCATGACCATCCGGACCGTGTACCCGTACCAGACGCTCGACCTGGTCCCGGAGCACGCCGAGCGCCCCGCCTTCCGGCTCTGGGTCGCCTACGTGCCCGAGGACGCCGAGCAGCGCAGATGCCACACCTACGGCCTGCTGATGATCGAGAAGCCGCGGGTGCCCGGCGCCCTGCAGCTGGCCCGGCCGCTGATCCGGCGGTTCACCGAGCGTGTGTTCGCCGAGGACCGGATGGCCGTCGAGGCCGAGCAGCGGGCCTGGGACGAGCAGGGGGAGGACCGCAACCAGGAGGTGTTCTCCCTGATCCTGGACCTCCGCGAGGTGCTGCGCAGCAACGGCGTGCCGATCGCGGCAGGGCCCCGCCCCGCCGGCTGCGGCTCCGCCGGGCCGTGCGGCGGCGGGTGAGGGCGGCCGCTCAGGGCCGGGGGTTGGTGCGCTGCCAGCGGGGCCGGGCGTCGAGACCGCGCCGGCCCGCCACCGAGGCGCACCGCGGGCACTGACGCCGCACCCGGTCCGCCGCGCCGCCGGACTCAGGGAAGGTGTCCGGCCACCTCACGTGGGGGAAGCGCACGAGCCGGGAGCGGCTCAGGGACAGCCCGCAGACGGTCTCGTTGCGGCCCGGCTCCCAGGCGTGCACCTCCCCGGAGGGCAGCCGGCGCCGGCCCTCCTCCTCGTCGGTCCACTGCCCGGACGCCGCGACGGCGTACTGCCTGGTCCGTGCCATGGAGGTCAGCCCGCCGGATGCTCGACGCGCAGCCGCACCTGCTCCTCCAGACGCCGCAGACTGGTGTCGAGGGCGTCGCCGACGGGTTCCTCGCCCGGGTCGTGGCCGGCGTCGAAGAACGACAGGTGCAGCGTCACCTCGCTGACCCCGCCGCCGACGCCCGCGACCTGGAGCCAGCCCGCGTAACCACCCTGCTCGCGCGTGCCCCATTCGAGCCGCATCTGCTCGGGCCTGGCCCGCAGCACGGCCGGGGTGTCCTCGTCGGTGCGGTCCTCGTGGACGGTGACGGCCGGCAGCTCCCCGGCCTCCACGTGCAGGGCGTCCGGCAGCCAGCTGTCCAGCCGTTCCACGGCCGCGGCATGGTCGAAGACGTGCTCGGGCGGTGCGGGCATCGTGCGGGAACGTTCGTACTCGGTCATCGCGGCACCCTCGGCTCGGGGACGTACAGCGCACCGCGTTCCCGGGCCGCCCGGTCCTAACCGCACGATCCCCGCAGGGTGCCCGGGATCAGGCGTCGGACGCGGCATGGACCCGGCGGCCCTCCACGAACGTCTGCAGCACCCGTGTCCCGGCGATCTCCTCCGGCGGGCCCGCGAACGGGTCGCGGTCCAGCACCACCAGGTCCGCGGAGCTGCCGACGGTGATGCTGCCGGTGATGTCGTCCAGGTGGTTCACATGGGCGCTGCCCGCCGTGTAGGCCGCCAGGGCGGTGCCGAGGTCGAGGCGCTGCTCCGGGAAGAAGGCGGGGGTGCCCTGGGGGGCGTCCGGGGCGACGCGGTTGACGGCCACATGGACCGCCTGGAGCGGATCGGGGCTGCTCACCGGCCAGTCACTGCCCGCGGCGAGGGTGGCGCCGGCGCGCAGCAGATCGCCGAAGGGGTACTGCCACGCGCCGCGTTCCGCGCCCAGGAAGGGCAGGGTCAGCTCGTCCATCTGCGGCTCGTGGGCGGCCCACAGCATCTGCAGATTGGCGCTCGCGCCCAGGGCGCGAAAACGCGGCAGGTCGTCGGGGTGGACGACCTGGAGGTGCGCCAGGTGGTGCCGGGTGCCGCGCCGGCCGTTGGCCGTGCGGGCGGACTCCACCGCGTCGAGCGCCTCGCGCACCGCACGGTCGCCCAGGGCGTGGAAGTGCACCTGGAAGTCCAGCGCGTCGAGTTCGGTGACGTACTTCCGGAGCTCTCCGGGCTCGACGAAGCTGATCCCGCTGTTGTCCGAGGCGCAGCCGCACCGGGTCAGATACGGGGCGAGCATCGCGGCGGTGTGGTTCTCGGCGATGCCGTCCTGCATGATCTTCACCGTGCCGGCCCGGAACCGGCCCCGGCTCAACTCCTCGCGGCGGGCCACCAGTTCGGGGATCTGCTCGGCGCCGCGCTCCCGGTCCCACCACAGCGCGCCGACGACCCGCGCGGTGAGCAGGCCCCGGTCGAGGGCGGTCCGGTAGGAGGGCGCCGGGTCGGTCATGTTCGTGTACGTCCCGACGATGGCGTCCTGCCAGGCGGTGACGCCGTGGGAGTGCAGCACCGCCTGGGCGCGCAGCAGCGCGGCGAGCTGTTCCTCCGGGGTCGGGTCGGGCACCAGGCGGCCCACCAGATGGGCGGCGCCCTCCTGGAGCATCCCGGTCGGATGGCCGTCGGCGTCCCGCTCGATCCGGCCGTCGACCGGGTCGGGGGTGCGGGCGTCGATGCCCGCGCGTTCCAGGGCCCGGCTGTTCACCCAGGCGCCGTGGTGGTCGCGGTTGGGCAGGAAGACCGGCCGGTCCGGGACGACCGCGTCGAGGGCCGCCGCGGTGGGGGAGCCGCCGGGGAACGCCTCCAGGGACCAGCCGCCCCCGGTGATCCACTCGGCGTCCGGATGCGCGTCCGCGTAGGCCTTGATCCTGCGCAGGTACGCGTCGGGGTCGACCGTGTCGCCGAGATGGCACAGACCGAGTTCGAGGCCCGCCCCCAGCGGATGGACGTGCGCGTCCTGGAAGCCGGGCAGCAGCAGTTTCCCGGCGAGGCCGACGACCTCGGTGCGCGGCCCGATCAGCTCGCGCACCTCGTCGTGGCCGACGGCCGCGATCCGCCCGCCGCGCACGGCCACCGAGGTGGCGCGGCTGCGGGCGGCGTCGACGGTGTGCACGGGGCCGCCGGTGAAGACCAGGTCGGCGGGGCCCGTGGCGTGAGGGTGTGACATGGGGGAGGCTCCAGGAAGGGTCAGACCGCCGTGCGGTCCATCGGCAGGGAGAGGGCCTCGGCGTCGGTGCCGTGCCCCGTCGAGAAGTACGGCGAGCGCCGGACGTACTTGGCGACGGCCGCCATGGCGAGACCGGCGAGCACGATCACGGCGGGCAGCGCGAACATGAACCAGCCGTTGTCCGGGCTCGGTTCGAAGTGATCGCTCATGGTCAGGTACGAGTATCCGAGGTAGCCGCCGAGCCCCAGCAGCACCAGCCCGGACGCGGCGGGCACCCCCACGGCGAGCAGCGCCTCACGCGGCCCCCGGTGCCGGGCGGACCGGAAGCGCACGGCGCAGGCGAGCGCCGTGAGGCCGTAATAGAGGGACACGATCAGACCGATCGCGTTGACGGCCGCCAGCAGCATGTCGCTGAGCCTGGGGATCGCGACGGCGCACCCCGCGATCAGGGCGCCGACGGCCGTCACCACGACCGTGCCGGCGGCCGGGGTGCCGTAGCGCGGATGGACCCGGGTCCACTGCGGGCCCATGGTGCGGTCGCGGCCCATGGCGAGCAGTCCGCGCGCCGTGGGGATGAGGGTGGCCTGCACCGAGGCGACCGCGGAGAACATCAGCGCGACCAGCGGCAGGGTGGCCCACGGCTCGGCGGCCAGCTTCTCCCCCAGATAGGGCAGTGCCTGCGGGCCGTTGCGCACCAGTTCCGCCAGGCTCATCTCGCGCTGGAAGGCGACCGACGCGAAGAGGAACAGACCGAGCATGGCGAACAGGGCGATCAGACCGCCGCGCGCCGAGTCGCCCGGGCTCCTGGTCTCCTCGGTGACACTGAACGCCGCGTCCCAGCCCCAGAAGAAGAACACCGCCAGGACCAGCCCCTGGGCGAACGCGGTGCCGCTGGGGATCTCGAACGGGTTGAACCAGGACAGCGAGAAGGCGTGGTCGCCGGTGAGCAGGGCCCAGCCGCAAAAGCCCAGGAGCACCGCGTACTCGAAGACGAGCAGGGCGAACTGGAACCGGGTGGCGGCGCGCATCCCGGTGACGGCCAGGGCCGAGAGGGCGAGCAGGATCACCAGCCCCACGGCCGTGCTGATCGCGGTGGACCCCGGGTCGAGGGCGACGCCCCCGAGCCGGCGCAGACCGGCCTTGTCGGCGAACAGCAGGACGACCGAGCCCATGATGGCGCTGGTGTAGGCACAGAAGACGACCGACCCGGCCAGGGTGACCCAGCCGGTCAGGAAGCCGGGCCAGGGGCCGAGGGAGCGCCCGACCCAGGTGTAGCCGTTGCCGCAGTTGGGCTCGGAGCGGTTGAGCCGCGCGTAGGCGAGGGCGATGCCCAGCACCGGCAGGAACGCCAGCAGCAACAGCGCCGGGGCCTGTAGCCCGACGACCGACGCGATGGTGCCCATGCCGATGGCGATGCTGGTGGTGGCCGCGGTGCTGGACGCGGCGAGGGCGGCGCCGTCGACGACGCCGAGCGATCGGCGCAGGCCGGGCGAGGGGGAAGGGGCGGACGGGGCGGACGACATGGATGGCTCCTCAAGGTCACGGGGGGAAGAGCCGCGCGGGAATGCGATGGAACATCCGGCGCCCATATTGGGTCAACCCTGTTGACGTAAGGCGGCCGAGGGCCTTCACTGCTCCGTACCCGGCCACCGGACGGCGGCGAAGGAGAGGATCCGGCCATGACGACCCGAGTCCCGCAGGAACGCAGACGCCGGCGCCCCACCCGCTCCGGGGTGCTGCTGTCGGAGGACCTCATCGTCGAGACCGCGCTCCGCCTCATCGGCGAGCACGGCCCCGAGGCGCTGAGCGTGCGCCGGCTCGGCGCGGCCCTGGGCTGCGATCCGACCGCCCTGTACCGCTACTTCGACGGCACCGACGACCTCGTGCTCGCCATCGCCGACCGCATCATCGGCGAGGCGATGGCGGGCTTCGCCCCCGGTGCCGACTGGGTGGCCGGGCTGCGCGAGATGGCCCTGCGGGTGCGCGCGGGCTACCTCGCCCATCCCCGGGCGGCCGCCCTGGCCGCGCACCGGGTGACCCGGCGCCGCAACGAGATCCGCGCCGTGGACACCGGCATCGGCCTGCTGCTGAGCGCCGGTTTCCCGCCGGCCGAGGCCGCACGGCTCTACCTGGCCTTCATCGACACCGTGCTCAGCCACGCCGCCACGGAGGCGGCCTTCCACGCCCTGCCGCGGCAGGGGCGCGAGGCCGACCAGCGCGCCTGGCGGGACGCCTACCAGGACCTCGACCCGGTGGCCTACCCGGCGCTGACCGCGGTGCGGCGCGAGTTGCCCGCGATGGCGGACAGCTCCTTCGAGCAGTCGGTGGACCTGCTGTTGCAGGCCCTGGAGGCCCGGGCCCCGCTCACCCGGCCCGGTGGATCCGCGCGCCCGCGATCCGCCGCCTCCCTCCCGTGACTGAACCGGACCCTCACTGCGGCACACCCTGTGCGGCCCGGGCGGCGAGCCGCGCGCGGTCGATCCTGGAGTCGTGGCGGATGTCGGCGGGGAAACGGGGGTGGAACAGCACGGTGCCGATACGGCGGGCGTGCGGATGGTCGCGCAGGACCGTGCGCAGGGCGCTCACGACCGCGTCCGTGCGCGCCGCGCGCTCGGGTTCGACGCACAGCACCGCCCGCTGCCGTCCGGCGGGGCCGACGCCGACCAGGGCCGTGCGGCGTACCCCGGCGGCCGTGTCGGCCGTGGCCTCGATGTCCTCCGTGGTGAGGGTGAACTCCCCACCGGTGACCAGGTGCGCCTTGCGGCCCAGGTACCACAGGCGCCCTTCCTCGTCGAGGCGCCCCAGGTCACCGGTGCGGTACCAGGGCGTGCCGTCGGCCTCGGCCCGGGCGGCGCCCGTGCCCTCGGGCCGGACGTGCCGGCCGGGGCTGATGACGGGCCCGGCGACGGCGATCTCGCCCAGGCCGGTGGCGTCGGCGTCCAGCACGCGCGCCTCGACCCCGGGCAGCGGCCGGCCCAGACAGGTGCCCGAGTGACCCGGCGGCGGCTGGATGCGCGGCGCGCCCGACCGCTCCGCGTCGATGGCCGCGACGGGCAGGCACCCGGTGGCGCCGTGGACGCTGACGATCTCCGCCCCGGCGGGCAGGGCCTTCGCGAGGGCCTCGGCGAGACGCGGGCGCAGCGGCGCGCCGAAGGACAGCACACGCCGCACCGAGGGCAGCGTCAGGCCATGGCGCGCGCAGTGTCCGGCGATCAGGCCGAGGACCGCCGGCGACCCGAGCAGGACGGTCGCCCGGTGCCGCAGCAGGGGCCCCACCAGGTGCCCCGAGGGCGTGCGCGCCGGAGCCAGGTGGTCGATCTGCGGGGCGACGGTGGGCACGCCGAGCAGCGGGCCCAGCGCGGCGAACGGCAGGAAGCAGGAGAACAGGACGTCGTCCGCCCGGATCCCCAGGACGGCGTCCAGGGCCGTCAGTTGCCCGGCGAGGGTGGCATGGGCGTCCTCCATGCCCTCGGGCCGCCCGCTGGAGCCGGGCGTGAAGGCGATCGTCGCCAGGTCCTCGGACCGGGGCTCCGGCACCCACGGGGCCGGACCGGTGCCGCCCGCCACGGCCGACGGCAGGTGCCGCTCCGGCAGGTGCCGCTCCGGGAGATGCCGTTCCGGGAGATGCCGCCCTGGGAGGTGCGCCGGCCCGGGGAAGGCGCGGCCGGTGACCAGGGCCGTCCGCACATGGCCGCGCCCCCAGCCCAGCGCGCGGCGCGCCACATGCGTCAGGCGCTCCCCGACGAACACGCCGGGGGCGATCTCGTCCAGGCACCGCCGCACCCCGGCGCGCGGCTCGGCCGGCACGGGCACGGCGCCGAGGGAGGTCAACGCGTAGACACCGGCGACGAGTTGATAGGCGTCCCGGGTCCTCACCACGGCCTGGTCGCCGGCCCGCACCCCGGCCGCCCGCAGGGCGTCGGCGATACGGCGGCAGCCGTCCAGCAACTGGGCCGCCGTCACACCCTCGGCGGAGACCGGGCCGCTGCAGCGGACGATGACGGTGGACTGCGGACGCTCGCCGAGGCGGGCCAGGCGGGCGGGAATGCTGTCGGGAGCGGCGGTCATCGCTGTCCTCGCAGGGGTTCGGGGAGCAGGAAGTCGCGGATACGGGGGCCGAGTCCGCCTACGGCGTCGTGCAGGACCGGACGGCCGGCACGGGGGAGACGGCGGCCAAGGGCGTGCGGGTGTGACAGGGCTTCGGTGGTGTGCACGGCGGCGGCCACCGGCCGGTGGTCCTCGCGTGAGAGGGCGGACCTGCGCCGGTGCCCGGCCCTCACCAGCGGACCGGGGCGAGAGCGCGGCGGCGGTCCGCGGCGGTGGTACCGGAGCGGGTCTCCTCCCTGGGCCGGCTGCGGGGCGGACTCGGGGCGGTGACGGCTGTCAAGCGGGCACGCGGGGCTGTGGGCACCGCGCCACCGTAACGGCCGGTCACGCACCGTGACGCACAGTTCACTCGTGTGGCCGTCCGGCGTCACGCCCACGGGTGAAACGACCCCGGCAGCCCGGCCGCCGGGACGGTGCTCCCTCGCGGGGCGTGGGGGCCGTCTTCCCCGCACGCGGGGAGACGGCCCCGCCGCGCTAGACCACCCCGGCCCGCCCGGCCGTGTCGTCGAGGAACCCGCCCGACTGGTGCTGCCACAGCTTCGCGTAGGCGCCGTCGAGCGCGAGCAACTCCTGGTGGCTGCCCTGCTCGACGATCCGGCCCCGGTCGAGGACGACGAGCTGGTCCATGGTCGCGACCGTGCTCAGCCGGTGTGCGACCACCAGCGCCGTCCGCCCCTCCATGAGCCGCCACAGCGCCTTCTGGACCAGCAGTTCGCTCTCGGAGTCCAGGGCGCTGGTCGCCTCGTCCAGCAGCAGGATCGGCGCGTCACGCAGGATCGCCCGGGCCAGCGCGACGCGTTGGCGCTGCCCGCCGGACAGCTTCACGCCCCGTTCGCCCACCATCGTGTCGAAGCCGTCCGGCAGGGTGTCGGCGAACTCCGTGACGTGCGCGGCCTGCGCCGCCCGGCGGATCTCCTCGTCGCTCGCGTCGGGCCGGGCGAAGGCGATGTTGTCCCGCAGGGTGCGGTGGAACATCGCCGGGTCCTGCGGCACGTAGGCGATCTGACCGCGCAGGTCGGCCTGGCGCAGCCGGCTGATGTCCTGGCCGCCGATGAGGATGCGGCCGCCGTCGATGTCCGTCATCCGCAGCAGCAGCCGCGTGAGCGTGGTCTTGCCGCCACCCGACCGGCCCACGAGGCCGAGCTTCGACCCGCTCGGCACGTCCAGGTCGAGCCCCTCGAAAAGCGGGCGGCCGCCCCGGTGCGCGAAGGTCACCTTCTCGAAGCGGACGTCGGCGGCCCGGGGCCGCAGCGGCTCCGGCTCCGGCGGGTCGAGCACGGTCGGCGGCGTCAGCAGCAGCTCGGTGAACTGCGCGGCCTCGGTCATCGAGCCTTCCAGCCGGCGGTAGATCTGGTTGAAGTCGAACATGATGCGGGTGGCGTTGGTGTAGTACGTGAAGGCCACCACGATCGCCTCCACGCCGTGCGCGCCCCCGGCGAGCGTCACCGCGAGCAGCAGACCCACCGCGTTGGTCACTACGGACATCGGCGCCACCAGCGTGTCGATGCGCAGATTGCCGTAGTCCCACGACCGCAGGGTGAGCCGGCGGGACGTGGCGACCCGGGAGCGGTGTTCGGCGGCCTCGCGCCGCTCGGCGGCGAAGGCCCGCACGGTGTCCATGTTCATCAGGCTGTCGGCGACATGCCCGGACACGCGGGCGATCGCCTCCTCACGCTCGTCGACGAGGCGTTGCCGCCGTCGGATGAGCGGTACGACCAGCAGCGCCGTCAGCGCGATCATGAACAGCAGGCCGACGACGAGCAGCGGCTCGTAGCGCCACAGTACGACCGCGCCGAACGTCAGCGGCACGAAGCTGCCGACGATCTGGAAGGTCAGCGTGTCGACGAACGGTTCGAACCGGGAGGCGAAGCTGAGGACGCGCTTGGTCAGCGAGCCGGCGAAGTTGTCGTGGAAGAACGCGGCGTCCTTGGCGAACAGTTCGTCCATCCCGATGACGTAGAGATGCTCGATGCCGAGGGCGTCGAGCCGGTTGAGGCAGTGCAGCGCGATCCGCCACAGCGCTTCCGCGAGCAGCAGCACACCGGCGAATCCGAGCACGTACGGCAGCGCCGAGGCGGCTGTGACCTCTCCGCCGTCGGCGAGGTCGCCGACCAGCTTGGCGACGATCAGCGGCGCGATGTAGTTGATGCCGATGTTGCCCAGCGCCGAGAGCAACATGGCGGGAGCCGTCCACCGGCGCAGCCGGGACAACTCCCTCCCGTAGTACCGAAGTGCCAGAAGGACCGAGCGTTTGCCCGGCTGAACCCTGCGTGATCCAGGCGTTTCCATCCCACCCCTGTGTCGTCCTGTGGCCGCCCGTCCCGCGCGTGCGGGCAGGGGCCGTCACCGCAACGGATGTGTGGAGTTTCGGGTCGAGTCCGGAAGTGTCCCGCGACGGCGACCGCGCAGTCCAAGCGTTTTCCGGCCGGGCGGTGGTGTGCGGGGAGCGCCAAGAGGCGCACCGGGCGGACTCGGGGGCGGAGAATCCGTCAGCCGAGGTACAGCGGGAGCCGCTCGGCCAGAGCGCCGAGTTCGGCCCGCTCCGCCTCGGTTGGCTCCCGCCTGCCCGTGCCGATCAGCAGCGCGTCCAGGTCGTAGAAGGAGGCCGGGAACGGACTGCCCGCGATCCGCTCCAGCAGCTCGCGGGACCGGGTGAGCGTCGCCGCCGGCGGCTGCTCCGGGTCCGGGAGACAGGCGATCAGGTCCAGGTGGTGCAGCGTCCACTCCAGCACGTACACCGAGAGGTAGTCGGCCACGGTGAGGACCTCGTCACGGGTGCCGACCCGCCCGGCCGGATCGGCCAGCAGAGCGGCACGGCCCGCGGCGGAACCGACGTCGTCCAGGTGGAACTTCAGCAGGTGCGGCTCCTGGTACGCGGCGGCCAGCCGGACCGTCAGCGCGTCGAGCGGGTCCTCACCGGTCGGCGGGGTGCCGGAGACCTCCCAGTAGGTCACCGCGTCCCGGGTCGGCTCCCGGTGGGACGGCGTCGCGAGCGTGATCAGCACGTCCTGCGCGTCGATGATCAGGTGGCACACGAGGTCCCGCACCAGCCAGCCCGTGCAGCCGGACGGCCGCTCGAAGTCCTCGTCGGAGAGATCGGCGACGGCCGCGCGCAGCGCCGCCCAGGAGACCGAGAAGAGATCCACCTCGGCACCGTAGTGAAGTGCCCGAAGCCGGGCAACCGTAAATCCAGGCCCGGCCCGCCCACGCGGGCGTCGCAGCCCCGCGGGCGACTGACCGCACACTCGGCGGGCCGTCTCGCGCCGCGCCTCCGCGCGGCGCTCACCGAAGCTACCGAAGCTTGCGACCAGAAGAGTGGTGAGCATGGCGGTCACACACGGTCCCGGAACAGCAACCGCCGCCGACGAGGCCCCGAAGCACCGTGCCGCGGCCGGCCCGAGCCCGGAGCACCTCGCCCGGCCGGTCAACTCGCACAACGAGTGGGATCCGCTGGAGGAGATCATCGTCGGGCGTCTGGACGGGGCGACGATCCCCTCCGGCCACCCGGTGGTCACCTGCAACGTGCCGCCCTGGGCCGGGCGTCTGCAAGGCCTCGCGGCGGGCTTGCGGTACCCGCGTCTGCTCGTCGAGCAGGCGCAGCAGGAACTCGACGGCTTCGTCACGCTGCTGGAGTCCCTCGGCGTCACGGTCCGCCGGCCGGACGCGGTCGATCACCGGCGCCGCTTCGGCACGCCCGACTGGTCCTCGCGCGGCTTCTGCAACACCTGTCCGCGCGACAGCATGCTGGTGATCGGCGACGAGATCATCGAGACACCGATGGCCTGGCCGTGCCGGTACTTCGAGACGCACTCCTACCGGACGGTCCTCAAGGACTACTTCCGGCGCGGCGCGCGCTGGACGGCGGCGCCCCGACCGCAGCTGACGGACGAGCTGTTCGATCCGGACTTCCGTGTCCCGCGGGACGGCGAACCCATGCGGTACATCCTCACCGAGTTCGAACCCGTCTTCGACGCCGCGGACTTCGTCCGGGCGGGCCGGGATCTGTTCGTGACGCGCAGCAACGTCACCAACGCGATGGGCATCGACTGGCTGCGCCGCCACCTCGGCCCCGGGTACCGCATCCACGAGATCACCAGCCGCTGCCGTACGCCCATGCACATCGACACCACGTTCGTGCTGCTCGCCCCCGGGAAGGTGCTGGTCAACCCCGAGTACATCGACCCCGGCCGGCTGCCGGACGTCCTGGACGGCTGGGACGTGCTGGTCGCGCCCGAACCGGACCCGATCGACGAGCGCATACTCAAAGTCACGTCGATGTGCGGCAAGTGGCTCAGCATGAACGTGCTGATGGTCGACGAGAAGCGGGTGATCGCCGAGCGGCACCACACCGGCATGCTGCGCGCCCTGGAGCGGTGGGGTTTCGAGCCGATCCCGTGCGACCTGCTCCACTACGCCCCGTTCGGCGGCTCGTTCCACTGCGCGACCCTGGACGTCCGGCGCCGCGGCGAACTCCGCTCCTACTTCGACTGACCGCGCCCGCACGGGAGTTCAGGCCCCCGACGCCGCCGGCCGCCCGGCCGCCAGGGCGGCGAGTTCGGCGGGCGTACGCGGCCCCGGCTGCGTCTCGGCCAACAGCCCTTGCGCGCGGAGGAGCTGTGCGGCCGCGGCGCCCCACGGCAGGCGCAGCCCCGCCGCGCGCAGCAGGTCGGTGCGGGCCAGGACCGTGGCCGCGGGGCCGGTGCGGACGCCGGACGGGGTGAGCAGCGCCGCGTCGTCGGCCCAGGCCAGCGCGAGGTCGACGTCGTGGGTGGCCATCACCACCGTGGTGCCGCCCGCGCGGAGCCCGTCGAGCGTGGTGAGGAGCCGTTCCTGGCCGTCGGGGTCGAGTCCGGCCGTCGGCTCGTCCAGGATCAGCACCCGGGGCCGCATGGCGACCGCGCCCGCGATGGCGGTGCGCTTGCGCTGCCCGTAGGAGAGCAGGTGAGTGGGCCGGTCGGCCAGGGCGGTGATGTCGAGGGCGGCGAGCGCCTCCGCGACGCGGACCCGGACCTGCGCGTGGTCCAGGCCCAGGTTGAGCGGCCCGAACGACACGTCCTGTTCGACGGAGGCGGCGAACAGCTGGTCGTCCGGGTCCTGCACCACCAGCTGCACGGTCGTCCGCAGCCGGGTCAGGCCCTTGCGGTCGTACGACACCGGCTGCCCGTCGACCGTCAAGCGGCCCTCGTCCGGCTTCAGTCCGCCGCTGAGCAGGCGCATCAGGGTGGTCTTGCCGCTGCCGTTGCGGCCGAGCAGCGCCAGCGCGCGCCCCTCGCGGATGTCGAAGTCGAGGCCGCTGAGCACGGCGGGGCCGTCCTCGTAGCCGAAGGTCGCGCCCCGCAGGGCGACGAGGGCGGGCTCGCTCATGTCAGCGGCCTTTCAGGATCAGGGCGAGGGCCGCCAGCGCCCCGAGCAGGGCACAGCTGGCGGCGGTGAAGCGGGCGGAGACCCGGGCCTCGGGCACCAGGACGCGCAACGTGCCGTCGTAGCCGCGCCCGGCGAGTCCGGCCTGGAGGCGGGCGGCCCGGTCGAAGGACCGGACGAACGCGGTGGCGCCCAGGCCGGCCAGGGAACGCCACTCCGCCGCCCGGCTGGTGTGCCCCAGGCGCGCGGCCTGCGCCTCCCGGACGCGGCGCACGGAGTCCAGCAGCAGGAAGCTCATCCGGTACGTCACGAGCGCGACGTCGACGACCGGCGCGGGGATCCCGGCCCGGACCAGGCGCGGCAGCAGGTCCGACAGGGGCGTGGTGAAGGCGAACAGCAGCACGCCCAGGGAGGCTGCCGAGGTGCGCAGCAGCAACTCCCCGGCCCGGACCGGCCCGTCACCGGCGAGGGAGACGACACCGTCCGGCCCGCCGACCTGCACGAGCAGGGTGAGCGCGCCGGTCACGCAGAAGCCCAGCGGTACCCGGTAGGCCCGCCACAGCCGCCGGCCCGGCACGCCCGCCGGTCCCAGCAGCAGCGCGAGGGCCGCCACCAGCACCAGGGCCGCGCCCGGCCACGGGGGCAGCGAGATCGCGAGCACGGTCAGGCCGAACCCGAGCACGGCCTTGTCCACGGGGTGGCGGCGGCGCCAGCGACTGCTGTGCGCCGCCACGTCGATCGGCAGCACGCGGACTCAGTCCTGCCCGTCGGCGGACGTCCCGCCCGTGCCGGCGGGCACGCTCCCGGTCTCCCGTTCCGTCCCGGGCTCCCGTTCTCTCCCGGTCTCCCGTTCCGTCCCGGTCTCTTCCCTCCCGGTCTCCCGTTCCCGCTCCAGCGCGCGCTGCTCGCCCTGCCGCCGTCCCCGGCGCAGCCCGAAGTAGTAGGCGAGGACACCGGCGCCGAGCGCCGCCTGGAGGGAGAACAGCGCCGACTCGATCTCCCCGGAGGGCGGTTCGTACAGCGGGGAGAACCACGGCTCGTAGTCCGGCTCGAGCTCGGTGATCGCGGTCTCGGCCTCGCCGTCGGCGCCCGTGAACGGCTCGTCCTTGTGGTCGCCGAGGCCGAGGGCCAGCGGCAGCACGGCGAGGGCGGCCACGATGGCCAGCAACAGCAGGTTGATCTTCGTGTTCCGGCTCATCGGGCCACCGCCTCCGCCTCGGTCCGGGACCCCTTGGTGCTCGGCACCACGCCCAGGCGGCTCAGTTCGCCCTTGCTGGACTGCACCAGCAGCCGCATCACGAGCACCGTCAGCAGCCCCTCGCTGACCGCGAGCGGGATCTGGGTGACGGCGAAGATGGACCCGAACTTGCCGAGCGCGCCCAGGAATCCGCTGCCCGGGTCGGGGAAGGCCAGGGCCAGCTGCACGCTGGTGACGCAGTAGGTGGACAGGTCGGCGAGGAACGCGCCGCAGAACACGGCCACCATGAGCGGTACGTCGTACCGGCGCAGCAGCCGGTAGACGGCGTACCCGGCCCAGGGCCCGACGATCGCCATGGAGAAGACGTTCGCGCCGAGGGTGGTGAGCCCGCCGTGCGCCAGCAGCAGCGCCTGGAAGAGCAGGGTGATCGTGCCCAGCACCGCCATGATCGGCGGCCGGAAGAGGATGGCCCCCAGGCCGGTGCCGGTGGGGTGGGAGCAACTGCCGGTGACGGACGGCAGTTTCAGGGCCGACAGGACGAACGTGAAGGCGCCGGAGGCACCGAGGAGCAGGGTGCTCTCGGGGTGCTCGCGCACTTCACGGGTGAGTGACCGGACTCCGTGGACGACGAACGGCGCCGACGCGACGCCCCAGGCGGCCGCGTGCACCGGAGGCAGAAAACCCTCGGCTATGTGCATGGCTCAGCAGACCCTCTCCAGCACCTCGTGGATGGTTGACGCGCCTTGGCCGGTCTCCTGGCTGACGGGTACCACCGCCCGAACTCCGCCTTCCCGGGTCACAAGGACCCAGTGGCTGCCCGCGAGGGCCGGAGCCGGACTTCCCGATTCACAGTGGCGAGGGCCGCACCGGCATCACACCGGATTTCCCGTTCACCAAGGCGTGGTGACAATAAGGCCGCGATAAGGGCGATGACAAGCCGCACCAGGGGGCGCGCGAGGGGGCGCCCGCTCGCACACCGGCGCAGACGCGCTCAGTCGTCGCCCTCGTCGTCCTCGTCCTCCCCGCCGTCCGCGGGGCCCCGGGGAGGGTGCGGCTTCGGCTGCTCCACCTGCTCCGCACCGCCCCCGCTCGTCTCCTGCGCCGGGCTCGACGGCTCGGGCGTGGGCGCCGCGGGAGTGCCGGTGGCGGGTGCCTCGGCGGACGGAGTGACATCGGCCACCGTACCGACGGTCGAGGTCCCGCCGCCCTGCTCGGTGGACGCGAGCGGGTCGGCGGACGCCCGCGGTTGCGGACCGGAGGGCGAGGCCGGGCTGCTCGCCGAGGGCGAGGCGTCGGGTTCGGTGCCCTTCGTCGCGGTGTCGTCGGGCGAGAACCACACCATGCCGAGGTACATCGCGGCGAGGAAGAGGGCCGCGGCGGCGGCCGTGGCGGCCAGGCGCGAGCGGTTGCCGTGGCCGCCGCGCGGCGCGGCGCGCCGGGTCCGCCCGCCCGGGG
>NZ_NOKT01000008.1 GCF_002237655.1 Streptomyces sp. XY006
CGCCGCGGCCGAACCCCGTCGGCGCGCCGCCGGGCCGGGCCCCCGCGGCCCGGGTGTCCACGCCGGCGTCGCGGCTGCGGCCGTCATCGCGGGCCTGCGGCCACGCATCGGCCGCGACGGCTCCCCCTCCGCGCCGCCGCGGCCGAACCCCGTGTGGTGATGGCTTACTTCGCCGGCTTGAACGGCTCCGACGTGGCGTGCAGGTCCTTCGTCTCCAGCGGCTCGCCGGTGGCGTGCAGGTCCTCCGTCTTCGCGGCCCCCTCACCCGTGGCGTGCAGGTCCTCCGTGGAGGCCTCGCCGTCCGTCGTACCGGTGGCGTGCAGGTCCTGCGGCTTGAGCTCGTCGCCCATGATCGTCAACTCTCCTTGGCGTGGAACAGGCAGTACGGTCGGCGGGCCCGTCCGGTCACTCCCCCGAGTCCGACCGGACGGGCCCCGTGCGGCGACCCGTCTGCCCCCCGACGCGACGGATCGACTGCGTCCATCATGGCGGGGGGCGATAAACGAATGATGAACGCCCCGAACGGGCCTCAGGCCGCCCGGACCGGAGTCAGCAGCGCGCGCACCTCGGCGGCCTCGGGCGAGCCCAGCTCCTCGTAGATCACGGCCGCCTCCTGCCAGCACACCTGGGCCCGGCCGGTCTGCCCGATGCCGCTGAGCGCGCGGCCCAGCACGGTCAGGACGTTGCCCCGCCGCCACTCCCCGCCGATCCCGCGCAGCACGGTGAGCGCCATCTCGGCGCTGGCCGCGGCCTGCGCCGGACGCCGGGCGGCGAGGTCCACCTCGGCCAGCCGGAACAGGCTCATCCCCTCCCACAGGCGCTGCCTGCTGTCGCGGAAGACCTCCAGCGCCTCCTGCAGGCGCCCGGCCGCGTCGCCCAGCTCGCCGCTCTGGGTGAGGGCGAGACCGAGGGCGTAGCGGGCGTTCGCCCCGCGCAGGGAGTTGCCCATGCCGTCGTAGATGTCGATGCCCTCCTGGGCCAGGGCCACCGCGCTCGCGGTCCGCCCGGTCGCGAGGTGGATCCGGGACAGGTTGCACAGGGCGGCGGCCTCGCCGGGACGGTCGCCCAGGGCCCGGAAGTGCTCGATGGCCCGGGAGAGGTGCTCCTCGCCGTCCTCGTGCCGGTTCTGGTACAGCGCGATGATGCCGCGGGCGTTGCGCGCCCAGCAGACGGGGAGCAGGTCGTCGGCCTCCTGGGCGAGCAGGATGGCCCGCTCGGCCTCCTGGTCGGCCCGCTCGAAGCGGCCGCCGACGTGGTGGACGTTGACGAGGGTGGTCAGCGCCCGGGCCTCCGCGCGGGCGAGGCCGTGCAGCCGGGCCGCGTCCAGCAGGGCCTCCGCGGTCGCCTCGTACTCCCTGGCGTTGGCTCCCGACTCGGAGAGGTCGTGGGCGGCCCACAGCAGGTCGATGGCGCGCGGGAGGGTGCCCGGATCCCCGGCGCACTGCCGTACGCACGCCAGGAGGCAGATGGCCTCCGCGTACAGCCAGTCCTGCGCCGCGTGCCGGTTGCCGAACCGCAGGCCCGGATACGCGGTGACCGCGAGATGGTCCACCAGCCGGTCCCCGGGCCGCTCGATCGCGTACACGCCGGCCGCCGAGGCCAGGTAGAAGTCCAGCAGCCGGGAGACGGCCGCGGTCCGCTCGCCGGGCGGCTGTTCGTCCCGTTCGGCGCAGGCACGCGCGTAGAGCCGGACCAGGTCGTGGAAGCGGTAGCGGCCGGGGGCCGCCGATTCGAGCAGGGAGGTGTCGACGAGGGACTCCAGCAGGTCCTCCGTCTCCTCCGCGGGCAGGTCCAGCACCGCGGCGGCCGCCGCGAGGGAGATGTCGGGGCCGTCGGCGAGGCCCAGCAGGCGGAAGGCGCGGGCCTGGGCCGGCTCCAGCTGGCCGTAGCCCAGCTCGAAGGTGGCCTTCACCGCCAGGTCGCCGGCCTGGAGCTCGTCCAGGCGGCGGCGTTCGTCGGCGAGCTTCGCCGCGAGGACGGAGACCGTCCAGGTGCGGCGGGCCGCCAGCCGGGACGCCGCGATGCGGATCGCCAGCGGCAGGAAGCCGCAGGCCGCCACCACGTCCAGGGCGGCCTCGCGCTCGGACGCCACCCGTTCCTCGCCCACGATCTTGGTGAACAGCGCCAGCGCCTCGTCCGGGGACATCACGTCCAGGTCGACCAGGTGGGCGCCCGCCAGGTCCACCATCCGCACGCGGGAGGTGACGAGGGCGGCGCAGCCGTCCGTGCCGGGCAGCAGCGGACGCACCTGGGCGGCGTCCCGGGCGTTGTCCAGCAGGACCAGGACGCGGCGGCCGGCCAGCACCGAGCGGTACAGCGCGGCCCGTTCCTCCAGCGAGTCGGGGATGGCCGTGTCGGCGGTGCCGAGGGCGCGCAGGAAGGAGCCCAGCACCGTCTCCGGCTCGGCGGCCCGGGCGCCGGCGCCCTGGAGGTCGACGTAGAGCTGGCCGTCCGGGAACGCCGCGCGCGCCTGGTGCGCCACGTGCACGGCGAGGGTCGTCTTGCCCACGCCGCCGATGCCCGCCAGGGCCGACACGGCCATGACGCGGGCCTCGGCGGAGGCCAGGAGGCCGCCGAGCTCGCGGACGAAGGTGGAGCGGCCGGTGAAGTCCGGCACGGTCGCGGGCAGTTGGGCCGGGCGTACCGGGGCGGAGGCCGGTTCGGGCGCCGGGGAGGAGGGTTCCGCCAGGCCCGGGTCGGCCTGGAGGATGCGCTGCTGCAGTTCGCTCAGGCCGGGGCGCGGGTCCACGCCCAGTTCGTCGGCGAGCAGGCGCCGGGTGTCGGCGTAGACGGCCAGCGCCTCGGCCTGGCGGCCGCTGCGGTAGAGCGCCAGCATCAGCAGCTCGCGCAGCCGTTCGCGCAGCGGGTGCGCGGCGGTCAGGGCGGTGAGTTCGGAGACGGCCTCGGCGTGGCAGCCCTGTTCCAGGTCCATGTCCAGCCGGGATTCGAGCAGTTGCAGCCGCCACTCCTCCAGGCGGACCCGCTGTGCCTCCGCGTACGGGCCGGGCACGCCCGCCAGGGTCTCCCCGTCCCACAGGGCGAGGGCGCGCCGCAGCACGTCCCGGGCGTGGCAGAGGTCGCCGGCGGTCCGGGCCTTCTCCGCCTCGGTGGCCAGGTCCTGGGCGACGGCCAGGTCCAGGGCGCCGTCGGGCAGGTCCCGCACCGCGTAGCCGCCGGACTCGCTGACCAGGACGCCCGGGTCGAGCACCTTGCGCAGCCGCGAGGCGTACGTCCGTACCGCCGCCAGGGCCTGCGAGGGCGGTTCCTCGCCCCACAGGGCGTCGATCAGCTCGGCGGCCGTGGCCGTACGGCCCTCGCGCAGCAGCAGGGCGGCGAGCAGGGCGCGTTGCTGGGGGGAGCCCGTCGTGATCGGCTCGGCGCCGCGCCAGGCGCGCACGGGCCCGAGCACGCTGAAGCGCAGCGAGGCGGACACCGCCGCCCCGGACCTCCCCGCCGGCTCCCCCGGCCCCGGTGACTCCGGTGAGGAGCCGGGACGCCGCTGCTCCGGTACGCGCGGTACACCGGCCGGTACCCCGTCCATGCAGTCCCCCTAGACATCCTGAGCAACCCCGCCAGTCTGCCTTGTGCGGGCGGATACGTCAGCCGTGGGAGACACCGATCACAGGGCGGCGCGGGGGAGTCCACGAGGTCTGCACAGTCTCTCCGCAGAGGGCGTCGGCCGGATCGTGCCGATCAGGCCATCCCGTCCGAAAACCGTCCCTGCGCACCTAGCTGACGGTCCGTCAGATCGGCGCTACCGTGAACCGCATGGACAGCCACGAGAGCACGTTTCCGCTGATCATCTCCGTGGACGACCACACCGTGGAGCCCGCGCACGTCTGGCAGGACCGGCTGCCGGAGAAGTACCGGGGCGTCGGGCCGCGGGTCGTGCGGGCGCCCGTGAAGGAGATGACCTTCCTCGGCGGGCGCTTCCGGCCCGTGATGGGCGAGCCCGGGGACGACGGCCCGGTCGGGGACTGGTGGGTCTACGAGGGGCTGCGCCGGCCCCTGACCCGGCTCGACACCGCCGTGGGGTACGACCGGGACGAGATCAGGCTGGAGGTCATCACCTACGAGCAGATGCGGCCCGGCTCCTACGACGTCACCGCGCGGCTCGCCGACATGGACGTCAACCACGTCCAGTCCGCCCTCTGCTTCCCGACCTTCCCGCGCTTCTGCGGCCAGACCTTCACCGAGGCCGAGGACCACGACCTGGGACTGCTGTGCGTGCGGGCCTACAACGACTGGATGGTGGAGGAGTGGTGCGGCCCCGACGCCCACGGGCGGCTCATACCCCTGCCGCTCATCCCGCTGTGGGACGCCGGGCTGGCCGCCGCCGAGGTCCGGCGCAACGCCGCACGCGGGGTGCGCGCCGTCGCCTTCTCCGAGATCCCGCCGTTCCTCGGGCTGCCCTCGATCCACACCGACGACTGGGACCCGTTCCTCGCCGCCTGCGACGAGACCGGCACGGTCATCGCCATGCACATCGGCTCCAGCAGCCGCATGCCCTCCACCTCCGCCGACGCCCCGCCCGCCGTCGGCTCCACCATCACCTACGCCAACTGCTGCTTCTCGATGGTCGACTGGCTGATGAGCGGGAAGTTCGAGCGGTTCCCGAACCTCAAGGTCATGTACGCCGAGGGGCAGATCGGCTGGATCCCCTACATCCTGGAGCGGGCCGACGTGGTGTGGGAGGAGAACCGGGGCTGGGGCGGCGTCGCCGACAAGGTGCACCGGCCGCCGTCCGAACTCTTCGCCGAGCACGTCTTCGGCTGCTTCTTCGACGACGCCTTCGGGCTGCGCAACCTCGACGCCATCGGCGTCGGCAACGTCCTCTACGAGACCGACTACCCCCACTCCGACTCCACCTGGCCCAAGTCCCGCGAGGTCGGCGAGGCGCAGATGGGGCATCTCGCCGGGGACGTCGTCGAGCGGATCGTGCGGGGCAACGCCATCGACCTGCTCGGGCTCACCGGTGAGGGGCTGTGGCCGGGCAGCCGCGGTGCCCGGTGACGCTGCGGTACGGAATGCAGCTGCCCGTCCAGTCGCAGAGCGCCCTCTACGCCGAGGGCTGGGAGGCCGGGGCCGGTCCGGCCGATCTGCTGGCGGTCGCGCGCGCCGCCGACGCGGCCGGCTTCGACTACCTCGCGAGCTGCGACCACGTGGCGATCCCGCACCGGCTGGCCGCCGCGATGAGCACCGTCTGGTACGACCCCGTGGCCACGCTGGCCTACCTCGCCGCCGCCACCGAGCGGGTCCGGCTGCTCAGCCATGTCGCGATCGTCGGGCTGCGGCACCCGCTGGTCACCGCCAAGCAGTACGCCACGCTCGACCACCTCAGCGGCGGACGCCTGGTCCTCGGCGTCGGCGCCGGGCACGTCCGGGAGGAGTTCGAGGCGCTGGGCGTGGACTTCCGGCAGCGCGGGGCGGTGCTCGACGAGTGCCTGGACGCCCTGCGCGCCGCCCTCGGGCCCGAGGAGTTCCCCGAACACCACGGCAAGCGCTACGACTTCGAGGGGCTCGGCCAGCGGCCCCGACCGGCACAGGAGCGCGTCCCGGTGTGGGTCGGCGGCTCCTCGCCGGCCGCGGTACGCCGGGCCGCCCTCAAGGGCGACGGCTGGCTGCCGCAGGGGGATCCCCGGGACCGGCTGCCTGGGCAGATCGCCCGCATCCGCGAGCTGCGCGAACAGGCCGGGGTGCCGGGGCCGTTCACCGTGGGTGCCATCACCGAGCCGCTGTACGTCGGCACGCCCCGCTGGGACGTCGGCCGCCGGACCCTGGCCGGCGGGCCCTGGGAGCTCGCCGAGTCGCTGCGGGCCTACCGGGCCATGGGCGTGGACCAGATCCAGGTGCGTTTCCGCAGCCGGGACCGCGGCGAACTCACCGACCAGATCGCGGCGTTCGGCGCCGAGGTCGCCCCCGAGCTGTGAGGAGGGGTCATGGGCAAGCTCGACGGACGGGTCGTCATCGTCACCGGCGCCGCGCGCGGCCAGGGCGAGCAGGAGGCCCGGCTGTTCGCGGCCGAGGGCGCCCGGGTCGTCCTGGCGGACGTGCTCGACGCGCAGGGCGAGGCCCTCGCCAAGGAGATCGGCGCCCGGTACGTCCATCTCGACGTCGGCCGGGAGGACGACTGGCAGGCCGCCGTCGCCGCGGCCCGGGAGGCGTACGGGCACGTCGACGGGCTCGTCAACAACGCCGGCATCCTGCGCTTCAACACCCTCCTGGACACGCCGCTGGACGAGTTCATGCAGGTCGTCCAGGTCAACCAGGTCGGCTGCTTCCTGGGCATCCGGACGGTCGCGCCGGAGATGGCCGACGGGGGCACGATCGTCAACACCGCCTCGTACACCGGCCTGACCGGCATGGCGGCGGTGGGCGCCTACGCGGCGACCAAGCACGCCGTGCTCGGGTTGACCCGGGTCGCGGCCCTGGAGCTGGCCGGGCGGGGGATCCGCGTGAACGCCGTCTGCCCGGGAGCCGTCGACACCGCGATGTCCAACCCGGCCCGCCTCGACCCGGACGCCGACCCCGAGGAGACGGCACGGGGGCTGGACCGGCTGTACCGCAGGCTGGTGCCGCTCGGGCGGGTCGGGCGGCCGGAGGAGGTGGCCCGGCTCGCGCTGTTCCTGACCTCGGAGGACTCCTCGTACATCACCGGCCAGCCGTTCGTGATCGACGGCGGGTGGCTGGCGGGCGTCAGCGTGATCTGACGGGTCATCAGCTATTGACCCTTATGGCGGCCGGTGGAACAGTCGGAACCATGAATCTGACGCATCGTCAGAAACTATCGTGGGGCGGTGAACCTCCTTGGAGTTCGGCATCTTCGTACAGGGATACGTCGGCAAACGGGCCGAGACCGACCCGCTCGCCGAGCACAAGGCGCTGATGGAGGAGACCGAGTACGTCATCCAGGCCGACAGGTCCGGCTTCAAGTACGCCTGGGCCTCCGAGCACCACTTCCTGGACGAGTACTCGCACCTGTCCGCCAACGACGTCTTCCTCGGGTACCTGGCCCACGCCACCGAGCGCATCCACCTCGGATCCGGGATCTTCAACCCGCTGGCCCAGGTCAACCACCCCGTGAAGGTCGCCGAGAAGGTGGCCATGCTCGACCACCTCAGCGGCAACCGCTTCGAGTTCGGCAGCGGCCGGGGCGCCGGCTCGCACGAGATCCTCGGATTCCTGCCGGGGATCACCGACATGAACCACACCAAGGAGATCTGGGAAGAGACCGTCGCCGAGTTCCCGAAGATGTGGCTCCAGGACGAGTACCAGGGCTTCCAGGGCAAGCACTGGTCGCTGCCGCCGCGCAAGGTGCTGCCCAAGCCGTACGGCCCGGCGCACCCGGCCATGTGGTACGCGGCCGGGTCGCCGCCCTCGTACGCCATGGCCGCGCGCAAGGGGCTCGGCGTGCTGGGCTTCAGCGTGCAGAAGGTCTCCGACATGGAGTGGGTGCTGGAGCAGTACAAGACGGCGATCGTGGACGCCGAGCCGGTCGGGGCGTTCGTCAACGACAACGTGATGGTCACGACCACGGCGATCTGCGCGCCGACTCACGCGGAGGCCGTGCGGATCGCGGCGAACGGGGGGCTGCACTACCTGCCCTCGCTGGTGTTCCGGTACCACGACACGTTCCCGCGGCCCGAGGGGTTCCCCGAGTGGCCGCGGACGCTGCCGGAGTACACCGAGGAGTTCATCGAACTGCTCATCCAGGACGAACTGCTGATCTGCGGCGACCCGGACGAGGTCGCCCGGCAGTGCAAGCGCTGGGAGCAGGCGGGCGCCGACCAGCTCTGCTTCGGGCTGCCGGTCGGGGTGCCGAAGGAGGAGACGCTGCAGACGATCCGGCTGGTCGGGGAGTACGTGATTCCCGAGATCGACACGGATCCGGTGCATCGGACCACTCGGTTCCGGCGGGGTGGTTGAGCGTTCGTCGGCGGGTGCGGGTGCGTCGTGGCTTGCCGCGCAGTCCCCCGCGCCCCCAGGTGCCAGTCCCACCGCCCACCAGGAGGTGCCCCGAGTGCTCGATCACGTCATCAAAGGTGCGACGGTCGTCGACGGGACCGGCGCCGCCGGCCGGACCGCCGACGTCGGTATCCATGGCGGCCGGATCGCCGTCGTCGGCACCGTCACGCAGGAAGCCCGCACCACCGAGGACGCCGCCGGTCTCGTCCTCGCCCCCGGGTTCGTCGACCCCCACACCCACTACGACGCCCAGCTGTTCTGGGACCCGTACGCCACGCCCTCGCTCAACCACGGCGTCACCACCGTCGCCGGCGGCAACTGCGGGTTCACGCTGGCGCCGCTGCACCCCGAGCGGCCCCAGGACGCCGACTACACGCGGCGGATGATGTCCAAGGTCGAGGGCATGGCCCTGGTGGCGCTGGAGGAGGGCGCGCCCTGGACCTGGCACTCGTTCGGGGAGTACCTGGACGCCCTGGAGGGGCGGATCGCCGTCAACGCCGGGTTCATGGTCGGGCACTGCGCGCTGCGGCGGTACGTGATGGGACCGGACGCCGTGGGCGGACAGCCGAGCGGGGAACAGCTCGACGCCATGGTGCGGCTGCTGCGGGAGTCCATGGAGGCCGGGGCGTGGGGGCTGTCCACCACCCAGTCCAGGAGCCACTCCGACGGGGACGGGCAGCCCGTCGCCTCGCGGCACGCCCGGCCGGCCGAGCTGATCGCGCTGTCGCGGGCCGTCGGGGAGCACGAGGGCACACAGATCGAGGCGATCGTCGCGGGCTGTCTGGACCAGTTCAGCGACGCGGAGATCGAGCTGTTCGCCGAGATGAGCGCGGCGGCGGGACGGCCGCTGAACTGGAACGTGCTGACCATCGACGCGGCCGTGCCCGAGCGCGTGCCCCGGCAGCTGCTGGCGAGCGAGCAGGCCAGGAAGGCCGGCGGCCGGGTGGTGGCGCTGACCATGCCGATCCTCACGCCGATGAACATGTCCCTGGGGACGTTCTGCGCGCTCAACCTCATCCCCGGCTGGGGGCCGGTCCTCGCCCTGCCGGTGCCCGAGCGGATCGAGAGGCTGCGCGATCCGGACGTCCGGGCCGGGATGCTCCGGCGCGCCCACTCCAAGGAGGCCGGCGTCTTCCGGCGGCTGGCCAACTTCGGGCGGTACGTCATCGGCGACACCTACAGCGAGGCCAACGCCGGACTGACCGGGCGTGTGGTGCGGGACATCGCCGAGGAACGCGGCCAGGAACCCTTCGCGTGCCTGGTGGAGATCTGCGCGCACGACGGGCTGCGCACGGTGCTGTGGCCGATGCCGCCCGACAACGACCCGGCGTCCTGGGCGCTGCGCGCCGAGACCTGGCAGCACGAGGACGTGCTGCTCGGCGGCTCCGACGCGGGCGCCCATCTGGACCGGATGTGCGGGGCGCCGTACACCACCCGGTTCCTCGGGGACTGTCTGCGGGGGCGGAGGCTGGTCGGTCTGGAGCAGGCCGTGCGGATGCTGACCGACGACCCGGCCCGGCTGTTCGGGCTGCGGGAACGGGGGCGGATCCGTGAGGGCTGGCACGCGGACCTGGTGCTGTTCGACCCGGAGCGGATCGACGCGGGCCCGGCCACGCTGGTCCACGACCTGCCCGGCGACAGCCCGCGGCTGGACTCCCGGGCCCTGGGCGTGCGGGCCGTGTGGGTCAACGGGGTCGAGGCCATCCGGGACGACGTGGTGACCGGGGCCGTGCCGGGCCAAGTGCTGCGCTCCGGGCGGGACACGGAGACGGTGGGCACGAGGTGACGGCGGGGCAGGCGCTGTTCGTCGGCGGCTCCTGGGTGGAGCCGGAGGGCGGGCACTACGCGGTGGTCGACCCGGCGACCGAGGAGACCGCCGGGTGGGCGCCGGAGGCCTCGCCTGGCCAGGTGCGCACGGCCTGTGCCGCCGCCCGGGAGGCCTTCGGGCCGTGGTCGCGCACGGCGCCCGAGGACAGGGCGGCGATCCTGGGCCGGGCCGCTGACCTCATCCGGCGGGACCTGGTGGCGCACGCCGAGGTGGCCCGGGCCGAGACCGGCGCGACCACGGGCACCGCGCGCGGCATGCAGGTCGGTGTCGCCGCGGCCCGCTTCCGGCGCTACGCGCGCGTGGAGCCCGCCGAGTGGGCGATCCCGCCGCAGATCACCGAGGCAGGGCCGATGGGCAGGGCGGGCGTGCTGGGCGCGCTGGCCGTCCGGCAGCCCGTCGGGGTCGTCGCCTGCGTCACCTCGTACAACAACCCCTGGGCCAACGCGGCCGGGAAGGTCGCCCCCGCCCTGGCCATGGGCAACACGGTCGTGGTGAAGCCCGCCCCGCAGGACCCGCTGTCGGTGTACCGGATGGCGCGGGCGCTGGAGGCGGCCGGGGTGCCGCCGGGCGTGGTGAACGTCGTCTCGGGGCGCTCGACCGGGGTCGGCGAGGCGGCGGTCGAGTCGCCGGACGTCGACATGGTCAGCTTCACCGGCTCGACCGCGGTCGGGCGGCGCATCGCCGAGGTGTGCGGGCGGGACATGCGGCGGCAGCTGATGGAGCTGGGCGGGAAGGGCGCGGCCCTCGTCTTCGACGACGCGGACCTCGCCTCGGCCGTGGCCGGCATCGGCACCACCTTCTCCTTCTACAGCGGCCAGATCTGCACCGCACCGACCCGGGTGCTGGCCCAGCGGGGCGTGTACGACCGGCTCGTCGGGCAACTGGCCGCCTGTGCGCGCCGCTTGAAGGTCGGCGACCCGCGGGAGCCGGACACGGTCGTCGGGCCGGTGATCTCGGCGGCGCACCGGGACCGGGTGGAGTCCTACGTGGAACTGGGCCGCAAGGAGGGCGCGGTGGTGGTCGCGGGCGGCGCACGCCCGGATGTGCCCGTGGGTTTCTACGTCGCCCCGACCCTGCTGGCCGACTGCACCAACGCCATGCGCGTGGCCCGTGAGGAGATCTTCGGGCCGGTGGTGGTCGTCATCCCCTTCGACGACGAGGAGGAGGGCATCGCGCTCGCCGGCGACAGCGACTACGGCCTGATCGACTACGTCTGGTCGGGCGATGTGGCCCGCGCCTTCCGGGTGGCCAGGCGGCTGCGGGCCGGGGGCGTCGGGATCAACACCGTGGGGCGCAACATGGAGGCGCCCTTCGGCGGCTTCAGGAAGAGCGGCGTCGGCCGGGACGTGGGCTCCTACGCCCTGCACGCCTACAGCGAGGTGCAGTCGATCGTCTGGCCGGGGTGACCCTCACCGGGCCGGGGCCCCCGTAGCGTCGGTGCCGGCCGGGCGGTTCTCACCCGGCCAGGTCCACCCGCACCGTCAGCAGGTCCGTCCCGAGCGCGCGCACGCCCAGGCTGTTGACCCGGGGCAGCCGGCGCAGCCGCGCCACCGGGTCGTCGTCCGGCAGCAGATGGGCCGTTCCCTCGTGCCAGCGGCCCCGGATGCGCACGCGCACCCGCGGATCGGCCTTGATGTTGCGCACGTACTGGGACCGTTCGCCGAACTCCGAGACCAGTCAGAAGGAGTCGCCGACGCGGCGGCCGCCCACCGGGGTGCGCCGGGGCAGCCCGGAGACGCGCCCCCGGGTCTCCAGGACCGTCTGCAGCGGCAGCCGCCGCAGCAGCGGGTTGACGCGGCGCTGGAAGGCCGTGGTGGCGCGGAACCTCAGATCGGTGCGGCGGGACATGTCCGGGCGACTCCTTCAGACACGGTTCTCATCGGTTCCGCGGGGGACCCTGCTTCAATGATGATCCCCTGACGCGGCGGGACGGGAGCGGGTGGCCGGCGGTGCGCATAGTGACCTGGAATCTCTGGTGGCGCTTCGGGCCGTGGCAGGCGCGGCAGAAGGCCGTCCTGACGGCCCTGCGGGAGCTGGAGCCCGACATCGTCGGTCTGCAGGAGGTGTGGGCCGCCGACGGCGAGAACCTCGCCGAGTGGCTGGCCGGTGAGCTGGGCCTGCACTGCGCCTGGGCCGCCTCGCCCGCCCCGGAACGCTGGCGGGCGCGGATCGGTGATCCATCCGTCGACATAGGCAACGCCGTGCTCAGCCGCTGGCCGGTCGTCGACCGGGACGCGCTGCCGCTGCCCGCCCCGGCCGACCTGGCCGACGGCCGGCTCGCGCTCTACACGCGCATCGCCGCCCCCGGTCACGAAGTCCCTTTCTTCACCACGCACTTCACCTCCGCCGTGCACGCCTCGGCGGTCCGCTGCGGGCAGGCCGCCGCGGTCGCCGCCTTCGTCGCCCGGCACCGCGGCGACACCCCCTTCCCGCCCGTCGTCACCGGCGACCTCAACGCCTGGCCCGACTCCGACGAGGTCCGCCTCCTCGGCGGCTACAAGACCGCCCCGGCCGTGCCCGGCCAGGTGCTGCTCGACGCCTGGGAGTACGCCGGCCCGGCCGCCCCCGCCGCCACCTGGGACGCCGCCAACCCGTACGTGGCGGCGACCCACGAGCCCAGCGTGCGCATCGACTACATCCACGTCGGGCCGCCCGGCCCCGGCGGTCTCGGCCGGGTACGGGCGGTGCGGCGGGCCTGCGACGGCCCGGTGGACGGGGTGTGGCCCTCCGACCACGCGGCGGTGGTCGCCGACCTGGCGGACCGGGACGGGGCCTGACCGGGCGCGTCAGCCGCCGGCCCGCCCCAGGAAGATCGGGTTGGTGAACGCCGCCAGCGGCCCCGGCAGCGGACCGGCCGCCGCCTCGTGCCGCAGCTCCGCCCGGACGTACGCCGCGTACGACGGCGTCGTCCGCCACTCGACGGTGCCCGAGCCGGCCACCGGCAGCGGGGCGCTGGTGTGCAGCACGCCCTGGTCGGTGACGAACCGGACCGTGCAGCGCGGGGCGCCCGTGACCTCCAGGCGGACGGTGACGGGGGTGTCGCGGCCGACGGCGAGCCGTTCGCCGATGCCCGCGTGCTCCCCGCGCCCGCCGGTCGCCCGGAACGCCAGCGTGACCCTGGCTGACTCGGCGACGTACGACCGCCCCGCCCGGATGCCCTCCTGAATGGCCCGGCGGGTCAGGTCGTCGGCCAGCACCACCGTCTGGGGGCTGCCCACGGCGTCCGGGGAGCGGTGGGCGTCGCTGCTGCCCATCGCCGGGATCCAGTCGCGCCCGTCCCGCACGGACGCCACCAGCATGCTGTCCCAGTCGGCCAGCGCCACCTCGTCGTCGGGCGTGTACGGGCCGTTCCACACCTCGATCGCGTCGGCCTCGCCGAAGCCGAACTTCCAGTTGCAGCCGACGCAGGTGGCGTGCGGGTGGGCCGGGACGACCAGGCCGCCGGCGCGCCGGATCTGCCGGGCGAACCGGCCGAAGCGGTTGTCGCGGGCCCGGTAGCGCCAGTCGACGAAGGTGCCCGGGTCGGTGCCGAGCGCGACCACGTGGCCGTTGCGGGTGGTGACCTCCTCGCCCAGCAGGACCAGCAGGTCGTCCCCGGCCACGTCGGCCCAGTGGGCGTGCGCGGAGTGCGTGTTGTGCTCGGAGGAGTTGATGAAGTCCAGGCCGGCCGCCCGGGCCAGTTCCCCGATCTCGGCCGGGGTGCGGCGGCCGTCGGAGTACCAGGAGTGCAGATGGCAGTCGCCCCGGTACCAGGCCCGGCCCCGGCCCCTGGCCCGCTCCGGCGGATACACCGGCCGGGCGGCCTCGCCCGGCTCGCCGTACGTCAGCGTGATCGTGATCTCGTAGGCCAGGCCCTGCGGGGCGACCGTGTACGGGCCGAGCGCGATGTGCCACGTGCCCTCGCGCACCGGGCCCGGGAGGTAGCCCGGTGTGGCCTCGTCGGCGCGGATGAAGAACTCCGTGCGCGCCCCGCCCGACCAGCCCCGGAAGCCCCTGCCCCCGAGGTCGGTGCCGCGCTCGTCGAAGACGCCGATGTCGAGGGCGTTGCCCGTGGTGCCGGCCGGTACGGACGGCCGGTCGTAGGTGTAGGCCACCCGCAGCTCCCGGACGCCGGCCGGGACCTCGACGGGCACGTACACGAAGTCGGGCGACCCGGGCGGCAGGGTGCCCCGCACCGTTCTGGTCTCCTGGCCGCCGTCGTCCTGGTCCCGGCCGTCCGCTGAAGCGAAGCTCACGCTCCCCAACGTAAGCGCGGCGGCCGCTCCCGTCACGAACAGGGCGCGCCGGCCGGGCCCGCCGTGGTTGTCCTCGCACATGCTGCTGCTCCCAAGGTGTCGTCGGCTGACCTGACATGGGTGGTGCGGGGGTGGTGCGTGCCACCCTTGTATCGAGGCGTGAACCGGCGGACAAGGGAGGGGGATCCGGCGGCGGGGAACAGGGGAACGGGCCGCGCCCGCCCACCTGTGCCGACCGGTCGGTATGGACACCTCTGCCCCCCTCGGGTAGAGATGGTGCATGCGTATCGCCGTAACGATCTTCCTCACCGACGAGACGATCACCCCGGCCCGGCTCGCCCGGGAGCTGGAGGAGCGCGGTTTCGCCGGGCTGTACCTGCCCGAGCACACGCACATCCCCGTCGAGCGGACCACGCCCTACCCGGCGGGCGGGGAGCTCCCGCGCGAGTACGGCCGCACGCTCGACGCGTTCGTCGCGCTCGGCCAGGCCGCCGCCGTCACCGAGCGGCTGGGCCTCGGCACGGGCGTCACGCTCGTCGCCCAGCACGATCCGATCGGCCTGGCCAAGCGGATCGCCACCCTGGACCACCTCTCCGGCGGCCGGTTCACGCTCGGCGTCGGCTTCGGCTGGAACGTCGAGGAGGCCGCCGACCACGGGGTGCGCTGGCGCACCCGGCGCGAGCTGGTGAAGGACCGGATGGCGCTGATGCGGGCGCTGTGGTCCCGGGAACCGGTCGCCTACGAGGGGGAGTTCGGCTCGGTCCGGGCCAGCGAGGCCCACCCCAAGCCCGTGCGCGAGCCGCGCGGCCCCGTGGTCGGCCCGCGCACGCTCGTCGGCGGGGCGGCCGGACCCAAGCTCTTCGACCACGTCTGCGCGTACGCCGACGGCTGGCTGCCCATCGGCGGCCGTGGCCTGTCCGAGTCCCTGCCGAGGCTGCGCGCCGCCTGGAGCGAGGCGGGCCGCGACCCCGGGGCGCTCCAGGTCGTCCCGTACGCCGTCCACCCGAGCCCGGGCAAGCTGGCCCACTATGCCGACCTCGGCATCGAGGAGGTCGTGGTGCAGCTGCCGCCGGCGGGGGAGAGCGAGGTACTGAAGGCTTTGGAGGCCTACGAGCGGTACATCCCAGGCTTTTGACGGTTTCTGACTGTGATTCAGCCCACGCTGGCTGGTTCCGGTCGGTCTCCCCCTACTAAACTGCGAGTAAACAACCGAGCCGGACGAACACCGGTGTGGCGACTGACCACCGCCCGCCCGAAGGTGTGACCGGCTCGTCCTGTCGTGTCGTTTGCCGGACCGGCAGGAACAAGTAAACAGGGGGAGATTTCACTTGACCACGGTCGCAGAGACCCGGCCGTTCGACGTTCCCGTGGCGGTGGAGACGCTTGCGCGTCTGACCGGCCGGGAGCGCGAGGTGCTGCGCCACCTGGCGAAAGGCGAGTCGAATCGCGTGCTCGCCCGGAGACTCGGCATCGCCGAACGGACCGTCCGTGCCCATGTCACCAGCATCGTGCGCAAACTGGAGCTGGGATCCAGATTCGAAGCCGGCCTGGTGGCGTTCCATCATTACGAGGCCCTCGCCGAGGAGGCAATCGCCTCCTGAGGCATAGCCGCTTCGGGCAATGCCACCCCGGCAATGCCTGAAGCGGCAATGCCGCACCCGGCAATGCCGAAAGCGGCTATGCCGCAAGAGGCAATGGAGGGCCCGCCCCGCAAATGGCAGGCTCGACGGCGTTGTTCGCCATGCGTGTGCAGCATTTCCGGAACACCACACCGGGCGCATGGCACGTCCGTACCTGGATCACCATCATGGGGGAGAAGAACCCGATGAACATCAAGAAGATCGCCACCGCCGCCGGTGTCGCCACCGCCGGTGTCGCCCTCTTCATCGGCACCCAGGGCAGCGCCCAGGCCGCCCCGGCCCAGCCGGCCGCGCCCGTGGTCGCCGCCAAGCCGTCGCAGGACAAGGCCCCGCAGGCCATCGGTTCCCTGGTCGGCAAGGCCGCCAAGTCCGTGGGCAAGGCCGCCACCAAGGCGGCCAACAAGGCCACGGCCGTCGGCAAGGGCATGGCCGTCGTCGCGAAGAGCAACGCCGACAACATGCTGTCCCACGGCAGCGTCTTCGCCCCTCCGGCCGACCTGCCGCAGGGAGTCACGGCCGACTCGGTCTTCGACCGGTAAGCACCACGTGACGACCACGTATCGCACGACCAGGAGGGCGGCGCTCGTTGTCGGCGGCGCCCTCCTGGGCGCTCACATGACCATGGCCGCCCTGTCCCAGGCGCCGCTCAGCCCGGCGAAACTCGTCTACGGCGACACCGTGGCGGAATACCTCGACCCGTACTTCTCGCAGAACTGGCAGCTCTTCGCCCCGACCCCCGTCTCCGACGACCGCGGCATCCTGGCCCGGGCCGCGTGCGCGGACGGATCGGTGTCGCCGTACTACGACGTCTCGGCCCGGGGAGTGGAAAAGGCGCAGAGTTCCCGGTTCTTCCCGTCGCGTGAGGTCAGAATCGTGTCCGCGCATCTGCAGAACATCACCAGCAGCGAGGAACTCCTGCGCAGACTGCGGCAGCAGCAGACCAACGACAAGAAACCCGCACTGCCCCCGCTGCCTTTCGAGAAGGCCACCGAGGCGGAGGCCGTGAAGGGGCTGTCCCGGTACGCCTACGACCAGATGCCCGACGCGTGCGACGGAAAAGCCGAGAAGGTGCAGGTCCGTATGTACGTCCACGAGTTGCCGCCGTGGTCCAAGCGCCACGACCCGACCGCCGAGGGAAAGGTCCTCGTGAAGGACTTCTCCTGGCACAAGACCCGGGATCTGCGATGAGGAACGCCCTGAAGGACGTCACCGGCCGGCTGGACTCCTGGTCGCTGAACCCGGTCGCCGTCACCGGCGTCTCGGGAACGCGCGCGCTTCTCGGCTTCGTCGGGCTCATGTACTACGTCGGCCAGTACCGGGAGCGGAACTACCTGTTCGGGCCCGACGGGGTGCTGCCGCACGACGAGTTCACGGCTCAGCTGACCGGCTTCAGCGTCTACGCGCTGTCCGGGTCACCGGTGTTCTTCCAGGTCGTCTACCACCTGGGGATCGCGGTGGCGCTGGCCGTGACGCTCGGTGTCGGCGGCCGGCCCGGACTGGTCCTGCACTGGGCCCTGTTGTGGTCCGTCTACCAGCGCCAGCCCGGCCTCCTCGACGGCGGCGACAACCTCGCCTACGTCGTCATCCCGTTCCTGCTGCTGACGCGCTGCTACGACCGCTTCGCCCTGCCGACCGGCCTCGCGAGCCGCCTCGCCGAGCGGGTCCCCGGGCAACTGCGGGCGGTGTCCGTGCCGTTCCACAACCTGGGCGTCCTCATGGTGGCCGCGCAGATCTGCCTCGTCTACGTCGTCTCCGGCCTGTACAAGGTGATGGGCGAGGAGTGGCAGGACGGCACGGCGCTCTTCTACATCATGCGCGTCGCGGAGTTCGAACTGCCCGGCTGGTCGAACCTGGTGTACGAGAGCGACTTCCTGGTGGTGCTCGGCACCTACGGCACGGTCGCCTTCCTCGTGTACTTCCCGCTGGGCGTGCTCGTCCCGGCGCTGCGCCCCTGGGCGGCCGCGGCGTCCATCTGCTTCCACCTGTCGATCGCGTTCTTCATGGGGCTGACCGGCTTCGCGCTGACCATGATCGCCTGTGATCTCGTCTTCCTCTCCGGCGCCCTCGACCGGGCGGTGCTCCGGGTCAAGGGCCTGCTGCCCGCGGCCCGCACGCCCGAGGCGGAGCGCGCGGCGTCCGCGCAGGCGGCCCCCGCGAACGGGGAGAACGGAACCAAGTCGGCCGCACCCGAGGCCGAACTCGTCTGACGACAGGAGCGACACCCCACGTGCCCACCCCGACCTGCCTGCTGGGCGGCCCCGGTATCGACGACCGGGCCGCCCACGGCCATGACCAGGACCGGTTCGTCGAAATCGGCTCCCTCAGCAAGGTGTTCACCGGAACCGTCCTGGCCCGGCTGGCCGAGGACGGCGTCGTCGGCCTCGACACCCCGCTGGAGGAGTGCCTCCCGGAGGTGCCCGCGGGGACGGGCATCACCCTGCGGCACCTGGCCGAGCACACCTCGGGCCTGCCGCGCCTGCCCGTCGGCCCCTCCGGCCCGCCCGACGACCCGTACGCCACCTTCACCGAGGAGGCCCTGCGCGCCTCGCTGCGCGAGCTGGACCGGGTGGCCACGGGCCGGCTGGGCGAGGAGGAGTACTCCAACCTCGGGTACGCGGTGCTCGGGCACGCGCTGACGTCCGTCACGGGACGCTCCTACCAGCAACTCGTCGACGAACGGGTGCTGTCGCCCCTCGGGCTGGAGCCGGGCTCGGTGACCGCGCTGCCGCCGCGGGAGCTGCGGCTGATCCCGCGCGGCCTGTTCGGCCGGCCCCGGCCCCTGTGGACGCTGACCGGACCGATCCTGCCGGCCGGCGGCCTGTGGTCCACCTGCCGGACCCTGTCCCAAGTCGTCGTCGGCCTGCTCGTCGAACGACGGCTGGGCCCGCCCGCGCCCAGCTGGCAGCGGGGGCAGTCGATCACCTGGCACAACGGCGCCACCCGCGGTTCGTCCGTCGTGGCGGCGGCGCACGACGACGGCCGCTGGCTCGTCCTGCACCGCCTGGGCGACCCGGACGGCACCGACAGCCTCGCCAGGAAGACCCTCCTCGCGGCTCCCGCCCCGCGCGGCGGGAACTGAGCACGACCACCCGCACGACACCGAGAGAAGCACGGGGAACGTCATGAGGATCGCCTGGTTCGGCTGGCTGGCGCAGCACTTCGGCGAGTACGGCTACAGCGACGGGCCGTTGCGCGCCGCGATCGGCACCGGCGCGGTGCTGGTGACCGCCGCGCTGGTGTGGTTCGCGCTGCACCGCAACCGCCCGGCCGCCGTGGCCGCCGCCGGTCTCACCTGCGCCGTGGGCATCGGGTGGCTGGCCTTCCACTGACCGGCCTGTCCACTGACCGGCCTGTCCACCGACCGGCCTGTCCACTGACCGGCCTGTCCACCCACTGGCCTGCCCACCCACCGGCCTTCGCGCTCCTTTCCACTCCCTTCCACCCCCTTCCACTCCTTTCCACTCAGGGGACTCGCATGACGGACGCCGTCGTCGTCGGCTCCGGGCCCAACGGGCTCGCGGCCGCGCTCACCCTCGCCCGCGCGGGCCTGCGCGTGGAGGTGTTCGAGGCGCACGAGCGGATCGGCGGGGGGCTGCGCTCGAAGGCCCTGTTCGACTCGGAGGTGCTGCACGACATCTGCGCCGCGGTCCACCCCATGGCACCGGTCTCCCCGTTCATGCGGTCCCTGGACCTGGCGGGACACGGCGTCCCCCTGCTGCACTCTCCGGCCGCCTACGGCCATCCCCTCAAGGGCCGCCCGGCCGCGCTGGCCTGGCGCGACCTCGACGCCACCTGCGCGGAACTGGGCGCGGACGGGCCGCGCTGGCGGCGGCTGATGCTGCCGCTGATGGAGCGCTCGGCGGACGTGGTGGAGCTGATGCTCTCCACCCAGCGCACGCCGCCCGACCCGCGGGCCCTGGCCGTGCTGGCCCCCCGGCTGGCGCCGTTGGCCCTGCGCGTGGGCGGCGGCCTGCGCACGGAGGCGGCCCGGGCGCTGCTGACGGGCGTGGCCGCCCACGGCATCGGCCGGCTGCCCTCCCCGGCGGCCGCCGCGGTCGCGCTGCTGCTCGGGCACCTCGCCCACACCACCGGCTGGCCCGTCCCGCGCGGCGGCTCGCAGGCCGTCGCCGACGTCATGGCCGCGCACATCGAGCGGCTCGGCGGCCGCATCCACACCGGAGTCCGGGTGGACAGCCTGCACGACCTGCCCGCCCGCCGCCTCACCCTGCTGGACGTCTCGCCCCGCGAACTGGCCCGGATCGCCCCCCTGCCGAGCGGCTACCTCCGCGCGCTGTCCCGCTACCGCTACGGTCCGGGCGCCGCCAAGGCCGACTTCCTCGTCGAGGGCCCGATCCCCTGGAGCGACCCCCGGCTGTCCCGGGCCGCCACCATCCACCTGGGCGGCACGCACGGCACGGCACCGCAGCTGGCCCGCGCCGAGACGGCGACGGCCCGGGGACTGCGGACCGGGCACCCGTACATCATCGTGGTCGACCCGGCCGCCGCCGACCCGGCCCGGGCCGTGCGCGGCAGGAGACCGGTCTGGGCCTACGCGCACGTGCCCCACGGCGACACCCGGGACCCGCTGCCGGTGATCCGCGCCGCCCTGGAGACCCACGCCCCGGGCTTCACCGACACGGTGCTCGCCGAACGCGGCGTCACGGCGGCCCGGCTGGGCGCGTACAACGCGAACTACGTGGGCGGTGACATCGCCTCGGGCGCGATGAGCCTGTGGCAGACGCTGGCCCGTCCGGTGCCCCGCTGGAACCCCTACCGCACGCCCCTGCCGGGCACGTTCCTGTGCTCCTCGGCGACCCCGCCGGGCCCGTCGGTGCACGGCATGTGCGGCCACCACGCGGCCCGGGCGGCGCTGCGGGAGTGGCCGGAGGCGGGCCCGACCGCCCGGGCCCGGCCTGATCAGGGCACTCGTATGCTCGAAGGATGACGACTCCCGCGACCTCCGGAACCGGCCCCACCGAGAACTCCCTGCGTCGCGCCCTGAAACGGGCCAGGGACGGCGTCTCCCTCGACGTCGCCGAGGCGGCGGTCCTGCTCCAGGCGCGGGGTGAGCACCTGGAGGACCTGTCGGCCTCGGCCGCCCGGGTGCGGGACGCGGGCCTGGAGGCGGCCGGCCGGCCCGGGGTCATCACGTACTCCAAGAGCGTCTTCATCCCGCTGACCCGGCTGTGCCGGGACAAGTGCCACTACTGCACGTTCGTCACCGTGCCCGGCAAGCTGCGCCGGGCGGGCCACGGGATGTTCATGTCCCCCGACGAGGTGCTGGACATCGCCCGCAAGGGCGCCGCCCTCGGCTGCAAGGAAGCCCTCATCACCCTCGGCGACAAGCCGGAGGACCGCTGGCCGGAGGCGCGCGAGTGGCTCGATGCGCACGGCTACGACGACACCCTCGCCTACGTGCGGGCCATCTCCATCCGCATCCTGGAGGAGACGGGCCTGCTGCCGCACCTCAACCCGGGCGTCATGAGCTGGGCCGACTTCCAGCGCCTCAAGCCCGTCGCGCCCAGCATGGGGATGATGCTGGAGACCACCGCCACCCGCCTGTGGTCGGAGCCGGGCGGCCCCCACCACGGCTCGCCCGACAAGGAGCCCGCGGTCCGGCTGCGCGTCCTGGAGGACGCCGGGCGGTCCTCCGTCCCCTTCACCTCCGGGCTGCTCATAGGCATCGGCGAGACCTTCGAGGAGCGGGCCGAGTCGCTGTTCGCGCTGCGCAAGGTCTCCCGGGCCTACCACGGGATCCAGGAGCTGATCATCCAGAACTTCCGCGCCAAGCCGGACACCGCGATGCGCGGGATGCCCGACGCGGAACTGGACGAACTGGTCGCCACGGTGGCCGTCGCCCGTCTCCTGATGGGCCCGAACGGCAACATCCAGGCCCCGCCCAACCTGGTCGACGACGAGTACGAGCGGCTGATCCGCGCCGGCATCGACGACTGGGGCGGCGTCTCCCCGCTCACCATCGACCACGTCAACCCCGAGCGCCCCTGGCCGCAGATCGAGCAGCTCGCCGAGAAGTCCCGGGCGGCCGGGTTCGAGCTGCGCGAACGGCTGTGCGTGTACCCGGAGTTCGTCAGGCGCGGCGAGCCCTGGCTGGACCCGAGGCTGCGTCCGCACGTGGCGGCCCTCGCCGACCCGGAGACCGGCCTGGCCCGCCCCGAGGCTCTCCCGCGGGGCCTGCCGTGGCAGGAGCCGGAGGAGGTCTTCACCGCCTCGGGCCGCACCGACCTGCACACCTCCATCGACACCGAGGGCCGTACGTCGGACCGCCGGGACGACTTCGACGAGGTGTACGGCGACTGGGGCGCCCTGCGCGAGGCCGCCGCCCCGGGCATGGCACCCGAGCGCATCGACACGGACGTACGGCAGGCCCTGCGCACGGCCGCCGACGACCCGACGAAGCTCTCCGACGAGGAGGCGCTGGCCCTGCTGCACGCGGACGGACCGGCGCTGGACGCCCTCGCGCGGGTCGCCGACGACGTGCGCAAGTCGGCCGTGGGCGACGACGTCACCTACATCGTCACGCGCAACATCAACTTCACCAACGTCTGCTACACCGGCTGCCGTTTCTGCGCCTTCGCCCAGCGCCGCACGGACGCCGACGCCTACACCCTCTCCCTGGACCAGGTCGCCGACCGGGCCCGGCAGGCCTGGGACGTGGGCGCGGTGGAGGTCTGCATGCAGGGCGGCATCCACCCGGACCTGCCCGGCACGGCCTACTTCGACATCGCCCGGGCCGTGAAGGAACGCGTCCCCGGTATGCACGTGCACGCGTTCTCGCCGATGGAGGTCGTCAACGGCGCGACCCGCACCGGCATGTCGGTGCGTGAGTGGCTGACGGCGGCCAAGGAGGCCGGTCTGGACACCATCCCGGGCACGGCCGCCGAGATCCTCGACGACGAGGTCCGCTGGATCCTCACCAAGGGCAAGCTGCCCGCGGCCGACTGGATCGACGTCGTGACGACGGCCCACGAGCTCGGCATCCGCTCGTCCTCGACGATGATGTACGGGCACGTCGACCAGCCGCGCCACTGGCTCGGGCACCTGCGCACCCTCGCGGGCATCCAGCAGCGCACGGGCGGCTTCACCGAGTTCGTGACGCTGCCGTTCGTGCACACCAACGCGCCGGTCTACCTCGCGGGGATCGCCCGCCCGGGCCCGACCCTGCGGGACAACCGCGCGGTGACGGCCATGGCCCGGCTGCTGCTGCACCCGTGGATCCCCAACATCCAGACCAGCTGGGTCAAGCTGGGCACCGAGGGCGCGGCCGAGATGCTCCGCTCCGGCGCGAACGACCTCGGCGGCACGCTCATGGAGGAGACCATCTCCCGGATGGCGGGCTCGTCGTACGGCTCGTACAAGTCGGTGAAGGACCTGATCGCCGTGGCGGAGGCGGCCGGTCGTCCCGCCAGGCCCCGCACCACCCTCTACGGCGAGGTCCCCGAGGAGCGGCAGCGGACGGCACTGGCCTCGGACGGGCACCTGCCGGAGCTCCTGCCGGTGCTGGACTGACGGATCCGCCGGCCCCGGCGCCCGCCGGTCGCTGCTCCGGTCGACGGTCCTGCCGGCCTCGGGCGGGCGCCGGTTGTTCCGGTCGACGGGCCTACGGTCCCCCGGCGTCCGCCGGCTGCTGTTCCGTCAGGGGCCGGCCGGTCGTGGCGCCGGGGTGCGCGGGCCGCGGGGGAGGCGTGCCCCGGCCCGCCCACAGCAGCACCACCCCGAGGCCGCAGGCCAGCGCGGGCCAGTACACGTAGCGGAAGTCCGTCGCGGGCATGATCGGCAGATAGCCGAGGATGTAGGCCGCCGAGCTGATGCCCAGCGCCCGCACCGGCATCGCGAACCGTCCCCTGCCCGGCCGGACGGCGAGCACCAGCGCGACGGCGAGCCAGAACCAGCCGCGGAACAGCCACCGCAGGTCCGTCGCCATGCCGTCGACGTAACTGCCGAGCGTTGCCTCCAGCTGCGGGTGCGCCACCTCGATGCCCAGGTCGTTGCGGGTGATGCCGGCCTTGTAGACGTAGTCGGTCTCGAACAGCAGCGTCGCGAACAGCCGCAGCCGGTACTGGAGATAGCCCGGCACGTGCCCGCCCATCTCCCGCAGCCACAGGGAGGTGATCTCGTCCGCGTCCGCGCGCAGCCCGTCGGCGGGGCGTTCCCAGCAGGCCCAGTAGGCATCCGACAGCGCGCCGGTGCGGGCGCACTCCCGGGCCGAGGCCACGAGCCGGTCGCGCAGCCCGGGCGGGACGTCCGCCGACCGCAACTCGTCCACCGTGAGGACGTGCACCAGGTCGTCGAGCATGATCTGCGCGCCCTGTCTGGTCTGCAGCGGCTCGGCGAACAGGGAGATGGCGGCGGCGGGCAGGACGAGCCCGGCCGCGAGCGCCGCCGTGCACGTCGCCCACGTACGGCGCCCGGGGGGCCGCCACAGGGCGAGGACCAGCAGGACGAAGACGGGCAGCGCGGCCAGGAAGGCGTTCTTGCGCACGAGCATGGCGTACGCCAGGAACAGCACACCGAGAGCGAGCAGCGCCCACCGCACGGCGGGACGCGCCGCGGTGTCCCGGAGCCGCAGCCCGGTGAGGGCGACCGCACACGCCGCGAGCAGGGCGAACGCCGCGTGCACGTCCTTCCACACCACCCCGGCGAACGTCAGCACGAACGGGGTCAGCCCGAGTCCGAGCACCGCGAGCGAACCGGCCCGTCTCCCGGTCAGCTCCCACACCGCCCAGGACAGCACCCACAGCGCTCCCCAGAAGACCAGGGACTGCAGGACGAGCATCGAGGCGATCGAGCCGGTCACCGCGATGAGGGCCCGCCACACCAGGCTCAGCACGGGCGGATGCCAGTCGGTCAGGGGCGTGCGGCCCTGGGCCTGCCGGAGCTGGTCGAGGCTGTCGGGGCTGAGGAACCCCGGCGCGAAGACGAGCACCGTGCCCAGGCAGCAGACGGCGGCGACGGCGGCCAGACCCGCGACCCAGCGCCCACCCGACATCCGTCCCTTATGCGACATATGCCGGATGCTAGCGGCTCGCGCTCAGGGGGCGACGAAGACGTAGCGCCGATAGGCGTAGAAGCGGAACAGCGTCGCCAGCACCCAGCCGAGGATGCGGGCGGTGTTGTCGCTGAGCGCCGAGTCGAGCCCGAGCAGCTGGCGCGAGGCGAAGACCGTCCCGGCGGTGATGACCAGCCCGACGCCGTTGGCGACCAGGAACAGCACCAGCTCGTGCGTCACCTTGTCCCGGTGCTGGTGGCGGTAGGTCCAGTACCGGTTGCCGACCCAGCTGAACAGCGCGGCCGCGCCCGTCGCGAGCACGGACGCCTGTACGGGGGCGGTGTGCATCACCCCGCCCTCGGCGCCGCCGGGCAGGCCGAAGACCAGCAGGTTGTAGCCGCCGTTGTCGACGACGAAGGCCAGGGCCCCGATGACGCCGAACTTGGCGGCCTCCCGCCAGACGCCCTTGACGGCGTCGCGCGCACGCAGCGTCACGGATGCGAGGACCGGCACCCGGCGAGCGTAACGACCCGGCGCTCCCGCGCGCCCAGGACGCGCGCATATCGCATGATTTCCCCACAAAGGAAGTTCCGACGGGCACAACGACGGTCCGGGTGAGGAGTGGTCGTGGAACCGACGATCGCGTGTGTCGTGCCGTGTCACAACGAGGAGGCGGCCGTCGGCAAGGTCGTCCGCGACCTGCGCGCCGCCCTCCCCGAGGCCGTCGTCTACGTGTACGACAACGCCTCCACCGACCGCACGGCGGAACTCGCCCGGGAGGCCGGCGCGATCGTCCGGCACGAGACCCGCAAGGGCAAGGGCAACGTGATCCGCCGCGCCTTCGCCGACGTGGACGCCGACGCCCTGCTCATCGTCGACGGGGACGACACCTACGACGTCTCCCGCGCCCGCGACCTGGTCGACCTGCTCTTCGACGGACCGTACGACCAGGTCGTCGGCGCCCGCCGGGTCGTCACCGACGGGGCCTACCGGGCCGGGCACGCGGTGGGCAACAAGGTGCTCACCGGCGCGGTGCGCTCCCTGTTCGGCAACGACGTGACCGACATGCTCAGCGGCTACCGGGTCTTCTCGCGGCGCTTCGTGAAGTCCTTCCCGGCCCTGGCCCGCGAGTTCGAGACCGAGACCGAGATGACCATCCACGCGCTGCACCTGCGGCTGCCCACGGCCGAGGTGCCCGTGGACTACCGGGTCCGGCCGGCCGGCGGCGAGAGCAAGCTGCGCACCTACCGGGACGGCTGGCGCATCCTGCGGGTCATCCTCGACCTGGCGCGCCGCGAGCGCCCCTCGCTCGTGCACACCGTGATCGCGGGCGTGCTGGCCCTGGTCTCGGTGATCCTCGGCATCCCCGTCATCGCCGACTTCGTCCGCACGGGCACCGTGCCCCGCGTCCCCACGGCGATCCTCGCCGCCGCGATCATGACCATCGCCGCCCTGGTCCTGCTCGTCGGCTACATCCTGGAGTCGCTCACCCACATGCGGCAGGAGCAGACCCGGCTGGTGCACCTCGCCTACCCGGCCCCGGTACGGGCCCCGCGCTACACCGCGCGCGGCGCGGGCACCGGACCGGTACCGGTCCGCAAGACCGCCGGGGGCCCGTGATCGCGGGGCCCCGAGGCCGTCGAGGAGCGGCGGGCGCGCAGTACGATGATCGGAACCCCGGTGCTGTGCGGGGTCCCGTGACTGAGGAGATGCGTGCCGGTGCCTGCCCGACTTCCTTCGTGGGCCTGGACGACCGGGCTGACCGTGGGAGCGATAGCCGCGGTGACGGTCCTGGCCGTGCAGGCGGACCAGGGCCCGCATCCCACCGCGAGCTCGGCCAAGCCGAGCAGCTCGGTGTCGGCGCAGCCCAAGCCCACGGCGTCCGCCCCGGCCCGGGTCCCGGACGGTTCCGGCACCGGCCGGCGCATCGTCTACTCCCTCGGGGAGAAGCGGGTGTGGATGGTCGACGCGAGCGAGGCGACCCGCCGGACGTTCACGGTCTGGCCGGGCACGGTCGACCCCGCCCTCGGCACCTACACGATCTCGTCCCGCAACGAGGCCACGACCGGCTCCGACGGGGTCCAGATCGAGCACATCATGTACTTCGCCGCACAGGACGGCGTCTCCGTCGCCTTCTCCAACGCGGTCGACGGGTCCTCCCCGCCGCCCGCCGCCTCCGGCGGGAAGACCGGCGGGGTCCGGATGAAGAAGGCGGACGGCTCGGCACTGTGGGCGTTCGGCACGGTCGGCACGACCGTGGCCGTGGTCAGGTAGCGGACGTCTCCGCGCGCGGGGCCGACAGCTGGTTGACGATCAGCACGACCCCGCTGAACAGGAAGATGCGGGTCGCGGCGTCCAGCCCGTTCCAGTTCTTCGACTGCCACATCGAGAACCACTCACCGCCGATCGCGATGAACCCGGCGCCGAACAGCAGCATCACCATCAGCAGCCCGTACGTCGACATCCGCCGGGCGCGCACGGCGTCACGTCCGGCCCACAGCCACGTCCCGTATATCAGGACGAGCGCGGCGACGGTCTCCCACACGATGATCGCGACGTACGCGGCGTCCTGAAGCCCTTCACTGGTGATGGCACGCCACATCAGGTCCTCGTCCTTGAACGTGGTGTCCATCGCCAGCACGTGCCGGACGAACTGCTGGTTGGTGCCGAAGTCGGTGATGTTCCCGAAGGCGACCAGCGCCATGTAGAGGGCGATGGTGCCGGTGAGCAGCGTGGCGGCGAGCGACAGCCCGCCGCGTGGGGTTGTGGAGGTGGCCATGACGATCATTCTTCCCAACCGCCGGTGCGCACGCGACACCATGGCGGCGGATACCGCCGATGCGGGAGCCGTCCGGCTCGGTGGCCAAGTCGGCCCGGAACAGGGCGTGTTCGGCGGACCGACCGACGCATCCGGCCATGGGCCGGGTCAGCGACCTGCCGTGAACGCGAGGAACTCCGACCAGGCGGCCCGGGTGAAGGCGAGCCGGGCACCGTCGCGGTCCTTGGAGTCGCGGACGAGCAGGGTGAGTCGGGGGGTGGGGGATATGGCGGCTTCGAGGCAGTCGGCATCGTCGTTGCCGCTGTAGCTGCTCTTGAACCACCTCGGCGGGGTGGGTGTCATGTCTCTTCTCCCAGTACTTTCTCGATGAAGGCTCGCGACTCCCGGGGCGAGAGGGCCTGCGCCCGGATCATTCCATAGCGCATATCCAGGACTTGGACGTCCTTCGGGTCGGAGATGACTCGGTCGTGCAGCTGACCCGCCGAGTGCCCCAGCGTCGTGCCGTCCCTCAGCTTCAGCACCCTGAACGGGCCCATCAAGCCCGCGTGATCCTCCCGGTCCGTAGGCATGACCTGGATCGATACGTGCCTCAACTCGGTTACTTCAAGCAGGTGTTCGAGTTGACGACGTAGCACCATCCTGCCCCCGAGGGGCCGTCGCAGTGTCGCCTCTTCCTGGACAAACGTGAGGAGTGGCCGGGGCACCTTCTCGAAGACGGCCTTCCGGGCCATACGGGCGGCCACGAGCCGCTCGATCTCCTCCTCCGTGTAGGCCGGCCGCCGCATGGCGTACAGGGCGTGCGCGTACTCGGGCGTCTGGAGCAGTCCGTGAATGTGCAGACCGGCGTAAGCCCCGAGCTCGACGGCGTCGTCCTCCAGCCTGGTCAGGTCCCGCACCTTCTTGGGATACCGAGCCTGCTCCACATCCGTCTTCATCGCGGCGAGTTTGCCGCCGGCGTGGAGGACCTCGTCCGCCTTGTCGAGAAAATCCGGCTTGGGGATGCGGCGGGCCCGTTCCACGGACGACACCATCTCCTCGCCGTACCCGATGGCCGCGCCCAACTCCGCCTGCTTCAGCCCCGCCGCCTCGCGCCACATCTTGATCTGCCGCCCGACGGTCCTGAGCACGGCAGCCGCTTCCTCGTCCTCCACGCCTTCCCCTCCTGACGTACGACCCGTACGACCCCGTCACGCGTCCGGACAGTCACGCTCCGTACCGAGGTCGTCACTGTTCAGGGTAGGGGCGGACGACCACGCTGGGTGACATGAGTCAGAAATCCCCCACCCGGATCCCCGCGCACACCCGCCTCTTCGCCGTTCAGCTGTCGGCGACTCGAAGAGGTGCGCGACTGGCGCGGCTGCTCACCGAACGCCAACTCGACGCGTGGGGCGAGCCGTACGAGGCCGCCGCGCAGGTCGTGGCCGAGCTGGCGTCCAACGCCGTACGGCACGGACGGGTGCTCGGCAGGGACTTCCGGCTGCGGCTGGAGCTGCGCGCCGACCGCACGCTCCGCGTCGAGGTCACGGACGCCCGGGGCGACCGGATCCCGCGCGTCCCGGACCCGGTGGAGGAGGACGCGGAAGGCGGCAGGGGCCTGCGCATCGTCGAGGCGTACACGGACCGCTGGGGCGTGACGCAGGCCCCGGCCGGCACCAAGACGGTCTGGGCCGAACTGACCCTCGTGTGACCGTGTCGCGGTGCGTCATGACCCGGCCGTTCGCGACGCCAAGAACCAAAAGAACCGGGGAAAGAACCCACCCACCCCCACCGCCCCCGCGGCTCACCCGCAGGGGTGAACATCACCAACTCGGCTGGCGCGGCGGGCAGTCGATGGTGCAGCGTCGGCGCAGACAACCCCACAGACGAATACGGCCCTCGCCGGGACTGCCATCCCACTGCGAGGGCCTGATCACCAAGGAAGAAGAGCCCTTCCCGATGACTGAGCAGCACCCTAGCGCGCCCTCGCGCGCGCAGTCCGGCACTTCGGGTGTCCAGCACGTGACGGAACGCCACGACGACCACTTCACGGTCGTCGGCAACCACCTCGCCCAGCACCCTGAGCTGTCCCTGACGGCGATCGGCCTGGCGGTCCACATCCAGTCGCTGCCCGCCGGAACGCCGGTCGGCATCAAGGCACTCACGGCGAAGTTCCCGGAGGGCGAGATCCGTATCGCGGCGGCCCTGCGCGAACTGGAGGCCCACGGGTACCTCGCTCGCCCCAGGGAGCGTCTTCAATCGGGCCGAGTCGTAACCCGCACGGTCTCGTACAACAAGCCCCGCACCGCCGCCGCCCCGGAGCCCCGCCCGGCACCCGCCACGCCCCGCCCGGAAGGCAAGGCGGCTCCGCGGCCGGACCGCACCGCGGCCTCCGACGTCCTCACCGGCCTGCGCACGCTCGACTCCCGGCTGCTGCTCAGTGAGCGGGACGTACACCGCCTGGCCCCGGCGGTCACGGCGTGGCTGGAGCGCGGCGTGCCCGCCGAGGCGGTCCGGCGCGCGCTGACGACGGGCCTGCCCACGGCCCCGATCCAGCACCCGGCGGCGTTCCTGGCCCACCGTCTGACGGCCCTCCTCCCTCCACCGCTCCCCGCGGCCCCACCCCCTTCCCCGCCCCTGGTCCGCCCGGACCCCCTCCAGACCTGCGACGGCTGCGACCGAGCCTTCCGCGCCTCCCACCCAGGCCACTGCCGCGACTGCCGAACCGACACACACAGGGCAGCGTGACGATGCCGAGTCCGATGCCTCCGCTCACGCCCGAGGCACTGCGTGATGCCGTGGCACGGATCGCCCCGAGCCGTCTCCCGACGCTGACGCAGCACCTCTTCGAGGCCGCGACCAATGCTCAGCAGACACAGAGCCTGGCGCCCCTGCGCGCCTTCGTGCACTCATGGGCCGTCTTCGTCGCGATCGAGCGCCACCCCGCCAGGGCCGAGCGTCTGCGGGAGCTGGAGCGCATCGTCGATGCCGGGGAACAGGACCCGACCGAGGCCATCGCCGAGATCCGCGCCATCCGGGACGCCGCAGAGGCCGAGGCAGGACTGTGACGACTGGTCCTGACGGCTGGTCCTGCCTGGGTTCGACCTGGTACGGCTGACCCGTCCCGCTCCGGGAATCCTGGCCCACCCCCACCCCGTTCCTCCCCCTGAACCCACCGTCCCCATTCGATTACAGTGGCGAGCTGTCGTACGTATGGACGGTGCCCTGGGAGGTCAAGGTGGGTGCGACTGCCGGTGCCGTCTGGGGGCGTACGGAGCAGCAGGACTTTCGCAGCCGGGTGCGCGGGACCCTGCTCGGCGTGGCCGTCGGGGACGCGCTGGGCGCGCCGGTGGACGGGCTGGGGATCGACGCGATCCGGGAGGCGCACGGGGCCGAGGGGCTGCGGGACCTCGCCCCCGCCTACGGCAGACGCGGCGCCGTCACGCACCTCACACAGCTCACCCTGTTCTCCGTGGACGGGCTGATCAGGGCCCAGGTGCGGCGGGACACCGGCGCCTGGCACCCGCCGACCGACGTGCACCGGGCGTACCTGCGCTGGGCCGCCACCCAGCGGGACTGGGGCCCGGACGAGCGCCGCAAGGAGGACGGCTGGCTGGCCCGCGAGGAGTGGCTGTACGCACGCCGCGACCCCAGCCGCGCGCTGATCCTCGGGCTCGGCGACGACACCATGGGCACACCGGACGCGCCCAAGAACCCGGGCGAGACCGGGCCCGAGGCCGCCGCCCGGTCCGCGCCGTTCGGGCTGCTCGTCGGGTGGGAGCCGCAGCTCGTCGCCCAGCTCGCGGTGGAGTGCGCGGCACAGACCCACGGCCACCCCACGGCCTGCATCGCGGCGGGCGCGTACGCGGTGATCGTGCACGGGCTGGCCCTCGGCGAGAGCCTGGACGCCGCCGTGCAGCGCGCCTTCGCCCTGCTCGCCACCCGCCCCGGCCACCAGCCCGTCGCGGAGGCGCTGCAGCACGCGCTGGGCGCCGTGCGCCAGGGCATGCCCGGGCCCGAGCGGGTCGCCGAACTGAGCGGGGCGGGCACCGCCGAGGGACTCGTCGCGGCCGCCGTGTACTGCGCGCTGGTCGCCGCCGACGTCCGCCACGGCCTGTGCCTCGCCGTCAACCACGACGGCCCCTCCGCCGCCACCGCCGCCCTCACCGGCGGCCTCCTCGGCGCCCTGCACGGCGAGACCGCCCTGCCCCCGGCCTGGCTGGCCGAGCTGGAGGGCCGCCCCACGATCCTGGAACTGGCCGACGACTTCGCCATGGAGATGACCCAGGGCCCGGCCCTCCACGGCCCCGCAGGCTCCTCCCCGGGCTGGCTGGCCCGCTACCCGCGCGCCGTGTAGAACGCGCCCCCTGCCCACTGCTCACTCGCGTGGCATGGGCACGTCACCGTAGCGTGGTCGTCCCGTCACCTTCGGTCCACAGGATCTGCACGGCCCGGCACGGGGATCGCCCTCCCGTGGCCGCACCACCGGGTCTCGTCCGTTCACCCCCCTTCGTGGAGGCATTGTGCGCAAGCTGCGCGGGACACAGACGGCCGCGATCGCCGCGGTTCTGACGGCCATGGCGGTGCTGCCCGCCCCGGCCCGGGCCGCCGGCTCCGGGCTTCCGGCGGTGACCGCCACCACCGAGACCCCGGCCCTGTACGGCGACGACGCCGGCGGCAACGCGGACAACGCGGACGCCGACGACCCGGCGATCTGGCGCAACGCAGCCGACCCCGACGCCAGCCTGGTCATCGCCACCGCCAAGGAGGGCGGCCTGCGCGTGTACGACCTGGCCGGCAAGGAGGTGCAGTCGATCCCGGCGCCGCCCGCGCCCACCCCCGACGCCAAGCCGGGCCGTTTCAACAACGTGGACCTGGTCTCCGGGTTCCCGCTGCCGACCGGCCGCGCCGACGTCGCCGTCGTCACCGACCGCGGCCGCGACCACCTGCGGATCTACCGCATCACCCCCGGCGCCGCCCGGCCGCTGACCGACGTCACCGACCCGAACGCACCGCTCGTCTTCTCCAGCACCCAGGACGAGGTCAACGATCAGGCCACCCCCTACGGCCTGGCCACCTGGAAGGACAAGGCCACCGGCCGCTCCTACGCCGTGGTCAGCCGGCGCAGCCGCACCCGGCTCGCCCTGCTGGAGCTGCGGACCACCGCCGCCGGAGCGGTCACCTACCGGCGGGTGCGCACCTACGACCTGCCCGCCTCCTTCACCCTCCCGAACGGCACGTCCTGGACCCCCTGCGGCGACCCCGGCGACCTCCCGCAGGTCGAGGGCATGGTCGTGGACCCGGCGAACAAGGTGCTCTACGCCGGCCAGGAGGACGTCGGCATCTGGCGGCTGCCCGCCGACCTCACCGGCAGGCCGAAGCTGATCGACAAGGTCCGCGAGTACGGCGTCCCCGCCACCTACGACGAGGCGACCGAGGAGTGCGTCGCGGGCGCCGACCCCGGCTACGGCGGCACGCACCTGTCGGCCGACGTCGAGGGCCTGACCCTCCTCGACGAGGGTGACGGCGACGGCTACCTGCTCGCCTCCAGCCAGGGCGACGACACCTTCGCCGCGTACGACCGCGAGGTCTCCGACGACAACGAGTACGAGAGCGGTTTCCGCATCACCGCCGGCACCGTCGACGGCTCCGAGGAGTGCGACGGCGCCGCCGTGCTGAACGCGCCCCTCGGCTCCCGCTACCCGGGCGGCCTGCTCGTGGTGCAGGACGGGCACAACACCCCGGACGAGACGGACGCCGACGGCGAGGTCCGCGACAACACCGACTTCAAGTTCGTCGACCTGCGCAAGGTCACCGGCGTACTGGACGAGGACGACTGAACAGCGCTACGCCCTCCGCCCGTTGAGAGGCGGAGGGCGTACCGTCGTCGCGGCCGTGCCGCCGCTAGTCCTTCACCGTCGTGCGCACGGCGGTGTCCTCGACCTCACCGGCGGGCGCCGGCACGGCCGCCGCGGCGGCCCCGTCCCCGTCGGTGTTGATCTTCTCGATGAGCGCCAGCCGCTCCGGGGTGTCCTCCGGCTTGATGTACCCGATGAGGATGTAGAGCACCAGCGACACCGCCAGCGGCACCGACACCTGGTACTGCAGCGGCACGCCGCCCTCGACGTTCCAGTTGATCGGGTAGTTCACCAGCCAGAAGGCGAGCAGGCCCATCGACCAGCTGGCCAGGGCGGCGGTCGGGCCCGACCTGCGGAACGCGCGCAGCAGGCCCAGCATCATCGGGATCGCCATCGGGCCCATCAGACCGGCCACCCACTTGATGACGACCGTGATGATGTCCTTGAACGTGGGCGAGTTGACCTGCGTCGCCGCCGCCATGGACAGACCGAGGAAGACGACCGTCGCGATCCGGGCGACCCGCAGGCCCTGGCTCTCGTTCCAGCGCCGGGCCCGCGCCCAGATCACCGGCGCGCAGTCCCGGGTGAACACGGCCGCGATGGCGTTGGCGTCCGAGGAGCACATGGCCATGGTGTGCGAGAAGAAGCCGACGATGACCAGACCCAGCAGGCCGTGCGGCAGGAGCTGTTCGGTCATCAGCGCGTACGAGTCGGAGCCGTCCGGCTTCTGTGACTCCACCAGCAGCGGCGACATCCACATGGGGAAGAACAGCACCAGCGGCCAGACCAGCCACAGGATCGCCGACAGCCGGGCCGAGCGCTCGGCCTCCTTGGCGTTCGGGGTGGCCATGTAGCGCTGGGCCTGGTTGAGCATGCCGCCGTTGTACTCGAAGAGCTTGATGAAGAGGAACGCCAGCAGGAACACCGTGCCGTACGGGCCGACCAGCGGTTTCTCGTGGCCCTGGAGCTCGGGGGAGTCCCAGACGCCGAAGAAGCCGCCGTGGTCGTCGAGCCGGACGAACACCGCCACGAACATCGCGATGCCGGCCAGCAACTGGATGACGAACTGGCCGAGTTCGGTCAGCGCGTCGGCCCACAGGCCGCCGATCGTGCAGTAGATGGCCGTGATGCCGCCGGTGATCAGGATGCCCTGGTTGAGGGAGATGCCGGTGAAGACGGAGAGCAGCGTGGCGATCGCCGCCCACTTCGCGCCCACGTCCACGATCTTCAGCAGCATGCCCGACCAGGCCAGCGCCTGCTGGGTCTTCAGGTCGTAGCGGTTCTTCAGGTACTCCAGCGGGGAGGCCACGTGGAGCCGGGAGCGCAGCCGGTTGATGCGCGGCGCGAACAGCTTCGACCCGATGGCGATGCCGAGGGCGATGGGGAAGGACCAGGTGACGAAGGACGTGACGCCGTAGGTGTAGGCGATGCCCGCGTACCCGGTGAACATCACCGCGCTGTAGCCCGACATGTGGTGCGAGATGCCGGACAGCCACCACGGCATCTTGCCGCCGGCGGTGAAGAAGTCGCTGACGTTGTCCACGCGTTTGTGCGACCAGACGCCGATCGCGACCATCACGGCGAAATAGCCGATGAGCACGGCCCAGTCGAGACCGTTCATGTGCGCCCTCCCAGGGTTCAGCCCGGCGCTCATCGTGGGTGCTGCTGCGTGAGCACGACAAGTGAGCGTTGAGTCAAAGGGAGGTAAAAATGTTCGACGTGATGGCCTTCGTTCACCTACATGAACTCACCGCATCAGCTCCCCGGCGTTGACCAGCAACGACTGTCCGGTGATCGCCCGCGCCCGGTCCGACGCCAGGAACACCGCCGCGTCGGCCACGTCCGCGTCCGCGGCCAGTTCGGGCAGCGCCACCCGCTCGGTCAGCCGCTCCAGCACGGCCGCCTCGGGCACGCCCTCCGCCTGCGCGGTGAGCCGGACGAACGCCTGCACCGGCGGCCCCCACATCCAGCCCGGCAGCACGGTGTTGACCCGGATCCGGTGCGGCCCGAGCTCCCGGGCCAGCGAGTACATCGCGCTCGTCAGCGCCCCCTTCGACGCCGCGTACGCCGCCTGCCGCACCTGCGACGGAGCCGCCACCGCCGACTGCGTGCCGATGAACACCACCGAGCCGCCGCCCTCCTTGAGCGACGGCAGACAGGCCCGGGTCATCCGCAGCGTGCCCAGCAGATTCACGTCCAGCACGGCCCGCCAGGCCGCGAAGTCCGCGTCCTGTAGTCCGCCGAAGTGGCTGTCCAGCGCGGCCACATGGACCACCGCGTCGATCCGCCCGAACCGCTCCACGGCCAGCGCGGCCAGCGCCTCGCACTGCCCCTCGTCGGTGATGTCGGCGACCCGGTACGCGGTGCGCGCCCCGCCCGGGTCGAGCTCGGCGGCCGTCTTCGCCAGGCTCGCCTCGGTGCGGGCCCCGAGCACGGCCCGCCCGCCGTCCCGTACGACGGCCGCCGCGACCTGCCGCCCGAGCCCGGGCCCGACCCCCGACACCACGACCGTCTTCCCCGCGAGCAGTGCCATCGCAGACCTCCCGGAACCCTGGCGCATTATCTGACGGAGCGTCAGAGTATGAACCGCCCGCCGAGGAAGGGGAAGGCATGAGCGAGGACACCCGCAGCGAGCTGTACGCCGAACTGGCCGCCGTCGGCCCCTACGGCACCCGCCCCGGACACGCCCTGATCACCCTGGTCGAACCGCACCCGGGCCACGAGTACGCCTACAACCGCTGGTACGAGGACGACCACTACTACGCCGGCGCGATGGCCATGCCCTGGATGTACGCGGGCCGCCGCTGGGTGGCGACCCGGGACCTGCAACTCCTGCGCTACCCGGAGAAGTCCGCGATCGCCCAGCCGGTCACCGCCGGCTGCTACCTCTCCACGTACTGGATCACCGCCGGCCGCTACGACGACCACATGCGCTGGACCGTCGCCATCAACAAGCGCCTCAACCGCGACGGCCGCGTCTACCACGACCGCACCCACGTCCTCACGGCGTTCCACGACCACGAGACGACGGTGTACCGCGACGGCGCGGCCGGACCCCGCGACGTCCACGCCCTCGACCACCCCTACGCCGGCCTCGTCCTCCAGGTCGTCGAGGCGGACACCCCCGAGCAGCGGTACCGGCTCCTGGAGTGGCTGCGCACCCGCCACCTCCCCAAGCGCCTCACGGGCTCACCGGCGGCCCTGGTGACCGTCTTCCGCCCGACCCCCCTGCCCGGCGACCGCATGACCTACGTCAAACAGGTCGAGGGCGTCGACACCCGCCTGACCCTGCTGTGGTTCCTCCAGACGGACCCGGCGGAGTGCTGGGACCCGTACTTCACGGGCCTCGACACGGCGGTGACGGAATCGGGCCTGGGCCGGGTGGAACTGGTGGCCCCGTTCCTCCCGACGATCCCAGGCACAGACCACTACGCCGACCGCCTCCGCTGAGGCCCCACCCACCCCTGCCGCCCCGGCCCGGAGGGCTACCCTCGCGTCCATGACACGCGCCTGGATCCTGCCACTCCTTCTCGCGCTCACCGGGGCGCTGGGCGCGGCCGGGTCGGCCGCCCGGGGAGACACGGCCGCGGCGGCGGTGTGCGCGCTGGTCCTGACGCTGCTCGCGGTCGCGCACTCGCCGCTGGTCTTCCCGCGGCCGGTCAGCGCGGCGGAGGCGCGGCGCCGCAGCGCCGACGACGGCCGGCCCGTCGTCTTCTGGCGGCCGGGCTGCCGCTACTGCCTGCGGCTGCGCCTGGCGCTGGGGCGCCGGGCCGGGCTGCTGCACTGGGCCGACATCCGGCGTGACCCGGAGGGAGCCGCGGCGGTGCGTGCGGCCACCGGGGGCGACGAGACGGTCCCGACCGTGCTGGTGGCCGGTCGCCCGTATGTCAATCCCGGTCCGGCCCGGGTGCGCGAGCAACTGGTCCGCTCCCGCTGAGCGGGGCCAGGTGGGTAAGGGCGGTCAGCGCAGTTCCTCCGGGCACGGGGTGCCTCGGGGGAGCTGGTAGGGCGCCGCCAGACGGTACGTGCCCGGCTTCGGGGCGAGGAGCTCCGTCCAGCGGTCGCCCTGGGCGTCCTCCTCCGTCTCCCTCAGGCAGCCGTTGACGTTGACGTACGTCTTCGGCTCGCCCTCCGGGCGGTCCTTGGAGGCCTCCGTCTCCTGCGGCGGCTTCAGGCTCTTGCCCTCCGCGTCGACGATGCTCAGCCACGGCGAGTACGGGATGCGGACCAGGATCCGGCCCGCCTCACGCACCTGGAGGACCATCTCGCCCTGCTCGGCCCGGTCGACGACGGCGTTCGGCTCGGCCAGCGGGGTCGGATCGGTCACCTTGAACAGCTGCCAGTTCGCGTCGCCCCACACCTGGTTCAGATAGGGCAGACCGCGCTGCACCAGCGCCCGTTCCCGCTCGCCGCCGTCGCCGTCCGGCTCGTCCTTCGGCAGCACCACGTAGTGCACCGCCCAGCGCTTGAGCCACTCGCGGTAGTTCGCCGAGTTCAGGGTGTCGTCGTAGAAGAGCGGGTTGCGCTCCATGTCGGCCTGCCGGTTCCAGCCGCGGGCCAGGTTGACGTAGGGCGCGAGGGCGGAGGCCTCACGGTGGGAACGCGCCGGGACGACCTCGACCCGGCCCTTCTCCGCGCCGACCTCCTGCAGTTCGTTGACGAGCGGCGCGAGCTCGCGCGACCAGGAGGCCGCGGGCGCCGTGTGCACGATGTCGTCGACCGTCTTGAAGCCGATCCACACCACGAACCCGACCAGGGCCACCACCGCCGCGTACCACTTGCGGCTGCGCGGCACCGTGAACGGCAGCGCCGCCACCAGCGCGACCCCGGCGAACAGCATCGCCAGACGCGTGATGTTCGAACCGATCTGGGAGCTGATCAGCCACACCAGCACGACCCCCAGGCCGTACACCGCGGCCGTGAGCCGGACCGTCTTCCAGTCCCGCGGCACCAGCACGAGCACCAGCACCGAGAACGCCAGCGGCAGCACCACCGAGCCGAACATCATCGGCTGCGTCCCCGAGAACGGGAACAGCCACGCCGACACCGCGACCACCGCGCTCGGCGCCAGGCCCAGCGCCCACGCGCCCGGCCGCCGCTTCTGCAGGAACAAGGCCGCGGCCACCAGGCCCACGAACAGGCCCGCCACCGGCGACGCCATGGTGGCCAGCGCGGCCAGCGGCGCCGCGCACAGGGCCTTCGCCCAGCGCTTGTACCGCCACCGGTACGGCCAGCAGAAGACCACCGCCACCGCGCCGAGCGCGAACATCATGCCCAGACCGAAGGTCACCCGGCCGGACACGGCGTTGCAGAACAGTCCGAACACGCCGGCGAGCGACGCCCACAGCGGATTGCGCACGGAACGCGAACGCAGCAGGAGCAGTGTGAGCAGCCCCGCCGACACCGTCCCGGCGATCATCATCGTCGTCCGCACACCGAGCACGGACATCAGATACGGCGACACCACGCTGTACGACACGGGGTGCATGCCGCCGTACCAGGCGAGGTTGTACGCCGAGTCCGGGTGCCGGCCGACGAACTCCGCCCACGCATCCTGCGCGGCCAGGTCGCCCCCGCTGTTGGCGAAGGTGAAGAACCAGACGACGTGCAGCACCCCGGCCAGACCCGTGACGGACAGCACGGGATGCCGCAGCATCCGCTCACGCACGGCCAGCACGAAGCCGGGCCGGCGGAATCCGGAGGGCGTGTCTTCCGGCGGCGTGGGGTCGGCTGTGCCGGGGTCAGGTGTGCCGGGGTCGCGTGTTTCGGGCGCGCCTATTCGCGGGCCGGCAGATACCGGGCCCGGATCGGCGTCGTCTGCGCGTGTCGGCTCCGCAGTGGCCACTCGAAGGCACTCCCCGTGTCCCGTCTTCTGTTCTCGCTGCTTCCCCCGGCCGTGTCCCGTTCGCCCTCGGTACCCGGCCGCGTCGCCGCGCGCGGCGACCTGCCCCGATTCGCGACGCTAGCACGCACCCCGCCGGGCAGCGGCCCGGACGGGCCGCCGCCTGCGGGGTGCGCTCGCGCGGGGCGGTGCCCCGGCTCAGCCGATGCGCGTGAGCTTGGCCCCGAAGCCCGGCTCCACCAGGTCCTCCTGGAGGGCGACCGGGACCTTCACGGCGCCGCTGCTGCCGTCCCCGACGGTGAGCGTGCCCACCTTCGTGCCGGCCTCGGCCGTGTGCGGCAGGTCGTCCGCCGCGAACGTCAGCTTCACGGACAGGCCCGCCCAGCCGACGGCCGTGACGTCCTCGGTGACGGCCACCGGCGTACGGCCGCCGAGACCGTCGTCGGCGTACCCGACGACCGTGCCCTTCTTCAGGATCGTCGCCGACTCCAGCGCGCCCTGCGCGGCCCGGATCAGCCGGTCGCCCTCGTAGAGCGCGGCGCCCAGGATGGTGTTGTCCGGGCCGCCGGCCGGCTGGCGCACGACCGCGCCGATGATCCGGTGCGTCTCACCGTTCACGTCCTTCTTCGCGGCGAAGACGAGGTTGCCGAGCGCGGAGGTGGTGGTGCCGGTCTTGATGCCGGTGACGTCGTTGGAGCCGACCAGGCGGTTCCAGTTGTCGTGCTTGGTGCCCTTGTAGTCGACGTACGACATCATCGCCGCGACCTCGCGGAAGGCGGGCTGCTGCATGGCGGCCTTGGCGAGCTTCACCTGGTCCACGGCCGTGGAGACGGTCGTGTTGTTCAGGCCCGACGGGTCGGTGTACGTCGTGTTCTTCATGCCGAGGTCCTTGGCGGCGTCGTTCATCTTCTGCACGAACGCCTTCTCGGACCCCGCGTCCCAGCGGGCCAGCAGCCGCGCCACGTTGTTCGCGGACGCGATCAGGATGCTCTCCAGGGCCTCCCGCTGCGAGATCTTGTCGCCCTTGGTGACGTCGACGGTGGACTCCTGGCCGGCGTCGGACTGGTCCTCGGCGGCCTGGTCGATGTCGATCTTCGGCCCGTCGGCGCCGCTCTTGAGCGGGTGGTCGCGCAGGATGACGTAGGCGGTCATGACCTTGGCGACACTGGCGATCGGCACGGGCTTCTGCTCGCCGGACGAGCCGAACGTGCCGATGCCCTGGACGTCCAGCGCGGCCTGGCCCTTGGCGGGCCAGGGGATGTCGACCTGGCCGCCCTCGAAGGTGTGGCTGTCCTTCGCGGTGAGTTCCAGGGTGGGCGTCGGCAGCGGGCGCACGCTCTGTACGACCGCGAAGACGATCACCAGCAGCAGTACCAGCGGCGTCCAGATCTTCACCCGCCGCACGGCCGTGCGCAGCGGGGTGTCCGGGGGCGGCGGGGTGTTCGTCAGCTCGGCCAGCAGGTCCAGCGGCGGCTTCGGCGGCAGCGGCTGCTGGGTGGTCCGCTCGGGGCCGACGGTGGGGACGGGGGCGGTGGCCTCGGCCGGCGGAGCGGGCTTCCGGCTCGCCGGGTCGTCCAACGGCTTCAGCGCGACGAACTTGCTGGTCCGCTCGGCGTCCTTCTCACCCGCGTCCTTGGTGCCGCCGCCGAGCTTGAGCATGGTGGTCGGCTGATCGACAGGCGGCCGCACGGCCTTGAACACGGCGGTGGGCTGATCAACAGCCTCGCCACCGGTCTCGCCACCGCCAGAACCACCCCCGACCTCGGCCTTGGCGGCCTCACCGCCGGCCGCACGGGCAGGGCTCGTCTTACCGCCGGCGGACCCACCCGCGGCCTCGGCCTTGGCGGCCTTGCCGTCGGCGCGGCCGGCGGCCGAGGCGGAGCCCGTGCCGCTCGTCTTACTGGCGCCGGAGCCGGGCGCTGCGGCCTCGGCCTTGGCGGCCTTGCCGTCGGTGCGGTCGGCCGCCGGGGCGTTGCTGTCGGCGGAGTCGGCCGGGGGCTCGGCGTCGGTGCCGTCAGCCGCCGTGGCGGAGCTCTTGCCGCTCGTCTTGCTGTCGGCGGGCGCGGCCTTGGCGTCGCCACGGGGCGCTGCGGCCTCGGCTTTGGCGGCCTTGCCGTCGGCGCGGTCGGCCGCCGGGGCGGGGCGCGTGCCGCTCGTCTTGCTGTCGGCGGGCGCTGCGGCCTCGGCCTTGGCGGCCTTGCCGTCGGCGCGGTCGGCCGCCGGGGCGGAGCCCGTGCCGTTCGTCTTGCCGTCGGCCGCTGCTGCGGGGCTCGTGCCGCTCGCCTTCGCGTCGGCGTTCGCGTCGTCGGCGGCGGCGGCGGCGGCGGTCGGCTCGGTCTCGTCCCCGTCCGTGCTGTCGTCGGCCGTGGCGGAACGGTCCGCCTCCGGCTTCTCGGCCTCCTCGGCCTCGTCCTGGTCCCGGGAACCCTTCGACGCCGCCCCAGCGGCCTCCTGGGCGTCTTCCCGGGCGTCCGAAGGCTCCTCCGGCGCGTCGGCGGGCGCCTGGGCCGCCTTGCCCTGCTCGGCGCCCTCGGTGTCCCGGAGGTCCTGCGCGTCCTCGTCACCGCCGTCGCCGTCAACGGGCTCGGCGTCGCTCTCGGCGTCCGTGCCGGCGTCGGCGTCCGATGCCGCCGCGCCCTCGGTGTCCTGCTCGTCCGTGTCGGTGTCGGTCTTCCGGGGGGAGTCCTCGCCCGCGTCGGCCCGCTTCTCGTCGCCGTCCGCCGACGCGACCCACGCCGCCACCGCGTTCCGCAGCCGTCCGTCCGTACCGCCGGAGTCGCCCTCGCCCCGCCCGCCGGAGCCGGAGTCCTCACCGGTCGCCTCCGCGGACTTCGCTGACTTCGCGGACTCCGCGTTCTCGCCGCGCTCCGCGTCCCCCGGCTCGTCGGCCGTGCGTGCGGACAGCACGCGCGTCGCCGTGTCGACGCTCCCGCGCCCCGAGGACCCCTTCGCCTCCCGCGCCATCGCGAGCCGCGGGTCCGCGGACTCGCTCCTGGCCCCGGGAACCGGACCCGCGCTCCCCGACGTCGGTTCTGCCGACGACTCGCGCTGCTTCGACCTGTCGGGGGACTCGCCCGCCACCGATGCCTCCTCCTCGCGCCGCACCACCCGCGTGCGCGTACCGAACCGAACCGTGAACCGCCGCCCTGACAACGCTCCCCGGCGCTGTCCGAACCATGTACCAGTGTCCTGTGTGCGGACCGGACCCATCCGGTAGACGAGAACGACATACCTACTGGTTCCACTACGAACCGGTCACGCACCCTCGACAGACCAATGTGAGAGGGGTCACCCTGTCATTCATCCACGCGGGGAGGCATGGATGGGCAGGAGCCGCAGAACACTTCCGGAGGAGCTTCTGCTGCTGGCGTTGGACCCGGCCACGGGTACCACCGCACAGCCGCAGTCGCTCGACCTCGGTCTGGCCGGAGCACAGCTAGTGGAGCTGGCGCTGGCCGGACGGATAGCCCCAGACGGGGATCGTATCGCCGTGGTGGTACCACGGCCGACTGGAGATCCGACTCTGGACTGCGCGTTGGAGTTGCTGCGAAGGCGTGGCGCTCCCGTACGGGCGGTCCACTGGATCGGCGGGCCGCGATTGGGGCTCCGCCAGACCTACCTCTCGCATCTGGAGCGGTGCGGCATGGTGCATGCCGTGGCGGGCCAGATGTGCGGAGTGCTGCCGACGACTCGCTACCAGGCGACGGACACCGAGATCAGCCGGGAGATCAGGGCCCGGCTGGACTCCGCGATCCGCACCGGCGTACCGCCGGACCCGCGGACCGCGGCGCTCGCCGCCCTGGCACACGCGGTCGGCCTCGGCAAGCACCTGTACCCGGGCAACGAGGGACGTTCCTCTCGCTCCCGGCTCAGGGACCTGATCAGGCACGACCCCATGGGCGGTCTCGTCGCGCACGCCGTGATGGACGTCCAGAACGGCGTGGCGGCCCAGCCGCGCCGCAGCCCGGCACCGTCCGGCCGTCCGGCCGCCGGAGCCAGGCCCGCACCGGAACCCGCCCGAGGCGTTCCGATGCAGCCGCGCCACGGATCCATGGCGCGCGCCGTGGCCCACTGAGCCGCGCCGCGCCGCACCGGCACGACCGACGACCGGTACACACCACGGGACCCACGAGCCCGGTCACGGGAGCCGCTGTCCGAGCGGGGCGGCGAGAGTGCAGACTCTCGCCGCCCCGCTCGGCGTGCCGTGCCCGAACTGGCGTGTACCCGTCGCATATCCACCGTTTCCCAGCGGTAGGAAGCACCTTGGTGGCAGTCTGCTCAACAGCAGATACGCAAAGTAGAGGCACGCAGCCGGAGGTGCACGTCCCGTGGCGTCCAATGTCAATCCCACCGTCAGGCGGCGCCGGCTGGGCCAGGAGCTCCGCAGGCTCCGGGAGCTCAAGGGCATGACGGCCGAGGAAGTGGCCGAGCGGCTGCTGGTGTCGCAGTCGAAAATCAGCCGCCTGGAGAACGGGCGGCGCAGCATCAGCCAGCGCGACGTGCGCGACCTGTGCGGCGTCTACGAGGTCGAGGACCAGCGGATCGTCGACTCGCTGATGCAGATGGCCAAGGACTCGCGCCAGCAGGGCTGGTGGCACGCCTTCGGCGACATCCCCTACTCCGTCTACATCGGCCTGGAGACGGACGCCGAGTCGCTCCGGGTCTACGAACCGCAGATCATCACCGGCCTGTTGCAGACGCGGGCGTACGCCGAGGCCATCATCCGGGGCGGTTCGCCGGAGGCCTCGGAGGCGGACAACGACAAGCGCGTCGAGGTCCGGCTGCGCCGGCAGGGCCGTGTCACCGCCGAGACGGACCCGCTGCGGCTGTGGGTGGTGCTGGACGAGGCGTCCCTGCACCGGGTGGTGGGCAACAAGGAAGTGATGCGCGAGCAGCTGGAGCATCTGATCGAGATGTCGCAGCTGCCCCACATCACCGTGCAGGTCCTGCCGTTCGAGGTCGGCGCGCACGCCGGCATCAACGGCCAGTACTCGATCCTGGAGTTCGCCGACGCGGCCGACTCCAGCGTGGTGTACATCGAGGGCGTCACCAGCGACCTGTACCTGGAGAAGCCGCTCGACGTGCAGAAGTACACGGTGATGTACGAGCACCTGCGCGCCCAGTCGCTGAACGTGGACCAGTCGCGGCAGCTCATCGAGCGGCTGGCGAAGGACTACGCACGCTGAACCGCCGCCGGAAGAGGCCTTCCACCGGGCAAAGCGCGGGATGCTACACCCCTGACACGCCTGACTGGAAGTCTCCCCTGGAATATGCCATCCAGTCGAGTGAATGACTGCGCCGAACGGGGATGTGGGCGAGTAGCGTCGATCACGCCAACCACCAGCACGGGTTGGCGTAAACGCAACTGGCTACGGAGCGAACATGGCAATTCGTCTGGGCGCCACGGAAACGTGGACGACGTCCTCCTACACCAACAACAACGGCGCCTGTGTGATGGTCAGGTCGACCCTCGAAGAGGCCCTGGAGCTCGGGGACACGAAGGTCCCCGAGGGCCCCAAGCTGGCGTTCCCCGCCGACGCGTGGAACGCCTTCGTGGCCTCGGTCAAGGCCTGACCACGAGATCCACAACAGCACAAGCATCACCGACAGAGCCCTCTCGACCAGCATCGCCGTCCTTGCCGAGAGGGCTCCGCTTGTGCCCGCGTCGTGCCCGCGCGACCGCCGGTCCCGCCGACCGGGCCCGGCGGGCCGAAGCAGCCGGGCCTCAGGCCAGCTGAGCCTCTATCGCCGCCACGACCTCGGCCGACTCCGGCTCGGTCTGCGGCGAGAAGCGGGCGACGACCGTGCCGTCCCGGCCGATGAGGAACTTCTCGAAGTTCCAGCGGATGTCCCCGCTGTGCCCCTCGGCGTCGGCGAAGCCGGTCAGCCGGTCGTAGAGCGGGTGCCGGTTCTCGCCGTTGACCTCGACCTTCTCCGTCATCGGGAACGTCACGCCGTACGTGGCCGAGCAGAACTCGGCGATCTCCTCGGAGCTGCCCGGCTCCTGGCCGAGGAACTGGTTGCAGGGCACGCCCAGGACCGTGAAGCCGCGCCCGGCATAACGTTCCTGGAGCTTCTCCAGACCGGCGTACTGCGGGGTCAGGCCGCACTTGGAGGCCACGTTCACCACGAGCACCGCCGTGCCCGCGTACCGGGACAGGTCGGCGGGGCCGCCCTGCAGGGAGTCGATCTCGACGTCGAGGGGGGAGGGACCGGTGTTCTCAGTAGTCGTCATGGGCGGATGCTAGCTCCGCCGGGTGCCGGACCCGTTCTGGGCCTCCACCAGGACCTGCCCCGCCGCCGTCCGCGAGTACAGCACCGACCTGCCGGCCCTGCGCCGCTCCACCAGCCCCGCGTCCAGCAGCACCCGCAGATGCCGCCCGACCGAGCCGAGCCCCTGGCCGGTCACGGCCACCAGCTGGCTGGTGCTCAGCGGGGAACCGAGCCGGACCAGCACCCCGGCGCGGGCCGGGCCGAGCAGCGCGGCGAGGCTCGCGGGCACGGGCCTGCCGCCCGGGTCGGCGAGGGCTCCGGCGCACGGGTAGACCAGCGCGTACCGGTCCGTCCCCTCCCAGGACACCCAGCCGATGCGCTGCGTGGTGATCGGCACGAACACCAGCTCCGCGCCCGAGATCTCCCGCGGCGGGTACTCGTGCGCGTTGACCTGCAGCCGGTTCTCGCCCAGCCACCGCGTCCCCGGCCGCAGCGTGTCCAGCGCGCTCGCCCAGCCGCCCCGGCTGACCTGTGCCGTCCGCGCGACCACATCGGCTTCGAGGACGCGCCGCCGCTGGTCCCAGTACGGCTCCACGGCCGTGGTCCACACGTACGTCAGCAGGTCCGCGGCGCGTTCCGGCAGGTCGTCCCGCTCCAGCAGGGCGGGGACGGGGCCGCGCAGCGAGACGGTGAGGTCGGCGCGGGCCCCCGCCGGGCAGGCCGCCCGGACCTGCGCGACCGCCTGCTCGAAGGTCTCCCCGTCCCGCGGGGTGGGGGCGAGGAAGTCGGCCGTCCACTCCTTGCCGATGCCGGCCCGCACGAGCAGCGCGGTCACCGGATCCCCCGCCAGCCGCCGCCGGTAGTCCGGCAGATGGGCGTCCAGCCACCGGCGTTCGCCCGGATGCGCGGCCTCGGCGGTGTGCAGCAGCCGCAGGCTCCCGAAGGCCTCCGCGAACGGCGAGATCACGAACCGGCTGCCCGCGAGGGTGTCGGCGTTGATCTGCCACCAGCCCACGTCGGCACCGTCCTTTCGCGTGTGCGCGAAACAGTAACCCCGGCTCGCGGCCCCGCCGCAGACTCCGCGCATGCGCAGCTACCGTGATCTGTTCCGCACACCCGAGTTCACCCCCTTCCTCCTGGCCGCGTCGGCGCAGACGGTCGCTCAGACCATGGGCGGACTGGCCCTGGGCGTCCTGGTGTACCGGCAGACCGCCTCGCCGCTGCTGTCCGCGGTGAGCATGTTCGGCTCGTCCCTCGTGCAGGTGCTGGGCGCGACGTTCCTGCTCTCGGCGGCCGACCGGCTGCCCCCGCGCGCCGCCCTGACGACCCTTCCGCTGCTCTTCGCGACGGCCACGGCCGCCCTGGCCCTGCCGGGCCTGCCGGTCTGGTCGCTCTTCGCGATCGTCCTGGCCAAGGGCCTGGCGGAATCGGTGGGCGGGGGAGTGCGCTGGGGCCTGCTCAACGAGATCATCGGCAAGGACGGTTATCTGCTGGGCCGCTCGGTCTTCAACATGATGAGCGGCCTGATGCAGATCGCCGGCTACGCGACCGGCGGCGCCCTGGTGGCCCTGCTGTCCCCCCGGCTGTCGCTCCTGGCGGCGGCCGCCCTGTACGTCCTCGCGGCCGGGGTGGTCCGGCTGGGCCTGACCCGCCGCCCGCCCCGCACCACGGGCCGCCCCTCGGTCGCGGCGACCTGGCGGGCCAACGCCCTGCTGTGGTCGTCCGCACCACGCCGCCGCGTCTACCTGGCCCTGTGGATCCCCAACGGCCTGGTCGTCGGCTGCGAATCCCTCTACGTCTCCTACGCGCCGGAGTCCGCCGGCACCCTGTTCGCCTGCGCCGCGCTCGGCATGCTTGCCGGGGACGTCCTCGTCGGCCGCCTGCTGCCGCCCCGTGTCCGTGCCCGCCTCGGATTCCCCCTGCTGCTGCTCCTGGCCCTGCCCTACGTGCCGTTCCTCCTGCACCCGCCGCTGCCGCTCGCGGTGGCCGCCGTCACCGTCGCCTCGGTCGGCTTCGGCGCGAGCCTGGTGCAGCAGGAACGGCTGGTGGCCCTGACCCCGGACGAGCTGACGGGACACGCGCTCGGTCTGCACTCGGCGGGCATGCTCACACTCCAGGGCGTGGCGGCGACCCTGGCCGGAACAGTGGCCCAACTGACCTCACCCGCGACGGCGATGACGGCGATGGCGACGGTCTCGGTGGGAGTGACACTGACGCTGATGACGGCGGAGCGGCGGGACGAGGACCCGATCGGGACGGCCCGGCGAGATGAGGTCGTCACTCCTCGTCCGGCTCGCCGTCCTCCGGGGCCTCGCCCTCGATGAGCCGTTCCGCGATGTCGTCGGCCCACTCCTGCGCCCAGCGGCGCAGCCCGGCCACGGCGTCGGCGTCGAGCCCCTGGGAGGTGAACGCCCTGTCGTCGAGCCAGTCCGTGCCGGTCAACCGGGCCTGGAGGTCGGTCGGATCGAAGGCGTCCGGGGCGTGGCGGCGGGCCAGTTCCTCCAGTTCGGGGTGGCTCCAGCGGGCCGCGAGGGCGTGCACGTCGACCAGGTCGCGGGCGAGTCCACGGTCGGCCAGGTCCCGCACCCGGGTACCGGCGAGGTCGTCGAGGGAGAGGGCCGGCCCGAGCTCCGTCGGCACGGGCGGCCGCCACAGCACCTCCTTGCGGAGTTCGACCTGGTACTCCTCGCCGCTCGCCGCGTCCGTGACGAGGAACTGGGCGGACAGCGGCGCGGTCTCCCGCGTCTGCACGAGCCAGCCGCGCGCGACCAGCCCGGTGCGGACCGTGTCGGCGATGGCGTCCATCCCGGCGGGGTGCTCGGTGGCGGCGTCCACGTCGCGCCCGGCCCGCTCCACCAGCCCGTGCGCCAGCATCGCGGATCCGCCGGCGAGGACGAGCGCGTGGGCCTCACCCACCGCGATCAGATCACCGAGAAGCCGGCCGGTGGCCGGCTGGGGGACGGAGGGCGGCGCTGACATGCCCTGATTATCGCCGGGCCCCCGCACGGACCGGAGACGACCGGCCCGGACGGGTGAGGACGGGCGGACCGGTGAGGGCCGGGCCGCCCCCTACGTCCCGGGCTTGCGCCCCACACCGCAGTACGCGTCCACCGCACCGGCGTCACCGGCGCCGGCGTCCGCCGGGTCCGGCCGCCACTCCGGCACCCGTACGACCCCCGGCTCGACCAGCTCCAGCCCCTCGAAGAACCCGGCGATCTCGGCGACCGGCCGGACGTGGTACGGCACGGCCCCGCTCGCGTTGTACGCCTCCGACGCGGCGATCATGCCCTCGCTCGTCGCCGTGCTGTCGCTGATCACCAGGTGGCTGCCCGCCGGGAGCCCGGCCATGAGCTGCCGCACCAGTGCGCGCGCCTGCTCGTAGTCGGCGACGTGCCCGAGCGTGTTGAGGATCATCAGCCCGACCGGCCGGGACAGGTCGAGCGTGCCGGCGGCGGCCTTCAGGACGGCCTCGGGGTCGTACAGATCGGCGTCCAGGTACGCCGTCCGGCCCTCGGGGGTGCTGGTGAGCAGCGCGTGGGCGTGGGCGAGGACGATGGGGTCGTTGTCGACGTACACGATCCGCGCGTCCGGGGCGACGCGCTGGGCGACCTCGTGGGTGTTGTCGGCGGTCGGCAGCCCGGTGCCGACGTCGAGGAACTGCCGCACGCCCTGCTCGACGGCCAGATACCGCACGGCCCGCCCCAGGAACCGCCGGCTCGTCACGGCCACGTCGACCAGTCCCGGGAAGATCGTCTTGATCTGGTCGCCGATCTCGCGGTCGACCTCGTAGTTGTCCTTGCCGCCGACGAAGTAGTTCCAGAAGCGGGCCGAATGCGGCTTGGAGGTGTCGATACGCACACGCGAGCGGCCATCGGGCACGACGGGTCCTCCTGGGGGGCGGGGAAAGGGCTCCGGCCCACCAACCTAGGCGAACCGGACGTCGGGGCGCGGCAGATGACGAGAGCGACGGCGACCTGGGGTGGGGTTTCGGCCAGAAGCCCGAACGGGCGGCGCGACGGCCGGGGTGGCCGTCGCGCCTGGGTGGTGCGGTGTGGGCCGTGGGCGGTGATGGATCAGCCGGGGGCCACGGCGCGGCCCGTCTGGGGGGAGATCATGCCCGCGCACAGGCCCCGGGACGCCAGGCCCTGGGCGATGCGGGGGATCGCGGCCAGGGTGTTGGCGGACCAGTCGTGCATGAGGATGACCTGGCCGTTCGTGAGGCGGGCCGCGGACTGGACGATCGCGTCGGTGCTCGCGCCGTTCCAGTCCTGTGAGTCGACGTGCCAGATGATCTCGGTCAGGCCGTGGCGGGCCGCGACCGACTTCACGGTCGCGTTGGTCTCGCCGTACGGCGGGCGGAAGAGTTTCGGCGTGCCGCCTCCCGCGCCGGCGATCGCCTGCTGGGTCCGGGAGATCTCGGAGTCGATCTGCGCCTGGCTCAGCTGCGTCAGGTGCGGGTGGGTGTAGCTGTGGTTGCCGACCCACATCCCGGCCGCCACCTGGGCCCGGACCAGGGACGGGTTGGCGGCGGCGTACTGGCCCTGGTTGAACATCGTGGCCCGCAGTCCGTTCTGCCGGAGCGCGTCGAGGAGTCTCGTCGTGTTCCCGGACGGGCCGTCGTCGAAGGTGAGTCCGACGTAGCCGGTGCAGGCGGCCGTCCGCGGGGGAGCGGCGCCGGCGGTGGCGGTGAGGGCGGTGGCGGTGGCCGCCAGGGCCGCCGCGAGGACGGTGAGCCTCCTGGCCAGGGCGCGCGGTGCGGGGCGCGAACCCGTGCGCACGCTCATCGCACGGTGATGTTGGAGCTGCCGCTGCTCTGGTAGCCCTCGGTCGCCATGATCATGTAGTACTTGAAGTTCCCGAGGGGCATACCGGCGCGGGCCCAGGCGTCGAAGTGGTTGCCGGCGGTGATGGTGCCGCCCGTCCGCTTCTGCTGCCGCACGCTCCAGTACTGGTCGAAGGTGCGCGTGCCCTCGACGGACGGGGCGTTGTACCGCGTCGTCTTGTAGATGTCGTACGTGCCGCCGTCGCTGGTGACGGTGCCCTTGTACTGGCCGGTGGGCCGGTAGGTGCCCCAGTTGTCGACGATGTAGTACTCGACGAGCGGGTTGGCCGTCCAGCCGTAGAGCGTCAGGTAGGCGTTGCCGGACGGGTTGAAGCTGCCCGAGTACGTCACGGTGCGGCGGGCGCCGGTGCTCCAGCCCTTGCCGGCCACGAAGTTCCCGGTGTTCCGCCACGAGGTGCTGTAACTGCCGCCGGAGGACAGGGTCATGGAGACCGTGCCCGGGGCGTCGGTCCAGAACGAGTAGTAGTAGCCGTTGTTGGTGCCGGTCTGGTTGGTCGTGACCACGGTGTCCGCGTGAGCGGTACTGGCCGCGGCGGTCAGCAGCAGCATGGCGCAGACACTGCTGATGAGCAGCCGTAAGCGATTCGACAGCGTGTTCATGGGGGGCGCTTCCTCCTTCGCCTCATCGGTCATCGGGAGTGTTGGCCGGTCCCTGACAACTGTCAACAGTTTCGGTAGGAGTTTCGAAATATTCGCCCTTGATCGGATCGGCTCGGCGAGTCATACGTGCTGTTCACTCGCTCGCTGAGCAGGGCTGGAGTCCTCGCTGACGGCCGTCGCCGTAGACATAGGACCGGATTGATCGCTTCCGCTAGTCGAATGTTTCGAGATTCCTCCCGGATCAGTCGACCCGTCGCAGAGCGGCCGCCCCTGATCGCTGATGTGGGCGAAGTACCCCCACCTGTTATTGAATGAGGTGTGCGGTCAGGAATGTCGGGATCCTCGTCCTCGTCGCCGTTCGACATGATCAGCAGCGCCCTGGGGAAGTACATCCCGCGCGGCGGAGCGGCAACGTCCGCCGGTTCTGCCGCCCCGCAGGGCGACCCGCCCGCCCGCTCCCTCGTGTCCGCCGACCCCGCCCCGGCCCGTCAGGAACAGATCCTCGGCGCGGTCAACCTGGACCGCGAGCTCAGGATCATCCGCTCCAACCTCGGCGCCCCCGTCTTCGCCGGCGTGGAGGCCGCGCCCGGGAGCCCGTTCGTCGATCTGCTGCCGCCCGGGGACGTGCCCACGGTCACCCGGCGCCTGCGGCAGGTCCTGGAGACCGGTGAGCCGCACGTCGCCCGGGTCCAGCGCCTGCGCCGCGCCGACGGGTCGGAGCTGGTGGTCTCCATGAGCATCCTGGCCGCCGCGGCACCCCAGGAGGGCCTGACGGTCTCCCTGATCGCCATGGCCAAGAGGCTGCACCTGTACGCCGCCGAGACCGCGATCGGCACCTCGCTGGACATCGGCGAGACCGCGCAGTCGCTCGCCGAGTCGCTGCTGGCCTGGGGAGACGTGGCCGCCGTCGACCTCGACTTCGCCGTGTGGACGGGCGAGGCGGTCGCCAGACAGTCACAGGGACGCATCCGGCTGCGCCGGGCGGCCCTGGTCCCGGACCGGGCCTGGCCCGACGGCTACGTGACCCCGGGCGACGACCTCCCCGGCGACGCGAGCCGCCTGCTGTCCCAGGCGATACGGCGCGACGACGCCGCGCAGGCGATCGTCATACCCGACCGGGACGCCATCGAGCGGGTCCTCGGCGGCCCCCGGCTGGTCCGTGCCCTGGTCCCCGGCGACCAGGCGGCAGCCGTGGCGTTCATCCCGCTGGTCCTGGACGGCACCCCGCCCGTCGTCCTGGGCGTCGCGGAGGTCTGGCGCCGGGCGGACCGGCCCTTCCACGACGGCGAGCTGCTCGACCTCCAGGAACTGGTGGCCAGGACCTCCCACCACGTCGACCTCGCCCGCCAGCACCAGCGCGAACACACGCAGGTACTGGCCCTGCAGCGCCGGCTGCTGCCCCGCACCGGCGGCGACACCATCGAGACCGCCAGCGTCTACCAGCCCGCCACCCCCGACAGCGCGGGCGTCGGCGGCGACTGGGTGAACAGTTTCCCGCTGCCGGACGGCCGTACCGCCCTCGTGGTCGGTGACGTCGTCGGACACGGCCTGGGCGCCGCGGCGACCATGGGACAGCTGAGCATGGAGGCCCGGGCCCTGCTCTCCGCGGGGCTGGCGCCCGACGAGGTGCTGGAGCACCTGGACGAGACCGTGTCCCTGCTGGACGACGCGGATTCCGGGCTCGCGGCCGGTTACAGCGCCCTCGGCTCGACCTGCTGCGTCGCCGTGTACGACCCGGTCAGCCGGCAGGTGGCCCTGTCCAGCGCCGGTCACCTCCCGCCGATCCTGGCACCGCCCGGCGGGACCGCCGTCCCGCTGGCGGTGCGGCCCCACCCCGGCCTGGGCGCCGAGTTCGCGCTGCGGGAGCCGTTCGACGTGCACGCCTTCGCCGCTCCCCCGGGCTCCCTGCTCGCCCTCTACACCGACGGCCTGGTGGAGGATCCCGCCCTGTCGATCGACGAGGGCATCGCCAGACTGGCCGACGCCGTCTCCGCGGTGGACCCCTGGGACCCCCTGCCCCAGGCCGCCCGGCACGTCGTGTCGACGCTGGCGCCCGCGCGGCGGCGCGACGACGTGACCCTGCTGCTCGCCCGCATGATCGGCTACCGCAAGGGGGACACCGCGACCTGGCGGCTGCCCGCCCGCGACGACGCGGCCGCCCGCGCCCGCGCCCTGGTCTCCGCGCTGCTGGCACGCTGGCGCACCCGGGCCGACACCCGGGACCGGGTGGTGCTGGTGGTCGACGAGCTGGTCGCCAACGCGGTCCGCTTCGCCGGCGGCCCCATCACCGTACGGCTGATCAGGACCGGGCACGGGCTGCTGTGCGAGGTGGGCGACACCGGCAACGGCAGACCGCGGCTGGGCCGCAACGAACCGTTCGACGACGCCGGCCGGGGCCTGCACGTCGTCCACCGCCTGACCACCCGCTGGGGGGTGCGGTGGACGGACACCGGGAAGGTGGTCTGGGCGGCGGTGGCGAGGTGACAGTGGTCCGGGCGGCGGTGCTAGGTGACACCGCCGCCGTCCGGGCCCGCTGACGGTGGCGGTCGGTCTACAGCCACTCGCCTTCCAGTGCCGTGGCCGTCAGGCCCGGGGCCGCCGCGTACAGCACGGCCCGGCTGCCCGGTGCCTGCCCGGCGTCGTGGGCCCTGCGCATGATGTCGAACACGGCGGCGCCCCCGCGGTTGCCGCTGGTGTAGCTCTCCCGGCTGTGGTCCAGCAGCCCCGAGGGCCACCCGTCGGGCATGGTCTGCTCCATGTACTCCAGCACCCGCGTGCCGCCGGGGTGCGCGAGCAGGACGTCGGGGTGCCAGGAGTCCGGGTCGTCCTGGTAGCGCGAGCGCAGCCACTCCCACATGGCGGTCACCGTCTCCTGCACGGCACGCGGCCCGCGCCGGTCCATCACGAAGTGCGTGCCGTCCGCCCGCGTCTCCAGCCGGTGCAGGTCCTGGGTGCCGGGCAGGGTGTGGTTCCACGCGGCGTCCAGCCGCAGCACCGACTCGGGCCTCGGGCGGCCCGTGACGACCGCGGCGACGGCGGTGTCGGCGAACAGCAGCCGGACGATCAGGGACTCCAGGGTGTCGTCCCCGGGCTGGTACGTCGTGCTCAGCGCCTCCGAGATCACGACCAGGACCACCCGGTCGGGGTCGGCGGCCACGAGGTCCGCCGCCAGCGCCAGGGAACGGGTGCCGGCGATGCAGGCCCACTGCGTGGCCGGCAGCAGCATGACGTCGCTGCGCAGCGGGAGCTTGTCGGCCAGGGCCACGTCCAGCCCGGGCAGGGCCGGGGTGGTGGAGTTGCTGGTGATCAGGCAGTCGACGTCCGCCGGGTCCAGCCCGGCGATCTGCAGGGCCCCGCGCGCGGCGCGCTCCCCGTAGGACTGCACGGCGGCCCAGGCCGGGGCGGTGCGCTCCTGGACGGTCTGCGGGGCGGGTATCGACTCCAGGGCGGCGATCACGCGGTCCACGTCCCGCTCGGCGAACCCGTCCCGGGCCAGCGCCTCCCGGGCGGGTCCGGTGCCGGCGGGCCACCGCCCGCGGCCGTCCCCGGGCGCGACGGCGCTCTCCAGCGGCAGCATCCACCCGCGGGCCTCGATGCCCGTACTGGCGGCGATGCCGTCGATCCGCGGCGCCCAGGCCGCGTGCGGGTGCCGATCGCGTACTTCCTCCACGATCTGGCTGGTCTTCACGGTGTGTTCGCCGTGGATCACGGCAGGGGGGCACAGGTAAGCGGCCACAGTCGGCACCTTTCCGAGGGGTGGGAGGGGAGAGCGTCACGAGCGCTGTGGCGCGGGTCACTTCACCACTGCGCGTACCAAGTCGGCGTCGCCGTAGTCCACTTCCGGCGCGCCGTCGTCCGAGACGAGCATGGCCGCTAAAAGGACATTTCCGCTGTGAGCTGGGCAACTTGGGAGGAAGTTCGGTACGTGAGTCGGCACACAGGGAGGGCGGGGCGGCGCCTCAGGGGTCGCCGGAGTCCTACTCGACAACTACCGTTGCACCAGGTCCGGTTGACCACCCGGGACGCTGCTCCCTCGACAGTCACGGAAGCGGGGGCGACGGTGATCGATCGCCGGTGCGGGACGCTCGACCACGTCTACCTGAGCCATCTGGCCGACCGCGGGAGATCAGGTCTGCGCGTGGGCTGGGCGGAGGTGTTCCGCGACGCGTGGTTCGGGATCCTCGTCTGGCTGGGAGCCTGTGCCGTCGTTTTCTTCGCCGCGGGACCGGTGTGGGCGGCTGTTCCCCTCGGCCTCTGGCTCAGCTGCGTCCTCATCGTGACCATGACACGCCTGCTGGTGCGGCACACCCTGCGGTGCTCTCTGATGTACGGGGTCCACTGGCCCCTTCAGCTGGGTGAGCTGATCTGAGGGGCCAGCCCTGAGGGTCAGCCCGAGGCGGGATCCGAATCCCCGGACGCCTCGCCCGCGGCACGGCGGTACTCCGCGTTGATCCGCTGGGCCTCCTCCAGCTGGTCCTCGAGGATGATGATGCGGCACGCGGCCTCGATCGGAGTGCCCTTGTCCACGAGCTCACGGGCGCGCGCGGCGATCCGCAGCTGATAGCGGGAGTACCGGCGGTGCCCGCCTTCCGAGCGCAGCGGAGTGATCAGCCGAGCCTCCCCGATGGCGCGGAGGAAGGCCGGCGTGGTGCCGAGCATCTCGGCGGCGCGCCCCATGGTGTACGCGGGGTAGTCGTCGTCGTCCAGACGATCGCCGAGCGGAGAATCTGCTGCCATGTCACCTCGTTGTCGCACCGCGCCGAGGGGCCCTGGTGCCCAACGGAGCCAGGGCCCCCGAGGAAATGAAACACCATCCTCCGGCCCTCGTGCCCGGCCGACCTCCTGTTTCCGCTGCCCGGCCCGGTCGGGCCAGGGTGCGGGAACAGCGGTGAGGGCCCTGCCGACGCGCGTCGGCAGGGCCCTCACCGGGCCTGGATGACCGGGGCTAGACGGGAGCTCCGGTGAGGACGTCCCGCAGTCGGATCCGGTCCGTGTAGGCCGGACCGCCGGCGACCCCGGCGAGCCGGGCCAGGGTGACCAGACCCGTGCTCTGGTCGTCCCCGTCGCACAGGACGAGGTGATCGACGCGAGCGCCGGCCATGAGGGACAGGGCCACCTCGACGGTCATGTCGTCCGGTACGCGAGGCCCGAACGCGCCTGCGATGTCGATCACGGTCGTGGGGAAGAAGTCCACCGCATGGTGCGCGGTCTCGGTCGGCGTCACAGGTGTCTCCTACGGGTCGGGGTCGGCTCGTCATCACGGCGGTGCTGCGCGGCAGGAGGCCGGCACACGGTCGGGGTGGCTGCTACGGCGGCAAGAAGCACGTCGGGCCCACGCCCACGGCGGCTACGCGGCCGAACCGAAGCCGGGCCGCTGCTGGGCCCCGCGGCGCGCCCCTTGACCGGCGGGCCTGCCCTGGCCGCTGCGGCGCCCGCGACGGGCCCGGGACGGCGAGGACGCCCCACCCGGACGCTCCGCACGCGGCGCGGTGATGACGACCGGGATACCGGAAGGTGCCTGGGCGCCGGTGATGCGGCTCAACTCCGCCTCGCCCGACCGCACCTGGGCGACCTGCGGGGTGATGCCCGCCGAGGCCATCAGCCGGGTCATGCCGCGCCGCTGATCGGGCGTCACGAGGGTGACGACACTGCCCGACTCCCCGGCCCGGGCCGTACGGCCCCCGCGGTGCAGGTAATCCTTGTGGTCGCTGGGCGGATCCACGTTGACGACCAGGTCGAGATGGTCGACGTGGATGCCGCGCGCGGCGACGTTGGTCGCCACCAGCACCGTCACGTGACCGCTCTTGAACTGCGCCAGCGTCCGCGTGCGCTGCGGCTGGGACTTCCCACCGTGCAGGCCCGCGGCCCGGACCCCGCTGTTCAGCAGGTGCTCGGTGAGCCGGTCCACCGCGTGCTTGGTGTCGAGGAACATGATCACCCGACCGTCCCGCGCCGCGATCTCGGTGGTCGTCCGGTGCTTGTCCGCGCCGTGTACGTGCAGGATGTGGTGCTCCATCGTGGTGACCGCGCCGGCCGACGGGTCGACCGAGTGGACCACCGGGTCCGACAGATAGCGGCGGACCAGCAGATCCACGTTGCGGTCCAGGGTGGCCGAGAAGAGCATCCGCTGCCCGTCGGGACGCACCTGGTCCAGCAGGGCGGTGACCTGCGGCATGAAGCCCATGTCGGCCATCTGGTCGGCCTCGTCGAGAACGGTGACGGCGACATCGCCCAGCCGGCAGTCGCCCCGGTCGATGAGGTCCTTGAGCCGCCCGGGCGTCGCGACGACCACCTCGGCACCGGCGCGCAGCGCACCGGCCTGCCGGCCGAGGGACATCCCCCCGACGACGGTGGCCAGCCGCAGACTCACGGACCGGGCGTACGGCGTGAGCGCGTCGGTGACCTGCTGGGCGAGCTCGCGGGTGGGTACGAGGACGAGCGCGAGCGGCTGCCGCGGCTCGGCACGCCGCCCCGCGGTCCGGGCCAGCAGGGCCAGGCCGAAGGCGAGGGTCTTGCCCGACCCGGTGCGGCCACGGCCGAGCACGTCACGGCCGGCCAGCGAGTTCGGCAGCGTCGCCCCCTGGATCGGGAACGGCACGGTCACACCCTCGTGCCCGAGCGTGGCCAGCAGCCGGTCGGGCATGTCCAGCTCGGCGAACGACTCCACGGCGGGCAGCCCGGGCGTGATGGTCTCCGGGGCCGCGAACTCCCCCTGCACGGCCCGTCCAGCCGACGACCGCCCGCCATGACGCTGGGGGCGGCGCGAACCGCCACCGAAACGGTCGGCACCGCCGGAGCGGTCATAGCTCTGGAAAGAGCCGGACGTGCGGGAAGTACGGGACGTACGGGCTGTGCGGGAATTCTGAGATGTGCGGGCACGCTTCATGCGGGCGGAACCTTCCTTGGTGGGCACGTGGCAAGGAATTCCCGCAGCAGATGAGCGGCGCAGAGAATCACGAGACGAGCCGAATGTGATGAGGGCGGGCCGGAGCGACGGAGAAGTGCCACCGTCGACGACAGGACGGAATACCCCGCCCCTGAATGTCCTCCCGCTCCCCGAAAAGAAGCGAGCCGGGGCCCGCACCCCATCAGGTGCGGGCCCCAGCTACGAAGTATGCGTCGAGCGCCGGTGTCAGGCGGGAACGATGTTCTCGGCCGTCGGGCCCTTCTGGCCCTGGGCGATGTCGAAGGACACCTTCTGGCCTTCCAGCAGCTCGCGGAAGCCCTGGGTGGCGATGTTCGAGTAGTGGGCGAAGACGTCGGCGCCGCCGCCGTCCTGCTCGATGAAGCCGAAGCCCTTTTCCGCGTTGAACCACTTCACGGTGCCAGTAGCCATGTCATTTCTCCTTCGGAGGCGGTGTCGGGAAAACGCACTGCGCGCATTCCGTGTCGCCGTGATGATTACCCCGTAGGAAAAAACCTTCTGGCAACCACACCTGCAACTGACAACGACACTAGCACGCAACGATCGACCACTGGCACTCGTAATTCCCATTCAGACACCCAAACGAGGAATAATCCCAGCGCCCACCCCCAATACCTCACGTCACGCCTACAGATATTGCTCCCCGGCGAAGCACCCTTCCCTATCGCCCACGGCAACGCGCAGCCCTGTGACCTCCCTCAACGCCGCACCCACCACTGCAGCCACCCCCGGACACCCCCCAAGCAACGACCGACCCGGCAGCCGGACATGGAGAGGAGGGTCACATGCCGCCTCGGGGCGTGGCGGCTTCGACGCAACGCACTCCGCGCAGGCACATATGGACCGGCCATGACCGAGTCGCCCGGAGCCGCAGCCCTTGCCGACCGTTGGCTGGCGGATCGACCGCCCGTCGCATGCACAGACTGCCCCGGGACGCCCCACCCACGGGCAGCGCGCGTCTGGGATACGACCAACGCACGTTTGGTCTGCAAAATGGTTCATGAGGATCCTGTTCTTTCGTTGGCCTTCCGTCCAGACGGCACCTACGAGGTCAACGACCGGTCGGCTGGGGTGGTGACGCGTGGAATTTCTGCGTCTCAGGTCTCCGAACGTGCTCAACACACATTCGAAGACGCCATATACCGCGTGCAACCCGCCATGCATGCGGTAGTGTCCCATATTCAATCTGCAGCGCAGTCTCCCAACGAGATCCAAGTCGAGTTCGGCCTCAACCTGCACGCCGAAGCAGGCGCCTTTATCGCTGCAGCGGGCGCCAGCGCCAATTTCACTGTCACTCTCACCTGGCACCGTGACGATCCGAGGCCCAGAAGTTCTTGAAGAGTGGGAAGCGGGCAGTTCTGCCTCGCGTTGGCCGCCGGAACCTGCACGGACTGTACTAGCTCCTACGCGGTGCGGTAGTTGGCGTCAAGGGTGCATGGTCGAACCGGGTCATACACCTCTGCCATCCACACTCCGCCGACTTGAGCTGGTACATCGACAGCACATGACCAGCCACTCGTAGCCCGGATTCGTAAGAGTGAGGGAGAGGCTCCTGCCTAGGAGATGTGGATTACTCGTGGACTGACTGGCACGCGTGTGGCCCGACCTCGAACAAGACGAAGGGCCAGCCGCCGGGAGGAAACCCCTTTGAGCTGGCCCTTCTGGCTGTGCCCCCGGCAGGATTCGAACCTGCGACACCCGCTTTAGGAGAGCGGTGCTCTATCCCCTGAGCTACGAAGGCACGGCGGTCTGAACCGCCGCCGACAGTGTAGCGGGTCGGGTGGATCGACGCCGATGCCTTGACCGCAGGACCTCACGGGCCCACAGCAGGCCAAGGCACACCGGGCGCCCGTCGCTCCCGCCTGACCGCTCCGCCTGTGCGAACGCTGCCGTGGAGCGTCCCGTGCGGGTGGCGGCGAGGGCAGTGCTGTCAGTCGCGCACGAGGCCCGACATCAGCCGCTCGATGTGCCGATCGGCCTCCGCGAGCCGGGAGTGGTCCAGGGAGACGCCGAGCAGGTAGCGATCTTCCTCAAGGTGCTGGAAATAGACGGCACCTTGTTCCACGTTCAGGACCACCTGGTGAATGCGCCCATCCATGAGGGCGTGCAATGAGGTGTTCATGCGGTGGGTGACACCTGGCAGGAGCTGACCGAGGAGGCTGTACTTGTCCCGCCTCTGTTGTGGCGTGGTGGAGCCGCCGAAGTAGGTGCTCAAAGCGCTGTGGCGGAAGATGTCGGCAGCGCAGACGGGTGCGCCGGCCGCGTAGTAGGCCACATAGTGCAAGCTGTCGACGTGCAGGGCCGTGCGCAGAAGATCGGTGAGTTCGGTGGGCGTATCGGCGGCGGATTCCACCGTGTAGGCGCTGCTCTCCGCAGAGTCGGCGGTGTCGGTGGCCGCAGGGACGGCTGCGGCCGGGGGCGGCTTCACTGACTCGGCGGCTAGGGTCATGTACCTGCTCAGATGGGATCGTCGAGGCAGCAGGCCGTATCGCACCGTCGGCCGGAGCACGTCGATGTTCTCCGTCATCCGCGGGATCAGCTCATTGACCCGGTCCTGTGGGGTGGCGCAGCAGAGATGGAACCCCGGTTGGACGGACTGATAGACGAGCGCTCCCAGCTCCGGAACGCCCACCACCGTGCGTATGAGCGAACCCGTACGTAGTTCTGCGAAGTCCGGCGCCAACTCCTCAAGGATGTAGAAGAGCTGCCGTCCGGCGCGTTCGAGCCCGCTGGACGAGGGCTGTTCGGCCGGCACGCCCTTCGCAGGCTTCAGATTCTCGGCGACGAACAATTCCGCTCGGTCCCGATCGTAGAACGCGAGATGCCGCAGGCCGCATGCCTGCAGTAACAGCCGCAGTTGCATTTCGAGTTCGCCCATATGCTGGTTCACTCCGTCCAGTTCGTGCGCCGGGGCGTACGCCGATGCCGCGAGAGGGTCAGACACCCTGCACCTCCAGATCGGCGCCGATCCGCCGGTACGGCTCCGCCAGCAGCGCCTCGGCGAGCCTGTGGCCCTTCGGCAGGAATTCGGAGACCTTGCGCTTGAGGCTTGCCGTGAGTTCGCCGTCGACGTCGACCGGGGGACGGGAGTCGAGCATGTTGGCCATGGCCATCAAAGTGACCGGGTGGCTCTCACCCCACGCCGACCGTTCCTTGCAGCTGTCGTGGATGTCCTGGTCCTCGTTCGCGAGCTCCACACCAGGAAGGAGGCCCAGCGCGCTCTGGCAGTTGTTCTGGTTCATCCGCGCCACCAGCGTGTAACGGTGCTTGCGGTGGAACGCGGCTTTCAACCGCAGGACCGCCTTGCCCGCGTGGTCGTTCGCCTCCTCCGCGTCCCCGCCCGCCAGCAGGTACACCGCGAGATTGCTGCGACAGATGCTGGTGAAGGGGTGGTCGTCGCCGAATACCTCGATGTAGTGGCCCAGGACGTCCCGCGTGTAACCGATGGCGTCGACGGTCCGGCTGCCTTCGGCATGCAGGCCGATGGCGAGGGACAGCTGGCAGGCCATCGTGCGCGGGTGCTTCAAACCCCATCGATCACGGTAGGCGACGTACGCGTCTTTCAGCAGCGGCAGACCGTGAGACACGTCGCCCTGGCGCACCATGGTCATGCCCAGGCTGGCAACCGCGCCCAGCGTGTGATGAGAGCCCGCGTCCAGCAGCTTGTTCAGATGGGTGCGGGCCTCAGCCAGATACTGCTCCGAAGCGTCCAGATCGCCCAATTCCCTGTAGTAGGTGCCGAGGTGGGCGTACGACACCCAGCGTTTCGGGTCGGGGTCCTTGTCCGCTGTGCCCAGGCTGTGCCGCTCGTGCGCTTGTTGCTCCTGGAGGATCGCGGCGGGGACGGACTCCGCGTAGAACTTCGACAGCGCGAGGTTGTGCGAGGCAGCCAGCGTTCCATTGGCGTTCTCACCGATGGCGTTCTGAAGCCCCGAGAAGGTGGCCCGATCCTCGTCGTACGCCTCCTGGAACTTGCCCGCGGCCCGCAGATCCGCCGCATACCCGCGGCGCGCCAGCAGGATGTCGGCCTGGCTGCTGCGCGTGCTCTGCAAAGTGGTCACCGCGTGGGTGGTGAGTTTGAGGGCTGCGCGGTAGTCGCCGAGGAGCCGGCAGGCCGCGCCGAGTTGGGACTCCATGCGGAGCACCATGAGGTGTTCCGGGCCGAGGGACTCCCGCCAGCGGTCCAGGACGCGTTCGCCAAGGTCGCGGGCGCCCTTCCAGTCGTTCGACATCCAGCGGTGGTACACCTGGCTCACGATCCAGCGGTGGACCTCCGGGTCTGTGCTGTCGATGGCTCCGGAGACGCTGACGTGCTTGTCGAGTTCGGTGAACGTGTCGTGGTGCTTCGGTTTGTGGCGTTCCAGATCGTTCGGCACCATCGAGGCGAGGACTCCGAGGACGTCGGCGCGGGTGGCGACCCGCTCCTCCTCGGACATCCAGCTGCGGACCAGGTCCTGCACCACACGGCAGACCATGAGCGTCTGGGACGGCAGATCCTGCACGGCGAGTGACTGCTTGCCGAGGAGGTTGAGATGCTTATACAGCGTGAAAACCGAGTCACCGAGTTCGGGGTCGAACGGCTTCAGTAGTTGCACCATTCCGTCCGACTGGATGACGTTCATGCCCACGCCGTCCGGTGAGAGGAAGGAGCACAGGTCGAGGAGGCGGGCGGCGGCCGGGGACTGGTCCCGGAGGTCGTCGTACGCCAGGCGGCACACACCGGTGAACTCCTGGTACTCCGGCAGCACTGCCTCTTGTGAAGCCATCTGACCGCTGTCGAGCAAGGCGATGTACGGTTCGATGTCCTGCGGGCAGGTGCGTAGGACGGCGGCTGCCGCCTCCTCCGCGATGGGCAAGTGACCCAACCGCTCGGCGAGCCGCAACAACTCGTCCTCGGCGGAGCCGGGAAGCCTGTGGCTGAGCAGCGCCACACTCTCCTCGGGCGAGAAGGGCGTCACGGAATGTCTCGTGTATTCGGCGGGAGCCCAGTCCATGTTGGTCGATGTGATCAGGACGTGCCCCGAGCCGCCAGTGGGGATGTAGTCCTCGACAGCCTGTTGATCCGACGCCCCGTCGAAGACGAGCAGCCATCGGCGCAGTTGTGGATACCGCGCCTGCCTCAGGTCGTCCAGCAGCGCCTGCCGTTCCTCGCCGGAGCGCTGGCCACCGGTCTTGACATTGACCTCTCGGGCCAGTTTGGTGAAGGAGTCCTGGACGCTCTCGGGGGTCGCTGCCGGCACCCACCACACCAGGTCGTATTGCGATGCGAACCGGTGGGCGTATTCGAGGGCGATCTGCCGCTTGCCCACACCTGTCAGCCCGCACAGGACCTGAGGCGGCGAGTAGCCCGCGCCGGAGTAATCGAATGCGTTCCTCAGGGCGTCGAGCTGATCGACGCGGCCGACGAAACCGGTATTGCGCATCGACAGGTTCCACACCGTCGGCTGAAGCCCGGGGAAGCGGGGACCTGCCCAGGCCGTGTCCTGTGAGGTGTGGGTGGACAGCCCGAAATGGCTGAGCAACTCCTGGCGGGCGACGTCCTCGCTCTGCCCGTCGAGCGTGATGGTGTCCTGCCGGCTGAACTCGAAGTGTGGCGCCAACCGCGCGGTGCCCACCCGTACGCCGATGATGCGCTGGTCGCGGGGGCCGCTGCCGACCGGTGCTCCGGTGGTGAGGCGGGCGACCGTGTCGCCGGCCGGTGTCCCGGCGAGGTGCGGGGACAGCAGGGCGAGGACGTACGTGGTGTCGGGCAGGGAGTCGGCGGGCTTGTCACCCGGTGGGACGATGTGAACCCGGGTCGGCCGCAGGAGCTCACCGATCCAGTCCGCCCAGAGCTGGTCGTTGGGCGCGTGCAGCAGCGTGACTGTGCAGGGTTCGGTCTCCTGCTCGGCTTGGAGCCTCTCACGATGCGCGAGAAGTCGGCGATAGGCCCTGTACTGGGCGGATGAAGGCGGCTGCAGGGCGCATATCTCACCGTCGGTGATCCGGTCGACGAGGTGTACGTACGCCGCGACGATGCTGCCGCTCACGCGGGGATCCTCCCGCATGACCGCGAGTTCCTCGCCGTACGTGTAGTACGGCACGTACGGCACGCGCATCTGCCCCCAGTAGGTGGCGAGCGCGTCTTCGTCCGTGAAGCCGAGGTACGGGTCGAGCGCCTGTCGCGCTTCGACGAAACGCTGGTCCAGACGGTCACGTTCATTCTGGTCCACCCTCATCTGCACGAAATGCAGCTCGGTGTCCGGTCGGTACCGGCGGATGAGCTCAGCTGCCCTGCGCGCGCCCTGAATGGCCTGAGGATTCAGGGTCAGGGCGATGACCACCTTGTCGGGCAGGGTCAGCGTGCAGATCCTCGCTCCGTCGGAGAAGCCCGTACGGCTGTCGATCAGGATGTAGTCGTAGTCGCTGTCGCGCAGCCGCTCTCGCAGCGCCTCGAGGAACTCCTGGCCGTCGTCACTGGTGTGGAACCCCGTCCAGTTGAAGTCGGCCAAGCGGTTGGCGTACTCCTCGTCCATACGCCCGGGGCCCATGTAGTGCAGCCGTCCGCCGCCGGGAAAGGTGTGGTCAAGTCCGATCTGATACCGCTCGAAGTCAGTGTGCTGTGGGTGCAGGGCCCGCAGGTCGTCATCGTGGATGTCGGCGGCGGCACCGGCGAAGGCGGAGAACATGTCCAGCACGCCGTCGGCGTAGCTGAGGTCGGAGACGGGGAGGAAGGCGCCGTAGTAGAGGTGGAGGTCGGGTGCTTCAAGGTCCCAGTCGATGACCAGAACCGACTTGCCCTGGCTGGCGATGATCCAGGCGGCGTTGGCCAGTGCCATGGTGCGGCCGGCTCCGCCCTTGAAGGAGTAGAAGGAAACGATCTTCGCTGGACTCGGCGAACCGGACGTCTTTGCCAACCTGGTGCTCATTTCCCGCCTCATGCGCTCAGCCCGGGCCCGGCGACGCGCCGGGCGTACTGCTCAGTACCGGAGGTCACGGTTTCGCCCCGTGCCTGAGCCAGCCGACGCGTTCTCGCTGCTTTCGGACGCGCCGTTCCGCTGGACTCTCGATCGTCAACTCGCCCGCTTTGCCTTGGGTGCCTCCCGTTTCATGTGCCGAATCGGTGACGGAGTCGGCCATGACGGCCACCACGATGTGCGCGAGCGCTTCGCGACTTCCCGCTTCGTGGTGGGCCGCGTTCAGCATCCGTGTCGGGGTCCTGCAGAGCGCCTCGCGCAGCCGGATCGCGTGGGCCGTGCTCTCCTCGTCCGCCCGGGCGAGTACGACGACGACGGCGGCGATCCGCGCACGCGACCGCACGATGCGCTCCCACAGCGCGCGGAACGCGGGATCATCCGTCAGCCAGGGGTCGACCACGACCAGCACGGTCGCCGACTCGTCGAGTTCCTCCGGCCACGGCTCGTCCGGCTCGGGCACTGCGACGGCCAGGCTGTCGACTCCGCAGGCGCGAGCCGCGTAACCGACGGTCGACGGCACCGTCTCGTCGTGGTGGGGGAGGAAGGGACGCCACTCCTTGGCGTGATCGCCGTAGTAGTCGACATGGTCGCGCAGCCGCCTCATCCGGTCGCTGGTGCCGGCTACCAACAGAAGCGTCATGCGTCGGCCGGCGTGGTCCGGTGTGGCGGCACCGGGGGGGTCAGACAGCGGTCCTGCGACGTCACGCCGTTTGGGCCGCATGGCGCGGCTCGGTCCGAACTGAGGGGGGACCGCTCGGCTTTCCGCCTCGGACATGACCGGCGGTGGTCCTTCGGCGGCGCGCATCAGCCGCGCCGCCACACGACGGACGATCCTGCGGTACTGGTCCCGGCTGCGTGGGTCTTGCTGCAGGCAGAGCACACCGGGCCCCTGGTACACCTCGTCGACGATGTGAGGGATCGCCGTGACAGGCCGGGGAAGTACCAACGCGTCCGAGCGCCACACGACGCCGACCAGCGAGTCGGGACGCATCCCGGTGCGTCGCATGCAGCGGTCCATTCGCTCGGCGAAGACCGACCACTCCGAGGCGCACTGCGCGTCGTCCACATACTCGGCCGAGTAGAGGACCAGCAGTGCGCGACAGTCGAGCACTGCGGCATCGGGTCCGGAGGCCGGCTCGGGGTGCTTCAACCGGCCCTCGGTGGAGGGGCCGCGACCCAGCACGCTGCAGATCTCGTTCTGGACATCGACGTGGAACCGTTGAACCGGCCCTCTGTCGCCGGTCGAGCTGGCGTAGCTGGTAAAGAACAACGGCCCCATAGCATCCCCCCCAAGGGCCTGCCTCCTGTTGCAACCACGGTCGGGTCGTTTGTCCAGGGACCCACATCGACGCGGTGTGCGCAGGGAGGATTCAGTTGTGCGTCACCCCCACGCCAATTGACCTCTATGCTATGTGATTTTGCCCACCAGGTGCCCTCGAAAACCCGACATTGTCTATTGAGTCGCCCGAAAGAACGCAGGCTGTCGTACATGTGCGCTGGTTGTCGCCGCTTTTCGGGCGTGCGTTCCGGAATATGGCAGTCATTGATCCGCCCGGAGTGCGATGTGCCGGATGAGGGTGGAGATGTCCCTGCAGTAGACGGAGGGATTGGCGAAGCCGCAGCCGCGACCGAAGCGATGAGCGCGCAGTCCACCACCGCATACCCGCACCAAGGGGCACTCGCGGCACAATCGGCACAGTGAGCCCACACCGTCTTCCGGGGCGCCGTCGAGTGCCAGCAAGGCGTCGAAGGAGTGGCTGAATACGGTGCCCCCCGTGTGGGCCGCCCCATCCGCCACGGCGTTGAGTGACTCCGTCCACGAGACGGCTCCGTCGGTCTCGATTGCCACGGCTGCCGTCGGCATGGTGCCCAGTACTTCGCTGCTGCTTCCCCCGGTGCCGCGTGACAGGAGGTCGATGGACTCGAAGAGCCGAATCCGCATCGGCTGCCCGGTCGCCCGCCACCTGTCGTGCACAGCGCACAGCCACGCTCCGTACGGTGCCTCGCTGTTGCCCCATCCGGCCGGCGGATGGTCCCAAGTGGCATGCGGCAGAAGGAAGTCCGCAGCGGGCGGGTGGTGGGTGGCGAGTGCGTCGAAGGTGCGCACGGGATCGTTCGCAGGGTCGATCGTGCACAGCAGGCCACCGAACAACGGCCGGTAGCGAGCGCGTGACAGCAGGGCGAGCGCGGCGGTCACCCGAGCGTGACTGCCCCGGCCGGCGCCGGGCCCCCGCCGGTGCCGGTCATGCGCTTCGGCGTAGCCGTCCAGGCTGACACCCACCTGCACGTTCAAGTCCAGCAGCAGGTCCAGAAGTGCCTCGCTGAGCAGTACGCCGTTGGTCTGCAGGGCGAAGTCCACCGCCGTGCCGGCTCCCGACGCGGCTCGGCGGACCATCGTGGTGAAGTCGGCGATCACTCGTGGACCGGCGAGAAGTGGCTCACCGCCGTGCAGGAGCACGCGGACGCGCTCCAGCCGGTGCCGCCGTGCGTGCTCGGCGATCCGCAGGGCGAGTTGCCGGCGCACCGGCGCGGGCATGATCCGGGGGCGTTCTCGCCAACCGGAATCACGCAATTCATAGACGTAGCAGTAGTCGCAGCTGAGATTGCATCGGCTGGACAGCTTGGTGATGAATTGATCGAATGCCTTGAGTGTTGTCCTGCCATCCTCGGTTACGGATATTTGAGGTTCTGGCCAGTGATTCTGAGGCGGTGTGGAGTCATCCCATGTGGGGCCCTGACGCCTATTCCCGACTGCCGACAATGACGTAGTGTCAAGGCTCGGCGAGGTTCCGTGCATCCGACCCCCCGTTCGGAACCGGGGGTCGGCTAGGTACCACACCGGAGCGGCGGACGGCGTGGCGGTATGGGCCCCCGCCCAGCGTACGAGGAACGACCGGTGTCCCATGAGCAGCCAACTGGCCAACGTCAGGTTCGTCTTGGCGTGACAACGGCGATCGCGGGGCAATGGGAGTGAAGGGGTTGAACATGGCCAACGACTTCATCACAAGCTTCGCCGCCGTAGAGAACCGGGCTTACGCGGCACGATTTCACCAGGACTTGGTCCAGGCCGTGGCGCGCCGCAAGGGCCGGGCGGTCAGTGCGGCCATGTGCCGCGGCGGAGGCGAGGCGAACCGCCCTCTCGTCGCCGAGACCAAGGTTTTCGTCGCCCTGTGCTCGCCTGCCTACTACAACGACCACGGCTGCGGTGCCGACTGGGCGGTGTTCCAACACCGACTGCACCTCGTTCCGTCCCGGTTTCGCGCCGAGCCGACGGCCCGGGTCCTGGTGCGCTGGCAGCCGGCCCAGCCCCCTCTTCACCTTCCCCTCGCCCCGGTCCTCAGCGGTGAGATCACGGACAGCTACGCCTGCCAGGGCATCTACGGCATCATCCGCGAGGAGGGGCCCCGCTCCGCGGTGTACCAGGATGCCGTCGGCAAGATCGCCGACGCCGTCTGTGGAGCGCATGAGTGCAGTCCGCCGACGGTGTCCCTCGGTGAAGTGCCCGACCTCGCGCTCCCGTTCCCCCGACGTGCGGGCGATGCACGCACCGATGACGGTTCACCGGCTCCGCGGGCCAGTGTGCCGCAGCCGCGCAAGGCGACGGAGGATACCCAGAGACCGTGCGTGTTCCTGTCGTACGCGCATGAGGAGGACGGTGACGTTCACAAGGGCAGAGTCGCGGCACTGGGCGGACGGCTTCGCAGTGAGGGAATCGGCGTCCTGCTCGACACGGACGCCCACCGCAAAGGTCCCCAGCACTGGGGCCGGTGGATGCGCAAGCAGTACAACGAAGCGGACTTCGTGGTCGTGATCGTCTCACCGGCGTACAAGCGCCGTGCTGAGCACGAAGAGGAGCCGGGCAAGGGCGACGGGGTGGGGTACGAGGCGGACTTCATCCTCGACGAGCGCATGACTGACCGTCAGTGGTACGAACGGATTCTCCTGGTGTCCTTCCCCGAACACGGTAGGGCGTGCATACCCGATTTCCTGAAAGGCGTGACACTCTACACGCTCGATCCCGAGACGGGTGAGGGGGACCTGCCGGACCTGGTGGACTACATCAAAAGCAAGGCACCCTGAGATCACCAGGCACAAACGAAGCGGAGGGCGGGCCCACCCCCTCAGACGTTGACGGCCACGAGCGCCCCGTCGGCGATCAGCAAGGCACCGTAGAAGAGTTGAAGCGTTCGGGAGAACGTCGCCTCGAACCAGCTGATCCGATGCAGATACGGGCGCACGTCCATGGAAAGCGTCTCCACCTCGATGCCGGGACGCCGTACATCGTCGTACAGGTACCGGAACAGCCGCTCCTGGCGGAGGAAGAGGCCGTCGAGGAACCAGAAGCACGCCAGCGGCACCAACCCGCTGGCGGCCACTTGCCAGCTTTGCTGGCTGGAAGAGACGGCGAAGAAACCCGCAGCGAGTGTCAACGCCCATCCCTTCACCAGGAAGGAATGGTTCGACAGCCGTGTGATGACGGCCTGCAGGAACTCCAGATGCTTGAGGCGGTCCTCGCCCAGCGACGCCCCGTGTAAGGCCCCCGAACCCGCATCGTCCAGCGTGGACATCCATCCCCCTGTGCCGCCGTGTTCTTCATCCTAGGCAGTCCCACCCGACCAGGCACTCGTACGGCCGGTATCCCTCGGTGGTGGGGGCGGAATCAGGTCAGGGGGACCCGGGTGAAGCGGGACGCTGTGTGGAGGTCGGATTCGATGTGGGTGGCTGTGGTCGTCAGTTCGGGGAGGAGGGCCGTGACGCACTCGTGCGGGGAGTGGCGGCTCGCGTGCGTCGCCGTGCTCAGGGCCGCCACCACCCTGCCCTCGCGGTCGCGGATCGGGACCGCCAGCGAGCGGAGGCCCTCTTCGAGTTCCTCGTCCACCAAGGCGTAGCCCTGGGTGTGGACCGTGGTGCCGGCGTCCGCCAGGAGGACCCGGCCCGAGGCCGTCGCCTGGGCCGGGAGTCTCGTGCCCACCGCGATGTTCACGCTCATCACCCGGCCCGTCGCCACCCGCGCCGTGTACTGGATCTCCTCGCCGGCCTCCACCAGTACCGCCAGTGCCGTCGACTCGTGGATGCGGGACGTCAGGGCGGCCAGGTGCGGCTGGGCGATCTCCGGGAGGGTGGTGCGGGACAGGGGTGGGAAGCCCAGGGAGAGGACCCTGGGGGTGAGGGCGAAGGTGCGGTCGGCCGTGGTCATCAGGCCCAGGTGTTCGTAGGTGATCAGGGCACGGCGGGCCGTCGCCCTGGCCAGGCCCGTCGCCTGGGCCACCTCCGTGAGGGTCAGCCGCGGCCTGCCCTCGCCGAAGGCCGTGAGCACCGTCAGGCCCCGCGCCAGGGACTCGATGAAGTCGCGGCCCAGCTGCAGTTTCGACGCGCCGGTCCACAGTGCCAGGTCGGCGGGGCGCGGGCCCGGCTCCGGGGGTGGGGTGCGGTGGAGTTCCTCCTCCATCCGCGCCACCGCCGACCGCAGCCTCGGCAGCAGGGCCTCGCGCAGGCCGTGGGCCGTGTGGCGGCTCGTGTGGCTGACCACGCTCGCCACGCACGCCACCTTCCGGTCCTCTCCGCGGACCGGGACCGAGATCGCCACCAGGCCCGGTTCGATCAGCTGGTCGTCCAGGGCCCAGCCGTGCGCCGACGCCTCCTCCGTGCGGCGGACGAAGTCGAAGTCTTCGCCGTGTGCCGGATTCGAACCGTGTGCTGGATTCGACCCGTGTGTCGGATTCGTTCCGTGCGTCGCGTCCAGTCCGTGCGTGCGTGGCGGTACGGCTGTGAACGACAGGTCCCTCGGGTCCGCCGCTCTGCGCTCGCGCCAGCGCTGCCAGTCCGCGGGCGTCCACTCCGTGGCGAACAGCGGGCCCGGGGCCGTGCGTTCGGCGGGGAGCAGGTCGCCGATGCGGAAGCTGAGGGACATCGCGCGGCGGCGGGTCGCCTGGTGGATGAAGCGGATGCCGTCCTGGTCGGCGACCGCGAGGGAGACCGACTCGTCCAGTTCGTCGGCCAGGGCGTCCGCGTACGGGGAGAGCAGGGAGGGGAGGCGCAGGGCAGCCAGGTAGGCGTTGCCCAGCTCCATCAGGCGGGGGGCCAGGAAGACGTCCCGGCCGTCCACGCGGACGTAGCCCATGCGGGCGAGCGTGGCCGTGATGCGGTCGACCGTGGAGCGGGCGAGGCCCGTGGCCCGTTCGAGGGCGCTCAGGCTCAGCGTGCCGTTCGCGTCGGTCAGTTCGCGCAGCACGGTGATGCCGCGGATGAGGGGGGTGACCGCCTCGGCCGGGGTGCCACCGGACCGTTGCCCGGCGGAACCCTCCAGGGGCTCGGGCTCGGGCTCGGGCGTGGGATTCGCTGGCATCGGCTCTCCGGTACGGCGGTCTGGGCAGGCCCACCGTAATCCGCCCGCCGTGATCCGGACCGGCCCGCCGTGATCCGGACCGGCCAGCCGTGATCCGGACCGGCCCGCCGTGATCCGGACCGGCCCACCGTGGTCCGGAACCGGGACGCCGGCGTCCGGAGGGACCCGGGCTCGCCCTTCGGCCTACGTACCTCTGGGCTCTACGAACCTCTGGGCTCCACCGAGGTGGACGCCCCGGTCCTGCCTCCCCTCAGCTCCGCTGCCCCTGCTCCTCCCGCGTGACCCGTACCCGGTGATTGCCCTTCCCGTCCACGCCCGTCACCTCGATCGTGATGCCCCTGCGCGCGTCCCTGAAGGTCTCCCCGGGGACGAAGGGCGCGTCGGAGAGTTCCGCGTGGACGTTGGGGGCGCGGGTGCAGCCGCCGCTGTCGGGGCGGGAGTCGCGGACCGTGACCGGGCCCATGCCCGTGTCCACCTCCGCGTCGACCTGGTAGACCAGCACGCCCGGGCGGCACACCGTCTCGTCGTTGCCGCCGCGCGTACGGAGTTCCAGGGCGTAACCGGTCCCGGTGTCCAGGGGTACGACGACCAGCTTGGAGCCGCCCGCGTGGGCCAGTGGCGTCAGGGTGTACTCGGTCGGGCCGCGGGACGTCGCGCAGTGCACCTGGGCCGCGTCCAGCCAGCCCAGCTTCCACTTGTGCCAGCCGAGGAAGTCGTTGTTGGCGCCCCAGTCCTCGCTCATGATGTCCCAGTGCCCGACCGCGCCCCCGCCCTCGGCGGTGTACAGGTCGGGCAGGCCGAAGACGTGGCCGTTCTCGTGGGGCAGCACGCGGTAGCCGGTGCGGTGGTAGGAGCCGGAGCCGTCGTCCTGGCGGGAGTAGACGAACGAGGCGTTGGCCACGGCGATCCCGTCGGCTCTCGGGGCCTCGGGGTTGCCCGCGAAGGTGACGGACAGGACCGTGTCCAGGGCGGAGGGGCCGGCGTTCGGGGTGACCAGGACGTTCAGCAGGTCGTAGTCGCCGAAGTCCACCTTCGGGTCGGCCGCCGCGACGAGGTCCTGGACCAGCTCGCGGTAGCCGGGCTCGAACGGGGCCCCGCGCTCTATGCCGTACTCGCGGAACGACTTGGGCATCCGCAGCCACTCCGGGATCGGGGTCTCGGGGCGGTAGTCCAGGCGGCCGTAGGAGCTGGTGCGGAACCACTCGCGGGTCTGCGGGAAGAACTCCTTGAAGCGGTCCTGGGCGCTGCCCTCGCCGGGGGCGTCCGAGAAGTCGATCATCAGGGTGAGGGCGCGGACGGTGCCGGTGGAGCGGGAGTAGCCCTCCGAGGTGGGGATGCCCTCGGACATCTGGACCTCGCGGGCGCCGCGGATCAGGCAGGGGGCGTGGGCGGAGGTGCGCGAGAGGGATATCGGGCCCGCGCCGGCCGCCGTGGTGCCCGGGGCGAGATGGGCCGTGCCGGCCGAGGTGCTGACCGTGAAGGTCAGGGCGGAGACGCAGGCCAGTGCGGCCAGACGGCGCCGGGGTATCCGGCCGCCCGGCGGCCCGCACCGGCCGGGCCGGCCCGGTCCGCACCTGCCCGGCCGGTTCGGGCCGGACCTCGACGAAGGCGGTTGGGGCGGCTGGGGTGGCCGGGGTGGTTGGGGCGGCTGGGGTGGCTGCATGTCAGGCACCTGCAAGGGACCTCCCGCGCCACGGCAGCCTCCGGTCTCCGGCTGCACCCTTGCGCTCACCCTGCGTCGCGGGGTGCGCGGGCGCGCGCTGGGGGAGACCGATCGTGGGTTTCCGGCCGGTAGCCCTGCCGGGCCCGCTGCATGTGACCCAGGTCACAAATAAATTCCCCGTGGGCGGGAAATACCGGGGACCCACTCCCCGTTTAGCTAGGTGTCCGCGCGAAACGGGGAGAGCTTCCCCGGATCGCAGACCGTAGATCACCACTGACCAGGAGTACGCCGTGCAGACCGCGACCCCCGCACCGCGCAAGGCGCCCCGGCCTCGCGCCGACGCCCTGCGCAACCGGGAGCGGATCGTCACCGCCGCCCGGGAGATGTTCGTCGAGCACGGCCCCGACGTGCCGCTCGACGAGATCGCCCGCCGGGCCGGTGTCGGCAACGCCACGGTGTACCGCAACTTCCCGGACCGCGATGCGCTGGTCCGCGAGGTCGTCTGCTCCGTCATGGACCGGACGGCCGCCGCGGCCGAGCTCGCGCTCGCCGAGACCGGCGACGCGTTCGAGGCGCTGGAGCGCTTCGTGCACGCCGCCGCCGACGAGCGGATCAGCGCGCTGTGCCCGATGGTCGCCAGCACGTTCGACAAGCACCACCCGGACCTGGAGGCCGCGCGGGAGCGGGTCGAGCGGCTGGTCGCGGAGGTCATGGACCGGGCCAGGACGGCCGGTCAGCTCCGCTCCGACGTGGACGTCGGGGACGTGATGATCGCCGTGGCCCAGCTCAGCCGGCCCCCGGCCGGTACGGACTGCTTCCGCGCCGACCGCTTCGTCCACCGTCATCTCCAGCTGTTCCTGGACGGGCTGCGGGCTCCGGCCCGCTCCACCCTGCCCGGAACGGCCGTGACCCTGGAGGACCTTCGCAAGCCCTGCCCGTCCTGACCGATTAGTTCAGCTCGTCCCAGCCGTCTGAAACACGGGCGACAGCCAGTCGTCTGCAGCACGGACGACAGCCAGCCGCCTGAAACACCGGCGACAGCCAGTCGTCTGCAGCGCGGACGACAGTCCCACGACACTCCGACACGGCCGTCATCGTCGACGAGCCCCTGCCTTTCGGTGCCACCTTTCGGCGCCATCCTCCGTCGTCACCTTTTGTCGCCCTTTTTCCGTCCCGTTCCGTCACGAAGTCCCGAAGTGGGTACCCCCATGTCTGAAACAGCCGTAAAGGCACCGAGCGTCCCGGACGCCAATCGCTGGAAAGCGCTGGTCTTCATCGCCCTCGCCCAGCTGATGGTCGTCCTCGACGCGACCATCGTGAACATCGCCCTGCCCTCCGCCCAGCAGGACCTCGGCATCTCCGACGGCAACCGGCAGTGGGTCGTCACGGCCTACGCCCTCGCCTTCGGCGGTCTGCTGCTGTTCGGCGGCCGGATAGCCGACCTGTGGGGCCGCAAGAAGGCCTTCGTCGTCGGTCTGGGCGGCTTCGCCGCGGCCTCCGCGCTCGGCGGCGCGGCCACCAACGAGGCGATGATGTTCGGTGCCCGCGCCCTCCAGGGTGTCTTCGGCGCCCTGCTCGCGCCCGCCGCGCTCTCCCTGCTGGCCGTGATGTTCACCGACGCCAAGGAGCGCGCCAAGGCGTTCGGCATCTACGGCGCGATCGCCGGTGGTGGCGGTGCCGTCGGCCTGATCCTGGGCGGCTTCCTCACCGAGTACCTCGACTGGCGCTGGACGTTCTTCGTGAACATCCCGTTCGCCGTCGTCGCCGCGGCCGGTGCGTACTTCGTCATCCGTGAGCCCGAGGGCGGCCGCAACCGCTCCCCGCTCGACATCCCCGGCGTGATCCTGTCCACCCTCGGCCTGGTCGCCCTGGTCTACGGCTTCACCCGCGCCGAGTCGGACGGCTGGAGCGACGCCGTGACCGTGGGCATGTTCGTCGCCTCGGCGGTGCTGCTGCTGGCCTTCGTGGTCGTCGAGTCCAAGGTCAAGGCCCCGCTGCTGCCGCTGCGCGTGGTCACCGAGCGCAACCGCGGGGGCATCTACCTGTCCCTCGGTCTCGCGATCATCGCGATGTTCGGCCTGTTCCTCTTCCTGACCTACTACCTGCAGATCGTGAAGGGCTACTCGCCGGTCAAGACCGGTTTCGCCTTCCTGCCGATGATCGCGGGCATGATCACCGGCTCCACGCAGATCGGCACCCGTCTGATGACCCGGGTCGCCCCGCGCCTGCTGATGGGCCCCGGCTTCCTGGTCGCCGCGCTCGGCATGCTGCTGCTGACGCAGCTGGAGATCGGCTCCTCGTACGCGGCCCTGCTGCTGCCTGCGATGCTGCTGCTCGGCCTCGGCATGGGTACGGCGTTCATGCCGGCCATGTCGCTGGCCACCCAGGGCGTCGAGCCCCGGGACTCCGGTGTCGCCTCCGCGATGGTCAACACCTCGCAGCAGGTGGGCGGCGCGATCGGCACGGCCCTGCTGAACACCATCGCCGCCTCGGCGACCACCTCCTACATCGCCGACCACATCGTGGGGGCGACCAGCCGGTCCCAGCAGCAGCTGGTCCAGCTGGAGGGCATGGTGCAGGGCTACACCAGCGCCATCTGGTTCGCCGTGGGCATCCTCGTGGTGGCCGCCACGATCGCCCTGACCTTCGTCAACGCCGGCCGCCCGAACATGACCGCGGTGACCGGCTCCGACGAGGGCGCGGCGGACGAGGTGCAGATCCCGGTCGTCGCCCACTGAGCGGCGGGACCCACGGGACCCACTGAGCGGCGGGACCCACGGGACCCACTGAGCGGCGGGACCCACGGGACCCACTGAGCGGCGGGACCCACGGGACCCACTGAGCGGCGGGACCCGCTGAGCGGCATCGCCCGCCCAGCGGCGGAGCCCACTGAGCGGCGACGCCCGGTCAGCGGCGGCGCCCACCCCTTCGGGCCCCTCACGGGCACTTCGGGCCATCCGTAGGCCGGGGAAGGGGACGCCCCGGCCTACGGAATCCAGGACCTGCCCCGGCTCAGCGGAGCCAGGGCAGGTCCGCACCGGCTTCGGCCGGCTGAAGTCCCTCGGCGATGATCCGCATGATCTCGCCGAGGGACTTCTGCTGTTCCGGGGTGAGCCGGTCGAAGACCGCCTGGCGCACGGCCTGCACATGGCCCGGCGCGGTCTTCCGCAGCACCTCGTAGCCCTCGTCCGTCAGCACGGCGAACTGGCCCCGCTTGTCGTCGGGGCAGTTCTCGCGGCGCACCCAGCCGTTCTTCTCCAGGCGCGCGATCGCGTGCGAGAGACGGGAGCGGGTGATCTTCGCCAGCATCGCCAGCTCGGTCATCCGCAGCCGCCGCCGCGGCGCCTCGGCGAGCTTGACCAGGAGGCCGTAGTAGACGTGCGGCATGCCCGCGTCGCGCTGGAGCTGACGGTCGAGATGGTCGTCGAGGAGGGTGACGCCCTCCATGAACGAACGCCAGACGCGCTGCTCCTCGTCGGTGAGCCAGCGTGGTTCCTGGGGCTCCGCGGTGGAGCCGGTTGCCGGTGCGGATGCGGGTGCCTTCATGCGTTCCACTGTACGCGGACTCTCCTTGAACTTTCAACAAGTGTGTCGTACAGTTTTCAAGTACCACGGATGGAAGGAGCCGCAGCATGTCCGCCGCCACTCAGGAGCGCATGCCCGCTCTGTACCTCAGCCATGGCGCGCCGCCCCTGGCGGACGACCCGGTCTGGCCCGGCGAACTCGCCGCCTGGTCCGCCGGCCTGCCCCGGCCCAAGGCGATCCTTGTGGTCTCCGCGCACTGGGAGGAGGCCCCGCTCGCCCTCGGCGCCACCGAGACCGTCCCGCTCGTCTACGACTTCTGGGGCTTCCCTGAGCACTACTACCGGGTGAGGTACGACGCCCCCGGCGCACCGGAGCTCGCCGAGTCCGTACGGAAGCTGCTGCGCGCCCCGGGGATGCCCGTGCAGGACGTGCCCGACCGGGGTCTCGACCACGGCGCGTACGTCCCGCTGGTGGAGATGTACCCGGGCGCGGACATCCCCGTCCTCCAGATCTCCATGCCGACGCTCGACCCGGTCCGGCTGCTGGAGATCGGCCGCAGGCTCGCCCCGCTGCGGGACGAGGGCGTGCTGATCGTCGGCTCCGGCTTCTTCACCCACAACCTGGCAGCCCTGCGGCAGGGCGGCATCCCCGCCTGGTCGGCCGAGTTCGACGACTGGGGCCGGCGCGCGCTGGAGTCGCGGGACGTGGACGCCCTGCTCGACTTCACCCGCAAGTCGCCCGCCGGGCGGCTCGCCCACCCGCGCACCGAGCACTTCGCCCCGCTCTTCGTCACCATGGGCGCGGCCGACGCCACCGGTGAACTGGACGCGCAGAAGTCGGTGATCGACGGGTTCTGGATGGGACTGGCGAAGCGGTCGGTGCAGTTCGGCTGAGGGCTTCCCCTCTGCGGCTTCCTTCGTGTGGGGCCGTGGGTCCCCGAGCGTGGCAACCATCAGCGGGCACGGCCCGTCTTCCAGGTGGGAGAGCGGCCGGAGTCGCGGTCCTGCGGAGTGAAGATCGCGGTGTCGCGTGTGAGCGCCGTCTCACCTTCGTGGGGGTGGGAGCGCGTGGTGAGGGCCGGGAGGGCGTCTTCGACTCCCGGCCTGACCTGCGCCTCCGTGCGTCCCGGCGGTACCGGGCCTCCCCCTGGTCCGGGCAGCGGTCCGACAGGGTACTGCATGATCAGAAAAATTGGAGGCACGGTTGGGAATTCTGTCCTGATTCCAGTCGTTGTTTCCATCGGATGCAGGGCACCCGAGGAGAGTCCGGAGAGAGTCCGGAAGACGGAGTCAGGCGTCCGAAGGACCACCCGCTGACCTCACATCGCAAGGGAGCACGCATGGCAACCCGTGCCGTCGCCCGTCGTCAGTCCGCCACCGGCGAGACGGCCGACGCGGCAAGCAGTGTTCGCGCCCATGGCGGCGAGATCGCCGACCGCGACCTGGTCGGCATGTATCTCGACGAGATCGCGCGCACACCGCTGCTCGACGCAGCCAAGGAAGTCGAGCTGTCGCAGGTCATCGAGGCGGGTGTGTTCGCGAGGCAGGTCCTCGACGGGTACGAGGAGACGAAGACGGACGCGACCCGCGAGGAGCTCGAAGCCCTGGTCGCGGCGGCGGAGCGCGCCAAGGACGTGTTCATCCGCTCCAACCTCCGCCTGGTCGTCGCCGTCGCCCGGCGCTACCCCCGCAGCGGCCTGCCGCTGCTGGACCTGATCCAGGAGGGCAACGCCGGCCTGGTCCGCGCGGTCGAGAAGTTCGACTACCGCAAGGGCTTCAAGTTCTCCACGTACGCCACGTGGTGGATCCGCCAGGCCATCACCCGCTCGATAGCCGACCAGTCCCGCACGATCCGCCTGCCCGTCCACCTCGTGGAGGAGCTCGGCCGGATCCGCCGTGTGCAGCGCGAGTTCAACCGCGAGCACGGCCGGGACCCGGAGCCGGCGGAGATCGCCGCCGAGCTCGGCTCCACGCCGGAGCGCGTCACCGACGTGCTGGACTGGGCCCGCGACCCGGTCTCGCTGAACATGTCGGTGGACGACGAGGGCGAGACCCAGTTCGGCGACCTCCTGGAGGACACCTCCGCGGTGTCGCCCGAGCAGTCGGTGCTCACGCTGCTGCGCAGCGAGGAGCTCGACGACCTCATCGGCCGACTGGACCAGCGCACGGCCTCCATCATCAAGATGCGCTACGGCATCGAGGACGGCCGCGAGCGCACGCTGACCGAGGTGGGCAAGGAGCACGGCCTGACCCGCGAGCGCATCCGCCAGATCGAGAAGCACGCGCTGCTGGAGCTGAAGAAGCTGGCCCGCAGCACCGGTTTCGACGCGGCGGCCTGACCGGCGGTCAGCGTTGATCGCCCCGGCGCACGAGCCGTGGCCCCTGGGTGACGGTTCGTGTGCGCCTGGTGGTCACCGCGTACGCCGGGTGGCGAAAGACCGCGCAAACATGGCGTTGTAACGCCGCTTCAACCCGCAGGGCTCCGGGAACAAGACTTCCGGGTCCATCAGTTCGGGCCCGGGGCCGACCCCCCGGCCCCGCAGAGCCAAGTCCCGTCGCACTCCCCCCGGTGCCGGGACTCTCCCAAGGCCGGGCTTCGGCGTCCCTCCCCCCGGACGCCGGGGCCCGGCTCTCTCTGTGCGCGCACCGGGCCGACCCGCGCCGAGGCGCCGCTGGAGAGCGGGCCACCCCGTACCTGAACCACGGGGTGGCCCGCCAGATGGCAGATTGTGTCACATGGGCATAGCCTGCCGGGCGTGAGCAGCACCACCCCGACCCCGCAGGCCTCGCTGACCGAGCGGCGCAAGGCCGAGACGCGCATGGAGATCGCCCGGGCGGCGGCCGGTCTCTTCGTACGGCACGGACTGCGCGCCACCCGCGCGGAGGACATCGCCCAGGCCGCCGGTATCGCCCCGCGCACCTTCTACCGGTACTTCGCCACCAAGGAGGAGGCCGTCGCCCCGCTGTACGCGGCCGGTGCCCAGCGCTGGGTGGAGGCGGTCCGGGCCGCCCCCGCCGCGGTGAGCGTCGCGCAGGCCCTGGAGGAAGGGGTCCGGCACACCCTCACCCCGGGCGTCGGCGTCTCGGCGTCCTCCTGGGAGTGGGTCCGCACGCTGCTGCGCCTGGCCGCGGCCAACCCGTCGCTGCGCCGGGTGTGGGCGGAGGTGTGCCAGGACTCGGAACGCATGCTGGGGGAGGTGCTGGCGCAACGGGTGACACGTGCCGGTACCGCCACGGGCTCCGCGGCGACGGCCGGGGACGACAACGTTGCCTCCGCCTTTCAACAGCGCCGCGCCGAACGGGAATCGCGCCTCGCCGACCCGCAACCGGGCCTCGCCGACCCGGAACCGGGCCTCGCCGACCCGGAACCGGGTCTCGCCGAAGCGGAACCGGGCCTCGTCGACCGGGAGCTGCGCATCGCCGACTCTGGGCGGCGGCTCGCCGACCCGGAAGGACGGCTCGCCGACTTTGAACCGCGCTTCGCCAGCCCGGAACCGCGCTTCGCCTACGCCGAATCGCGTTTCGCGGCGGCCGTCGCCAGTGCCGCCGTGCGGACCGCGCTCGAAGGCTGGGCCGAAGGGGACGGGCCGGCGGAGGGGCCGGGCAGCCCGGCCGACCTCGCGCTGCGCAACCTCGCGGCCCTGCGGAACTTCCCGTTCGCTCCGTGACCCCGCCGGATCACGCCCCGGCCGCTCTGCTCAGCCGCGCACCCAACTCCCGCACGGCGTCGACCAGTTCCCGGGGCTCGTGCACCCGGAAGTCGCACTCCAGCATGGCCAGCCGGAACGCCACCCACTGCGTCGCGTCCCCCACCGACCCGCGCAGCCGGCAGCTGTGCTCGTCCACCGGCTCCGGTGTGCCCAGCCACCCGGGCAGCCGGGCGGCGACGAAGGCGGCCGGCGCGGCGAACGTGACCTCGAAGTCGTAGGTCCGCTGCTGCCGTTGCATCGAGCGCCGCAGGTACTCCGCGGCGTTCCCCGTCGGCAGCTCGCGCGGCGTGAACCGGGCCCCGGTGGCGAACGGCTCGCTCACCCGGTCGACACGGAAGGTGCGCCAGTCGTCGCGGTCGAGGTCGTACGCCACCAGGTACCAGCGGCGGCCCGTCGACACCAGCCGGTACGGCTCCGTCAGGCGCCGCGACTCGGTGCCGTCCGCGGCCCGGTAGGCGAACCGCAGCCGCTCGTGCCCGGCCACCGTCGAGGCCATGACGGTCAGTGTCTCGGGCGCGATGCTGGGTCCGTCCCCGCTGGTCAGCGGGGTGGTGGCGGCCTGGAGCGTGGTCACGCGATGGCGCAGCCTGCCGGGCAGCACCTGCTCCAGCTTGGCCAGCGCCCGCACCGACGCCTCGTCCAGGCCCTCCACCGCGTGTCCCGCCCCGGCGCGCAGGCCGACCGCGATGGCCACGGCCTCCTCGTCGTCGAGCACGAGCGGCGGCATGGCCTTGCCGGCGACGAGCCGGTAGCCGCCGTCGGCGCCCTTGGTCGCCTGCACGGGATAGCCGAGTTCGCGCAGCCGGTCGATGTCGCGCCGGACCGTGCGGCGGGAGACCCCGAGCCGGTCGGCGAGCTCGCCGCCGGGCCATTCGCGGGGCGTCTGGAGGAGGGAGAGGAGCGTCAGCAGCCGGGCCGGGGTGTCCGTCGTCATGAGGTGAGGATGCCGCACCATTAGGACACGATCTGACCTAGTGGCCTTCTACTGTCACGGCATGAACTCCACCGAGACCACTCCCGGCACGGATCGCCGCCGCTGGTTCGCCCTCGCGATCGTGATGACCGCGGCCTTCATGGACCTCGTCGACGTGACCATCGTCAACATCGCCATCCCGTCCATCCAGCGGGACGCGGGCGCGTCCTTCAGCGAGATCCAGTGGATCACCGCCGGTTACGCCCTCGCCTTCGCCGCCGGGCTGATCACCGGCGGGCGGCTCGGCGACATCCACGGCCGCAAGCGGATCTTCCTCGTCGGCATAGGGGGCTTCACCGTCGCCTCCGCGCTGTGCGGCCTCGCGGTGAACCCGGAGATGCTGGTCGCCTCGCGGTTCCTGCAGGGCGGCATGGCCGCGCTGATGGTGCCGCAGGTGCTGTCGATCGTGCACGCGACCTTCCCGGCGCACGAGCGCGGCAAGGTGTTCGGGCTGTTCGGCGCGGTCGTCGGCCTCGGGGCGGTGTCCGGTCCGCTGCTCGGCGCGCTGCTGACCGAGTGGAACCTGTTCGGCTGGGAGTGGCGCTCGATCTTCCTGATCAACCTGCCCGTCGGTGTCGCCGGCCTGGTCCTCGGCAGCCGTTTCATCACCGAGTCCAGGGCGCCGCGGGCCCTGAAGCTCGACCTCGTGGGGGTCGCACTGGTCACGCTGGGCCTGCTGATGCTGATCTATCCGCTCACCCGCGGCCGTGAGCTGGGCTGGCCGCTGTGGGGTCACCTGTCGATGGCCGGCTCGCTCGTGGTGCTCGCGGTGCTGGTGGCGTACGAGCGGCGCAAGGCCGTGCGGGACGGCTCGCCGCTGGTGGAACTGTCCCTGTTCAAGGTGAAGAGCTTCGCGGCCGGTATCGCCGTACAGACCGTCTTCGGTGTCGCGCTCGGTGTGTTCTTCCTGGTCTGGACGCTGTACATGCAGATCGGGCTGGGCTGGAGCCCGCTGAAGGCCGGGCTGACCGGGGTGCCGTTCTCGATCGCCGTGTCGGCGGCGGCCGGGATGTCGGTGCAGATGCTGGTGCCGCGCTTCGGGCGCAAGGTGCTCCAGGCGGGCGCGCTGGTGATGGCGGCCGGGGTGCTGCTCTACATCTGGGAGTCCGGCCACTACGGCCTCGCGATCACCCCGTGGCAGATGGCACTGCCGCTCGTCGTGATGGGGGTCGGCATGGGCCTGATCGTCGCGCCGCTGACCGACGCGATCCTCTCCGAGGTGCCGCGTGAGCACTCCGGTTCGGCCTCCGGCCTGATCAACACCGTGCAGCAGATGGGCAACGCGCTGGGGCTCGGGCTGGTCTCGGTGGTCTTCTTCGGCACGATCGCCGAGCACCTGCGCCCGGAACAGGTGGGTCCGGCCTTCGCGGACGCCTTCGAGAACGCGCTGGGCTGGGTCGCCGCGGTCATGGGCGCCATCTTCCTGCTGATGTTCGCGCTGCCGAAGCGGCCCGCGCAGCACGTCGAGGGGGAGCAGGAGCCGGCCGGGCGCGAGGACCAGGAACCGGCGCTGGTCTGACCGGTCCGGGGACGCGGAACGGGCTCGGCACTTCGGGTGCCGGGCCCGTCCACGTGTGCGACGGGCCCTTCCCGCGTGTGCGGCGGGGTCGTGCCGCGTGTGCGACGGGCCCCTCCCGCGTGTGCGGCGGGGCCGTCCCGCGTGTGCGACGGGCCCGTCCCGCCGATTTCCGATCATGCCCGATTGGGTCCGAACCTGTTTACTTCGCAGAAATCTCGGCGTAGCCTCCCGCTGAAACCACACGTTCGGGCATGAGGCGGAGGCGAACGGACATGTACGCACCGGAACGGCAGCAGGAGATCCTCCGGCTCGCCCGTGACGGCGGCCGAGTGGATGTCGTGTCGCTGGCCGAGGAGTTCCAGGTGACGGCGGAGACGATCCGCCGGGACCTGAAGGCCCTCGACCGCGCCGGTCTGGTCCGCCGGGTGCACGGCGGGGCCATCCCGGTCGGGCGCCTGGACTTCGAGCCGGACCTCGCCGAGCGCGAGTCCACGGCCGCCGACGAGAAGGACCGCATCGCCAAGGCCGCCCTGGTCGAACTGCCCACCGAGGGCACGATGATCCTCGACGCCGGTACGACGGTGGCCCGCATGGCCGCCGCCGTCCCGCTGGAGAGCTCCCTCACCGTCGTCACGCACAGCCTGCCCATCGCGGCGCGCCTCGCCGACCACCCCGGCATCCAGCTCCACCTCGTCGGCGGCCGCGTACGGCACCGCACCCGCGCGGCGGTGGACGCCTGGGCGCTGCGGGCCTACGGCGAGATCCGCGCCGACGTGCTGTTCGTGGCCGCCAACGGCTTCTCCGCCGAACACGGCCTGACCACGCCCGACCTCGCCGAGGCCGCCGTGAAGCGCGCGGCCGTGGCCGCCGCCCGCCGCGTGGTGCTGCTCGCCGACTCCTCCAAGCACGGCCAGGAGCACTTCGCCCGCTTCGGCGACCTGAGCGATGTGGACCTGCTGATCACCGACAGCGGGCTGAGCCCCGAAGACGCCGTCGCGATCGAGCGCGGCGGCACGGAAGTAGTGCGCGCATGATCCTCACCGTCACCCCCAACCCGTCCCTGGACCGCACCTACGAGGTGCCGTCCCTCGACCGCGGCGAGGTCATCCGCGCCACCGGCGAGCGGATGGACCCGGGCGGCAAGGGCGTGAACGTCTCGCGCGCGGTCGCCGCCGCCGGACAGCGCACGGTGGCCGTCCTGCCGCTCGGCGGCGCCCCCGGCGCGCTCGTCGCCGACCTGCTCCACCAGCAGGGCATCGAGGTCGCCCCGGTCCCCGTCGCCGGCGCCACCCGCTCCAACATCGCCCTGGCCGAGGCCGACGGCGTACTGACGAAGATCAACGCGCCCGGCCCGCACCTCACCGGCGCCGAACGCGAACTGCTCCTGGAGACCGTCCGGCAGCAGTCCCGCGACGCCTCCTGGATCGCCTGCTGCGGCAGCCTCCCGCGCGGCCTCGCCCCCGACTGGTACGCCGACCTGGTCGCCCGCACCCACGCCGCCGGTGCCCGGATCGCCCTGGACACCTCCGGCCCCGCCCTGCTCGCGGCCCTGCGCGAACGCCCCGACGTCGTCAAGCCCAACGCCGAGGAACTGTCCGAGGCCGTCGGCCGCCCCCTCGCCACCGTCGCGGACGCCGTGAAAGCCGCCGAGGAACTGCGCGAGATGGGGGCCCGGGCCGTCCTGGCCAGCCTCGGCGCCGACGGGCAGCTGCTCGTGACGGACCAGGGTGCCTGGTTCGGCAGCGCCCGGGTGGACGCCGTACGCAGCAACGTGGGCGCCGGCGACTCCTCCCTCGCCGGTTTCCTGATCGCCGGCGGCAGCGGCCCCGAGGCCCTCGCCTCCGCGGTCGCCCACGGAGCGGCGGCCGTCCGGCTGCCCGGCAGCGTCATGCCCACGCCGGCCGACCTCGACCCGGCGGCGGTGACGGTCACGGCGGACCTGCCCGTCGACCGCGCGCTGACGGAGCCGGTGTCATGACCGGTGCCCCGGCCCACGACGGGCGGCACCCACCGGCACCCGGGCGCCAGACCTCCCCGTCACTCCCCGCGGCCGCCTCGTCCCGCTCGCCTCACCAGCCTCACCCGTCACCCCCCCATCGCACCCCCGTCCCCCTCCCGCCCACCCCACCGACCGGGCGATACGCGTGCTAAGGAGCCCGCGATGAGCGACATGATCACGGCGGAGCTGGTCGACCTCGACCTGTCCGCCGACACCAAGGAAGCGGCGGCCCGTGCCCTCGCCGAGCGCATGGTGGCCCTGGGCCGGGTGACCGACCTGGACGGCTTCCTCGCCGACGTGGCCGCCCGCGAGGCCCAGATGCCGACCGGCCTGGACGGCGGCATCGGCATCCCGCACTGCCGCAGCGCACACGTCACCGAGCCGACGCTCGCCTTCGGGCGCAGCGCGGCCGGGATCGACTTCGGCGCCGCGGACGGCCCCGCCGACCTGATCTTCCTGATCGCCGCGCCCGCCGGCGCCGACGACGCCCATCTGACGATCCTGTCGTCCCTGGCCCGGCAGCTGATGAACAGCGAGTTCACCGATGCCCTGCGCGCGGTGGACGACCCGGCGGCCGCGGCGGCGCTGCTCCGCGGCGACGAGCCGGCGCGGCCCGCCGGGCAGCCGGCCTCCGAAGACCCCGTGGCGTCGGCGGGAGCGGCCTCTCCCGCCGACGCCACGGCCACGGGCCAGGACGCCACCACCGCCACGGGTGAGGTCGGCGCCACGGCCACCGGCGAGGTCGGCGCCACCGCCACGGGTGAGGTCGGCGCCACGGCCACCGGCGAGGACGCCGCCACCGCCACCGGCGAGGACGCCGCCAAGGTCACCGGCAAGGACGACGTCACCGCCACGGGCGAGGACCGCCCGTTCCGGATCGTCGCCGTCACCTCTTGCCCCACCGGCATCGCCCACACCTACATGGCGGCCGAGTCGCTGGAGAACGCCGGCCGCGAGGCCGGCGTCGAACTCACTGTCGAGCCCCAGGGCTCGGCCGGATTCACCCGGCTCGACCCGCGGGTCATCGCGGCGGCCGACGCCGTGATCTTCGCCCACGACGTGCCCGTACGGGAGAAGGAACGCTTCGCCGGCAAGCCGACCGTCGACGTCGGCGTCAAGGCGGGCATCAACCGCCCCGCGGAACTCATCGCCGAGGTCCGCGAGAAGGCCGCCCGCGGCGAGGTCACCGCCGGATCCGCCCCGGCCACGCCCGTGGAGCGCTCCGGCGACTCCGGCGAGGGCTACGGCACCAAGCTGCGCAAGTGGCTGATGTCCGGCGTCAGTTACATGGTGCCGTTCGTCGCCGCGGGCGGTCTGCTGATCGCCCTCGGCTTCGCGATCGGCGGCTACGAGATCAACAAGGCTCCGTCGGTGATGGACCACTTCGTCTGGACGCAGGCCGACAGCTGGGCGGCCCTGCTCTTCCAGATCGGCGGCGTCGCCTTCGGCTTCCTCGTCCCCGTCCTGGCCGGCTACATCGCCTACGGCATGGCCGACCGGCCCGGCCTCGTGCCCGGCTTCGTCGGCGGCGCGATCTCGCTCACCATCAACGCGGGCTTCCTCGGCGGTCTGGCCGCCGGCCTCATCGCCGGTGGCGTGGTGATCGCGATCCAGAAGGTGCGGATCCCGGCGGCGATGCGCGGCATCATGCCGGTGGTGGTGATCCCGCTGATCTCCTCGGCGATCGTCGGGTTCCTGATGTTCGTCGTCATCGGCAAGCCCATCGCCGAGGCCCAGAAGGGCATGACCGACTGGCTGAACGGCCTGTCCGGCTCCAACGCCATCCTGCTCGGCGCCCTCCTCGGCCTGATGATGTGCTTCGACCTCGGTGGCCCCGTCAACAAGGTCGCCTACACCTTCGCCACCGCCGGCATCGCCGTGGCCAGCCCCAGCGACTCGGCGATGAAGATCATGGCCGCGGTGATGGCGGCCGGCATGGTCCCGCCGCTGGCGATGGCCCTGGCGACGACCGTGCGCGGCAAGCTCTTCACGCAGACCGAACGCGAGAACGGCAAGGCCGCCTGGGTGCTCGGCGCCTCCTTCATCTCCGAGGGCGCGATCCCCTTCGCGGCGGCCGACCCGCTGCGCGTCATCCCCGCCTCGATGGCGGGCGGCGCCCTCACCGGCGCCCTGTCGATGGCCTTCGGCGCCACCCTGCGCGCCCCGCACGGCGGCATCTTCGTGGTCCCGCTGATCGGCAACCCGCTGCTCTACCTGGTCGCCATCGCCGCGGGCGTCTGCGTCACCACCGCCCTGGTCGTCGTCCTGAAGGGCCTGCGGAAGCCGGCTCCCGGCGCAACCACGGCCTCCGGTGGGGACACCATGGCACCGGCGGCGGAGCACAAGCAGCCGGTGGCGGCCTGAGGGCCGCGGGCCTGAGATTCACGGGAATCCGAGGCCCGTCGCAGGCCGTCCCTTTCGGGTGGTGTGAGCTGTTCATGCCTCCTGCGAGATAGATCACGAAAATCACGGCCCGGGACCGATGTCCCGGGCCGTGGTGTCTACTGGGGCGCATGCCCGATCACGTCTCCCGGTGGCCCGAGGGCCACTCCCTCCCCGCCCTCCCGCAGCAGCGGCAGACGGGCTCCCGGGCGGAGTCCGTGGAACTGACCCCCGAGGAGAGAGACGCCTTCGCCGCGTTGGTGCGCCACCTCGCCGAAGGCGACTGAACCGCGTCCGATGCGCTGCTGCGGCGCGGCGTGGTTCACGACAGCTGCGCCGCCCGCCGCTCCATCGCCTCGCGCGCCGCGTCCTCACTCACGTACACCTCGCACATGTGCCGCCCGTCCGGCGTGGCCGTGTGCTCGACCTCCCACAGGGAGAGCTCCTCGCCGTCGCGCAGCAGGAACGCGTGCTCGTAGAGCGAGAAGCCCAGACCCGCCCGGCCCGCGCGGCACGGTCGGCCGAAGGCCTGCGTGATCTGGTGACCGGACGCCGTGGCCAGCCGGGCCGCCGTGTCCGCGCCCGGCCGGTCCGCGTTCTCCGCCCGGCGCAGTAAACGGCGTGCGTGGTCGGCCGAGTCCTCCGCCGCGTAGGCGTGCCGGGGCGTGGGGGCCGGGGACAGCTGCACCGTCACCGGCAGCTCGAAGTCCGGCGTGTCCGGCGGCAGCGGGAGCCGCGACGTCGCGGCACGCAGCTCCTCCTCGTCGACGTACACCTCGTGCTGCGGCTCGCTGCCCGGCGCGGTGTTGTGGACGAGCTCCCAGAGCGTGAGTGCCGAGCCGTCGGCCAGCAGCCACGTGTGCCGGTACGTCTCCCGGTGCAGGCCCGCGCTGTGGTGCGCGGAGTGCAGCGAACCGTCGTGCGCCAGCGCGCAGTCCAGCCGCCTCAGCGTCTCGTCCGGTAGCTCGAAGGAGTTCAGGGCACGGCCGAGGAGTCGCGCGAGCTGCTCCTCCGGAGACTCGGGCGAGTCATGGGGTTCGTACGCTGCCGTCTCGTACGGAACGCTCAAGGTTTCTCCCGGCGTTGCTGCATGTCACCTTGTGGGTGCATACCGTAGCCCCTCGGTCGGACATCATGTCCGGGAACCGAGGAAACGTACGTCCAGGAAAACGCGCGAGCCGCGCGAAAAGTTCCCGCGCGGCCCGGCCGGTTCGTCAAAAACCGCTGCTGGAGCGGTACTTCAGGGGGTCAGGAGGCGCTGCCCGCGACCCACTGGCTCCACGCCATGTTCCATCCGTTGAGCCCGTTGTCGGGTGCCACCGTCTTGTCGGGCGAGTTCTTGACGATCACCACGTCCCCGACCAGGGAGTTGTCGTAGAACCACTTCGCGGGGGTGTCGCCCCCGGCGCCCCGGACGTCGGCGAGACCCACGCAGCCGTGGCTGGTGCCCTGGCGGCCGAACGGCGGATTGTCCTTGTTGTACCAGTAGTTGCCGTGCAGGAACGTCCCCGAGGTCGTCAGGCGCATCGCGTGCGGCACGTCCGGGATGTCGTACTCGCCGCCCAGCCCGACCGTCCGGCTGTTCATCCGCGTCTGCACGAACTTCTCGGAGATCACCATCTGCCCGTTGTACGTGGTGTGCTGCGCGTCGCCGGTCGAGATCGGGACCGACTTGAGCGTCTTGCCGTCCCGGACCACCGTCATGGTCTGCGTGTTCGCGTCGACCGTGGAGACCTGGGAGCGCCCGATGGTGAAGGTGACCGTCTTCTTCTGCACACCGAAGACACCGTTCGCGCCCTCGACCCCGTCCAGGTCGATCTTCATCGTGACCTTGGAGCCGGCCTTCCAGTACTCCTCCGGCCGGAAGTCCAGCCGCTGCCCGTTGAACCAGTGCCCGACGACCTTCTGCCCGCTGCTGGACGTCACCGAGATGTGCGACTGCACGGCCTTGCGGTCGGTGATCGCCTTGTCGAAGGTGAACGACACCGGCATGCCCACGCCGACCGTGGTGCCGTTGTCCGGCGTGTACGTCCCGATGAAGCTGTTCGAGGACGACACCGTCGTGAAGATGGAGTTGGCGGCGGACGTCCGGCCGTCGGCGTCCTTCGCGGTCGCCGATATCCGGTACTTCGTCCCGCGCTCCAGCTGCTCCTTCGGCTTCCACACCCGGCCGTCGGAGGAGAGCGAGCCCGGCACGGCCTGCCCGCTGCCCGCCACCGTCATCTTCACGTCCGTCAGCCTGCCGTCGCTGACCTTCACGCCGGTCGTGTTGATGGACGCGCCCGTCGAGCCGTCCTCGGCCGAGATGGCGATCTTCGCCACGGACGTCTTCGTGGCGCCCTTGCCGCCCTTGTCGTCGTCCTCGGCGTTGGCGCTGCCACCGCACGCGGTGAGCGTCAGGGCGCCGACCACCAGGGCGGCACAGGCCCCCAGTACGCGCCGCGCTGCAATGTCCGGCGTTGTCACGGGCTGCTCCCAGTTCATGTGATGTGCGTGATCCGCTCCAGTACGTGGGAGAAGAGGGGACCGGCACCCGGCCGGGTTCCGTCCGTGCGCGGTGAACGCCGTCACGTGACAGAACCGCGACAAAGTCCGGCCCGCCGTGACATCGCCGTACGCGCACGGCCCCCGGACGACCCGCCCAGCGAACCGGGACCGACCCGCCCAGCGAACCGGGACCGACCCGCTCAGCGAACTGGGACCGACCCGAGCAGCCAACTGGGAACAGCGAGTTCAGCGCCTGGGACCAACCCGGTTCAGCGCGCTGGTCCCACCCCGTTCAGCGTGCTGGCCCCACCCCGTTCAGCACCCTGGGTCGATCCAGTTCGGCGCCCCGAGCCCAACTCCGTTCAGTGCCCCGGGTACAGCTCGCCGTACGACGGCCACGTCCCGCCCGGGCCGTCGACCGGCCCGGCGGCCCGCACGGCCCGGACGATCGCCCGCGTCACGACGTCCGCGCCCGCCGCGAGGACCTCGTTGAGCGCGAGCGGGTCCGCCGCGTCCAGGGGACGGTCGCCCGTCGCCAGCGCGAACACCGTGTCCCCGTCGTTCAGCAGATGCACCGGCCGCACCGCGCGGGCGATGCCGTCGTGGGCCGTGCCGGCCAGCTTCTGTGCCTGCGCCTTCGTCAGGTCGGCGTCCGTCGCCACCACGGCGAGCGTGGTGTTGAGCGGCGGCGGCGCGCTGCGCGCGGACGTCTCGGCGAGCCGCCGCAGCGCGGCCTCGTGCACCTCCGCCCGCGGGTACTCCACCCGCCCCTGGAACAACTCCCCGTACAGCACCCCCGTTTCCGGATCCAGCACCGACCCTGCCGCGTTGGCCACCGCCAGCGCCGCCACCGTGATCCCCGACCCGAGCACCGTGCTCGCGCTGCCGACGCCGCCCTTCATCACCCCGACGACCGCGCCCGTGCCCGCGCCCACACACCCCTGCGGCACCCGCGCCCCCGGCTCGCTCGCCGCGGCCGCCTCGACCGCGGCACGCCCCAGGGCCGCGTCCGGACGGGCCCGGAAGTCACCGCCCCGCCCCAGATCGAAGACGCACGCGGCGGGCACCACCGGCACCACGTGGGCCGGGTCCGCCCCGACCCGGATGCCGCGTCCCCGCTCCTCCAGCCAGGCCATCACCCCCGACGCCGCGTCGAGCCCGTACGCGCTGCCGCCGGTCAGCACGACCGCCTCGACCTTGCGCACCACGTTGCGCGGATCCAGCGCGTCCGTCTCCTTGGTGCCGGGACCACCGCCCCGTACGTCCACGGCGGCCACGGCCCCGCCCTCCGGGGCGAGCACGACCGTGGTGCCGGTGAGCCAGCCGTCGCCGGCGCGGGTCGCGTGACCCACCCGCAGACCGGCCACATCCGTCAGGGCGTCCATCCGAGCCTCGTCTGTCATGGCGACAGTCTCGTCCAGACAACGACCCACACGGACCGGCACCGCGGCCGACGCCGTCCATGGCCCCTGGCCCGGCGCCGCCTCAGGCCGCCCGGCCCGGCGCGGGCTCAGGCCGCCCGGCCCGGCGCGGGCTCAGGCCGCCCGGCCCGGCGCGGGCTCAGGCCGCTCGGCCCTCCGCCGTGTGGATCTTCGGCGGGCGCGTCGCCAGCGTCTCGCCCACCACCACCGACAGCGCGCACACCAGGCCCGCCGTGAACACCGCCCAGTCGCCCAGGAAGGTGCAGCAGATGACCAGCAGGGCCGTCGTCGGCAGCACCAGCTGCTGGGTGATGCCCACCTTGAAGTGCCGGGAGTGCAGGGCCCACAGGGTCAGCAGATACAGGGCCGTCGGCAGGGTCACGGCGGCCGACGCGGCCAGCGTGGAGATGTGCGCCTTGCCGACCGTCTGCTCCACCGCCACCTCGAGTCCCGCCCCGATCGCGGCCGCCGAGGCGAACACCAGGTAGTGGCCGTAGCCCCACAGGAACGCCTGCCGGTTGGAGCGCAGATGGCCGTGGATGGGCACCACGAAGTACAGCCACCACGCCGCGAAGATGATCAGCAGGCCGCCCGCCGCGATGGGGAGGAGCTCGCCCAGCGCGTCGTTCTCGTCGATACCGGACTTCACCGCGACCGTGGCCGCGGCGATCGTCTCGCCGAGCACGATGATGGTGAACAGCCCGTACCGCTCCGCGATGTGGCGCGGATGCCAGGCCGTGCCGTATCCCCGCTCCGCGAGGGGCGGCACGCACATCTCCAGCAGCGCCATCGCCAGGAACCACCAGGGCCGGGCCCCCTCCGGCAGGAACAGCAGCCCGAGCCAGCCGACCTGGCACAGCAGCACACCGCCGGCGTAGCGCAGGGCCGTCGTGCGCTCCGGGCCCTCGCTCGAACGGGCCACCCGCAGCCACTGGGACACCAGGGCCAGCCGCATGATGGCGTACCCCAGCCAGACCACGAGGTAGTCGTGCTCCTCGAACGCCCGGGAGACGCCCGCGGCGAGGACCAGCACGCCCGCGATCTGCACCAGCGTGACCACCCGGTAGAGGACGTCGTCGTTGTCGTACGCCGAGGCGAACCACGTGAAGTTCATCCACGCCCACCACAGGGCGAAGAACACCATCGCGTAGTCGGCGATCCCCTCGCCCGCGTGCCCCTCGGCGACCGAGTGGACCAGCTGGATGCCGGCCTGGGCGACGGCCACGACGAAGCACAGGTCGAAGAAGAGTTCCAGCGGCGAGGCCGTCCGGTGCTCCTCGTCCCGGCCGCGGGCCCTCAGCCGGCGCAGCGGGCCCCGGCCGCCGGGCGCGTCGGGGAGGTCGGGCGGGGGAGGGGTGCTGGAGGTCATGATTCCCAGCACAACAGAAGGCGCCGGGATTTTCTCCGCGACCGTACCCTGGACGCATGAGCACCGCCCCCGAACCCGAGCCCCGCGCGCCGAAGCCCGCGCTGGTCTTCGACGACCCGCTCGACCAGCAGTCCTCCGACGACACCGACCGCGGCTGGGGCGAGCGCACCGACTCCGGCGGTGGCGCGGCCGACCTCAAGCGCTTCCTCGACGAGAAGCCGCCGCACCACCTCTGAAGCAGCCGGGCCGCCGCCGCTACCGGGCCTCCGGCCGTGGCGCGCAGGACCCGGGCCGCCGTGCCGAGCGCTACTGCCGGTCGTGGCCCGAGCCGCGCTGCGCGACCAGGGCGTCCCGGATCTCCTTCAGCACCTCCAGCTCGGTCACCTCGATGACCTCCTGCGTGCCCTCCTTCGCCTTCCGGCGGGCCTCCACCCGGGCCAGGTACTTCGCCATGGGCAGCACCATCAGGAAGTAGACGACCGCCGCCGTGATCACGAAGCTCAGGGTGGCGCCGAGGACGGAGCCCCACAGGATCTGGATGCCCTGCTCGCCCTCGCAGGTGGAGCTCAGGCACGAGCTGTAGTGGTCGAGGTTCTTGGTCCCGATGGCACCGACGACCGGGTTGATGATCCCCTTCACCACGGCGTTGACGATGTTGGTGAAGGCGGCACCGATCACCACCGCCACCGCCAGATCGACGACGTTCCCGCGCATCAGGAAGGCCTTGAAGCCCTCCCAGACGCTCGGCTCCTTCTTCTCGCTCACCTGGGGGCCTCTCCTCGTACGAGCAGCTTGTGGAACAAAACGCTCCGCAACCTACGGCACCCTTGGGCCGAACCGACCACGCGGGTCCCTCCAACGAGGGACTTGACGGCACCCTGCGCCGCCTCATCGCGTCCCTCGCCCTCACGCCGGTCACCAGAGCGTCACCGCCAGTCGCGCGGTGGCGCTCGCGCCGGCCAGACGCGCGGCGGTGGCACGCGGCACCGAGAGCACGATCAGCGCTCCGCCGTCGGAGGCGTCCGTCACGGGCTCCGGCACCTCCGTCACCCTGACTCCGCGCGCGACGACCCGGGCGTCCCCGCCCGTCGCCGTCTCCTCGGCGGCGATGACGTCGATCCGGTCACCGGGCCGCAGCAGCCGTACGGTCGCGGCGTCGGCGATCCGGACCGGGGCCGTCACCGCGGCGGCCGCGCGGCGGGCCCGGCCGGAGTGCTCCCCGGAGACCGGAGCCGTGCGGGCGGGCGTCTGCGCGCGGGGATGACCGCGGGCCCCGTCGGTGTCGCGCGGCCCCGCCGCCACCAGCGCGGTCGCCGTGACCGCGAGCCCGACCGCGACGGCCGGCCGCCGGTGCCGCACGAGCCGGCCCGAGCGGCACCGGCCGCGCACCCCGCGCACCCGTACCGGGTCGAACCTCGGCACCTCGCGGGTCGCGGGGACCTCGGCCCCGGGCGGGCCCGGTGCGACGGACCAGGAGGGAGACGACGGCGCGAACGAAGGGCGAGCGAGAGACACGGGGACCACCACCTGCGACGAGGGACCGGCTTGCGCTCCCCACGATGAGGCGTCCCGCCGCACCCCGCTCGGGCCTGTGGACCCACCGCCGGCCTGTGGACAACTCCCTCACCCGAACGGCAACTTCCGCCCCCCAACCCGCAGCCGGGCAGACTCCAGCCCGCAGCCGCCAGAGGCCAACCCGCAGCCGACAGCCCGCACCCAACAGCTCCCAGCCCCCAGCCCGCTACGGCAGCGCGAACCCCGGGTCCATCCCGCCCAGCGCGCCCACACACAGGCAGTCCCGCTCGGCCACCGCCGGCAGCCCGGCCACCGCGTCGAACAGCACGCCCCGCAGCCGGTCGACGTTCGCCGAGAAGACCCGCAGCACCTCGTCGTGCGAGACGCCCTCGCCGGTCTCCGCACCGGCGTCGAGGTCGGTGACCAGCGTCAGCGATGTGTAGCAGAGCTCCAGCTCACGGGCGAGCGCCGCCTCGGGATGGCCGGTCATGCCCACCACGGACCAGCCCTGCGCCTGGTGCCACAACGATTCGGCACGGGTCGAGAAGCGGGGCCCCTCGACCACCACCAGCGTGCCGCCGTCCACCGGCTCCCAGTCCCGCCCGCGCGCCGCCTTCAGCGCGACGGCCCGCCCGGTCGGGCAGTAGGGATCGGCCAGCGACACGTGCACGACGTTCGGCACCGTGCCGTCGGGCAGCGGCAGCCCGTCGAAGTAGGAGTTCGCGCGGGACTTGGTGCGGTCGACCAGCTGGTCCGGCACCAGCAGGGTGCCCGGCCCGTACTCGGGGCGCAGACCGCCCACCGCGCAGGGGGCGAGCACCTGGCGCACGCCGACCGAGCGCAGCGCCCACAGGTTGGCCCGGTAGTTGATCCGGTGCGGCGGCAGGTGGTGGCCTCGTCCGTGCCGGGGCAGGAAGGCGACCCGCCGGCCGGCGACCTCACCGAGGAAGAGGGAGTCGCTGGGCGGCCCGTACGGGGTGTCGACCCGGACCTCGGTCACGTCGTCGAGGAAGGAGTAGAACCCGGAGCCGCCGATGACGCCGATCCCGGCATCCTCCGTGCCGCCCGCGCCCTCCGGGCCCCCTGTGCTCCCCTTGACCTCTGAGTCGGCCGAGCTCGCCGCGTTCGCGTTGTTCGCCATGCCCGCACCCTAACCGCACGCGGAAACGCCGAGGACCCTGTCGCCCCGGGGGCGACAGGGTCCCGGAAGAAAAGACCTTACGCGGCGGTCGTGCTGCTGCTCGTGGAGCTGCTGCCCGCGCTCGACGACGAGCCGGACGAACTCGACGAGCTCGACGAGCCGGAGTCCGAGGACGACGAGGAGGAGCTCGACGACTTCGACGCCGGGGAGCTGCTGGACGAGGAGCCGCGGCTGTCGTTCCGGTAGAAGCCGGAGCCCTTGAAGACAATGCCGACCGCCGAGAACACCTTCTTCAGGCGGCCCTGGCAGCTGGGGCACTCGGTCAGGGCGTCGTCGGTGAACTTCTGCACCGCCTCGAGGCCCTCGCCGCACTCGGTGCACTGGTACTGGTAGGTGGGCACTGTCTTCCTCCTGGCACTCTCACTCGATGAGTGCTAACGACGCTCCATAGTGACGTATTCCGGCCGCTCAGTCCACTGCCACCGGCACGCGGTGACCCACGCCACGTGCGACGGTCCGCCCGGGACCCCGCGCGGACAGCCGGGAACGCAGGGACAGAAGGGTCAGCAGGGCCAGGACCGTGCCGCCCATCGGCACCAGGAAGCCGGCGCCGTCCCACAGACGGTCCTCCAGCTGCCCGGCGACCGTGACGGCCGCCGCCTGGCCGAGTGCGACCGCGCCGGTCAGCCAGGTGAAGGCCTCCGTGCGGGCACCGGCCGGGACCAGGCTCTCGACCAGGGTGTAGCCGGTGATCAGGGCGGGCGCGATGCACACGCCGACCAGCAGGCCCAGGCCGGCGAGGACCGGTACCGAGTGGGCGGCCCACAGGCCCGACGCGGTCAGCGCGAGCGCGGCGTAGCCGACGACCAGGCGCCGCTGCGGAGCCAGCTTCCAGGCGATCGCGCCGCACACCAGGCCGGAGAGCATGTTGCCCGCGGCGAAGACGCCGTAGAGCACGCCGTTCAGGCCCGGTTCGCCGATCGACTCGGTGAACGCGGCCAGCGAGACCTGCATGCCGCCGAAGACCGTGCCGATGCCGAGGAAGGTCACGATCAGCACGCGCACCCCGGGCACGCGCAGGGCCGAGACGTGCTCCACGCGCGCGTGGCCGCCGCGCGAGACCGAGGGCTGGGTGCTCTTCTGCGCGGCGAACAGCAGACCGCCGACCAGGGTGAGCGAGGCCTCCGTGACCAGGCCCGCGGCCGGGTCGACGGCCGTGCACAGGGCGGTGGCCAGCAGCGGCCCGACGACGAAGGTCAGCTCGTCCGTGACGGACTCGAAGGCCGCCGCGGTGCTCATCAGGGGCGAGTCGCCCAGCTTGACGCCCCAGCGGGCCCGCACCATCGGCCCGACCTGCGGCACCGAGGCGCCGGTCGGGACGGCCGCCGCGAACAGCGCCCACAGGGGTGCGTCCATGAGCGCCAGCGCCGTCAGCGTCAGCCCGGACAGGGCGTGCAGCAGCACGCCAGGGATCAGCACGGCGCGCTGCCCGTAGCGGTCGGCGAGGCGTCCGCTGTAGGGCGCGAACAGGGCCATCGAGACACCGGTGACGGCCGCTGCGGCGCCCGCCGCGCCGTAGGAGCCGGTGGTGTGCTGCACCAGCAGCACGATGGAGATCGTCAGCATCGCGAACGGCTGGCGCGCCGCGAAACCGGGGAGCAGGAACGTCCAGGCGCCGCGGGTGCGCAGCAGCCGGCCGTATCCCGGGCGGGCGGAAGCCGACGGGTTCTCCGACGTCTTCGAGGTGACCGTGGATGCCACGGCCCGTGCCTTTCTGCCGCCTGGTAGCGCGGCCCCGTCAGCGGGGGGCGCCGAGAGCTGTCCTCTTGCGCGGAACTGCGGTAGATGCCGGGGCCCGGTGAGGAGGGGTGTCCCGACCGCCATACGGTCGCGCCAGCTCTGCGTCAGGCAGAGTTGGTTCGATCTGGGTTCGCCTTCATCCTACAGGGATCAAGGGCTCGTCCCCCTGTGAAAGTGAGCACCATGGATCCGTAGGCCTTACAAATGCACAAGGGGGGCCGTACGGCGGTCAAACCGAGCGAATCGCCTGTCAGGAGGCCGGTCCGTCCGTTCCCAGCCAGCCGGCCAGCTTGCCGCCGTGCCCGACCGCACGCAGCCGCTTCTCGGCCGCGTCCCGGACCGGGTCCGTGGCGACCACGAGGAGCTCGTCCCCGCGCTGCAGGATCGTGGTCGGCAGCGGCACGAAGGACTCCCCGCCGCGCACGATGAGCGTCACGGCGGCGCCGTGCGGCAGCCGCAGCTCGGCCACCTCCACGCCGTGCATCTTCGACCCCTCGGGGATCGCGACGGACAGCAGATGCCCGCGCAGCCGCTCCAGCGGGGCCGACTCGATGCCGAGGTCGGCCGCCTCCGAGTCCTCGCCGAGGCGCAGCTTGCGGCCCAGCCAGGGCAGTGTCGGGCCCTGCACCAGGGTGTAGACGACGACCAGGACGAAGACGATGTTGAAGATCCGGTCGCTGCCCTCGACGCCCTTCACCATCGGGATGGTCGCCAGGATGATGGGCACCGCCCCGCGCAGCCCGGCCCAGGACATCAGCGCCGCCTCCCGCCAGGGCACCCGGAACGGCAGCAGGCAGGCGAACACGCCCAGCGGACGCGCCACCACGGTCAGGACCAGCCCGATGACCAGCGCGGGGACGATGTCGTCGCCCAGCTCGTGCGGGGTGACCAGCAGGCCGAGCATGACGAACATGCCGATCTGCGCCAGCCAGCCCAGCCCGTCGGCGAACCCGCGCGTGGCCGGCCAGTGCGGCAGCCGCGCGTTGCCCATCGCCATGGCGGCCAGGTAGACCGCGAGGAAGCCGCTGCCGTGGGCCAGGGCGCCCGCCGCGTACGCCACCACGGCGATCGCCATGACGGCGATCGGGTACAGGCCGGACGCGGGCAACGCCACGTGCCTGAGCCCCCAGGAGCCCAGCCAGCCCACCGCGAGCCCGATGGCCGCGCCGATCGCCAGCTCCAGCAGGATCTCGCCCAGCAGCACGTACCAGTGCTCGACCGGCCCGGCCGTGGACAGGGACACCACGAGGATGACCACGGGCGCGTCGTTGAAGCCGGACTCCGCCTCCAGCGTGCCCTTCACGCGCGCGGGCAGGGGGATTTTTCGCAGCACGGAGAACACGGCGGCCGCGTCGGTCGAGGAGACCACCGCCCCGATGATCAGTGCCTGCCGCCACTCCAGCCCGACCAGGTAGTGCGCGGCCGACGCCGTGACCCCGACGCTCACCGCGACACCGGCCAGCGCCAGTGCCGTGGCGGCCGGCATCACCGGCTCGATCTCCTTCCACTTCGTGCCCAGACCGCCCTCGGCCAGGATCACGACCAGCGCCGCGTACCCGATGACCTGGGTCAGCTCGGCGTTGTCGAAGTGGATGTCCCCGATGCCGTCCTGGCCCATGGCGACGCCGATGCCCAGGTACACGAGCAGGCTGGGGAGCCCGCTGCGCGAGGAGATCCGTACCGCTGCGACGGCGACGAGCAGGACGAGCGAGCAGACGAGCAGGAGCTGGTTGAGGTGGTGAACAGTCAGCGGCCGAATCCTTCCCTGGCCCGCACGCACGCGTGCGTGGGCTCACGTACATCGCACACGAAGTGGTGGCGCAGCGCGCCGACTACTTCGTTACCTTACCTAACTCTTGACGATTTCTTGACACTCGGGAGGGCAAGATCGAACGTCCGTCCGCGCCGGTTCCCGACTCCGCGTCAAGGGGCGCAAGGCCCTGCGCCTATCGTTGCTCCAGCGCTCAGTTAAAAGCACAGCCGAACCTGCCGCTCGACTTAGGACAGCAAGGACAGCGATGCCCACCGACACCACCGCCTCCACGGGTCAGCAGCCCGTCAAGTCCGGCAGGAGAAAGGGGCGCAAAGTACGGCTGATCGTGCTCGTCCTGGTGCTGGCCGTCATCGGAGGCGTCGCCTTCGGGGCGTACTGGTCGATCAGCACCGTCCGGGCGTCCTTCCCGCAGACGAAGGGCACTCTCACGCTGAAGGGCCTCTCGGGACCCGTCGAGGTCAAACGCGACGACTACGGCATCCCGCAGATCTACGCCTCCTCCGACGCGGACCTGTTCATGGCCCAGGGCTACGTCCAGGCCCAGGACCGCTTCTACGAGATGGACGTCCGCCGCCACATGGCCGCCGGGCGCCTGTCGGAGATGTTCGGCGAGGGCCAGGTCGACAACGACGAGTTCCTGCGCACCCTGGGCTGGGACCGGGTCGCCAAGCAGGAGTACGACACCAAGCTGTCGGCGGCCACGAAGAAGTACCTCCAGGCCTACGCCGAGGGGGTCAACGCCTACCTCGACGGCAAGGACGGCGAGGACATCTCCCTGGAGTACGCGGCGCTGGGCTTCACCAACGACTACAAGCCGCAGAAGTGGACCCCGGTCGACTCGGTGTCCTGGCTGAAGGCGATGGCCTGGGACCTGCGCGGCAACATGCAGGACGAGATCGACCGCGCCCTGCTGACCAGCCGCCTCGGCCCCAAGCAGATCGCCGACCTGTACCCGAAGTACCCGTACAGCCGGAACAAGGCGATCGTCCAGGAGGGCCAGTACAGCGAGCTGACCGGCGCCTTCGAGCAGGGCGGCACCGGCGCCTCCGGCACGAACGGCACCTCGGGCACCGCCGGAACCTCCGGCACGAGCGGGACCGCCGGCACGAGCGGAACCGCCGGCACCGGCGCGGGCACCGCGGGCACGTCCGGCACAGGCGGCACCGCGTCCGGCACGGCCGGCACCGCCTCCGGCACCTCGGGCCTCGACAGCCAGCTCACCGGCCTCACCCGCGTCCTGGACGACCTCCCCCCGGCGGTCGGCGTGAACGGCGACGGCATCGGCTCCAACTCCTGGGTGGTCAGCGGCGAGCACACCATCACCGGCAAGCCGCTGCTGGCCAACGACCCGCATCTCGGACCCTCCCTGCCGTCCGTCTGGTACCAGATGGGCCTGCACTGCCGCAGCGTCTCCAGCACCTGCCAGTACGACGTCAGCGGCTACACCTTCGCCGGCATGCCGGGCGTGATAATCGGTCACAACCAGGACATCGCCTGGGGCATGACCAACTCCGGCGTCGACGTCACGGACCTGTACCTGGAGAAGATCACCGGCGCCGGCTACCTCTACGACGGCAAGGCCAAGCCGTTCGAGACCCGCGAGGAGACCATCAAGGTCGCCGGCGGCCCGGCCAAGAAGATCGTCGTCCGCGAGACCAACAACGGGCCCCTGCTCTCCGACCGCGACCAGGAACTCGTGAAGGTCGGCAAGAAGGCCACCGTCGACACCGCCGCGCCCGACCGGGGCGACGGCTACGGCGTCGCGTTGCGCTGGACCGCCCTGCAGCCGGGCACCAGCATGGAAGCCGTCTTCGCCATGGGCAAGGCGAGGAACTGGACCGACTTCCGCAAGGCCGCCGCCCTGTTCGAGGTGCCCTCGCAGAACCTGGTCTACGCCGACACCGAGGGCAACATCGGCTACACCCTGCCGGGCAGGATCCCCACGCGCGCGGAGGACTACGACGGTTCCCTGCCGGCGCCCGGCTGGGACCCGGAGTACCGCTGGACCGGCTACATCCCGCAGGACGCGCTGCCCTACGAGTACAACCCGGACCGCGGGTACATCGTCACCGCCAACCAGGCCGTGATCGACGAGGACAAGTACGCCCTCACGCTCACCACGGACTGGGGCTACGGCACGCGCAGTCAGCGGATCACCGACCTGATCCAGTCGAAGATCAAGGACGGCGGCAAGATCTCGACGGACGACATGCGCCAGATGCAGCTGGACAACAGCAGCGAGATCGCCCGGCTGCTGGTGCCCACCCTGCTGAAGATCGACACCGGCGACAAGGACGTCCGCGAGGCCCAGAAGCTCCTGGAGGGCTGGGACTACACCCAGGACGCCGACTCGGCGGCCGCCGCGTACTTCAACGCCGTCTGGCGCAATGTCCTGAAGCTGGCCTTCGGCAACAAGCTGCCCAAGGAACTGCGGCCCAAGGGACAGTGCCTGTGGGTCAAGCCGGTCAACACCACCGGCCCCGCCGACGAGGCCGAGGAGGTCCGCGAGTGCGGCCAGCGCGCCCCGGACCGCGCGCAGCCCGACGGCGGTGACCGCTGGTTCGAGGTGGTCCGCAAGCTGATGGACCAGCCGAAGAGCGACTGGTGGAAGACGCCCGAGGTGGGCACCCGCGACGGCGCCGTCAACCGCGACCAGCTGTTCAAGCGGGCCATGGTCGACGCCCGCTGGGAGCTGACCGCCAAGCTCGGCAAGGACATCGACACCTGGAGCTGGGGCCGGCTGCACCGCCTGTTCCTGAAGAACCAGACCCTCGGCACCGCGGGTCCCGGGTTCGTCCAGTACGCCCTCAACCGCGGCCCCTGGGAGCTCAGCGGCGGCGAGGCGACGGTGAACGCGACCGGCTGGAACGCCGCCGGCGGCTACGGGGTGGTGTGGGTGCCGTCCATGCGGATGGTGGTGAACCTCGGCGACCTCGACAAGTCCCGCTGGATCAACCTCACCGGCGCCTCCGGGCACGCCTACAGCGCCCACTACGTCGACCAGACCGACAAGTGGGCCGACGGCGAACTGCTGCCGTGGTCCTTCTCTGACCAGGCGGTCGAGAGCAACACGGCCGACAAGCTGGTGCTCAAGCCGTGAGGCACCGACCCGCCGTGCGGCACTGACCCGGCGACGGCGACGGCGACGGCGACCGCGACGGCGACAAAAAGCGGCCCTCCACGCACGCGTGGAGGGCCGCTTTCGGTGTCAGAGCAGCTTTCCGGCGTCGGGGCCGCTGTCCGATGTCAGGGCCGCTTTCCGGTGTCAGGTCTCCGGCCCGAACCGCCGCACGCCCGACGGCGTCACCACCGCGTGCACCGGCCGGTCGTGCGGCTCCTCGGGGACGTGCTCGACGACCTCGGCGTCGTACAGCAGCACCACCAGCGCGGGACGGGCCCCCGCACGCTCCAGCCGCGCCAGCACCCGGTCGTAGGAGCCGCCGCCGCGGCCCAGGCGCATCCCGCGCGTGTCGACCGCGAGCCCCGGCAGCAGCACGGCGTCGGCCGCGGTCACCGCGTCCGGCCCGAGGCGTTCGCCCGCGGGCTCGAACAGGTCCATCCGGCCGCCGTGCCGGATCCGCGCGAGCGAGTCCTCGCCCTCGTACCGGCCCCAGTCGAGGTCGTTGTCGGGCAGCAGTACCGGCAGCAGTACGCGCACGCCCCGGGCGCGCAAGGTGTCCAGGAGCGCGAGCGTCCCGGGTTCACTCCCCACGGAGACGTACGCGGCGACCGTGCCGGCCCGCGCCAACTCGGGCAGCTCCAGGGCCCGCCCGGCCAGCTCGGCCGACGATTCCCGCAGGTCATCCGCTGTCAACCTGTTCCTCACCGCGAGGATCTCGCGCCGCAAACTCCGCTTGTCAGGCTCGCCCGGACGTGCGATAGGCCTCAATGGTTGCTCCCGTACCGTCGCAATACGCTCATATGAGCGCCTATGAACCGGAGCCGCAGATTCCATGCAAAGGCACCGGATAGGGTGGCGGGCATGACTCAGTCGCACCCTCGGATCAGCAAGGCTGTCATCCCCGCAGCAGGCCTCGGCACCCGGTTCCTGCCGGCCACCAAAGCCACTCCCAAGGAGATGCTGCCGGTCGTGGACAAGCCCGCGATCCAGTACGTGGTCGAGGAGGCCGTCGCGGCGGGTCTCGACGACGTCCTCATGGTGACGGGCCGCAACAAGCGCCCCCTTGAGGACCACTTCGACCGGAACTACGAGCTGGAGTCGGCGCTCCAGAAGAAGGGCGACGCCGACCGTCTCGCCAAGGTGCAGGAGTCCAGCGACCTCGCGACCATGCACTACGTCCGCCAGGGCGACCCCAAGGGCCTCGGCCACGCCGTGCTGTGCGCCGCCCCGCACGTCGGCCACGAGCCCTTCGCCGTCCTCCTCGGCGACGACCTGATCGATCCCCGCGACCCGCTGCTGCAGCGCATGGTCGAGGTCCAGGAACAGCGCGGTGGCAGCGTCATCGCGCTCATGGAGGTCGCCCCGGAGCAGATCCACCTCTACGGCTGCGCGGCCGTGGAGACCACCGAGGACAGCGACGTCGTCAAGGTCGGCGGCCTCGTCGAGAAGCCGGACCCGGCCGACGCTCCCTCCAACTACGCGGTCATCGGCCGCTACGTCCTCGACCCGCACATCTTCGACATACTGCGCCGGACGGAGCCGGGCCGCGGTGGCGAGATCCAGCTGACGGACGCGCTGCAGCAGCTCGCCGAGGACGAGAAGATCGGCGGCCCGGTGCACGGCGTCGTCTTCAAGGGCCGCCGCTATGACACCGGCGACCGCGGCGACTACCTGCGTGCCATTGTCCGACTCGCATGCGAACGTGAGGACCTGGGCCCGGACTTCCGGACCTGGCTTCGCAGTTACGTAGCCGAGGAGATGTAGCACGTTGAGCAGCGCCGCGCCCCGCGTCACGGACCAGGAGCACTCGGGCCCCGACCACCTCTGGTCGGTGGACGAGCACCTGGAGGACATCCTGGCCACCGTCCGGCCCCTGGAGCCGATCGAGCTGCATCTGCTCGACGCGCAGGGCTGCGTCCTCGTCGAGGACGTCACGGTGCCGGTGTCCCTGCCGCCCTTCGACAACAGCTCGATGGACGGCTACGCGGTGCGGGTCGCGGACGTGGCGGGCGCGAGCGAGGAGTTCCCGGCGGCCCTGGAGGTCGTCGGGGACGTCGCCGCCGGCCAGGCGGAACCGCCGCACGTGGGGCCCGGCCAGGCCGCCCGCATCATGACCGGCGCCCCGCTGCCGCCCGGCGCGGAGACGGTCGTGCCCGTGGAGTGGACCGACGGCGGGCTCGGCGAGGGCCCGGTGCGCGGGATGCGCGCCCGCAGCCTCGGCCCCGAGGACGCCACCGGCCAGGTGCAGGTGTACCGCCCGGCCGGGGCCCGCGCCCATGTGCGCGCCAAGGGCAGCGACGTGAAGGCCGGCGACCGCGCCCTGGAGGCCGGCACGATCCTCGGCCCGCCGCAGATCGCCCTGCTCGCCGCCATCGGCCGCGGCAGCGTGCGGGTGCGCCCGCGCCCGCGCGTGGTGGTGCTCTCCACCGGCAGCGAACTCGTCCAGCCCGGCGAGGAACTGCGCACGGGTCAGATCTACGACTCCAACAGCTTCGCCCTCACCGCCGCCGCCCGCGACGCCGGCGCCATCGCCTACCGCGTGGGCGCCGTCGCCGACGACGCCGACGGCCTGCGCTCCACCATCGAGGACCAGCTGGTCCGCGCCGACCTGATGGTCACCACGGGCGGGGTGAGCGTCGGCGCCTACGACGTCGTCAAGGAGGCCCTGTCCCACGTCGGGGACGAGGACGAGCCGGGCAGCGGCGTGGAGTTCCGCAAGCTGGCCATGCAGCCCGGCAAGCCCCAGGGCTTCGGCTCCATCGGCCCCGACCACACCCCGCTGCTGGCCCTGCCCGGCAACCCGGTGTCGTCGTACGTCTCCTTCGAACTGTTCGTGCGCCCCGCCATCCGCGCCCTCATGGGACTGCCGGACGTCCACCGCCCGACCACCCGGGCGACCCTGGCCGCCGACAAGGCGCTGACCTCCCCGAAGGGCCGCCGCCAGTTCCTGCGCGGCACGTACGCGGACGGCCGGGTCACCCCGGTCGGCGGCGCCGGATCCCACCTGGTCGCGGCCCTGGCCCACGCCGACGCGCTGATCGTCGTCCCCGAGGACACCGAGTCCGTCGAGCCCGGCGCCCCGGTCGAGGTGGTCCTGCTCGGCCGATAGCCGCTGGTTGGGGGTACCGTGTCGCGCACAGCAGGCCCGTGCGCCGCACCGCGACGGGCCCGGACCGGGAGCGCCACACAGCATGAGCACGCAGGACCCACGCACGCAGGACGGCTCCACGCACAGCAGGCTGACGCACCTCGACGAGGCGGGTGCCGCCCGCATGGTGGACGTGTCGGAGAAGGACGTGACCGCGCGCACCGCCCGCGCCAGCGGACGCGTCCTCGTCTCGCCCCGTGTGATCGAGCTGCTGCGCGGTGAGGGCGTCCCCAAGGGAGACGCCCTCGCGACCGCGCGCATCGCCGGGATCATGGGGGCCAAACGCACCCCCGACCTGATCCCGCTCTGCCACCCGTTGTCGGTGTCCGGTGTGAAACTGGACCTGTCGGTCGCGGACGACGCCGTGGAGATCCTGGCCACCGTGAAGACCACGGACCGCACGGGCGTCGAGATGGAGGCCCTCACCGCGGTCTCCGTCGCCGCGCTCACCGTGATCGACATGGTCAAGGCGGTCGACAAGGGAGCGGTCATCACGGACGTACGGGTCGAGGAGAAGACGGGCGGCAAGTCGGGCGACTGGAGCCGGACATGACGTACCGCGCTCTCGTCGTGACGGCCTCCAACCGGGCCGCCGCGGGCATCTACGAGGACAAGGGCGGCCCGCTGATCGCCGACGGCCTGAAGGGCTTCGGCTTCGCGGTCGAGGGCCCGCAGGTCGTCCCCGACGGCGACCCGGTCGAGGCGGCCCTGCGCGCCGGGGTCGAGGCGGGCTACGACGTCATCGTCACCACCGGCGGCACGGGCATCTCGCCCACCGACCGCACCCCCGAGGCCACGCGCCGGGTGATCGACCACGAGGTGCCCGGCATCGCCGAGGCCATCCGGGCGTTCGGCCGGCAGAAGGTGCCGACCGCGGCGCTCTCCCGGGGCCTGGCCGGAGTGGCCGGGGGCACCCTGATCGTCAATCTGCCCGGTTCCAGCGGCGGTGTCAGGGACGGCCTCGCCGTGCTGGAGCCGCTGCTGGTCCACGCCGTCGAGCAGCTGCGCGGCGGCGACCACCCCAGACCCGACGGGGGTGCGAGCTGAACAGCCCAGCCTGGCCCGTCGAGCTGGTCGACGGCGACGTCGTCCTCAGGCCGATAAAGCTGCGCGACCAGCGGGCGTGGCGCGAGGTCAACCGGCGCAACCGCGACTGGCTGCGCCCCTGGGAGGCGACGATCCCGCCGCCCACCCCGAGCGGGCCGATCGCGCACCGCCCGACCTTCCGCCAGATGGTCCGCCACCTCAGGTCGGAGGCGAACGCCGGCCGGATGCTGCCGTTCGTCATCGAGTACCAGGGGCGGCTGGTGGGACAGCTGACGGTCGCCGGGATCACCTGGGGTTCGATGTGCTCGGGGCACGTCGGGTACTGGGTGGACGAGGCGGTGGCCGGGCGCGGGGTCATGCCGACGGCGGTGGCGCTCGTCGTCGACCACTGTTTCCGCACCGTCGGACTGCACCGCGTCGAGGTCTGCATTCGCCCTGAGAACGGCCCGAGCCGCCGGGTCGTCGAAAAGCTCGGATTCCGCGAGGAGGGGCTGCGGCCCCGTTATCTCCACATCGACGGGGCCTGGCGCGACCACCTCGTCTTCGCGCTCACGGCGGAAGAGGTCCCGGACGGTTTGCTCAGGCGCTGGCAGCGGGCACGATCGCAGAGTAATCCGGGAATGCGACCCCACCCCGGAAATTGAATATGTGTTCGAAATTGATCGGCCACTGACCGTCTCGGAGCCAGGAATTCCCGGCCTCGGTGGTGTGCTGATCGCATCAGTCGCAAAAAAAGTTCGAAATATCAGCCAGATCGTGCGACACACCGGCTCAATTGGCAGATGGCCTCACGCAAACCCCTCTACGGTGTGAGGCGTGAGCAGCAGCGGCCTCATCTACGCAGTCATTGTCGGGGCCTGGGCCGCCTACTTGGTGCCGATGTGGCTCCGTAGGCAGGACGAGCTGAACGAGGCCCGTCCGACGGAACGCTTCAGCACCGCCATCCGGCTTCTGTCCGGAAAGGCGGCCATGGAGCGCCGGTACGCCAAGGACCTGCGGGCGCGCTCCACCGAGGAGGGGGAGCAGGACGCCGGCGATCCGGACGCCGTCACCGAGTCGGTGGACGTCCGGGCCTTCGCCGTGTCCAAGACCCGCCCCCAGACCCAGGCGCCCGTTCCGTCGCCCGTCCCCGAGCAGCCGGCCCGCCCGGCGCCGCACGCGGTCCGTCCCGAGCGCGAGGAGGGCCGGGTGCCCGCCGCCCGGCGCGGCATGTCGCCGCAGGCCCAGGCGGCCGCGGCACGGGCCCGGCGCTCGAAGGTGCTCGCGCGCCGCCGGCGCACCACCACCATGCTCTTCCTCGCCTTCACCCTCGGCGCGATCGTCGCCGCGGTCGGAGGCCTGGCGTTCCTGTGGGCCCCGGGCGTGCCCGCCGTGATGCTCAGCGTGTACATCGCCTATCTGCGCGCCCAGGAGCGGCGCCGCTTCACCTACCAGATGGACCGCCGCCGGGCCGAGGCCGCCGCCCAGCGGCTGCGGGAGCGGCAGCGCCAGCCCCGGCGGCGCCCCCTGGCCGAGGACGAGGCCGACGAACCGGAGGAGGGACCCGAGCCGGTGACCGACCCCGGCCTCTCGGCCCTCGCGGCGGACCGGCGCGCCCTCGTCGAGCAGACCGACCACGCGGAGTGGGTCGACCAGCAGCGCGAGCGGCAGCGGCGCCCGGGACAGGGCGACAGCTGGGACCCGGTGCCGGTGCCCCTGCCCACCTACGTGACCGCGCCGGTCGCCCCCCGGGCGACGAGCGACGTGGACCTCGGGGCCCCCGACACCTGGAGCGCGGCCCGGTCGAGCTCGGTCACCCCGGAAACGGCGGACGAGGCCGGCGCCGCGGGCCCGGCCGCTGCGGAGCCCCACGCGCCGGAAGGGGCGGACGGCGACGGCCTCGGCGAGGCCCCGCCGGCCGCCCGCAAGCGCCCGCGCGGCCAGAACCCCGCCGCGGCCTCCGCGCGGCGGGCCCGCGAGCGCGGCCGGACGCCGCTGTTCGACCAGTACGAGGACGGGGACCGGCCCCGGGCCGCCAACGAGTAGCCCCGCGCGCCCGCGGCCGGCCGCCGCCCGGGAACGGATTTTTATGCAGGCCGATCGGGGTGCTAGAGTTTCACTCGTTGCAAGGGCCTGTGGCGCAGTCCGGTAGCGCACCTCGTTCGCATCGAGGGGGCCAGGGGTTCAAATCCCCTCAGGTCCACGCAGCTTCGAGCCCCTGTCGGCGACAGCCGACAGGGGCTCTGCTCTGTTCGCGGGCCCCGTAGGGCCCTTCGGGTCGTCAGAGACGCTTCGCGAAGCAGCGGCTGGACTCGTGGTGGCGGTAGTAGCCGAACTTGGCGCACGGCTCGTAACCACTGGACGTGTACAGGGCGATGGCCTCCGGCTGCTTGGTGCCCGTCTCCAGGACCATGCGGACGCGCCCGGCCGCGCGGGCGTCCTCCTCCAGGGCCGCCAGGATGCGGCGGGCCAGGCCCCGGCCGCGCATCTGCTCGATCACGTACATGCGCTTCAGCTCGGCGTCGCCGTCCAGGTTGCCCTCGTCGTTCGCGTCCTGGGCGCGCCAGCCGCCCGAGGCGACGGGGCTGCCGTGCTCGTCGTAGGCGATCAGATAGGTGCCGTTCGGCGGGTCGAAGTCGGTGGCGGCCATGGGCGTGGCGTCGCCGTCGTCCCCGTAGCGGACGGCGTACTCGGCCTGGACCTGGTCGTTCAGCTTCATGGCGTCGGGGTGGTCGAAGGAGACCCGGCGTATGTGCATGCCGACCACCGTATGTGATCCGGAACTGGACTCCGTCCAGGGTGCCGGTATCGTGCCCGGGTGCTCACTGTGACCTCTGTGAATGTGAACGGGCTGCGGGCCGCCGCGAAGAAGGGCTTCGTGGAGTGGCTGGCCGCGACCGACGCCGATGTGCTGTGCCTGCAGGAGGTGCGCGCCGAGCCGGAGCAGCTGCCCGAGCACGTCCGCGCGCCCGAGGGGTGGCACGTGGTGCACGCGCCGGCCGCCGCCAAGGGCCGGGCCGGGGTGTCCCTGTACAGCCGGCGTGAGCCCGACCGGGTGCGGATCGGGTTCGGGTCCGCCGAGTTCGACGGCAGCGGACGGTACGTGGAGGCCGACCTGCCCGGGATCACCGTCGCCTCCCTCTATCTGCCCTCCGGCGAGGTCGGCACCGAGCGGCAGGAGGAGAAGGAGCGCTTCATGGGCGAGTTCCTCGCCTATCTGAAGGGGCTGCGCGAGCGGGCCGCGGCTCAGGGGCGCGAGGTCGTCGTCTGCGGCGACTGGAACATCGCCCACCAGCGGGCCGACCTGAAGAACTGGCGCGGCAACACCAGGAACTCCGGCTTCCTTCCCGAGGAGCGTGAGTGGCTCGGCCGCGTCCTCGACCCGGCCGACGGCGGCTACGTCGACGTGGTGCGCGCCCTGCACCCGGACACCGAGGGGCCGTACTCCTGGTGGTCGTACCGCGGGCGCGCCTTCGACAACGACACCGGCTGGCGGATCGACTACCACGTGGCGACCCCCGGGCTCGCCGAACGGGCGGTCAAGGGGTTCGTGGAGCGCGCCGCCACGCACTCGGAGCGGTGGTCCGACCACGCGCCGGTGACCGTCGTCTACGACCGCTAGGTGGCGGCGACCGCCGGCCGGCTACGACCGCTGGGCGGGAGGCGACCGCCGGCCGGTTACGACCGCATTCTGCGGTCCAGGGCCAGGGACAGCTCCGCCTCCACCACGCTGCGGGCCAGGGGGCGCAGCCGCGGCAGATCGTCCGCGGAGGCGTGGCGCAGGACCAGGTCGGCGAAGAGGCCGGCCAGGGCGTCGGCGTGGGCGCGGACCTCCTTGGCGGCGCCGAGGACCTCCGCGAGCGGGATGCCCTCGCGGACCAGGGCCGAGGAGACGTCCAGCAGGCGGCGGCTGATGTGGACGATCTCCCCGCCGTCGGTGCCGAGGTAGCCCAGTTCCATCGCGGTGGCGAGGTTCTCCGGGGTGGCCTCGCCCGCGAAGTGGTCGGCGAGTTCCTCGGGCGTGAGGTGGACCGGTTCCTCCTCGGTCGGGCCGCCCACGCCGAGCAGGTCGCCGACGTCCCGGCCGTGGTCGAACGCCTCCGCGAGTTCCGCGATGCCGCTGAGGGTGTGGCCGCGTTCCAGCAGGGCCGTGATGGTGCGCAGCCGGGCCAGGTGCTGGTCGTCGTACCAGGCGATGCGGCCCTCCCGGCGCGGTGGCGGGATCAGCTTGCGCTCGCGGTAGAAGCGCAGGGTGCGCACCGTGATCCCGGCGAGGCGGGCCAGCTCTTCCATGCGGTATTCACGCTTCTCGGCCACCTGGGCACCTTAAGGCGTACCGCGGGTAACTTCCTCGTCGCACCCCCTACCCATCAGTACGCCTCTGCTCTACGCTCCCATTGCGCCAGTGTTCACTGGCGCGGTTCTCGTGGTGTGTGGAGGTGTCGGCATGGGCGAGCGCGAACACGAGCATGTGCGGGTCGCGGTGGTCGGGTCCGGGTTCGGCGGGCTGGGGGCCGCCGTACGGCTGCGCCGGGAGGGCGTCACCGACTTCGTCGTCCTGGAACGGGCGAGCAGTGTCGGCGGCACCTGGCGGGACAACAGCTACCCCGGGTGCGCCTGTGACGTGCCGTCGCATCTGTACTCGTTCTCCTTCGCGCCCAACCCGGAGTGGCCGCGCACCTTCTCGGGGCAGGAGCACATCCGGGCCTACCTGGAGCACGTGGCCGACACGTTCCGGCTGCGGCCGCACATCCGCTTCGACTCGGAGGTGAAGCGGATGACGTGGAACGCCGAGCGGCTGTGCTGGGACATCGAGACCAGCAGCGGGAACCTCTCCGCCGACCTCGTCGTGTCGGCCACCGGTCCGCTGTCCGACCCGAAGGTGCCGGACATCCCCGGCCTGGACTCCTTCCCCGGCAAGGTCTTCCACTCCGCCCGCTGGGACCACGACTACGACCTGCGCGGCAAGCGCGTCGCCATGGTGGGCACCGGCGCCTCGGCCATCCAGATCGTGCCGTCCATCCAGCCGGACGTCTCCCGGCTCACCCTCTTCCAGCGCACCCCGCCGTGGGTCATGCCCCGGATGGACCGGGCCATCAGCGACGCCGAGCGGTGGCTGCACCGGCAGCTGCCCTTCACCTCGCAACTGCGCCGCGGACTGCTGTGGGGCATCCGGGAGTTGCAGGTCCAGGCGTTCACCAAGCACCCCAACGAGCTCGGGTTCGTCGAGCAGCTGGCCAAGCGCAACATGGCCCGGGCCATCAAGGACCCGGAGCTGCGGGCCAAGCTCACGCCCGACTACCGCATCGGCTGCAAGCGGATCCTGCTGTCCAGCGCGTACTACCCGGCGCTCGCGCAGCCCAATGTGGACGTCGTCGCGAGCGGCCTCTCCGAGGTGCGCGGCTCGACCCTCGTCGCCGCCGACGGCAGCGAGGCCGAGGTGGACGCCATCGTCTTCGGCACGGGCTTCCACGTCACCGACATGCCCATCGCCGAGCGGGTCGTGGGCGCCGACGGGCGGACCCTCGCCGAGACCTGGAAGGGCGGTATGGAGGCCCTGCGCGGCGCCTCCGCGGCCGGCTTCCCCAACTGGATGACGATCATCGGCCCCAACACGGGCCTCGGGAACTCCTCGATGATCCTGATGATCGAGTCCCAGCTGAACTACCTGGCCGACTACGTCCGTCAGCTGGACGTGCTCGGCGGCCGGGTCGCGCTGGACGCCCGCCCCGAGGCCGTGCGGGGCTGGAACCACCGGGTGCAGGAGCGCATGAAGCGCACGGTGTGGAACACCGGCGGCTGCACCAGCTGGTACCTCGACGCGGCCGGCCGCAACACCACCATCTGGCCCGGCACGACAGCCGAGTTCCGGCGTGCGACGCGCCGGGTGGACCTCGCCGAGTACGACGTCCTGCGGCCGCCGGCGGCCGGGGCGAGCGAGGCGCAGGCCGCGCGGAAGGCCGGGGTGGACGCGTGAGCCGCCTGTCGCACGTCACGTCCGGGCCGTACGCCCCGCCCGCTCCCGTGCGCGAGCTGACCGCCGTCTCCGCCGACGGCGCCCGGCTGCACGTCGAGATCCACGGGCCCGAGTTCGCCCCCGCCGTCGTCCTCGCCCACGGCTGGACCTGCTCGACCGCCTTCTGGGCGGCGCAGATCCGCGACCTGGCCGCCGACCACCGGGTCATCGCCTACGACCAGCGCGGCCACGGCCGCAGCCCCGCGAGCCCGGCGTGCAGCACCGACGCGCTCGCCGACGACCTGGAAGCCGTCCTCGAAGCCACCCTCGCCCCAGGTGAACAGGCCGTGATCGCCGGGCACTCCATGGGCGGCATGACCGTCATGGCGGCCTCCGTGCGGGCCGCCTTCCAGGCGCACGCGGCCGCCGTCCTGCTGTGCAGCACGGGCAGTTCGCAGCTGGTCGCGGGCTCCACCGTCGTCCCGATGCGGCCCGGGCGGGTGCGGACCTGGCTGACCCGGCGGATCCTCGGCTCCCGCGCCCCGCTGGGGCCGGTCACGCCGGCGGCCCGCCGGATCCTCAAGTACGGCACCATGGGCCCCGGTTCGGCTCCGCACATGGTCGAGGCCTGCGCCCGGATCGTGCACGCCTGCCCCCGCAAGGTCCGGCACAGCTGGTCGCAGGTGCTGGACCTGCTCGATCTCGACCAGGGCGTGCGGGAGTTGACCGTGCCCACGGCCATCGTCGTCGGTACGGCGGACCGGCTGACGCCGCCCGCCCAGTCCCGGGCCCTGTGCGAGGCCCTGCCGAACTGCACCGGGTTCACCGAGCTGCCCGGCATCGGCCACATGACCCCGGTCGAGGCGCCCGAGCTGGTCACCGGCAAGATACGCGAGCTCGTCAGCACACACATCCAGGTTCGATCCGAGGAGAGCGCATGAGCAGGGTGAGCCTCGAAGGCAAGGTCGCCGTGGTGACCGGAGCGGCGCGCGGCGTCGGGGAGCTGCTGGCCCGCAAGCTCTCCGCGCGCGGTGTGCGCATCGCCCTGGTCGGCCTGGAGCCGGACGCGCTCAAGCAGGTCTCCGCGCGGCTGCACAGCGACAGCGACCACTGGCACGCCGACGTCACCGACCACGAGGCGATGGCCCGGGTCGCCGAAGAAGTGAAAGAGCGCTTCGGGCGGGTGGACATCGTCGTCGCCAACGCCGGTGTGGCGACCGGCGGTCCGTTCGCCGACTCCGACCCGGAGTCCTGGCGGCGGGTGATCGAGGTGAACCTGGTCGGCTCGGCCGTGACGGCCCGCGCGTTCCTGCCGATGCTGCTGGAGAGCCGGGGCTACCTGCTGCAGATCGCGTCCCTCGCGGCGATCACCCCGGCACCGATGATGACCGCGTACTGCGCGTCCAAGTCGGGCGTGGAGGCGTACGCGCACAGCCTGCGCGCCGAGGTCGGCTACCGGGGCGTGAAGGTCGGCGTCGGGTACCTGTCGTGGACCGACACCGACATGGTGCGCGGGGCCGACCAGGAGGACGTCATGCGGGAGTTGCGGCAGCGGCTGCCCTGGCCGTCCAACAAGACCTACCCGCTGGGCCCGGCGGTGGACCGGCTCGTGACCGGGATCGAGCGCCGGTCGAGCCACGTCTACGGGCAGTGGTGGCTGCGCGGCATGCAGGGCGTGCGCGGCTACCTGCCCGGGGTCATCGGGACGGTGGGCCAGCGCGAGATGCGGCGGTTCGCGGACCGGCTGACGGGCATGCGAACGGGCCTGGTCGGAGCCGGTGGCGCCGCCGACGAACAGCAGCGCACCACGCTCCGTGAGTGATCGACATGCGCAGCGTCACGACCCGTGTGAATCTGATCGAGCCAGATCCCCTCACCCCCAACGGGAGTGAACCCACATGGGTATGAAGGACCAGTTCCAGGAGAAGTCCGAGCAGTGGCAGAACCAGGCCCGTCAGAAGGCGGACCAGGCTCGCGAGCAGATGCAGGGCCGCGACCGCCGGCGTGACGAGGACATGGACCCCTCGCAGCCGCAGCGCGACCGTGAGCGGGAGCGCGAGCAGGAGGACCGCTTCGACCAGGACTACGACGCCTGACGTTGCGCGCTGAGCGGACCGGGGCGCCCCCGTGCGGGGCGCCCCTTTCCCCTGTGGGGCCCGCTCGCCCCGCGGGCCCGGACGTCCGTCACGACCGGGGCGGCAGCTTCGGACGGGAGCGGTCCGGCACGTCGCTGTAGGTCGGCGGCGTCGCCGGCGGGTTGGACTCCAGCAGTCCCAGAGCGAGTTCGACGGCGTCGGCCAGCTGCGCGTGCCGCCCCTCCGCCCAGTCCAGCGGGGTGCGCAGCACGTCGACGTCCGGGGCGACGCCCCGGTTCTCCACCGACCAGCCGTAGGCCTCGAACCAGGCCGCGTTCATCGGCACCGTGATCACCGTGCCGTCGCCCAGCTCGTGCCGGCCGGTCATGCCGACCACCCCGCCCCAGGTGCGCTGCCCCACCACCGGCCCCAGCCTCAGCAGTTTGAACGCGGCGGTGATCATGTCGCCGTCGGAGGAGGTCGCCTCGTCGGCCAGGGCCACCACCGGGCCCCGCGGCGCGTTCGAGGTGTACGAGACGGGCTGGGCGTCACGGGTCAGGTCCCAGCCGAGGATCGTGCGGCTCAGGGTCTCGATGACCAGCTCGCTGATGTGCCCGCCGGCGTTGCCGCGCACGTCCACGATCAGCGCGGGCCGGGACACCTCCATGCGCAGGTCGCGGTTGAACTGCGCCCAGCCCGAGCCGCCCATGTCCGGGATGTGCAGATAGCCGCAGCGGCCCCCGCTCAGCTCCCGCACCACCGCCCGGCGTTTGGCCACCCAGTCCTGGTAGCGCAGCGGCCGCTCGTCGACCAGGGGCACCACGGCGACCCGCCGGGGCGGACCCGTGCCCTCGGCGGGCGAGAAGGTCAGCTCCACCGTCGTCCCGCCCGCACCGGCCAGCAGCGGGTACGGGCCCGCGTCGGGATCCACCGGGCGGCCGTCCACATGGGTGAGGACGGCGCCCTCCCGGATGCCCGTACCGGCCAGCGGGGAACGGGCCTTGGAGTCGGAGGAGTCGCCGGGCAGGATCCGCCGGACCGTCCAGCCGCCGTCCCGGCGTACGAAGTTGGCGCCCAGCAGGCCCTGGCGGCGCTGGTAGTGCGGCGGGCCCTCGTTGCGCCGGGCGGCGGTGACATAGGCGTGGGAGGTGCCCAGTTCGCCGAGCACCTCGCGCAGCAGGTCGGCGAACTCGTCCGGGGACGCGACCCGTTCGACCAGGGGACGGTACTGGTCCAGAACCCCGTCCCAGTCGATGCCGCACATGCCCGGGTCCCAGAAGTAGGCCCGGATCAGCCGCCCGGCCTCGTCGTACGCCTGCCGCCACTCCGCCGCCGGGTCGACCGTGTGCAGGATGCGGCGCGCGTCGATCCACACCGTGGAGTCCGAGTCGCCCGGCTCGTTGGCGGGCACCGCGCGCAGTTCGCCCTCGTCGACGATCACCAGCCGGCTGCCGTCGCCGCTGACGGCGAACCAGTCCAGGTGCTGGGCGAGTTCCGACTTCTTGGCCTTGGTGATGCCGAAGTGCTCCAGGGTCGGCCGGCCGCTGGTGTCGTCCGGGTTGGCGAACGTCTCGCCCAGCGCGCCCGAGATCGGCCAGCGCAGCCACACCAGTCCGCCGCCCGCCACCGGGTGCAGCGCCGAGTACTTGGAGGCGGCCACCGGGAAGGGCGTGACCCGGCTCTCCAGCCCTTCCACCTCGACGGTGACGGCCCCGCTCTCCGCGCTCTCGTCGTCCTCCACCGGGTCCAGGCCCCCGGCGGCCGGACGGCCCTCGGGGTTCACCGCGAACGGGGAGGGCGTCGCCGAGGACAGCGGCACGAGGTACGGGCGGCAGCCCAGCGGGAAGGACAGGTCGCCGGTGTGCACGTCGTAGACCGGGTCGAAGCCGCGCCAGGACAGGAAGGCCAGGTAGCGGCCGTCGCGCGTGAAGACCGGGTTCTCGTCCTCGAAGCGGCCGTTGGTGACGTCCACGACGAACCGGTCCGCGATGCGGGCCAGCTTGATCTGGCGCAGCGTCCGCCCGATGCCGGGGTGCGACCAGGTCAGCCACGCCCCGTCCGGGGAGAACGCGAGGTCGCGCACGGGCCCGTTGAGGGACCGGATGAGCTCGGTGACCTCGCCGCCGGACTCCTCCGAGACGTCGACCAGGAGGAGCCGCCCGTCGTGCGAGGCGACCGCCAGGCGCTCGCCGTCGGGGTCGGAGACCAGCTCGCGCACCCGGCCCAGGGCGCCCGCCGACAGCCGCCGTGGCGTGCGGTCGCCGCTCGCCCGGGGCAGGAAGGCGATCTCGATGGCGTCCTCGCCCTCCGCGTCCGTCACGTACGCCACCCGCCCGCTCCCGCCGAGCATCTCCGGCATCCGCACCCGGACGCCGGGGGTGTCGGTGAGGGTGCGGGCGGGTCCGTCGCGGTGGGTGAGCCAGTACAGGCTGCCGCGCACGACGACCGCGCTGGCCCGGCCGGTCTCGTCGACCGAGATCCCGTCGACGTGCCGGGCGGCCGCCACCTGGTACGGGCGCCGCCCCGCGCGCGGCCCGTCCAGCCGTACCTCCAGCCGGCGTGGTCCGGAGTCCGGGGACAGGTCGTCGACCAGCCACAGATCGCCCGCGCACTGGTACACCACCCGCGTGCCGTCGCTGGCGGCGTGCCGGGCGTAGAAGGCGTCGTGGTCGGTGTGGCGGCGCAGGTCGGAGCCGTCGTGGGCGCAGGAGTAGAGGTTGCCGACGCCCTCGTGGTCGGAGAGGAAGGCGATCCGGTCGCCGACGAACATGGGGGAGTGCAGATGGCCGCCGAGGCCTTCGAGCAGCCGTTCGCCGTGCAGCCACAGCCGGCCCGTGGCGCCGCCCCGGTAGCGCTTCCAGGCGGCCGGTTCGTGCGGGGGCGTGCCGGTGAGCAGCAGCGTCCTGCGCTCCCCGTCCAGGTCGGCCACCTGGATGTCGGAGACCGGCCCCCAGGGCAGCTTGCGGCCCGGGTCGCCGTCGGGGGAGACCTTGTAGGCCCAGGTGAAGTAGGAGAACGGCTCGCCGTGCGAGGCCACGGCCAGGATCTCGCCGTCCGGGGTCCAGCCGCAGACCCGGGTGTCGGCGCTGCCCCAGTGGCTCACCTGCCGGCCCGGGCCGCCGTCCACCGGGACCAGATGGACCTCCGGCACCAGACTGCGCCAGCTCGTGCAGGCGAGGTGGCGGCCGTCGGGCGAGAAGCGCGGGTGGCCCACCTTGGTGCGGTCGACGGTGAGCCGCCAGGCGCGGCCCGGACCGTCGAGCGGGGCGAGCCAGAGGTCGTCCTCGGCGACGAAGCACAGCAGGTCGTCATGGAGATGCGGCAGGCGCAGATAGGTCACCCGACCATGCTTTGCCCGGGCGGGAAGCACAGCAAGTTATGACAAAGGGGCCGCCGTGACGCAGCACACGTACGAAACGGTTTCGTTTCTATCAGGGCTGCGCTACCTTGAAGACGTACGAAACCGTGTCGTTCGGAGCAGGAAGGTGAGAGAGATGGCTGAGGTCGCCACCGCGCGTCGCAGTCGGATCACCCCCGAGCGCGAGGCCGAGCTGTACGCGGCCGTGCTCGACCTGCTCCGCGAAGTCGGCTACGACGCCCTCACCATGGACGCCGTGGCCGCTCGCACCCGGTCCAGCAAGGCCACGCTCTACCGCCAGTGGGGCGGCAAGGCCCAGCTCGTCGTCAAGGCGCTCCGGCACACCAAGCCGGTGCAGAACTTCGACGAGATCGACACCGGCTCCCTGCGCGGCGACTTCCACGCCCTGCTGGCCCGTGCGGACGACGCCGAGATGGAACAGAACGGCGCGCTCATGCGCGGACTGGCCACGGCGATGCACGCCAACGCCGACCTCCACCGCGAGTTCAAGAGCCAGATCATCGAGCCGGAGATCGCGGACTCGCGCCGCCTGCTCCAGCGCGCCGTCGACCGCGGCGAGGTCCGTCCGGACTGTCCCGCGCTGGAGTTCGTGGTGCACATGATGCTCGGCGCGTTCGTCACCTGCGCGGTCCTGGAGGACAAGCCCCCGACGGCGGCCTTCCTCACCTCGTACATCGACGCCGTGGTCCTCCCCGCCCTCGGCGTCCCCACCACCGACTAGTCCCCCAGCTAGCCCTCCACCTGACGTCACCTCCCCCATTGCCTCAAGGGCATGGGGGCGCCCCCATCGTCGTCGGGCTGATCACCCCTGCCCTGAAGACCTCACGACTGACCGGGAGTACGCCCTCGTGGCCACATTCCTCTACAAACTCGGCCGGCTCTCGTTCCGGCGGCGGCATCTCGTCGCCCTGATCTGGGTGGCCCTGCTGGCCCTCGCCGGGGTCGGCGCGGCCGGCGCACCCGCCGCGGGCAACAGCTCGTTCTCCATCCCCGGCACGGAGGCGCAGAAGGCCTTCGACCTGCTGGAGCAGCGCTTCCCCGGCACCAGCGCCGACGGCGCCACCGCCCGCGTGGTCTTCAAGGCGCCGAGCGGCGAGAAGATGACCGACCCGGGCAACAAGGCGACGGTGCGGGAGACCGTCAAGGAGCTGTCCGACGGCTCCGAGGTCGCCCGCGTCACCGACCCGTACCAGGCCAGGGCCGTCAGCAAGGACGGCACGATCGCCTACGCGCAGGTGTCCTACAAGGTCTCCGGCATGGAGCTCGACGACGCCTCCAAGGACGCCCTGGAGGACTCCGCGCAGGACGCGCGGAAGGCCGGGCTGACCGTCGAGATCGGCGGTGACGCGCTGCAGGCCGTGCCGCACACCGGCTCCAGCGAGATCATCGGCATCGCGGTCGCCGCGGTCGTCCTCGTCATCACCTTCGGCTCGCTGGTCGCGGCCGGGCTGCCGCTGCTGACGGCGCTCATCGGCGTGGGCATCGGCGTCTCCGGCATCACGGCGCTGGCGAGCACCCTGGACCTGGGCTCCACCACCTCCACCCTCGCCATGATGATCGGCCTCGCGGTCGGCATCGACTACGCGCTGTTCATCGTCTCCCGCTACCGCGCCGAACTGGCCGAGGGCCGCGAGCGCGAGGAGGCGGCCGGCCGGGCCGTCGGCACGGCGGGCTCCGCCGTGGTCTTCGCGGGCCTGACCGTCGTGATCGCCCTGGTGGGCCTGTCGGTGGTCGACATCCCGATGCTGACGAAGATGGGCATCGCTGCGGCCGGCACCGTGGCCATCGCGGTGCTGATCGCCCTCACCATGATCCCGGCGCTGCTCGGATACGCCGGCCGCAAGGTCAGGCCGGCGGGGGAGAAGGGCCGGCTGTTCGGCCGGGCCAAGGCGCAGGACGGGCCGGCCAGGCCGAACCTGGGCAGCCGCTGGGCGAGCTTCGTGGTCCGCCGCCCGATCGCGGTCCTGCTGCTCGGCGTCGTCGGCCTCGGCGCGGCCGCCGTCCCGGCCGCGAGCCTGGAACTGGGCCTGCCCGACGACGGCTCCCAGCCCACCTCCACCACCCAGCGCCGCGCCTACGACCTGCTCTCCGAGGGCTTCGGGCCGGGCTTCAACGGCCCGCTGATGGTCGTGGTCGACGCCAAGGGCAGCGACGACCCGAAGGCCGCCTTCACCGCGGTCGGCGACGAGATCAAGGGCCTGAAGGACGTCGTCACGGTGACGCCGCCCGCGCCCAACAAGGCCGGTGACACCGCCACCATCACCGTGATCCCCGGTTCCAAGCCGTCCTCCGTCACCACCGAGGACCTGGTGCACGGCATCCGGGACGCGGGCACGGACGTCAAGGCCGACACCGGCGCGAACGTCCTGGTCACCGGCAGCACGGCCATGAACATCGACGTCAGCCAGAAGCTCAACGACGCGCTCGTGCCCTATCTGGTGCTGGTCGTCGGCCTCGCCTTCCTGCTCCTGATCGTGGTGTTCCGCTCGATCCTCGTCCCGCTGAAGGCGGCCCTCGGCTTCCTGCTGTCGGTGATGGCGGCGCTCGGCGCGGTCGTCGCGGTCTTCCAGTGGGGCTGGCTGTCCGGCCTCATGGGCGTCGAGCAGACCGGGCCCGTCATGTCGATGATGCCGATCTTCATGGTCGGCGTGGTCTTCGGCCTGGCCATGGACTACGAGGTGTTCCTCGTGACCCGGATGCGGGAGGCCTACGTCCACGGCGAGAAGCCGGCCCAGGCCGTGGTGACGGGCTTCCGGCACGGCGCCCGGGTCGTCAGCGCCGCCGCGGTCATCATGATCGCCGTGTTCGCCGGGTTCATCGGCTCCTCCGAGTCGATGGTCAAGATGATCGGCTTCGGCCTCGCGATCGCGGTGTTCTTCGACGCGTTCATCGTCCGCATGGCCATCGTGCCGGCCGTCCTGGCCCTCCTCGGCCGCAAGGCCTGGTGGCTGCCCAGGTGGCTCGACCGGACCCTGCCGAACGTGGACGTCGAGGGCGAGGGCCTGCGCACCGCCTCCGGCGACGACGACGGTGACAGGCAACTGGTCCGAGTCTGACGGATCGTCAGAAACCTGCCGGTGAGGGCGCACTGTGGGACGGTGCGTCCTCACCGGCCTTTCACCCGGGCACCTCGACTTCGGCCCACACCGTCTTGCGCGGGTGCGGCCCCGGTGTCACGCCCCAGCGGCCTGCGAGGGCGGCCACGACGAGGAGGCCCCGGCCCGTGGTGGCGTCCGGGGCCGGCCGGGTGGCGTGGGGAAGCAGGTCGCCGCGCGGGTCCGTGACCTCGATGCGGAGGGTGCCGCCGACGACGTAGAGCGTCAGCCGGAAGTCCCGGCCGGGCACGCGGCCATGGGTGGCGGCATTGGCCGCGAGCTCGGCGACGATCTGCTCGGCAGGGTCCGACGGCACGTCCCACGAGCGCAGTTGCTCCACGGCGAGGAGCCGGGCGAGCCGCGCGCCCCGGGGCGTCGGGGAGAGCAGAAGGCTGAGGTTGCGGATGGTGGTCTCCTGGTCCATGTGACTCAGCGTGGCCGAGTCCGCGCGCCGTGACCGGCGACTGCGGGTGGGCGTACCGCAGTTGTCCCGAGCTTGTCTCGTGCTGTCCCGGCTGTCCCGGTCGTTGTACGGGTACGGCTGCGCGATGGAGGTGGGCATGAACGAGGCTGTCGACGAGGCCGGCTGGGATGTCGAGCCGGGCGACGAGATCGAGCCGCTGGTCCAGGCGGTGGGCAAGCTGCTGAAGGTGTGCCGGGAGGCGGCGGGTCTGCGGGTCGCCGAGCTGGGCGACATGCTCGGCTACGGCGAGGACATGATCCGCAAGATGGAACGGGGGGCCCGGATTCCCCGGCCGGAGTACCTGGACAGGGCGGACCGGGTGCTGAACGCCCAGGGGCATCTGAGGGCGTTCACGAAGGACATGGAGCGGGCCCGGTATCCGAAGAAGGTGCGGGAACTGGCGGAGCTGGAGGGGCGGGCGGTGGAGATGCTGCTCTACAGCAATCACAACATCCACGGGCTGCTGCAGACGCCGGAGTATGCGAGGGCGTTGTTCGAGATGCGACAGCCCGCCCTCTCTGCCGACGTGATCGAGCGGGAGAGCGCCGCACGCATGGCTCGAAAGTCCGTCTTCGAGCGGAACCCCGTGCCGGATCTCAGTTTTGTCCAGGAACAGGTGACGCTCGAACGCCCCCTCGGGGGCAAGATGGTGTTGCGCCGCCAACTCGAACACCTGCTGGAGATGGCCAAGTTGCGAAATGTGTCGCTCCAAGTCATGCCGACAGACCGGGAAGAGCACGCGGGTACGCAGGGCCTGATCGAGGTGCTGAAGTTCGCCGACGGCACGGCCATCGGGCGTTCCGAGGGTGCGTTCAACGGCCGTCCGGTCTCAAGCCCTCGTGACCTACGGGTCCTTGAACTGCGCTATGGCATGATCCGGGCGCAGGCTCTCACGCCGCGGGAGTCGCAGACCTTTATCGAGCAAGTCCTGGAGAGACTATGAGCACGCCGGAACTGCACTGGTTCAAGAGCAGCTACAGCAGCAGCAGCGAGCCCGGCGACTGCGTCGAGGTCGCCCACACCCCCGCCGTGATCCACGTCCGCGACTCCAAGGCCCCGGGGACTCCCCACGTGACGGTGGTCCCCGCCGCGTGGGAGTCGTTCCTCGCGTACGTCACCGAGTGACAGCCGGCCTGACCCGGGTTTTTACGCCGCGTGCGGATGGAGGACGACCTTGGTGTAGCCCTCGACCCGCTTGTCGAACTTCTCGTACGCCGTTGGGGCCTGGTCCAGCGGCAGCTCGTGCGAGACGACGAAGCTCGGGGTCGCACGGCCCTCGATGATCATGTCCCGCAGGTGCCGGTTGTACCGCTTGACGTTGCACTGGCCGGTGCCCATCCGCAGCCCCTTCTCGAAGAGGCGCCCGATGGAGACCATCAGCATGCCCTTCTTGGCCTGGTCGTCCGGCCCGCCCGGGTCGCTCGGGACGTACAGGCCGGGGACGCCGAGGGCACCGGTGGGCCGGACCGTCTCGACGAGCGAGTTCAGCACGATCGCCGGTTCCTCGCGGTCCTCGCCCTGCGCCTGGGCCTGGTAGCCGACGGCGTCGACGCCCTTGTCCGTGCCCTGGCCGTCGGTGTGCTCCTTGATCTGCTCCGCCGGGTTGCCCTGTGTGAAGTCGATCGGCACCGCCCCGATCTCCTCCGCCTTCTGCAGCCGTTCCGCCACCCGGTCGACGACGAACACCTTGCTCGCGCCGCGCAGCATCGCGGAGTAGGCGGCCATGAGCCCGACCGGGCCGCCGCCGTACACGGCGACGCTCTCGCCGGGACGCACGTCGGCCAGTTCGTTGCCGTGGTAGCCGGTCGGGAAGATGTCGGCGAGGAGGACGAAGTCGGTCTCCTTCTCGGTGCCCTCGGGAAGCTTGAGGCAGTTGAAGTCGGCGTACGGAACGCGCACGTACTCCGCCTGCCCTCCCGTATAGGGGCCCATCGCGACATAACCGTAGGCGCCGCCGGCGAAGCCCGGGTTCACGGTCAGGCAGAAGCCCGTGAACCCCGCCGTACAGTTCTTGCAGAAGCCGCAGGCCACGTTGAACGGCATGACCACCCGGTCACCGCGGCTGAGCGAGGTGACCCCCTCTCCTGTCTCCTCCACGACGCCGAGGTTCTCGTGGCCGAACACGATCCCCGGCTCCGCGGCCGTCCGGCCCTCGTACATGTGCAGGTCCGAGCCGCAGATCGCGGTCGAGGTGACCCGGACGATCACATCGTTGGGGTGCTGAATCCGTGGATCCTCCACTTGCTCGATCGCTACCTCGAAGGGGCCCTTGTAGACGACAGCCCTCATCGCAAGCACCTCCATCTGTGCCGTAGCTCATATACCAGGCTGGTACATGATGAGACGATTTGCACCAAGAGGAGAAAGGATCTATGGCCTTGTCACGACGTATCGGCACACTGCTCGTAGCGGTCTCCGGCCTGTCCGGTCAGACCTATCCCGTGGGGACCCGCGTGGCCATCCGCGGCACCGGAGGATCGGTCGACGGATTCGTCGACGGCGACTGGCTGCCCCTGGCGTGGTGGGAGTTCGCGGACGTCCCCACGGAGGACGGCGCTGCCTGAAACCGGCTCGCGTGCCCTCTACACGCACCGCTAGCGTGCCCGCATGACGACGACAGCCGCCACTGACGCCTCGGGCTCCGGAGCACACCCCCTGTTCGTCCAGGCCCTGCGCGAGGCCGGACTCGATGACCTGGTGGGGCAGGTCCGGCGCTTCCCCGAGGCCACCCGCACCGCCGCCGAGGCCGCCGCCGCACTCGGATGCGAGCTGAGCCGGATCTGCAAGTCGCTGATCTTCGCCGCGGACGGTGTGCCCGTCCTGGTGCTGATGGACGGGGCCTCCCGGGTGGACGTCGAGCGCGTACGCGAGGAGCTCGGGGCACGGCAGGTCACCCGGGCCGGGGCCGAGGCCGTGCGGGAGGCCACCGGATACGCCATCGGCGGCGTGCCGCCCTTCGGGCACCGCACCAGGACCCGGGTCCTCGCCGACCGCTCCCTGCTCGCCCACGACATCGTCTGGGCCGCCGCCGGGACCCCGCACACCGTCTTCCCCATGGCGCCGCGCGACCTCGTCACCCACGCCGGCGGCACACTCGTGGACGTGCGCGAGCGCACCTCGTGACGCCCCTGGTCACCGCCGCCGTCCTGCTCGCCGCCGTGACCCACGCCGGCTGGAACGCCCTCGCCCACCGGATCACCGACAAGCTCGCCGGCTTCGCGCTGATCTCCGGCGGCGGACTGGTGATCGGGCTGGCCCTGACGCCGTTCGCCGCGTTCCCGGCCGCCGCGGCCTGGCCGTACCTGCTGTGCTCCGCCGTCATCCACATCGCCTACTACGCGCTGCTGATGAAGTCCTTCCGGCTGGGCGACTTCGGCCAGGCCTACCCCATCGCGCGCGGCACCGCGCCCCTGGTCGTGACCGTGCTCGCCGCCCTGGTCGCCGACGAGGTGCCCGACGGCTGGGCCGCCGCCGGCATCGCCCTGTCCTGCGCGGGCCTGACCGGCGTCGCCCTGTGGGGACTGCGTGGGCGCCGGCCCGACTGGGCGGCGATCGGGGCGGCCCTGGCGACCGGGCTGACCATCGCCGCGTACACCGTCGTCGACGGTCTCGGCGTGCGCGCCTCCGGCTCGTCGCTGGGGTACATCGCCTGGCTGATGGCGGTGCAGGGGGTGGTGCTCCCGGCGTACGCCGTGTGGCGGTGGCGCGGGCGGACCGTGGCGGTGCTGCGGCCCTTCGCCGTGCTCGGGCTGGTCGGCGCGGCGCTGTCCGTCGCCGCCTACGCGCTCGTCCTGTGGGCCCAGACCCGCGCCGCCCTGGCCCCCATCGCGGCCCTGCGGGAGTCGTCCATCATCGTGGGCGCGGCGATCGGGGCCGTGTTCTTCAAGGAGCGGTTCGGGGCGCCGAGGATCGCGGCGGCGGGGCTGCTCGTCGTCGGGATCGGGCTGATGCTGCACGCCGGATAGGCCCCGGGAGGACGGGTGCGTGCGGCGGGTGGGAGGAGCACCCTGGAACTAGACGTTCCGGAGGTGATCCACATGATGCACACCACGACGGGATGGCACGTGGAGCTGGAGTTCATGGAGGACGACCAGCACACGCGCGCCGCCGCGATGGTCCGGTTGCCCGACGGCACCGAGGTACGGGCGCACGGGCACGCCAACCGGCACCGGTCCGACGCGAATCAGCCCCGGGTCGGGGAGGAGATCGCCGGGGCCCGGGCGCTCAACGAACTCGCCATGCAGTTGCTGACCAAGGCGCACGAGGAGATCGACCAGGCGTCCGGGCGGACCTCCCACCCGATCCACGTCTAGGGCGCGCCAGAGGCTCTTACCGGGGCTGCCGGTTCAGTACGTCGCGCACCGCCCGCACCAGGCCCTGGGCCCGCGGATCCGCCGTGACCGTCTTGCGGAAGCCGTTGGTGACGTAGCCGAAGGCGATCCCCGACTCCGGGTCGGCGAAGCCGAGGGCGCCGCCGCGGCCCGGGTGGCCGAAGGAACCCGGGGCGAGGAAGGGGGAGGCGGTGCCGTGCAGCATGTAGCCGAGGCCGAAGCGGGTGCCGACCACCAGGACCCGGTCGGGGCCCGCCGACTCCTCGGCCCGGGCCAGTTCCACCGTCTCCGGCGTGAACAGGCGGGGGGTGCCGGCCGTGTCGCCGATCAGTGCCGCGTAGAAGCGGGCCAGTCCGTCCGCCGTCGCCACGGCGTTGGTCGCGGGCAGGGCCGCCGCGAGGTAGGCGAGGTCGTTCTGCTCCGGGAACGGGGTGATGGCGGCGAAGGCGCGGCGCGTGAGGGAGTCGGCATCCCGGTAGGCCTCGGTGACCGAGCGCTTGGGGCGGGCGCGCAGCCCGCCGGCCGGCTCGGGGCCCTCCACCCGGCCCACGCGGCCGACCCGTCCGGCTTCCGACTCCGGCAGGCCGAGCCACAGGTCCAGCCCGAGCGGGCCGGTGATCTGCGCGGCCAGCCACTCGCCGGTGCCCTGCCCGGTGACGCGCCGCACCAGCTCGTCGACCAGCCAGCCGTACGTCAGCGCGTGGTAGCCGTGGTCGGTGCCCGGCTCCCAGACCGGCGCCTGCGCGGCGACGGCCTGCGGACCGCACAGCGGGTCGAGGGCCTCCTCGGGGGTGAGGGGCCGGTCCAGGACCGGGATCCCGGCCCGGTGGTTCAGCACGTGCCGGACCAGCACCCGTTCCTTGCCCTGGGCCTTGAACTCGGGCCAGTAGTGGCCCACCGGCGCGTCCAGGTCGAGCAGTCCGCGCTGGCGCAGCAGCAGCAGGACGGCCGCCGCGACGCCCTTCGTCGCCGAGCGCACCACCTGGGCGGTGCCCCGCTCCCAGGGGGCGGTGCCGTCGACGTCCCTCGTGCCGGCCCACAGTCCGACGACCGGGCGCCCGTGCCGGAGGACGGAGACGGCCGCGCCCCGTTCCCCGAGGGCCTCGAAGTTGCGCACGAACGCTTCCCTGACCGGCTCGAAGCCCTCGGCCACTGTGCCGTGCACGTCCACGTCCGTACTCCTCCTCGTCGCGCCGGTTCGCTCCCCTTCACCCAAGCAGGATGGTCACGTCGATGTTCCCGCGGGTCGCGTTCGAGTACGGGCAGACCTCGTGGGCCGCGTCCACCAGCCGCGTCGCGAGGTCGGGGTCGAGGACCGGCAGGGAGACGCTGAGGGCCACGGCGAGGCCGTAGCCGCGCTGCTTGTTGGGGCCGATGCCGACCTTCGCGGCGACCGTGGAGCCGGTGAGGTCGTAGCCCTCGCGGTTGCCGACGAGGATCAGGGCGTTGTGGAAGCAGGAGCTGTAGCCGGCCGCGAAGAGCTGCTCGGGGTTGGTGCCGTTGCCGTCGCCGCCGAGCTGCGGGGGCATCGCGACCTTGAGGTCGAGCTGCCCGTCCTGGCTGGTGACATAGCCCTCGCGGCCGCCGTGGGCGGTGGCCTCGGCGACGTACATGATCTTCGTGGGCCGGGTGTCTCCGGCGACGGCGGCGGTGGCTTCGGTCATGGTGGGCCTTCCCCAGGAACAGGTGCGCACAAGTAGATCGTGCACAAGGTACTGACCGGTAACACGCCGGTGGTCAGCAGGGGTCGGCAACCCGGGGTAACCGGCTCAGCGGGCCCGGTCCGCCGCCGCGCCCGCCCGCTGCGCCAGCACTCCCAGCTCCGCGCGCAGCCGGGCGACCTCGGCCGTGTCCAGACCCGTCGCCGCCAGCAGCGCCCCGGGCACCCGGGCCGCGCGCTCGCGCAGTTCCTCCCCGCGCCCGGTCACCGCCACGCGCACCGACCGCTCGTCGCGCGCCGAGCGCTCACGCCGGACCAGACCCGCCGCCTCCAGCCGCTTCAGCAGCGGCGAGACCGTGCCGTAGTCGAGCCGCAGGGCCGCGGCCAGTTCCTTGACCGGGATCTCGCCGCGCTCCCACAGCACGAGCAGCACGAGGTACTGGGGATATGTGAGGCCGAGATCGTCGAGGAGGGGACGGTAGGCGGCCGTCACCGCGCGCTGGGCGGCGTACAGCGCGAAGCACAGCTGCTGGTCCAGCAGCAGCGACGCGTCGCTCTCCTCGTTCGTCACGCGCCCATTGTCACGGACGGGCGGGCGCGGCCGGCACGGAACGCGGATCGAAACCGAACGGCAGCTCCAAGCGGTGGGCCCGCATCAGCTCCTCGTCGGAGAGCAGCTCACCGGTCGGGCCGTCCGCCGCGATCACGCCCTCGCTGAGGATCAGGGAGCGCGGGCACAGCTCCAGCGCGTAGGGGAGGTCGTGCGTGACCATCAGCACGGTCACGTCCAGGGAGCGCAGGATGTCGGCCAGTTCGCGGCGGGAGGCGGGATCGAGGTTGGAGGAGGGCTCGTCCAGGACGAGGATCTCCGGCTCCATCGCCAGCACGGTCGCGACGGCCACCCGGCGGCGCTGCCCGAAGGAGAGGTGGTGCGGCGGCCGGTCCTTGAACTCCGCCATGCCGACCCGCTCCAGCGCCCGCTGCACGCGCTCCTCCAGCTCCGGGCCCTTCAGCCCGGCCGCCGCCGGCCCGAACGCCACGTCCTCGCGGACCGTCGGCATGAACAGCTGGTCGTCCGGGTCCTGGAAGACGATGCCGACCCGGCGCCTGACCTCGGCCATGTTCCGCTTGTCCACGGGCAGCCCGGCCACCGTCACCGTGCCGGCGCCGGCGGTCAGGATGCCGTTGAGGTGCAGCACCAGGGTCGTCTTGCCGGCGCCGTTCGGCCCGAGCAGCGCGACCCGCTCGCCGCGGGCGAGGGAGAAGTCGACCCCGAAGAGGGCCTGGTGTCCGTCGGGGTAGGCGAAGGCGAGGCCGGAGACCTCCAGAGAAGCAGTCACAGGGTCCATCCCAGCAGACAGACGGCGAGCGCCGCGCCCGGGAGGGCGAGTGCGTACGACCACTGCGCCCGGGACGCGGTCACCTCGTCGATGACCGGCATGGACCCGGCGTACCCGCGGCTGAGCATGGCCAGGTGCACGCGCTCCCCGCGCTCGTAGGAGCGGATGAACAGCGCGCCCGCCGACTTCGCGAGCACCCCCCAGTGCCGCACGCCCCGGGCCTCGAAGCCGCGCGACTCGCGGGCGATCCGCATGCGCCGCATCTCGTCGGTGATGACGTCGCCATAGCGGATCATGAAGGACGCGATCTGCACCAGGAGCGGCGGCAGCCTGAGCCGCTGCAGGCCGAGGAGGAGTTCGCGCAGCTCCGTGGTGGCGGCGAGCAGCACGGACGCGGCCACGCCGAGGGTGCCCTTGGCGAGCACGTTCCAGGCGCCCCACAGGCCGTTCACGCTGAGGGACAGCCCGAGAACCTCGACCCGCTCGCCCTCCGCCACGAACGGCATGAGCACCGCGAACGCCACGAACGGCACCTCGATCAGCAGCCGCCTGAGCAGGAAGGCGGCGGGCACGCGCGCGACGTACGCGACGACCCCCAGTAGGACGGCGTAGAGGCCGAAGGCCCACATCGCCTCCCGCGGTGTCGACACCACGACCACCACGAAGGCGAACACGGCGGCGAGCTTGGTGTGCGGGGGCAGACCGTGCACGGGCGAGTGCCCGTGCCGGTAGAGCTTGTGCGCGTGCCCGGCGCCCATGTCAGACGTTCTCCCGGGCGGGCTGCTCCGCCGAGGACCCCTCCACGGCGGTGGGCGAGGCGTCCGCGGTACGGCGGCGGCGCACCGCCCAGAACACGCCCGTGCCGGCGACCACCGTCACGCCCACGCCGATGACCCCGGCCAGCCCTCCGGACAGGCGCGCGTCGTCGACGTCCTTGACGCCGTAGTCGGCGAGCGGGGAGTCCGCCACGGCGTGCTCCTCGGCCTGCTTGTCGATGCCGTGGTCGGAGGCGACCTTCTCCAGGCCGTCCGGGTCGGCGGAGGCGTAGAAGCTGACGAATCCGGCGAGGACGAGCGAGGTGACCAGGCCGGTGATCCACAGCGTGCGCCGGGAGGTGCGGGCGGCGACGGGGGCGGGCTCGGCACCGGGCGCGTCGACGAGTTCGCCGTTGACCCGCAGCTTCAGCTTCTGCTCCAGCCCGCGCGCCCCGTGCACGAGATCCGGCCGCACGGCGATGACGGCACCCACCGTCAGCGCGGTGATCACCGCCTCACCGATGCCGATGAGCACGTGCACGCCGACCATGGCGGTGGCGACCTTGCCGATCGAGACGTCGGTGGTGCCGCCGACGGCGTACATCAGCGTGAAGGCCAGGGCGGCGGCCGGGACGGACACCAGGGCGGCGACGAACGAGGCCGCGGTGACCGAGCGGCGGGTGCGGGGCAGCACCTTCACCAGGCCGCGGAAGAGGGCGTAGGCCACCACCACGGTGACGATGCCCATGTTGGTGATGTTGACGCCGAGCGCCGTCAGACCGCCGTCGGCGAAGAGGATGCCCTGCATGAGCAGGACGACGGAGACGCACAGGACGCCCGTGTACGGCCCCACGAGGATCGCGGCGAGCGCTCCGCCGAGCAGATGGCCGCTGGTCCCCGCCGCGACGGGGAAGTTCAGCATCTGCACGGCGAAGATGAACGCCGCGACGAGGCCGGCCAGCGGTGCCGTGCGCTCGTCGAGCTCACGCCGTGCGCCGCGCAGGCTCACGGCGACGGCGCCCGCGGCGATCACACCGGTGGCCGCGGAGGTGGGGGCGTTGATGAAGCCGTCAGGTACATGCACCGTTCGATGATGTGGCTAGATGCGAACGATATGCAAGAGCGTGCTCCTCGTTTTATCTCATGCGTGATATATGCGGTCTCCGCGGGCGCAATCCGGAAAATATGGGACATTGGAGAAGGGGTGGACGCACATTCTCTCCACAGATGGCGCACGGTGAAGGGGCTGTCCGATGTCCGTAGTCGAGCAGTACGCGCGAGCCCACATCGTCACGGACGCGGCGGTCCCGCTGATCGACGAGCTGGAGGCGATTCCGGTCACCCTGCGGTACGACCCCGAGCACGACCCGCGCCACGTGCGGATCGGGCTGCCCGGGGCGCACGGACGGGAGTGGACCTTCGACCGCCGGCTGCTGGAGGAGGGGCTGCGGGCCCCGGTGGGCAGCGGCGAGGTGCGGGTGTGGCCGTGCGGCCGGGTGCAGGCCATCGTGGAGTTCCACTCCGCGCAGGGCGTGTCGGTGGTGCAGTTCGAGCGGCAGACGCTGCTGCGGTTCCTGCGGCGGACGTACACGGCCGCCGCGGAACCGGTCACGCACTAGACCCCGGGGCTCAGACCCCGGCGCTCCGGTCTCGGGGCTCCGGGCCCGGTGCTCAGCCGTCCCGGGTGCTCAGCCGTCCCGGGTGCTCGGCCGTCCCGGGTGCTCAGCCGCCCGCCTTGAGCAGGGCCGCCACGATCGGGCCGGCCGTCGAGCCGCCGTGTCCGCCCTGCTGGACCACGCCCGCGGCCGCCAGGTCACCCCGGTAGGCCGTGAACCAGCCGTTCGGCTTCTTCTGCCCGTCGACCTCGGCGGAGCCGGTCTTCGCGCCGGCGTCACCGCCGACCCCGGCCATCGCCTCGGCCGCCGTACCGGCCGCCGCCGTGTACGCCATCAGCTCGCGCAGCTGGGACAGCGTCCCCGCCGACATCGTGCGCGAGGCCTTCGCCAGCGTGCGTCCGTCCACGTCCGGGGAGACCAGGTAGGGCTGGCGGAAGGTGCCGCCCTTCACGGTCGCCGACACGGACGCCATGTTCAGCGGGTTCATCCGCACCCCGCCCTGACCGATCAGCGAGGCGCCCATCTGGGCCGCCGACTGCACGGGCACCGCGCCGTCGAAGGACGGCACCCCGATCGCCCAGTTGTTCAGCCCCAGGCCGAACACCTGCTGGGCCTGCTTGGTCAGGTCGTCGTCCTTCAGCTTCGGCGCCTGGCTGATGAAGGCCGTGTTGCAGGAGCGGGCGAAGCTCGCCTTGAACGTGCCGTCCTTGATCTCGAACTTGTCGTCGTTCTGGAACTTCCAGTGCCCGTACGTGAAGTACTTCGGGCACGGGTGCTTCTTGTCCGCCGAGGCCAGGCCCTTCTCGATCAGCAGCGACGAGGTGACGACCTTCATCGTGGAGCCGGGGGCCAGGGAGCCCTGGAAGGCGGTGTTGAAGCCGGGGGAGGCGTTGGCCGCGGCCAGGATCTCGCCGGTCGACACCCGCACCACGGCCACCGACGACCGGGCCTTCTTCGCGACCTGCTTCTCGGCGGCCGTCTGCAGCGCCGGGTCCAGCGTGGTCTTCACCGTGCCCGGCGTGCCCTCGCTCAGCTCCAGCAGCGTCTTGTCGGACAGGTCCTTCGCCTTGGCGGCCTTCCCGCGCACGACCCGGAGCTCGATGCCGGCCTTGCCGCCGGCCTGCTTGCCGTACTTCTCGCGCAGGCCGTCCAGGATCGGTCCGATGGAGGCGTACTTCTTCCTGGTCAGCTCGCCGCCGTCCCGGTCGAGCGCCTTGACCGGGGGCGTGCCCGCCTCGCCGGTGACCAGCCGGTCGCCGTCCCTCAGGTCCGGGTGGACCACCGCCGCGTGCCAGTCGACCAGGGGCTTTCCGTCACTGGCGCGGCGCACGACGGTGAGCGCCCCGGAGTACGCCAGCGGCTTCTCGGTGCCCTTGTAGGAGACCGTGCCCTTGACGTCGAACGGCACCTTGGCGCCGGTGCGCGTGCCCGGGGTGAGGGTGACGTCCTTGACGTGGGCGTCCTTGGTGTAGCCGGTGAGCAGGGCCCGGGCCGCGGCCGGGTCGTCGGTGGCCGCGGCGGCCTGCGGGACCTTCCCCGACTGCCAGGCGGTGAGGAAGGTGCGGGCGGTGGTGGTGACCTCGGTGGCCGACAGCGGCCCGGTCTTCACCTCGGGCTTGCCGTCCGAGGACGCGCGGGTCCCGTCGTCGGCCGCGGCGCCGCCGCCGTACAGCGCGTAGGCTCCGGCCCCGGCACCCACGACGACCACGGCGATCATCCCGCCGATCACGGCGGGGCTCGTCTTCCGTCGCTCGGCGACGCGCCTTCTGTTGCCCACTGCTGTTCTGTCCTCCGTCGATCCCCGGGGTCCCCGTCGCCCTCAGCCGTCCCAACGACGGCCCCCACCCTAGAGTCCCTTCCGGCGGAGGTGAGATCAGCCACCCGTTCGTAGCACGGCTGCGACAATCGGCCCGGCCGCGTCGCCGCCGTGCCCGCCCTCCTCGGTCATGGCCGCCGCGGCGATGTCGCCCCGGAAGCCGGTGAACCAGCTGTTGGACTTCGCGTTGCCGTCGACCTCGGCCGATCCGGTCTTGGCGCCGATGTCGCCGGTGAGCTCGCGCATGGCCTCCCGCGCGGTGCCCTGGGTGGCGGTGAGCCGCATCATCTGCCTCAGCTGGGCGGCGGTGCCCGGCTTCAGCCCCTGGGCCCGGGCCAGCTGCCGGCCGTCCAGCTCCGGCGCGACGAGGTAGGGCTGGCGGAAGGTGCCGGTGATGGCGGTGGCGGTCACCGAGGCCATGTTCAGCGGGCTCATCTGGACCTGCCCCTGCCCGATGGCGCCGGCCGCCCGGTCCGGGCCGCCGACCGCCGGGACGCTGCCGTCGAAGGAGGCGATGCCGGTCTTCCAGTCGTCCCGCCCCAGCCCGAAGCGCTGCTCGGCCTCCTGGGCCAGCGAGGCGTCGGTGAGCGGCTCCTCGTCGATGAGCTTGACGAAGGCGGTGTTGCAGGAGCGCATGAAGCTGTCGGCGAGCGTGGCGCCCTCGTCGGGCTTCATGCCCGTCAGGTTCTTGAACGTCTGGCTCTGCCACACGGCGGTGCCGGGGCAGGGGGCCGGGCCGTTCATCGTGGTCACGCCGTTGTCGATGAGCATCGCGGCGGTGACGATCTTCATGGTGGAGCCGGGCGCGGCCTGGCCCTGGAAGGCGGCGTTGAAGCCGTCCGTGCGGTGGTTGGCGACGGCCAGGACCTCTCCGGTGCTGGGCTTGACGGCCACCACCGAGGACTGGGCGAACCGCTGCACCGCCTTCTCGGCGGCCGCCTGGGCGCTCGGGCTGATCGTGGTGGTGAGCTTGCCCGGCTTGCCCTCGGCGAGGGTGAGCAGCGGGGTGTCGGGAGCGTCCCCGGCCGTGTGCCGGACGACCAGTTCGATGCCGGGGGTGCCGCCGGCCTTCTCGCCGTACTTCTCGCGCAGGGCGTCCAGGACCGGGCCGAGGGAGGGGTACTTCTCCTTCGTCAGCTCCGAGCCGTCGCGGCCCACGGCCTCGATGGGCGGGGCGGCCGACTCCTCGGTGACGAGGGTGTCGTCCTTCTCCAGCTCGGGGTGGACGACGGACGGCTGCCAGTCGACCAGGGCCCGACCGCTGGTCAGCCCGCGCACCACGGTCAGTTCGCTCTCGTAGCTGAGGGGCTTGGACTTCCCGTCGTAGGCCACCTTCGCCTTCACCGCGTACGGCACGGTGGTGCCCCGCGCCTTCCCCGGCGTGATCGTCACGTCGGTGATGTGCGCCTCGTCGCCGAAGGCGGTCAGCAGCTGCTCGGCGGCCGCGTCGTTGTTCGTGTACGACGCGGCTGTCGCGGCCTCGCCCTTCTCCCAGGCGGCGAAGAACCCGGCGGTGGTCTCCTCGACCTCGTCCTCGCCGGGCGGCCCCGACTTCTTCTCCGCCGCCACCCCGCTGCCGCCCCCGTCACCGCTCAGCGCGCTCACGATGTTGTAGGTGCCGTATCCGGCCCCGCCCAGCATCACCGCGAACACGCCGCCTATGACGGCGGCCTTGACCCCCTTGCCCATTGGGCCGTCCCCTCCCCGTTCGAGCCTCACACGCTCGATTGAACGCGTTCAGAAAGCTCGGTCCGCGAGCACTCTACGCACACGGGGCGACACAAGGGGCGCCTGATTCGAGATTTTGACCGAATACGGATTCAGACCCAGGTATCCAGCCACATCCGCGACCGCCAGTCGTCGATCGGGATGGCCTGGCCGGTGTAGAGGGGCCAGAAGTAGATGAAGTTCCAGGCGATCAGCAGGACCAGGACGCCCGCGGCCGTGGCGCCCGCGACGCGGCGGGTGTCCGAGGAGCGGGGTGGTCCGACGATCGCGCCGAGGAGCATCGCCACCGCCAGGCACAGGAAGGGCAGGAAGACGACGGCATAGAAGAAGAAGATCGTGCGCTCCTGGTACATGAACCAGGGCAGGTAGCCGGCCGCGATGCCGCAGGCGATGGCGCCCGCGCGCCAGTCGCGGCGGAAGAACCAGCGCCACAGCACGTACAGCACCGCGAAGCAGGCGACCCACCACAGCAGCGGCGTGCCGAGGGCCAGCACCTCGCGGGCGCACTTCTCGCCGGCGTCGGACGGGCAGCCGTCCTTGCCGGGCGCCGGGGACTCGTAGAAGTACGACACCGGGCGGCCCAGGACCAGCCAGCTCCACGGGTTGGACTGGTAGGTGTGCGGCGAGGACAGCCCGACGTGGAACTCGTACACCTGGTTCTCGTAGTGCCACAGGCTGCGCAGCCAGTCGGGCAGGAACGTCCAGCTGCCGCCCTTGCCGTCGCCCGCGGCCCAGTCGCGGTAGTAGCCGCCGGAGCCGTTCGTCGCGGAGAGGATCCAGCCGGTCCAGGAGGCGAGGTAGGTGAGCAGGGCGACCGGCACCGTGGCGAGGAACGCCAGGCCCGTGTCGCGGCGCAGCACCGCGGTGTACGGGTGCCGCGCACCGGCGACCCGGCGGGAGGCGACGTCCCACAACACCGCCATCAGGCAGAACGCGGCCAGGATGTACAGGCCGTTCCACTTCGTGCCGATGGCCAGCCCCAGCATCAGACCCGCCGCCCAGCGCCAGGGGCGCCATCCGAGGCGGGTCGACTCCGCCACGCGCCGGTCGGGACGGGCCCGGCCGTCGGCGTCCACCGGGAGCGCGGCGGCCAGTCGCTCCCGGGCCTTGTCCCGGTCGACCAGCAGACAGCCGAACGCGGCCAGCACGAAGAACATCAGCACGCCGTCGAGCAGCGCCGTGCGGCTCATCACGAAGTGCAGACCGTCCAGCGCCATCAGCGCGCCCGCCAGGCACCCCAGGAACGTGGAGCGGAACAGCCGGCGGCCGATCCGGCACAACAGCAGCACCGACAACGTGCCGAGCAGGGCCGTCATGAACCGCCAGCCGAACGGGTCGAACCCGAACATCAGCTCGCCGAGCCCGATGACGTACTTGCCGACCGGCGGGTGCACGACATAGGCCGCGTCGGTCGGGAGCTTCACGTTCCCGCCCGACGACAGGACCAGGTCGTTTGCGTTCTTGGCCCAGTTGACCTCGAAGCCGCGGTGGACGAGCGCCCAGGCGTCCTTGGCGTAGTACGTCTCGTCGAATATCACCGCCCTGGGGCTGCCCAGGTTCCAGAACCGCAGCACCCCCGCCAGCAGCGTGACGAGCAGCGGGCCGATCCAGCCCGACCAGCGCACCAGCCGCCCCGCCAGGGTGTGCGGGACGCCGAGCGCCGCCCACAGGCGCGGCGAGGGCTCGGTGTACGGCGGCACCAGGCGGTCACGGACGTCACGGACGTCGCTGCCGGGCTGCCCCTGGTAGCCGAAGCGGCGCAGCCGCTGCTGCCAGGGCGGCCGCTGCTCGTGCGGCGCCTGGCCCTGCCGGGTGTCCGTGGAGGACGCGGTACTGGTCACCGCGCCATCGTAGGGAACCGTGCTGTGTGAGTCCCGTGCATGGCCGGTATGCGTCCGCAACCTCCGCCCCTGGGAGGAGTGCCCCGGGAGCAGTGCCCCGGGAGGAGGGCCCCCGGGAGGAGGGCCCCCGGGAGGAGTGCCCCCGGGAGGAGTGCCCCCGGGAGGAGGGCCCCCGGGAGGTGTGCCCCGCCCCCCACCCCGGCGGTCCGCGCCCGGCACCCCTGGGAGGATGGGGGCGTGACCGGAACCCTCGTACTCGCAGGCACCCCCATCGGCGACATCGCGGACGCGCCGCCCCGGCTCGCCGAGGAGCTGGCCGGGGCCGACGTGATCGCCGCCGAGGACACCAGGCGGCTGCGCCGGCTGACCCAGGCGCTCGGCGTCACGCCCAAGGGGCGGGTGGTGTCGTACTTCGAGGGCAACGAGTCCGCCCGGACGCCGGAGCTGGTCGAGGAACTGGCGGGCGGGGCGCGGGTGCTGCTCGTCACGGACGCGGGCATGCCGTCCGTGTCCGACCCGGGCTACCGGCTGGTCGCGGCAGCCGTCGAGCGGGACGTGCGGGTGACGGCCGTGCCCGGGCCGTCCGCGGTGCTCACCGCGCTCGCGCTGTCGGGGCTGCCCGTCGACCGGTTCTGCTTCGAGGGCTTCCTGCCGCGCAAGGCGGGCGAGCGGCTCGGGCGGCTGCGCGAGGTCGCCGGGGAGCGGCGCACGCTCGTGTACTTCGAGGCCCCGCACCGGCTGGACGACACGCTGGCCGCGATGGCCGAGGTGTTCGGGCCGCAGCGGCGGGCCGCCGTGTGCCGGGAGCTGACCAAGACGTACGAGGAGGTGCGGCGCGGCGGGCTCGGCGAGCTGGCCGCCTGGGCCGCGGAGGGCGTGCGCGGGGAGATCACCGTCGTGGTGGAGGGGGCGCCGGAGGCGGGGGCGGAGGACGTCGGCCCCGAGGAGCTGGTGCGGCGGGTGCGCGTGCGCGAGGAGGCGGGGGAGCGGCGCAAGGAGGCGATCGCCGCGGTGGCCGTCGAGGCCGGGGTGCCCAAGCGGGTCGTGTTCGACGCCGTGGTCGCCGCGAAGAACGCGGCGGAGTGACCGGGACCGGGGTGGAGCTCCAGGTGCTGTGCGGGGTGCGCGTGGCGAGGGGCTGATCGCGCAGTTCCCCGCGCCCCTCACGGGGCGCTCAGCCCCCCTCTGAGCAGGGCGCATGTCGTTTGAGCGTGCGCCCCATGGGCGGGCAAAGCGCAAGGGGCGCTGGGGCAAGGGACGCCCAAAACGGGGCCAACACTCGACAGGTCTGCTGCCATCGATCCGGCCGAGGAGTCCACTGGGTCGTGGGGACGGAATCGTCCCCACGCCACAGCGGAACAGGAGCTGGCATGAGTGAGATCGCAGGGCAGACCGGGCTCCGCGCCGGTGCGACCGCCGTCGTCAACGAGTCCTACTCCTTCGCCTGCATGCGGTGCGGGCACGGGTGGGAGCAGTCGTACGAGATAGAGCACCACACGGACGCCACGGGCCACGAGTTCGTCCTCTACGTCGCGGACGGCAAGGTCGTGCCCTCTCCCCTGAGCAAGCCCGCGTGCCACAACTGCGACGGGCACGTCGTGCGCATCATGCGGCCCGGCCGGGTCGCCTCGGCACGTGACGCGGCACACCGGTCCCACCACGTGCCGCCGCCCGCCGGGCCGGTGGAGGCGCCCATCCCCGTGGCCGAGGAACGCGAGCGGCACCACTGGCACCTGTCCGACCTGCTGCACCCCTTCCAGCGCAAGGCGAGCTGACCCGTCCGGCTCCCCTTGTCGACGCCCTCCCCGCTCCTCCCCCGCGGGGGAGGGCGTCGCCCTTTCGTAGGATCGACGGCATGCCTTCGAACGACGCCGACAAGAACGCCGCGCCCCCGCTGCCGGAACCCCTGCGGGTGCCGGTCGCCGACTCCCACACCCACCTGGACATGCAGTCCGGCACGGTCGAGGAGGCGCTGGCCAAGGCGGCGTCGGTCGGGGTGACGACCGTCGTGCAGGTCGGCTGCGATCTGAAGGGCTCCCGCTGGGCGGCCGAGACGGCCGCCGCGCACGACGCCGTCCACGCGACGGTCGCCCTGCACCCGAACGAGGCGCCCCGGATCGTCCACGGCGACCCCGACGGCTGGTCACGGCAGGGCGCACGCGCACCGGGCGGGCAGGCGGCCCTGGACGACGCGCTCGCCGAGATCGACCGGCTGGCCGCGCTGGAGCAGGTCAAGGGCGTCGGGGAGACGGGCCTGGACTACTTCCGCACCGGGCCCGAGGGCAAGGACGCGCAGGAGCGGTCCTTCCGCGCCCACATCGAGATCGCCAAGCGGCACGGCAAGGCCCTGGTCATCCACGACCGCGAGGCACACGCCGACGTCCTGCGCGTGCTGAAGGAGGAGGGCGCCCCCGAGCGGACCGTCTTCCACTGCTACTCCGGCGACGCCGAGATGGCCCGGATCTGCGCGAGCGCGGGCTACTACATGTCCTTCGCCGGCAACGTCACCTTCAAGAACGCCCAGAACCTGCGGGACGCGGTGGCCGTCGCCCCGCTGGAGCTGCTGCTCGTGGAGACGGACGCGCCCTTCCTCACCCCGGCGCCCTACCGCGGGCGGCCCAACGCCCCCTACCTCGTGCCGCTCACCGTGCGGGCCATGGCCGCCGTGCGCGGCGTCGACGAGGACACCCTGGCCGAAGCGCTCGGGGCGAACACGGCACGCGCGTTCGGATACTGACCCCCGCGACCGCCGCACCACCCCGGCCGCACGACTGTGCGTAGTCGCGTCGCTTTGGAGAGTGACGAACGCTCCGCTAGGTTCTGGGGGCCCGATCCGGACCCCGCTGGACCCCTCGGCCCCTGGAGCGTGTCGGCGTGAGCAACTCCCCGTACGAGACGTACGAAACGTACGAGACGTATGAGCCGCACGAGGCATATGAGCCGTGCGATCCGTACGAGCCGTACGAGACGTACGCCCCGGCCTACGCGGACCCCGTGTACGGCGGCTTCGACGCGCCGTCCGCCGATCTGCACAGCGCCGAGACGCTCGGAAACGGGACCCCCGGGGCGCCGGGCGCCCGAGCGGACACCTACCGGCCCGCCTACGAGACGCGGACCCTGCCCGGGCTGCCCCGTCAGAACCCCGGCGGACCCGACGAGCCCGCCCAGTCCCGCGCCGCGGCGCGCGCCGGTTCGCACCGCAAGGCCGCGCGCCGACGCAAGGCGCGTTCCACCGAACGGCCCGACAGCTCGATGCGGCGGCTGCTCCCGCAGGCCCTGGTCGTCGCCTTCCTCGCGGGCGGCACCACGGCGTTCGTCGCCAAGGACAAGGCCGTCGAGCTGAACGTCGACGGCGAGACGCGCACCCTGCACACCTTCGCCGACGACGTCACCGAGCTGCTCGCCGAGGAGGGCGTCGAGATCGGCGCCCACGACGTGGTGGCGCCCGGCCCCGGCACGGAGCTGACCAGCGGCGACGAGATCGCCGTGCACTACGCCCGCCCGGTGCGGCTCACCCTCGACGGGCACCGGCGCCAGGTGTGGACCACCGCCCGCACGGTGGCCGGAGCGCTCCGGCAGCTCGGGGTGCGCCAGGAGGGCGCCTACGTGTCCACCTCGCGCTCCCGGCGCATCGGGCGCGAGGGGCTCGCGCTGGACGTGCGGACCGAGCGCACGGTCACGGTCATGGCGGACGGCCGGGCCCGCACCGTCCGCACCAACGCGGCGACCGTGCGGGAGGCCGTCGAGGAGGCCGGCATCACCCTGCGCGGCCAGGACACCACGTCCGTCCCACAGGGCAGCTTCCCGCGCGACGGGCAGACCGTCACGGTGCTGCGCATCACCGGCGGCAAGGAGGTCCGCGAGGAGGCGATCCCCTTCCAGGTGCGGCGCACCGAGGATCCGGAGCTGTTCCGCGGCACGGAGGTCGTGGAGCGCGCCGGCGAGCCGGGCCTGCGCCGGATCACCTACTCCCTGCGCACGGTCAACGGCGTCAGGCAGAAGCCGCGCCGGATCGGAGCCGAGGTGGTGCGCGAGCCACGCGCGCAACTGGTCAGGGTCGGCACCAAACCGCGGCCCGCGTCCGTCCAGGGCGCCGACCACCTCGACTGGCAGGGCCTGGCGGCCTGCGAGTCCGGCGGCCGCCCCGACGCGGTCGACCCCTCCGGCACCTACGGCGGCCTGTACCAGTTCGACACCCGGACCTGGCAGGCGCTCGGCGGCACCGGCCGCCCCCAGGACGCCCCCGCCGCGGAACAGACGTACCGGGCGAAGAAGCTGTACGTGCGCCGCGGCGCCGGCCCCTGGCCGCACTGCGGGGGGCGGCTGCGCGGGTAGGCGGCCGTGAAACCCCCCGTACCCTTGTCCCCGTGACCAGCCCCGCCCCCGACGCCCTCCTCGGCCCCGCCGACATCCGCGAACTCGCGGCAGCCCTCGGCGTACGCCCCACCAAACAGCGCGGACAGAACTTCGTCATCGACGCGAACACCGTCCGCCGTATCGTCCGCACCGCCGAGGTCCGCCCCGAGGACGTCGTCGTCGAGGTCGGCCCGGGGCTCGGGTCGCTCACCCTCGCACTGCTGGAGGTGGCCGACCGGGTCACGGCCGTGGAGATCGACGACGTGCTCGCCGCCGCGCTGCCCGCGACCGTCACGGCCCGCATGCCCGGGCGCGCGGACCGGTTCGCGCTGGTCCACTCCGACGCGATGCACGTCGCCGAGCTGCCGGGCCCGGCCCCGACCGCGCTCGTCGCCAACCTGCCCTACAACGTGGCCGTCCCGGTCCTGCTGCACATGCTCGACACCTTCCCGAGCATCGAGCGCACCCTCGTGATGGTCCAGGCGGAGGTCGCCGACCGCCTCGCCGCCGCACCCGGCTCGAAGGTGTACGGCGTCCCGTCGGTCAAGGCCAACTGGTACGCCGAGGTCAAGCGCGCCGGGGCCATCGGCCGGAACGTCTTCTGGCCCGCGCCGAACGTGGACAGCGGCCTGGTCTCCCTGGTCCGCCGGGCCGAGCCGATCAAGACCACCGCGTCGAAGGCCGAGGTGTTCGCCGTGGTCGACGCGGCCTTCGCCCAGCGCCGCAAGACGCTGCGGGCCGCCCTCGCCGGCTGGGCCGGCTCCGCGGCCGCCGCCGAGCAGGCCCTCGTCGCCGCGGGCGTCTCACCGCAGGCCCGGGGCGAGTCCCTGACGGTGGAGGAGTTCGCCCGCATCGCCGAGCACAAGGCGAACCGGAACCCGCAGGAGGAAACGGCGTGAGCGCCACGGCGAACCGGAACCCGCAGGAGGAAACGGCGTGAGCGCCACGGCGAACCGGAACCCGCAGGAGGAAACGGCGTGAGCGCCACGGCGAACCGGAACCCGCAGGAGGAGAACGCGTGAGCGTCACGGTGAACCGGAACCGGCAGGAGGAGTCCGCGTGAGTGTCACGGTCCGTGTCCCGGCCAAGGTCAACGTCCAGCTGGCGGTGGGCGCCGCCCGCCCCGACGGCTTCCACGACCTGGCCAACGTCTTCCTCGCGGTCGGCCTCTACGACGAGATCACCGTCACCCCGGCCGACGGACTCCGCGTCACCTGCGAGGGCCCCGACGCCGACCAGGTCCCCCTGGACCGTACGAACCTGGCCGCGCGGGCGGCGATCGCGCTGGCCGATCGGTACGGCCGCAGCCCCGACGTCCACGTCCACATCGCCAAGGACATCCCCGTCGCCGGCGGCATGGCGGGCGGCAGCGCCGACGGTGCCGGCGCCCTGGTCGCCTGCGACGCCCTCTGGGGCACCGGCGCCTCCCGCGAGGAACTCCTGGAGATCTGCGCCGAGCTGGGCAGCGACGTGCCGTTCAGCCTGATCGGCGGGGCCGCCCTCGGCCTGGGCCGGGGTGAGCGGCTGACGCCCCTGGAGGTCGGCGGCTCCTTCCACTGGGTGTTCGCCATGGCCGGGCGGGGCCTGTCCACCCCGGCCGTGTTCCGGGAGTTCGACCGGCTGGGCGAGGGCACGGACATCCCCGAGCCCGTCGCCTCGCAGGAACTCCTCACCGCGCTCGCCAAGGGCGACCCGGACGCGCTCGCCGCGGCCGTCTCCAACGACCTGCAGCCCGCCGCGCTCTCCCTCTTCCCGGAACTCGCCGACACCCTGGCCACCGGCCGCGCCGCGGGCGCCCTCGCCGCCCTGGTCTCGGGCTCCGGCCCGACCACGGCGTTCCTCGTCCGCGATCCCGAGTCGGCGGCGGCGGTGGCACAGGCCCTGATGGCCTCCGGCACCTGCCGCACGGTCCGCACAGCATCCGGCCCGGCCCCCGGGGCGACGGTGGCCGAACACTGACGCCGCCGGCGACCGAGCGTCCCGCCGCACGCGGCCGCGAGTGTCCACCGCATGCGACCACCGGCGTTCATCCCCTGCGGCGGCCGCGCGTTCGTGGCGTGCGGGCCGGGTGTTCATGGCGTGTGGCCGTCGGGGTGTGCGTCGCGTACGGCGCGGGAGTTCATGGCCTGCGGCCACCGAGCGTCCACCGCACGCGGTGGCCGCACGTCCATGGCCCGCAGCGACCGGGCGTTCTTCGCCGGCGGCGACCGAGCGTTCCGCCGCACGCGGCCGCGCGTTCGTGGCGCGCGGGCCGGGCGTTCATGGCGTGTGGCCGTCGGGGTGTGCGTCGCGTACGGCGCGGGAGTTCATGGCCTGCGGCCACCGAGCGTCCACCGCACACGGTGGCCGGACGTCCATGGCCCGCAGCCACCGGGCGTTCTTCGCCGGCGGCGTTCGCGCGTTAATCACATGCGGCGGCCCGTCGCCCGCGCTTAGCATCCCCGGGTTCCGGAGGACCTGGGAGGGCGCGGGCGTGGGGGATCTGGTCGCGGCGGTGCGACGGGGAGACGCGGACGAGGTCCGGGCCCTGCTGGAGGGCGGAGCCGACCCCGAGACCCTCGACGACGGCCTGCCGGTCCTGTGCCGGGCGGTGGCCGCCTACGACGAAGCCGTGACCGAAGCCCTGCTGGAGGGCGGCGCCGATCCGCTGCGCCGCCTGCCCGACGGCAGCACCCCGCTGCTGCGGGCGGTGGACGGCGGATCCCATCTGCTGACCCTCACGCTCGCCACCCACCGGGTGCCCCTGCCCGCGCCGGCACGCGAGGAACTGCTGGCCCGCGCCCGGCACTGGACCGAGACGGGCGCGGAGGCGGAACTGCGGCGCCGCACCGGCCTGACGGGGCCGGTCGAGCGGGCCCGGGTCGAGGACGACGAGATCGGCTGGTGGTGCGAGCAGCTCACCCTCGGCGACCTGACGGTGCGCGACGAGCACCGGGCCGTCCTCACCTCCCTGGAGGTCCGCTACGGCATCCGCGCCCCCTTCGACGAACTCGTGGCGCGGGCCCTGGCCCACCCCGACCGGGACCACGTCGTCTGGTCCGACGTGGTGTTCACGCTCGGCCGCCGGTTCGACGAGGAGACCTGGCAGTGGACCAGGGACCTGCTCAACCACCCCGACCGGCTGCACCGCCTGTTCGCCGCCGAGGTCCTGCTGTTCCTGATCCTCGGGGACGCCTTCCAGGGCAAGGACCCCTTCGCGGAGCGGGGCAGGGAACTGGTGCCCTGGGCCGAGCCGGAGCAGGACCCGGAGGTGCTGGCGGCCCTCCTCGACGCCATGACCCACGACTCCGCCCCGGAGATCGAGGCCGTCGGCCTGTCCCTGCTCACCCACCCCGACCCGAGGGTGCGCGCCCTCGTCCCGGACGCCCTGGAGCGGACCTGGGACGGCGGGGCCCCGGCCCGCCCCGCGGGCCTCGCGGCGCTGCTGGCCCTGGCCCGTGACGAGGACGCCGGCGTACGCGAGGCGGCGTGCCGCCGGCTCGCGCACCACCGGGGACCCGAGCCCGAGGTGGGGGACGCGCTGGCCGCCCTCACCCACGACGAGCGGCAGTCCGTCCGCATCAGTGCCGTCTCCGGCCTGGCCCAGCGCGACGATCCGCGCTGCGTGGAGGCCGAGCACCGGATCGGCCCCCTCGACCCGGAGCTGCCGTTCGACCACAGGCTGCTCGACGTCAGCCGGTACCGGCAGCGCCGGGAGGCCGCCGCCGGCTCCTGAACACCGCGGCCGGAGCACCCCCCGGCCCGACTACCCTGGAGGGTCGATCCATCCCCCTCGTCAGGAGCGAAATGGCCGTCAACCTGGTCAATGTCGAGAACGTCAGCAAGGTGTACGGCACCCGTGCCCTGCTCGACGGCGTTTCCCTCGGCGTCTCCGAAGGGGACCGCATCGGCGTCGTCGGCCGCAACGGCGACGGCAAGACCACGCTGATCCGGATGCTCGCCCGGCTGGAGGAGGCCGACACCGGGCGCGTCACGCACTCCGGCGGCCTGCGCATCGGCGTGCTCACCCAGCACGACTCCCTCGACCCCGAGGCCACCGTCCGCCACGAGGTCATCGGCGACATGGCCGACCACGAGTGGGCCGGCGTCGCCAAGGTCAGGGACGTGCTCACCGGCCTGTTCGGCGGCCTGGACCTGCCGGGCTTCCCCAAAGGGCTCGACACGGTCATCGGCCCGCTCTCCGGCGGTGAGCGCCGCCGCATCGCGCTCGCCAAGCTGCTCATCGAGGAGCAGGAGCTGCTCGTCCTGGACGAGCCCACCAACCACCTCGACGTCGAGGGCATCGCCTGGCTCGCCCGGCATCTGCAGAACCGCCGTTCGGCGCTGGTCTGCGTGACCCACGACCGCTGGTTCCTGGACCAGGTCTGCACCCGCATGTGGGACGTCCAGCGCGGCGCCGTCTACGAGTACGAGGGCGGCTACTCCGACTACGTCTTCGCCCGGGCCGAGCGCGAGCGCATCGCCGCCACCGAGGAGGCCAAGCGGCAGAACCTCGTCCGCAAGGAGCTGGCCTGGCTGCGCCGCGGCGCCCCGGCCCGTACGTCCAAGCCGCGTTTCCGGGTCGAGGCCGCCAACGAACTCATCAAGGACGTGCCCCCGCCCCGGGACAGCAGCGAGCTGATGCGGTTCGCGTCCTCGCGGCTCGGCAAGACCGTGTTCGACCTGGAGGACGTCACCGTCCAGGCGGGCCCCAAGGTCCTGCTGGAGCACGTCACCTGGCAGCTCGGGCCCGGTGACCGGATCGGCCTGGTCGGCGTCAACGGCGCGGGCAAGACGTCCCTGCTGCGGGCCATGGCCCAGGCGGCCCGCACCGACGGGGAGGCCCAGCCCGCGGGCGGCCGGGTCCGCGTCGGCAAGACGGTCAAGCTGGCCTACCTCTCCCAGGAGGTCGCCGAACTCGACCCGGCCACCCGGGTGCTGGAGGCCGTGCAGCAGGTGCGCGAGCGTGTCGACCTCGGCAAGGGCCGGGAGATGACCGCCGGGCAGCTGTGCGAGACGTTCGGCTTCTCCAAGGAGAAGCAGTGGACGCCCGTCGGCGACCTCTCCGGCGGTGAGCGCCGCAGGCTGCAACTGCTGCGCCTGCTCATGGACGAGCCCAACGTCCTCTTCCTCGACGAGCCCACCAACGACCTCGACATCGAGACGCTGACCCAGCTGGAGGACGTCCTCGACGGCTGGCCCGGCTCGATGATCGTCATCTCCCACGACCGGTTCTTCATCGAGCGCACCACCGACCGGGTGTTCGCGCTGCTCGGCGACGGTGCCCTGCGGATGCTGCCGCGCGGCATCGACGAGTACCTGGAGCGGCGGCAGCGCATGGAGGAGGCCGCTGCCGCCTCTGCCGCTGCAGCCTCGGCCGCGGCCGCCGCGCCGCAGTCGGCCGCCCCGGAGCGGAGCGCCGCCGACCAGCGCGCCGCCAAGAAGGAGCTGCAGAAGATCGAGCGGCAGCTCGACAAGGTCTCCGAGCGCGAGACCAAGCTGCACGCCCGGATCGCCGAGAACGCCACGGACTTCGCGAAGGTGGCCGAACTGGACGCCGAACTGCGGGAGTTGGCCGGTCAGCGCGAGGAGCTGGAACTGCGCTGGCTGGAACTCGCCGAGGACGCGTGAAGGCGCATAACGGCGGCATCACGGGCCGGTCCTCCCTTGGGAACAGGGGGTGAGACGGCCCGGTCCGCCGTTGGAACGGGGTGATAGAAAGAGCCGTCTTGGAACTTTATGAAGCGACTCTGAGCCCATCGCGTGCCTCAGGGCGTGGCTGAAAATTGAGTGAAACGGGGGGAGCGACTGATGACTCAGCCGCCCAGTCAGCCGCCGAACGGCGGCTTCGGAGCACCGCAGGACCCGCCGCCGCAGGGCGGTGGCTTCGGGGCACCGACCCCGCCGCCACCCCAGGGCCCGCCGCAGCCCGGCTACGGCTACCCGCAGCAGCCCCCGCAGCAGCCCGGCCCCTACGGCCAGCCCGGACCGTACGCGCCCGGCCCCTACGGCCAGCCGCAGCAGGGCCCGTACGGCCAGCCGCAGCAGCCCGGCCCGTACGGCCAGCCCGGTTACGGCTACCCGCCGCAGCCGCAGTTCCCGGGCGCGCCCGGCACCCCGCCGGGCGGCGGCTCCCGCAACCCCTTCAAGGGCAAGCCGGCAATGATCATCGGTACGGCCGTGGCCGCGCTGCTCGTCGTCGGCGGCACCGTCTGGGCGGTCACCGACAGCGACAGCGGCAAGGGCAGGAAGAAGCCCGTCGCGCAGCAGAGCGACGACCCCAAGGGCGACGCCTCCGCCCCGGTCAACCCCGGTGACGGCGACGGCGACGGCGGCGAGGACCCGGAGAACCTCAACGAGGGCCGCCAGACCGGCGAGGCGAAGGTCCTCTGGTACAAGGAGGCGCCCGACGCGCCCGGTTCCGGCGCCGACGCCCCCGGCATGTGGATCACCGACAAGACGGCGGTGAAGGCGGCGTACAAGCAGCTCCTCGCCTTCAAGGTCGGGGACGGCAAGCCCGCCTGGGACGCCATCACCTTCCCGCAGAAGATCTGCGCGACCACCCCGCAGAAGACGGCCGACGACAAGATCGTCGTCGCCTACATGAGCGGCAGCAGCGACCGCGCCAAGTGCAACCAGCTGCAGGAGGTCGACCTCGACACCGGCGAGAAGGGCTGGACGGAGAAGGTCGCAGACGGCGCCCTGTTCGACTCCACGCTCTCGGTCGAACTGTCCGTCACCGGCACCACGCTGATGGTGGGCCGCTCCCAGTCCGGCACCGCCTACGACGTCACCAACGGCGACAAGCTCTACGACAAGAAGCGCTACGGCGACTCCTGCTTCCCGTCCGCGTTCGCCGGCGGCGAGAAGCTGATCGCGGTCTCCTCCTGCGGCGCGGGCACCGACAAGGAACACGACGAGGTGCAGGAGCTCGACCCGAAGACCGGCAAGGCCAAGTGGACCCAGCCGTTCGACAAGGGCTGGCGGGTCGCGCGCACCTACTCGGTCAGCCCGCTGGTCGTCTACAGCACCAACGAGGACAAGAAGGCCTGGAACATCTCCACCTTCACCTCCGGCGGCAAGTTCCGCTCCCAGGTCGGCTTCGACGAGGACTTCGCCCCCGAGTGCGGCTGGGCCATCCTGGAGCGCGACCTGCAGGGCTGCCAGGGCGTCGCCGTCGACGGCGACACGCTCTACCTGCCGACCGAGGCGACCACCGGCGCGAACGAGATCGTCGCGGTCAACCTGGCCAACGGCAAGGAGAAGTGGCGGGTGAAGTCCCCGTCCGACGAATCGATGCTGCCGATGAAGACCGAGGGCGGCAAGCTCATCGCCTATGTGCAGCCGTCGTACGACGCGGGCGGCCAGGTCGTCGCCATCCCGACCGGCGGCGGCAGCCACAAGCCGGCGAAGCTGCTGCAGAACCCGCAGGGCGCGGCCGACATCGAGGACGGGTTCTTCTCCAAGGACATCGACTGGGTCGACGGACGCTTCTACATCTCCACGACCCGGCTGAGCGGGAACGACGACACGAAGGAGAAGTTGATGCTCGCCTACGGCAAGTGATCCTTCCCTTCCCCGCACGCCCTTCGCCGCCCGTCCCCTTCCCCGAGGTGCTCACGTCATGACCCAGCCTCCGCCCCCGCCCCAGCAGCCCCCGCAGGGGGGCGGGTTCGGGCCGCCGCAGGACCAGCCCCAGCCCCCGCAGACCCCGCCGCCCGCCGGCGGGCCGAACCTCGGCAAGGCGCCCGAGCCGGGCTACGGCTACCCGCAGGCCCCGCAGACGCCTCCGCCGGCCGCCCCGCCGACCCCGCCGCAGCCGGGGTACGGCTATCCGCAGGGCGCCCCGCAGCCGGCCCAGCCCCCGCAGGCCCCGCCCGGCTACGGCCACCCCGGCCAGCAGCCGGGGCCGTACGGCCAGCCGCCGACGGTGCCCTACGGGCAGCCGGGATACGGGCAGCCGGGATACGGGCAGCCGGGATACGGGCAGCAGCCCGGTTACGGCTACCCGCAGGCGACCGTGCCGCTCCAGCCGCAGCCCGGACAGCCGGGCGGCGGCGGGAAGTTCAACGCCCAGGTGGCCATCATCGTCGCCGCGGTCGTGGCGATCGCCCTGATCGTCGGCGGCGGCGTCTGGTACTCCTCGTCCAAGGACGACGGCAAGAAGGACGACACGGCCAGCTCCGGCGGCGCCACCGGCGGCACGACCGACGGCAAGGGCGGCACCGCGACCGGCGGCAAGGAGAAGCCGCCCGCCGACCCCGGCGCCAAGGTCCTGTTCCAGGTCCCGATGCCCGAGGTGAAGAACGACAGCACGGTCGTCGTCAACGGCTCCTGGCTCACCGACAAGGCGTACGTCAAGAGCGGCATCGCCGAACTCCTCGGCTACGACCGCACCAAGGGCACCAAGCTCTGGTCGATCCCGCTGGACGGCCCGGTCTGCCAGGCCAGCCGCCACGTCACCGACGACGGCCTGACGGCGATCCTGCACCAGCCCGCGATGCCGACCAAGGCCGAGCCGTCGCACGGCTGCAGCCAGATCGCACTCGTCGACCTCGACGCGGGCAAGAAGCTGTGGACGAAGACGGTCGAGGCCGGTGGCGACCCGATCAGCTTCGACAACGTCACGATCAGCGGCAAGACCATCGCCGTGGGCAGCACCCGGGGCGGCGCCGCCTACGACGTCTCCGGCAAGCTGCTGTGGAGCCCGAAGCCGAGCGACTCCTGCTACGACGCCGGCTACGGCGGAGGCGAGAAGCTGGTCGCGGTGCGCAAGTGCGGCTCCTACGAGCAGCGCCAGCTGCACATCCAGACCATCGACCCGAAGTCCGGGAAGGTGATCTCGGAGTACAAGATGGCCGAGGGCATCGAGTACGCGAGCGTCGTGTCGACCAACCCGCTGGTGGTGGCCGCCGACGTCGGCGACTCCGCGGGCGACGGCAGCGGCATCTCCGACTTCTTCTCCATCGACAACAAGACCGGCAAGCTGCGCACCCGCATCTCCGCGCCGGGCGAGCAGTTCGCGGCCCGCTGCGAGGGCATCACCCGCATCGAGTACTGCAGCCAGCTGGCCGTCGGCAACGACCGGCTCTACCTGCCGACCGAGGAGCACGACGGCACCGGCAAGTACAGCCAGACCAACGAGATCGTCGCCTTCGACCTCACGACCGGCAAGCAGACCGGGCAGCGGGCCGACGCCGGTGACGGCTACACGATCTCGCCGCTGCGCATGGACGGCGGCAACGTCATCGCCTACAAGCGCCCGCCGTACGACAAGGGCGGACAGATCGTGAGCATCGACGGGGGCAGCTTCAAGCAGACGACGCTGCTGGAGAACCCCGCGACGGACCAGGTGCGGGACGTGGAGACCAGCATGTCGCCGGACTACTCCGAGTTCCTCTACGGCGACGGGCAGCTCTACATGTCCAAGGTGTACGCGAGCAAGCGGTCCGCCGGGCGGGACAAGGAGTACCTCGCGGTCGGCTTCGGCACGAGTTGATCGTCTGGTGATCGGTCCTTGATCGACTGATGGCCGATGCGGCCCCGTCCCTGCTCAGGGGCGGGGCCGTTCGCGTTCCGCTCAGTCAACCTCGAATGCGAGGAATTTCGGCGATCCGGGGCGATTCTCGCGGGTAGGGGGAGCGCAACGTCGAACAAGCGTGTAGCTTCCGGGGGCATGAAGGCGGGGGAGCCGGGGGGCTTCCATCAGGGGGCTGGGGTGACTGGGGGGTTGCTCGATGGGAGTGCGGCTCATGGTGGTCGACGACCACCGACTGCTGGCGGAGGCGCTGGCCTCGGCGCTGAAGCTGCGGGGGCACCGGGTGCTGGCCGCGGCGGCGCCGGCCGCGGGGGCGGCGGAGCTGGTGATCACACGGGCGCCCGAGGTGTGCCTGCTGGGGACGGCCACGCCGGCCGAGCCGGGGATCTTCGACCCGGTGGTGAAGATCAAGCGGGAGCGGCCGCAGGTGGCGGTGCTGGTGCTGGGGCCGGTGCCGAGTCCGCGGGGCATCGCGGCGGCGTTCGCGGCGGGGGCCTCCGGCTATGTCCGGCACGATGAGCGCATAGAGGGTGTCGAGCGGGCCATCATGAAGGCCCGGGCGGGGGAGGCGGCGGTGGCGCCGCAGTTGCTGCAGGGGGCGTTCGGCGAGCTGCTCAACCCGGCGGCGCAGCCGGACGACGAGGGGCAGCGGCTGCTGTCCATGCTCACGCCGAGGGAGGTCGAGGTGCTGGTCCGCGTCGCCGACGGCGAGGACACGCGGCTGATCGCGGCGGGCATGGGCATCGCCCCGTCGACGGCCCGCACGCACGTCCAGCGGGTCCTGATGAAACTGGGCGTCGGCTCCCGCCTGGAGGCAGCGGCCCTGGCGGCCCGGACGGGCTTGCTGGACAGGGCGGGCCCACTACACAGGGAGCAGTGAGCCGCGCGTCCTCGCCTTCGCCTGACGGTGGGTGGTGGGTCGGCGCCGCGCCGGGGGGTGTCCGTCCTCGGAACGGCGCGATGGGGTTGCAAACCGACTCGCTGTCCGTTGACGCGCCAACCGCTGCGGGCGGACACCCCCCGACACGTCCCCTTCTCGCCGTACGCGGGTGCGGGCCGCCCTGGCTGCGGGCATGTGTGCCGCTGGGGCGATGGGGGTCCCCCCTGCTCGAGCGGAGCCGAGAGCTTGGGGGAGGGTGGGTGCAGCGGTACCTCGTTGCGCCGAGTTGCGCACCCACCCGGCCCCGGCAGCCACACGCGGGGAGCTACTCCACCCGCTCGTCACCCTCCGGCTCGACCGACGGCGGCGGCGGAGCCGTCGGCCTCAGCTTCAGCCACACCAGGAAGAACACCCCCAGCGCGAGCATGCCCAGACCGGTCCACAGGTTGATGTTCACCCCCTCGGCCTTGTCGATGTCGGCATCGGACGCCGTCAGCCCCGCGATCGTCACGATCACGCCGTACAGCACGAACAGCCCGCCGATGATCCGCCGGATGTCGAACAGCCGCGCGGCGGTCGCCGACTTGCCCTGCAGCTCGGAGACTTCCCGCTGCACGTCCTTCTCGGAGTAGAACTCGGACATGTTCCCTCAGCCTCCCTGCGTCAGAACGAGAACGGGATGTAGCAGGCCGCGGCCAGCACGATGGCGCCCCAGCCGAGCAGCGCCGGCTTGCGGTACCAGGCCTCGTCCCCCGGCGCCGGCGGCTCCGCCATACCGGGCGAGGTCGTGCCGTAGACCAGCCCCTGCAGCTCCTCCGTCGGCTTCGGCGCGGTGAACAGCGACACCGCCACCATGACGACCGCGCCCGCGACGAATCCCGCGATCGCCGAGACGAAGTTGGCCCCCTGGTCGGAGGGGATGTCGATGATGTCCTGCTTGTAGAGGACGAAGTAGTTGACCATCGCTGCCGTGGTGCCCGCGAGCAGTCCCCAGAAGCCGGACTTCATCGACGCCCGCTTCCAGAACATGCCGATGATGAAGACCACGAACATCGGCACGTTGAAGAAGGAGAACAGCGTCTGGAGGTAGCTCATGATGTTCGAGAAGGACGACGCCAGGAACGCCGTGCCGATCGAGGCCAGGACGCCGATCGCGGTGATGATCCGGCCGAAGCGCACGTAGTACTCGTCCTCGCGGTCCCGGACGACGTACTTGGCCCAGATGTCCGTCGTGAACACCGTGTTGAACGACGACACGTTGGCCGCCATGCCCGCCATGAACGCCGCGAGCAGACCGGTGACGGCGATGCCGAGCACGCCGTTGGGCAGCAGCTGTTCCATCAGGTAGGGGATCGCGTCGTTGTACTGGAGGTCGGACTCCGGCGTACCGATCTTCGGCACCAGGACGGCGGCGACCAGACCCGGGATCATCACGAGGAACACGATGAAGATCTTCGGGAACGCGGCGATCAGCGGCGTGCGCTGGGCCGCCGAGAGGTTCTTCGCGGACAGGGCGCGCTGCACCTCGGCGAAGTTCGTCGTCCAGTAGCCGAACGAGAGCACGAAGCCGAGGCCGAGGACGATGGTCAGCCAGTTGGCGCCCAGCGGGTTGTCGCTGCCGATGCCCGTGCCGCCCCAGGCGGTCATGAAGTCGGCGCCCCGGGACTCGGTGAGGGAGTCCGACAGCCCGTCCCAGCCGCCGACGCTCTTCAGGCCGAGCACCGTGATGGGGATGAGCGCGGCGAGGATCACGAAGAACTGCAGCACCTCGTTGTAGATGGCCGAGGAGAGGCCGCCGAGGGTGATGTACGCGAGGACGAAGAAGCCGGCGACCACGATCGCCACCCACTCGGGCCAGCCCAGCAGCGCCTCGACGACGATGGCCAGCGCGTAGAGGTTGACGCCGGCGATGAGGATGGCGGCGAAGGCGAAGAGGACCGAACTGAGCAGGTGCGCCGCCCTGTCGAAGCGCAGCAGCAGGAACTCGGGGACCGAGCGGACCTTGGAGCCGTAGTAGAAGGGCATCATGACCAGGCCCAGGAAGACCATGGCCGGGATGGCGCCGATCCAGTACCAGTGCGTCGTGTAGACGCCGTACTGGGCGCTGTTGGCGGCCATGCCCAGGATCTCCGTCGCGCCCAGGTTGGCGGCGATGAACGCCAGACCGGTGACCCAGGCGGGCAGGGAGCGGCCGGAGAGGAAGAAGTCGAGGCTGGTCTTCACCGAACGTCTCGCGGCGAAACCGATGCCGAGGACGACGACGAAGTAGATCCCGAGGAGGGTGTAGTCGAGCCAGTTGGTGGGGAGCCGTAGCTCGGCTGCCAGAAATGTGGGGGTTTGCATGAGCCCTCGCTTTGTCGCGCGAACCGATACCTCGCGGAATCTACGTGTCCGCGTTCAGCCATTGAACACTTCTGGTGATGCTCTTTGTTGGATTGTGATGTTGACGATTGAGGGGAATGGTGTTTTGATATGTTCGGTTATGTTTGAAGAATGAGGAGTCCGGCGTGAAGAAGACCTCGACCCGGCTGGCCGACGGTCGCGAGCTCATCTACTACGACCTGCGGGACGACACCGTGCGCGGCGCGGCCGACCGCCGTCCCCTGGACCGGACTGTCACCACCTCCGAGATCCGCCGCGACCCCCTGCTCGGCGACAGCGTCGCGATCGCCTCCCACCGCCAGGGCCGCACCTACCACCCCCCGGCCGACGAGTGCCCCCTGTGCCCCTCCGAGGGCGACCGGCTGAGCGAGATCCCCGACTCTTCCTACGACGTCGTGGTCTTCGAGAACCGCTTCCCCTCGCTCGCCGGCGACTCCGGCCGCTGCGAGGTCGTCTGCTTCACCTCCGACCACGACGCGTCCTTCGCCCGACTCTCCGAGGAGCAGGCGGGCCTGGTGCTGGAGGCGTGGACGGACCGTACGGCGGAGCTGTCCCATCTCCCCTCCGTCGAGCAGGTGTTCTGCTTCGAGAACCGGGGCGCCGAGATCGGTGTGACCCTCCAGCATCCGCACGGGCAGATCTACGCCTACCCCTTCACCACCCCGCGCACCGCCCTGATGCTCCGCTCCGTCGCCGCCCACAAGGAGATGACGGGCGGTGAGAACCTCTTCGACGCCGTCCTGGAACGCGAGCTCGCCGACGAGCGGGTGGTCCTGGAGGGCGAGCACTGGGTGGCGTTCGTGCCGTACGCGGCGCACTGGCCGTACGAGGTCCACCTGTACCCCAGGCGCCGCGTGCCCGACCTGCTCGGGCTGGACGAGGCCGCGCGCACAGAGTTCCCCAAGGTCTATCTGGAACTCTTGAGGCGCTTCGACCGGATCTTCGGTGAGAACGAGCCTCCGACGCCCTACATCGCGGCCTGGCACCAGGCCCCGTTCGGCGCGCTGGAGGAGTTCGACGGCGTCGTGCGCGAGGACTTCGCGCTCCACCTCGAGCTTTTCACCATCCGCCGCACTTCCGGCAAGCTGAAGTTTCTCGCGGGTTCCGAGTCCGGCATGAACGTGTTCATCAACGACGTGCCGCCGGAGCGCGCGGCCGAGCGACTGCGAGAGGTAGCGAGTTCATGAGCGGGAAGTACCTGGTGACGGGCGGCGCGGGATACGTCGGCGGTGTGGTCGCCCAGCATCTGCTGGAGGCCGGTCACGACGTCGTCGTCCTCGACAACCTCTCCACCGGCTTCCGCGAGGGCGTCCCGGCCGGTGCCTCCTTCGTCGAGGGCGACATCCGCGACGCCGCCAAATGGCTGGACTCCTCCTTCGACGGCGTCCTGCACTTCGCGGCGTTCTCCCAGGTCGGCGAGTCCGTCGTGAAGCCGGAGAAGTACTGGGACAACAACGTCGGCGGCACGATGGCCCTGCTGGCCGCGATGCGCGAGGCGGGCGTGCGCAGGCTGGTCTTCTCCTCCACGGCGGCCACCTACGGCGAACCGGAAGAGGTCCCGATCGTCGAGTCGGCCCCGACGAAGCCCACCAACCCCTACGGCGCCTCCAAGCTCGCCGTCGACCACATGATCACGGGCGAGGCGGCGGCGCACGGCCTGGGCGCGGTCTCCCTGCGTTACTTCAACGTGGCCGGGGCCTACGGCGCCCACGGCGAGCGCCACGACCCCGAGTCCCACCTCATCCCGCTGGTGCTGCAGGTCGCGCAGGGCCGGCGCGACGCGATCTCCGTCTACGGCGACGACTACCCGACGCCGGACGGCACCTGCGTGCGCGACTACATCCACGTCGCCGACCTGGCCGAGGCCCACCTGCTGGCCCTGCGGGCCGCCACCCCCGGCGAGCACCTGATCTGCAACCTCGGCAACGGCAACGGCTTCTCCGTCCGCGAGGTCATCGAGACGGTCCGCCGCGTGACCGGCCACCCGATCCCCGAGGTCGTGGCCCCCCGCCGGGGCGGCGATCCGGCGGTCCTGGTGGCGTCGGCCGCCACGGCCCGCGAGAAGCTGGGCTGGAACCCGTCCCGCGCGGATCTCGCGGGAATCGTCGCGGACGCGTGGGACTTCGCGCAGCGGCACGGCAACTAGAAGGTACGGAAAGGGTCAGGGGTCAGGCATGAGCGAGGCTGTGGCGCAGACGGTCGCCTCCCGGTTCAGCGAGCTGTACGGCGCCGAGCCGGACGGGGTGTGGGCGGCGCCGGGCCGCGTCAACCTCATCGGCGAGCACACCGACTACAACGACGGCTTCGTCATGCCGTTCGCCCTGCCCCACCAGGCGGTGGCCGCGGTGTCCCGCCGCGCGGACGGCGTCCTGCGCCTGCACTCGGCGGACGTCGAGGGCGGCGTGAGCGAACTCCGCCTCGACGACCTCGCCCCCGAGTCGGACAAGGGCTGGACGGCGTACCCGGCGGGCGTGGTCTGGGCGTTGCGCGAGGCCGGCCACGCGGTGACGGGCGCGGACGTCCACCTCGCCTCCACCGTCCCCTCGGGCGCGGGCCTGTCGTCCTCGGCGGCCCTGGAGATCGTGGTCGCCCTGGCCCTGAACGACCTGTTCTCCCTCGGCCTGCGCGGCTGGCAGCTGGCCCGCCTGTGCCAGCGCGCGGAGAACGTCTACGTCGGCGCCCCGGTCGGCATCATGGACCAGACGGCGTCGGCGTGCTGCGAGGCCGGCCACGCGCTGTTCCTCGACACCCGCGACCTGTCCCAGAAGCAGATCCCCTTCGACCTGGCGGCCGAGGGCATGCGGCTGCTGGTCGTCGACACGCAGGTCAAGCACGCCCACAGCGAGGGCGAGTACGGCAAGCGCCGCGCGGGCTGCGAGAAGGGCGCGGCCCTGCTCGGCGTGGACGCGCTGCGCGACATCCCCTACGCCGGGCTGGACGAGGCCCTGGCCCGCCTCGGCGACGAGGAGGAGGTCCGCCGCCTGGTCCGCCACGTCGTCACGGAGGACGAACGCGTCGAACGGGTCGTCTCCCTCCTCGAATCCGGCCAGACCCGCGCGATCGGTCCGGTCCTGGTCGAGGGCCACGCCTCCCTGCGCGACGACTTCCGCATCTCCTGCCCGGAGCTGGACCTGGTCGTCGACACGGCCCTGACGGCCGGCGCCCTGGGCGCGCGGATGACCGGCGGCGGCTTCGGCGGCTCGGCGATCGTCCTGGCGGAGGAGGCGGACGTGGACGCGATCACCAAGGCGATCACGGAAGCCTTCGCCACGGCGAACTTCCCAACCCCCAGAGTCTTCGAAGCAACCCCGTCCCCGGGAGCCCACCGCCTCACCTGACCCCCGACCACGACCGACCCCCTCGTCAGCGATTGACGGCCTGGATCTCCTGGACCGGCACCTCGGTGGTCGTGGCGAACGTCCCGTCGGGCAGGTCACCGCCCGAGCCGCCCGCGCCCTCCCAGGTGATCTCCCAGGTGAGAGTCGCCTGGAGGGCGTAGGTGCCGTCCCCGGACGACCGCAGGTACCGCACCCCGCACGGAGGCGTCAGCTCCGCCTTGCCCCTGGCGTACGGCTCTCCGATCGAGCCGTCCTCGTTGATCCGGCACTCGCCGGCCGCGGGAAGCGTTTCCGCGTCCTCCGTGCCCGCGTCGATGTGCAGGCTCACCGGCTTGGCGGTCGTCGTCGCCCACAGCCCCGTGCCGGGCAGACTCGCCGTCACGGACACGGGCTTGAAGGCGCCCTTGTCCAGCCAGATCCAGGTGGGGGCGTTCACAGTGGACCTGCCGTCCGGCGCCATGGAGATCCTGGTCGGCGGCACGACGGTCCGCTGATGCGCGAGCCCGGCAAGAGTCTCGGTGTCGATGGCCTGGGGAACGTCCGGATTCTGACCGTTGTCGACCCAGAAGGGCTTGCGTCCGCAGGTGCCCGCGTCAGGGTCGTCTTTCATCTTCGGATTCTTCACGGCCACCCACCACATGCCCTCGTCGTTCTTGGCGACGTTGAAGTCCTTGTAGGGGTGGCCCTCCTTGTAGCGGGCCTTGTCGTCCGCGATACCCGCGGGCGCGCCGCCCATGGATTCGTAGATCGACCAGTTGGCCTCGGTGTAGGTCTTGAAGTCCTCCGCCTTCCAGTAGGGCTCGTACCAGCAAGCCGGTGGCTCCCAGTCGACCGCGGCGGACGTGACCGGACCGCTGTCCTTCACGGGGGCTTGGCCCTTCACGTGGAAGCTGACACGCGAATCAAGCACGGGCCCCGAGGCATTGCCGGACGCCTCCTCCGTCTGGGCTCCATTGCTGCCGATCCCACCGGCGACGGCCGTGTCTACGCCGAGGAGAAGAAGGGCAGCTGTCAGAGCCGCGAGTGCGCAGCGCTGGGTCACGGCTGGCACCTCTGGGAACCGCGGTCCTCGTGCAGACTCCAGATCTGCCAGACGCCCTGCTTGTCCTTCTTCACGGCGGCGTTGTAGTACACGTAGCTGTCAGGCGAGGTCGCGGTCACCTTCACCTTGTCCGTCTTCAAGTCCTTGACGTTCGCCTTGCTCTCGTCCACGCAGTACGTCAGCGCGCCCGACGCCTTGTCGAACACCGTCACCTGGCGGTCGAAGTAGCGCAGGGTGCCCGCCCAACTGGTTTTCCTGGCGTTGTTGTCCTTGGCGTAGTTGTAGACGCCCCTCAGCGCGGAGTCCGTGTAGTAGAACGCCATGCCCGACTTCTTCAGGTCGCCGTACGCCACGGCCTGCCACACGGTGCTGACAGCCCGTTGGTTGTCCGCCAGGATCGCGTCCTTCGTAGCGTCCCCGGTCTGCCGTCCCTCGAAGACCAGCTTCATGTCCGACGGCAGCTCGATCTCCGGCCGGTCGATGCCGTCCGCCGTAGTGGACCCCGAGGGCGAGGCCGACGGCGTTTCAGCGGCATCCGCTCCGGCGATCTTGTCCGACGGCGACCCGTCACCTCCCCCCGAGCCGCAAGCGGTCAGCAGCAGGGCCGCGGAGGCGGTGAGCACGGCTGTCACGAGCCGGGCAGGGCGGTTCACTCAAGTCTCCCGTCGGTGGGGGGAATTACAGGTGCGAACCCACGCTATCGCTGCCCCCACCTGCGCAGTCACCGAGGATGCCGTCCCGGCGTCAGTCTCTTCACCAGCGTGTACTCCGTGATCCCCGGCGGATAGTCCGGCACCACGCACACCACCTCGTACCCGTGCTTCCGGTAGAAGCGCGGGGCCTGGAAGTCCCAGGTCTCCAGGCGGGACATGCGGCAGGCGCGTTCCGTCACGGCGATGTGTTCCGCCCGCGCGAGCAGCCCGGCGCCCAGGCCCCGGCCCCGGTGGCGTTCGTCCACCCACAGGTACGTCACGTGCAGCCAGGTCGCCCACGTGTGGCCGACCAGACCGCCGGCCAGGTTCCCGTCGGCGTCGTTCACAGCCCACACGTGCAACGGGACGTCCCGTTCGTCCGGTGTTCCGCGCAGGGCGCGCAGGACCGGAGAGGCGGCTGTGTTCGCCTCCCGCAGGCGTGTACGGAGCAGATCACGTCGAGCCTTGTCGACTTCTGTCTCAAGACGGAACATGCGGCACACCATAAACGCGCCGGACAGTCAGTTCTGCAAATAACCTTCCGCTCCGGGCCCCCGCCCGTACCCTGATGAACAGCACCGGTGGGGGCCGGTGCCGCTCAGGGGGCGAGACAGCCGGGTACGACACCCGGAGTGGGGGTAGCGGTTCCTTCACGGCGGCGGCCGTGCGGCTGCGGCGACCCGGTCATGCTGCGGCGAGGACGGACAGGCGCAGCGGACGCACACTCCGGGGTCGTACCCGCGGTGTCGTCTCCCGACGATGGGGTATCCCCTGCTCTTCAAGAGCTCGGGTAAGGGGGTTTCGTGGTTCGCATCCGAGTCCTGGTCGTCGACGACCATCGCATCTTCGCCGAGTCACTCGCCGCGGCCCTGGCCGCCGAGCCCGACGTCGACGTCTCCGCCGCCGGCAGCGGTCCCGCCGCGCTGCGCAGCCTGGAGCGCGCGGTCGCCGAGGGGCGCCGGTTCGACGTGCTGCTCGTCGACGCCGATCTGGGCGGCAAGGTGCCGGGCGCGCGCCCGGCCGTACCCGTGCAGGAGGGCAACGAGGACGGGCTCGTGGACGGGATATCCCTGGTCACGGGCGTGCGCTCCGCGCAGCCGAACGTACGGATCGTCGTGCTCGCCGAGAAGGACGACCCGCGGCGGGCCGCGCTCGCCCTGCAGGCCGGCGCCTCCGGGTGGGTCGCGAAGGACTGCTCGCTGTCCCGGCTGCTCACCGTCATCCGGGGCGTGCTGCGCGACGAGACGCATCTGCCGCCCGCCCTGCTCACGGGCGTCCTGCGCGAGCTGACCGCCGCCCGCAAGCACCGCACCGAGAGCGAGCGGCTCGTGGAGTCCCTCACTCCGCGTGAGCGGGAAGTGCTGCGGTGCATGGTGGCGGGGCTGGGGCGCAAGGCCGTCGCCGAGCGCCTGTATCTGTCGCCGCACACCGTGCGGACCCATATGCAGAACGTCCTGGGCAAGCTGGGGGTGCATTCCACGCTCGCCGCCGTCGCGCTCGCCCGGCGGGCCGGAGTGGGGCCCGTCGACCTAGCCGGGGATGTTGTCGAACGGGGCGGTCAGCTGGCGTAGCAGCCCCGCCAGTTCGCCGCGCTGGGCCCGGGTCAGCTCCGCGAGGATCGCGCGCTCCTGGTCCAGCAGGCCCGCCAGGGCCTGGTCCGCGCGGTCCCGGCCCACGTCCGTGAGCCGGACGAGGACGCCCCGGCGGTCGCTGGGATCGGGCAGGCGCTCCACCAGGCCCTTCTTCGCCAGGCGGTCGATGCGGTTCGTCATCGTGCCCGAGGTGACCAGCGTCTGGGTGAGGAGCTGTCCGGGCGAGAGCTGATACGGCGTGCCCGCGCGGCGCAGGGCCGTCAGCACGTCGAACTCCCACGGCTCCAGACCGTGCTCCGAGAAGGCCAGGCGGCGGGCCCGGTCCAGGTGCCGGGCCAGTCTGCTCACGCGGCTGAGCACCTCGAGCGGTTCCACGTCGAGGTCCGGGCGCTCCCGGCGCCATGCTGCGACCAGCCGGTCGACCTCGTCCTCCATGACGATCAGTGTAGTGGTTGTGTCGACGTAGAGTCTCTTGACGTCCATTATCTTGACATCGAGAGACCTGCGGCGTCACGCTGGGTGCGCGTCTCGTCCGCGCCGTCGTACGGTCACCTCGAAGGACACCAGGAGGACCCATGCCCGCCCTCACCTGGGACCCCGCCCAGTACCTGCGCCACGCGGGCCACCGCGCCCGGCCCTTCGCCGACCTCCTCGCCCGCGTCCCCGGCCTGCCCGGCGAGCCGCCCCGCGTCGCCGACCTCGGCTGCGGCCCCGGCAACGTCACCGCGCTGATCGCCGACCGGTGGCCCACCGCCCGGATCACCGGCTACGACAACGCCCCCGAGATGCTCGCCCGGGCCCGCGCCGACCACGAGGGCCCGACCCCCGGCGGCGGGCGCCTCGACTTCGCCCCCGCCGACGCCCGCACCTGGACACCAGGCGAGCCGTACGACCTGATCGTCAGCAACGCCACCCTGCAGTGGGTGCCCGGGCACGCGGAACGCTTCGCCGACTGGGTCGAAGGGCTGAGGCCCGGCGGGGTCCTCGCCTTCCAGGTGCCCGGCAACTTCGACGCCCCCAGCCACCGGCTGATGCGCGCCCTCGCCGAGTCACCGCCCTGGCGCGACCGGCTCGCCGGCACCCTGCGCCACGCCGACGCCGTACTCGGCCCCGAGGCCTACCACGAACGGCTCGCGGCCCTCGGCTGCGCGGCCGACGTGTGGGAGACGACGTATCTGCACGTCCTGCGGGGCGAGGACCCCGTGCTCGACTGGGTGAAGGGGACCGGCCTGCGGCCCGTGCTCACCGCGCTCGCCGACGATCCCGAGGCCCGGGAGGACTTCCTCGCCGCGTACCGGCAGGCCCTGCGGGAGGCCTATCCGGCCGGACCGCACGGCACGCCGTTCCCGTTCCGCCGGGTCTTCGCCGTGGCGCGCAAGGAGGCCTGACGCCACGGCGGGCGCGCATGTCCGGCCGGCCGCCGGCCCCCCGCCGCCCGCCTCGCCGCCCGGCCCGGCGGCGGGCAACGGCTCCGTGCACCTGCACCCGGGGATCGAGGAGGACTCCCGGGAGGAAGCCGCTAGGCCTTGCGGCGCCCTATCAGATGAGGCCTGGCCTCCAGGCCGTCCAGGCCGTGCCACGCCAGGTTCACCAGGTGCGCGGCCACCTCGGCCTTCTTCGGCTTGCGCACGTCCAGCCACCACTGGCCGGTCAGGGCGACCATCCCGACCAGGGCCTGGGCGTACAGCGGCGCCAGCTTGGGGTCGAAGCCGCGGCTCTTGAACTCCCGGCCCAGGATGTCCTCCACCTGGGTGGCGATGTCCGAGATCAGCGAGGCGAACGACCCGGTGGACTGGGGGATGGGCGAGTCACGGACCAGGATGCGGAAGCCGTCCGTGTACTCCTCGATGTAGTCCAGCAGCGCGAAAGCCGCCTGCTCGCACAGTTCGCGCGGGTGACCGGCGGTGAGAGAGCCGGTCACCATGTCCAGCAGGCGGCGCATCTCGCGGTCCACCACGACCGCGTACAGCCCTTCCTTGCCGCCGAAGTGCTCGTAGACCACCGGCTTGGAGACCCCGGCCTTCGCCGCGATCTCCTCGACCGACGTGCCCTCGAACCCCTTGGCGGCGAAGAGCGTGCGACCGATCTCCAGCAGCTGCTGGCGGCGCTCGGCACCGGTCATACGGGTGCGACGCGCTCGCCGCGGCTTGTCATTGCTCGGGGTGCTGCTCGAGTCGGTCGCCACAGCGACCATCATGCCGCCTCGACGGGCTCCTTCCCGCGCCGGGAGCCGCCTTCCCCGGTGGTACGCCGCGAATCGATACGCGAGCGTGACGGCCAGCGCACGTCGTACGCCCAGCCGGCCATCTCGAACCAGCGGATCAGCCGCGCCGAGGAGTCCAGCTGGCCACGCATCACACCGTGCCGCGCGGAGGTCGGGTCGGCATGGTGCAGGTTGTGCCAGGACTCGCCGCAGGACAGGACCGCCAGCCACCACACGTTGCCCGAACGGTCACGCGACTTGAAGGGGCGCTTGCCCACCGCGTGGCAGATCGAGTTGATGGACCAGGTCACGTGGTGCAGCAGGGCCACCCGGACGAGCGAACCCCAGAAGAAGCCCGTGAACGCGCCCCACCAGGACATCGTGACCAGACCGCCGATCAGCGGCGGCAGCGCCAGCGACACCACCGTCCACAGCACGAACTGGCGGGAGATGGCCCGCAGCGTCTTGTCCTTGATCAGGTCCGGGGCGTACTTCTCCTGCGGCGTCTGCTCCTCGTCGAACATCCATCCGATGTGCGCCCACCACAGGCCCTTCATCAGGGCCGGCAGGGTCTCGCCGAACCGCCACGGCGAGTGCGGGTCGCCCTCCGCGTCGGAGAACTTGTGGTGCTTGCGGTGATCGGCCACCCAGCGCACCAGCGGCCCCTCCACCGCCATCGACCCCGCGATCGCCAGCGCGATCTTCAGGGGCCGCTTCGCCTTGAAGGACCCGTGCGTGAAGTGGCGGTGGAACCCGATCGTGATGCCGTGGCACCCCAGGTAGTAGAAGAAGACCAGCAGGCCGAGGTCCAGCCAGCTCACTCCCCATCCCCACGCCAGCGGCACGGCCGCCAGCAGCGCGAGGAACGGGACGATGATGAAGATGAGGAGGGCGATCTGCTCGATGGACCGCTTCTTCTCGCCGCCCAGCGTGGCGGAGGCCGCCGCGGCGTCGATGGGCTGACCGGGCGCCTGCGGGGCGTCCTCGATCACGTCGGAACTACTGGTCATACGCGTCCCCTGGGGGGTATGTGGATGGAGAAGGAGTAGCCCGGCCACGGGAATCCGTGCAGTGCTTCCTACGGTTCCGTAACCTACGGCATCGTAAGTATGGCAGTGCGTCGCTCCGCGGCAAGAGCCCGACAGCCTGCGCGTCCCGGCCGACACCTATCCTTGAGTCGGTCGGACAGCGCGGTCCGCTCTGATTTCTTCCCGGACGTCCGGCCCCGTAAGCGGCGCCCGCCGCGCGAGACGCCGTCCGGGTTCCCCTCCCAGACGAGCTTCAACACTGCAAGGAGCCGCACCTGTGAGCAGTGCCGACGACCAGACCACGACGACGAGCAGTGAGCTGCGTGCCGACATCCGCCGCCTGGGCGACCTCCTCGGAGAGACCCTCGTCCGGCAGGAGGGCCCCGAGCTCCTGGACCTCGTCGAGAAGGTCCGCCGCCTCACCCGAGAGGACGGCGAGGCCGCCGCCGAGCTGCTGCGCGGCACCGAACTCGACACCGCGGCCAAGCTGGTCCGCGCCTTCTCCACCTACTTCCACCTGGCCAACGTCACCGAGCAGGTCCACCGCGGCCGCGAGCTGCGCGCCCGCCGCGCCGCCGAGGGCGGACTCCTCGCCCGCACGGCCGACCGCCTCAAGGACGCCGACCCCGAACACCTGCGCGAGACGGTCCGCAACCTCAACGTCCGCCCCGTCTTCACGGCCCACCCCACCGAGGCCGCACGCCGCTCGGTCCTCAACAAGCTCCGGCGCATCGCCGCGCTCCTGGAGACCCCGGTCATCGAGTCCGACCGCCGCCGCCTCGACATCCGGCTGGCCGAGAACATCGACCTCGTCTGGCAGACCGACGAACTGCGCGTCGTACGCCCCGAGCCCGCCGACGAGGCCCGCAACGCCATCTACTACCTCGACGAACTCCACGCCGGCGCCGTCGGCGACGTCCTGGAGGACCTCACCGCCGAACTGGAGCGGGCCGGCGTCAAGCTCCCCGACGACACCCGCCCCCTCACCTTCGGCACCTGGATCGGCGGCGACCGCGACGGCAACCCCAACGTCACCCCCCAGGTGACCTGGGACGTCCTCATCCTCCAGCACGAGCACGGCATCAACGACGCCCTGGAGACCATCGACGAACTCCGCGGCTTCCTGTCCAACTCCATCCGCTACGCCGGCGCCACCGAGGAACTGCTGACCTCCCTCCAGACCGACCTGGAGAACCTCCCCGAGATCAGCCCCCGCTACAAGCGCCTCAACGCCGAGGAGCCCTACCGGCTCAAGGCCACCTGCATCCGGCAGAAGCTGGAGAACACCAAGAAGCGCCTCGCCGAGGGCACCCCGCACGTCGACGGCCGCGACTACCTCGGCACCGGCGAACTCCTCGCCGACCTGCGCATCATCCAGGCCTCCCTGCGCGAGCACCGCGGCGGGCTCTTCGCCGACGGCCGCCTCGCCCGCACCATCCGCACCCTCGCCGCCTTCGGCCTCCAGCTCGCCACCATGGACGTCCGCGAACACGCCGACGCCCACCACCACGCCCTCGGCCAGCTCTTCGACCGCCTCGGCGAGGAATCCTGGCGCTACGCCGACATGCCCCGCGACTACCGCGCCAAGCTCCTCGCCAAGGAACTCAGGTCCCGCCGGCCCCTCGCCCCCACCCCGGCACCCGTCGACGCGCCCGGCGAGAAGACCCTCGGCGTCTTCCAGACCGTGAAGAAGGCCCTGGAGGTCTTCGGACCCGAGGTCATCGAGTCCTACATCATCTCCATGTGCCAGGGCGCCGACGACGTCTTCGCCGCCGCCGTCCTCGCCCGCGAGGCCGGCCTCATCGACCTGCACGCCGGCTGGGCCAAGATCGGCATCGTCCCCCTGCTGGAGACCACCGACGAGCTCAAGGCCGCCGACACCATCCTGGAGGACATGCTCTCCGACCCCTCCTACCGGCGCCTGGTCGCGCTGCGCGGAGACGTCCAGGAGGTCATGCTCGGCTACTCCGACTCCTCCAAGTTCGGCGGCATCACCACCAGCCAGTGGGAGATCCACCGCGCCCAGCGCCGCCTGCGCGACGTCGCCCACCGCTACGGCGTCCGCCTGCGCCTCTTCCACGGCCGCGGCGGCACCGTCGGCCGCGGCGGCGGCCCCACCCACGACGCCATCCTCGCCCAGCCCTGGGGCACCCTCGAAGGCGAGATCAAGGTCACCGAGCAGGGCGAGGTCATCTCCGACAAGTACCTCATCCCCTCCCTGGCCCGGGAGAACCTGGAACTCACCGTGGCGGCCACCCTCCAGGCCTCCGCCCTGCACACCGCGCCCCGCCAGTCCACCGAGGCCCTCGCCCGCTGGGACGCCGCCATGGACGTCGTCTCCGACGCCGCCCACGCCGCCTACCGCCGCCTCGTCGAGGACCCCGACCTGCCGACGTACTTCCTCGCGTCGACACCGGTGGACCAGCTCGCCGACCTGCACCTGGGCTCCCGGCCCTCCCGCCGCCCCGGCTCCGGCGTCTCGCTCGACGGCCTGCGCGCCATCCCCTGGGTGTTCGGCTGGACCCAGTCCCGGCAGATCGTCCCCGGCTGGTTCGGCGTCGGCTCCGGCCTCAAGGCCCTGCGCGAGGCCGGGCTCGACACCGTCCTGGACGAGATGCACGAGCAGTGGCACTTCTTCCGCAACTTCATCTCCAACGTCGAGATGACCCTCGCCAAGACCGACCTGCGCATCGCCCAGCACTACGTCGACACCCTCGTCCCCGACGAGCTCAAGCACGTCTTCGACACCATCAAGGCCGAACACGAACTGACCGTCGCCGAGGTCCTCCGCGTCACCGGCGAGAACGAACTGCTGGACGCCGCACCCGTCCTCAAGCAGACCTTCGCCATCCGCGACGCCTACCTCGACCCCATCTCCTACCTCCAGGTCGCCCTGCTCAAGCGGCAGCGCGACGCGGCCGCCGCGGGCGAGACCCCCGACCCGCTGCTCGCCCGCGCCCTGCTCCTCACCGTCAACGGCGTGGCGGCCGGCCTGCGCAACACCGGCTGACCCCTCCCCGCACACGAACGGTGCCCCCGAGCCGCACAGGCCCGGGGGCACCGCTCATGTCACACGTCAGCCGCGACCCGCCTGCCGGCGCCGGAACACCAGGAACCCGCCGGCCGCGAGCAGCACCGCCCCCACACCCGACAGCAGCCCCACCGGAGCACCGCTGCCCGTCTCGGCCAGATCACCGCCCGCGACGCCCTGCGCCGACGGCGACGCACCCGCGCCGGCCGACGCCCCCGGAGACCCCGACGCGCCGGGCTCACCCGGCTCACCCGGCTCGCCCGACGGAGCCCCGGACGCCCCGGACGACGGCGACGCGGACGCCGGCCCGGACGGCGTCCCACCACCGGGCGCCTCGTCCTCGCAGTCCGTCCAGAACACCTTGTGCTTCGCCGCGCCCTTCTCACCGTCGAAGTTCCAGAACAGCTTGTAATGCCCGTCCGGCAGCGACAGATCCCCGCTCCGGCCGTGACCCTCGCCGTCCAGCGTCAGCGCACCCGACTTCACCGTCTCCCCCTTGTTCTCACTCGGGGGGATGGCGTCGATGTGCCAGTCGACCTGCTGACCACCGTCGAAACCGAAGGCGTCCAGGTAGAAGGTGCACACATGCGGCTCGTTGCGACGCAGCTCCTCGCCCGTCGCGGCGTCATGGATCTTGACCGTGCCGTTGTCACCGGGCGGGGTGGCGTGCGCGGCGGGAGCGAACAGGAGGGCCGCGGAGGCGGTGGCGCAGACAGCGCCGAGGGGGGAGAGGATGCGCATCGCGAGGTAATCCATCTTCGAGAAGTGACGGGAAGATGTGGAGGGGGCGGCTCAGCTTCCAGCCCGGCCCGGCAGCACGTCAATCACGAACACACAACACTCGGGCCCCTCCACAGAACCGGAGAACGCCCCGACCCCTCAGACCGTCACGAAAGCGGCCGTCAGCAACGCCACACCCGACAACCCCAGCACCCACGCCGCCCGCGTCCGCAGCAGCCCACCCGCCACCACGACCGACGCCAGCAACAACGCACCACCCAGCGGAACCCACGCGTACAGCACACCCGCCGGACCCGAACGCACCGCCTCGGCACCGCCCGGCTTCAGCACCACCGTGTACGTCCGGCCCCGCTCCACCGCGACCGACCGCTCCAGCACCACCTTCGACCGCGGCTGCGACCCCGCCGACACCGGCGCGAACCGGCCCCAGCACGTGTCGGCACCGCACCGCGTCACATCGACCGTGCCCCGCTCCCGGCCCTTCGTCAGCATCACGTGCTGCGCCGTACCCCACGACGCCCACACCCCCGCGACCAGGATCAGCACCGCGACAGCGCCCATCACCACGAACCGCCCGAACCGCAGCACGGCGGCCGAGGCCGGACGAGAAGAAAGGGCATGGGCGGGCATGGCCGGGATCATTGGCCATGCCTCAACGGCCCGTCAACCTCGCCGGGTGACAAGTCAGGAGTTGTACGTGCTTTGCGCCCGCTCCAGCCCCTCGATCACCAGACACTCCACCGCGTCCGCCGCCCGGTCCACGAAGTAGTCCAGCTCCTTGCGCTCCGCCGACGAGAAGTCCTTCAGCACGAAGTCCGCCACCGGCATCCGCCCCGGAGGCCGCCCGATCCCGAACCGCACCCGGTGGTAATCCGCCCCGAACGCCTTCGTCATCGACTTCAGACCGTTGTGCCCGTTGTCCCCGCCGCCCAGCTTCAGCCGCAGCGTCCCGTAGTCGATGTCCAACTCGTCGTGCACCGCCACCACATGAGCCACCGGCACCTTGTAGAAATCCCGCAGCGCGTTCACCGGCCCGCCCGACAGGTTCATGTACGACATCGGCTTCGCCACGATCACCCGCCGGTTCAGCGGCCCCGGCGGCCCGATCCGGCCCTCGACCACCTGCGCCTGCGCCCGCCCGGCCCGCTTGAACCTCCCCCCGACCCGCTCCGCCAGCAGATCGGCCACCATGAAGCCCACGTTGTGCCGGTTGCCCGCGTACTCCGGCCCCGGATTGCCCAGCCCCACGATCAGCCAGGGAGCGGCGGCATCGGTCGTCACGTCCATGTCTCCTTCATACGCGTCGGCCGCTGCCCCGCACGGGAACAGCGGCCGACGAAACGACGACGAAGAGGATCAGGCCTCGGCGGCCTCGTCCTCAGCGGCCTCCTCGCCCTCCGGGGCCTCCTCGGCCTGCGCGGCCAGCACCTGCAGGACGACGGCGTCCTCCTCGACGGCCAGCGTCGTGCCCTTCGGCAGCGTGATGTCCTTGGCCAGGATCGAGGCACCGGCCTCCAGACCCTCCACCGACACCGTCACCGACTCGGGGATGTGCGTCGCCTCGGCCTCGACCGGCAGCGCGTTCAGCACGTGCTCCAGCAGGTTGCCGCCGGGAGCCAGCTCACCCTCGGTCTGCACCGGGATCTCGACCGTGACCTTCTCGCCACGCTGGACCAGCTGCAGGTCCACGTGCTCCAGGAAGCCCTTCAGCGGGTCACGCTGCACCGACTTCGGAATCGCCAGCTCGTTGGTCTTGCCGTCGATGTCCAGCGCGATCAGCACGTTCGGCGTACGCAGCGCCAGCAGCAGCTCATGACCCGGCAGGGTCAGGTGGATCGGGTCGGAACCGTGCCCGTACAGGACACCCGGAACCTTGTCCTCACGACGGATACGGCGCGCGGCACCCTTGCCGAACTCGGTGCGCGTCGCGGCGGAGATCTTCACCTCGGACATAGTCACTCCTCGAAGTCAGAAACGGACGTGGTCACCCGGCCACGAACGGCCTGCTACGAAGAGCGCGTCGATAACGGACCGCCGCATCCCGCTGAACCAACGGGAACGGCCTCCCTCGCCGAGCAACTGCAGCAGTCTACTCGGACCCGGAGGCCGCACCCAAAACGATCTCTGCAGGAGCCCTGCGGCGATCCCTACTGCTCGTCGAAGAGGCTCGTCACCGAACCGTCCTCGAACACCTCACGCACCGCACTCGCGATCGTCGGCGCGATCGACAGCACCGAGATCTTGTCCAGGTCCCGGCCCAGCTCCGACGGCGTCGGCAGCGTGTTCGTGAACACGAACTCACTCACCCGCGAGTTCTTCAGCCGGTCCGCCGCCGGACCCGACAGCACACCGTGCGTCGCCGTCACGATCACGTCCTCCGCGCCGTGCGCGAACAGCGCGTCCGCCGCGGCACAGATCGTCCCACCCGTGTCGATCATGTCGTCCACCAGGACACACACGCGACCCTTCACCTCACCCACGACCTCGTGGACGGTGACCTGGTTCGCGACGTCCTTGTCCCGCCGCTTGTGCACGATCGCCAGCGGCGCACCCAGCCGGTCGCACCAGCGGTCCGCGACCCGCACCCGGCCCGCGTCCGGAGAGACGACCGTCAGCTTCTCCCGGTCCACCTTCCGGCCCACGTAGTCCGCCAGCAGCGGCAGCGCGAACAGGTGGTCCACCGGACCGTCGAAGAAGCCCTGGATCTGGTCCGTGTGCAGATCCACGGTCAGGATCCGGTCCGCACCCGCCGTCTTCATCATGTCCGCGATCAGACGCGCCGAGATCGGTTCACGCCCGCGGTGCTTCTTGTCCTGCCGCGCGTAACCGTAGAACGGCACGATGACCGTGATGGAGCGGGCCGACGCACGCTTCAGCGCGTCGATCATGATCAGCTGCTCCATGATCCACTTGTTGATCGGAGCCGTGTGGCTCTGGATCAGGAAGCAGTCGGCACCCCGCGCCGACTCCTGATAACGCACATAGATCTCACCGTTGGCGAAGTCGAAGGCCTTCGTCGGGACGACCCCGACACCCAGCTGTTGGGCGACCTCCTCCGCAAGCTCGGGGTGGGCGCGGCCGGAGAAGAACATCATCTTCTTCTCGCCGGTCGTCTTGATCCCGGTCACAGCACTGTCTCCTCAGAGGTGTCGCAGCTGGGTGTCGAGAGACCTCGCAGCCGGCTTGCCGGAGGCCGTCTCAGCTGGTGGGGTGCGGGTGTGCACTTATCACCGTACGCCGTGTTTGAGGCAGCGGTTTCCGGTCAGCCCTCGCCGGACGGCTCCCGGGACGCCGCCTCCGCCGCCTTCGCGGCAGCGCTCCCCGGACGCTTACGAGCCACCCAACCCTCGATATTCCGCTGCTGACCACGGGCCACGGCCAGCGAACCGGGCGGCACGTCCTTCGTGATCACGGACCCGGCGGCGGTGTACGCACCGTCCCCGACCGTGACAGGCGCCACAAACATGTTGTCCGAACCCGTGCGGCAATGCGACCCGACCGTCGTGTGGTGCTTCTCCTGGCCGTCGTAGTTCACGAACACGCTCGCGGCACCGATGTTCGTGTACTCACCGATCGTCGCGTCGCCCACGTACGACAGGTGAGGCACCTTCGTCCCCTCACCGATGGAGGCGTTCTTCGTCTCCACGTACGTACCGATCTTGCCCTTCGCACCCAGACGGGTCCCCGGACGCAGATACGCGTACGGCCCGACCGTCGCCCCCGGACCCACCTCGGCACCGTCGGCCACCGTGTTGTCCACCCGGGCGCCGGCACCGACGCGGGTGTCCGTCAGCCGCGCGTTCGGACCGACCTCCGCGCCCTCGGCCAGATGCGTCGCGCCGTGCAGCTGCGTACCCGGGTGCACGACGGCGTCCTGCTCGAACGTCACGGTGACGTCGACCCAGGTCGTGGCCGGATCGACGACGGTCACACCGGCGAGCATCGCCGCGTTCAGCAGCCGGTCGTTCAGGATCCGGCGGGCCTGCGACAACTGCACCCGGTTGTTGATCCCGGCGATCTCCCGGTGATCCCCGGCCACCGAGGCACCCACCCGGTGCCCGGCCTCCCGCAGGATCCCCAGCACGTCGGTCAGGTACTCCTCGCCCTGGCTGTTGTCCGTCCGCACCTTCTTCAGCGCGTCGGCGAGCAGCTGGCCGTCGAACGCGAACACACCCGAGTTGATCTCACGGATCGACCGCTGGGCGTCGGTGGCGTCCTTGTGCTCGACGATCGCGGTGACGGCACCGGTGGCCTCGTCCCGCACGATCCGGCCGTAGCCCGTCGCGTCCGGCACCTCGGCGGTCAGCACGGTGACCGCGTTGCCGTCCGCCGCGTGCGTCTCGGCGAGGGCCCGCAGGGTGGCGCCGGTCAGCAGGGGGGTGTCCCCGCACACGACCACGACGGTTCCGTCGACGGACCCGCCGAGCTCCTCCAGGCCCATCCGCACGGCGTGCCCCGTGCCGTTCTGCTCGGCCTGGACGGCGGTACGGACGTCGGGGGCGATCTCGCCGAGGTGCGCGGTGACCTTCTCGCGCGCGTGGCCGACCACGACGACCAGGTGCTCGGGGTTCAGCTCGCCCGCGGCGGCGAGCACGTGCCCCACGAGACTGCGTCCGCAGAGCTCGTGCAGGACCTTGGGTGTGGCCGACTTCATACGGGTGCCCTCACCCGCTGCGAGAACGACGACGGCTGCCGGGCGGTTGGCGCTCACGGGATGCCCTTCGGCTGTGGATGGGGTGGGGTGACATCCGCAGGATACCGGGGGGTTTTGTGGCCGACATGAGTGCGGGGTCCGACCGGTGTTCATCCGGTCAGACCCCGAACAGAGGCGGTGCCCTTCGTGGGCTCCCCCGCAAGGATTCGAACCTTGTCCTGCTGGTACCAAAAACCAGTGTGCTGCCAGTTACACCACGGGGGACAGCGCCTCAGACCTTACCGGAGACGTGCCTGAGCGTGGGCAACGATGCCGCTCCACCAGCCCTCGATCCGGTTGTAGAGATCGGCACTTCGCGCCACGGTGACGACCAGGCAGCCGTGGTAGTCGTCGCCGGTGTTCTTGCGGACGGTTCTCGGGTTGTGCTTCTTCAGCGTCGGCTTGGCGAACGATGACGGGTCGACGTCGGCCAGGCCCGCCCAGAAACGGTGGGCCGCCTCCACGTCCGCCGATTCGTGGATGAGTACGCGCAGGCTCAGTCGCTCACGCGCCACGCCGAGCAGGTCGAGCCAGGCGAGGTAGACCTGGATCACTCCTGGGTCGCTGTTGACGAAGACGACCCGCTCACGCCGGGCGTACGGCTTGCTCTTGGCGCCTTCGGCCCAGTAGAGCGCGACACCCGCGAGGAACAGTTCCCTGTCGGTGAGCTCTCCCACCTCCTGCGCGGCGTCGGCCCTGGTCTGTTTCCGCTCTTCGTCCTGAGTGGCGCGCAGCCGGGCGAGGCCTTCCTGCATCAAGGCCCGCTGTTCCTCCGGCGTGTAGCGGGGCTCGGGTTTCGGGAGGTCGCGCACCCACAGCGATACCGAACTCCTGGAGCACCCGAGCTCCACCTCGATCCGGTCGTACGTCCAGCCCTGCAGTCGCAGCTCTCTGGCCCTGGCCCGGAGGTCGTCCTTGGCGTTCGGGCGCTTTGTCCAGGCCGGCGGGGGTTCGCCCTTGACCAGGCGGTTGAGGATGTCGTTGTTGAAGATCTTCAGCTCGTCGCGGATCTGGCGAAGGCTGTAGCCGGAGCGGCGCAGTGCCACCGCTCGTTCCCGTAGGCCCTCGAAGTCCGTGTATTTGCTGCTGGCATGTGTCATACGCATACCGTCCGGGCGGAATGGTCGGGTCCGGGGTCGAACGGTGTGTGGTTCAGCAGTTCGAGGGATATCGGGTGGATTCGCAGCCGAACGGTCACGCTGTGTGGTGTAGGCCAGTCCGGGAAACTCACCGGAAAACCGGCCGGGGGCGCCCGTAGGCTGGAGGCATGACCGCGACGGGGGAAGACCATGTGACGGCCCGGGGAGGGCCGTGGTGGTGGGCCAGACGGCGCAGTGCCGTGTTCGATGTGAGTCTGGCCGTGGTGTCCGCGCTGGAGTGCGGACTGGAAGGCATTCCGTTCGCGAGGGACGCGGGGGTTCCGGTCGCGGCGGGGGTGGTGTTCGGCGTGCTCGCCGGTGCCGTGCTGGTCGTGCGGCGGCGCTGGCCGATCGCCGTCGTGCTCGTCTCGATCGCCATCACGCCGGCCCAGATGGGTTTCCTGCTGGGCATCGTCGGCCTGTACACGCTCGCCGCGGCCGAGCTGCCGCGGCGGATCATCGGCTCGCTGGCGGGGATGTCGCTGGTCGGGACGCTCATCGTGACGTTCGTGAAGACGCAGCAGGACATGGTCCGCGGGGATCTGGACCTGGGCGACTGGTTCGTGCCGTTCGCGGCGGTCACGATGTCGCTGGGCTTCACCGCGCCTCCGGTGCTGCTCGGGCTGTACGTGGGGGCCCGGCGCCGGCTGATGGAGAGTCTGCGGGAGCGGGCGGACAGTCTGGAGCGGGAGCTGCAGCTGCTGGCCGAGCGGGCGGAGGAGCGGGCCGAGTGGGCCCGGAACGAGGAGCGCACGCGGATCGCCCGGGAGATGCACGACGTGGTGGCGCACCGGGTGAGTCTGATGGTGGTGCATGCCGCGGCGTTGCAGGCGGTGGCCCGGAAGGATCCCGAGAAGGCGGTGAAGAACGCCGCGCTGGTGGGGGACATGGGGCGGCAGGCGCTGACCGAGTTGCGGGAGATGCTCGGGGTGCTGCGCAGTGGGGGCGAGCGGCGGGTGCCGGTCGCGTCGATGCCGCTGGCGGCGGTGGGGGCGGCCGCGGCCGCGGCGGCTTCGCGGGTGGCCGACGACGAGGGGCCGAGTCTGGCGGAGATCGAGGAGCTGGTGGGGCAGTCGGCCGCCGCGGGGATGGTGGTGGATCTGTCGGTGGAGGGGGATGCCCGCTCGTATGCGCCGGAGGTGGAGCAGACGGCGTACCGGGTGGTGCAGGAGGCGTTGACCAACGTCCACAAGCACGCGGCGGGGGCGAAGACGTACGTGCGGCTGGCGCATCGGGTGTCGGAGATCGCGATGCAGGTGGAGAACGAGCCGCCGGGGGAGGAGGCGGCGTCGTCGGCGCGGTTGCCGTCCGGGGGGAACGGTCTGGTGGGGATGAAGGAGCGGGTGTCGGCGCTGGGCGGGGTGTTCGTGTCGGGGCCGACGGACGCGGGGGGTTTCCGGGTGTCGGCGGTGATTCCGGCGTCGTAGCCCGAGCCGCTGGGCGGGCCCGGGTCAGCCGGTGGTGAGGCGGGCGGGTGCGGTGCCGGCGATGAGGGTGGTCAGGGCCTGGTCGATGTCGGGGCCGAGGTACCAGTCGCCGGTGTGGTCGAGGGTGTAGACGCGGCCGTCGGTGTCGATGGCGAGCAGGCCCTGGGTGTCGGTTTCGGCGCCGAGGGGGCAGACCTCGGTGCCGAGGGCGCGGCCGAGGTCGCCGAGGGTGCGGGCCATGTGCAGGCCGTGCAGCGGGTCGAGGTGGAGGGTGGCCGGGGCGACCTGGCGGCCGGGTCCGGTGGGGGTGATGTGGAGTCCGCCGAATTCGGCCCAGGCCTCGACGGCGGCGGGGAAGACGGTGTGGCGGTGGCCCGCGGGGGAGACGTGGTCGCGCAGGGCGTCGGCCCAGATCTCGGCTTGTTTGATGTCCCAGCGTCCGGGTTGCCAGCCGGCGGCGCGCAGGGCGGCGTCGACGGGTACGGCGAAGCGGGTGGAGGAGGTGCGGTCGGTCTGCATCTGCCCTTCGTCTCGTCGAGGTCATGGGTGGCGCGTGGGTGGGCGCGCCGGAGTGTCGGGTCGTGCGGGTGTGGGGGGTGGTGGCGTCAGTTCCGGGTGGCCGGGTCGACTATGCGGACGCCGAAGTGGGCGCTGAGCGCGGTGCAGGCGCGGCAGGGGGTGGCGAAGCTGCCGTGGAGGGGGTCGCCGTCCTCGCGGATGCGGCGGGCGGTGAGTTTGGCCTGCTTGAGGGCTTTGCGTGCCTCGCCGTTGGTCATGGGTTTGCGTGCGGCGCGTTTGCTGCGTGCGGCGTCGGCGGCGGCGATGTGGCGGGAGATGAGGATGGTCTCGGCGCAGCGGCCGGTGAAGCGGTCGCGCTGTGCGCTGGTGAGGGTGTCGAGGAAGTCCTGGACGAGGGGGTGCAGGGCGGGGGGTGTGTCGCCGCGGGCGGCGGTGCCGGTGAGGGTGGCGCCGCGGACGGAGAGGGCGGCGGCGACGGTGGGGAGGATGCCGTCGCGGCGGTGGAGGAGGACGGGTGCGTGGGCGGCTTCGGTGGCGCTCCAGCCGATGCGTGGGTCGCCGCCGTTGCGGGGGTCGCCGGTGCGCGGGTCGGCGTCGCGGGGGTCGCCGTTTCGTGGGTCGGCGGACCGTCCGGTGTGTGGTCCCGTCTGTGTCGCGTTCATGATCGTCTACCCCTCCGTGCATCCCCCGGGAGGTCACAGACTGCCAAATGCCGTGGCTCGTGCGGAAGCTGGGGCGGGGCGACACGCCCGTACCGGGGCGTGCCGTCACGGTGGGGTGACGCCTGGTCACGGAAGCGGAGGGGGTGCGGACCGGTGCCGGTGACCGGTGTCGTCGTACCGCATAGGCTGTCGGCACCGCGGGCGATGCGGTGATCCGTTCGGAGATCGATGCAGTGAACCGGAGGGTGATCCGTGAGGTGGGCGCGTGCGGTGATGTGCGCCGAGGTGCACAGCAGTCGAGACAGTGGACGTGACAGTCGATACGGGCCGTAGTGCGCCAAGGGTGGTCAATACGGGTCGTACAGAGTGCCGCAGGGGGCAACCGCCATGACGACAGGTCGGCTCGGGCAGCAAGCCGCGCCGCCGAACGCGGCCTACGCCGGGCAGGTCGTGCATTTCCCGGACCCGGTCCGGGCGGCCCGTCACCCGAGAGGGGTACGGGTGGACGAGCGCGGTTACCCCGACTTCTCGCCCTACGCGCGTGCGGCGGCGGAGATCGCGGAGCCGCCGGAGGGTTTCGGCGTCGACGAGTTGCGGCTGACGGACTACGTGTCGGCGAACACGGCGCTGGCGGCGTCCGGGCACGAGCTGTGGGACACGGTGCCGGCGGTGGCGACGCCGCACGGCTGGACGTGGCACCACGTGGTGGGCTCGCGGCGGCTGGAGCTCATCCCGGTCGAGGTGAAGGCGCTGCTGCGGCACCACGGCGGGGTGGCCACGTCGGGCGTCGACCATGCCAAGCGGGGGACGCGGCCGTTGCAGGAGACGCGTCCGGCGCACTTCGGGCTGCCGAAGTCGGGTGTGGCGGTGACGGAGTCGCAGGTGCAGGGCGTCGAGGAGGACCTCGGCTACCGGCTGCCGGGCGCGTACCGGTCGTTTCTGAAGGCGGCGGGCGGCTGCGCGCCGGTGGGTGCCGCGCTGGACGCGGAGTTGGGGCTGCTGATCGACCAGCCGTTCTTCACGGTGCGCGACGAGGCGGCGGTCAACGACCTGGTGTACGTCAACAAGTGTCTGCGTGACCATCTGACCAAGGACTACCTGGGGATCTCCTTCGTCCAGGGCGGGTTGCTGGCCGTGAAGGTGAAGGGCGAGCGGATCGGCTCGGTGTGGTTCTGCGCGTACGACGACGCGCGGGACGTGGATCCCTCGCTGCCGCCGGCGGAGCGGGTGGAGCGGCTGCTGCTGCCGTGCGGGGACGACTTCGACGTCTTCCTGTCGCGGCTGGCGGGCGATCCGCCGGAGTTGGAGACGGTGGCGAACCTGATGGTGGACGGTGGGTTCGCGCGTGTGGTGCCGGTGGACGCGGTGTCGTCGTCGGCCGTGGGGGAGTGAGTCGGCGATGGTGACCTTCGCACAGGCGCAGGAGCGCGCGGAAGAGTGGATCAACGGGGACCTGCCGGCGTACCAGCATCGTGAGGTGCGGGTGCGGGAGTTCGACCTCGGGTTCGTGGTGTGGGCCGAGGACCGGGCGGACGGGCCGCGCTCGGACGGCGGCGCGCAGCGGCTGGTGATCGCGCGGGACAGCGGCGAGGCCACGCTGTGGCCCGGGCTGCCGGTGGGTGAGGTGATCCGCCGGTACGAGGAGGAGTACGGCCGTTCCGACACGGCGGACGAGCCGGTGCCGGCGGCGCCCGCGCGGGTGGATCTGAACCAGACGTCGTTCCTGCTGACTCCGCCGGAGTGGCTGCAGGACGCGGCGGACAAGCTGGGGATCCCGGACCGGCGGGAGACGACGTCCGGCGGCACGGGTGGGTCGGGCAGCGTAGGCAGCGCGGGTGGCGCGAATGGCTCGGCGGACGCTCCGGGTGCTCCGGGTGCTCCGGGTGCTCCGGGTGCTCCGGGTGCTCCGGGGGGCGCGGGTGGTGCGGGTGCGCCCGTGGCGCCGGGGAGTGGTGCGTCGTGGCCGGCCGCCGGGGGGAGCGACGCGGGGGCCGCGTCGGACGGTTCCGGTATTCCGGACGCCTCGGGTACTGCGGGTGCGCCGGGTGCTCCCGGTGCTCCGGGTGCGCCCGCGGGGGCGACTCCTTGGGCGGGGACGGACACCAACGGCGATGCCGGTGACGACCGTTCCGTGCCGCTGCCCGCGACGGTGTTCGCGCCGCCGCTGAGTGAGAGCGAAGGGGACACCCCGCCGCCGTCGACGACGCCCGACGCCAAGACGGCCCTGATGTCGGGCGGCAGCCAGCTTCCGCCGACGGCGCTGTCGCCGGCGATCGACGACCCGAACGCGGCGCCCGGTGGGCCGGGGTACGGCTATCCGCCCGGGGCCGCCGCGCCCGGCGGGCCGGGTACGCCACCGGCCGGTGTGCCGCACGGCAGCGCGCTTCCGCCCACGCAGGGTGGTCAGCCGTACGGGTATCCGCAGGGGCCCGGTGGGCCTGGTGGACCTGGCGGGCACGGTGGATCCGCTGGTCAGGCCGGTGTGCCGCAGCCGCCGGCCGGGCCGGGGAGCGCGCAGCACGCCGGGGACATCGCCGACGCGGCGACCAGCAAGGCGACCCCGCCGCCGGGACGCGGCCGGGGCGCGGGTCCGACCACGCCGCCTCCGCCGGGTGCCCCGGGGACGCCGGGCGTGCGGCCGGGCGACACGCCCGCGCCGTCGGGGCCCGCAGCGCCGGGTACACCGGCGGGCGGCTACGTGCCCACGCAGATGGTCTCGGCGCTCGGCCCCGAGGGCCCGGGAGGCCCGGGAGCCCCTGCCGCGGGCGGACCTGGCGGCCCGGGCAGCCTCGGCGGCCAGGACGTACCTGGGTCCCCGGGCGCGCCCGGCGCGCCGCACGCGCCTGGTGCCCCTGGCGGCCACGGTGCCCAGGGGGCTGCCGGTGCCCCGGGTGGTTCCGGTGTCCCGGCTGGCCCGGGTGCCCCGCAGCCTCCGGGTGCTCCGCATGCGCCTGGTGCCCCCGGTGTTCCGCAGGGGGCCATGGGCGGCCACGGTGCCCCGGGTGGCCCGGGTGGGCCGCAACCTCCGGGTGGCCCGCACGCGCCTGGTGCCCCCGGTGTTCCGGGCGGCCACGGTGCCCCGGGCGGACCGGGTGCCCAGCAGCCTCCGGGTGGCCCGCATGCGCCTGGTGCCCCCGGTGTTCCGGGCGGTCACGGCGGTCCGGGTGGGCCGCAGCCCCCGGGTGCTCCGCACGCGCCTGGTGCCCCCGGTGTTCCGGGCGGTCACGGCGGTGCGGGTGCGCCGCAGCCCCCGGGGGCTCCGCAGCCGCCCGGTGTGCCCGGTGTTCCCGGCGGTACGCCGCCCGGTGGTGTGCATCATGCCGCCACGATGCTTGCCGATCCCGGTCGGATGGGGCCGGGCGGTCCTCAGCCTCCGCAGCCGCCGGGGCCTCCTGGTGCGCCCGGTGTTCCGGGAGCCGCCGGTGGGCCGGGTGGGCCCGGCGTGCCGCATCCGCCCGGTGCCCCGCAGGCGCCCGGCGTGCCCGGTGCGCCCACTCCGCCCGGGCCTCCCGGTGTGCCCGGTGCTCCGCAGCCTCCTGGGGCCCCGGGTGTGCCCGGTGGGTCCGGGCCCGTGCACCACGCGGAGACCATGCTGGCCACGCCTCCCGCGGGCGGCCCCGGTGTGCCTCCGCCGCCGCAGGCCCCCGGCGCCCCGGGCGTCCCGGGCGTTCCTGGTGTGCCGCCCATGCCGCACGGCGGGATGCCCGGCGCGATGCCGCCGCCCGGTCAGCCCGTTCCAGGGCAGCCGCCGGCGTACGGCTATCCGCAGCAGCCCACCGGGCAGCCGACCGTCGGTCCCGGCTACCAGGCCGTGCTGCGCTACCGCGCGCAGGACGGTTCCGAGCAGCAGCTGATCCGGCGTTCGGCGCCGGGCACGCCGCACCCGGAGTGGCAGATCTTCCACGAGCTGCGCGCCATGAACGTGCCGCCGGACCAGGTGCTGGAGCTGCACACCGAGCTGGAGTCGTGCGAGCTGCCGGGCGCGTACTGCGCGCGGATGATCCGGGAGCAGTGGCCCCAGGCGCGGATCACGTCGATCGCGCCGTACGGCACGGACCACGCGAGCCGGCAGCAGGGCATGCAGCAACTGCTGGCCCACCAGGGCGAGTTGCACCAGGTCGCGGACGGCCCGGCGCGCCCGGCCCCGGTGCGCGCTCCGCTGCCGCCGGTGCAGGCGGTGCCGCCGATCCCGCCGGAGGCCATCGCGCAGGAGCTGGCGGCGGCGTTCGGGCCGGGCGTGTTCCGGTTCGAACAGGCCGCCGTGTCGCGGCAGGGCGTGCCGCCGATCGTGGCGCACACGCTGGTCGCGGCCGGGCTGCCGATGGACATGGGCCCGTTCTTCTGGGCGCAGGCGCAGCCGGGCCGGCCCGTTCCGACGCTGGCGGAGCTGGCGGCCGAGCGTGGTGTGCAGCCGGCCTCGGACGCGGGTTCGTACCTGGTGATGGGCAGTGACTTCGGCAAGGCGATCTGCGTCCAGTACGGCACGGCGAACATCGTCGCCGTGCCGGTGGAGGCGGGGCCGGGCGGGGCGCCCGTACCGCCGCAGTTCGTGAACACCGGGCTGCCGGAGTTCGCGCGCTGCCTGGCGCTGCTCGGCCGGATGTGGCGGCTCAGGTTCGGGCTGAACCAGGAGCAGGCGGGCCGCTGGACCGTCGACTTCCAGGCGCAGCTGGCCGCGCTGGACCCGGCGGCGCTGGGTTCGCCGGAGAGCTGGTGGTCGGTGCTGCTGGAGCAGATGTGGGACGGGCTGCTGTGACGCCGTGACGCCGTGACGCGTCGCGGCCGACGTGCCGTGAGGAGCCGGGCCCGGTCGTTCGCGCGACCGGGCCCGGCTTTTTCGCGCCGGTACGGAGATTTCTCTCGCCGGGCGGTCACACCTTCCTGCTCCGCTCCGGCAGTGCAGTGACAGCGACGCACCACTGCAAGGCCGCGGTGAGCGAGGAGCGCGTCGCGGCCGTCGCCGCCTGGCGGCCGTGACCCCGGTGCGGAGTGTCGCGTTATGAACACTTCCATCCGATCCACCAAGATGTGCGCGACATCATCCCATTTCTCGCATATCGCGTCGGCGTGGTGGAGAGGGGCCCAGGATGAGCAGCGCATCGGTGTCCTCGTACGGCTTTCCGGTCGTACGGGGGCGCGGTTACCGTCCCGAGCAGGTCGACGGGTACGCCGCGGACCTCTCCGCGGACCGTGACGCGGCCTGGGAGCGGGCCGCCCGGCTGACCGTGCTCGCCCGGCGGATGGACGAGGAACTGGCGCGGCTGCGGGAGACCGTGGCGCGACGGGGCCCGCAGACCTACGAGACGCTGGGGGAGCGGGCCCGGCGGCTGTACGAGCTCGGTGAGCAGGAGGCCGCTGCGGTCCGGGAGAGGGCGCGCCGGGAGGCACGTCAACAGGTGGAAGAGGCGCGGGCCTCTGCCGCTTGTGTGCGCGAGTCCGCGCAGGCGCACGCAGATGCCGTGCGGGCCGACGCCGACGAACGCGCCCGCCAGCGGCTGCTCGCGGCGCGTGCCGAGGCCGACGAGATCCTGGGCGAGGCCGGGCGCGAGGCGCAGGAGCAGCGCGGTGAGGTGCTGGCCGCGCTGCGGGAGATGGGGCAGCGGACCTCCGGGATGCTGGCCGAGAAGGAGAAGGAACGGGCCGAGCGGTGGGAGGCGGCCGGCCGGGAGGAGACGGGGCGGGCGGCCGCCGTGGACGCCCGGCACGCGGCGGAACTGGCCCGCGCCGAAGGGCTGCTGTCCGAGGCGGAGCAGGCCTTCGCCGACGCGGAGCGCGAGGCCCTCGCCCTGACGGAAGAGGCAGAGGCCCGGGCCGCGGAACTGCTGGACGGGGCCCGGGCCCGGGCGGAAGCGGTCGAGCGCGAGACGGCACGGCTGCTGCGCGAGCACGCCGACCAGCGGGACGGCGTACGGGCCCACATCGACCACGTCCACAGCAGCCTGACGGCGTGGGCGGGACAGACGGCGGACTGACCCCCGGCAGGGCCTGCCCGGACCGCACGGCGGACGAACTCCGGCGGGGCGTGCACGGGCCGGGCGGCGGACGACCTCCGGCGGGTCGTGCCAGGGCCGGGCGGCGGACGACCTCCGGCGGGTCGTGCCCGGACCGGACGGCGGACGAACTCCGGCAGGGCGTGCCCGGACCGCACGGCGGACGAACTCCCCCAGGGCGTGCCACACGGAACTTCCGTCGCCGTCCCGGCCCTTCCTCCTCCTAGTCGTTCCTGCGTACCGCGCCCGCCAGGATCCAGCCCTCGACCGCCTCGTACTGGTGGCGCTGTTCCTCCGACTTGCGGCGGCCGGAGGCCAGCGTGCCCAGCCAGCCGCAGGCGAAGCCCAGGGGGATGGAGAGCAGGCCCGTGGTGGTGAACGGGAACCAGTTGAAGTCGGCCTCGGGGAAGGCGGAGACGGGTGAGCCGGAGACCAGGTTGGTGCCCGGCATCAGCAGCAGCACGGCCAGGGAGCCGCCGATGAGGGTGCTGAGCAGGCCCGCGCGGGTGTAGCGGCGCCAGAAGAGGCTGTAGACCAGCGCGGGGGCGATGGCCGAGGCGCCGAGGCAGAACGACAGCGTCACCAGGGGCTGCAGGCTGCGGTGCTGGACGAGGGTGGCCAGCAGGATCGCGACGACGCCCACCGCCAGGGCCGAGATGCGGGCCAGGGCCATCTCGCGGCGCGGGGACATCTCGTGCACGCGGGTGGCGAACACGTCGTGCGCGAGGGAGTTGGCGCAGGCCAGGATCATCCCGGCGACGGAGGCCAGCAGCGTGAGGAAGACGGCCGTGGTGACGGTCGTGAACAGGAACGTCTCCGCCGCCGACACGTCCGCGCCGAACGCCGCCTGGGAGCCGAGCAGATAGGCCGTGTTGCCCTGCGGGTCGACCTGGGCGATCACCGCCCGCCCGACCAGCGCGGTCGCGCCGAAGCCGATGACCGTGATGACGAGCACGAACAGCGCCACGCTGGACACGGCCCAGGACATCGACCGCCGTACCTGCCGGGCGCTGGAGGCGGTGTACATGCGCATCGTGACGTGGGGCAGGCAGGCGCCGCCGAGGACGATCGTCAGATGCGAGCTGATCATGTCCAGGTCGGGGCTGGCGCCGCCCGAGAACTGCAGGCCGGACGAGAGGAACGCCGAGCCCACGCCGCTGTTCTCGGCGGCCGCGCCGAACAGCGCACCCGGGTCCCAGTCGAAGCGGTTGAGGATCAGCACGGCGACCACCAGGCCGGAGCCGAGCAGCATCACGATCTTGAGGATCTGGATGAGGGCGGTGCCCTTCATGCCGCCGATCGCCGCGTAGCTGATCATCAGCGCGCCGACGCCGATGATGCAGCCGGTCTGCAGCGACTCGCCGGAGAAGCCGAGGATGAACGCCATCAGCTGCCCGGTCCCGGCCAGTTGGACCAGCATCAGCGGCAGCAGGGCCGCCAGGGTCACCGAGCAGGCCGCGATCCGCACCGCGCGTCCGGGCATCCGGCGGGTCAGCGCGTCGCCCATGGTGAACCGCCCGGCGTTGCGCAGCGGTTCGGCCAGCAGGAACATCAGCAGCATCAGCGACAGGGCGGTGCTCAGGGCCAGGACGGTCCCGTCGTAGCCGAACAGGGCGATCACGCCGCCGGTGCCGAGGACGGTCGCGGCGGAGATGTAGTCGCCGGCGATGGCGAGGCCGTTGCGCATGGGCGACAGGGAGCCGTAGCCGGTGTAGAACTCGTCGAGGTCGTCCCGGTCGGGGCCGGTCATCACGCACAGCAGCAGCGTGATGGTGGCGACGGTGGAGAAGCCGACCAGGGACATCGCCTGGGCGTTTCCGCTGAACACGGTGTTCACCGGGTTCCCTCCCGCTTGGCGTCCAGCGCGGCCTGCTTGCGGATCCGGTCCGCGATCGGGTCGACGCGGCGGCGGGCCGTCTGCTCGTACAGGGCGATCGCCGCCCACGTCACCGGCACCTGGATGAGGGCGAGCAGCAGCCCGGTGGGCAGGCCGTCGGTGACGGTGCTCGTCATCAGTGACGGGGCGAACGCCGACAGGAGCAGGAACAGCACGAAGTAGCCGAGGGCCGTGAGCGTGGCCACGCGCCGCTGCCAGCGGTAGGCGCTGCGCAGCACCCGCAGGTCGCTGTGGTGCCCGAGGGCGGCGTGGCGCTGGGGACGCCTCCCGGCCGGCTCGGGCTCCTGCCGCGGCACCCAGGGGTAGGTGTCGTACGACGGGGACGAGTCCGGTGGCGGGTACGGGTAGGACGGTGGCGGGTCGTAGGACATCCCGGTGCTCCTTGCGCGGGTCGGATCCGGTGCGGCGGACCGCAGGGAGGTGGGGGGCGGGCGGCCACGCACGTTACTGCGGGGTACCGGGCCTGCGCGAGGGTTTCGCCAAACTGATTGGTCGGTATGCGCTTACCTTCTTGACCTCGGGTGTTACCCGCGTTAACCCCTGTTTCCGGGTGTCAGGGGCGGGGTGGCGGCCAACTCCCGGCGTACATAGAGGAGTCCGGGCCGGCCGGCCAGGGTGGTCTCCCCGGCGGGGGTGAAACCGTTGCGGGTCAGCACCTTCCTGGAGGCGGGATGGTCCAGGGTGGTCCGCGCGGTGAGGGAGGTCAGCCCGTACGCGGTGGCCGCCAGCCGGCACAGCTGCGCGACGGCGGCCGTCGCCACGCCCCGGCCCGCGGCGCGCTCGCCGACGCGGTAGCCCAGTTCGGCGCTGCCGTCCGCCACGTCCATCAGGTTCACCCGGCCGATCAGCACGTCGTCCTCCAGCAGGACGTGGAAGTGGCACACGCGCGCGTGCTGCTCGGCCAGGAGCGCCCGGTGGCGTGCGGCGAACCCGTCCGGTGTGAAGTAGGCGTCCCCGCGGTCCGGGACCGTGCGCGCGAAGTACGCCCGGTTCTCCCGTTCGAAGGCCAGCAGGGCGTCCGCGTGGTCGGCGCGCAGCCGTTCCAGGGTCAGCATGGACCGGAGGGTACGGAAGGTCAGTCCCCCAGCACGGGGAATTTCCTCGGCGCGAGGAACAGCAGCACCGCGAACGCCAGCGCCGCCGCGCAGGAGGCGCCCAGGTAGACGGCGTGCACCGCCTCGGCGATCGCCTGCCTGGTCGCCTCCGGCGCCGCGCCCGAGTCGAGCGCCCGGGTCACCGAGTCGAGGTCGCCCGCGCCGCCGAGCCGGGCGGCCAGCACCCCGTTGGCGACCGCGCCGAAGACGGCCGCGCCGATCGTCTGGCCGGTCTGGCGGCAGAACAGCACCGACGCGGTCGTCGTCCCGCGCTCCGCCCAGCCCACCGTCGACTGCACCCCGACGATCAGCGGCAGCTGGAACAGGCCCAGCGCGGCGCCCAGCAGCAGCATCAGCAGCGCCGGCTGCCAGGCCCGCCCCGGATAGGGCAGGAAGGGGAACGCCAGCAGGACCAGCGCGGCGGCCCCGATGCCCAGCATCGCGGTGTTGCGGAAGCCGATCCTGCGGTACACGTGCTGGCTCAGCGCCGCCGACACCGGCCAGCTCAACGTCCATACGGACAGCACGAACCCGGCGGCCACGGGCGCCAGGCCCAGCACCGACTGGGCGTAGGTGGGCAGGAAGACCGTCGGCGCGACCATCAGCAACCCCAGTGCGCCCAGGGCCAGATTGACCGCGGCGATCGTCCGGCGCCGCCACACCCAGCCCGGGATGATCGGCTCCGCCGCGCGGCGCTCCACCCACACCACCACCGCCACCAGGGCGAGCCCCGTGCCGCACAGGGCCAGTGAGGGCGCCGACAGCCACGGCCACGCCACCCCGCCCTGCACCAGGGCCGTCAGCAGCACCCCGCCGCAGGCGAACACCGCGAGCGCGCCGGCCCAGTCCACGCGCGCGTGCGGGACGATCTCCCGCTCCGGCTCGTGCAGATGACGCACGATCAGCCACAGCGCGACCGCGCCGATCGGCAGGTTGACCAGGAAGATCCAGCGCCAGTCCGCGTACGCGGCGAGCACCCCGCCGATCCCGGGACCGGCGACCGCGGACACCGCCCACACCGTGGACAGCCTCGCCTGGATCCTGGGGCGCTCCTTGAGCGGGTAGAGGTCGGCGGCCAGGGTCTGCACGGTGCCCTGCAGGGCGCCGCCGCCCAGGCCCTGCACGATGCGGAAGGCGATGAGCGCGCCCATGTTCCAGGCCAGCGCGCACAGCAGGGAGCCGAGCAGGAAGAGCACCGACCCCACGATCAGCACCGGCTTGCGGCCGAAGGTGTCGGAGAGCTTGCCGTAGAGGGGCAGGGTGACGGTCACGGCCAGCAGATAGCCGGAGAACAGCCAGGAGAAGACCGAGAAGCCGCCGAGGTCGCCGACGATCTGCGGGACGGCCGTCGAGACGATGGTGGAGTCCAGCGCCGCCAGCGCCATCGAGAGCATCAACGCGGCGACGACGGCCCCACGGCGGCCGGTCGTGGCGGCGCGCAGGGACTCCTGCGCCGCGGAACTGGTGCTGCCCACCCCGGGTTCCTCCCCCTGATGTCTACCTGCCCCTTGCACCTACCTGCCGCGGACAGCTTCCCACTTGACCCTGACGCCGCGGGAGGGTGGAGCCTCGGTGGGCCGGGAGGAGGAGCCGACCCTGAGACGGACTCCACCCTTCGGCGGACTGCCCCTAGGGGTACCTCCGTACTACGACCTGGGGAGGGTTCGTACCGGCGGAGGACGAGACGCCGAGGGGGCGCTCCTTAACCTGGCTTTACGCCGCCGGGGGGCGGTTGCACACACCGGCGGGGGTGGGGTTTTCCTCAGGAAAAGACTGCGCTGAACACCAGGGCGCGGGGCCCCTCCCCGCGGCGAGACTTGAGGCGCGCCGGACGGTTCCGTGGTCCGGCAGTACACACCGCGGCTGTCGACCGGGCGACCGCCTTCACCATTTGCTGACCGATATAGGAGACATACCGTGACTTCGGCTGTGACCATTCCCAGGCACGGGGGTACTGGAGGGCGTACGGCCGTTGCCGCGCGGGCGCGGCAGGTCGTGAAGGCGTACGGGTCCGGAGAGACCCGGGTCGTCGCCCTCGATCACGTCGACGTGGACATCGCACGCGGCCAGTTCACCGCGATCATGGGCCCCTCGGGCTCCGGCAAGTCCACGCTGATGCACTGCCTCGCCGGGCTCGACACCGTCACCGGCGGGCAGATCTACCTCGACGAGACCGAGATCACCGGCCTGAAGGACAAGAAGCTCACGCAGTTGCGCCGGGACCGGATCGGGTTCATCTTCCAGGCCTTCAACCTGCTGCCGACGCTGAACGCCATCGAGAACATCACGCTGCCCATGGACATCGCGGGCCGCAAGCCGGACAAGCAGTGGCTCGCACGGGTCGTGGAGACCGTCGGGCTCGCCGACCGGCTCAAGCACCGGCCCACCCAGCTCTCCGGCGGACAGCAGCAGCGCGTCGCCGTGGCGCGGGCGCTCGCCGCCCGGCCCGAGATCATCTTCGGGGACGAGCCGACCGGGAACCTCGACTCGCGCGCCGGCGCCGAGGTCCTCGGCTTCCTGCGCCGCTCGGTGACCGAGCTGGGCCAGACCATCGTCATGGTCACCCACGACCCGGTCGCCGCCAGCTACGCGGACCGCGTGCTGTACCTCGCCGACGGCCGCATCGTCGACGAGATGTACAAGCCGACCGCGGAGGCCGTCCTGGACCGCATGAAGGACTTCGACGCCCGGGGGCGCACGTCATGACCGTCCTGAAGACCTCGATGCGCAACTTCCTCGCGCACAAGGGACGCATGGCCCTCTCGGCGATCGCCGTCCTGCTGTCGGTGGCCTTCGTCTGCGGGACGCTCGTCTTCACCGACACCATGTCCACCACGTTCGACAAGCTGTTCGCGGCCACCTCCTCCGACGTGACGGTCAGCGCCAAGGGCGCCTCCGACAGCGGTGAGACGACCGCCGACAACGGCAAGCCGCCGGTCATGCCGGCCTCCGTGCTCGGCGAGGTGCGCAAGACCGACGGCGTGAAGTCGGCCGAGGGCACCGTCTTCTCCACCTCGGTCACCGTCGTCGACGCCGACAAGGACAACCTCTCGCCCTCCAGCGGTGCCCCGACCATCGTCGGCAGCTGGAACGCCACCGACGCCCGCACCATGAAGATCACCTCCGGTGCGGCGCCCGAGGGCGGCGACCAGATCATGGTCGACGCCGACACCGCCGACAAGCACGGCCTGAAGCTCGGCGACGAGATCGGCGTGATCAGCGCGGTCGGCACCCACACGGCGAAGATCTCCGGCATCGCCGACTTCACCGTCACCAACCCCGGCGCCGCGATCTTCTACCTCGACACGAAGACCGCCCAGCAGACCCTGGTCGGCGAGACCGGCGTCTACACCAACGTCAACGTCACCGCGGCCGCCGGCGTCAGCGACGCACAGCTGAAGAAGAACGTCACGGCCGAACTCGGCGGCGACTTCCAGGTCAAGACCGCCAAGGAGACCGCCGACGCCAACCAGAAGGACGTCGAGGGCTTCATGAACGTCATGAAGTACGCGATGCTCGGCTTCGCCGGGATCGCCTTCCTCGTCGGCATCTTCCTGATCATCAACACCTTCTCCATGCTGGTCGCCCAGCGCACCCGCGAGATCGGCCTGATGCGGGCCATCGGCTCCTCGCGCAAGCAGGTCAACCGCTCGGTGCTCGCCGAGGCGCTGCTGCTCGGTGTCGTCGGATCGCTGCTCGGCGTGGGCGCGGGCGTCGGCCTCGCCGTCGGCCTGATGCAGATCATGGGCCAGATGGGCATGGAACTGTCCACCGACGACCTCACCGTGGCCTGGACGACCCCCGTGGTCGGCCTCGTCCTCGGCGTGATCGTCACCGTGCTCGCCGCCTACCTGCCCGCCCGGCGCGCCGGCAAGATCTCCCCGATGGCCGCCCTGCGCGACGCCGGTGCCCCGGCCGACGCCAAGGCCGGCTGGATCCGCGGCATCCTCGGCACGGTCCTCACCGCCGGCGGCGCCTTCGCCCTGTACCTGGCGGCGGCGGCCGACAAGGCCACGGACGGCTCGCTGTGGCTCGGCATCGGCGTGGTGCTGTCGCTGATCGGCTTCGTCGTCATCGGCCCCCTGCTCGCCGGCGCGGTGGTCCGCGTCCTCGGCGCGGTCCTGCTGCGGATGTTCGGCCCCGTGGGCCGCATGGCCGAGCGCAACGCCCTGCGCAACCCGCGCCGCACCGGCGCGACGGGCGCCGCGCTGATGATCGGCCTCGCCCTGGTGGCCTGCCTGTCCGTCGTCGGCTCCTCCATGGTGGCCTCCGCCACCGACCAGCTCGACAAGACCGTCGGCACCGACTTCATCATCCAGTCCGACAGCGGCCAGCTGATCACCCCCCAGGCGGTCAAGGCCGTGAAGTCGACGCCGGAGCTGGAGCGGGTCACCGAGTACAAGTGGACCAAGGCCGACTTCACCACCCCCGACGGAAAGACCCTCAAGGACACGGCGATCACGGCGGCCGACCCGTCGTACGCGACCGACCTGCGCACCGAGACCGTCGCCGGCAAGCTCCCCGACGCCTACAAGCCCGACTCGATGTCCGTGCACGAGAAGTTCGCCAAGGACCACGGCATCACGCTCGGCTCGAAGATCAAGGTGGCTTTCAAGGACGGCTCCGCGGCCGACCTCACGGTCCGGGCGATCACCAGCAGTGACGTGGTGATCGACGCGGGCGCGATGTACACCTCCATCACCACGATGGCCAAGTACGTCCCGGCCGACAGGATGCCGCTGGACACGCTGGTCTTCGCCAGCGCCAAGGAGGGGCAGCAGGACGCCGCCTACACGTCCCTGAAGTCGGCGCTGCACGACTACCCGCAGTACACCGTGCGCGACCAGACCGACTACAAGGACGCCCTGAAGGACCAGATCGGCCAGCTGCTCAACATGATCTACGGCCTGCTGGCCCTGGCGATCATCGTCGCCATCCTGGGCGTGGTGAACACCCTGGCCCTGTCGGTGGTGGAGCGCACCAGGGAGATCGGCCTGATGCGGGCGATCGGCCTCTCCCGCCGCCAGCTGCGCCGCATGATCCGCATGGAGTCGGTGGTCATCGCCCTCTTCGGTGCCCTGCTGGGCCTCGGCCTGGGCATGGGCTGGGGCGCCACGGCCCAGCAGCTGCTGGAGCTGGAGGGCCTGATGGTCCTCGACATCCCCTGGCCGACCATCATCGGCGTCTTCATCGGCTCGGCGTTCGTGGGCCTGTTCGCGGCACTGATCCCGGCGTTCCGGGCGGGCCGGATGAACGTGCTGAACGCGATCGCGACGGAGTAGCCGGCCGGCACACCGTCATCCCGAGGAACCACCGCACACGGGGGTTGCGGGGGGCCCGGCGCCGGGAAGTCCACTCCAGGACTTCCCGGCGCCGGGTGCTGTGCGCGGCAGGGGCTCACCCCGGGGCGTCATCCACAGGCCCCGGCGCCGAGCCGCGCAGCGACGTACGCTGGAGACCCCCGGCCCGCGGCGCGCGTCGGGCCAGTCGTGTTGCCCACCCCCTGGACGGAAAACACCCCCCATGAGCCTGCACGGTCTGCTCGACGCCGTCGTCAAGGACGCCGCCCTCGCCGAAGCGATCAGGGCGGCCGCAGACGGCAACCGCATGCACGTCGACCTGGTCGGCCCCCCGGCGGCCCGCCCCTTCGCGGTGGCCGCCCTGGCCCGGGACACGGGCCGCCCGGTGCTGGCGGTGACGGCGACCGGCCGCGAGGCGGAGGACCTGGCCGCCGCCCTGCGCTCCCTCCTCCCGCCCGAGGGCGTCGTGGAGTACCCCTCGTGGGAGACGCTCCCGCACGAGCGGCTCAGCCCCCGCAGCGACACCGTCGGCCGCCGCCTGGCCGTGCTGCGCCGCCTGGCCCACCCCCGCCCCGACGACCCCGAGACCGGCCCCGTCTCCGTCGTCGTGGCGCCCGTCCGGTCCGTGCTACAGCCGCAGGTCAAGGGCCTGGGCGACCTGGAGCCGGTCGCGCTGCGGACCGGGCAGAGCGCCGACCTGAACGAGGTCGTCGAAGCCCTCGCGGCCGCCGCCTACGCGCGCGTGGAGCTGGTGGAGAAGCGCGGCGAGTTCGCCGTCCGCGGCGGCATCCTCGATGTGTTCCCGCCCACGGAGGAACACCCCCTGCGCATCGAGTTCTGGGGCGACGACATCGAGGAGATCCGCTACTTCAAGGTCGCCGACCAGCGCTCCCTGGAGATCGCCGAGCACGGCTTGTGGGCCCCGCCGTGCCGCGAGCTGCTGCTCACCGACGACGTCCGCAACCGCGCGCGTGCCCTCGCCGAGGAACACCCCGAGCTGGGCGAACTGCTCGGCAGGATCGCCGAGGGCATCGCCGTCGAGGGCATGGAGTCCCTCGCCCCGGTCCTGGTCGACGACATGGAGCTGCTGCTCGACGTGCTGCCCAAGGGCGCCATGGCCGTGGTGTGCGACCCGGAGCGGGTCCGCACCCGCGCCTCGGACCTGGTCGCCACCTCCCAGGAGTTCCTCCAGGCCTCCTGGGCGGCCACCGCCGGCGGCGGGGAGGCGCCCATCGACGTCGGCGCGGCCTCCCTGTGGTCCATCGCGGACGTGCGCGACCGGGCCCGCGAGCTGGACATGATGTGGTGGTCGGTCTCGCCGTTCGCCGCCGACGAAGAGCTCGACGCGGACACCCTCAAGCTCGGCATGCACGCCCCGGAGACCTACCGCGGCGACACCGCCAAGGCCCTCGCCGACACCAAGGGCTGGCTCGCCGACGGCTGGCGCACGGTGTTCGTCACCGAGGGACACGGCCCCGCGGCCCGTACGGTCGAGGTGCTGGGCGGCGAGGGCATCGCCGCCCGCCTCGACGGGGACCTCGGCGAGATCTCCCCGTCGGTCGTGCACGTGGCGTGCGGCTCGATCGAGCACGGCTTCGTCGACCCGGCGCTCAGACTCGCGGTGCTGACCGAGACCGACCTCTCCGGCCAGAAGGCGTCCGGCCGCGAGGGCGCCCGCATGCCGGCCCGCCGCCGCAAGACCATCGACCCGCTCACCCTGGAGCCGGGCGACTACATCGTCCACGAGCAGCACGGCGTGGGCCGCTACATCGAGATGGTGCAGCGCACCGTGCAGGGCGCGACCCGCGAGTACCTGGTCGTCGAGTACGCCCCCGCCAAGCGCGGCCAGCCCGGCGACCGGCTCTACATCCCCACCGACCAGCTGGAGCAGATCACCAAGTACGTCGGCGGCGAGGCCCCCACGCTGCACCGCCTGGGCGGCGCCGACTGGACGAAGACCAAGGCCCGCGCCAAGAAGGCCGTCAAGGAGATCGCCGCCGACCTCATCAAGCTGTACAGCGCCCGCATGGCGGCCCCCGGGCACGCCTTCGGCGCGGACACCCCCTGGCAGCGCGAGCTGGAGGACGCCTTCCCCTACGCGGAGACGCCCGACCAGCTCACCACCATCGCCGAGGTCAAGGAGGACATGGAGAAGTCGATCCCCATGGACCGCCTGATCTGCGGCGACGTCGGCTACGGCAAGACCGAGATCGCCGTGCGGGCCGCGTTCAAGGCCGTCCAGGACGGCAAGCAGGTCGCCGTGCTGGTGCCCACGACCCTGCTGGTGCAGCAGCACTTCGGCACGTTCAGCGAGCGGTACGCCCAGTTCCCGGTGAACGTGAAGGCGCTCTCCCGCTTCCAGACCGACACCGAGGCCAAGGCGGTCCTGGAGGGCCTGCGCGAGGGCTCCGTCGACATCGTGATCGGCACGCACCGGCTGTTCTCGTCCGAGACGAAGTTCAAGGACCTGGGCCTGGTCATCGTCGACGAGGAGCAGCGCTTCGGCGTCGAGCACAAGGAGCAGCTGAAGAAGCTGCGCGCCAACGTCGACGTGCTGACCATGTCCGCGACCCCGATCCCCCGGACCCTGGAGATGGCGGTCACCGGCATCCGCGAGATGTCGACCATCACCACCCCGCCGGAGGAGCGCCACCCGGTGCTGACCTTCGTCGGCCCCTACGAGGAGAAGCAGATCGGCGCCGCCATCCGCCGTGAACTGCTGCGCGAGGGCCAGGTCTTCTACATCCACAACCGCGTCGAGTCGATCGACCGGGCCGCCGCCCGGCTGCGCGAGATCGTCCCCGAGGCGCGTATCGCCACCGCGCACGGCCAGATGTCCGAGTCGGCGCTGGAGCAGGTCGTGGTCGACTTCTGGGAGAAGAAGTTCGACGTGCTGGTGTCCACGACGATCGTGGAGTCCGGCATCGACATCTCCAACGCCAACACCCTGATCGTGGAGCGCGGCGACAACTTCGGCCTGTCCCAGCTGCACCAGCTGCGCGGCCGGGTCGGCCGAGGCCGCGAGCGCGGCTACGCCTACTTCCTCTACCCGCCGGAGAAGCCCCTGACCGAGACCGCGCACGAGCGGCTCGCGACGATCGCCCAGCACACGGAGATGGGCGCGGGCATGTACGTGGCGATGAAGGACCTGGAGATCCGCGGCGCGGGCAACCTCCTCGGCGGCGAGCAGTCCGGCCACATCGCGGGCGTCGGCTTCGACCTGTACGTGCGGATGGTCGGCGAGGCCGTCGCGGACTACCGGCGCCAGCTGGAGACCGGCGAGATCGAGGAGGAGCCGCCGCTCGAGGTCAAGATCGAGCTGCCCGTCGACGCGCACGTCCCGCACGACTACGCGCCCGGCGAGCGGCTGCGCCTGCAGGCCTACCGCGCCATCGCCTCCGCCAACTCGGAGGAGGACATCAAGGCGGTCCGCGAGGAGCTCGTCGACCGCTACGGCAAGCTGCCCGAGCCCGTGGAGAACCTGCTGCTCGTCGCCGGGCTGCGGATGTTCGCGCGGGCGTGCGGCGTCGGCGAGGTGGTGCTGCAGGGCACCAACATCCGCTTCGCGCCGGTGGAGTTGCGCGAGTCGCAGGAGCTGCGGCTGAAGCGGCTGTACCCGGGGGCCGTCATCAAGCCGGCGGTGCACCAGGTGCTGGTGCCGCGCCCGAAGACGGCGAAGGTCGGCGGCAAGCCCCTGGTCGGCCGCGAACTGCTGGCGTGGGTCGGCGAGTTCCTGACGTCGGTGCTGGGGTCTTGAGGGCGGGGGCTGAGGACCAGGGCTGAGGGCTGGGGGCTGCGGGCCGGGGTTTTGCCGGCGGGGGGCTGCGACCCGGGGATTGCCGGCGGGGCGCTGCGGGCCGGCATTTGGGGGCCGAGGCCCGCCCGTCCCCCTACGCGAGAAGCCGTCCGCGGGAATCGCGCCCGAGTGGGCGCCTGCGCGGACGGCCTCGAAATGCCGGAGGCCTCACTGCTGTTCGGGCCGGTTCCGGTCGCGCTCCGCGTCCAGCGAGCCCTCGACGCGCTGCCGGCCGGAGTCGACCTGGTCCTCGTACCGGCCCCCGGTCCTCTCGTTGATCTTCTGTTCCGCGGTGTCGGAGCCTTGCTTGCTCCGGTGCCGCCCCTGGCCCTTGAACTTGTCGAAGATGCCCATCCGCAGCTCCTTCCAGGTGACTCAAAACCGACGATACGCGCGATGTGCCGGGAATGCCCATGTGGGCCCGGTGTGGTCTGAACCTCTTCCTCGCTACCGTGGGACCAGGCACAGGCCGCTCGTGCGAGGGCGGAACGGGCAAGCAGGGGAGGGGCGCACGTGACGCGTCTGAGGGGTGGGGCGGCGCTGGCCGTCGCCGTGATGTGCGCCGGTGCGGCGCTGACCGGTTGCGAGGGCCTGACCCCTCCGGCGGACGGCGGCGGTGTCCCGGGATCCGGCGCCCCGGCCGCCGGTGACGGCCGGGCCGTGAACCCGCTGGACAACCCGGACGGCACGAAACCGGGCCTCGCGCCGGTCACCTCGACCGAGGACAAGGCGCGGGCACGCGCCCTCATCGAGAAGGTGGCGACGAAGGGCCGCGGCCCCAGGACCGGTTACGACCGGGACGAGTTCGGCTACGCCTGGATGGACTCGGCGCCACGCGAGGTCCCCTACTCCCACAACGGCTGCGACTCGCGCAACGACCTGCTGAAGCGCGACGGCCGCGACCTGCGCTTCCGTTCGGGCTCCGACTGCGTCGTCATATCCATGACGCTGCACGACCCGTACACCGGCAAGGTCATCGAGTGGACCAAGTCGCAAGCGATCAAGGTCCAGATCGACCACGTCATGCCGCTGTCCTACGACTGGCAGATGGGCGCCTCCCGCTGGACGAAGGACAAGCGGGAGTCCATCGCCAACGACCCGCTCAACCTCGTGCCGGTGGACGGGCCGACCAACAGCGCCAAGGGCGACTCCGGACCGGCGTCCTGGCTGCCTCCCGACAAGCGGATCCGCTGCGCCTACTCGGTGCGCTTCGCCCAGGTGTCCCTGAAGTACGACCTGCCGGTGACGTCCGCCGACAAGGAGATGATGCTGCGGCAGTGCGGCGGCTGAGAGCCCGCCCTTGCCCGAGCTGCCGTGCGCGCCCATGACGACGGTCCGGATGCCGCGACCGCCGGAGGACCGCGCACGCTTCGTGCGGCACTCCCTCCGCGGGGCCCGGGTGATCAGCACGACAACGGTTCGGTACAACCCGTGACCCGTTCTCCTTGTCGGGCTATACGCTCGGACTCCCAACGGGCTCTGTCACTCGCACACTCGTCCCCATCGGCTACACCGGTCCAGGAGCAGTCATGTACGGCCACGGCGCGGCGCCGCCTCCCCGGAGCGCGGCAACGGTCATCTCCCTGCGTGTGCTGTTCGCCGCAGCCGGCATCCTCACGTGCGGCGTGCTGGCCTGCGTCCCGCTGTTCCGGGTGGCCGTCCTGCGCGGGCGCGCCCTGGACTGGGTGCTGGCCTGGGCGGCCCTGCCCCTGTCCATCGCCTGCTTCCTGGTGGTCGGCACCCTGCCGGAGGAGGACGTCCGGACCGACATCGCGCTGGGTCTGATCCTGCTGCTGGGTGCCGGTTCCGCCATCTACTTCCTGATCGTGGACATCGCCCACCACGGCGAGCGCCGGCAGTTCACCGGCTACCCGGCCTCGCCCCACGCGCCGACCGTCCACTCCCCGTACGGCTATCCGCACCCCGGCTCGTCCTACGCCCAGACGTCCACGCCCGTCCCGCAGCCTCCGACGCCGCACACCGGACCGCACACCCCCGCGCCGCACACGCCCGTGCCCCGGGACGCCACGCCCCACGGTCCGGCTCCCGTGCAGCCGCCCGCGTCCCCCCAGCGCCCCGCCCCCGCCCGCATCGACCAGGTCCGCGCCGAACTCGACGAACTCAGCGACTACCTGCGCCGCCAGGAAGGTGACGACCGGCGCGACGGCGATCGCGAGGGCGGCAGGTGAGCGTGACGGCAGGACGTGTCGTCGCCGGCCGCTACGAGCTGTCCACCCTCCTCGGCCAGGGCGGCATGGGCCAGGTGTGGACGGCGTACGACCAGCGCCTGGACCGGCGCGTGGCGGTGAAGCTGCTGCGCCCCGACAAGGTGGCCGGCCAGGACGCCGAGGAGCTGCGCCGCCGGTTCGTGCGCGAGTGCCGGGTGACCGCGCAGGTCGACCACCCCGGCCTCGTCACGGTGCACGACGCGGGCAGCGAGGGCGAGGAACTGTTCCTCGTCATGCAGTACATCGACGGCTCCGACCTCGCGGGTCACCTCGCCGAGCGGACTCCGTACCCCTGGCCGTGGGCGGTCGCCGTCGCCGCGCAACTGTGCGCCGTGCTCAGCGCCGTGCACGCCGTGCCGATCGTCCACCGCGACCTCAAGCCGCGGAACGTGATGGTGAAGCAGGACGGCACGGTCACCGTGCTGGACCTCGGCGTGGCCTCCGTCATGGAGGCCGACACCACCCGCCTGACCCACACCGGCACGCCCATCGGCTCGCCCGCCTACATGGCCCCGGAGCAGGCGATGGGCGGCGCGGTCGGCCCGTACACGGACCTGTACGCCCTCGGCGTCGTGCTGCACGAACTGCTCAGCGGGGACGTGCCCTTCTCCGGCTCCACGGCCCTGGGCGTCCTGCACCGGCACCTGTACGAGCCCCCGTTGCCCGTGCGCCGCCTGCGGCCCGAGGTCCCCGAAGCCCTGGAGACCCTCGTCCTGCGCCTGCTCGCCAAGGACCCGCAGCACCGGCCCGCCTCCGCGCAGGAGGTCTACGAGCACCTGGAGCCGCTGCTGCCCGCGCGCGGCACGCCCACCGGAGCGGCCCTCGACCCCACCCGCCCCTTCCTGCGCCCGCACGCCCCCTGGCCCGACCGGGCCCGCACCCCGGCGCCCCAGCCGGCGCCGCCCGCCGCCCCCGTCGCCGAGGCCGCGGGGAAGACCGACATCGCCCGCGCCGTCGACGAGGTCAAGCGGCTCCTCGGCGAGGGCCGTATCACCCAGGCCGTCGACATCCTCGGCGCGATCCTGCCCGCCGCCGCGGAGCAGCACGGCGGGAACTCCCCGGTGGTGCGCACGCTGCGCAAGCAGTACGCGGCCACGCTCCTGGACGACGGCCAGTTCCGCCGCGCCCTGCCCGAGCTGCGCCGCCTCGCCGACGAACGCGCCGCCGAGGCCGGCCAGGCCGACCCGCAGGCCCTCCGCTTCCGCTACGAGGCCGCCCAGTGCCTCGAACAGCTGGGCGAACCGGCGGCGGCGCTCGCCGAGTACCGAGCGGTGCTGCCGTACTACGAGAACCAGTACGTCGCCGCCGGCGGCCCCGAGGTCGCGCACGACGTCCGCCGCCGTATCGGGCACCTGCTGCTCGCCCTCGGCGACCGCGGCGCCGCCCACGACACGCTGGCCCGGCTGCTGCACGACGTGGAGCGCACCCACGGCCCCGGCCACCCGCTCGGTGCGGAGATCCGCCGGACGCTGCAGTGGCTGGGGCAGGTCCGCGGCTGACCGCCGCACCGCAGCGGGCGCGGCGGTGCCGGAAGTCCCGGTGAATCGTTGGTCGAATGGGTTGGCCAGAGCCTGGCCACTGCCTACCATCGATCACCGCAAGACTTTGTGCACCGTCGCACAATCTCCTCGGGAGGTCTCCTTGCACCGCCGCCGTCGCACCGCGCTCCTCCTCACCGCCGCGATCGCCGCGGCGCCCCTGCTCACCGCCTGCGGCAACGACGCGCATCCGGGCGCGGCGGCCGTGGTCGGCGGGCAGCGGATCACCGTCTCCCAGCTGGAGGAGCGGGTCGGAGAGGTCCGCGCGGCCCAGCGTGCGGCCGTGCAGAACGACGCGCAGTACCAGCAGGCCATCGCCAGGACCGGCACGCTCACCCGCGACACGCTGCACACCATGGTCCTCGACCGGGTGCTGCACCGCGCCGCCGAGGACGCCGGGGTCACCGTCAGCCGCAAGGAGATCCAGGAGATGCGCTCCGGGCTGGAGGAGCAGGCGGGCGGCGCCGAGGCGCTGGAGACGACCTGGCTGCAGCGGTACGGCATCCCGCCGCGGCGCCTGGAGGAGAACCTCCGCCTCCAGCTGGAGGCCCAGAAGCTCGCCGAGAAGCTCGGCACCGACACCACACGCCCCGAGTTCTGGAAGGCCCTGTCCGAGTCCTCGAAGAAGCTCGACGTCGACCTCAACCCGCGCTACGGCACGTGGGACGTCCAGAAGAGCAGCCGCGCCGACGCGAAGACCCCATGGCTCCGAGACGTGACGGCGACACAGACGCAGCAGAACATGTAACCCCGGCCCAACTTCGACCACAGGGCCCGGCCCGCTTTCATCCACGGGGCCCGGCCGCCTTCGCCCCCGGGCCCCCGGCCCATCCCGGCCACGGGGCCCGGCCCATCTCGGCCCCGACCCGCCTTCGCTCACGGGACCCCGGCCCCGCCTTCGCCCACGGGCCCGCCCGCCCCCGTCCCGGGGCCCTGTGGAAAACCCCTCGGTCCCCGCCGGCCCTGTGGACAACCTCAAGCCCCGTCGGCGGTGTGGGATAGCTTCGGAGCGTGAACGCCAACAGCCCCGAAGCCACCCCGGGCCCCCGGCAGGCCGTCCCCGACGCGGCCGGCGCCCCCGGCCGCATCGTCCTGCTCACCACCAGCCACCGCGTCGCCCCCGGCCTGCTGTCCTGGCCCGCCTGGCAGGCCCTGCACGCGGCCGACCGGGTGCTGTGCGCGGACGGCGCCCATCCGCAGCTGCCCTATCTGCGCGAGGCGGGCGTCGCGGTCGAGGAGGCGTCCCCGACCGCCGAGGAACTGGTCGAGGCCTGCGCCGGCGCCCGCACGGTGGTCGTCGTGGCGACGGGCGAGGGCGAGCCGGCCCTGACCGACGGCCTTGCGCGCCTCGCCGGCACCGGCCGCCTCGCGATGCCCGAGCTGGAGCTGCTGCCCGCCTCCTACGACCTGCCGGGCGCCCGCCTGCTCGACCTCGTCCAGGTCATGGACCGCATCCGGACCGAGTGCCCCTGGTCGTCCCAGCAGACACACAAGGGCCTGGCCAAGTACGGCATCGAGGAGGCGTACGAGCTCGTCGAGGCGATCGAGGAGGGCGACCGCGACGAGCTGCGCGAGGAGCTCGGCGACGTCCTGCTGCAGGTCGTCTTCCACGCCCGCATCGCCGAGGAGGACCCCGAGGCACCCTTCTCCGTGGACGACGTGGCCGGCGGCATCGTCGCCAAGCTCATCCACCGCCACCCGCACGTCTTCGGCGACGCGACGGCCACCACCCCCGAGGAGGTCAAGGAGCACTGGCTGCGCACCAAGGCCGTCGAGAAGCAGCGCAGCTCCGTCACCGAGGGCATCCCCCTCGGCCAGCCCGGCCTGGCCCTCGCCGCCAAGCTGGCCTCCCGGGCCCGCACCGCCGGCCTGGACATACCGCTCCCGCCCGCCGAGGGCGTCGGCTACGAGCTGCTGGCCCTGGCCGTCCGCGCGGAAGCGGAGGGCGTGGACCCGGAGGCGGCCCTGCGAGCGGCGGCCCGCGCCTACCGGGACGCGATCAGGGACGCCGAGGGCTGAGCGGACCGGCCCGGGCGTGCGGCGGCGGGCCGGATACGGTCGGAGGGTGACCGACCAGCCCGAGCCCCGCACGCCCACCCCGGCCCCCGCTCCCGCTCCCGACCTGTTCACCTGGGAGTTCGCGAGCGACCCCTACCCCGCCTACGCCTGGCTCCGCGAGCACAGCCCCGTCCACAGGACGCGGCTCCCCAGCGGCGTCGAGGCCTGGCTGGTCACGCGCTACGCCGACGCCAAGCAGACCCTCGCCGACCACCGGCTCTCCAAGAACCCGGCGCACCACGACGAGCCCGCGCACGCCAAGGGCAAGACCGGCATCCCCGGGGAGCGCAAGGCCGAGCTGATGACGCACCTGCTCAACATCGACCCGCCGGACCACACCCGGCTGCGGCGGCTGGTGTCCAAGGCGTTCACGCCCCGCCGGGTCGCGGAGTTCGCGCCACGGGTGCAGCAGCTCACCGACCGGCTCATCGACGGGTTCGCGGAGCGCGGGAGCGCCGACCTCATCCACGAGTTCGCCTTCCCGCTGCCCATCTACGCCATCTGCGACCTGCTCGGCGTCCCCCGCGAGGACCAGGACGACTTCCGCGACTGGGCGGGCATGATGATCCGTCACCAGGGCGGCCCGCGGGGCGGCGTGGCGCGGTCCGTGAAGAAGATGCGCGGCTACCTCGCCGACCTGATCCACCGCAAGCGGGAGGCGCTGCCCGCCGAGCCAGGCCCGGGCGAGGACCTCATCTCCGGCCTCATCCGCGCCTCCGACCACGGCGAGCACCTCACCGAGAACGAGGCCGCGGCCATGGCCTTCATCCTGCTGTTCGCCGGTTTCGAGACGACGGTCAACCTCATCGGCAACGGCACCTACGCCCTGCTCACCCACCCCGGCCAGCGCGCCCGCCTCCAGGCCTCCCTCGCCGCCGGGGAGAGCGCCCTGCTGGAGACCGGCGTCGAGGAACTCCTGCGCTACGACGGCCCGGTCGAGCTCGCCACCTGGCGGTTCGCCACGCAGCCGCTCACCCTCGGCGGGCAGCGCATCGCCGCGGGCGACCCGGTCCTGGTCGTCCTGGCCGCAGCGGACCGGGATCCGGAGCGGTTCGCCGACCCGGACGTGCTCGACCTGTCCCGCGGTGACAACCAGCACCTCGGGTACGGACACGGCATCCACTACTGCCTCGGCGCCCCGCTCGCCCGCCTGGAGGGCCAGACGGCGCTCGCCACGCTTCTCACCCGCCTGCCCGACCTCCGTCTCGCGGCGGACCCGTCCGAGCTGCGCTGGCGCGGCGGACTCATCATGCGAGGGCTGCGCACCCTGCCCGTGGAATTCACCCCGGTCAAAAGTGACACGCCCTCAGCTCTGTGATCTTCACGTGATCTGCGCGGCATGAACTTGTGACAAGTGATCGTCTGCCGATACGTTCACCCATCAGCGTGGCCGGGGACTCCTGCGCCGCGCCGCTCACTGTTGTCTCGCGAAAGGTCTCCGCATGCTCTCCGGGAACGGTCGGCACCGTCGCCCCCGCCAGGCTCCGGCACTCCTCGTCGCGGCCGGAGTGACCGGCTCCGCCATCGCGATCCCGCTCCTCGGAGCCTCCGGTGCCAGCGCGGCCGACGGCACGACCTGGGACCGGGTCGCGGACTGCGAGACGGGCGGCGCCTGGAGCCAGAACAGCGGCAACGGCTACTACGGCGGCCTCGCGCTGTCCCAGGAGAACTGGGAGAACTACGGCGGTCTGGACTACGCGGCCAGCGCCGATCTCGCCAGCCGCTCCCAGCAGATATCCGTGGCCGAGAGAATCCTCGCCGACCAGGGGGTCGGCGCATGGCGTACCTGCGGGCTGCTCTCCGGGCTCCAGCAGGACGGGAACGCGGGCACCTCCGACTCCTCGGACCAGTCCGATCCGACGGATGCGCCCGGATTGCTCGACTCATCCGACTCCTCCGAGTCATCCGAGTCATCCGGGTCTTCGGAGGCGTCTCCTTCCTCTCCTTCGGCTTCCCCCTCCACATCGGCCTCGCCTGACGGGTCGTCGGCGTCGGAGGGCGAATCGTCCAAGTCCGACAAGTCGCCTGATTCCGCTTCCACCTCGCAGGAGCCCGGCCGGGAGTCCGGCAGCGGCTCCTCGGCCACCCCCGAGGGTGAGGGGACGGGCAACTCCCGTCCGAGTGACGAGGCTTCGGCCCTCACCGACACCGGCTCCGGCCGCCATCGCGGCCCCAGCGCCGACGAGGACGCCGAGGCCGCGAACGGCCGTGCGGACGAGTCCGCGGGGCGGCACGCCTCGCGCGGTGACGACGCCTCCCGCGACGCCACGGACGGCTCGTACACCGTCCGCTCCGGCGACAGTCTCTGGTCCATCGCCGACTCCCTTGACCTCAGCGGCGGATGGCACGCGCTGTACGCCGGCAACAAGGAGGCCGTCGGTGCCGACCCGGACCTCATCCGCCCCGGTCAGACGCTCACGACCAGGGTCGAAGCGGACGAGAGGTAGCCGTTCGGGCAGTGCGGAAACGGCGGCTCAAGTCATCCCTAATCCGGGTGAGTTCACGTCATGATTCGCGCCGAATGTCCCGTATAAGTGCGGTGAGAGATAGATCTCAGAAGCCCTGATCGTCTTTGAAATTCGGCGGATCACCTGTCTACGGTCATGACCGCTCGCCACCGCGAGCCCCGGCTGCCGCAACGCCGAATCCTGCCAGCGGCCGCACGGGAACAGTCGTCGCGTCAAGCGCCGTAGGCAGGAGCGGGGGACCCAAGGTAGGTGCCCGACCGGCCGGTTGGCCGGAAGGGCTTGGGGTGAAGCCGCGTCCCGTGAGGGACGTGGCCGGGCAACTCAACCGGCCCGAACCCGACAGCTCACCTCGCAGGCGTCGGTGAGGGGATCCATCCATGCTGTTTTCCGGCAAGGGCAAGCACCGTCGTCCGTCCAAGGCCACCCGTGCCATCGCCGTCGCCGGTGTCGCCGGCGCCGCCGTCGCCGCCCCGCTGATGGCGGCCGGCAACGCCTCCGCGGCCACCGCCTCCGAGTGGGACGCCGTCGCCCAGTGCGAGTCCGGCGGCAACTGGTCCATCAACACCGGCAACGGCTACTACGGCGGTCTGCAGTTCTCCGCCTCCACCTGGGCCGGCTACGGCGGCACGAAGTACGCCTCCACCGCCGACCAGGCCACCAAGGCCCAGCAGATCGAGATCGCCGAGAAGGTCCTCGCGGGCCAGGGCAAGGGTGCCTGGCCGGTCTGCGGCAAGGGCCTGTCCAGCGCCGGCTACACCGGCGGCGGCTCCACCGACTCCGGCAGCTCCGCCCAGAGCCAGCAGAGCACCGAGTCGCGCGAGACCCAGCAGCAGCCGGCCTCCCGCTCCGAGGAGCGCCCGGCCGCGAAGAAGACCGTCACCACCCCGACCGGCAAGAAGGTCAAGAAGGGCGACGGCGAGTACAAGGTCGTCAAGGGCGACACCCTGAGCTCGATCGCGGCCGAGGAGAAGGTCAAGGGCGGCTGGGAGAAGCTCTTCGACCTGAACAAGGACATCGTCGAGGACGCCAACCTCATCTACCCGGGCCAGCAGCTGCACCTGAAGTAAGCAGCGGCCCGCCCCCGTCCCCACGGGCTCCCCGCCCCGGTGCGTCGTCCCCCGTACGCACCGGGGCGGGGTTTTTTCGGCATCCGGCTTTGTTCCGTTCGGAAACAATTTACTCTCGGTTCTGTCCATGGGGTGGGCGACCCGGTGGCCGATCGCCCCGAGCCGGTTAGGCTCATGTCGCGAGCCACCGCGGCCCGCACCTCGCCGGGTCCACGCGACCCGCGTACCCGCGTCACATAAGAAGGAGATGCTCGTGCCGTCCATCGACGTCGTCGTAGCCCGGGAAATCCTGGACTCCCGAGGCAACCCCACGGTCGAGGTCGAGGTCGGCCTCGACGACGGCAGCACCGGTCGTGCCGCCGTCCCGTCCGGCGCCTCCACGGGCGCCTTCGAGGCCATCGAGCTCCGCGACGGCGACTCGAACCGCTACCTCGGCAAGGGTGTGGAGAAGGCCGTCCTCGCGGTCATCGAGCAGATCGGCCCGGAGCTCGTCGGTTACGACGCCACCGAGCAGCGCCTGATCGACCAGGCGATGTTCGACCTGGACGCCACCGACAACAAGGGCTCCCTCGGCGCCAACGCCATCCTCGGCGTCTCGCTCGCCGTCGCCCACGCCGCCTCCGAGGCCAGCGACCTGCCGCTGTTCCGCTACCTGGGCGGCCCCAACGCGCACCTGCTGCCGGTGCCGATGATGAACATCCTGAACGGCGGCTCGCACGCCGACTCCAACGTGGACATCCAGGAGTTCATGATCGCCCCGATCGGCGCGGAGTCCTTCTCCGAGGCCCTGCGCTGGGGCGCCGAGGTCTACCACACGCTGAAGAAGGTCCTGAAGAGCAAGGGCCTGGCCACCGGCCTCGGCGACGAGGGCGGCTTCGCCCCGAACCTCGGCTCCAACCGCGAGGCCCTCGACCTCATCCTGGAAGCCATCAAGGAAGCCGGCTACACCCCCGGCGAGCAGATCGCCCTGGCGCTCGACGTCGCCGCCTCCGAGTTCTACAAGGACGGCGTCTACACGTTCGAGGGCAAGGAGCGCTCGGCGGCCGAGATGACCGAGTACTACGCGGAGCTCGTCGACGCGTACCCGCTCGTCTCCATCGAGGACCCGCTGTTCGAGGACGACTGGGAGGGCTGGAAGACCATCACCGACAAGCTCGGTGACAAGGTCCAGCTCGTCGGCGACGACCTGTTCGTCACCAACCCCGAGCGCCTCGCCCGCGGCATCGAGGAGGGCGCGGCCAACGCCCTGCTGGTCAAGGTCAACCAGATCGGCTCGCTCACCGAGACCCTGGACGCCGTCGAGCTGGCCCAGCGCAACGGCTTCAAGTGCATGATGTCCCACCGCTCCGGCGAGACCGAGGACGTCACCATCGCCGACCTGGCCGTCGCCACCAACTGCGGCCAGATCAAGACCGGCGCCCCGGCCCGCTCCGAGCGCGTGGCCAAGTACAACCAGCTGCTGCGCATCGAGGAGATCCTCGACGACGCCGCGGTGTACGCCGGCCGCAGCGCGTTCCCGCGCTTCAAGGGCTGATCGCCGAAAGGCCCGACCCGTAAGAGGCAGCGTCGTACGTACGTCCCCGTACTCGGTCCCGTACCGTGTCCGGGGACGTACGCGCGTATGACGGTGCAGCGGGAGGCGGACAGACATGGCCGTGAAGGACCGGGACCGGTTCTCCACCGCGACCAGGATCCGGCTGCTCGGCGAGCAGACCGCGGCCCGGGTCTACCGCTCCCAGACCAAGCGGCAGGCCCGCCGCTCCCGGCTGACCGGCCGGGCCGCGCTGCTCGCGCTGGTGATGTGCTCGCTCATCGTGGCCCTGGCCTACCCGATGCGGCAGTACGTCTCCCAGCGCGCCGAGATCGAGGATTTGCGGCGCGAGCAGCAGCAGGCCCGCGAGCGTGTCGAGCACCTGCGCGACCTCAAGGCGCGCTGGCAGGACGACGCGTACGCCGAGCAGCAGATCCGCCGACGGTTGCACTACGTCATGCCGGGGGAGACGGGCTTCATCGTGATCGACCCGCACGCGGCGAAGCAGTCGCGCACCGACCTCGGGGCGGCCGACCGCCCCTGGTACGCCAACGTCTGGGACGGGGTCGACAAGGCCGACGCCTCCGACCAGTGACGCGCCCCAGTGATCCCGCAGAACACCCAGAGAAAGACAGCCTGAAGACAGTCATGGAAACGCCCCCGCCGACCACCCCGCGCACCGAGCCCACCGACGCGGACGTCGAGGCCTTCAAGCAGCAGCTCGGTCGGCCCCCGCGCGGCCTGCGGGCCATCGCGCACCGCTGCCCCTGCGGACAGCCCGACGTCGTCGAGACGGCCCCGCGGCTGCCGGACGGCACGCCGTTCCCGACGCTGTACTACCTGACGTGCCCGAAGGCGAACTCCGCGATCGGCACGCTGGAGGCCAACGGCGTGATGAAGGAGATGACCGAGCGGCTGGCCTCGGACCCGGAGCTGGCGGCGGCCTACCGGGCGGCGCACGAGGACTACGTCCGGCGCCGTGACGAGATCGAGGAGCTGAAGAACTTCCCGAGCGCCGGCGGCATGCCGGACCGGGTCAAGTGCCTGCACGTGCTGGTGGCGCACTCCCTGGCCGCGGGCCCCGGCGTGAATCCGCTGGGCGACGAGGCGCTGGCCATGCTGCCCGAGTGGTGGCGCAAGGGCGCGTGCGTGACGACCACCGAGGAGGACGCACAGTGACCCGTGTCGCCGCCGTGGACTGCGGTACGAACTCCATCCGCCTGCTGGTCGCCGACGCCGACCCGGCCACCGGCGAGCTGACCGACCTGGACCGCCGGATGACGATCGTCCGGCTCGGGCAGGGTGTCGACCGCACCGGCCGGCTCGCCCCCGAGGCGCTGCAGCGGACCTTCGCGGCCTGCCGTGAGTACGCCGCGATCATCAAGGAGCACGGGGCGGAGCGGCTGCGCTTCGTGGCCACCTCCGCCTCCCGGGACGCCGAGAACCGGGACGAGTTCGTGCGCGGCGTGCTGGACATCCTGGGCGTCGAGCCCGAGGTGATCTCCGGGGACCAGGAGGCCGAGTTCTCCTTCACCGGCGCCACCAAGGAGCTCACCGGCCACGACCACCTGCCCAGGCCGTATCTGGTGGTGGACATCGGCGGCGGCTCGACCGAGTTCGTTGTGGGCGACGACCACGTCCGGGCGGCCCGCTCGGTGGACGTCGGCTGCGTGCGCATGACCGAGCGGCACCTGGTCCGGGACGGAGTGGTGAGCGACCCGCCCTCGCCGGAGCAGATCGCCGCGATGCGGGCCGACATCGAGGCCGCTCTCGACCTGGCCGAGGAGACGGTCCCGCTGCGCGAGGCGCGGACCCTGGTGGGCCTGGCCGGATCCGTGACGACCGTGTCGGCGATCGCCCAGGAGCTGCCCGCCTACGACTCCGAGGCCATCCACCACTCCCGGGTCTCGCTGGAGAAGGTCCGCGAGATCACCGAGTGGCTGCTGCGCTCCACGCACGCCGAGCGCGCGGCCGTGCCCTCCATGCACCCGGGCCGGGTCGACGTGATCGGGGCGGGGGCCCTCGTACTGCTGTCGATCATGGAGCGGACCGGCGCGCGGGAGGTCGTCGTCAGCGAGCACGACATCCTGGACGGCATCGCGTGGTCGGTGGCGTAGCCCGCTTCTGAGCAGGCATGGATCACGGATGAGCGTCGCCGGGGGGCCTGCGGGAGCCGCCCGGCGACGGTCTGTCGGAAAAGTTCGTGAAGTTCTTCACAAGGAATTCGGCCCCTGCGGGCGACCGGAAGGGTCCCGTTGACCCGTCCGAGGGCCGAACGGCCCTTTGAACATGTTCAGAAGCATGGTATGGAGGGCCACGGGAAGGTGCCCCGGACGGGGTTCCGAGAGGCCCTCACAGAGGTCCGCGCGACCCAGAGAGGCAGCTCACGCGGCATTGACAACGGTCGGCGGTGCACAAACGCTCCCGGTTGTCACCATGACGTGGATCACGCGAGCCGCGGAGGATAGCACACCCCCTCCACAACCTTGTGAAGGGGCGCACGAGCCACCCCCCTGAAGCGGGTGGATACTCGATGGCATGAGCACCACGGAGCGTCCCAGGATCCTCGTAGTAGGCGGTGGGTACGTAGGCCTGTACGCAGCTCGGCGCATCCTCAAGAAGATGCGTTACGGCGAGGCGACCGTCACGGTCGTCGACCCCCGGTCGTACATGACCTACCAGCCCTTCCTCCCCGAAGCCGCCGCCGGCAACATCTCCCCTCGCCATGTCGTCGTCCCGCTGCGACGCGTGCTGCCCAAGGCGGAGGTCCTCACCGGCCGGGTCACCACCATCGACCAGGACCGCAAGGTCGCCACGGTCTCCCCGCTGGTCGGCGAGGCCTACGAGCTGCCCTTCGACTACCTGGTGGTCGCGCTCGGCGCGGTCTCCCGCACCTTCCCGATCCCCGGCCTCGCCGAGCAGGGCATCGGCATGAAGGGCATCGAGGAGGCCATCGGCCTGCGCAACCACGTCCTCGAGCAGCTGGACAAGGCCGACTCCACCACCGACGAGGAGATCCGCCGCAAGGCGCTCACCTTCGTCTTCGTGGGCGGCGGGTTCGCCGGTGCCGAGACGATCGGCGAGGTCGAGGACATGGCCCGCGACGCGGCCAAGTACTACAAGAACGTGTCCCGCGAGGACATGCGCTTCATCCTGGTCGACGCCGCCGACAAGATCCTCCCCGAGGTGGGTCCCAAGCTCGGCAAGTACGGCAAGGAGCACCTCGAGGGCCGCGGCGTCGAGGTCTACCTGTCCACCTCCATGGACTCCTGCGTCGACGGCCACGTGGTGCTGAAGAACGGCCTGGAGGTCGACTCCAACACCATCGTGTGGACCGCCGGCGTCAAGCCCAACCCGGTCCTGGCCCGCTACGGCCTGCCCCTCGGCCCGCGCGGCCACGTCGACTGCGCCCCGACCCTCCAGGTCCAGGGCACCGACTACATCTGGGCCGCCGGCGACAACGCCCAGGTCCCGGACCTCGCCGCCCGCAAGGCGGGCAACGAGAACGCCTGGTGCCCGCCGAACGCCCAGCACGCGCTGCGCCAGGCCAAGGTGCTCGGTGACAACGTGCTGTCCGGCATGCGGGGCTTCCCGCAGAAGGAGTACGCGCACGCCAACAAGGGCGCGGTGGCCGGTCTCGGCCTCCACAAGGGCGTCGCGATGATCGTCATGGGCAAGATGAAGATCAAGCTCAAGGGCCGGCTCGCCTGGTACATGCACCGTGGCTACCACGGCCTGGCGATGCCGACCTGGAACCGCAAGATCCGCGTCTTCGCCGACTGGACCCTCGGCATGTTCCTCAAGCGCGAGGTCGTCTCGCTCGGCGCCATCGAGACGCCGCGCGAGGAGTTCTACGAGGCCGCCAAGCCGGCCCCGGTCGCCGCCGCGCCGAAGGAGAAGACCGAGGAGAAGGCCAAGGCCTCCTGACCTCTCGGTCCACCCCTGGCCGAAAAGGGCCCCCCGCCGTCCGTGGTGCGGGGGGCCCTTCGGCGTTCCCGCCGCACGCCTCCGGGCGGGCGAAGAAGCGGCTTTGCTCAGTCATGACGCGTGCCGGGGACTGCGCGGGAGCTCCGCGGATGTTTACGTGGTGTCGGCATTCCGGGATTCCCGTCACGGAGGTGTACACCATGGCAGACGCCGCGCAGCGGCTGCAGGGCCTCTTCGCACAGGTGCTGGACGCACCGCTTCCCGTGCGCATCCGCGCCTGGGACGGTTCGCAGGCGGGCCCGCCGGGCGCGCCGACCCTGGTCGTACGCAACCGCCGCGCCCTGCGCCGCCTGCTGTGGAAGCCCGGCGAACTGGGCCTGGCCCGCGCCTGGGTGGCGGGCGACCTGGACATCGAGGGCGACCTCTACACCACACTCGACCTGCTGTCCGGGCTGATCTGGGAGCGCGGCGAGGACGCCCGCACCCTCGCCCAGGCGCTGCGCGACCCCGAGGTCCGCGCCGCCGTCCGCGGGCTGGTCAGACTGGCCGGGTCCCCGCTGCCCCCCGCCCCGCCGCGCGAGGAGACCCGCGCCCCCCGCCGCCATCTGCACACCAAGCGCACCGACAGACGCGCCATCAGCCACCACTACGACGTCGGCAACGACTTCTACGAGATCGTCCTCGGCCCGTCCATGGTGTACTCCTGCGCCTACTGGCCCGCCCCGGACGCCACCCTCGAACAGGCCCAGCACGACAAGCTCGAACTGGTCTGCCGCAAGCTGGACCTGAAACCCGGTCAGCGCCTGCTCGACGTCGGCTGCGGCTGGGGCTCGCTGGCCGTCCACGCCGCCCGCGAGCACGGGGTGAGCGTCGTCGGCGTCACGCTCTCCCAGGAGCAGGCCGCGTACGCCCGCAAGCGCGTCGCCGACGCGGGCCTGACCGACAAGGTCGAGATCCGCGTCCAGGACTACCGCGACGTCCGCGACGGACCGTACGACGCGATCTCCTCCATCGGCATGGCCGAGCACGTCGGCGCCGACCGCTACCTGGAGTACGCCGCCGACCTGTACGGCCTGCTCAAGCCCGGCGGACGGCTGCTGAACCACCAGATCGCCCGCCGCCCGCAGCGCGACGAGACGGCCTACCGCGTCGACGCGTTCATCGACTCCTACGTCTTCCCCGACGGCGAACTCCAGCCGCTCGGCAGCACCGTCACCCAGCTGGAGCGCGCCGGGTTCGAGGTGCGCGACGTCGAGTCGATCCGCGAGCACTACGCCCTCACGCTGCGCCGGTGGGTGTCCCGTCTGGAGGCCGACTGGACGCGCGCCGCCCAGCTCGCCGGCCCCGGCCGCGCCCGCGTCTGGCGCCTGTACATGGCCGCCTCCGCCCTGGCCTTCGAGCGCAACCGCATCGGCGTCAACCAGGTCCTGGCCGTCCGGACACCGGAGTCGGGCGCCTCCGGGATGCCGCTGCGGGCCCGCACCTGGGGTGCGCCAGGGCGCGACTGACCCGGACCCCACGGCAAGGGCCGGAACCGACGGCAAGGGCCGGCTCCCCGCAGCGGGGGAGCCGGCCCTTCGCGCGCCGCGGTGTGGCCCGGTCACTCGGCCTTGATCGCGTTCAGCATGTTCAGCCGGGCGGCGTTGCGGGCCGGCCACATCGCGGCCAGGACGCCCACCAGACCGGCCAGCACCAGGAAGATCCCGATCCGGTCCCAGGGCAGGACCAGCGCGTAGCCCGGGATCTGGTCCGCGAAGGTCTCGCCGATGGCCCAGCCGAGGAACGCCCCGAGACCGATGCCGACCACCGCGCCGAACACCGAGATGACCACGGCCTCCAGCCGGACCATCCGCTTCACCCGGCGCCGGTCCAGACCGATGGCGCGCAGCATGCCGATCTCCTGCTGCCGTTCGAAGACCGACATCGCGAGGGTGTTGACCACGCCCAGCACCGCGATGATCAGGGCCATCGCCAGCAGCCCGTACATCACGTTCAGCAGGGTGTTGATGGCACCGCCGAACTCGTTGCGGATGTCCTGCTTGTCCATCACGGTGATCGCCGGGTTGTCGCCCAGGGCGTCGATGAGGACCTTCTCGTTCGCCCCGGTCTGCCCGCCGTCGATCTTCACGAAGATCTGCTGGATGGACGGCTTCGTCTCGTGCCGGTCCACGACCTTCCGGTCGATGAGGACGGGGGAGAGGAACTCGCTGTCCTTGAAGACGGCGCCGACCGTCAGCGTGGCCTTCTTGTCGTCGCCGAAGGTGACGGGGAGCCTGTCGCCGGTCTTCCAGCCCTTGCTCTTCGCCGTCTTCTCGGCGACCGCGATCCGGCCCTCGGCGAGGGAGTCCGCGCTTCCGCTGACGACGTCGACGGTCAGGACCTTGTCGATGTCGCCCGGGGTGACGGCCGAGGCGGACACGAAGTCCCTGCCGTCGAGCTGGAAGTAGGCATCCTGCTGCGGCGAGACCGCGGACACACCCTCGGCCTTCTCCAGCGCCGTAAGCGCCGACGCGTCGAGGACACCGCCGTTGGCCATCGAGACCATGTAGTCGGCCTTGATGTTGTCCGTGGTCATCTTGTCGATGGCCGTGCCGACCGTGACGCCGAGCACCGACAGACCGGTCACCAGCGTCAGCCCGATCGCCAGCGCCGAGGCGGTGGCTCCGGTGCGGCGCGGGTTGCGGACCGCGTTCTGGCCGGCGAGCTTGCCCGCCACCCCGAAGGGGCCGACGAGCAGCGGGCGGACGAGCGCGATCACGGGCCGGGACAGCAGCGGGATCAGGATGATCACGCCGATCAGCGCGAGGAACGCGCCCGCCCCGATGTACATGCGGCCGTCGTCGCCGCCGGTCGAGGCACCCGCCACGATCCCCGCCGCGCCGAGGGCGGTGACGGCCGCGCCGACGGAGTTGCGCAGCACCAGCGACTTGGTGGTGGCCACCGCGTGGACGCTGTTCATGGCCGCCACCGGCGGGATCTTCGCGGCCCGGCGGCCGGGCAGCCAGGCGGCGAACACCGTGATCAGCACGCCCACCGCGAACGCCGCGATCACCGGCGTGGCCGACAGGACCAGCGGACCGTCCGGCATCTTCATGTCGAAGGCGGCCATGCCGGAGCGCAGTCCGACCGCCAGGCCGATGCCGAGGACGAAGCCGACGGCCGAGGCCACCAGCCCCACCAGCGCGGCCTCGGCCAGCACCGAGCGGGTGATCTGCCGGCGGGAGGCGCCGACGGCGCGCATCAGGGCGATCTCCTTGGTGCGCTGGGCGACCAGCATCGTGAACGTGTTGGAGATCAGGAAGATCCCGACGAACAGCGCGATGCCCGCGAAGCCGAGCAGGACCTGCTTGAGGTTGCCCATGCCCTGCTCGATCTGCTCGGCCTGCTCGTCGGCGAGCGCCCGGCCGGTCTGCGCCTCGGCGGTGTCCGGCAGCAGCGGCTTGACCGCGTTCAGGATCGCCGTGTCGTTCGCGCCGGGGGCGGCGGTGACGGTGGCGCTCTCGAAGTAGCCCGGCTTGAGGTACTGCTGCTGGGCGACGGCGGTGTCGAAGAGCACGAGGCTGCCGCCGGCGTTGACGGCGCCGTCCTCGGTGGTGAACACACCGCTGAGGGTGTACTCCTTCACCGGGCCGTTGGTCGCGACGCGCACCCGGTCGCCGACCCGGTACTCGCCCTTGGCCGCGGAGTCCTCGTCCAGGGCGATCTGGTCGTCCCGCACCGGGCCCGAGCCGTCGGTGAAGGTGTACGCGGGGTCCTTGCCGTCCTTGCCGGGGGCGAAGTTGGAGCCCTTGTTGGACCAGCCGACGCCGATCAGCTTGCCGTCGGGGTCGGCGACCCCGGCGAAGCCCTCGACGCGGCCGAAGACCCCGGCGACGCCGTCCACGGCGGACATCCGGTCGAGGTCCTTGCCGGTCAGGCCGGGCACCTTCTCGGGGTCGTCCGCGTCGGCGTACAGGGTGACGGAGACGGCGACGTCGTCATAGCTCTTCGCCGACTGGTTGCGGAAGGCGTGGGAGAGGGTGTCGGCGAAGACCAGGGTGCCGGAGACGAAGGCGACGCCGAGCATCACGGCGAGCACGGTCATCAGCAACCGGGCCTTGTGCGCGAGTACGTTGCGCAAGGCGGTACGGAACATGGTGGCGGTTCTCAGTCCTGTCGGTCCTGGCGGGGGATCAGCTCGTGCGGCCCTTGGCGTCGAACTCCTTCATGCGGTCCAGGACCGAGTCGGCCGTGGGCTGGTGCATCTCGTCGACGATCCGGCCGTCCGCCAGGAAGACCACCCGGTCCGCGTAGGCCGCGGCCACCGGGTCGTGGGTCACCATGACCACCGTCTGGCCCATCTCCCGCACGGAGTTGCGCAGGAAGCCCAGCACCTCGGCGCCGGAGCGGGAGTCGAGGTTGCCGGTGGGCTCGTCCCCGAAGATGATCTCGGGCCGGGAGGCCAGCGCCCGGGCCACGGCGACGCGCTGCTGCTGGCCGCCGGAGAGCTGGGCGGGGCGGTGGCTCAGCCGGTCGGCGAGCCCGACCATGCGGATCACCGAGTCGACCCACTGCTTGTCCGGCTTGCGGCCCGCGATGTCCATCGGGAGGGTGATGTTCTCCAGGGCCGTCAGCGTCGGCAGCAGGTTGAAGGCCTGGAAGATGAAGCCGATCTTGTCGCGGCGCAGCTTGGTCAGCTGCTTGTCCTTCAGGGAGCCGAGCTCCGTGTCGCCGATGCGCACCGACCCGGAGGAGAAGGTGTCGAGACCGGCCACGCAGTGCATCAGGGTGGACTTGCCGGAGCCGGAGGGGCCCATGATCGCGGTGAACTCGGCCTGCCGGAAGTCGACGGAGACCCGGTCCAGGGCGACCACCTGGGTCTCACCCTGTCCGTAGATCTTCGACAGATCCGTGGCGCGCGCGGCCACGGTGGTGGCCCGGTCGGCGAGGGATGCGGTGGTCACGGGATGGGACTCCTGTCGGACGGCGGTGTGCTGGAAGGACGTGTTCCATCGTCCGGGTCCCGTGCCGCCGTGTAGTCACCCGTAGTTCCGGTTCTCGGGGCCGACTCCGGTCTGACGGAGCGGCGCGGTGTCATACCTGGGAATGACGCACGCCCCCGAGGGGCGCCGCTGTCGGGAACCGATGGCATCGGGTGTCGGGAACCGACCGGTCCGGGTGTCGAGAACAGGTGGAGTGCCCTTGTTCGGGCGGTGAAATTCCGTCATTCCGCATACGCCGCTGACCGGTGCGCGGAAGGCTATTGGCAAGTGCGGATGGCGCGTTCCGTGTGCTGATGCACCCTCAGACGTCAATAAAATAAGACAACATCGGTCCGCCCGTCCGCTGTTCGGGGGATGCGTCCCGATAGTCTCGGAACCTCGATGCGGAGCCCATGGCCTGCCCGGATGGTGGAATGCAGACACGGCGAGCTTAAACCTCGCTGCCCCTTCGCGGGCGTGCCGGTTCGAGTCCGGCTCCGGGCACCTTCCGACCCCTGCATGCTTCATTGAAGTGTTCACCGCATGCCCGTTGACAGCGGTCGCATGCCGTCGGAAACTCACACCGGAAAGTAGTGAAATATTTTTCACTACGCGAACAGGTGACCACGCGACCACGCGAGCCGGGCCCCGCGGACCCGAGAGAGAAGGCGCCCGATGCGCACCACCGTCGGCATCATCGGAGCCGGGCCCGCCGGACTCCTCCTCGCGCGGCTGCTCCACAACGCCGGCATCGACGCGGTCGTCCTGGAGAGCCACGACCGCGCCTACGTCGAACGGCGGCAGCGCGCCGGGATCCTGGAGCAGGGCACGGTCGACGTGCTGCGCGCGGCCGGCGCCGGCCGCCGCATGGACCGCGAGGGACTGCGCCACGACGGCATCGAACTCCGCTTCGACCGCAGGCGCCACCGGGTCGACTTCCCCGGCCTCACCGGCGGCCGGTCCGTGATGGTCTACGCCCAGACCGAGGTCTGCAAGGACCTCATCGCCCTCCAGCTGGCGGAGGGCGGCCCGCTGCTGTTCGAGGCGGAGGCGCTCGCCGTCGAGGACGCGGACACGCACGCCCCGCGCGTCCGCTTCCGGCACCAGGGCCGCGAGGACGTCCTGGAGTGCTCCTGGGTCGTCGGCTGCGACGGCTTCCGGGGCGTCTCCCGCCGGGCGATCCCGGCCGGACTCGGCCAGGTCTTCGAACGGATGTACCCCTTCGGCTGGCTCGGCATCCTCGCCGACGTGGCGCCCTCGCACGACGAGCTGGTCTACGCCCGCCACGACCGCGGCTTCGCCCTGCTGTCCATGCGCTCGCCGTCCGTCTCCCGCCTCTACCTCCAGGTGCCCGACGGCACCGACGCGGGGGCCTGGGGCGACGAGGAGATCTGGGACGAGCTGGAGCGCCGTTTCGAGACCGCCGACGACTGGCGCCTGGAGCGCGGCCCGATCACCCAGAAGTCGGTCACCCCCATGCGCTCCTTCGTCCACGAGCCCATGCGCCACGGCCGCCTCTTCCTCGCCGGCGACGCCGCGCACATCGTCCCGCCGACCGGGGCGAAGGGGCTGAATCTCGCCGTCGGCGACGTCGTCACCTTCGCCCGGGCCCTCGTCCACCTGGAGCAGACCGGCTCACCCGAGCTGCTCGACTCCTACTCCGAGACCTGCCTGCGCCGGATCTGGCAGGCCGAGCGGTTCTCCTACGACATGACGACCCTGCTGCACCGGCTCCCCGGGGCCACGCCGTTCGAGGACCGGCTGCAGCTGGCCCGGCTGGAGCGGATCACCGGCTCGCGCGCCGCCGCGACGGACCTCGCGGAGGCCTACACGGGCTTCCCGCTGGACCGCGGATGAATGAGCCCCTCCGGTGAGGGGAATCACGAAGCGGCGTAGCGTGTTGCGCTGCACGACGAGGGAAAGATCCTCCCCAAGCAGTAGGGTCATTCCTTTGCCTACCTATTACTCTTGAGCCAAGGCCACGCAGTGTGGCCATGGAGGAGTGAAATGAGGAGCAGAAACCCGGTCTTCTCGCGACGGGGGTTCAGCCGCGACAACGGCTACGCGGGCTTCAACACCGCGCCGCAGGCCGGGGGTCCCGCTGTCGCCACGCAGGGCAACCCGTACGCGCAGCAGCCGACGGGCAACCCGTACGCGCAGAACCCGTACGCGCAGAACCCTTACGCCCAGCAGGACCAGCAGTTCGGAGCGCCGCCGCAGGCCCCGGCCACCACCGGCCGGATGACCATCGACGACGTCGTCCTGCGCACGGCGAGCACGCTCGGTGTACTCATCCTCACCGCGGCGCTCTCCTGGGCCCTCCTGCCCATCGACGACGCCAACATCAGCCGGAGCTACGGCATCGGTATCGGCGCCGCGCTGATCGGCATGGTCCTGGCGTTCGTCCAGTCCTTCAAGCGCAAGGCCTCGCCCGCGCTGATCCTGACGTACGCCGCGTTCGAGGGTGTCTTCCTCGGCGTGGTGTCCAACATCGTCGACAACCGCATCGCCGACGGTGCGGCCATGCAGGCCGTGATCGGCACCATGGCAGTCTTCGCCGGTGTGCTGATCGCCTACAAGGCCGGCTGGATCCGCGTCAACCGCCGCTTCTACGGCTTCGTGATGGCGGCCGCGCTCGGCTTCATCCTGCTGATGACCGTGAACCTGCTGTTCGCGGTGTTCGGCGGCGGTGACGGCCTCGGCTTCCGCAGCGGTGCCCTCGGTGTCGTCTTCGGCATCGTCGGCATCATCCTCGGCGCCTGCTTCCTCGCCCTGGACTTCAAGCAGGTCGAGGACGGCATCGCCTACGGTGCCCCGCGCGAGGAGGCCTGGTTCGCGGCCTTCGGTCTGACGCTGACGCTGGTCTGGATCTACCTGGAGTTCCTGAGGCTCATCTCGATCCTCAACAGCAACGACTAGTCCCCGGCTGTCGTGCGCGAAGGGCCCCGGCTCCGGCCGGGGCCCTTCGTCGTCCAGGCGTACGGCCTGAAGCGGTGCGCGCCTAGAGCAGTTTGCGCGCGGCCCTCCTCAGGTCGTACTCGTGGATGATCGCCTTGGCGTGGCCGTACGCCAGATTGTGTTCGTGCCGGAGCCAGCTGACCTTTTCCTCGAAGCGGAAGAGTGCCGGGCCTTCTTCGACGGTGCGCAACCAGTCGGAGATCTCACGACCGGTGCAGTGGGGGATGCGGGCGAGCATGTTGCGGTGGGTCTCTTCGGAGAAGACTTGGGACATCGGCGCCTCCGGACGCTGGGATGTAAGCCGGTCCTTCAGGTCACCGTGCCTGAGTGTTCGCCCGTTGGCAACAGTCCCGGTGCGACGCGTACCCTCGCGGCGTGGTTGATACGACGCCTCTGACCCGTGCGGTGGATCACTTCGCCGATCGATTGAGGGCCGCGCCCCAGAGCCGGCTGCAGCGGGGTGCTGCGGCCGAGGCTCTCGGGCTGGCCCGGGAACTGGCCCGCAGGGCGCAGGTGCTGGAGGGCAGGGAGCCTCGGGAGATGCCGGACGCGGGGATGTTCGCGGCTGCAGATCAGATCATGGTCGCCGCGCACGATCTGGCCGTGGTGGCGCCCGGCGACGACGAGGTCGACGAGGCCGTGCGGTTGGTGGAGGAGGCGCAGAAGCGGGCGGGTGTGTAACCCGCTGCGTCGCCCCTGAGGGGGCGCTCCGGGCGCTCCGCTACAGGGACGCGATGACCCGGTCCGCCAGGATGTAGACGTTCTCCTTGCCGCACTCGAACGTCAGCGTGTAGGCGCCGGAGATGCCCGAGCCGCCCAGCAGGGTCGGGGTCTCGCCCGCGCGCAGCGCCGCGGCCAGACGCTCCGCCGTCTCCCGGTGGCCCGGGGTCATGCACAGGGTCGTGCCGTCGGCGAAGACGTAGACGTCCAGCGTGCCCAGGGGGCCCGGGCGGACGTCCGTGAGCTCGACGCGGGAGGCGGCCAGCTCCTCGAGGGTGGCCACCGTGCGCTCGTGGTCGCCCACGACCGGCGACGGGTTCGGCACGAAGTCCGGGTGGGAGGGGTGGCGGCGGCGGGCCGCGGCCAGCTCGGCGGACTCGGAGGGCGTGTCCCGCACGCTCGCCTCGTCGGAGTCCGCGCCGGACTCGGCGACCGGCTCCAGGCCCGCGAAATCGGCCTGCCGGGGCAGGAACAGGTCGGTGTCGGCCAGGCCCAGCAGCGAGGGCGCGTCCGAGGCGTCACGCGCCTCCTGGGCGGCCCAGAACGCCCGGGCCTCGGCGAGCTCGCGCTCCCGCTCCTCCGCCAGCGCCGCGGCCACGGCGGCCCGTATCTCGTCGGTGTCGGCGGTACGGGCGGCGGGCAGCAGGGCGCGGGTGGTGGCGGCGCGGTTCTCGGCCAGCGCGGTGTGCAGCGCCGCGACCTGCCGGCGCAGCTGCAGAACGGTGCGCAGGACGGCGACGCCCACGGCGCCCGTGGCGGCCGTGGTGACCAGCAACGCGATCGGCATGGCGCTCACTGACGTACTCCCGGTTCAAAGTCGACCCCCGACTTCCTACATCAGCTTGAAGGGCGGACTAACCAACTGTCAGTGCGTAACGTCACGAACCGGACAGGGCTTCGGTCTCGGGGGAGGGGGTGAGGCTGCTGTGACCTGGGCTTCTGTCGAGGCAGAGGGAGATAGGTCACATCCTGGGGGAGATTGGATCACAAAACGGCCCAGAACCCAGGGGTTTCCCGGGTTCTGGGCCATGACCTCACGGTCGGTGCTATGGCGGCTACGGTGCGGCGCTCAGCTGAGGCGCTCGATGACCATGGCCATGCCCTGGCCGCCGCCGACGCACATCGTCTCCAGGCCGAACTGCTTGTCGTGGAACTGGAGCGAGTTGATGAGCGTGGTGGTGATGCGGGCGCCGGTCATGCCGAAGGGGTGGCCGACGGCGATGGCGCCGCCGTTGACGTTCAGCTTCTCCAGCGGGATGTTCAGGTCGCGGTAGGAGGGGATCACCTGGGCGGCGAACGCCTCGTTGATCTCCACCAGGTCGATGTCGTCGATGGTCAGCCCGGCCCGCCCCAGGGCCTGCTTGCTCGCCTCCACCGGGCCGAGGCCCATGATCTCGGGGGACAGGCCGGAGACGCCGGTCGAGACGATCCGGGCGAGCGGGGTGAGACCGAGCTCGCGGGCCTTGGTGTCGGACATGATCACCAGTGCGGCGGCGCCGTCGTTCAGCGGGCAGCAGTTGGCGGCGGTGACCATGCCGTCGGGGCGGAAGACCGGCTTCAGGCCCTGCACGCCCTCCAGGGTGACGCCGGCGCGGGGGCCGTCGTCCTTGCTGACGACCGTGCCGTCGGGCAGGGTCACCGGGGTGATCTCGCGCTCCCAGAAGCCGTTCTTGATGGCCTCCTCGGCGAGGTTCTGCGAGCGGACGCCGAACTCGTCCATGTCCTGGCGGGTGACGCCCTTGGCGCGGGCCAGGTTCTCGGCGGTCTGGCCCATCGCGATGTACGGGTCGGGCAGCAGGCCGTCCTCGCGCGGGTCGTGCCAGGTGGAGCCCTCGGACTGGGCGGTCTCGGCGGTGCGGGCCTCGGCCTCGGCGAAGAGCGGGTTGTGCGTGCCGGGCATGTCCGAGCTGCCGTAGGCGTACCGGGAGACGGTCTCGACGCCGGCCGAGATGAAGACGTCGCCCTCGCCCGCCTTGATGGCGTGCAGGGCCATGCGGGAGGTCTGCAGGGAGGACGAGCAGTACCGGGTGACGGTGCAGCCCGGCAGGTGGTCCATGCCCATCTGCACCGCGACGATGCGGCCGAGGTTGTGGCCCTGCTCGCCGCCGGGCAGGCCGCAGCCCAGCATCAGGTCGTCGATGTCCTTCGGGTCCAGCTCGGGGACCTTGGCCAGGGCGGCCTGGACGATCGTGGCGGCGAGGTCGTCCGGGCGGAGGTCCTTGAGGGAGCCCTTGACGGCGCGGCCGATGGGGGAGCGGGCGGCTGAGACGATCACGGCTTCGGGCATCACGGCTCCATTGACGTACCGGGTGGTCTGGCGGGGCTGACTGGGAAGTTACCCGTACGTATGGGCTGGGTCACGGGTGTCGCGGTGTGACCCTGGCCGCAGTTTTCTAAGCGCTTGCTTTGTCGGGATGCCCGCCCGTGCGTCAGACCGAGGGCGTCGCGGGTGCCGGTTCCTGCTCGGGCACCCGGCGGCGGCGCCGGCGCTTCAGCAGGGCCCATGGGCCCCGCGGCCCGGTCGGCAGCGCCGCCGCGACCTCCGTACCGGCCTCCGAGGCCGCCTCCGCGGCCGCCCGCGCCACCGGCAGGAAGCCCTCGCGGCGGGAGGCGTCCGGGCGCTCCTCCTCGGCCGGCCAGAGCCCGAGCGCGGCGCAGACGGTCGGCAGCACCGCCATCGCCGCCGTCGCGTAGCCCTCGGCGGACGGGTGGTAGTTGTCCGGGCCGAACAGCTCACGGGGGTTCGCCGCGAACTCGGGACCCAGCAGGTCGCCCAGGGACACGGTGCGGCCGCCCTGCTCGACCACTCCGATCGTCTGGGCGGCTGCCAGCTGGCGGGAGGCCCGTCTGGCCAGCCAGCGCAGCGGCTGCCGGACCGGCTCGATGGTGCCCAGGTCGGGGCAGGTGCCCACCACGACCTCCGCACCGGCCGTGCGCAGCCGGCGTACCGCCGAGGCCAGGCAGCGGACCGAGCGGGTGGCGGGCATGCGGTGGGTGACGTCGTTGGCGCCGACCATGATCACGCAGATGTCGGGCACCGGGCCGGGTCCGGCCAGCACCAGGGCCACCTGGCGGTCCAGGTCGTCGGAGCGGGCCCCCGGCAGCGCCACCGTGCGCAGCTCCACCGGGCGCTCCGCCAGCGCCGCGACCCCCGAGGCGAGCAGCGCCCCCGGCGTCTGCCCGGCCCGGTGCACGCCCTGGCCGGCGGCCGTGGAGTCACCCAGCATGGTCAGCCGCAGCGGCGGGAGCTCGGAGGAGACGGCGTACGTCCGGCCGTACAGCCCGTCCGCGTTCGGCACGTGCCCCGACGTGCCGTTGCCCACGCGGCGCCGGGCCAGCTGCACCTCCGCCAGCACCAGCCCCACGGTGGCCGCCCCGGCCAGCCCGATCCCGCCGCCGCCGTACGCGGCGCCGGCCGCGATCCGCCGGGCCGCCCTCGCCCTCGACATGTTCGGCATGCGTCGCCGCCACCTCCTCGAACCCCTACACCCAGTGCTTGCCCCGTACAGGGGGTCGCCGAATCTCAACGGGGAGTGAACGACCGTCACGGGCGACGGCGAAGTCATAGGCTGGCGGCACCACTACGACCGAATCTTTTGCGGCATCCGGAGACAACGGTGCAATTTCACGACTCGATGATCAGTCTCGTCGGCAACACCCCGCTGGTGAGGCTCAACAGCGTGACCAAGGGCATCAGGGCCACCGTCCTGGCCAAGGTGGAGTACTTCAACCCCGGCGGTTCGGTGAAGGACCGCATCGCCCTGCGCATGATCGAGGCGGCGGAGGAGAGCGGCGCGCTCAAGCCCGGCGGCACGATCGTCGAGCCGACCAGCGGCAACACCGGCGTCGGGCTCGCCATCGTGGCCCAGCAGAAGGGGTACAAGTGCATCTTCGTGTGCCCCGACAAGGTGAGCACCGACAAGATCAACGTGCTGCGCGCGTACGGCGCCGAGGTCGTGGTGTGCCCCACCGCGGTGGACCCCGAGCACCCGGACTCCTACTACAACGTCTCCGACCGGCTGGTCCGTGAGACGCCCGGCGCCTGGAAGCCCGACCAGTACTCCAACCCGAACAACCCGCTCTCCCACTACCACTCCACCGGCCCCGAGCTGTGGGAGCAGACGGAGGGGCGGATCACGCACTTCGTCGCGGGCGTCGGCACCGGCGGCACCATCTCCGGTACCGGCCGCTACCTCAAGGAGGCCAGCGACGGCAAGGTGAAGGTCATCGGCGCCGACCCGGAGGGCTCGGTCTACTCCGGCGGCTCCGGCCGGCCGTACCTCGTCGAGGGCGTCGGCGAGGACTTCTGGCCCACCGCCTACGACCGCACCGTCGCCGACGAGATCGTCGCCGTGTCCGACAAGGACTCCTTCCAGATGACCCGCCGCCTTGCCAAGGAGGAGGGCCTGTTGGTCGGCGGCTCCTGCGGCATGGCGGTCGTCGCCGCGCTGGAGGTCGCCGCTCGGCTCGGCGAGGACGACGTCGTGGTGGTGCTGCTGCCGGACAGCGGCCGCGGCTACCTCAGCAAGATCTTCAACGACGAGTGGATGGCCGACTACGGCTTCCTGGAGGACACCGGCCCGAGCGCCCGCGTCGGCGACGTCCTGGCCGACAAGGAGGGCGACCGCATGCCCTCCCTCGTCCACATGCACCCGGAGGAGACGGTCGGTCAGGCCATCGACGTGCTGCGCGAGTACGGCGTCTCGCAGATGCCCGTCGTCAAGCCGGGCGCCGGGCACCCGGACGTGATGGCCGCCGAGGTCGTCGGGTCCGTGGTCGAACGCGAGCTGCTGGACGCGCTGTTCAGCAAGAACGCCTCACTGGACGACCCGCTGGAGAAGCACATGTCGGCGCCGCTGCCGCAGGTCGGCTCCGGCGAGCCGGTCGCGGACCTGATGGCCGTGCTGGGCAAGGCGGACGCGGCGATCGTCCTGGTCGAGGGCAAGCCCACCGGCGTGGTCAGCCGGCAGGACCTGCTGTCGTTCCTCGCCCGCGGCGGGAAGTGACGGCGAACGCCGGGTGAACGGCCCGCGTACCGGGTGAACCCGTGACGTCCGCGATCTTCGCGGACTTCGCGGAAGTGGTACGAGGGCGTCACGTTCGCGCAGCACCCGCTTAACACGGGTCCTGCACATTGGTGGATGTCGGCAAGGGCGGGAGCGGCTCCCCGCCCCCGCCGGCGCCGTAGGCGTCACGGACCTCCGGAGCGGCTCCCGGACCTCCACCGACGCCACGGACGCGGGGGCCCGGCCCTGACCAGGTCCGCGTCCTTCGCGGGGACCGCCGTCGTCCCGCCCCTCGTTCACGGGGGTGCGGCGGTCCCCGCGCATCTCCTCACCGCGCATCTCCTCACCGGCGGCCCGTCCGGCCCGCCCGGTGTCATGCCGAGTGGCTCGTCGCCCAACTCCCCAGCAGCGCCAGGCGTTCCGCCGTCTCCGAACCCGGTTCCGGGGCGTAGGCCACGATCGTCTGGTCCGGGGCCGACGGGACGGTGAGCGTCTCGTACGGCAGGGTCAGCAGGCCCGCGACCGGGTGCCGCAGCCGCTTCACGCCGTGGTCGCAGGGTTTGACCAGATGGTCGGCCCACAGCCGGCGGAAGTCCTCGCTGGCGCGGGTCAGTTCCCCGACGAGCTCCCCCAGGGCGGCGTCGCCCGGATGGTGGCCCGCCTGCAGCCGGAGGTGGGCGACCGTCTGCTCGGCGATCGCGGTCCAGTCCGGGTAGAGGTCGCGGGAGGCCGGGTCGAGGAAGGTCCGGCGGGGCAGGCTGCGCTCCTCGGGGCCGGTGCCGTCGAAGCCGAGCACGGCGTCCGCGAGGGCGTTCCAGGCGAGGACGGTCATCCGGTGGTCCAGCACGTAGGCCGGGTTGCGGTCCAAGCCGTCCAGGATCAGCCGGACGCCCGGGCGCACTCCCGGTCCGGCCGGTCCGCCGGCGGCCTGGCGCACTCCCGGTCCGGTCGGTCCGCCGGCGGCCTGCCGCCGGGGCCGGGCCACCGCCCGCAGGTACTCACGCTCGGCCCCGTCCAGCCGCAACACCCGCGCGATCGCGTCCAGCACGGCGTCCGAGACGCCCCCGGACCTGGTCCGGGAGGGGCCGCCGGGTCCCCTGCCCTGTTCCAGGCGCACGTAGTAGTCCACGCTGACCCCCGCCAGCTGTGCCACCTCCTCGCGGCGCAGCCCCGGGACGCGGCGCCGGCCGTAGGAGGGCAGCCCCACCTCCTCCGGGCGGATCCGGGCACGGCGCGAGCGCAGGAAGTCTCCCAGTTCTCCGTCCATGCCTTCGAGCGTAGGCGGCCCGGGCCCGGCGAGCCTGGTACTGCCGGTCCCAGGAAAACCGTCGCCCTGGGTACGGCGGCCGCGGGCGCCGAGGGTGGTGGACGAAGCCGGGGAGACGCCCCGGCCCACCGAGGAGAGATCCCATGGCGTACGAGAACCTGGCCGGCCGCACCGCCGTCGTCACCGGAGCCGCGAGCGGCATCGGCGAGGCCGTCGCGGTGCTGCTGGCCGCCGAGGGCGCGCGGGTGGCGCTGCTGGCCCGGCGCGAGGAACGGCTGGCCGCACTCGCCGGGAAGATCCGGGCCGACGGCGGACAGGCCCTGGCCGTCGCCGCCGACGTCACCGACGAGACGTCCGTCGCCGACGCGGTGGACCGGATCCACGCCGAGTACGGTCCCGTCGACCTGGTCGTGAACGCCGCCGGCGTGATGCTGCCGCACCCGGTGGAGGACCGGCGCGCGGACGAGTGGCAGCGGATGCTCGACACCAACGTCGCCGGGGTGCTGCGGATCACCGGTGCCTTCACCGCCGACCTGGTGGGTGCCGCGGAGGCCGGCCGCAGCGCCGACCTGGTGAACATCTCGTCGATCGCCGCGCACATGAGCTTCCCGAACTACGCGGTGTACGGCGCGACCAAGGCGGCCGTCACGTATCTGTCGGAGGCGCTGCGCGGGGAGTTCGGGCCGAGGGACGTCCGGGTCACCAACATCGAGCCGGGGTTCGTCGAGAGCGAGCTGCGCACGCACATCTCCGACGCGGAGCTGTCCCGGCAGGTGGAGGGCATGCTGGACGCGGTGGGCGCGCTGTCCGCCGAGGAGCTGGCCGACCTGGTCGCCTACGCGACGAGCCGGCCGCGCCGGGTCAACCTGCGGCAGATCGTGGCCCTGCCGACACGGCAGGCCTGACCGCCGGGGCGTCCTCAGTCCTCCCAGTCGCTCTCCTGGGAGGACTTGCGGCGGCGTCCGAACAGGTTCGGGTTGGTGCGGGCGGCCTGCACGAGGTTGACGCCGACGATGCCCGCCCAGGCGACGAGCAGACCGGGCAGCCGGGCCACGCCCCCGCCGATCGCGGACAGCGGCACCGCGAGGACGAGGGAGACGATCCCGAAGCCGAAGCGCTCGCCCCAGGAGTCCGTGGCCCTCGGCGTCCGGGAGTCCCGGGCCGTCTGCATCTGCTGCTCGGCGAGCTGCCGGCGCACCCGGCGCTCGACCGCGCCGTCGATCCGCTGGTCGACCTTCTCCAGGAACGATTCGACCAGCGCCGGCTCGTACTCCTCGCCCAGCTCCCTGCGGGCGTGCAGCGTGGCGTCGAGTTCCTTCTTCAGCTCGGTGTCCCGCGCGTCCATTCCGCTCATGCCGTCCACGGTAGGCAGCGGGGAGGGCGGCCGCACTGGGGTTAGCCCCCCTGTCGGAGCGGTGGGCTGCCGAGGCGGGACCGGCCCGCCCCCGCCGAGGTCCGCGCGCCTGCCGCCGCTTGCCGGTCTGCATATGCTCATGCAGAATCCTCAGCTACTGAATAGGCGAGGGGGAGCACGCCATGAGCGCGACCGACAGCCCTGCCGCGCGGCTGCAGGCGCTCTTCGAGGGCCACCGGCTGACGCCCACCCAGCGGCGCATCGCGCACAGCATGGTGCGCCGCGCCGCCGACGTGCCGTTCCTGTCGAGCGTGGAGCTCGCCGAGCTGGCCGGCGTCAGCCAGCCCTCCGTGACGCGCTTCGCCGTCGCCCTCGGCTTCGACGGCTACCCCGCCCTGCGCCGCCACCTGCGCGAGGTCGCCCCCGCGGAACCGGCGGGGGAGGCCGCGTCGGCCAACGAGTACCAGCAGGCCGTCGAGGCCGAGATCGAGAACCTGCGGCACCTGGCGGAGGCGCTCGCCGACCCCACTCCCGTGCGGCGCGCCGGGCGCCTGCTCGCGGCCTCCCGCCCGCTGCCCGTCCTCGGACTGCGGGCGGCGGCCGCCCAGGCTCACGGCTTCGCCTACTTCGCCGCCAAGGTCCACCCCGACGTACGGCTCCTCAACGAGGGCGGCACGGTCCTCGCCGACCGCATCGACTCCGCCGTCCGCGCCGGTGCCTCCGCCCTGCTGTGCTTCGCGCTGCCCCGGCACCCCCGCGAGGTCGTCGACACCCTCGCCTACGCCCGGGAGTGCGGCCTGACCGTCGTCACGGTCGCCGACTCCGCCTTCGCCCCCGTCGCCAAGGTGTCCGACCTGCTCGTCCCCGCCGCCGTCGGCACCGGCCTGGCCTTCGACACGGCCTGCGCCCCGATGCTGCTCGGCCGGGTGCTGCTGGAGGCCATGTGCGACGACCTGCCCGAGGCCCAGGCCCGGCTGGAGGAGTTCGACGCCAAGGCGGCGGCCCGGGGCCTGTTCGTCGACTGACGGCACCGGCTCGCGCTTCTCATCCTCGTCTCACGTTGCGTCGCTAACCTGCGTCTCCTACAACACTCTTCGGACGCTTCGGGTACCGGACGGAGGCTGATCGACATGCGTGGAGGACATGGACTGGCCCGGGTGGCCGTCGTCGTACGGGCGGGTGCCGCCCCGCTGTGGTGGCTCGGGGTCCTGGCGGCCGGCATCGGCCTGCTGCCCGGGGGACTCACCGGCCGCCGGATCGGCGTGCTGACGGGAGCGGCCCTCTTCCTCCTGGCCGCGGCCGCGGTGGCCACCGCCCGCCGCAGGCGCTACACGGCCCTGGCCGCCTCGGCCGCCCGGGCCGGCAAGCACGACGTGCTCCAGGACCGTGCGGTCACGGCCCGCAACTGGCGCCGCGCACACCGCTGGTGGCTCCTGCTGGCCTTCCTGGCCGCCCTGGGCACCTCGTTCGCGCTGCCGGCCGCGGGCGGCATGCTGCTGGCCGGCTGCGGAGCGGGCCTGCGGCTGAAGGCGGCGTGGCTGGGCCGCCGCGAGCGCGCGGACGAGGTGCTGCTGTGGGTCCGCGTGGACTGGCTGCGCGCGGGCGCGGCCCGTCCGACGGGCAAGCAGGTCAAGGCGTTCCGCAGCACCGGCATCGCGGCGGGCGACGCGGCCCCCGGCGGAACCCGCAGGAAGACGGCGGTCCCCGGCGGACATCGGAGGAAGACACCGGCCCTCGTCTGACCGACGGCGAGGACACGCCCCCTCGGGGGCGCGGGGAACTGCGCGATCAGCCCCCACGCCCCCGCAGCCGCCCCACCACGGCACTCCCGCGGCGCTCAGGCCAACGCGTCCACCTGCGCCCCGCCGGACTCCGCGACGACCTCCTCCACGGTCTGCGCCTCCCGCACCACCGCGAACCGCCCCCCGGGCCAGAACCCGTACACCCCGGGCCGCACCAGCGAGTTGTACCCGTAGTGGTGCGCGAAGTAGTACGCCCCCGTGTCCAGCGCCGCCGCGTAGTCCCCCTGCTCCAGCAGCGGCATGGAGCGCCCCTCCGCCAGCAGGTCCCCCGCGAAACAGGCCGGGCCCGCGACGTCCTGCACCACGACGGGCCCCTCCTTCACCCGGCCCTTCGCGTCGTACGCCGCGATCCGCAGCGGCCAGCTCCCCGGCGCGTACACCGTCCGCGCCGCCACCTGCACCCCGGCGTGCGTCACGGCGACCGCCCGCCCACCGGAGGTCTTCGCGTACTCGACCCGGGCCAGCACCGTCCCGTGCTTCGCCAGCAGGGACCGGCCGAACTCGGTGACGAGCCCGTACCGCCCGTCGAACAGCCCCGGCACCTCCTCGGCCAGCATCCGCGCGTACTGCGCGTACGTCGGCGTCGTCGCGTCCGACGCGAAGTTCACCGGCAGGCCGCCGCCGATGTCGAGCGTGTCGACCTGCCGCCGCCCGGCCCGCCGGTTGATCTCCTCGGCCAGCGCGTACGCCTCCGCCACACCCCGCGCCATCAGGGACAGCGGGATGCCCTGGGACCCGGTGTGCGTGTGCAGCCGGGTCAGCCACGGACGGTCCAGATACGCCTGGACGACCCACTCCCGCGCCCCCTCGTCCCGCAGCGCCACCCCGAACTTGGACGTGGCCGTCGCCGTGGACAGCGCCTCGATGGCACCCCCGCCGAGCTGCGGGTTCACCCGGATCCCGAGCGGGGAGCGGGCGGGGCGGGTGCGCATCAGGGCGTCGATGCGGGCCAGCTCCTGCGGGTTGTCGGCGTTGACCGCGATGCCTGCGTCCAGCGCCTCACGCAGTTCGGCCGGTGTCTTCGCGGGCGAGTCGAGCACCGTCATCCCGACCGGCACCCCGGCCGCCCGGGCCAGCGCCAGCTCGCCCGGGCTCGCCACCTCCGCGCCGACGCCCTCCTCGCGCAGCAGCCGCAGCACCGGCACCAGCGGGGTCGCCTTCACCGCGAAGGCGTGCAGCACCGGTGTGCCCGGCGCGGTCACCGCCTCGAACGCCGCCCGCAGCCCCGCGGCCGACTCCCGGATGCCGACGACGTCCAGCAGTCCCACCAGGGGCCGGTCCGGCCCCAGCAGCCCCTGCTCGACCGCGGCCCGCACCGCCTCGTCCCGCCGGGCCACCCGCCCGGCCCCGGAGCCGTCCGTCTCGTCCGTTTCCCTGTGTGCGCCCATACGCCCAGCCAAACATCCACGCCCCGGCCGCGCCGACGTCCCCGCGTATTGACTAGCTCTATTCATGAGTCCAGGATGTGAATAGAAGCAGCAACATCCGCCGGGAGACCCCACCAGGAGGCAGACCATGTCCGGACCCCGCCCCGTCCGAGCGCCGCGCGGCACGGAACCGAGCGCCCTCGGATGGCAGCAGGAAGCCGCCCTGCGGATGCTGCAGAACAACCTCGACCCGGAGGTCGCCGAACACCCCGACCAGCTCGTCGTCTACGGCGGCACCGGCAAGGCCGCCCGCGACTGGCGCTCCTTCGACGCCATGGTCCGCACCCTCAAGAGCCTGAAGCAGGACGAGACCATGCTCGTCCAGTCCGGCCGCCCGGTCGGCGTCATGCAGACCCACGAGTGGGCCCCGCGCGTCCTCATCGCCAACTCCAACCTCGTGGGCGACTGGGCCAACTGGGAGGAGTTCCGCCGCCTCGAACAGCTCGGCCTGACCATGTACGGCCAGATGACCGCCGGCTCCTGGATCTACATCGGCACCCAGGGCATCCTCCAGGGCACCTACGAGACCTTCGCCGCCGTCGCCGCGAAGAAGTTCGGCGGCACCCTCGCCGGCACGATCACGCTGACCGCCGGCCTCGGCGGCATGGGCGGCGCCCAGCCCCTCGCCGTGACGATGAACGACGGCGTCGCCCTGTGCATCGACTGCGACCCGCGCGCGATCGAGCGCCGCATCGAGCACCGCTACCTGGACGTGAAGGCCGACAGCCTGGACCACGCCCTCCGGCTGGCCACCGAGGCCCGCGACGCCCGCCGCCCGCTGTCCATCGGCGTCCTCGGCAACGCCGCCGAACTCCTCCCGCAGCTCCTCGCCATGGGCGCGCCCATCGACATCGTCACCGACCAGACCTCGGCGCACGACCCGCTGGCCTACCTCCCGCTCGGCGTCGACTTCGACGAGATGGCCTCCTACGCCGCCAAGGACCCGGCCGGCTTCACCACCCGCGCCCGTGAGTCCATGGCGAAGCACGTCGAGGCCATGGTCGGCTTCCAGGACGCCGGCGCCGAGGTCTTCGACTACGGCAACTCCATCCGCGGCGAGGCCCAGCTCGCCGGGTACGACCGGGCGTTCGCCTTCCCCGGCTTCGTCCCCGCCTACATCCGCCCCCTGTTCTGCGAGGGCAAGGGCCCCTTCCGCTGGGCGGCCCTGTCCGGCGAGGCCTCCGACATCGCCAAGACCGACAAGGCGATCCTCGACCTCTTCCCGGAGAACGAGTCCCTGGCCCGCTGGATCAAGATGGCCGGGGAGCGGGTCCACTTCCAGGGCCTGCCCGCCCGCATCTGCTGGCTCGGCTACGGCGAGCGCGACAAGGCCGGCGAGCGCTTCAACGACATGGTCGCGAGCGGTGAGCTGGCCGCCCCGGTCGTCATCGGCCGCGACCACCTCGACTGCGGCTCCGTCGCCTCCCCTTACCGCGAGACCGAGGCCATGCTCGACGGCTCCGACGCGATCGCCGACTGGCCGCTGCTCAACGCCATGGTCAACGTGGCCTCCGGCGCGTCCTGGGTCTCCCTCCACCACGGCGGCGGCGTCGGCATGGGGCGGTCGATCCACGCCGGGCAGGTGACCGTGGCCGACGGCACCCCGCTCGCCGAGGAGAAGATCCGCCGCGTCCTGACCAACGACCCCGGCATGGGCGTCATCCGGCACGTGGACGCCGGGTACGACATCGCCGAGTCCGTCGCCGGTGAGCGCGGTGTCCGCATCCCGATGCGCGAGGGTGACCAGGCGTGACCTTCCACAGCATGTGGGCGGAGCTGCTGCCGATCGGCCGCAGCCCCGCCTCCGGCGGCTACCGCCGCTTCGCCTGGACCGGCGCCGACCGGGACTGCCGGGCCTGGTTCAAGGAACAGGCCGAGACCCGCGGGCTCGGCTACGAGACCGACCGCAACGGCAACCAGTGGGCCTGGCTCGGCGACCCCGCCCGCGGCGACGCCGTCGTCACCGGCTCGCACCTCGACTCCGTCCCCGACGGCGGCGCCTTCGACGGACCCCTGGGCGTCGTGTCGTCCTTCGCCGCCCTCGACGAACTCCGGGCCAGGGGAGCGGAGCCCACCAGGCCGCTCGGCATCGTCAACTTCGGTGACGAGGAGGGCGCCCGGTTCGGCCTCGCCTGCGTCGGCTCCCGGCTCACGGCCGGGCAGCTCACCGTCGCGGACGCCCACCGGCTCACCGACGGGGACGGCATCACCCTGCCCCGGGCCATGGAGGCCGCCGGCCACGACCCGGACACCATCGGGCCCGACCCCGAACGGCTCGCCCGCATCGGCGCCTTCGTCGAACTCCACGTCGAACAGGGCCGGGCCCTGGACCTGTCCGGCGACCGGGTCGGCATCGCCAGCGCGATCTGGCCGCACGGCCGGTGGCGGTTCGACTTCGCCGGCGAGGCCAACCACGCCGGCACCACCCGGCTCGCCGACCGGCGCGACCCCATGCTCGCCTACGCCGAGACCGTGCTCGCCGCCCGCCGCGAGGCCGAACTCGCCGGAGCCGTCGCCACCTTCGGCAAGATCGCCGTGGAGCCCAACGGCGTCAACGCCATCCCCTCGCTGGTGCGCGGCTGGCTCGACTCGCGCGCCGCCGGCCAGGACCGCCTGGACGCCGTGGTCACCGGTGTGCGCGAGGCCGCCGAGGAGTACGCCGCCGCGCACGGGGTCGATCTCGCCGTCGTGCGGGAGTCCTTCACGCCGGTCGTCGAGTTCGACCACGCCCTGCGCGACGAACTCGCCCGCATCCTCGGCAAGGACCGCGACCCGCAGCTCACGGTCCCCGTCCTCGGCACCGGCGCCGGACACGACGCCGGAATCCTCTCCGGGAGCATCCCGACCGCCATGCTGTTCGTGCGCAACCCCACGGGCGTCTCGCACTCCCCGGCCGAATTCGCCGCCGAGGACGACTGCGTGGCCGGAGTGCTCGCCCTCGCCGACGTACTGGAAGGACTGGCGTGCAGGTGACGCGGACGTACTGGCTGGAGCACGCCTGGCTCGGCACCCACGTCGAGCCGGGCGTGGTCCTGGAGACCGCCGAGGGGCGCATCACCGCCGTCCGGACCGAGGTGACCGCCCCGCCCCCCGGCGCCGAGCCCCTGCGCGGCCTCACCCTGCCCGGCCTGGCCAACGCCCACAGCCACGCCTTCCACCGCGCCCTGCGCGGCACCGCCCAGGTGGGCTCCGGCACCTTCTGGACCTGGCGCGAGGTCATGTACTCCGTCGCCGACCGGCTGACCCCGGACACCTACCACGCCCTCGCCCGGGCCGTGTACGCCGAGATGGCCCTCGCCGGCATCACGTCCGTCGGCGAGTTCCACTACGTCCACCACGCCCCGGGCGGCACCCCGTACGCCGACCCGAACGCCATGGGCGAGGCCCTCGTCGCGGCCGCCGCCGAGGCCGGCATCCGGATCACCCTCCTCGACGCCGCCTACCTCTCCTCCGGCTTCGGGCAGCCGCCCAACCGCCACCAGCTCCGCTTCTCCGACGGGGACGCCGACGCCTGGGCCGCACGCTGTTCACTTCTCAAGGAACGGGATCACGCACGGATCGGGGCGGCGATCCACTCGGTGCGGGCCGTGCCCGCCGGCCAGCTGGAGACCGTCGCGCGCTGGGCCGAGGAGCGGCGGGCCCCGCTCCATGTGCACCTGTCCGAGCAGACCGCCGAGAACGACGCCTGCCGGGAAGCCCACGGCTGCACCCCGACCCAGCTCCTCGCCCTGCACGGTGTGCTCGGGCCGCGCACCACCGGCGTCCACAACACCCACCTGACCGCCGAGGACATCTCCCTCATCGGCGCCAGCTCCACCGGCACCTGCATGTGCCCGACGACCGAGCGCGACCTGGCCGACGGCATCGGACCCGCCGTCGCCCTGCAGAACGAGGGCTCCCCGCTCTCCCTGGGCTCCGACAGCCACGCCGTCATCGATCTGCTGGAGGAGGCGCGGGCGATGGAGCTCAACGAGCGCCTGCGCACCCGCACCCGGGGGCACTGGACGGCCGCCGCCCTGCTGCGGGCCGCCTCGGCCGACGGTCACGCGGCCCTCGGCTGGGACGAGGCGGGCTCCCTGGAGCCCGGCGCGCTCGCCGACTTCACGACGATCGCCCTCGACTCGGTCAGGACGGCAGGGCCGCTTCCGCGGCTCGGGGCCGAGACGGCCGTATTCGCCGCGTCGGCAGCGGACGTGTCGCATACGGTCGTGGCAGGGCGGCATGTCGTACGGGACGGGGCGCACACGCTCGTGCCGGACGTGCCGCGCGCCCTCGCCGAAGCCGTCGCAGCCCTGCGCGGATGACCCCGGGCCGCCCGCCCGCGCGGCCCGGCTCCGCCCCCGCACCCGACCCCACCGCCGACCAGGCCACCAAGGACGCCATGAGCAACGCGACGACCGTCAGCCCCGCCCACTCCGCGAGCACCGCAAGCACGCTCATCACCAACATCGCCGCCCTGGTCACCAACGACCCCTCCCTCGGTGACGGTTCCCCCCTCGGACTGGTCCACGACGCAGCGGTCGCCATCGAGGGCGACCGCGTCGTGTGGACCGGTGATCACAGGAAAGCACCCGCCACTGACAATCGGGTCGACGCCGAAGGCCGGGCCGTCATCCCCGGCTTCGTCGACTCCCACTCCCACCTCGTCTTCGCGGGCGACCGGACGCAGGAGTTCAACGCCCGCATGTCGGGCCGCCCTTACAGCGCCGGCGGCATCCGCACCACGGTCGCCGCCACCCGGGCGGCGAGCGACGGGGAACTGGAGGCCAGCGTCACCCGTTACCTCGCCGAGGCCCTCCGCCAGGGCACCACCACGTTCGAGACCAAGTCCGGCTACGGCCTGACCGTCGAGGACGAGGCCCGCGCCCTGCGCATCGCCGCCGCCCACACCGACGAGGTCACCTACCTCGGCGCCCACATCGTGCCGCCGGACTACGCGGAGGACCCCGCCGGCTACGTCGCCCTGGTCACCGGCGAGATGCTCGACGCCTGCGCGCCGCACGCCCGCTGGATCGACGTCTTCTGCGAGAAGGGCGCCTTCGACGGCGACCAGGCCCGCGCGATCCTCACCGCGGGCAAGGCCAGGGGACTGCACCCGCGCATCCACGCCAACCAGCTCTCCTACGGCCCCGGCGTGCAGCTCGCCGTCGAACTCGACGCGGCCAGCGCCGACCACTGCACCCACCTCACCGACGCGGACGTCGACGCCCTGGCGCACAGCCGGACGGTCGCGACGCTGCTGCCCGGCGCCGAGTTCTCCACGCGGGCCGCCTGGCCGGACGCGCGGCGGCTGCTGGACGCGGGCGTCACGGTCGCCCTGTCCACGGACTGCAACCCCGGCTCGTCCTTCACCTCGTCCGTGCCGTTCTGCGTCGCGCTCGCCGTCCGGGACATGGGGATGACCCCGGACGAGGCCGTCTGGTCGGCCACCGCGGGCGGCGCCGCGGCCCTGCGCCGCACCGACGTGGGCCGTCTCACCCCGGGCGCCTGTGCCGACCTGGTGCTCCTGGACGCGCCGAGCCACGTCCACCTCGCCTACCGGCCTGGCGTCCCGCTGGTCAGCGGCGTGTGGCGGCGCGGGGAGCGCGTGGTGTGAGAGGGCGGGGACGGATCGAGGCACTGGCCGGCGCCGCTCCTGGTGAACCAGCTGCTCGGCGTCCCGGGCGTGGTGCCGTTCTGGCTGCTCTGGTACGTCACGGTCAACGGGCCGCTGGCCGCGCTCGGCTGGACCACGCGGGAACCCACGGAGAACGACGGCATGGCCCTCTGGCTCGTGATCGTCGTCCCCGTCGTGACGCTGTACGGGCTGATCTGGTGGCTCGCCAACACACCGCTGCGGCGCCGGACGGCGCTCGCGCCGCGCGCCTACTGGGCCGTGAGCCTGACGGCCCCGCTCGTCCCGACGGCGGCGCTGATCCTCAACACGTGAGAAAGGGGAGCGGCACGTGCCGGGGGGCGGGCCCTGAGGCCCGCCCCCGGAAGGACACGATCACCCGGTGAGGCTCACTCCTCGACCGTCAGCCCCTTGCGCAGCCGCACCAGCGTCCGCGACAGCAGACGCGAGACGTGCATCTGCGAGATGCCGAGCTCCTCGCCGATCTCCGACTGGGTCATGCCGGCGACGAACCGCAGCGACAGGATCTTCCGGTCGCGCGGCGGGAGTTCCGCTATCAGCGGCTTCAACGACTCGACGTACTCGATGCCTTCGAGCCCGTGGTCCTCGTAGCCGATGCGGTCCGCGAGCGCGCCCTCGGAGTCGTCCTCCTCCGGCTGGGCGTCCAGCGAGGAGGCGGTGTACGCGTTGGACGCGGCCATGCCCTCGACGACCTCGTCGTTGGTGATGCCGAGGCGCTCGGCCAGTTCGTGCACCGTCGGGGCGCGGTCCAGCTTCTGCGCCAGCTCGTCACCGGCCTTGGCCAGGTCGAGCCGCAGTTCCTGGAGCCGGCGCGGTACGCGCACCGACCACGAGGTGTCACGGAAGAATCGCTTGATCTCGCCGATGATGGTCGGCATCGCGAACGTGGGGAACTCGACCCCGCGGGACAGCTCGAAGCGGTCGATCGCCTTGATCAGGCCGATGGTGCCGACCTGGATGATGTCCTCCATCGGTTCGCTGCGGGAGCGGAACCGCGAGGCGGCGAACTTGACCAGGGCCAGATTCAGTTCGACGAGCGTGTTGCGGACGTACGAGTACTCGGCGGTGCCTTCCTCCAGCGACTCCAGCCGCTCGAAGAGGGTCTTGGACAGCGCCCGGGCGTCGACCGCGTCGACTTCCTCGTACGGCGGGATGTCCGGAAGTCCGGAGAGAAGGTCGTCGGATGTGACGAGCGTCTCGTCCTTCTCGATGGGATCCAGATGTTCCGGAGGGGGTGTCGACGTCGCTTTGTGGGTACGCGATGCGTCGAGCCGGGGTGACATGATGTCCTCCATCGTTCTCGGCATATGGCTGCCGGAGCCAGTACGTGCACTGCGGTGTGCGGCGCCTCCAAAGCCGGCCGTGTCGGTTACGTGTCCTTACTAGGCCTACCCGCTTCCGTGAGCCGACCGCAAGTGCGCTCTGCGGGCTTATGTCCGTTTGTGTGCGGTTGTTCGGGTGTCGGAGTGTGTGAGGAAGGCGTAGTGTTCGAGGGCGTCAGCAACAGCCACGACGTCGGGAGAGAGAGACGGCATGGACCGCGGGACGGTCGGCAGCGCACAGTCTGGCCGGCTTCTGGTGGAGGTGCGGGAAGAGGGCCCCAGTGCCGTCGTGACCCCGGCGGGTGAGTTGGATCACCACACCGCCGATCTGTTGCGCGAGCCACTCGAGGACTGTCTCGCCAAGGGATTCAAGCGTCTGGTCATCGACTGCACGCGCCTTGAGTTCTGCGACTCCACGGGGCTGAACGTGCTTCTCGGGGCGCGCCTGAAGGCCGAGGCCGCCGGTGGCGGTGTGACGCTCGCCGGGATGCAGCCGGTGGTGGCACGCGTGTTCGAGATCACCGGGGCGGATGCGGTTTTCACTGTTCATGACACGCTTGAGGCGGCCCTCGCCGACAGGTCGGGCTGACCGGCGTGCCCCGGCCCGCCACGCCCCCGACGTACCCCTGTGACCGGTGTCCTACCCCCGTCACGGGTTTCGTGCGCAATACAGGGGTGTTCCCCGGGTCCGCCCGGGCAGGAGTCATCCTGAGCCTGTCGACCACGGGGTGACCGGGGGTGCTGTGAAACCGACGTGCCGCGCACTGCGTGACTGACTGTGTACTGAAATCTTTTGAATCGTGAACTGGTGAATCGGTGAGGTGAAGCGCTGATGAGCACCACCCGGCCTTACTCGCCGGGCGACCGCGGGCCGGAGCCCAGCGGCGCTTCCGGGGCGTCCGAGGGTGGCGTGACGGCGGCCGGTCCGGCCGGCGAGGGCATGGCCGCGCAGGACGGAGCCGCGGCTCCGCCGGGTGGCCCGCAGGTGCGCCGGCTGAGCTTCGAGGGGGAGAGCGGCGTCGTCCCGCTCGCGCGCGACTTCACCCGCCAGGCGCTGTACGCGTGGGGCTGGCTGCCCGCCGCCTCCGCCGACCAGCGGGCCGCCGCCGAGGACGTCCTGCTGGTCGTCTCCGAGCTGGTCACCAACGCCTGTCTGCACGCCGAGGGGCCCGAGCGGCTCCAGATCACCTGCGACAACAAGGTGATCCGCATTGAGGTGACCGACCGCGGCACCGGCCAGCCGGCCCCGCGCACGCCCCACCGGGCGGGCCGCCCGGGCGGTCACGGCATGTTCATCGTCCAGCGTCTGTGCCTGGACTGGGGCGTCGTACGCACGCCGGGGGTCGGCGGCAAGACGGTGTGGGCGGAACTGGGCGCACCGGCCTGACAGCGGGGCCACGCGCCCCCACGGCCCGCGTTCCTCCACGGCCCGCGTTCCTCCATGGCCCGCGTTCCTTCACGGCCCGCGTTCCTTCACGGCCCGCGTTCCTTTCAGCCGGCCGCTTCCGGGCCGGCTGCTTCCGGGGCGGCCGCTTACGGGTTCCTCTTCCGTCCGCGTCCCGGCCGAGTGCCCTCCGTACCGCCGAACGGGTGAGCCGAGCCCGGCCGGGCTCGAACGCGCCTTCGCCGAACCTCCCCTCATACGTCACGCGCCGCGCGCCGGATCGCCACGGATCCGGCGTGCCCTGTGTCTTCCTTCCTCATCCCGCCGGGCGTACCTTGACGGCCCCATCTGATACGCCGTCAGGTACAGGAAGGGGAGCGGCACCGTGTCGTACCGGAAACGAACCGCCGCGCTCGCGTCCGCCGCGGCCCTGGCCGGCTCGGCGGTGTGGATGTCCGCCCCCGTGGCCCGGGCCGAGGTCGTCGACGTCGACTACCAGTGCAAGACGCCGATCGGCGACAAGAGCGCCGTCTCGCCCATCGACATCGAGGGCGTCGAGAGCGGCGACGGCTACCGGATCACCATGTCCTGGCAGAAGGGCGTCTCCTCCAGCCCGGTCGAACTGGGCAAGGGCGCGATGACGCCGAGCGCCACGATCGCGCTGGGCGGTGCGGACAGCGGCACCCTGACGGTGACCGGGCCCGCCAACGACGCCGCGATCCCGGCCAACACGCCCATCAAGATCAGCGACCTGAGCGGCACGTACACGCCTGAGAAGAGCGGCGAGGTCACGTTCACGGCGGGTGTGCTCACCATCAAGGCGCTCGGTACGACCACCACGTGCACGCCGACGAACGACCCGGGCCCGTCCCTGACCCTCGACGTCGCGGCCGGGAGCGGTGCCGGTGACGGCCCGACCGGCACGACGGGCACGACCGGTTCCGACCAGGGCGGCGGCCCCGGCGCCCGGCTCCCGGACACCGGCCCCGAGGACTCGGCGCTCGCCCTGGGCACCCTGGGCGGCACGGTCCTCCTCGCCGGCGCGGCAGGCACCCTGTGGCTGACCCGGCGTCACCGAGCAGCCCACGCGGACCGCTGAGCCCGGCGTAGGGCCGAACCGGGGCGTACGGCCGAACCCAGGCCGGAGGACGCCGCCACGCCGCGGGCTCCGGCGCTGTCATGCCATGGGCACCGGAGCCGTCCGCATGTCGTCCGACGAGCGCTGTCGCTGGAGTCGCTGATGCCCTCCGTTCTTCGCCTTCCGTCGCTGACCGTGGCCGTCCTGCTGCTGTTCGCGCTGGTGGCGGCCGGTGCCGGGCCCGTCGGGGCGGTGGAGCGGCCCGTCGTGGAGCTGTCCGGGACGCAGGCGGGCGCCGGCGGCGAGATCACCGTCTCGGGCAGCGGCTGGCGTCCCCGCGCCCTGCTGACGCTGCTGGTGTGCGGGCAGGCCGAGCCGGACCGGGGCGTCACCGGCGGCACCGACTCCTGCGCCAACGCCGACGGCCGGGCCGTGACCACCGATGCCGAGGGGCGGTTCCGCCGCAGGCTGCCCGTCGTCGAGCCGCCCGTGCCCTGCCCCTGCGTGGTGCACGTGGCGACCGCGACCGGCGCCGATGCCGAGGCCGACGCGGCGCTCCAGGTCGCCGGGCACGCCGTCGAGCCGCTGCCCGCCGAACCGTCCGGCGGGCGGCTCTCCCTGCTCGCCGGCACCCGGCTGCGCGGCTCCGGCAGCCTGCTCACCTGGTTCGGCTCCCCGCCCGCCCGGACCCTCGTGGTCACCATCGGCAACGTCGGCACGTCCCCCGTGCGGAACCCGGTCTTCCAGGTCGGCACCTCGCACGGCGTCTTCGCCCCGCAGTGGCAGGACCAGCGGTGGCGCGGCACGATCCCGCCCGGCGGCAGGGCGCGCATCGAGCTGCCCGTGGAACTCGCCGCCGGGGCGCACGGCGACTACACCGTCTCCCTGAAGTACGGCGGCAAGGTCCTGGCCGAGCACCCCTGGGGCGTGGGCCGCCCCTGGGGCGTGATCCTGTTCTGGGCCCTCGTCCTGCTGGTCGTGCCGGCGGCGCTGTTCCGCCTGGCCCTGGCCGTGCTCGACCACGCGCGTCCCCGCAGCCCGGGCCACGCGGCCCGCCCCGCCCGCCGCCCGTGGCGCCTGCCCGGCCCGCCCCGGCGCCCCTCGGCCCTGCCGTGGGTCGCGTCCGACGCCGACCCGCCGGGAAGCCGCAGGTCGTGACAGGCGCGAAGGGCATACGCGAGGGCCGCCGCACCCACAGGTGCGGCGGCCCTCGTCACGCTCCGGTGGCCGGCGTCAGTGGACGTCGCCCATCAGGGCCTTGACCTTCCGGCGGTACATGTACACCGCGATACCCGCGAGGGCGGCCAGCACGGCCTCCGCGGCGACCGCGCCGGTGCCGCTGAGGTCCACGCCGCCGACGGCCGGGTTGGAGAGCAGACCCGTCACCGAGTCGCCCGCCGTGACCGCGAGGAACCAGACGCCCATCATCTGGCTGGCGTACTTCGCCGGGGCCATCTTCGTGGTCACCGACAGGCCGACCGGGGAGAGGCACAGCTCGCCGACCGTCTGGATCAGGTAGATGCCCACCAGCCACATCGGGCTGACCAGCTTCTCGCCGTCGGCCATGCCCAGCGGCAGCAGGAAGAAGAAGAACGAGACACCGATGAAGAACAGCGCCGCGGCGAACTTGGCGACGGTGCTCGGCTCCTTGCCCTTGCGGTTGAGCCACAGCCAGATCCAGGCGAAGACCGGGGCCAGCGCCATGATGAAGACCGGGTTCAGCGACTGGTACCAGGAGGACGGGAAGTCGAAGCCGAGCAGCGAGCCGGATGCCTTCGTCTCACCGAACGCCTGGACCGTGGAACCGCCCTGGTCGTAGATCATCCAGAACACGGCGGCCGCGACGAAGAACCAGATGTAGCCGGTCATCTTCGACTGCTCGACGTCGCTCAGTTCCTTGTCCCGCTTGATGCGGATCAGCACGCCGGCCGGGATGACCAGGCCGATCACGGTGAGCGGGATCATCGCCCAGTTGAGCGTGAAGTGACCGGTGAAGCCCACGACGCCGTAGAAGACGGTCGCGACGATCAGCCACAGCAGGCCCTTGCGCAGCCAGGCGGTGCGCTCCTCGGCGGCCAGCGGCTTGGGCACGACGTTGCTCTGCGGGCTCAGGTTGCGGGTGCCGAGCAGGAAGGCGATCAGGCCGATGCCCATGCCGAGCGCGGCCAGACCGAAGCCGAGGTGCCAGCTGACCTGCTGGCCGACGGTGCCGATGATCAGCGGCGCGAAGAAGGCACCCATGTTGATGCCCATGTAGAAGATCGTGAAGCCGCCGTCACGGCGCGGGTCGTCCGGGCCGTCGTAGAGGTGGCCGACCATCGTGGAGATGTTGGCCTTCAGCAGGCCGGAGCCGAGCGCCACCAGCGCCAGACCGGCGAAGAAGGGCGCCTGGCCGCCGGGCAGGGCCAGCACCAGGTGGCCCGCCATGATCGTGACGGCCGCGATCGCCACCGTCTTGCGCGGTCCCCAGACGCGGTCGCCGAGCCAGCCGCCGGGCATGGCGAGCAGGTACACCATCGACAGGTAGACCGAGTAGATGGCCGTCGTCGTGGCGAGGTCCATGCCCAGACCGCCGCCCATGCTGCCCTTCTTGGCGTCCGGACCGCCGGAGAGCAGGTACACGACGAGCAGGGCACGCATGCCGTAGAAGCTGAAGCGCTCCCACATCTCGGTCATGAAGAGGGTGGCCAGTCCGCGGGGGTGGCCGAAGAAGGTCTTCTCGGAGCCGGGGGTGCCCGGGCGGGCCGAGTCCTTCGTCAGGCTGGACGCCATGGTCGTTCCTTGCTGCTCGGGACGCGCCGTCCGCGACAGCGGCGGTGCGCCCGGTGGGGGCTGCCGGCACCGGCGGGTACGGCCGTCCGCCCGACGCCTACGGGGGTCCGCTCCGGATCACGAAGCGGTGGGCGGTCGCCACCGGGATCCACGCCTCTACGCGCGTCGCCGCACGACGAGGCCCGGCCACAGGTCGTTTCACGTGGGGGGCCGGCGGCAGACCGGCCCGCACACAAAAGAGACCTCCAGGGCCAACGGCCTCCGAAGGTCGCCAGGGTGCTACAGGCGTTGTTTCACCATACGGCAGGACACCGCCGGATATGGAAGGACTTGAGACATGGATCACAGGCGCCAAGGGAACCGTACGCCCCTTTTCCAAGGTCCTTTACCGGATCCCACCCCTCAGGCGCAGGTCCGCCCCGGTTCCCCACGGGCGTGAGAACACGGTGTGGAGGCGGTAAGAACCGAGGCTTCCGGTCACACCCCGGCTCCGGGCCCCGCAGGTCTACCATCACCACATGACCCGAGTACTGCTCGCCGAGGACGACGCGTCCATCTCGGAGCCGCTGGCCCGTGCTCTGCGCCGGGAGGGCTACGAGGTCGAGGTGCGTGAGGACGGACCCACCGCTCTCGACGCCGGAATGCAGGGCGGCGTCGACCTGGTCGTGCTCGACCTGGGTCTGCCCGGCATGGACGGTCTGGAGGTGGCCCGCCGCCTGCGTGGCGAAGGCCACAGCATCCCCATCCTCATCCTGACCGCGCGCGCCGACGAGGTGGACACGGTCGTCGGGCTCGACGCGGGCGCCGACGACTACGTCACCAAGCCGTTCCGGCTGGCCGAGCTGCTCGCCCGCGTCCGGGCCCTGCTGCGGCGCGGCGCCGCCGAGCCGCAGCAGCCGCCCGCCACCCACGGCGTGCGCATCGACGTCGAGTCGCACCGCGCCTGGATGGGCGAGGAGGAGCTGCAGCTCACCGCCAAGGAGTTCGACCTGCTGCGGGTGCTGGTGCGCGACGCCGGCCGGGTCGTCACCCGCGACCAGCTGATGCGCGAGGTCTGGGACACCACCTGGTGGTCGTCGACCAAGACCCTCGACATGCACATCTCCTGGCTGCGCAAGAAGCTCGGCGACGACGCGGCCAACCCGCGCTACATCGCCACCGTGCGCGGTGTGGGCTTCCGCTTCGAGAAGAGCTGAGCCGCGGAAGCGGCACGGGTGAGCGGGTAAGCGGAACAGGCACGGACGAAGCGGGTAACAGGACATGCGCCGCCGACTGATCCAGTCCACGCTCGCCGTGGTGCTGGTCGTGATCGCCGTCTTCGGGGTCTCGCTCGTCATCGTCGAGACCCGGACGATCAGCAACAGCGCCCGGGAGCGGGTGGAGTCCGAGGCGGTGCGGCTGGCCAGCATCGTCGACAGCCGGCTGTTCGTCGCCCAGCAGGTCGACGCGGAGGTGCTGCGCAAGCAGATCACGCAGGACCGCTACTACGCGGTGATCCGCATCCCCGGCGAGGCGCCCATCGAGGTCGGCCCCAAGCCGTCCGGCGACGTCATCGAGGCGACCGCGCCCGGCGAGGAGGGCGAGACGGTCACGGTGCAGGAGCCGCGCTCCTCGGTGACGCGGGAGGTGGGCCGGACGCTGCTGATCATCGCCCTGGTGGCGCTGCTGGCGGTGGTGGCCGCCGTCCTGCTGGCCGTGCGCCAGGCCAACCGGCTGGCGTCGCCGCTGACCGACCTCGCGGAGACCGCCGAGCGGCTCGGCTCGGGCGACCCGCGCCCGCGGCACAAGCGCTACGGCGTGCCCGAGCTGGACCGGGTCGCGGACGTGCTGGACGGCTCCGCCGAGCGCATCGCGCGCATGCTGACCGCGGAGCGGCGGCTCGCGGCCGACGCCTCCCACCAGCTGCGCACCCCGCTGACGGCGCTGTCCATGCGGCTGGAGGAGATCACCCTCACCGACGACCCGGACACGGTGAAGGAGGAGGCGACGATCGCGCTCACGCAGGTCGAGCGGCTCACGGACGTCGTGGAACGGCTGCTGACCAACTCGCGTGATCCGCGCACCGGCTCCGCCGTCACCTTCGACCTCGACGAGGTCATCCAGCAGCAGCTCGCCGAGTGGCGTCCCGCCTACCGCAGCGCCGGCCGGGCCATCGTCAGCTCCGGCAAGCGGCACCTGGAGGCGGTCGGCACGCCGGGCGCGGTCGCGCAGGTGCTGGCCGCGCTGATCGAGAACTCGCTGATGCACGGGGGCGGCACCGTCGCGCTGCGCACCCGTGTCACCGGCAACCAGGCCGTCATCGAGGTCACGGACGAGGGCCCGGGCATCCCTGCCGACCTGGGCGCCCGCATCTTCGAGCGGGCGATCAGCGGCCGCAACTCCACGGGCATCGGGCTCGCGGTCGCCCGCGACCTGGCGGAAGCCGACGGCGGCCGTCTGGAGATGCTGCAGACCACGCCCCCGGTGTTCGGCCTGTTCCTGTCCCGCACGGCCGTCCGCAAGACGGCGGACGGCGACGACGAGCCGATGATCCGCTGACCCCGCGCCGACCGGGCCGCTGAGCCCTGCGCCGACCGGGCCGCTGACCGCTGCGCCGACCGGGCTGCCGTTCCATCCGCCGACCCGACCGCCGGCCGGCTACGGCACCCGCTGCCGGGTGCGCTGCTCCCGCTCCAGGATCGACTCCGCGTCCGCCACCGCCTCCCGGGCGGGCAGCGCGCGGAACACCCAGGTGCGGTACGACCAGAAGCGGAAGAGCGTGGCGACGCCGATGCCGACGAACTTGAAGACGTTGTTCTGCAGCGGGGTGTCCCAGCCGAAGCCGTAGGTCGCCGTGTACAGGACGCCGTTCTCGATGACCAGGCCGACCGCGCTGAACAGCAGGAACAGGGTCAGCTCCCGCGTGCGGCGGGACTTGTCGCGGTCGCGGTAGGTGAAGTACCGGAACCCGACGTAGTTGAAGACGATCGCCACCACGGTCGCGATGACGCTCGCGCGGACCACCGGGAGGTCGGTGACGTGCCGCACCAGGTTGAACACCAGCAGGTTGACCAGCACGCCGGCCCCGCCCACCGCGCCGAACTTGGCGACCTCGTGGACGAGCCGCCGGAGCCGCGAAGCACCATGTCCCATGGTCGTGCAGGCCCCCGTCCGTGGTTGGCGTCAACCCAGCCATGCTAACCACCCTCGCGCGCGATCTTCCTGCGCATGCCGGTCGACGGCCGGAGATGGTCCGGACCGGGACGGGGAGGGACGGGAAACCGGCCACCCTGGCGCGCCCGATACCCTGGGTGCGTGACGTTCCCGGTAGTCGGCATGGTCGGCGGGGGCCAGCTCGCGCGTATGACACACGAGGCTGGCATCCCGCTCGGCATCAGGTTCAAGCTCCTCAGTGACACCCCGCAGGACTCCGCCGCGCAGGTCGTGAGCGATGTCGTCGTCGGCGACTATCGCGATCTCGACACGCTGCGCGAGTTCGCGAGCGGGTGCGATGTGATCACCTTCGATCACGAACACGTACCCACCGAGCACCTCCGGGCGCTGGAGGCGGACGGCATCCCCGTGCGCCCCGGCCCGGACGCGCTGGTGCACGCCCAGGACAAGGGGGTGATGCGCGCGAAGCTCGACGCGATCGGTGTGCCCTGCCCCCGGCACAGGCTCGTCTCCGATCCGCAGGACGTGGCCGCCTTCGCGGCCGAGGGCGAGGGATTCCCCGTCGTCCTCAAGACCGTCCGCGGCGGCTACGACGGCAAGGGCGTGTGGGTCGTCGACTCCGTCGAGGAGGCCGCCGAGCCGTTCAAGGCCGGGGTCCCCGTGCTCGCCGAGGAGAAGGTCGACTTCGTCCGCGAGCTCGCCGCCAACGTCGTCCGCTCCCCGCACGGCCAGGCCGTCGCCTACCCGGTCGTGGAGTCGCAGCAGGTGAACGGCGTCTGCGACACGGTCATCGCCCCCGCGCCCGACCTCGACGAGGCCCTCGCCCTGGAGGCCTCCGAAATGGCGCTGAACATCGCCAAGGAGCTCGGCGTCGTCGGGCACCTCGCGGTCGAGCTGTTCCAGACCCGCGACGGCCGCATCCTCGTCAACGAGCTCGCGATGCGCCCGCACAACTCCGGCCACTGGTCGATGGACGGCGCGGTCACCAGCCAGTTCGCCAACCATGTCCGCGCGGTTTTGGACCTGCCCCTGGGCGACCCGCGCCCGCGCGCCAAGTGGACCGTCATGGTCAACGTCCTCGGCGGCGACTACCCGGACATGTACTCGGCGTACCTGCACTGCATGGCCCGCGACCCGCAGCTCAAGATCCACATGTACGGCAAGGACGTGAAGCCCGGCCGCAAGGTCGGTCACGTGAACACCTACGGCGACGACCTGGACGACGTGCTGGAGCGCGCCCGTCACGCTGCCGGCTATCTGAGAGGCACCATCACCGAATGAGCCCTGTTGTTGGCATCGTCATGGGGTCGGACTCCGACTGGCCCGTCATGGAGGCCGCCGCGAAGGCCCTCGACGAGTTCGAGATCGCCTACGAGGTCGACGTCGTCTCCGCGCACCGCATGCCGCGCGAGATGGTCGCCTACGGCGAGCAGGCCGACGACCGCGGGCTCAAGGTGATCATCGCCGGGGCGGGCGGCGCCGCCCACCTGCCCGGCATGCTCGCCTCGGTCACCCCGCTGCCGGTCATCGGCGTGCCGGTGCCGCTGAAGTACCTCGACGGCATGGACAGCCTCCTGTCGATCGTGCAGATGCCGGCCGGTGTCCCGGTCGCCACGGTCTCGGTCGCCGGTGCCCGCAACGCCGGGCTGCTCGCGGCCCGCATCCTCGCCGCGCACGACGAGGAACTGCGCGCCCGGATGCGCGAGTTCCAGCAGGAGCTGAACGACCAGGCCACCGAGAAGGGCAAGCGCCTGCGCTCCAAGGTCGAGGGTTCGGGCGGCTTCGGCTTCGGCGCGAGGAAGTGACGGCGGTGACGTCCCAGGAGGCGGCCCGGGAGCTCCTGCGCGAGTTCCCGGTCGTCGACGGCCACAACGACCTGCCCTGGGCGCTGCGCGAACAGGTCCGCTACGACCTCGACGCCCGTGACATCGCCACCGACCAGAGCGCCCATCTGCATACCGACATCCCCCGGCTGCGCGCGGGCGGGGTCGGCGCCCAGTACTGGTCGGTGTACGTCCGCACGGACGCGCCCGACCCGGTGGCCGCCACCCTCGAACAGATCGACTGCGTCCGGCAGTTGCTGACCCGCCACCCCGAGGACCTGCGCCCCGCGCTCACCGCCGCCGACCTGGAGGCCGCGCGCGGGGAGGGCCGTATCGCCTCGCTCATGGGCGCGGAGGGCGGCCACTCCATCGCCAACTCGCTGGGCACCCTGCGCGGCCTGTACGGGCTGGGCGTGCGGTACATGACCCTCACCCACAACGACAACGTCGACTGGGCGGACTCCGCGACCGACGAGCCGCGGGCCGGCGGCCTCACCGCGTTCGGCCGCGAGGTCGTCCGGGAGATGAACCGCCTCGGCATGCTCGTCGACCTCTCCCACGTGGCGGCGACGACCATGCGGGACGCGCTCGACACGAGCTCGGCCCCGGTGATCTTCTCCCACTCCTCCGCTCGGGCCGTGTGCGACCACCCGCGCAACGTCCCGGACGACGTCCTGGAGCGGCTGCCCGCCAACGGCGGCATGGCGATGGTGACGTTCGTGCCCAAGTTCGTGCTCCAGGCGGCCGTGGACTGGACGGCCGAGGCCGACGAGAACATGCGCGCCCACGGCTTCCACCACCTCGACACCACCGCGGAGGCCATGAAGGTGCACCGCGCCTTCGAGGAGCGGCATCCGCGCCCGGTCGCCACCGTCGCCACGGTGGCCGACCACCTGGACCACATGCGCGAGGTCGCCGGTGTCGACCACCTCGGCATCGGCGGCGACTACGACGGCACGGCCTTCACCCCGGACGGCCTGGACGACGTCTCGGGCTACCCGAACCTGATCGCCGAACTGCACGACCGCGGCTGGTCCAAGGCCGACCTGGCCAAGCTCACCTGGAAGAACGCGGTGCGGGTGCTGGGCGCGGCCGAGGACGTGGCCCGGGGGCTTCAGGAGACCCGGTCGCCGTCCAACGCGCGCATCGAGGACCTCGACGGCTGACCGCCGCCGCGATCGTGACCTTGGCCGATGTGCGCACATGCGGTGCCGCTCCACGGCCAAGGCCGTCCGGCTCCTGTTGAACGGCCGCGCGGACGGGTAGGACCCTCATACGCGTGCAGCGCTCTTCTGTGGCGGGTCTGGTCTTGGTACGGGCGAGAGGGGGCGGCGTGGCTGAGGAGCAGAGTCCGTATTCCTGGCGGCGGAGTAGCTATAGCGGCGGTAGCGGCAGCAATGACAATCAGTGCTGCGAGATGGCCGCGTTCCCCGAAGAGGTCTGGATACGGGATTCCAAGCATCCGAGCGGCAGAGTGCTGACCTTCACGCCGGCGGCCTGGCGCAGCGCGATGGTGTGGCTGTCCGCCCCGGAGTATCCGGGGCGTAATCATGAATGACTCGGACACCGCTGGACGTGGCATGAGCAGCCGAAGCCGTGAACGATCCATCACAAGGGGTCTCTTCGGGTATTGCCTGGTGACTGGCACGCTGGCATCAGCCTGCGGAGCGGCCGCTTCCCTGCTGGGCGGAAGTCTTTGGGTGCGACTCACCCTGTGGCTGACGGTGTTGATCGGCATGTCGGCTGCCGCGAGCTGGTGGTGGGCCCAGTCTCCGGCTAGGGCCCGCCAGTGGACGGTGGATCTTCTGGTGCGTCCGGCAACGAGGGACGCACCGTCTCGAAGAGCTTGATGAACGTCCTGACCAGGAGCGGGCCTCCACTGACACTGCCGAACCAGCACATCTCCGGCGGCACGCCCATCCGGATGCCGGCGTAGGCCACCAGCGCGGAGACGGCGGCGGAGAACAGGACCAGCGCGGCCAGGTTGCGGATGATGCGTATGACGTCGTCGACATGGGCCCGCCGGCGCCGTATGGGGTTGTCGGTTTCCGCCTTTTTCAGTCGTAGTAGACGGGTGCACGCCTCCCGACTGCCGAGCCCCTGCGGGACCGGTATGACGTGCTCGTGCTGCCGACCGGGCCCAGGGGTGTCGGCCTGGCGGGGGGCGGCGTTGCTCCCGCTTCTGGAACTCGACTCCGGTCCACGGCGCTTCTTCCTCCCCTTGTCGGTCGTCATGGCTTCCCCTGGGCCCCCGGTGGCACGCTGAACCGACGTCAGGTGCGGTGGAATTGTTCGATGAGTTCGTCCAACAGCGTGACCGTCTCGTCCTCGGTCAGCGCTTTGTTGCGCAGGTCCTCGAAGCACTCCTGGTAGCGGGCGACCAGTTCACGATCGTCCCGGTTCGTCAGAGTGCCTCCCGGGCCTGCCACGTAGAGCACGTCTTCGTCGTCCTGGAAGCCCAGGAGGAAGAAGCTGCTGTCGAGACTGTCGTGTGCGCCGGCGGTGAAGGGCAGCGCCCGGAGAGTGGCACGCTGCCCGCTGATGAGTTCCTTGAGGAACAGCAACTGGCGGCGCATGGTGGCCGGTCCTCCGACTTGGCGGCGCAGAGCCGCTTCGTCGATGACCATCTCCACCTCAGGTCCGTCCTCGTGGAGAACACGCTCCTGCCGGGCGATGCGCAGGTCGATGCGCTGCTGAGCCCTGGTGTCGGACTGGCCCGCCTCGAACAAGGCAGTGACGTAGTCCGAGATCTGCAAATGACCTGGGATGAGACTGGGGTGGTAGCCCCGGATGGCGTTCGCGGCGCTCTCGTAACCCAGGTACTGGGCAAACGGCTGGCTGATGACGTTGTTGTACTCGGACCACCAGGCCTGTCCCTTGCTGCCTCGGGCCGCCTCCTCCAACTCCGCGATGAGCTCCGGATCGTCGACACCGTACTCGAGGAGCATCGCCCGTAGGTCCGTGACGGACAGACTCACGGTGCCAGCCTCGATCCGGATCAGCTTGGACAACGACCACTCGAGCACGTCGGCTGCCTGCCGTTGGGTCAGACCGCGCTTGTCGCGGGCCGCTTTCAGGGCGAGACGCAGCTTGCGGCGGTTGAGGCTCGGGTCCACGGACCTGGGCATGGCGCTCCTTCGGGAGAGTGACGGCGGCGAACAGCACTTGGCGTGCCGAAACTTTCCCATCATACGCGGTCGAATCGACGGTCATCCAAAAGAGTGACTCGAATGGCCGCATGCTTGACGCTGTCGTCGGTTTGGAGATACCCGAACGACACATGTCTAATCGACCTGAGCTGGAGTAGACCTGATGAGTGGTGCAGGTCACATCATCGATATCAAAGAAGTGTGAATTCCCGGGACTCACGCGTCCACAGGGGGAAGAAACCCGGCGCCGTACTCCGAACGCCGCGCCCACCAGGAACCGCCCCCCGCGCCGTGCGACGGTGACCGTACCTCACGAACGACCGTACGGGAGCCGCCATGGCAGATCTCCAGGACGACCTGCGCCCCACCGCCGCGGCCGGCGACCTCGACGACCTGGCCGACCCGTACCCCGAGGAGGCCGTCGTCACGGCGGAGTCCTACGAGGCCGTCTCCGACCCCGACGACGCGCCGCTGACCCGGGCGCACGCCATCCTCACCGCGCACCCCGTCGCCGACGGCTACAACGGACTGCCCTGGGCCCTCAGGCGCCTGTCGTACTACGACCTGGAGCTCGGCGAGAGCACCGTCGACACGGACGTGCCCCGGCTGCGCGAGGGCCATGTGGGCGCCCTGTTCTGGGCGTTGCACCTGCCCGAGGGACTGGACGGGGACCGGGCCGTCGGCGTCATCCTGGAGCAACTGGACCTGGCCCGGACAGTCGTGCGCACCTGCGAGGAGAGCCTGCGTCCCGCCGGTACGGCCGGGGAGGTCGTGGACGCCCGCAGCTGCGGCCGGGTCGCGGTGCTCCTCGGTCCCGCCGGGGCCTCGGCGGTGGGCGACTCCGTGGGCATCCTGCGCCAGCTGCACCGGCTCGGCCTGCGCGTGCTGACCCTGTCCGGGGTGTCCTGGGCGAGCGAGGCGGGACTGACCCGGTTCGGCGAGGAGGTCGTGCGCGAGATGAACCGGCTCGGCGTGATCGCGGACCTCTCCGGCGCCTCCCCGCAGACCCTGCGCCGCGCCCTCAGCCTCTCCCGGGCCCCGGTGCTGTGCAGCCGCTCCGCCGCCCGGGCCGTCCGCCCGCACCCGGCGAACCTCCCCGACGACCTGCTGGCGGAGCTGGGCGCGGCCAAGGGGCTGTGCCTGGTGCCGCTGACCGCCGAGCAGACCGGTCCGACCGTCCGCGACGTGGCCGACCACCTCGACCACATCCGGGAGGTGGCCGGAGCCCACAGCGTCGGCCTGTCCGGCACGTACGACACCGGCTCCGCCCACCCGCAGGGGCTCGGTGACACCTCCTGCTACCCGCGGCTGATCGGCGAACTGCTGCGCCGCGGCTGGGAGGAGGCCGATGTGGCCCTGCTGACCTGGGGCAACGTCCAGCGCGTGCTGCGCGGCGCCGACTTCACCGCCCGGGCCGCCCAGCAGCGCCGCGCACCGTCCACGGCGACGATCTCGGACCTGGACGGCTGACGGGCCCGTCCTCCCGGACGGGCCCGCGGGTCGGTCGTGCAGAGGTCGGCCGTGCCCGACGCGGCACGGGCGGAGGTCAGCCGTGCTCGATGCGGCACAGGCAGAACGGATGCCCCGCCGGATCTGCGTACACCCGGAAGTCCTTCTTCTCGTAGTCCTCCCGGTCCAGCACTGTCGCGCCCAGCGCCAGCACCCGCTCCTCGGCCGCGTCGATCTCCTCCCAGGTCGACCCGGCGTCGAAGTCCAGGTGGAACTGCTGGGCGTTGCGGTCGGCCCGCGGCCACTCCGGCGGCGTGTGGCCGTCCGAGCGCTGGAAGGCGAGCCGGGGCCCGCCCGGGACACGCAGTACGACCCAGTCGGGGTCGTCGTCCTCCGGCGTCCCGCCGCCCACCTGCGCCTAGAAGCGGGCGAGCGCGCGCGGGTCGGGGCAGTCGACGACCACGGAACGGAAACGTGCCACTGCGGACATGGGGCCTCCTGGTCTCAGCCGGCGCAGAGGCAGAACGGGTGCCCGGCCGGGTCGGCGTAAACCCGGAAGCTGCGCTCACGGTCCTCGGCGTCCAGCGGCTTCGCGCCCAGTGCCAGCACGCCCTTCTCGGCCGTGTCCATGTCGTCCACCACCAGGTCGAGGTGGAACTGCTGCGAGTGCTCGGGCGAGGGCCACCGTGGCGGCACGAACCCGGGCGCGGCCTGGAACGCCAGCGCCGGCCCGCCCGGCACCTTCAGGTCCACCCATTCGTCCGCGCCGTCGGTCTCCACCGTCGGCGTGCCGCCGAGCACCTGCGCGTAGAAGCCCGCCAGGGCGCGGGGGTCGGGACAGTCCAGGACGACGACGCCCATCTTGGCGAGAGCCATGACTTCCTCCTCGAAGTCGCTGCTACCAGGGAAGGTGTTACCTGTGAGGGTGTTACCTGTGAGGGTGTTACCTATAGGGAGCGGGTAACCGGTAACCGTTACCTCATGCTCCCGTATCGGCGGTAACCTCGCAAGGGAATGGGTGAGAGGTACGGTCCAGCCATGACGGAGAGATCGCCCGCACCCGGCGGCCTGGCCCTGATCGAGGCGCTGGTGAACACGCTGGACATCGAGTCGGGCGCCGACGCGCTGGACACGCCGGAGGGCCGGGCGCGCGTGGGGATCAGCCGCGACGACGAGGCGGAGGACGCCCGCGCCCTGCGCGAGTCGCTGCGGGCCGTCCTCCTCGCCCACGCCGGCCACCCGCCGCACCGCGAGGTGCCCCCGCTCGGCGACCTCCTGGCCGCGGCCCCCCTCGCCGTCCGGGTCGACCCGGCGGACGGCTCGGCCGCCCTCGTCCCCGCGGGCGGCCCCTCCCTGCCCGCCCGCGTGGCCGCCGCCGTCGCCGAGGCCCTCGTCGCCGGCACCTGGACGCGGCTGAAGGCCTGCGAGGCCCCCGACTGCCACTGGGCCTACTACGACCGCAGCCCGGCCGGCCGCGGCCGCTGGTGCTCCATGCAGGTCTGCGGGGCCCGGGCCAAGATGCGCCGCTACCGGGCCAAGGGGGCGTGACCCGCCCCGCGCCGGGGCCCGGTGGGGCAGAATGCAACAAGACGCCGGTTCGGCCGACTGAGCCTCGGCCGAACCGGCGTCGCCTGTTCTCGTATCCCCGGGCGCCTACGCCTTGGGACGTCCCATCGCCCGGTACGTCCAGCCGGCCTTGCGCCAGCGCTCCGGGTCCAGGGCGTTGCGGCCGTCCAGGATGACCCGGGCCGCCGCGACCTCGCCGAGGGCCTCCTCGTCCAGCTCGCGGAACTCCCGCCACTCCGTCAGGTGCAGCACGATGTCGGCGCCGCGTACGGCGTCCAGCGCCGAGTCCGCGTAGCCGAGGGTCGGGAAGACGCGGCGGGCGTTGTCCATGCCCTTCGGGTCGTAGACCGTGACCTGGCCGCCCTGGAGGTGGATCTGCCCGGCCACGTTCAGCGCGGGCGAGTCCCGCACGTCGTCCGAGTCGGGCTTGAAGGTCGCGCCCAGCACGGCCACGCGCTTGCCGAGGAACGGCCCGCCGCCCAGCGCCTGCCGGGTCAGCTCCACCATCTGCCCGCGCTGGCGCATGTTGATCGAGTCGATCTCCCGCAGGAACGTCAGCGCCTGGTCCGCGCCCAGCTCACCGGCGCGCGCCATGAACGCCCGGATGTCCTTGGGCAGACAGCCGCCGCCGAAGCCGATCCCGGCCCGCAGGAACTTCCTGCCGATCCGGTCGTCGTAGCCGATCGCCTCCGCCAGCTTGGCGACGTCGCCGCCGGCGGCCTCGCACACCTCCGCCATGGCGTTGATGAAGGAGATCTTCGTGGCGAGGAAGGAGTTGGCGGACGTCTTCACCAGCTCGGCGGTCGGGAAGTCCGTCACCACGAAGGGCGAGCCCTCCGCGACCGGCGTCGCGTACACCTCGCGCAGCAGCTTCTCGGCGCGCTCGCTGCGCACGCCCACCACGATCCGGTCCGGGTGCAGCGTGTCGTCCACGGCGAAGCCCTCGCGCAGGAACTCCGGGTTCCAGGCCAGCTCCGCGTCCTCGCCGGCGGGCGCGTGCGCGGCCAGGTACGTCGCGAGCCGGTCCGCGGAGCCGACCGGCACCGTCGACTTGCCGACCACCAGCGCGGGCCCGTGCAGATGGGGGGCGAGCGAGGCGAACGCGGAGTCGACGTACGACATGTCGCAGGCGTACTCGCCGTGCCGCTGCGGGGTGTTCACGCAGACGAAGTGCACATCGCCGAAGGCGCCGATCTCGGCCCAGTCCTGGGTGAAACGCAGCCGGCCGCTGGAACCCTCGAACCCGGGGACGTGCCGGCGCAGCAGCTCGTCCAGACCCGGCTCGTACATCGGGGCCTCGCCCCGCTCCAGCTTCTCGATCTTCTCCGGGACGACGTCGAGAGCGAGCACCTCGAAGCCCAGCTCGGCCATGGCCGCGGCGTGCGTCGCGCCGAGATAACCGGTGCCGATCACGGTGATCTTCAGGGCCATGGGTGCTCCAGGGGTCTACGGCATGTGGTGCGCGCCCGAGCATAGCCGGGGCATGGGAGCGCGCTTCACCGGGCAACTTCTCAGCTGTCGCCTAGCTCACGTATCCCTCCCGAGGGCGACCCCATAAACTTTTGATTACTTAACGGTAGTTAGCGCCACCATCGCAGCGTTTTGGAGCGTGAGAGACCTTGGCCGGATCGGCTGACTTCGACCTGTACCGCCCGTCCGAGGAGCACGACATGCTCCGTGACGCCGTCCGCTCGCTGGCCGAGGCGAAGATCGCGCCGCACGCCGCCGCGGTGGACGAGGAGGCCCGCTTCCCGCGCGAGGCCCTCCAGGCGCTGGTCGCGAACGACCTGCACGCGGTGCACGTGCCCGAGGAGTACGGCGGCTCGGGCGCCGACGCCCTGGCGACCGTCATAGTGATCGAGGAGGTCGCCCGCGTCTGCGCCTCGTCCTCCCTCATCCCGGCCGTGAACAAGCTCGGCTCCCTGCCCGTGATCCTCTCCGGGTCCGAGGAGCTGAAGAAGAAGTACATGACCCCGCTCGCCAAGGGCGAGGGCATGTTCTCCTACTGCCTGTCCGAGCCGGACGCCGGCTCCGACGCCGCCGGCATGAAGACCCGGGCCGTGCGCGACGGCGACTTCTGGGTCCTCAACGGCGTCAAGCGCTGGATCACCAACGCCGGCGAGTCCGAGTACTACACGGTGATGGCCGTCACCGACCCGGAGAAGCGCTCCAAGGGCATCTCCGCCTTCGTCGTCGAGAAGTCCGACGAGGGCGTCTCCTTCGGCGCCCCGGAGAAGAAGCTCGGCATCAAGGGCTCCCCGACCCGCGAGGTCTACCTCGACAACGTCCGCATCCCCGCCGACCGCATGATCGGCGAGGAGGGCACCGGCTTCGCCACGGCGATGAAGACCCTCGACCACACCCGCATCACCATCGCCGCCCAGGCCCTCGGCATCGCCCAGGGCGCCCTCGACTACGCCAAGGGCTACGTCAAGGAGCGCAAGCAGTTCGGCAAGCCCATCGCCGACTTCCAGGGCATCCAGTTCATGCTCGCCGACATGTCCATGAAGATCTCGGCCGCCCGCGCCCTGACCTACCAGGCCGCCGCCGCCTCCCAGCGCGTCGACGCCGACCTCACCTACCTGGGCGCCGCCGCCAAGTGCTTCGCCTCGGACGTGGCCATGGAAGTCACCACCGACGCCGTCCAGCTCCTCGGCGGCTACGGCTACACCCGCGACTACCCGGTCGAGCGCATGATGCGCGACGCCAAGATCACCCAGATTTATGAGGGCACGAATCAGGTTCAGCGGATCGTCATGGCGCGCAACCTGCCGTAACCCCCTCCTCCGACACGGCCCGCCCCGGTCCTCGGCTCACGCCGGAGGCCGGGGTGTCTCACAGGAAGCGGCGGATGGGGGTGACCGCGGCCTCGGCCAGCCGCCACGGCAGCGGACGCCGCCGCCAGCGGGCGGCGTCGATCGGCTCGCTCAGCTTCCGGTCGGCGTCGAAGTCCGCGTCGAGCGCCGCGGTGAAGTCCTCGTCGAGGACTGCCAGGACGACCTCCTCGTCGTGCTCCATGGAACGGCGGTTGAAGTTGGTCGAGCCGATGAGCGAGCACACCCCGTCCACGGTGACGATCTTCGTGTGCAGCATGGTCGGCTGGTACTCCCGCACGTCCACCCCCGCGTCGACGAGGGTCTGGTAGTGCTGCCGCCCGGCCAGCAGACACGCCCGCTGGTCGGTGTGCGGTCCGGGCAGCAGGATCTCCACCCGGACCCCGCGCCGGGCCGCGGCGGCCAGCAGGTCGATGAAGTACGTGTCGGGGGCGAAGTAGGCCGTCGCCAGCCGCAGCCGTTCCTGCGCCGAGGTGATCAGCACCCGCAGCACCGTCTGCATGTCCTGCCAGCCGAAGGAGGCCGAGCCCCGCACGACCTGGACCGTGGACCGCCCCGGCTGCTCCTGCGCGGTGAACCGGTCGTGCTCGTCGTAGAGGTCGTCGTGGCACTCGGCCCAGTTCTGCGCGAAGGCGGCGGCGATCCCGTCCACGGCCGGACCGCGCACCTGCACATGGGTGTCGCGCCACTCGTCGGGATTGCGGGCGTCGCCGCACCACTCCTGCGCTATGCCGACGCCGCCGGTGAACGCGGTGTGCTCGTCGGTGACCAGCACCTTGCGGTGGCAGCGGTGGTTCTGCCGCATCGGCGACAGCCGTGCGGGCGGCCGGAACCAGGCCACCTGGACCCCGGCCTCGTCCATGGCGTTCAGCAGGTCCGGCTCGATCTCCTTGGCCCCGAAGCCGTCCAGCAGCAGCCGCACCCGCACGCCCGCCCGGGCCCGGTCGGCCAGGGCCGCGGCGAACTCGTGGGCGATCTCACCGCGCCAGTACACGAACGTCATCATGTCGACGGTGTGCTCGGCGGCCCGGATCGCGGCCAGCATCGCGGGGAAGATCTCGTCCCCGTTGCGCAGCGGCACGAGCTCGTTGCCCTCGGTCGCCGCGACGCCGATCAGCCGCTCCAGCCGCCTGCGCAGCCGCTGCTTGCGGTCCTCGGGCGCTCTCGGCTCCGGTATCCGCCGTTCCTCGTACATCTGCTGTGTCACGTGTGATCTCCCCTGCCACGGGCTGCTCGCCGCCCCCTGCCCGCGCGCCCCGGGTCCCGGAAGCGCCTGCTGGTTCCTCTTTGCCGCTGCCGGAGGTTTCACGCAGGGCCGTGGCGAGCCGCACACGGGCCGGTCCGCCGTGTGGTGCTCATGGGGCCGGAGGCGTAGGACGGTAGGCACGGGGGCCGCCCCCGGCCCTCGCCGTCCCCACGGGAGGAAGACATGACCCAGCAGCCCGCCACCACCGCGACCCCGCTCAGCAAGGAGATGCAGGACTGCGTCCAGGCGTGCATGACCTGCCACGGCGTGTGCGAGGAGACCATGAGCTCCTGCCTGCAGATGGGCGGCCCGGCCCAGATGCAGATCATGCGCGCCGTGATGGACTGCGCCGAGATGACGCGCATGTGCGCCGACATGATGATGCGCCGCTCGCCCCTCGCGGCCGACATGTGCGCGATGTGCGCCCGGGCCTGTGACATGTGCGCCGAGGCGTGTATGTCCATGCCGGACGACGCCCAGATGATGCGCTGCGCCGAGTCCTGTCGCGCCTGCGCCGAGACGTGCCGCGCGATGTCGGCCACCATGATGTGACACCGCAGCACGACGAAGGGGGCACCCGTCCGGGTGCCCCCTGCCGTGCCGCGGTGGGCTCAGTTGCCCGAGACGGTGACCGTCTCGTCGTTCTTCAGCTGGCTCACCAGGGTCTTGACCTTGGCGGTGTCCCACTGGAGGTTGCCGTTCGGGGCGTTGCCCGAGATCGGCATGTTCATCGACTTGCCCTCGCCGCCGCTGACGCCCTTCATCGCCCAGAACATGGAGGCCAGGTCGAACAGGCCCATGTCCTTGTCGACGACCAGGGAGTCCAGGCCGGCGCCCATGGTCGGGTAGAGCTTGAACGGGTTCAGGATCGTGCTCGGGGTGGCGACCTGGTTGGCCAGGGCCGAGAGGAACTTCTGCTGGTTCTTCGTCCGGTCCAGGTCGGAGCCCCGCAGGGCGTAGCGGGTGCGGACGAAGGCCAGGGCCTGCTCGCCGTCGAGGGTCTGCTTGCCCTTCTTCAGGTCCGCGCCGGACTTGGTGTCCTTGATGTCCTGCGGGATGTCGATCTCGACTCCGCCGACCGCGTCCACGATGTTCGCGAAGCCGCCGAAGCCGATCTCCACGTAGTGGTCGATGTGCAGGCCGGTGTTGGCCTCGACGGTGCGGACCAGCAGCTCCGGGCCGTCCTCCGCGTAGGCCGCGTTCAGCTTCGTCTGCCGGCCCGCGGCCGGGTAGAGCTTGCCGGACTCGGAGCCCTTGTAGGAGGGGATCGTGACGTTGGAGTCACGCGGCAGCGAGATCAGCGTCGGGCCGTTGCTCCCGGTGTGCAGGATCATCATCGAGTCCGTGCGCTTGCCCTCGGCGGAGCCGGTGTGCAGCTTCTTCTTCTCCTCGGCCGACATGCCCGCGCGGCTGTCGGAGCCGACGATCAGGTAGTTGGTGCCCTCGCCCGCCTCCGGCCGGTCGATGACCTTCGACAGGTCGACGTCGCGGTTGAGCTTGGAGTCGGCCCAGAAGTACGTGGCGACGCTCGTCACGACCAGCACCGTCACCACCGTGATGGCCGTCACCTTGATACGGCGGCGCCAGTTCGGCGCGGGGCGCGGGTCGTACCCGCCGCCGCCCGGTCCGCCGGGGCCCCGGCCGCCGGGGGAGCCGTAGACCTGGCCGGTGTTGTAGCCGCTGTCGTAGCCACCGGGCGGCTCGGCGTAGCCGCCGTCGACGTACGACGGCTGCTGCGGCACCCCGCCGTAGGCGCCCTGCCCGGGCGGTGCCGCCGGACCGCGGCGGACCTGCCGCATGACACGGGCGCTCTCCGGCTGTGCGCTGGAGCTGCCCCGTCCGTACCGGCTGCCGCGGTTGTCGCCGGAGAACCCCTCGGGCCAATCATTCATGCCGACAGTGTGCAGGTCCCGGTGGTGGGCCATACAAGAGTCGTCGGAAAATCAGAGCACGGCTGTGGCGAAGCTGACACAAATCCCCCTCACGCCGCCTCGGCATAAGGTAGGGGCCATGACAGACCAGGCCCCAGCTGCGGATTCCGGCACCACGGATATCCCGGGCAAGCCGACCTCGGCCTCCCGCACCACCCTCAGCCACATCATGACCCACAACGACACGAACCTGCTGGGCACCGTGCACGGCGGGGTCATCATGAAGCTGGTCGACGACGCCGCCGGGGCCGTGGCCGGACGGCACTCCGGCGGGCCGGCCGTCACCGCGTCCATGGACGAGATGGCGTTCCTGGAGCCGGTCCGCGTCGGTGACCTCGTCCACGTCAAGGCCCAGGTCAACTGGACCGGCCGCACCTCCATGGAGGTCGGGGTACGGGTGCTGGCCGAACGCTGGAACGAGTCCGCGCCGCCCACCCAGGTCGGCTCCGCCTACCTCGTCTTCGCGGCGGTCGACGCCGACGGCAAGCCCCGCCGCGTCCCGCCGGTCCTCCCGGAGACCGAGCGCGACAAGCGCCGCTACCAGGAGGCCCAGATCCGCCGCACCCACCGCCTGGCCCGCCGCCGGGCGATCATGGACCTCCGCGAGAAGCGAGCAGCGGAGGGCTTCGAGGACTGACCGGGCCGGCCTCCCAGGAGCACGCGGCCGCTACGAGCACGCCACCTCGTCGCCCCGTACCACTCCGAACTCGCCCTGGCCCGGGTCCTCGGCGCGGACCTTGCGCACCCGTTCGAAGTCCGCGCCCGCGATCACCTTCAGGGTCGCGCCCAGCCCCTTGACCGGCCGGAGCTCGCTGCCCGGCAGGGCCGTGGCGAGGGACTTGGCCGAGCGGTCCCAGCGGGGGTCGTAGGCGACGATCGTGCGCTTGACGTCACGGGCCGCGGCGTTCCTCGGGGCCTTCGTCGTGCGGAAGCCGGTCGAGGCGAGCGCCGCGTCCACCCGGCGGCCGAGCCCGGCCGTGCCCGTGCCGTTCTCCACCTGGACCCGGATCTGCTGCGGGGCGACCGAGACGATCCGGGCCACTCCCCGCGAGCGGTGCGCGGACAGCGGCTGGTCCTGGCGCAGGGCGTGGAAGAGCCGCTCCGACTTCACGGGGTCCCACTTCAGCGTCGAGCCGACGCCCTTCACGGCGTACCCCATGCGCCCGATCGGGACGGTGGTGAACTCCGACGATGAGGGGGAGAAGTTCCGCATGGCCCGGCCCAGGTCGAGCATCTCGTCCGTGCCGAAGCCCTTGTCCGCCCGCACCGAGCCGAGCACCGCCCGGGTGACGTCCCGGAACTTCATCGGGTTGAGGAGGATCCCGGACGAGGTGATCCGCTCCACCAGCGCCGCCATGAAGCGCTGCTGCCGTTTCATCCGGCCCAGATCGGAGGCGCCGTCGACGTGGCGGGCGCGCACGTACTGCAGGGCCTGCCCGCCGGCCAGGGTGTGCCGCCCGGCCGGGAGGTTCAGGCCGGTGTAGCTGTCCTTCAGCGGGTCGGCCGTGCAGATCTGCACGCCGCCGACCACGTCGACCGTCTTCATGAAGCTGGTGAAGTCGACCTCCACGTAGTGGTCGATCTTCACCTTGGTCATGCTCTCGACCGTCCGCACGGTCAGCTGCGGCCCGCCCTCCGCGTACGCCGCGTTCAGCTTCAGCGGGTGCCCGCCGTGCCGCCTGCCGGAGGTGCGGTCGGTGTGCGGGGGAGTGACGGCGTACGAGTCGCGCGGCAGGCTCACCACGCTCGCGCGCTCCCGGTCCTCCGAGATGTGCACGATCATCATCGTGTCGGTGCAGTGGCAGGGCGCGCCGCCGAGCCGGTACTTGTGCCGCTCCGCCTTGCCGATCTTCTCCCGGCCGTCGGTGCCGACCAGCAGGAGGTTCATGCCGTGGCCCGCCCGGGGCCGGTTCTTCATGTCCTTGAAGGCGTCGACCCGGGCGATGTCCGCGTCCAGGCTGGTCACCACCGCGTGCCCGATCCCGGCCGAGGCCAGCACCACCACGGACAGCGTGGTGACGGCCCGCATGCCCCAGCGCGGCCGACGGCGCCGGGCGGGCGGCGCGGGGCGGCGCGGGGCGCGGCGGGCAGTGGGCTGCGGACGGCGCTGGGGAGCGGCGGTGGACCGAGGGGACCGCGGCGGCGTGGGCATGGGGACACCTCCGGACGACGGCCGTACGTGGGATCCGTGAAACCGTAGGCCGATACGATCTGCGGCCCGCGGTACCGCCCCCGCGGCGCGCACCGGTGTCCCCCGTTCGCGGTAACGTGAGCCCCCTATGAACGCCAATCCCGACGTGCGGCACCCCGCCGTTTCCGTGATCATGCCTGTCCTCAACGAGGAGCGGCATCTGCGCGGAGCAGTCCAAGCGATCCTCGCGCAGGAGTACGCCGGCGAGATGGAGGTCGTGATCGCCCTCGGTCCGTCCACGGACCGCACGGACGAGATCGCCGCCGAGCTCGTGGCCGAAGACCCGCGCGTGCACACCGTCCCCAACCCCACGGGCCGTACGCCCGCCGCGCTGAACGCGGCGATCAACGCCTCGAAGCACCCGATCGTCGTCCGCGTCGACGGCCACGGCATGCTCTCGCCGAACTACATCGCCACCGCCGTCCGGCTCCTGGAGGAGACCGGCGCGCAGAACGTCGGCGGCATCATGCACGCCGAGGGCGAGAACGACTGGGAGCACGCGGTCGCCGCCGCGATGACCTCGAAGATCGGGGTCGGCAACGCCGCGTTCCACACGGGCGGCCAGGCGGGCCCGGCCGAGACCGTCTATCTCGGCGTGTTCCGGCGCGAGGCGCTGGAGCAGCAGGGCGGCTACAACGTGGAGTTCATCCGCGCCCAGGACTGGGAGCTGAACTTCCGCATCCGTGAGGCCGGCGGGCTGATCTGGTTCTCGCCCGAACTGAGGGTGTCGTACCGGCCGCGGCCGAGCGTGAAGGCGCTCGCCAAGCAGTACAAGGACTACGGCCGCTGGCGGCATGTCGTCGCCCGCTACCACGAGGGCTCGATCAACCTGCGCTACCTCGCCCCGCCGGCCGCCGTGTGCGCGATCGCGGCCGGGCTCCTGGTGGGCGCGGCGCTGACCCCGTGGGGCTTCGTGGTGCCCGGCGGCTACCTCGCGGCGATCCTGCTGGGCTCGGTCCCGGCGGGCAAGGGGCTGCCGCTGAAGGCCCGGCTGCAGATCCCCGTGGCGCTGGCCACCATGCACATGTCGTGGGGCTGGGGCTTCCTGACCAGCCCGCGGTCGCTGGCGAGGAAGGTCATCGCCTCCCGCCGCCCCGCGGTCCGCGCGGACGCGGCTGCGAGCTGACCCACCCGCTCAGGGCCCCCTCCCGACGGCGAATTCCAGGGGTCGTTGCAACACAAGTGATCAACTGGCTGTGGCCAGGAGCTTAGCGAGACGCTCGGCTGGGGTTTCCCAGCCGAGCGTTT
>NZ_NOKT01000009.1 GCF_002237655.1 Streptomyces sp. XY006
CCAGGCCCGGCCCTTCAAATGGACCAAAACCGCAGACCAGATCATCGACCGCATCTGCCGCTACTGCGACAGGATCTCCGGACCAGGACACTAGGGCCGGGCGTTCACCCGCCCGGAGGGTGCCGTCCCGCTAATGGGGGTCGGCCGCGCGCGGGGACGCGCCGGGGTGGCTGTGATGGCAGCAGGGCATTTCTGCCGTCGCCCGAAGGAGCTCGCTCCATGCGCCGCACCCTCCACGCACTGTCCGCCGCCGCCCTGGCCGGTTCGGCCCTGGCCGGCTTCGCACCGGCCGTGTCCGCCGAACCCGCCGCCGAGGTCGCTCCCGCCACCGTCCACCCAGGGGGCACGGTCACGGTCTCGGTCACCTGTGATCCGACCGGGGGACCGCCGCCCGGGAGCATCGACGCCACCTCGCAGGCCTTCGAGGAGGGCACCGTGGCGTTGCACAAGGTCACCGGCAACGACGACGAGCTGTCCGGGCCCGCCTACCGCGGCACGGCCCTCATCGCCTCCGCCGAGAACTTCGAGGGCGATCCGGACGCCCTCGGCCAGGACTCCGCGTGGACCGTCGACGGCACCTGCCCGGCCCCGCCCGGCGGCGAGGGCAAGCCCTGGAGCGCGACCTTCACCGTCGCCCACGGCACGGGCCCCCACCCGCCGTCCCACCGTCCGACCCACAAGCCGTCGCACCACCCCTGTCCGTCGCACCACCGGGAACCGCACCCCACGGCGTGTGGCGAGGCACCCGTCCAGCGCGGCGTACGGGCCGGTGACGGCGGGGCCTTCACCGACTCCGTACCGGCCCTGGTCGCGGGCGGGGTGCTGATCGCGGGCGCGTGCGGCGCCGCCGTGCACCGCCTGCGCAACCGCGAGACCGGCACACACCACTGACCCCTGACCCACTGACGCCCGACCCACCGGCGGTGCCACTGATCCACCGGCGATACCCCTGACCGACCGGCGGTACCACTGACCCACCGCCGGTACCACCGACCCACCGGCGCACACCGTCGACCCCGGGCGTGCGCGTCCGGCGCCGGCGCGTACCGCGGCACCGCACGCCCCCCGCTTCCCCGGCCCGGCCCGCTCATGCTGTGACCGTCGCAACCCGGCCGGGGCCCATGGGACACCTGCGCCCTGGGTACTCAAGGGCCGAGGGCACGAGCCGCACCGTACGGACCACCGGGCAGCGGACGGCGCAGGCGCCGAGGGCGACACGACACGGCGGCACGAGTCACTGCGGAGGTACCGATGCTGCGGACGGACCCGGAAGGCCACGGCCCGGTCCGGTTCGGGCCGCCGCTCCCCGAGGACGGCCTGCCCGTCCTGCCGGAACTGTCCGCGGTGCTGGCCGCGGCGGCCTCCCGCGGCGGCCAGGAACCGGTCGGCGGCGGCCCCGCCCTCAGAGAGGCCGCCTGCGGCTACTGGGCCCGGCGCGGACTGCACTGCGACCCCGGCCGGGTCGCCGCCGCCCCCGGCGCGCCCGCCCTGCTCCTCGCCCTGACCGCGGCCCTCGGCGGCGACGTCCTCGTGCCGCGCCCCTGCGCCGCCTGGTGGGCGCCGTACGCACGCCTGCTGGGGCGCCCCGCCTTCCATGTGCCGACCCCGCCGGAGAGCGGCGGCGTCCCCGACCCGTACGCCCTGCTGGAGACCGTGCGCCGGGTGCGCGCCGAGGGCGGCGATCCGCGGCTGCTGGTGCTGTCCGTCGCCGACGACCCCACGGCCACCGTCGCCCCTCCCGAGCTGCTGCACGAGACCGTCGAGGCCGCCCAGGGAGAGGGCCTGCACCTGGTCAGCGACGAGACCTGGCGGGACACCCTGCACGATCCGCACGACACCGTGCTGCTCAGCCCCGCCGAGATGCTGCCCGACCGGGTCACCGTCGTCTCGGACCTGGCCGGGGCCCTGCTCCCGCCCGGCTGGCCGGCCGCCGTGGCCCGCTTCCCGGCCGGCGACGACGCCTACGGCCTGCACGCGCGCGTGCTGGACGTCCTCACGGCCCTGGACGGGCGGGTCGCCGCCCCGGTCGCCGCGGCCGCCGGATACGCCCTCGCCGAACCGGAACCGGTCACCGCACGCGTGCGTGCCGCCGTGCGTCTGCACGCACACCTGGCCGCCGCAGCGCACGCCGCGGTGGTCGCCGCCGGCGCCCTCGCCCGGCCCCCGCGCTCCGGCCGCCACCTGTACGCCGACCTGAGCCCGCTGCGCCCGGCCCTCGCCGCGCACGGCGTGGGCGACGCCCAGGAACTGGAGGACTTCCTCGGCGCCCGGCTCGGCATGCCCGCGCCGGGTGGCCACCGCTTCGGCGACGGTCTCGAAGCCCCGCGCGTGCGGCTCTCCACAGCCGCGCTGATGGCCGGCTCCGACAGCGAACGCGCGGAATGCCTCACCTCGCCCACGCCGTTGGAACTGCCGCACGTGCAACGCGCGTTGATCCATCTGCAGTCGGTCTTCGACGATCTCCGCGACGACGCCCAGCGAGGGGAGCCTCAGCGATGACGCAGCAGTCCGAGTCGACCACCACCACGACCACCGGCCCGGCCGGCCCGGAAGCCGACGCCCCGGCCCTCCCGTCTCCCCTGGCTGCCCCGTACCCGCCGCTGGCCGCACCCCGGCCGCTGGCCGAGCACCGGGTGTGGCCGCGCACCTTCCACGACCGGCTGACCGCCCCGCTGCCCGGACTGAAGGCCATGGCCCGCTTCGCCCGCGAAGGCGCCGTGAGACCCGGCCCCGAAGGCCTGGCCGACATCCCGCGCCTGCCCTACGCCCCGGCCCCGCTGCCCCGCGTCGACGCCCGCACGGTCGCGGTCACCTGGGCGGGACACGCCAGTTGGGTGCTGCGCATCGGCGGGCTCACGGTCCTCACCGACCCGGTCTGGTCCCGCCGCATCCTGGGCACCCCGGCCCGCATCACACCCGTCGGCGTCCCCTGGGAGGACCTGCCGCGCGTCGACGCCGTCGTCATCAGCCACAACCACTACGACCACCTGGACGCCCCCACCCTGCGCCGACTCCCGCGCGACACGCCCGTGTTCGTCCCGGCCGGGCTCGCCCGCTGGTTCCACCGCCGCCGCTTCACCCGCGTCACGGAGCTCGACTGGTGGGAGGCGGCCGAACTGGACGGCGTCCGCTTCGACTTCGTCCCGTCCCACCACTGGTCCAAGCGCACCCTCACCGACACCTGCCACAGCCTCTGGGGCGGCTGGGTCCTCACCGACCGGGACGGCCAACGCGTCTACTTCGCGGGCGACACGGGCTACGGCCACTGGTTCTCCCGCATCGGCCGCCGCTACCCCGGCATCGACCTCGCGCTCCTGCCCATCGGCGCCTACGACCCCCGCTGGTGGCTCAGCGACGTCCACTGCGACCCGGAGGAAGCCGTCCGGGCCGCCCAGGACCTGGGAGCGGCCAGGATGGCCCCCATGCACTGGGCGACGTTCGTCCTGTCGGCCGAGCCGGTGCTGGAGCCCCTCACCCGCGTACGGGCGGCCTGGGAGAAGACGGGCCTGCCCCGCGAGAACCTGTGGGACATGCCGGTGGGCGCTTCGAGGGTGCTGTAGGGGAGCCCTACCGCACTCGCCGCACCACACTCGGCACCACACTGATCAGCACGGTCAGCCCGATCGCCGCCACGACTCCCTGCCACGGCTCGGGGAACAGCGACCCACCGAGAATCCCGATCAGCTGATACGTCACGGCCCAGGCCAGACAGGCCGGGAAGTTCCCGCGCGAGAACCGCCGCAGCGGCCACTTCGCCAGCAGACACGCCAGCATCACCGGGATCCGCCCGGCGGGCACCAGCCGGGACAGCACCAGCACGGCGACCCCGTGCGAGGCCAGCTTCTCCTGCGCCTGCTCCAGCCGGTCCTCCGGCGCCCGGGCCCGCAGCGCCTCCAGCCACCGCGACCCGTTCTTCGACTTCAGCCCGCGCCGCCCCAGCCAGTACAGCGCCGCGTCCCCGAGGAACGCGCCCAGCGACGCCGTCACGAACACCATCGCCAGCGAGAACGGGGCCGTCTGGTGGAAGGCCACCACCGCGGCCGAACTCACCAGCGCCCCCGTCGGGATCACCGGCACCAGCGCCCCGGCCAGCACCAGCAGGAAGAGCGTCGGATACCCGATCGCCTGCTGCGTCGACTCCGGCAGCACGGACGCCGGTGTGACGGCCGGAGCGGCGAGCAGGGGCAGCCCGGCCAGTGCCGCGGGCGCGGACCACGTCACCGCGCCGCCTCCAGCCGCACGCTCTCGCCGTGCCCGAGCCGGTGCACCGCCGCCCCGGGCGCGTGCCGGGCCGCCAGCCGGACGAACTCGTCCCCCGGCGTGTGGAACTCGTGCGGGCGCACGGCGTCCATCCCGATCGGCCAGTACGTGCCGTAGTGCACCGGCACCGCACTGCGCGCCCCCAGGCGCGCCAGCGCCTGGGCCGCCCGGCCCGCGTCCAGGTGCCCCTCGCCCAGGTACGGCCCCCAGCCGCCCACCGGCAGCAGCGCCACCTCGACCGGTCCGACCTCCTTGGCCATCTCGTCGAACAGGCCCGTGTCCCCGGCGAAGTACGTGCGGGCCTCGCCGGATATGACGTAGCCGAGGGCGGGGGAGCGGTGCGGTCCGAGCGGCAGCCGCCGCCCGTCGTGCCGCGCCGGAACGGCCCGTACGACGACGTCGCCGACCGCCGTCTCGTCGCCCGGCGCCACCTCGCTGACCCGCAGATGCGCGAGCCGGCGCAGCGCGGGCACCGCCCGGCGCGCGCCCCGGGGCACGAGCAGGCGCGTGCCCGGCGCGAGCCGCATCAGCGACGGCACGTGCAGGTGATCCGCGTGCAGATGCGACACCAGCGCGACATCCGCGTGGTGGGCGCCGGGGGGCGGCAGGGCCCCGCGCCGGCGCCGCAGGTGCGCGAGCCGGCGCGCGAACAACGGGTCGGTGAGCACGCGCACGTTCGAGTCCTGCACGGTGCAAGTGGCGTGACCCCACCAGGTGATCTCCACCGGCACTTCTTTGCCTCCTTCGCGCGACTCCCCGAAGCCTACGTGCAGGAGTAGGGTCGGCGGCGAAACCGGAGGTGAGGGGGGACGCCATGGTGCCGGTGCGGGTCACGGCGATCGCGAGCCTGACGCCGCTGGAGGAACTGGACCAGGACCCGTTCCTGGTCGACTCCCGCAGCCAGCACGCGATGTGCGCCCGCTGGGCCGCCGAGCGGGGCTACACGGTCAACCGCGAGTTGCTGGTCCGCGGACTGCGGCCCGACCACGGCGCCCTGTGGGACGGCGTCCGGCCCGGCCTCGACCTGTTCGTGGCGCCCAGCCGGCGGGTCCTGGAGAGCGCCCTCGCCTCCGTCGAGGAGTTCACCGCGGAGTGCGCGCGGCGCGGCGTCCGGGTCGAGACGGTGGGCCACGCGGAACCGGCGTACGACGCGGCGATGAAGGCGTGCGTGCACCGCCGGCTGTCGATGCCGACGGCCGGGTACGACGGCCGCTGAAGTCCCCGGCGAGGGGTATGAGCCGGGGACGAAGGAGTCCTCCCGGGCGTTGTGACAGGGTGGGGGAGGGCCCGTGGACGGCGGCGGGCCGGGACGTGAGGTGGCTGGGCGTGCGGGGCGTGTGGTGGCGGCGGGCCGCCAGTCAGGTCGGGCGGAGCGTCGCGGTGTGGGCGGTCTCCACCGTCACCATGCTCGTGCTCGCCGGGATCCTGCCGGACTTCCGGCTCCGCTCGGCGGACGGCGACAGCGCCACCGACATCGCCGTCACGGCCGCGTTCGGCGCCGGCGCCTTCGGTGTCCTGTCGGCCGTGGTGTGGCCCCTGCTCGTCCGGCTGCTGCTCCTGGTGCCGGCGCTCGTGCTGGGCCTGCTGGTGTTCTTCCTGAACGGGGCGCTGCTGCTGCTCGCCCTGAACCTCAACCCCGCCGAGCGCGGCGCCGCCGCCCCGGAGACGGCCGTCGTGGTCGCCGCGGTGATGTCGGCCGTCGCGTCGGCGACCGGCGCCGCCCTGGCCGTCCGCGACGACGACGCCTACCGCCGCCGGCTGTACCGCCTCTCCGACCGCCGCCGCCGCTCCGGACCGCCCTGCCCGCCGAGCCCGGGCACCGTCTTCCTGCAACTGGACGGCGTCGGCCACGACACGCTGCTCGACGCGGTCGGCGAGGGCCTGATGCCCACCGTCGCCCGCTGGCTCGACCCGGGCCCCGGCGGCCGACCCAGCCACCGGCTCACGCCCTGGCGCACCGACTGGTCCAGCCAGACCGGCGCCAGCCAGCTCGGCATCCTGCACGGCAGCAACCACGACGTCCCCGCCTTCCGCTGGTACGAGAAGGACACCCGAGAGGTCGTCGTCTGCAACCGCCCGACCAGCGCCGCCGAACTCCAGCGCCGCGCCGTCGCCCACGCCGGGCACGGCGGCCTGCTCACCGTCGACGGCGCCAGCCGCGGCAACCTCTTCAGCGGCGGAGCCGACGAACAGGCCCTGGTGCTGTCCATCGCCACCCGCCGCCGCAGCCGCGAGAACCGCTCCCGCGACGGCTACTTCGCCTACTTCTCCGACCCGGCCAACGCCGTGCGCACGGCCCTGTCCTTCCTCGCCGAGGTCGGCCGGGAGATCGGCCAGTCCACCCGGGCCCGTCTGCACAAGCAGCGCCCGCGCGTCTCCCGCGGCGGCCTCTACCCGCTCGTCCGCGCCTTCGCCACCGTCGTCGAGCGGGACGTCGTCGTCGCCGCCGTCACCGGCGACATGCTCGCCGGACGCACCGCCGTCTACGCCGACCTGGTGGCCTACGACGAGGTCGCCCACCACTCCGGCCCGGCGAGCCGCGACGCCCGGAAGGTCCTCCAGCGCCTCGACCGCTGCCTCGCGCTGATCGAGAACGTCGCCGAGCACGCCCCGCGCCCGTACCGGATCGTCGTGCTGTCCGACCACGGCCAGAGCCCCGGCGAGACCTTCCGCTCCCGCTACGGCCTCACCCTCGGCGACCTGGTCCGGGCGGGCTGCGGACTGCCCGTGCCGCGCCGCGCCGAACGCACCCGCAGCGGGGCGGAGGCCCGCGCCGCCGTCCGTGCCGCGCTGCGCATCCCCGTCGAGGAGGCGGGCGAGCGCCACCGGCCCGGGCGCCGCGAGGAACCGATCGTGCTGGCCTCCGGCAACCTCGGCCTGGTCTCCTTCCCGGACGTCGGCCACCGGATGAGCAAGGAGGAGATCGACGCCCGCCACCCCGCGCTGCTGCCGACCCTCGCCAACCACCCCGGCATCGGCTTCCTTCTGGTCCGCAGCGAGGAGCACGGCGGGGTCGTCCTGGGCGCGTACGGGGCCGAGATCCCGCTGGCCGACCTCGACGACAACCCGGGCCCGCTCGCCGCGTTCGGCCCGGGCGCCGCCGACGCGGTACGCCGTACGCACTCCTTCCCGCACGCCGCCGACATCATGGTCAACTCCTTCCACGACCCCGCCGACGGCGAAGTCCTCGCCTTCGAGGAGCAGATCGGCTCCCACGGCGGACTCGGCGGCGCCCAGGGCAGGCCGTTCCTGCTGTCGCCGCTCGCGCTGTCCACGCCCGTCGAGGAGGAGGCGGCGGAACTCGTCGGCGCCGAGCGGGTGCACCGGGTGCTGCGGCGCTGGCTGCGCGAGTCGAACGGACCGCAGGTGCCGCTGGAGACCGGGGAGCAGGAGCGCGCCGCCTGAAAATCGGCTGCGCCGCACGGACCGTACGCCCACACTGTCCGTACGGACGCCGCACACCTGCGCGTCCTTCTCGAACACCCCCAAGGAGTCGCTGCTTTGCAGGCAGCCGTCACGGTCACGCCCGCCCGCATCCCCGACCTGCTGCTCGGCCTCGCCACGGTCCGGCCGGTCTTCATCTGGGGCGCCCCCGGCATCGGGAAGTCCTCCCTCGTGCGCAGCTTCGCCGAGTCGCTGGGCCTCGAATGCGTGAGCCTGCTGGGCACCCAGCTCGCCCCCGAGGACCTGATGGGCGTCCCGCAGATCCGCGACGGACGCTCGGTGTTCTGCCCGCCCGAGGCCATCGCCCGCGACGAGCCGTACTGCCTGTTCCTCGACGAGCTCAACGCGGCCACGCCGGACGTGCAGAAGGCCTTCTACTCGCTGATCCTGGACCGCCGGATCGGCACCTACGAACTGCCCAAGGGCTCGATCGTGATCGGCGCCGGCAACCGCGCCACCGACAACGCGCTCGCCCGGCCCATCGCCTCCGCGCTGGTCAACCGGCTCACCCACGTTCACCTGGAGGCCTCCGCCAAGGACTGGCTGACCTGGGCCGGCGAGAACGGCATCCACCCGTGGATCGTGGACCACCTCACCGACCGGCCCGACCACCTGTGGTCCAAGCCGCCGAAGACGGAGGAGCCGTTCTCCACGCCCCGCTCCTGGCACATGCTCTCCGACGCCCTGCACTCCTTCGGCCGGGACCTCGACGAGGAGACGCTGCGGATCCTCGCCCACGGCACGCTCACGCCCGCCCACGCGCAGGCCTTCTGCGGCTACGTCAAGATCGTGCGGAGCCGGTACGGGATCGAGGCCATCATCAAGGGCGACGCCCGCTGGCCGAACCGCCCGGAGGACCGCGACCTGCTGTACTACCTCGCCGACTCCTTCCGCGGACGTCTGGTCAAGGACCTGCCCGTCAGCAAGGAGCACATGTCGGCGAACGGCCGGCAGACCGCCTACCGCGCCAAGTCGCTGCTGGTGCAGCTCGCCGAGATCTCCGTCGAGGTCGCCCAGACCGTCATCGCCTCCGACGCCGACGGCAACCCCGTGCTGCCCTCCTGGTTCCTCGTCGAGGCGGCACGGGACATGCCCCGGCTGGTGGAGGCACGCCGGTGAGCCGCGGCGCCGGCAAGGACCGGCGCAAGAAGAAGCGGGACCTCGCCGGGGAGGCGTTCGCCGAGGGCATGCGGCTGCTGCGGACCAACCCGGCCCTCGCGGCCGTGGAGTTCGACGTCTGCCGCCAGGAGGAGTGCCGCTTCGCGCCCCGCGACGGTCTCGTCGCCGTCGACTCCGACGGCGACCTGCACGTCCACCCGGACCGGCTCGCCGAGCCCGCCGCCTGGGCCTGGGCGCTCGCCCACGCCGTCCTCCACCTCGGCTTCGGACACGTCCCCGCGGTCAAGGGCGAGCGCGTCCAGCCCGACCGCTTCGACCTCGCCGCCCGGTGCGTCGTCGTCAACCGCTTCCTGCTCGGCTTCACCGTCGGCGAGACCCCCGAGCACCTGCCCGCCTCCTACCCGGACGGCGACGAGGAGCAGCTCGCCGCCCGCTGGCGGCGCGACGGACTGCCCCCGGTGTACGAGCGCTGCGGCACGGCGGGCGACGAGCCCGACCAGATCCTGGTGCCGTGGGTGGGCTGGTCCCGGCCGCCCGACTGGCAACTGGCCTTCGCCACCGCCCTGACCCGGACCGTGTCCGCCGCGATGGACATGGCCGGCGGCCGCCGCGCCGGCCTGGACGACGAGGCGCCCGCACAGCGCCCCTGGCAGCGGGCGCTGAGCTGGTTCATCTCGTCCTACCCGCTGCTCGGCGGGCTCGCGTCCGGCATGAAGCTGGTCGCCGACGCCGAACTCGCCCGTGCCCACGGCATCGCCGTCGCCGCGGTCGACGCCGCGGCGGGCGAGATCTACATCAACCCGCTGCGCGGCTTCGACGACGAGGAGTGGCGGTTCGTCCTCGCCCACGAGATGCTGCACGCCGCCCTGCGCCACGGCGACCGCTGCGGCACCCGCGACCCCTACCTCTTCAACGTCGCCTGCGACTACGTCGTCAACGGCTGGCTGACCGAGATGGAGGTCGGCACCATGCCCGAGGGCCTGCTGTACGACCCGGGGCTCGCGGGGCTCTCCGTCGAGGAGGTCTACGACCGCATCGCCGGCGACCTGCGTCGCGGACGCCGCCTGGCCACCCTGCGCGGCAAGGGCGTGGGGGACATCCTCGGCGGCCCGCTCGGCTCGCCCCGCGACTACGTCGACCTCGACGCGTTCTACCGGCGCGGCCTCGCCCAGGGTCTGGACCTGCACCAGCGCCAGGAGCGCGGCTTCCTGCCCGGCGGGCTGGTCGAGGAGATCCGGGCGCTGAGCCATCCGCCGCTGCCCTGGGACGCGCGCCTGGCCCGCTGGTTCGACGAGTTCGTGCCCCGCCCCGAACCCGTCCGCTCCTACGCCCGCCCCTCGCGGCGCCAGGCGTCCACGCCCGACATCCCGCGCGCCGGGCGGTGGTTCCCGCCCGAGGAGGTCGCCCGCTGCACCTTCGGCGTGGTCCTGGACACCTCCGGCTCGATGGACCGCGTCCTGCTCGGCAAGGCGCTGGGCGCGATCGCCTCCTACGCCGAGGCGCGGGACGTCCCCGCCGCCCGGGTCGTGTTCTGCGACGCCGCGCCGCACGACGCGGGGTACCTGCCGGTGACGGAGATCGCGGGCCGGGTGCGGGTGCACGGGCGTGGCGGCACCGTGCTGCAGCCCGGCGTGGACCTGCTGCACCGCGCGGACGACTTCCCGCCCGGCGCGCCCGTGCTGATCATCACCGACGGCTGGTGCGACACCCTGCGGGTGCGGCGGGAGCACGCGTACCTGATCCCGGCCGGGGCGCGGCTGCCGTTCAGTGCCAGAGGGCCGGTCTTCCGCGTGAGTTGAGCGGGAGTGTGATCGGATGGGGGCCGGGAACCCCGATTGACCGGGTTCCGGATACTCATCGAAAGGATGCGTCATGGCAGCCACGCGCTCCGCCCACACCGTGTGGGAAGGCAACCTCTTCAAGGGCAACGGTGTCGTCACCTTCGACTCCTCGGGCATCCTCACCGAGCAGCCGGTCTCCTGGGCGGCCCGTACGGAGGAGCCGGGCGGGAAGACCAGCCCGGAGGAGCTGATCGCCGCGGCCCACTCCAGCTGCTTCTCGATGGCCTTCTCCAACATCCTCGACAAGGCCGGCACCCCGCCGACCAAGCTGGTGACCTCCGCGGACGTCACCTTCCAGCCGGGTGAGGGCATCACCGGAATCCACCTCACCGTCGAGGGCACCGTCCCCGGCATCGACGAGGCGGCCTTCCTCGCCGCGGCGGAAGAAGCCAAGGTCGGCTGCCCGGTAAGCCAGGCCCTCAAGGCAACCCCGATCACCCTGACGGCGAAGCTGGCCTGACGCTGCGTGTCGCCGGCCGGGGCGCAGGCCTCGTGTTCGGGCGAGACGCGGGCCTCGCGCCCGGGCGGGATGCGGGTCTGGTGTCTGGACGGGGCGTGGGCCTCGTCACCGGATGCGACGCGGCCTCGCACCCGGGCCGGATGCGGGCCTCGCGCCCGGACGGGGCGTGGAAACCCCGCATCGGGATGCGACCCGGGTCTCCCACCCGGGCGGGGCGCGGGCATCGTGTCCAAAGGGATGCGGCCCCGCACTCGGTCGGGACGCCCGTCCCGCACACGAATCCGACGCGCGCCCGCGTCTGACGTCAGCTGGGTGCGCGCCTGAGGTCGCGCGGGCCCACCCGCCGGGGTGCGGCCCGCGTGACGCCGCAGGGGGCCCGCGCCGGTGTCGTCCGCGTGAGCGCGTCGGCCTGCCCCGGGGGACCGGCGGGAGGACGTGCGTCCGCCGGGGCGTCGGCCACCCGCCAGGGGCCCGGCCCCGGCCACGGCGGCCCCGGCCCTGACCACGACCCCGGCCCCGGCCACGCCCGTGGCCCTGGCCTAGGCTCCGACCCGGCCCTGGCCCTGGCCACCGCCCTGGCGCTGGTCCCGGCCCCTGGGGCTTCTCGCGGTCCGCTCGGCAGGCGTCGGGGCGGCGGGTGTCGGTTCGTCCTCTGGCGCTGGGGTAATAACCAGTCGCTTTGTCGGTGATCGGTCGGAGGGAACGCGATGTTGCCGGGAGCGTCCACCAGCGCGGCCGTGCTCGACTCCGGCAGTCGGGAGCGGACCCGGGTGCTGTTGCTGTTCAGCCTCACCGGCCGCATGCGCCCCCGGGACACCGCCCTCGGCGCCCTCGTCGACCGCTACGACTACGGCCGCTTCGCCTCCCACCTGCTGACCAGCCAGGACGTGCTGCCCGTGCCGGTCCTGGACGAACACGTGGCGCCCGGGCGGCTGCGGCTGCCGCACGGCGACCACGGCCTCGGCCTCGCGTCCCTGCGGATCCTCGTCGTCACCACCCCGCGCGGTGACGCCACCCTCGTCCTGGACTGCGTCTTCGCCGGCGAGACCTCGGCCGGCGACCTCGCCGCCTGGCTGGCCACCACCTGCTTCGACCGCGAGCGCATCGAACTCGACGACCGCCCGCTCCTGCACGCCCTCGCCGCCCCGCTCGGCGGCCGCACACCCGCCCTCGGCCGGAACGTGCACCAACTCGTCTTCCCCGGCGGCCGCTTACAGCATGAACTGCTCGGCGCCGACGCCGCCCGCAGGGCCGTCCTGCTCAACGAGATCGTCTACCGCGGCAGGATGCCGTGGAACCCCGCCGCCCCCCACGACACGAGCCTCGCCCCGCACCCGCGCAACCACGGCCTCACCCTCTCCGCCCTCGGCCGCGGCGTCTCCGTCCAGGCCGGCTGGGCCCCGCACGTCGAGAACGGCCTGGCCCTCGTCGCGATCGGCATGATCTCCGCCCTGGCCGTGCTCCAGCGCACCCGCCTGGCGGCCTTCGCCATGATGAAGGCCAACGAGCGCACCCCGGCCGACTCGCCCACCGAGATCCGCTCCCTGATCTCCCGCCTGTCCGCGGGCGTCAACGAACTCCAGCTGGACCTCGCCTTCGGCGTCGAGGCCTACGTCGACAGCCTGCTGATCCCCGAGATGATCACCGAGGCCTTCCAGTCCTCCCTGGGCGAGGCCCTCGGCATCCGCGACAGCCTGGAGAACTCGGCCCGCATGGTCGAGCGCCTCACCTCCGTGATCAGCGCACGCTCCGCCGCCCTGGACGCCGCACTCGCCGAGCGCGACGACCGCCGCGACCGCACGGTCTCCGGCCTGGTCGCCGCCGCCACGCTGATCGCCCTGCCGCCCACGCTGCTGCTGGCGTTCTTCGGCGTCAACGGCACCAACGTGGACGAGCACCGCTCCATCCTCGACCTGCGCGCCTACGGAACGGCCTACGCGCTGGCCTGGCTGCCCTTCGTCGCCCTCGTCCTGACCGGCTGGATCCTGCTCAGACGGGTCCGGGCCGGCTCCGGCCGGCTGCTGCCCGCCCCCGACGACGACCTCGCCCCCGTCCCGCCCCCGCGCGCGCCCTCCCGGAGCCCCCGCCCATGACGCCACACCCCGCGGTCTCCGCCCACCGGGGCGGTTCCGAGCGCGCCCGCGCCGCCACCCGGGAGGCGTACCAGGACGCGCTGGAGTCCGGCGCGGAGTACGCCGAGTTCGACATCCGCCGCACGGGCGACGGCGTCCTCGTCGTCTACCACGACCCCCGGGTCGGCCCCGCCGGGCCGCCGCTGTCCGCGCTCACCCACGCCGAGCTGAGCGAGCGGGCCGGGTACGACGTGCCCGTGGTGGACGACGTCATGGCGCTGATCGCCGGGAAGCTGGTGGCGCACCTGGACCTGAAGGAGGCGGGCTACGAACGCGAGGTGATCGACCGGGCGGTCGGCCTGCTGGGGGAGGACGGCCTCGTCGTGACGACCCTGGAGGACCGTTCCGTGGCCGCCGTCACCCGCTCCCACCCCCGGGTGCGCACCGCCCTGTCCCTGGGCCGGGACCGCGGCGAGCTGGCCCTGGCCCGGCTGCCCGGGACCCGCCTGAGCGAACTGTTCCCGGCCCGCCGGATCCGGGCCTGCGGCGCCCAGGGCGTCGCCGTGCACCACCGTCTGGCCAGGGCGAACGTGCTGCGCGAGGCGAGCCGGCGCGGCCTGTTCACCATGGTGTGGACGGTCAACGACGACACCCTCATACGCGCCCTCCTCGCCCACCCGCGCGTCGACGTCCTCGTCACCGACCTGCCCCGGCGCGCCGTCGCACTGCGCGACCCGGTCACCCCCATGCGGCATTGACAACAGCCCACTCAAGTTTTGTGCTGGACAGTGTGAGGAGTGCCCTGGCGCAAGCGGAAGGGGACAGCGATGGGACGTGCGGTCGGGATCGACCTCGGAACCACGAACTCGGTGGTCGCCGTGCTGGAGGGCGGTGAGCCCACGGTCATCGCCAACGCGGAGGGAGCCAGGACCACGCCCTCGGTGGTGGCGTTCGCCAAGAACGGCGAGGTGCTGGTCGGCGAGGTCGCCAAGCGGCAGGCCGTGACGAACGTGGAGCGCACCGCCCGCTCGGTGAAGCGGTACATGGGCGACGCGCACTGGCGCTTCCCCGAGCAGGGCGACATCGACGGCACCCGCTACCGCGCGCAGGAACTGTCCGCGCGGGTGCTGCAGAAGCTGAAGCGGGACGCCGAGTCCTACCTCGGCGAGGACGTCACCGACGCGGTGATCACCGTCCCCGCCTACTTCGACGACTCCCAGCGGCAGGCGACCAAGGAGGCCGGTGAGATCGCGGGCCTGAAGGTCCTGCGGATCATCAACGAGCCGACGTCCGCCGCCCTGGCCTACGGCCTGGACAAGGAGAACGACCAGACGGTCCTCGTCTTCGACCTCGGCGGCGGCACCTTCGACGTCTCGCTGCTGGAGATGGGGGAGGGCGTCATCGAGGTGAAGGCCACCAACGGCGACACGCACCTCGGCGGCGACGACTGGGACCAGCGGATCGTCGAGTACCTGATCAAACGCTTCAAGGGGCAGTACGGCGTCGACCTCGCCAAGGACAAGATGGCCGTGCAGCGCCTGCGCGAGGGCGCGGAGAAGGCCAAGATCGAACTGTCCAGCTCCACCGAGACCACGATCAACCTGCCCTACATCACGGCCTCCGCCGAGGGGCCGCTGCACCTGGACGAGAAGCTGACCCGGGCCCAGTTCCAGGAGCTCACCCAGGATCTTCTGGACCGCTGCAAGACGCCCTTCCACCAGGCGGTCGAGGACGCCGGGGTGAAGCTCTCGGCGATCGACCACGTGATCCTGGTCGGCGGCTCCACACGGATGCCCGCGGTGACGGACCTCGTGAAGGAACTCACCGGCAAGGACCCCCACAAGGGCGTCAACCCCGACGAGGTCGTGGCCGTCGGGGCCGCGCTCCAGGCGGGCGTCCTGCGCGGCGACGTCAAGGACGTCCTGCTGCTCGACGTCACCCCGCTGTCCCTGGGCATCGAGACCAAGGGCGGCATCATGACGAAGCTGATCGAGCGCAACACCACGATCCCCACCCGGCGTTCGGAGATCTTCACCACCGCCGCCGACAACCAGCCCTCGGTCGGCATCCAGGTCTACCAGGGCGAACGCGAGATCGCCGCCTACAACAAGAAGCTCGGCGTCTTCGACCTGACGGGCCTGCCGCCGGCCCCGCGCGGCGTTCCGCAGATCGAGGTCGCCTTCGACATCGACGCCAACGGCATCATGCACGTCTCCGCCAAGGACATGGCCACCGGACGCGAACAGAAGATGACCGTCACCGGCGGCTCGGCCCTGCCCAAGGACGACATCGACCGCATGATGCGCGAGGCCGAGCAGTACGCCGAGGAGGACCGCAAGCGCCGCGAGGCCGCCGAGACACGCAACCAGGCCGAGCAACTCGTCTACCAGACCGAGAAGTTCCTGCGCGACAACACCGACCGGATCCCGGACGGCACCCGGTCGGAGGTCGAGTCCGCCGTCACGGACGTCAAGGCGCTGCTCGACCAGCAGGCGGACACCGCCGCCCTGCGCACCGGCGTCGAGAAACTGGCCTCGGTCAGCCAGCGGATGGGCCAGGCGATGTACGCCCAGGCCCAGACCGGCGCCGAACAGTCCCCCACGGACGACACCGCCCGCTCCGCACCGCAGGACGACGAGGGCGTGGTCGACGCGGAGATCGTCGACGACGAGAAGGACCGGCGGGACGAGAGGGGCGGGGCGGCCTAGGCCGGGCCCCGCCCCTCCCCGTCAGCGGAACGCGGCGACGTTGCGGCGGGCCCACTCGGCGAACGGGCGGGGCGCGCGGCCGAGGACCCGCTCCACGTCGGGGCTGACCCGCTGCTCCGCGGGCGTGGGCTCGCCGAGGATCGCCAGGGTCGTCTCGACCACGGGCCCGGGCATGAAGCGCAGCATCTCGGCCCGGGCCTCCTCGGGCCCCTGTTCCACGAAGCGCACCGGCTCGCCGAGTGCCTCGCCCAGGTCACGGGCGCGGTGCCGGGGCGTGCTCGGGGCGGGACCGGTCAACTCGTAGGTCCGTCCCGCGTGTCCGGGCTCGCGCAGGGCCACGGCGGCGACCGCGGCGATGTCCTCCGGGTCGACGACCGGCAGGCCGACGTCGCCGAACGGCGCGACGACGGCCCGCTGCGCCCGTACGGATGCGGCCCAGGCGAGCGCGTTGGAGGCGAAGCCGCCGGGACGCAGGATCACCCAGTCCAGCCCCGACCCCCTGACCGCGTCCTCGATGGCACGCCCGACGCCGCCGTGCGAGGGCGACTCCGGCCGGGTCGCGACCCCCTGGGAGGACAGCAGCACCACGCGCTCGACCCCGCCGGCCTTGGCGGCGTCGAGGATGTGCCCGGGGTCCAGCCGGTGCGCGTCGGCTCCGCCGTTCTGCAGGAACAGCGCGTCGGCGCCGTCGAGAACCGGCCGGAGCGTGTCCGCGTCCGTGAGGTCCGCCCTCCGGTGCAGGACACCCCCCGGCACGTCCGCGGCGGAGATCCCCCGCGAGGTGGCGGACACCCGCTCGCCGTCCGCCGCCAGGATCCGTACGAGCGACCGGCCCGCGTTCCCCGTCGCCCCCGTCACCACGATCATGAGCAACTCCCTTGCCTTGTGGCGTTGTTGTCGTTGCCCGGGACGCTAACACCGTTGGTATAGTAGGTACCTACAGGAAAGTGGCTGCCCTGGAGGGAAGCGAATGGCGGGGGACACGCGGAGCCGTACCGGACCGGTGGCCACGGAAGCGGAGCTGGCCTGCCCCATCGCCCCGGTCGTGGACATCGTCTTCAGCCGGTGGACCACCCCGATCCTGTGGACGCTCCACACGCACGGCCGGCAGCGCTTCGTCGAGCTGGAACGGCGCATCGGCTCCATCACGCCGAAGGTGCTCACCCAGCGGCTCCGGCAACTGGAGCGGGACGGCCTGGTCGTCCGCACGTACCACCCGGAGGTGCCCCCGAGGGTCGAGTACGAGATCAGCGGGCTCGGCCGCAGCCTCGCGCCGCTCTTCGCCCACCTCGCCGAATGGGCGGACACCCACCTGGACGACGTCGAGCGGGCCCGGCGGGTCTACGACGGCGGGGCCTAGCGTCCCGGCGCGGCGGGCGGCAGGGTCACGCAGACCGCGTCGAGGACCGTCGCGTACGGCGTGCCGAAGTCGGTGAGCCGGGAGCGGAGCAGGTCGAGACCGTCGCGGTGGTCCGCCAGCAGCTGGGTGTCACCGGTGCGGGCCGCGCACTCCAGGACCGCCGGCAGGAAGTCCGGCGGTTCCTCGCCGGTCGTCTCCAGGCCGTGCGAGCGGTACAGCTCCTCGGAGGGCGTCGGGGCCGCCTCGCGCCACGCGCTGAGGTACAGGCTGTGCTCCGGCTCCGCCTCGAACACCTCGACGTAGTGCGCCGCCAGCTCGCGCGGCGGGGTGAGTGCCGCGTGGTCGGCGAACTCCCGCAGCGGCGGGGCGGCTTCGCGCAGCAGCGGCAGCCGGGCGCGGAAGTCGTCGTCGGGGAACATCAGGCACAGCGCTGCCGCCTGGTACAGCACCTCGAATCCGGGCATCGGACCTCCTTCGCGTGCGCCCCGCGATGCCGACGCTAGGTGCGGGCCGGGGGGCCCACCCGTCGGCGGGGTCCGTACGGGTCAGAGCGGAGCCCCGCCCGGGCGAGACCGGACGGCCACCGCCCCGGCGCGCACGGCCCGCGCAAGCCGGCGGCTCAGTAGCGGTCGCGGTACTCCCGCAGCAGTTCCCCAGTGCGCTGGGCCGAGCCGGACCGGGCCGTCATGTGGTCCAGGACCTCCAGGTGCGCCGAGACCTCCTTGCGGGAGTCGAGGTACAGCGCCCCGGTCAGATACTCGGTGAACACCATGTCGGGCAGTTCCGGCTCGGCGAAGCGGAACAGCGAGAACGGGGCGTACGTGCCCGGATGGGGGCCGTCGTCGAACTCGGCGACCTGGAGCGTGACGCGGTCCCGCGCGGCGTACTCCAGCAGCTTGTCCAGCTGCTCACGCATGACCCGGCCGTCGGCGCTCACCGGACGGCGCAGCACCGTCTCGTCCATGATCACCCACAGGTGCGGCGGGTCGGGGCGCTCCAGCAGCCGCTGCCGCTCCATCCGCAGCGCCACGTGCCGCTCGACCGCCTCGGGGCCGGCGTTCGCGATGGTGCCCGACTCCAGCACGGCCCGCGCGTACCCCTCGGTCTGCAGCAGGCCCGGCACGAAGTGCGGCTCGTAGCAGCGGATGATCCGGGCCGCGCCCTCCAGGCTCACGTACAGGCTGAACCACTCGGGCAGCACATCGTGGAACCGCTGCCACCAGCCGGGCCGGTTCGCCTCCTCGGCCAGCTCGACGAACGCGGTCACCTCGTCCTCGGCCACCCCGTACGCGGTCAGCAGGATCTGCACGTACGGGATCTTCAGCGCGACGTCGGCGGTCTCCATCCGCCGCACGGTCGCCGGGGCGACGCGCAGCACCCGCGCGGCCTCGTCACGACTGAGGCCCGCCGCCTCGCGCAGTTCCTGCAGCCGCTTGCCCAGCACCACCTGGCCCACGGTGGGTGCGGCCCGCCGTTCACTCACGCCACGCCTCCCCAACGTGCCACGTCCGCGATCAGTGTGGCACGCCCGGCCGCCCGCCTCACAGGCCTGACGGCGAGGAGATCGCGCGGAAGGGGGGCGCACGGGCATTACCCCGCGGGTAATCGACCGCCCGGCGCCCGGACGGGATCGTGAAGGCACCGCAACCGACGGAGGATGATGCCCATGTCCGCGACCCAGCTCGCCGCGCTCGCCCGGACCGCCGAGCCGCAGTCCATGCTGCGCCGCTTCCTGGCCCTGGACGCCGTCGTCACCGGCGCCAACGCGCTCGCCTACCTCGCCCTGTCCGGCCCGCTGGGACGCTTCCTCGGGGCCGACGCCACGCTGCTGCTCGCGCTGGGCGCCTTCCTCGCCGTCTACGCGGCCGGCGTGGGCCTGCTGGCCGCCCGCCGCAGGCCCCCGTCGCTCGGCGTGCGGGCGGTCGTCGAGGCCAACCTCGCCTGGACGGCGCTGAGCCTCGTGGCCCTGGCGCTGTGGCTCTCGCCGAGCACCGCGGGCGCCGTGTGGACCGTGCTCCAGGCACTGACGGTGGCCGGCTTCGCCGCACTCCAGCACATTGCGCTGAAAGCCCGTCAGGAGATGGCGGCCTGAAGGTACTTGGCCGTCGCCGGGTCGGCCGGGAGCAGGGTCTCGACGGCCAGCTCGGCGACGGTCACGTCCATCGGCGTGTTGAACGTGGAGATCGAGGAGATGAACGACAGCGTCCGCCCCTCGTGCTCGATCCGCAGCGGCAGCGCGAAGTACGGCACCGGCTCCGCGGGCTCGCCGGCCGGATCCTCGTCCGGCACCGGATACGCCGCCACCTCCTCGTACAGCGCCCGCAGCGGCTCCGAGCGGTGCAGCGCGATCTGCCGTTCCATCTGCTCCAGCAGATGCCCGCGCCAGGCCCGCAGATTCCGGATCCGGGGCGCGAGACCCTCCGGGTGCAGCGCCAGCCGCATCGCGTTCAGCGGCGCCTCCAGCAGGGCCGGCGCGACACCGTCGACCAGCGCCATGATCCCCCGGTTGGCCGCCACCACGTCGTAGCGCGCGTCCACCACCAGCGCCGGATACGGCTCGTACCCGCCGATCAGCCGCTCGATGCCCTCGCGCAGCGCCCCCAGCGCCGGGTCGTCCAGCGGGGTCTCCGGGTAGCGCGGGGCGTAACCGGCCGCCAGCAGCAGCGCGTTGCGCTCCCGCACGGGGACGTCCAGGTGCTCGGCCAGCCGCAGCACCATCTCCTCGCTGGGCCGGGACCGGCCCGTCTCGACGAAGCTGATGTGACGGGCCGAGGAGTCCGCGCGCAGGGCCAGCTCCAGCTGGCTGACCCGCCGCTGCTCCCGCCAGGCCCGCAGCAGGGGGCCCACGCCCTGCTGCGCGGTGGACGGGTGAGTGGTCATGCCGGGACCGTAGCCGAGAACCGGCCGCCGCGGACAGGGCGTGGTGCTCTGACCAGGGCCTGCGGCGGTGCGCTGTGGCAGGCTGAGAGGCGACGAGGACACCCGCAGCGAGAGAAGGAGCACCCGCCCATGCCCGTCGAACCGCTGTCGCAGAAGGAGATCGAGGACCGGCTGGCCGAACTGCCGGGCTGGACGCTCGACGGGGACCGCCTCACCCGTTCCTACCGGCTCGGCTCGCACTTCGCCGCGACGGCCATGGTCGTGCACGTCGCCCAGGTCCAGGAGGAACTGGACCACCACTCCGACCTCACCCTGGGCTACAACACCGTCTCCCTGTCCGTGCACACGCACAGCGCGGGCGGCGCCGTCACCGAGAAGGACTTCGAGCTCGCCCGCAGGGTGGAGGACCTGGCCCCCGGACACGGGGCACACTGACCGCGTGCTCGACTACGACAAGGAAGCGGAGCGGTACGACGCCTCCCGCGGCGGCGAACCCCGGGCGGCCGCCGCCGCTGACGCGGTGCTCGGTCTCGTACCGGAGCGGACGCGCGACCTGCTCGACGTCGCCTGCGGCACCGGCATCGTGACCCGCCGGCTCGCGGCCGCGCGCGCCGGCATGCGGGTGATCGGCGTCGACCTCACCCCGGCGATGGCCCGGCAGGCCGCCGCCCGGCTGCCCGGCGCCGTCGTCCGCGCCGACGGCCGCCGACTGCCCTTCCGGGACGGGGAGTTCGATGCCGTCTGCACGGTGTGGTTGCTGCACCTGGCCGACGGGCCCGCCGATGTCCGGGCCGTCGTCGGCGAGTGCGCCCGGGTGCTGCGCCCCGGCGGGGTGTACGTCACGACGGTGGACAAGGCCGCCGCCCACAACGTGGGAAGTGACATCGATGTCGTCCTGTCCACCCGGCCGCCCAGCCCGGTCCGCGACGCGGCGGCGGACGTCGAGGCCCACGCCGCCGCCCACGGCCTGGTCCCGGCCGGGCGGGCCCGGTTCACCGGACACGGCCAGGGCCGCAGCCCGCGCCGCACGATCGCCGACCTGCGCCGGGGCTGGTTCATGACCCTGCCGCCCGGCGGGCCCCTCGCCGAGGAGTACGCCGGGCGGCTCGCGCGACTGCCCGACCAGGACCGGCCGCGCCCCGACCCGGTGTTCAGCCTGCGGGCGTTCCGCAAGCCCGGGTGAAGCCCATGGCCCGGTTGGTCACCGTGGCCCGGTTGGTCACCGTGGCCCGGTTGGTCAGCCGGGTCGTTCCCCCGTCCCGGGAGAACGCCTGCTCCCAGCGGGCCGTCGTCGCGGAGACGCCCGACCGGACGAACCGCACCCGGACGTCCTGGCCGGGGGACGCGGGCCGGAGAACGAAGCGCGTCCCCCGAGGCGCGGTCAGGTCACGGTGCAGTTCTGGTCGCCCAGCCGGAATGCCGTCGGTTTCGTGTTGGTGCCCGAGCGGCTCGCCGTGAAGCCGAAGCTCACCGACGAACCCTTGGCCACCGTGCCGTTCCAGCCGGTGTTCCTCGCCGTGACCGCCGTGCCCGACTGCGCCGCCTCCGCGTTCCACGCCTGGGCCAGCCGCTGGCCGTCCGCGAAGGACCAGGTCAGGGACCAGCCCGTCCAGGGAGCCGAGCCGGTGTTGGTGAGCCGTATCTCGCCCTGGAAGCCGTCCGGCCACTGGTTCGTCACCGTGTACGTCACCGCGCAGCCGCCGGTGGGCGCCGGGCCGGGACCCGGGTCCGTCGTGCCGCCGTCGGAGGAGTCGCCGTAGATCACGCCCCGGCCGTTCGTGGAGACGTACACACGGCCGTAGACCCGCGGGTCGCCGGTGATCGCCGCGCCCGTCCAGCCCCACTGGTGGGCGTCGTCGTTGACGCGGGTCCAGCTCGCGCCCTGGTCCGTGGAGCGGAAGATGCCGCGCACCCCGCCGATCTTCGCGCTGGTGTAGAGGGTCTGGTAGGAGGCGCCGGGCGCGGCCTTGCCGAAGCCGACGGTGTCGGCCTGCTCGACGTTCGGGAGCTTGGAGAAGCTCACCCCGCCGTCCGTGGAGTGCCACAGGCCGTACGCGCCGTCCGGCGCGCCGCCCGCCAGCCACACGTCGCCCTTCCCGCCGGGCAGCGCCTTGAAGCGGACGCTGTCGCCGCCGGGCAGCCCGGTGGCCGGGGACTTCCTGAACGTCGCCCCGCCGTCCGTACTGAGGTAGAACGTCCCGGACTTGAAGCCGTAGAAGGTCTTCGCGTCGACCCGGTCCGACTCGACGATCGCCCCGGCGGGAATCCCGGCGGAGGCCTGCCACGACGTGCCGAAGCCCGACGCGTGATGGACACCGGCCCCCTCCGGACTCCACACGAACCGGGTGCCGTCGGCCGCCGCCGCGACCGTGCCGCCGCCGCTCACGCCCGACGGGTCGGTCCCGCCGGACCAGTTGGCCCCGTTGTCCGTCGAGAACGCGATGTGCGGGCCCGAGTCCAGGTTGCCCACGCGGACCACGGTGTCCGGGTTCGACTCCGCGAAGTCCAGGCTCGTGGTCGTCGTGAAGTTCGGCTGGGTGAACATCATCGACGGGACCTTCGTCAGGTCCGTGTGGCGGAAGCCGCCGACGTCACCGAGCGCGCTCAGCAGCGGGGCTCCGGACGGGGGAGAGGCGAGGTCGTTGACCGCCGTCTCCTCCAGGCCCCGCACCATCGGCTTGACCGTGAACGTGCCACCGCCGTCCCAGTTCCCGAGGTTCTCCGTGCCGTAGATCGTCGCGCCCGTCCCGTACATCATGCGGTCCGAGTCGAACGGGTCGATCTCCAGCGCCTCGGTCATCCAGCCGAGCTTCGGCGTCTGCTCGGGCGGCTGCGGATGCGCGCCCCAGGTCAGCCATGGCGAGGACGAGACATCCATGGTGTAGCGGTTCTCGCGGTTCGGGTACGACGTGTAGTCCCACGCCTTCGTCCAGGTCGCGCCGCTGTCCGTGGAGCGGAAGATCTGCGTGTCCGGCCACCACGCGCTGTACGCGGTCGCCATCACCGTGCCCGGCTTCTGCCGGTCGACGGTCAGCCCGCTGAAGCCGTGGAAGGTGTCGGCCTCCGCCACCGGGCTGATGTCCGTCCAGGTGCCCGTCGCCGTCGCGTACCGCCACAACCGGCCCTTGCCGCCGTCGTACGGGCCGCCCTTGTCGCTGTACGCGAGATACAGGTGGCCGTTCTCCGCGTCCAGCACGCCCTTGTGGGCGAGGTAGCCGGTCGGCTGACCCGCGAGCCGGTGCCAGGTCGCGCCCGCGTCCGTCGACCGGTACACCGCGTTGTCCTGGTCGGCGACCCCGACGTAGATCGTCTTCGTGGCGCTGCCGGCCGTGCCCGTGGACTCGTCGAAGGTGACCCAGACGATGCCCTGGTTGTCGGACGCGTAGCCGGAGGTGTCGCTGGGATCCTGCACGTAGTTCCCGGCGTTGGGGAAGTTCGCCACCTGCGACCAGGTCACCCCCGAGTCCGTCGACCGCCACAGCCCCTTGCCGCTGGGCGCGCCCAGGTACAGCACGCTGTTGCGGTGCGGATCGACGGCCAGCCGCTCGCCCATGCCCCGCCCCGGCATGTTGCCGCCCAGCTTGAACGGCAGGTTCGTCTTCTGCCAGCTCGCGCCCCGGTTCGAGGAGCGCATGACCGCGCCGTTCTTCGGATCCCAGCCGTTGGTGTACGTCCCGACCGCCGCGTAGACCCGGTCCGGGTCGACGGAGTCGGACGCGATGCTGACGACGCCCGTGTGCCCCCAGTCGTCCCAGCCGACGGAGTCCAGCAGCGGCGTCCAGGACTTCGAGGACTCCTGCCACCGGTAGGCGCCGCCGATGTCGGTGCGGGCATAGGCCAGGTTCTTCTCGGAGCGGTTGAAGACGATCCCGGGGACGAAGCCGCCCCCGTCGATCCGGGCGTTCCTCCAGATGTAGGTGTCGGCGGCGAGCCTAGGCGCCGGCCGGTCGGCGGCCAGGGCGGTCGGGCTGCCCGACAGCAGCCCGGCGGCCAGCGCGAGCACGGCCGTGAGGACACGGGTTCTTCGCACGGTGGGGTTCCTTCCGGTGAGGGGGAACGTGCGAGGGCCGGGCGGCTCCCAGTGCGGATGGGAACCGCCCGGCCGGCCGGTCCCGTCGTCAGGTGACGGGACCACGAACGCGGAGCCTCGGACGCAACCGCTCACCCGCGGAGCGCCCGGCGGGGGCTATTCGAGAAGCTCCGCGTACGAGCCCATGGCCAGGGCGATGTCCGCCTGGGCCCAGAACCGGTGGTACGTGAACGACGGCACGGCCCCGCCCGCGAGATAACTCTCGATCTTCGACCACGCGGGGTCGTCCTCGTAGAAGGACCGGATCGAGTCGAACGTCGACGACGAGTTGATCGCGTCACCGTTCGGCATCGTGCCCGTCCAGCCGCTCGGGACGTACACCGGGTCGTCGAACCGGTTGTAGTCGGCCCGGTTCTCCGGGACGGCGATCCCGAGTGCGTCCTGGTGGTTGTCCCACATGCCGTCCAGCAGCTTCTTCGCGGCCGCCGCGGCCTCGGTGTCACCCGAGCGGTCGGCGTAGTACGTCAGCGTCTTGGCGTACGCCGCCGCCACACCGACGTCGTTGGTGTAGTCCACGACGCTCACGTGCAGCCCGCTGTTGGAGCCGGGGCTCGACGCGTTCCAGGTGTCGGGCTGGCCCGACCACTGCAGCGTCGACGGGATGCGGAACGTGCCGTCCGGGTTGAACGTGGTCTCGGACAGCGCCCAGTCGACCCACTTGTCGAGGACCGTCCTGGCCTGCGCGTTGCCCGTCTGCTGGTACAGCTCGGCGACCCGCTCCATGGACCACGCCTGGAAGCCGAACCACTGGTTGGACGGCGGGTCGTGGTACACCGGCTTCTCGTCGTAGTACAAGCCGTGGAACGTCGACTTGCCGGCGGGCGGGGTCGCGTAGCGGCCCGCCCAGCTGTTGGTCGCGCCGCCCGCGATGGCGCCCTCGTCCGACTGCAGCCAGCGGTAGAACTCCAGCTGCCGGGCCATGGACTTGGCCCAGTCGGCCGCGCCCGTCGCCGACTTCGGCTTCAGCGGCGCGTAGTTGGCGAGCGCGTACGCGGCCAGCGGGTTCTGGTAGCCGCCGTGGGCGTGGCTGGAGCCGATGCGCCAGGCCCAGCCGGCGCTGGTGTCGGTGGCGCCGCCCCAGGCGTAGTACCAGGACATCAGGTAGAAGGAGGCGTCCTTGCCGGTGCCCGCCGGGCAGGTGGAGGGACCGACGCAGTTGCCGGCCTTCTTGAAGTACTTGTCGAACATGGAGTAGCGCAGGTAGTCGCCCATCTTGGCCGCCTTGGCGACCGTCGCGGAGACCTGCCCGCCCTTGCCCTGCTCCTTCGCCCACAGGTCCGCCCAGTAGGCCGCCTGCACGGCCCGCGCGTCGGCGTCCGGCGCGTTGGTGAACTTCCACTGCTTCGCGTAGGAGGCGTCACCGGTGAACAGGTCGAGATAGCCGTTCTTGCCGCCGTACTTGAAGGCGTCGCAGGTCGGCTGCGGCACCGTCTCCCACACCGACTCCTGCGCGCCGCGCTGGAAGGTGTTGATGTACGACGGGCCGGTGTCCGACGGCCCCGCCTCGCACTTGCCGGGGGCGTTGCCGTAGCCGTAGACGTTGTCCACGTCCTGCAGCCAGTGCATGCCGTAGACGTCGTCCGTGCCGTAAGCGCTCTTCAGCTCGGCCGCGATCGGGTCCGGGCCGACCGAGACGCCGGAGTCCAGCTTGGCCGGGTACTCGTTCGGGGTGTCCAGCTCGGGCGCGTAGGTCGCCGGCTTCGACGGGTTGTAGAAGGAGTTGGTCGGCTGGTCGGCCTTGGTGGGGATCATGTACTTCTCCATGAGCTCCCACGCGCCGTTGAACTTCGACCAGTCGCCCGTCACCTTGCCGTACATGGCCTGGAGCCACAGCAGGTAGCTGTACGCCTCCGAGGTGGTCTCGTGGCCGTGGTCCGGCGCCTCGACGATCAGCGTCTCGACCGAGTGGTACGGGATGCCCTCGGGGGAGAAGTAGCCGTTCGCCGGGTTGGTGATCTTCCCGTACAGGTCCAGGAAGCGGGCCTCGTACGTCTTCGTCGCGGCCAGCTGCGTCACCGTGACCGCGGCCTTGGCGTGCCCCGCGGCCGTCGACTCGAACACGGCCGACCCGGAGCCCGAGTCCGCCGCGGTGACGGTCACCTTCTGCGCGGTGTTCCAGTTCTGCGGCGTGAAGGTGAGCGAGGCACCGGAGGAGACCGACAGGTTCGTGTTGCCGCTCGCGCGGGCCGAGGTCACCGTCACGTTCGCGGTGGGCTGCTTGGACAGCTTCACCTCGTACGTGCCCGACTTGCCCGACTGCATGCCCAGTTGGAGCGGCGAGGCGACGACGGCCGGGCCGGAGGCGACGGTGATGCCGACCGGCGTGGAGCCGGCCGAGGCACCCATGCTGTCGTACGCCTTCGCGACCAGGGAGTGGCTGCCCACGGCCAGGCCGGACGCCGAGAGCGTCCAGGGCGCACTGGTGTCCGTGCCGAGCAGCGTGGTGTCGTCGTAGAACTCGACCTTGCTGATCGTGGCGTTGTCCGCCGCGGCGGCCGTGGCGGCCAGCGGGACGGCCTCGCCCTGGCTGTAGACGGCACCGGCGGCCGGGCTGGTGAGCACCGTGATCGGGGGCTGGTGCGCGCCGGTGCAGGGGGTGCCGTTGACCGAGAAGGACGCCGGCGCGGTGTTGGTGCCGCTGTAGGCGAACTGGGCGCCGGTGGAGACGGACGCGCCCGCCGCGACACGGGCGTTGTGCGCGGCGTTCCGCACGGTGATGTTCTGCCCGGACTGCGACCAGCTGCCGTTCCAGCCGTTGCCCAGCCTCTGGTTGCCCGAGTAGGCGTAGGTCAGCGTCCAGCCGTCGATGACGTCCGTGCCGCGGTTGGTGAGGGTCAGGTCCACCGTGAAACCTGAACCCCAGTCGTTCGTCTTGTAGTCGACGCTGCACTGGAGCGGCGCCGCCTGGGCGGGCGTCGACCCCGAGGAGAGCATCGTCAGCGGAAGGGCGAGAGCGGCGAGAGCGGCGGTCCACAGGCGCCGCACGGCTCCGCGTCTGCGGGGTGGGGGATGCATGGTGCTGGTTCCTCCTTGCGGCTCGGAGTCAAGGCTTGAACCAGTGGGAGCGCTCCCATAGTGAAGACCCGTCAGGTACCGGTCAAGACGTTCGAAGAGTCGAAAAGATTCGACGCCGCGGGAAGCGGGAAAGTCGGCAACTCCCCTGTTCTTCACCGGCACTTGGCGCTACCTTCCTTGGCACCAGTGGGAGCGATTCCATCAGTCGACGCGTCCGTCACGGCGGGCCCGGCCTGCAAGGAGTCGCTCATGCGACACCTCTCGCGTTCAGTACTTTTAGCCGCCGCCCGTGCGGACGTCCCCTGCTGCGCGCGTGCCGGTACCGGGTTCCTCGTGTCCGTGCCGGAGCGCGTCCCCAACGGCTGACACCCCCAGCGAAAGGGACACCCGCACTCATGAGCCGTACCAGAACAGCGTTACTGGCCGCCCTGGCCCTGGTCGCCGGCGCGACCGGCACCGCGTTCGCCGTCGACCCCGGCGGCCTCGGCACCGCCGCCGTCCCCTGCACGGTCGACTACAAGATCCAGAACCAGTGGAGCACCGGCTTCACCGCCGCCGTGACCCTCACCAACAACAGCGCCGCCAAGTCCTCCTGGTCGCTGAAGTGGTCCTACGCCGGCAACCAGAAGGTCACCAGCGGCTGGAACGCCAGGATCAGCCAGAGCGGCACCGACGTCACCGCGGCCAACGAGAGCTACAACGCCCAGCTGGCGACCGGAGCCTCGGTCAGCTTCGGCTTCCAGGGCAGCTACAGCGGCAGCAACGCGATCCCGGCCACCTTCACCCTCGACGGCGTGACCTGCAACGTCGACGACGGCGGCTCCGGCGGTCCCACCGACCCGCCGGACCCGGGCGGCCCCGCCAACCGCGTCGACAACCCCTACGCGGGCGCCAAGGTGTACGTGAACCCGGAGTGGTCGGCGAACGCCGCGGCCGAGCCGGGCGGCAGCCGCGTCGCCAACCAGCCCACCGGTGTCTGGCTGGACCGGATCGCCGCGATCAACGGCGCCGGCGGCAAGATGGGCCTGCGCGACCACCTCGACGAGGCCCTGCGCCAGAAGGGCTCCGGCGAGCTCGTCGTCCAGTTCGTCATCTACAACCTGCCCGGCCGGGACTGCTCCGCCCTGGCCTCCAACGGCGAGCTGAAGGCCGACGAGATCGGCCGCTACAAGAGCGAGTACATCGACCCGATCAAGGCGATCCTCGCCGACTCGAAGTACGCCTCGCTGCGGATCGTCACCACGGTCGAGATCGACTCCCTGCCCAACCTCGTCACCAACACCGGCAGCCGCCCCACGGCCGTCCCGCAGTGCGACGTGATGAAGGCCAACGGCAACTACGTCAAGGGCGTCGGCTACGCGCTGAACAAGCTCGGCGACGTGCCGAACGTCTACAACTACGTCGACGCCGGCCACCATGGCTGGATCGGCTGGGACGACAACTTCGCCCCCTCCGCCGCCCTGTTCAAGGAGGCGGCGACCGCCGAGGGCGCGACCGTCAACGACGTCCACGGCTTCATCACCAACACGGCCAACTACAGTGCCCTGAAGGAGAACAACTTCTCCATCACCGACAACGTCGCGGGCAAGTCCGTGCGCGAGTCGAAGTGGGTCGACTGGAACCGCTACACCGACGAACTCTCCTTCGCCCAGGCCTTCCGCAACCAGCTGGTCTCGATCGGCTTCCCGTCCGGCATCGGCATGCTGATCGACACCTCCCGCAACGGATGGGGCGGCACCGCCCGGCCCGCCGGCCCCGGTCCGCAGACCTCCGTGGACGCCTATGTCGACGGCGGCCGCTACGACCGCCGCATCCACCCCGGCAACTGGTGCAACCAGGCCGGAGCCGGCCTCGGCGAGCGCCCGCAGGCCAACCCCGCCGCCGGGATCGACGCGTACGTGTGGATGAAGCCCCCGGGCGAGTCCGACGGGTCGAGCAAGGCCATCGACAACGACGAGGGCAAGGGTTTCGACCGCATGTGCGACCCGACCTACACGGGCAACCCGCGCAACAACAACAACATGTCCGGTGCCCTGCCGGACGCGCCGATCTCCGGACGCTGGTTCTCCGCCCAGTTCCGGCAGCTGATGCAGAACGCCTACCCGCCGCTGTCGTGAGCGGCTGACACCCCGTCCCCACGGGTCCGCCGGGGCTTGTGAGCCCCGGCGGATCGGGGCGCGGACATCTTGCGGGAGCGGCAACAACGGTGGCCTTTCGCGGTGCGTCGGCGCACCCTGACCGCATCCGAGCGAGAGGCTGACCACCATGGCGCACGACCACCACGACGACGCACACCGGCAGGGGCACTCCCACGGCCACACCGACATCGACTGGGCCGCGATGGGCCCGGTGCTGGAGTCCTCGGCGGAACTGTTCGCGTCCCTGTACGAGCGGGCCCTGGGGTGGCTGGCGCGTGAGGTGACCGAGCCGGGACTGATCGTCGACGCGGGCAGCGGGCCGGGCGTGGTGGCGTGCCTGTTCGCCGAGACGTTCCCGGGCGCGCGGATCGTCGCGGTGGACGGGGCCGAGCCGCTGCTGGAACGGGCCCGGGCACGGGCCGAGCGGCAGGGGGTCGCCGACCGCTTCGGCACGATCACCGGTGAACTGCCCGACGCCCTCGACGAGCTGGACTACCCGGCCGACCTGCTCTGGGCCGGCCGCAGCCTGCACCACCTCGGCGACCAGCGGGCCGCGCTCGCCGCGTTCGCGCGGCGGCTCGCACCCGGCGGCACCCTGGCCCTCATGGAGGGCGGGCTGCCCCCGCGGTACCTGCCGCGCGACATCGGCATCGGCCGGCCCGGCCTCCAGGCGCGGATCGACGCGGTGGAGGCGGAGTGGTTCACCCGGATGCGCCACGACCTTCCCGGCCATGTCGCGGAGACGGAGGACTGGCCCGCGCTGCTGGCCGCCGCGGGCCTGAAGCCGGCCCGGTCGCACACCTTCCTGCTGGACCTGCCCGCACCCGCCTCGGACCGGGCGCGCGCCTATGTGATCGCCTCGCTGACGCACATGCGGGACAGACTCACGCAGGCCCTCGACGCCGAGGACAACGCCACCCTCGACCGTCTCCTCGACCCCGACGACGAGGCGGGTCTGCGGCGCCGCCCGGACGTGTTCGTCCTGGAGGCGCACACCGTGCACACGGCGGTCCGGGCGGTCTGATCGCGGGCCCTTGACTTCGAGAGCGCTTCAACTGATGGACTCCCCGGCATCGCTCGTCCGACCGCATCCCAGGGGGAAACCATGTCCGAGTCCCAGGTCGCGCTCATCACCGGCGGCGGCAGCGGCATCGGTGCCGCCGTCGCCCGGCGGCTGCTGGACGCCGGGTACCGCGTCACCGTCACCGGGCGCGGAGAGGAACGGCTGCGCGCCTTCGCCGAGGAGCTCGGGAAGCCCGGCGAACTGCTGACGATCGCCGGGGACACCGCCGAGTACGCGGACGTCCGCGCGGCGGTCGGCACGACCCTCGAGAGGTTCGGCCGGCTGGACACGGTCGTCGCCAACGCCGGCTTCGCCACCCACGACACGGTCGCCGAGGGCGACCCGGCCGGCTGGAGGGACATGGTGCTGACCAACGTCCTCGGACCGGCCCTGCTGATCAGGGCGTCCATCGACGCCCTGAAGGAGACACGCGGCCGGATCGTGCTGGTCGGCAGCGTCGCCGGGTTCGTGCACACGCCGGGCAACATCTACGGCGCGACGAAGTGGGCGGTGACCGGGCTCGCCGAGAACACCCGGCGGCAGGTCACCGAGTGGGGCGTGGGCGTGACCCTGATCGCACCCGGCCGCACCGAGACGCCCTTCTGGGACTCCTACGGCAGCCTCCCGCCCGGCCATCTGCTCACCGCCGGCCAGATCGCGGACTCGGTCGTCTGGGCGATGCGGCAGCCGGCCGGGGTCGACGTCAACACGGTGGTCGTACGGCCGGTCGGGCAGCCGGTCTAGCGGGCCGGGGGACAGGCCCGGGAACGGCGGCGCCCCGGCCCGGGCCGAATGGGCCGCGGGACCGGGGCGCCGGTGCGGTTCAGGGCGCCGGTGCGGTTCAGGCGTCGTTGAACTCCGCCGGGTGCGGGCCCAGACGGCGGTCCTCGTTCAGGGCGCTGATCGCCGCGAGGTCCTCGGCGTCCAGGCTGAAGTCGAAGACCTCGATGTTCTCCTTGATCCGCGAGGGCGTCACGGACTTCGGGATCACCACGTTGCCCAGCTGGATGTGCCAGCGCAGCACGACCTGCGCGGGCGTGCGGTCGTGCTTGCGGGCGATGGCCACGATCGCCGGGACCTCCAGCAGGCCCCTGCCCTGGCCGAGCGGCGACCAGGCCTCCGTGGCGATGCCCTGCTCCGCGTGGTACTCACGGGCGTCGTGCTGCTGCAGGTGGGGGTGCAGCTCGATCTGGTTCACCGCGGGGACGACCGACGTCTCGCCGATCAGCTTCTCCAGGTGCTCCGGGAGGAAGTTCGAGACACCGATGGCCTTGATCCGGCCGTCGGCGTGCAGCTTCTCGAACGCCTTGTAGGTGTCGATGTACAGACCCCGCTCCGGCGTCGGCCAGTGGATCAGGTACAGGTCGACGTAGTCCAGGCCGAGCTTGTCCAGCGACGTGTCGAAGGCGCGCAGTGTGGAGTCGTACCCCTGGTCGGCGTTCCAGAGCTTCGTGGTGACGAAGAGCTCCTCGCGGGGGACGCCCGAGGCGGCGATGGCCTTGCCGGTGCCCTCCTCGTTGCCGTAGATCGCCGCTGTGTCGATGCTGCGGTACCCGGCCTCCAGCGCCGTCGCGACGGCCGCCTCGGCCTCGTCGTCCGGCACCTGCCAGACGCCGAAGCCCAGCTGGGGCATCTCGACGCCGTTGTTCAGGATGATCGGGGGGACCTTGCTCACGAGCTCTCGATCCTTCGGTATGTGGTCAGTGGAACTCCCATCGTCAACGATCACGAGCCGTGATGCATTCCTGACGGGAGAATTCAGAACCGACGCATGCCCGGAAGGAGCGGACGTCACGCCCGGTAGAGCGCCTCGACCTCGTTCTCGTACGCCTTTTCGATCGCCTTGCGCTTGAGCTTCAGCGACGGGGTCAGCAGCCCGTGCTCCTCGGTGAACGGCTGGGCCAGGATGCGGAAGGTGCGGATCGACTCGGCCTGCGAGACCAGCGTGTTGGCGGCGACCACCGCGCGCCGCACCTCCGTCTCCAGGTCCGCGTCGCGCACCAGCTCCGCCGGGGACATCTGCGGCTTGTTCCGCATGGTCAGCCAGTGCTCCACCGCCTCCTGGTCCAGGGTCACCAGGGCGGCGATGTACGGGCGGTCGTTGCCGACGACGATGCACTGGTTGACCAGCGGGTGGTCCCGGACCCGTTCCTCCAGCACACCGGGGGAGACGCTCTTGCCGCCGGAGGTGACCAGGATCTCCTTCTTGCGGCCGGTGATGGTGAGGTAGCCGTCCTCGTCGAGGGAGCCGAGGTCGCCGGTGGCGAGCCAGCCGTCGTGCAGGGACTCGTCGGTGGCCTTGGGGTTGTTGAGGTACCCCTGGAAGACGTTGTGCCCGCGCAGCCAGATCTCGCCGTCGTCCGCGATGTGCACGGTCATGCCCGGGATGGGCTGCCCCACCGTGCCGAACCGGGTGCGACCCGGCGGGTTGGCGGTGGCCGCGGCGGTGGACTCGGTCAGGCCGTAGCCCTCGTAGATGTGCACGCCCGCACCGGCGAAGAACAGGCCCAGCCGCCGGTCCATCGCCGAGCCGCCGGACATGGCGTGCTTGATGCGGCCGCCCATGGCGGCGCGGATCTTGGAGTAGACGAGCTTGTCGAACAGCTGGTGCTGCATGCGCAGGCCCGCCGAGGGTCCGGGTCCGGTGCCCCAGGCCCGGGCCTCCACCGCGTCTGCGTACTTGATGGCGACGTCCACGGCCTTCTCGAACGCGCCGGAGCGCCCCTCCTTCTCGGCCTTGCGGCGGGCCGCGTTGAACACCTTCTCGAAGATGTACGGCACCGCGAGGAAGAAGGTCGGCTTGAACGCGGCCAGGTCCGGCAGCAGGGCCGCGGCGTTCAGCTGCGGCTGGTGGCCGAACTTCACCTTGCCCCGGATGCCGGCGACCTGGACCATCCGCCCGAAGACGTGGGCGAGCGGCAGGAACAGCAGGGTCGCCGCCTCGTCTCCCTTCCTGGAGTGGAAGACCGGCTCCCAGCGCTCGATGACCGTGTCCGCCTCGTACATGAAGTTGCCGTGCGAGATGACGCAGCCCTTCGGGCGGCCGGTGGTGCCCGAGGTGTAGATGATCGTGGCGACCGAGTCGGGGGTGACGGCCTGCCGGTGGCGGTGCACCACCTCGTCGTCGAGGTGCGCGCCGGCGTCGTACAGCTCGTGCACGGCGCCGGAGTCCAGCTGCCACAGGCGGCGCAGCTGCGGCAGCCGGTCGATGACGGTGGCGATCGTCATGGCGTGGTCCTCGTGCTCCACGACCGCGGCCGTCACCTCGGCGTCGTACAGCATCCAGAAGCACTGCTCGGCCGAGGAGGTCGGGTAGACCGGCACGACCTGGGCGCCGATCGTCCACAGCGCGTAGTCGAACAGCGTCCACTCGTAGCGCGTGCGGGACATGATCGCGACCCGGTCGCCGAACCGGATGCCGCTCGCCAGCAGCCCCTTGGCCAGGGCGAGGACCTCGTCACGGAACTCGGCGCTGGTGACGTCCCGCCACTGCCCGGACTCGTCCTTGCGGCCGAGCGCGAGGTGCAGCGGGTCCTCCTGGGCATGCTGGAAGACCACGTCGGCCAGACCGCCCACCGGAGGTGCCAACGCCAACGGAGGGTTCGAAAACTCGCGCAAACCCCGCTCCCCGCTCCTCAGCGCTTTTGTTGAGTGACGCTCCGCACAGCGCCGTGAAAGCTACCCCAAGCAACCAATGTGCGGGAGGGGGGCCGAAGGTGAGCAGCGCTCTCGTCCTCGCTGGTCAGCGAGGGAAAATGCGCTCACATGGGGAAGGGTCGGACAGAATCCTGACGGTTGAGTAAGTTTCGGTGGCGTAATCTCCACCGAATCTGTACGACTCCAGCGACAGGGTGCCGGGCACCGTCACGGCGTCTCCTCCTGTCAGCGCGGCGGCGGCGGATTCTGTCACTCCGGCTCGTCACAGGCCCTTGCGCGCGGTGCGGTGCAGCCGGTCCCCGCCGGACAGCAGCGCCGCGGCCAGGGCGTCGGCGGCGCCCTGGGCGGAGGGCCGGCGGCGGCCGTGCACCACCACGAAGTCGACCTGCCCCAGCTCGGGCAGCCCCGCCCGGTCCGGCACCCGCACCAGGCCCGGCGGAATCAGACCGCGGGAGTGGGCCATCACGCCGAGACCCGCCCGGGCCGCCGCGACGAGGCCGTTGAGGCTGCCGCTCGTGCACACGACGCGCCACTCGCGGCCCTGCCGCTCCAGCGCCTCCAGGGCGAGCGCGCGGGTGATGCCCGGCGGCGGATAGACGATCAGCGGCACCGGGCGGTCCGGGTCCAGGCGGAGGCGCTCGGCGCCGATCCACACCAGCCGGTCGTGCCGGACCAGCTCGCCGCGCGGGTCCTCGGGCCGCCGCTTGGCGAGGACGAGGTCGAGCTTCCCGGCGGCCAGCTGTTCGTGCAGGGTCCCCGACAGCTCCACCGTGAGCTCCAGGTCGACCTCCGGGTGCTCGTGCCGGAAGCCCTCCAGGATCTCCGGCAGCCGGGTCAGCACGAAGTCCTCCGAGGCGCCGAAGCGCAGCCGGCCGCGCAGCCGGGTGCCGGTGAAGAACGCCGCCGCCTGCTCGTGCACCTCCAGGATGCGGCGCGCGAAGCCGAGCATCGCCTCGCCGTCCTCGGTCAGCTCCACCGAGTGGGTGTCCCGGCTGAACAGCGTCCGCCCGGTGGCGTCCTCCAGCCGCCGCACGTGCTGGCTCACCGTCGACTGCCGCAGCCCGAGCCGCCGTGCGGCCTGCGTGAAGCTCAGGGTCTGCGCCACCGACAGGAAGGTCCGCAGATGCGAGGGGTCGTACACGCGGCCGAGCCTATCGCGGAACGTGATGACAGTCAGAGCGGTGTACGGGATTCCCGATCGCCGCCCGGGGGGGCAGGATGGAAGGGGGCCGTCCCGGCCCTCGCGGGACCCGCGCGTCCCGTCGGTACCGAGTGAGTGGAGCCTCGTGAAACGCCTGCGCCGGCCGCGCCGGATGCCGATCGACCCGTACATCATCCTCCTGCTGGCGACGGTGGGGCTCGCCGCGCTGTTCCCGGCGCGGGGGGTGGCCGCCGACGTGGCCTCCGGAGCCTCCACGGCGGCGATCGCCCTGCTGTTCTTCCTGTACGGGGCGCGGCTGTCCACCCGCGAGGCGCTGGACGGACTGCGCCACTGGCGGCTCCACGTCACGGTGCTGGCCTGCACCTTCGTCGTCTTCCCGCTGCTCGGCCTGGCGGCCCGCGGCCTGGTGCCGGTGATCCTGACGGACCCGCTCTACCAGGGCCTGCTCTTCCTCACGCTCGTCCCGTCGACCGTGCAGTCGTCGATCGCCTTCACCTCGATGGCCCGGGGCAACGTGCCCGCCGCGATCTGCGCGGGCTCCTTCTCGTCCCTCGTCGGCATCCTCGCCACCCCGCTGCTCGCGGCTTCCCTGCTCGGCGGCAGCGGCGGCGGCTTCTCCGCCGACTCGCTGCTGAGGATCGTGCTGCAACTGCTCGTGCCGTTCCTCGCCGGGCAGTTGCTGCGCCGCTGGATCGGCGGTTTCGTCACGCGCCACAAGAAGGTCCTCGGCCTGGTGGACCGCGGCTCGATCCTGCTCGTCGTCTACACCGCGTTCAGCCAGGGCATGGTCCAGGGCATCTGGCACCGGGTCAGCCCCGTCCGGCTGGGCGGGCTGCTGGCCGTCGAGGCCGTGATCCTCGCCGTGATGCTGCTGCTGACCTGGTACGGCGGGAAGGCCCTGGGCTTCGGCCGGGAGGACCGGATCACGCTGCAGTTCGCCGGCTCGAAGAAGTCCCTGGCGGCCGGACTGCCCATGGCGAGCGTCCTGTTCGGCGCGCACGCCTCGCTGGCCGTGCTGCCGCTGATGCTCTTCCACCAGATGCAGCTGATGGTCTGCGCGGTGATCGCCAAACGCCGCTCGCACGACCCCGGCGCGAGCGCGATCAGCGCGCCGGAGCCAGCCGGAGCGTCACGAACCGCGGTCGGTACAGGGACACGTTCCGGCTGAGCCGGTCGGCGGCGCTCGCCGTCTCCAGCCAGTTGACGTCGTAGCTCAGCACGAGCCGTCCGTCTCCGCCGAGCACCGGGTGCGCCTGCGGGTTGTAGGCGGCGACCTGGCCCGCCGGCAGCGACGGGCTGAACTTCTTCACCGGGCCGTGCCACGGGCCCCGCGGGGAGCACGCCCAGTACGCGGCCACGGTGGTCAGGCCCCTGGTGCCCGTGGCCATCGTGAACAGCACATAGGTCCCCTCGTCCCGGACCACCGAGAACGCGCTGCCCACGCCCCGCCGCCGCCCGTCCCCGAGCACCGGCCGGGGGCGGGCGCCGGCCGTCCAGTGCGAGCCGTCCCAGTACTGCCAGGCGGCCGGTTCGGCGAGCCTGCCCGCCGGCACCCGGGCCGCGTAGGCGTGCGAGGCAGGGCGGGAGGCGGCCTGTCCGTCGTCGCCGCCGAAGACGTACGTCCAGCCGTCCTCCTCGACCAGGGTGGTGCCGAACAGCACACGCCGGGACGGGTCGGGGACCAGCTGCTGGTCCAGCACCCTGACGACCGACTCCGGGCGCAGGTCGGGCAGGGAGAGGGTGGCGACCTCGGTCGCGGTGGGCACGCCGTAGATCCACGGGGCGGAGCCGGCCGTGCGGACCCACAGCAGGACGCGCAGGACCTGCTCGTCGGCGCCGGGGGAGCGGGGTTCGACGCGGGCCGCGACCGGCCAGCGCCACTGGTTCGGCGCCGGGTCGGCGAAGAGCGGGGCGGGCAGCGTGGCTTCGAGCCGGCCGTCGCGCATCAGCACGGCCGAGTTGCGCACCAGCGGCGCGGTGGTGTCCCGCCACGCGTAGGACTCGCCGTGCGGGTTGGGCGGGCCGTGCACCCGGCCCAGGTAGGTGTCCGAGAACAGCCACAGCACGCGGCCGTCGGGCAGCCGTACCGAGTGGGTGCCGTCGCCGCCGGTCCAGTCGTCGGTGCGGGAGGCGTCGTCGCCGTAGCGGGCGAACTCGGCGGTGAGACCCTCGTCCGCCTGCCAGGAGCGGACGGTACGCGCCCGGCAGGCACCGCCGTCGGGCCCCGGGTCCTCGTCGTCCGGCCGGGCGATGAGCAGCGCGGCCCCGAGAACCAGGACCAGCAGCAGGCCGATCCCGGTTCCCGTGCGCTGTCGTGCTCGTGCTGCGGATGCGTCGTCGGGCACGCCCCGTGACGTTAGTTGCTGCCGCTCACCTGGTCCATGGGCAGCCACGCCACCGTGCCCCGTGCCGCCGCGCCCGAGGCGCCGGAGGCCAGCTCGCGGTCGGACAGGGCCCGGTTCCACACGCGGACGTCGTCGACCGCCCCGGTGAGGTACGCCCTGCTGTCCATGCGCTGCCCGATGTGCACGCCGAAGGGGGAGTTGCGGCTGACCGAGCCCGCCACGTCCGCGGTGCTCAGCGCCTCGCCGTCCAGGAACAACGTCAGCTGCCCGCCGCCGCGGCGCAGCGCCAGATGGTGCCAGCGGCCGTCGTTGCGCGCGCCGGTGCTCCACACCGAGGCCGTCCTGACGGTCGCGGCGTCCGAGCGGGTGGTGATCAGCGCCCGGACCCGGTCGCTCGCCGGCTCGCCGCGCAGCCAGACCTGAGGCTGGGTGCTGCCGATGCCGCCCATCCACAGGAAGGGCTGCTCGCCGGTCGTGGCGGTGTAGCGGACGAACAGGGACACCGTGAAGTCCCCCTCGCCGAGCGGCAGTCCGGCGCGGTACGGCAGGCGGACGGCGTCGTCCGTGCCGTCGAAGGACATCGCGCTGCCCCGCACACCGGCCGTCCGCGCGGCGCCGCCGAGGACGGCCGCCGGCCTGGCGCCCGCCGCCGCGTCCCGGGTGGTCGGGTCGGCGCCCCTGCGCGGCTTGAGCCAGTCCTCGGTGAAGCGGGCGAAGCGGATCTCGTCCCGGGCGTCGGCCGCGCCGCCCTCGTAGAGCAGGCCCACGGTCGAGCCGTCGACCGCCGCCATGTCGGAGTAGCCCGACCAGTCGGTGGTGACGACCGTGCCCCGGTCCACGCTCTCCCAGGTGCGCCCGCCGTCGTAGGAGGAGCGGACCATCATCGTGCGGCGGCGGTCGGGATCGGCCGGGGCCGACAGCAGCATGCGGTCGCCCAGGCGCAGCGTCGCACCCTGCACCTGAGGGGTGTAGAGGTCCGGCAGGGCACGGAAGGGCGTGGCGAAGCTGTCGCCGCCGTCCGTGCTGAACGTCTGGGCGCGGTGGCCGAGGTCCGTGCCGTCCTGTTCGCGGCCGCTGACCAGGAGGGCGCCGTCGGCGCGTTCGGTGAGCGTCACCTCGGACGGCTTCTGCCGGAAGGTGCTGTCCTCTCCTATGGGCCAGGAGTCGGTGGCACCGACCCGCCAGTGGTCGCCGCCGTCGTCGCTGACGATGAGCGCCGCGTGGTTGGCGGAGACCCGGCTGCCGTTCCACGTCTCGGTGTTGACGCCGAACACCAGCCGCCCGGCGTGCTCGCCCCGGGTCAGCTGGATGCCGTGCACGGGGCCGGTGGCGTACCAGGAGTTCCAGTCGCCGGGCAGGATCTCGTCGCTCAGGTCGCGCGGCCGCGACCAGGTCCGCCCGTCGTCGTCGCTGTACTGCAGGTGCGGGGTGCGGTCGCAGGGGATTCGGCAGTTCCCGGCGTCCGTACGGCCGGTGTTGTACGTCTCGGCCAGCAGGACGCGGCCGGTACGGCGGTCCACCAGCGGCGCCGGGTTGCCGTGCGTGTCGCCGGCGCCCTCGTTGACGACCTGGAGCGGGCCCCAGGTGCGGCCGCCGTCGGTGGAGCGCTTGAGGACGATGTCGATGTCGGCGGCGTCACCGCAGTTGAGGACGCGGCCCTCGGCGAACGCGAGCAGCGTGCCGCTGGTGGTGCGCACGATCGCCGGGATCCGGAAGCAGGCGTACCCGGGGTCCTGGGAAGCCTTGAAGAGGACCTGCTGCTCGAACTCCGGTGACGCCGTGGCCGGTTCGGCCTCGGCCGGTGCGGTGGGCGCGAGCAGCGCCGTGGCGGCGAGAGCGGCTGTCAGGGTGGATCTCAGACGGGTGCGAAGACTTGACGGCATGGTGCGACCTGCCCTTCATGCGTCTGTCGGCTGGACCACCGGAGCAGGGGAGAGACATCCGGTCATCCGGACATCCCACGTCCCATGTGTGGGGCCACAGACGGTACTTGGCTTCTCAGACCCCCCACAAGAACCGTGCGTCAGGGGATCAGGACGACCTTGCCGAGGTTGGTCCGCGCCTCGATCTCCCCGTGCGCCTTCGCCGCGTCCGCCAGGGCGAACTCCCCGTGCACGACCGGTCGGAGCTCGCCCGCCGCGAACAGCCGCCACAGCTCCTCTCGCCACTGCTCGTACACCTCCGGCCTGCCGCGGGCGACGCGGGCCATCTGGAAGCCGATGACCGACTTGGCGCCCATGAGCAGGTCGTACGCCCGGACGGTGCCGCCGCCCGAGCTGTACGCCACCAGCCGTCCCTCCGGGGCGAGCGCGGCCAGGGCCGGGGTGAGCAACGCGCCGCCCACGGCGTCCAGGACGTAGTCGACGGGGGTGCCCCAGCTGTCGTCGCCGTAGGTGATGACGTGGTCGGCGCCCAGGCCCCGGACGAAACCCGCCTTGGCCGGGTCGGAGACGGCGCCCACGACCCGCCCCGCGCCGCGGGTCCTGGCCAGTTGCACGGCCAGGTGGCCGACCCCGCCGGCCGCCGCCGTGACCAGGGCCGCCTCGCCCGGCTCGGGGCGCGCCGCCTCCAGGGCGCCGAGCGCGACCAGGCCGCTGCGGACCAGGGCGACCGCGGTGACGGCGCCGGCGTCGCGCGGGACCGGGGAGGCCATCGCCTCGTGCAGGAGGGCGAAGTCGGCGTAGCCGTGCCCGAAGCAGAGGCCGGTCACCCGCTCGCCGGGGGAGAAGCGGGTGACGCCCTCGCCGACGGCCGTGACCTCTCCGGCGATCTCACCGCCGAGCGGCACCGGCTCGGCCGCTTCCGTGATCTTCCGGACCACCGGGAGCGTCACGCCGATCGCCTCCGTGCGCACCAGCAGCTCTCCGGGGCCGGGCTCGGGGACCGGAGCCTCCTCGACGAAGAAGGGGCCGCCTCGGGATTCGTAGCGGACGCGGCGCATCGCACCTCCGGGGGCGCTGGTCACCCAGCAGGTCGTTGGTGATCCCAACGAGTTCGTCGGGGTGCCCAACGGTATAGGAGGATCATAGGAAGGACCAACGATTTCCTGGTTAGGCTGCGGTCATGTCGGAAGCCCCCCTCCCCGCGATCCGCTCCCTGCCCAGCTGGCTGCTCGGGCGCGCCGCCGCCCGGGGCCGCGCCCTGGTGGCGCAGGCGCTGGCCGAGCAGGACATGCGCATGTGGCACCACGTGGTGCTGTCGGCCGTACGCGACCTCGCCCCCGTCGCCCAGGCGGACCTCGGCCGCGCGGTCGGGCTCGATCCCAAGGACCTGGTCGGTGTCCTCGACGACCTCCAGGCGGCCGGACTGGCGGTGCGTGAACCCGACCCGAAGGACCGGCGCAAGAACGCGGTGTCCCTCACCGTCCGGGGAGCCCGGCTGCTCAAGCGCTGCGAGACGGCGGCCCGGGCGGCCAACGACGAACTGCTCGCGCCGCTGTCGGCGGCCGAGCGCGAACAGTTCACGGGCATGCTGCGCCGGATATCCGGCACGGGCGACTGACCGGCGGCGGGCAACCTGCCCGGGTGACCGGCCGGCGGCGGACAACCGACCCGGGCGACCGGCCGGCGGCGGACAACCGACCCGGGCGACTGACCGGCGGCGGACAACCGACCCGGGCGACCGGCCGGCGCCCGATATCCGGCCCGGGCGGCGGACGACCCCGGGCGGGCCGGGCCGAGACGGGCCCCTGCGGGCCGGCCGAGACGGGGCCCCTGCGGCGCAGGGGGCGCTCCCCGCCGGTCGGGGCCCCGCCGCCGTGCAGCGGGGCGAACCTGCTCAGCCCTGGGCGGCCGCGGCCCGCACAGCGATCCGGTCCTCACCCGCGTACACGTTCATGGAGCTGCCCCGCAGGAAACCCACCAGCGTCAGGCCCGTCTCGGCGGCCAGGTCCACCGCCAGCGAGGACGGCGCCGACACCGCCGCCAGCATCGGAATGCCGGCCATCACGGCCTTCTGCGCCAGCTCGAAGGAGGCCCGGCCCGACACGAGCAGGATCGCCCGCGACAGCGGCAGCCCGCCGTTCTGCAGGGCACGGCCGACGAGCTTGTCGACCGCGTTGTGCCGGCCCACGTCCTCCCGGACGTCCAGCAGCTCGCCCTCCTCGGAGAACAGGGCCGCCGCGTGCAGGCCCCCGGTCCGGTCGAAGACCCGCTGGGCGGCGCGCAGCCGGTCGGGCAGGCTCGCCAGCAGCTCGGGGGTGACCCGGACCTGCGGGGTGTCGGCGAGGGGCCAGCGGGCCGTGGTGCGCACCGCGTCCAGGGACGCCTTGCCGCACAGACCGCAGGAGGACGTCGTGTAGACGTTGCGCTCCAGCGTGATGTCGGGGAGCACCACGTCCGGGGCCGTCTGCACGTCGACCACGTTGTACGTGTTCGAGCCGTCGGCGGTGGCCCCGGCGCAGTACACGATGTTCCTGAGGTCCTGCTGCCCGCCCAGCACGCCCTCGCTCACCAGGAAGCCCGCCGCGAGCGCGAAGTCGTCGCCCGGGGTGCGCATCGTGATCGCCAGGGGCTTGCCGTTCAGCCGGATCTCCAGCGGTTCCTCGGCGACGAGCGTGTCGGGCCGGCTGGAGACCGCCCCGTCCCGGATGCGGAGCACCTTGCGTCGTTCCGTGACTCGTCCCATGTCTTGATCAGTCCCGGTTCTGTACGTGCTGGTAGCCGAAGCGGCCCTTGATGCAGAGGTTGCCGTGGGTCACCGGGTTGTCGTGCGGCGAGGTGACCTTGACGATCTCATTGTCCTGTACGTGCAGCGTCAGGTTGCAGCCCACGCCGCAATACGCGCACACCGTGGTCGTCTCCGTCTGCCGCGACGCGTCCCAGGTACCCGCCGCGCGCATGTCGAACTCGGATTTGAAGGACAGCGCGCCCGTGGGGCACACCTCGATGCAGTTCCCGCAGTACACACACGCCGAATCGGTCAGCGGGGCGTCGTGCTCGACGGCGATCCGGGCGTCGAACCCGCGCCCGGCGACCGAGATCGCGAACGTGTTCTGCCACTGGTCGCCGCAGGCGTCGACGCACTTGTAGCAGAGGATGCACTTGTCGTAGTCGCGCACGTAGAGGTCGTTGTCGACCCGCGGCTCCTCGTCGAGCCGGGCCGCGTCCGGGCCGAAGCGGTCCGGCTTGGCCTCGTACTCCTTGAGCCACTCGGCGACCCGGGGCGTGGTGGACAGGTCCACGGAGGACGCGAGCAGCTCCAGGACGATCTTCCGGCTGTGCCGGGCGCGCTCGCTGTCGGTGCGGACCTCCATGCCCGGCTCGGCCTTGCGGGAACAGGCCGGGACCAGCGTGCGCGCCCCCTCGACCTCGACGACACAGACCCGGCAGGCGTTCTTCGGCCGCAGCGTGTCGCCCTCGCACAGGGTCGGGATGTCCTTGCCCGCCGCCCGGCAGGCGTCCAGGATCGTCGAGCCCTCGGGGACCCGGGCGGCCTCGCCGTCGATATTGAACTCCAGCAGCCGGCGCGGGATCCCCAGCGGTGTGACGGTCATTCGTACGCCCCCAGACGGTCGATGGCGGATTCCACGGCGTTCCACGCGGTCTGCCCCAGACCGCAGATCGAGGCGTCCCGCATCGCGCGGCCGACCTCCCGGAGCAGGGCGATGTCGCCCGCGGCGGCGGCGCCCGTGCGCTCCGCGATCCGGTGCAGCGCCTCCTCCTGCCGCACGGTCCCGACCCGGCAGGGCACGCACTGCCCGCACGACTCGTCGCGGAAGAACTCGGCGATGCGCAGCAGCAGCCGGGGCAGGGGCACGCTGTCGTCGAAGGCCATGACGACCCCCGAGCCCAGGGTGGTGCCGGCCTCGCGCGTCCCCTCGAAGGTGAGCGGGATGTCCAGCTCGGCGGCGCGTACGAAGCCGCCCGCCGCGCCGCCGAGCAGCACCGCCCGCAGTCCCTCCCGCACCCCGGCCAGGGCCAGCACCTCGCCCAGCGTCGCCCCGAACGGCACCTCGTACACACCGGGCCGCTCGACGCTCCCCGAGACGCAGAACAGCTTCGGTCCGGTCGAGCGCCCGGTGCCGATCGCGGCGTACGCGGGGGCGCCCATGGTCAGGATCGGCAGGACGTTGACCAGCGTCTCGACGTTGTTCTCGACCGTCGGCTTGCCGAACAGGCCCTTCTCCACCGGGAACGGCGGCTTGGAGCGCGGCTCGCCGCGGTAGCCCTCGATGGAGTTGAACAGGGCCGTCTCCTCACCGCAGATGTAGGCGCCCGCGCCGCGCCGGATCTCGATGTCGAAGGCGTAGCCCTGGCCGAGGACGTCGTCACCGAGCAGGCCCCGGGCGCGCGCCTGCGCGATGGCGTGCTCCAGCCGGCGCAGGGCGCGCGGGTACTCGCCGCGCAGGTACAGGTAGCCCCGGTGGGCGCCGGTCGCGTACCCGGCGATCGTCATCGCCTCGACCAGCGCGTACGGGTCGCCCTCCATCAGGACCCGGTCCTTGAAGGTGCCGGGCTCGGACTCGTCGGCGTTGCAGACGATGTAGTGCGGGTGGTCCGGCTGGGACGCCGTGGCCTGCCACTTGCGGCCTGTGGGGAAGGCGGCCCCGCCGCGCCCGACCAGGCCCGAGTCGGTGACCTCGCGGATGACGCCCGCAGGACCCAGCTCGAAGGCCCGGCGCAGGGCCGTGTACCCCCCGTGGGCGCGGTAGTCGTCGAGGGATGCCGGGTCGGCCACCCCGACCCGGTGCAGCAGCATCAGCCCGTCCTGCCCGGCCTGGGGCACCGCCAGGGCGGCCGGGGGCTCCTCCGGCGCCGAGTCGGGGGCGCTCGCGGCGAGGACGGCCCGCTCGACGGTCGCCGGCGCCGACACCGCCGTGCGGACCGGGTCCCCGGCCCTGATCGCGAGCGCGGCCGGGGCGCGTTCGCACAGCCCCAGGCAAGGGCTGCGCTGCACGCTCACCCCGCTGCCGGGGCCCAGCCGCTCCTCGATCCCGGAGCACAGCCCGGGCGCCCCGGCCGCCGCGCACGCCAGGTCCGTGCACACGTGCAGCACGGTCGCCGGGCGCGGCTTGACGGAGAACATCGCGTAGAAGGTGGCGACCCCGTACGCCTCCGCCGGCGGCACGGTCAGGCGCCGGCACAGGTAGTCCAGGGCGCCGTCGCTGATCCAGCCGATCCGGTCGTTGATCGCGTGCAGCCCCGGCAACAGCAGGTCGCGGCGGTCCCGGGCCGCACGTCCGCCCCGGGCCCACCGCAGATCACCGGCCCGCATCTCGTCGCGGTCGGCACCCTCCCAGGAGGACTCCGGGGGCCCGAGCAGGGCGTCCACGGCCGCCCGTTCCTCGTCCGTCGGTTTGCTGTCGCCGAAGTGCAGGTCCACGGTGCGTCACCCCACGATGGTCGCGATGGGCAGCTTCTCGATCCGGATCGCCGACGCCTTGAACTCCGCCGTCCCCGCGATCGGGCAGTTCGCCTCGATCGTCAGCGCGTTGGTGTCCACCTCGTCCGGGAAGTGCATGGTCATGAAGGCGAGCCCGGGCCGCAGCGCGGGATCCACCCACACGGGCGCGGTCACCGACCCGCGCCGCGAGGTCACCCGCACCTGCTCGCCGACCACCACGCCGTAGCGCTCGGCGTCCTCCGGCGACAGCTCGACGTACTCGCCGCGGCGCAGCGGGGAGGCGTAACCGCCGCTCTGCACCCCGGTGTTGTACGAGTCGAGGCGCCGCCCGGTGGTGAGCCGGATCGGGTACCGCTCGTCGGTGAGGTCCACGGGCGGGTCGTGCTGCACGATCCCGAACGGCGCGAGCCGCCCGCGCCGCGCGGGGTCGGGGTCCCACAACCGGCCGTGCAGGTAGGTCGGTTCGAGGCCGTCGGTGCTCGGGCAGGGCCACTGGATGCCCTGGTGTTCCTCCAGGCGCTCGTAGGTCATGCCGTAGTGGTCGGGGGAGACCGACCTCAGTTCGTTCCACACGGTCTCGGCGTCGGCGTACTTCCAGTCGTGGCCGAGGCGGGCGGCGAGGTCGCAGAGGATGTCGATGTCCTCGCGGGCCTCCCCGGGCGGGGCGACGGCTTTCCGGACGCGCTGGACCCGGCGTTCGCTGTTGGTGGTGGTGCCCTCGGTCTCCGCCCAGCCGGCCGTCGCGGGCAGGACGACGTCCGCCAGCTCCGCCGTCTTCGTGAGGAAGATGTCCTGCACGACCAGGAAGTCGAGCGCCCGGAGCCGCCGTACGGCCTGCTCGCTGTCGGCCTCGGACTGGGCCGGGTTCTCGCCGATGCAGTAGACGGCCTTGAGGGTGCCGTCCTCCATGGCCTCGAACATCTCGGTGAGGTTCAGGCCGTAGTGCGGCTGGATGACGGTGTCCCAGGCCGACTCGAACTTGTGCCGTGTGCCGGGGTCGAGGATGTCCTGGAAGCCGGGCAGGCGGTTGGGGATCGCGCCCATGTCGCCGCCGCCCTGCACGTTGTTCTGCCCGCGCAGCGGCTGCAGGCCCGAGCCCCAGCGGCCGACGTGCCCGGTGAGCAGGGACAGGTTGATCAGGGCGCGGACGTTGTCGGTGCCGTTGTGGTGCTCGGTGATGCCGAGGGTCCAGCACAACTGGGCCCGCTCGGCCCGGGCGTAGGCGTGCGCCAGCTCGCGGATCGCCGCCGCCGGGACGCCCGTCACCTTCTCGGCGAGCGACAGGGTCCACGGCTCGACCAGCGCCCGGTACTCCTCGAAGCCGGTGGTGGCCCGCTCGATGAACGCCTCGTTCGCGAGGCCCGCGTGGATGATCTCGCGGCCGATCGCGTGCGCCATCGGGATGTCCGTGCCGACGTTCAGCCCGAGCCAGCTCTCCGCCCACTCGGCGGTCGACGTGCGGCGCGGATCGACCGCGTACATCCGCGCCCCGTTCCTGATGCCCTTCAGCACGTGCTGGAAGAAGATCGGGTGCGCGAAACGGGCGTTGGAGCCCCACATCACGATGACGTCGGTGTGCTCGATCTCCTCGTACGACGACGTCCCGCCGCCCGAGCCGAACGCCGCCGACAGGCCCGCCACGCTCGGGGCGTGGCAGGTGCGGTTGCAGGAGTCGACGTTGTTGGTGCCCATGACGACGCGGGCGAACTTCTGCGCCACGTAGTTCATCTCGTTGGTGGCGCGGGCGCAGGAGAACATGCCGAAGGCGCCGCGGTTGCGCTCCAGCCCCCGGGCCGCCCGGTCCAGGGCCTCCTCCCAGCTCGCCCGCCGGAACGGCTCGTCCCGGGAGTCCCGCACGAGAGGGTGGGTGAGTCGGGTGTAGGTCTTCGGTTCACGCTTCCTCATGCGGCGCTCCTCAGCGCGAGCAGGTCCGAGATGGCGTGCACGGTGCGCAGGGTGGGCACCTCCACGCCGGTGATCTCCGCCAGCTCGACGACCGCCGCGAGCAGCACGTCGAGTTCGAGCGGCTTGCCACGCTCCAGGTCCTGGAGCGTGGAGGTGCGGTGGTCGCCGACCCGCTCGGCGCCCGCCAGCCGGCGCTCGATGGAGACCCCGACCTCGCAGCCCAGGGCCTCGGCGACCGCCAGCGTCTCGGTCATCATGATCTCGATGACCCGGCGGGTGCCGCCGTGCAGGCACATCTGCCGCATGGTCGCGCGGGCCAGCGCGCTGATCGGGTTGAAGGAGATGTTGCCGAGCAGCTTGAGCCAGATGTCGTTGCGCAGGTCCGGCTCGACCGGGCACTTCAGTCCGCCCTCCCGCATGGCCTCGCCGAAGTCCAGACAGCGCGCCGAGCGGCTGCGGTCGGGCTCGCCGACGGAGAACCGGGTGCCTTCCAGGTGCCGTACGATTCCCGGGCCTTCGAGCTCGGTCGCCGCGTAGACCACGCAGCCGACGGCCCGTTCGGGCGCGAGCACCGCACTGACCGCGCCGTCCGGGTCCACGCTCTCGATCCGGTGGCCGTCCCAGGGGCCGCCGTGCCGGTGGAAGTACCACCAGGGGATGCCGTTCTGGGCCGCCACGACGGCCGTGGTGTCGTGCAGCAGCGGCGCGATCAGCGGCCCGCACGCCGCGTACGCGTTGGCCTTCAGGCCCAGGAAGACGTAGTCGACCGGGCCGACTTCGGCCGGGTCGTCGGTCGCGTGCGGGTGCGCGGTGAAGTCGCCGCGCGGGCTGCGCACCCGGACTCCGTGCCGCCTCATGGCCGCCAGGTGCGGTCCACGGGCGATGAGATGCACCTCGGCACCCGCGCGGTGGAGCGCGGCGCCGACGTAGGCGCCGATGGCACCGGCGCCGAGAACTGCGACTTTCATAACGAGGGAGCTCCGTTCGGTCGAGGGTACCGAGGAACTGCCGAGACTCTGTCGACGAAATATTGTCTACAGTATGGAGGTTGGGGCGGCAAGGGTCCGCGCAGCGACCGTTCGGCGCATGCTGGATACCGCTCACCGCATACGGTCGACGCACCGCCTTCTCAACCGCCCCACGGATCCCTACCGTCCGGGGTTCATGAGTCCCCCCGTCGCGCCCGTGGGCTGGAGCCGCTGGCTCGTCCCGCCCGCCGCGCTCTCCGTACATCTCTCCATCGGCCAGGCCTACGCCTGGAGCGTGTTCAAACCGCCCCTGGAGTCCGCCCTCGGGCTCAGCGGCACCCAGAGCGCGCTGCCCTTCCAGCTGGGCATCGTCATGCTGGGCCTGTCGGCCGCGTTCGGCGGCACGCTCGTGGAGCGCAACGGCCCCCGCTGGGCGATGACCGTCGCCCTGGTCTGCTTCTCGTCCGGATTCCTGCTCTCCGCGCTGGGCGCGTCCCTGGAGCAGTACTGGCTGATCGTCCTCGGCTACGGCTTCGTCGGCGGCATCGGCCTCGGCATCGGCTACATCTCCCCGGTCTCCACCCTCATCAAGTGGTTCCCGGACCGGCCCGGCATGGCCACCGGCATCGCCATCATGGGCTTCGGCGGCGGCGCGCTCATCGCCTCGCCCTGGAGCGCCCAGATGCTGGAGTCCTTCGGGTCCGACAGCTCCGGCATCGCGCTGGCCTTCCTGGTGCACGGGCTGTCGTACGCGGTCTTCATGCTGCTGGGCGTGCTGCTGGTCCGGGTGCCGCGTGAGCGGCAGCAGACGGCGAGCGGGCCCGGTCTCTCCACCGGCCCGCAGGTCTCGGCGAACCAGGCCATCCGCACTCCCCAGTTCTGGTTCCTGTGGATCGTGCTCTGCATGAACGTCACCGCCGGCATCGGCATCCTGGAGAAGGCCGCGCCGATGATCACCGACTTCTTCGCGGACACCTCCACACCGGTGTCGGTGACGGCCGCCGCCGGTTTCGTCGCGCTGCTGTCGGCGGCGAACATGGCCGGGCGCATCGGCTGGTCGTCGACCTCCGACCTCATCGGCCGCAAGAACATCTACCGCCTCTACCTCGGCGTCGGCGCGCTGATGTACACACTCCTCGCCCTGTTCGGCGACTCCTCCAAGCCCCTGTTCGTCCTGTGCGCGCTCGTCATCCTCTCCTTCTACGGCGGCGGCTTCGCGACGATCCCGGCGTATCTGAAGGACCTCTTCGGCACCTACCAGGTCGGGGCCATCCACGGGCGGCTGCTCACCGCCTGGTCCACGGCCGGGGTGCTCGGGCCGCTCATCGTGAACTGGATCGCCGACCGGCAGGAGGCGGCGGGCCGGCACGGCGCGTCCCTGTACGGCCTGTCGTTCGTCATCATGATCGGCCTGCTCGTCGTCGGCTTCGTCGCCAACGAACTCGTCCGCCCCGTCGCCGACCGTCACCACGTGCCCGCCCCGAGGGAGGCCGCTCATGCCGAGCGACAGCAGTCAGAGTCCGCCTAGCCCCGACCGGCGGTGGCTGATCGCCCTGGCCTGGGTGTGGGTGGGCGTCCCGCTCGCCTACGGGCTGTACGAGCTGGTCCGCAAGGCGACGCAGCTGTTCACCGGGTAGCCGTTCGACAGGTGTCCGGGCGTCCGGGCTCCTGACGGAAGCCGACAACCAGGGCGCCTGTTTCCTGTCGCCTCGCCTGCCGTCGTACCCGTGAGTCACTGATCAGACTGGTGGATCCGCTGCCCAAGGAGACGAGGGGGACCCACCCAATGAACGGCTCGCGCATCGCCGCCGTCGGCCACTACCAGCCCGCCAAGGTGCTCACCAACGAGGACCTGGCGGGCCTGGTGGACACCACTGACGAGTGGATCAGGAGCCGGGTGGGCATCCGCACCCGCCACATCGCGGGCCCGGACGAGCCGGTCGACGAACTGGGCGCGCACGCCGCCGCCAAGGCCCTCGCGGCGGCCGGACTGGCCCCGGCCGACATCGACCTGGTGCTGGTCGCCACCTCCACCGCCGTCGACCGCTCGCCCAACATGGCCGCCCGGGTCGCCGCCCGGCTCGGCGTCCCGCAGGCCGCCACCATGGACCTCAACGTGGTCTGCGCCGGCTTCACCCACGCCCTGGCCACCGCCGACCACGCCGTGCGCGCGGGGGGCGCGACCCGGGCCCTGGTCGTCGGCGCCGACAAGATGTCCGAGGTGACCGACTGGAGCGACCGCACCACCTGCGTGCTCGTCGGGGACGGGGCCGGGGCCGCGGTGGTGGAGGCCGCGGACGAGCCGGCGATCGGGCCCGTGCTGTGGGGCTCGGTGCCCGAGATGGGCAACGCCGTACGCATCGAGGGCACCCCGCCGCGCTTCGCGCAGGAGGGGCAGAGCGTCTACCGCTGGGCGACGACCCAGCTGCCGCCCATCGCGCGCCGGGCGTGCGAGCGGGCGGGCCTCCAGCCCGCGGACCTCGCGGCGGTCGTGCTGCACCAGGCGAACCTGCGCATCATCGAACCCCTCGCCGAGAAGATCGGCGCGGTGAACGCCGTCGTCGCCCGGGACGTCACCGAGTCCGGCAACACGTCGGCCGCGAGCATCCCGCTGGCCTTCTCCAAGCTCGTCGAGCGGGGCGAGATCGCCACGGGCGACCCGGTCCTGCTGTTCGGCTTCGGCGGCAACCTCTCCTACGCCGGGCAGGTCGTGCGCTGTCCCTGAACCGCCGTCCGCGGCGGGGGGGGGGTGACGCGGTCAACTCCCCGGAGCCCTGGCACTTGTGCGCCGTAGACTGTAGACGAAAGACAATCGATACTGACTCTGCGGCGACACCGGCGTCGGCCGCGCCGTGCACGGCCCTGCCGAGGAGGGGGACCGCGATGCTGTCGACAGGCCTGCCCCAAGGGGCGGTACCCAAGCTGGAACGCCCGGGTCCGCTGCGCGACCGTGTCTACGAGGCACTCCTCGAACTCATCACCACCCGAGCCCTGCAGCCTGGCCAGCACCTGGTCGAGAGCGAGCTCGCCGGGCATCTGGGCGTGTCCCGGCAGCCGGTGCGCGAGGCGCTGCAGCGGCTCAACACCGAGGGGTGGGTCGATCTGCGGCCCGCCCAGGGCGCGTTCGTGCACGAGCCGACCGAGGAGGAGGCCGACCAGCTCCTCACGGTCCGTACGCTCCTGGAGGCCGAGGCGGCCCGCCTCGCCGCGGCCAACGCCGACAGCGCAGGCATCGCCACCCTGGAAGCGCTGTGCGCGGAGGGCGAGAAGGCCGTGGAGACCGACGACGTGGACGGGGCCGTCGCCATGAACGCGCGCTTCCACGCCACGATCATGGAGCTGGCCGGCAACACGGTCCTCGCCGAACTCGCCGCCCAGGTCGACCGGCGTGTGCGCTGGTACTACACGCCGGTGGCCCGCCAGCGCGGCCACCAGTCCTGGATCGAGCACCGTGAGCTCATCGCCGCCGTCACCGCCCGCGACGAGCAGCGGGCGACCCAGCTGATGCGCGAACACACCGAGCACACCCGCCGTTCGTACCACGCGCGCGCCCGCTCCTAGGCGTCGGCCGGCCGGCGGCACGGCCTGATCCGCACGGCCTGATCGGCGCGGCCTGATCCGCCCTGCCTGATTTGCCTCGCCTGATCCGCACCGCCTGATCCGTACCGCCCGGGCCCCTGTGCGGCCCGGGCTTCGGCGTGCCCTTGCGCGGTGCGCGGGCCCGTCGTGACGCGCCCGCGAGGGAGGGCCCTGCCCGCGCCTTTGTCCTCTGAGTGGAAAAAGTAGGAGGCAATTCCTGCGCGACTTCTTCCCACTCCCGGCAGCCACTGCTACGTTCCCTCCGAAAGCCCGCCACCGAGGTGGCGGAAAACCGGCGCGCACAGGCCGATCGAGGCGGGGAGGGGCTCGTGAGACGTATGACCGCACGACCCGGGAACGCCCACCAGGCCCGACTGCTCAAGCTGCTGCGCGACGGCGGCCCCAACTCCCGTGCCCAGCTGGGCGACCAGGTCGACCTCTCGCGGTCCAAGCTCGCCGTGGAGGTGGACCGGCTGCTGGAGACGGGGCTGGTCGTGGCCGACGGACTCGCCGCCTCGCGCGGCGGCCGCCGCTCCCACAACATCCGGCTCAACCCCGAACTCCGCTTCCTCGGCGTCGACATCGGCGCGACCTCGGTCGACGTCGCCGTCACCAACGCCGAGCTGGAGACCCTCGGGCACATCAACCACCCGATGGACGTGCGCGAAGGCCCGGTCGCGGTCTTCGAGCAGGTCCTGGCCATGGCCGCGAAGCTGAGGGCCTCCGGGCTCGCGGAGGGGTTCGACGGCGCCGGCATCGGCGTCCCGGGCCCGGTCCGCTTCCCCGAGGGCATCCCGGTCGCACCGCCGATCATGCCCGGCTGGGACGGCTTCCCCGTACGGGAGGCGCTCAGCCAGGAACTGGGCTGCCCGGTCATGGTCGACAACGACGTGAACCTGATGGCGATGGGGGAGCAGCACGCGGGCGTCGCCCGCACCGTGCCCGACTTCCTCTGCGTCAAGATCGGCACCGGCATCGGCTGCGGCATCGTCGTCGGCGGTGAGGTCTACCGCGGCACGACGGGCAGCGCCGGCGACATCGGGCACATCCAGGCCGTCCCCGACGGCCGCCCCTGCGCCTGCGGCAACCGGGGCTGCCTGGAGGCCCACTTCAGCGGGGCGGCCCTCGCCCGCGACGCCCTGGAGGCCGCCCAGCAGGGGCTCTCGGCCGAACTGGCGTCACGCCTGGAGACCAACGGCGACCTGACAGCCGTCGACGTCGCCGCCGCGGCCGCCGCCGGAGACGCCACCGCCCTGGAGCTGATCCGCGAGGGCGGCAACCGCACCGGCCAGGTCATCGCCGGCCTGGTCAGCTTCTTCAACCCCGGCCTGGTGGTGATCGGCGGCGGGGTGACCGGCCTCGGCCACACGCTGCTCGCCGCCATCCGCACCCAGGTCTACCGCCAGTCGCTCCCGCTCGCGACCGGCAACCTGCCCATCGTCCTGGGCGAGCTGGGACCCGCCGCCGGCGTCATCGGCGCGGCCCGGCTCATCAGCGACCACCTGTTCTCCCCCGCCTGAGCGCACTTCGGCACTTCGCAACTCAGCACTTGGCAACTCAGCACGTCGGCACTTCGCAACTCAGCACTTCAGCAGTTCAGCACGTCGGCACCACGCTCCCGTCACCGAGCCCTGCTCCGCCCTGCCCTGCCTTGCTCTGCCCTGCCCTGAACCGGCCCGCACGTCCGCCAAGGGGACCTCATGGCACCAGAACCACCGCTGCTCAGCATGTCCGGCATCACCAAGTCGTTCCCCGGAGTCCGGGCCCTCGACGGCGTCGACCTCGATGTCCTGGCCGGCGAGGTGCACTGCCTGCTCGGCCAGAACGGCGCCGGCAAGTCGACCCTCATCAAGGTCCTGGCCGGCGCCCACCAGCCCGACACCGGCACCATCCGCTGGCGCGGCGAGGACGTCACCCTCCGCTCGCCGATCGCCGCCATGCGCCTCGGCATCGCGACCATCTACCAGGAACTCGACCTGGTGGAGCACCTGTCGGTCGCCGAGAACGTCCACCTCGGACACGAGCCGACCGCCGCCGGCTTCGTCGTCCGGGGCAAGGCGGCCAAGGCGTCGACGGCCGCCCTGCTCCAACGGCTCGGCCACGCCGAGATCGACCCCGGCCGGCTGGTCGGGGAGCTCTCGGCCGCGCAGCAGCAGATCGTGTCCATGGCCCGGGCGCTCTCCCACGACGTGCGGCTCATCGTGATGGACGAGCCGTCCGCCGCCCTCGACCCGGACGAGGTCGACAACCTCTTCCGCATCGTCGGCGACCTGACCGCCGCCGGAGTCGCCGTCGTCTACATCTCCCACCGGCTGGAGGAGATCCGCCGCATCGGCGACCGGGTCACCGTCCTGAAGGACGGCCGGGCCGTGGCGAACGGGCTCCCCGCGAAGTCGACCCCGACCCGTGACGTCGTCGCCCTGATGACCGGCCGCAATGTCGAGTACGTCTTCCCGGACCGGCCGGTCTCGCCGCCGAGCGCGGAGCCCGTGCTCCGGGTCCAAGGGCTGTCGCGGCAAGGGGAGTTCGAGACGCTCGACCTCGACGTGCGGCCGGGCGAGATCGTCGGCCTCGCCGGGCTCGTCGGCTCGGGCCGCTCCGAGATCCTGGAGACCGTCTACGGCGCCCGCAAACCGACGACCGGTCAGGTGCTGGTCGATGGCAGGCCGTTGCGGCCGGGCAGCGTCCGCGCCGCCGTCCGGGCCGGGCTCGGACTCGCCCCCGAGGAACGCAAGGCGCAGGCCCTGCTGATGCTGGAGTCCGTCACCCGCAACGTCTCGGTCTCCTCCATGTCCCGCTTCTCGCGCGGCGGCTGGATCGACCGGGGCGCCGAACTCGGCGCCGCCCGGGCCGCCACCCGTGAACTGTCGCTCAGGCCCGACAACCCGTCGGTGCCCGTGCGCACCCTGTCCGGCGGCAACCAGCAGAAGGCCGTCCTGGCCCGCTGGCTGCTGCGCGGCTGCAAGGTGCTGCTGCTCGACGAACCCACCCGGGGCGTCGACGTCGGCGCCCGCGCCGAGCTCTACGCGGTCATCCGCCGCCTCGCCGACGAGGGCCTCGCCGTGCTGCTGGTCTCCAGCGAGGTGCCCGAGGTGCTCGGCCTCGCCGACCGCGTCCTGGTGCTGCGCGAGGGCCGGGTCGTCCACACGGCACCCGCCCGCGAGCTCGACGAACACCGCGTACTCGACCTGGTCATGGAAGGAAGCCCGGCGTCATGACGCAGCCCGTCTCCCCGCCGCTGGACAGCAGCACCGACAAGGTGCCCCAGGCCCGGCCTCCGGCCTGGCGCGGCCTGCTGTTCCGCGCCGACGTCCGCACCCTGTCCCTGCTCGGCGTGCTCGCCGTGCTGGTCCTCATCGGCGGCATCACCAAGCCCGACGAGTTCCTCGACACCCGCAACCTGCAACTCGTCCTCACCCAGGCGTCCGTCATCGGCGTCGTCACCGTCGGCATGACCTTCGTCATCGTCTCGGGCGGCATCGACCTGTCGGTCGGCGCGATCGTCGCCCTCGCCTCCGTGTGGGCCACCACCGTCGCCACGCAGGAGTACGGCTTCGCCGGCATCCTCTTCACGGCGATCGTCGTCGGAGTCGGCTGCGGCCTGGTCAACGGGGTGCTCATCGCCTACGGCGCGATGGTGCCGTTCATCGCCACCCTCGCCATGCTCGCCTCCGCCCGCGGTCTCGCCCTGCAGATCACCGACGGCAAGACGCAGATCGTCACCGTCCCGTCCGTCCTCGACCTCGGCGAGCGCGACGCCTACGTCCTCGGCATCCCGCCGCTGGTCATGGTGTTCGCCGTCGTCACGGTCATCGGCTGGCTGGTGCTCAACCGCACCACCTTCGGCCGCCGCACCGTCGCCGTCGGCGGCAACCCGGAGGCCGCCCGGCTCGCCGGCATCGACGTGCGCCGCCAGCGGCTCTACCTCTACCTGCTGTCCGGACTGTGCTGCGGCATCGCCGCCTTCCTGCTGATCGTCCTGGCCGGCTCGGGCCAGAACACCAACGGCAACCTCTACGAACTCGACGCCATCGCCGCCGCCATCATCGGCGGCACCCTCCTCACCGGCGGCCGCGGCACCATCACCGGCTCCGTCCTCGGCGTCCTGATCTTCACCACGATCACCAACATCTTCGCCCTGAACAACCTGCAGAGCGACGTCCAGCAGATCGCCAAGGGCGCGATCATCGTCGCCGCCGTGCTGGTCCAGCGCCGTACCGCGAGCACGACCTGAGGAAAGGGTTCACCGCCATGCCAGAGATCACGAGCCGCAGAGGACTGCTCTTCGGGGCCGCCGCCGTCTCCGCCGGTGCCCTCATCACGGGGTGCACCAGCAACGAGCCGTCCGACTCCAAGGACGAGCCGGCCGGCAACAACCAGCCGGCCGCCGACGACAAGCCCGGCAAGCAGGTCACCATCGGCTTCGCCGGACCGCAGGCCGACCACGGCTGGCTCAACGCCATCAACGACAACGCCAAGAGCCGCGCCGAGAAGTACTCCGACGTCACCCTGGAGATCACCGAGGGCTCCAACGACACCGCCCAGCAGATCGGCCAGATCGAGACCCTCATCAACAAGAAGGTCGACGTCCTGGTCGTACTCCCCGCCGACGGCAAGGCCCTCACCCAGGTCGGCCTGAAGGCGATGCGCGCGGGCATCCCGGTGGTCAACCTCGACCGGATCTTCAACACCCCGCAGGCCTACCGCTGCTGGATCGGCGGCGACAACTACGGCATGGGCCTCAACGCCGGTCACTACATCGGCGAGAAGCTCAAGGACAAGCCCGACGCCCGCGTCATCGAACTGGCCGGCCTCGACAACCTGGAGCTGACCAAACAGCGCACCAAGGGCTTCGACGACGCCCTGAAGAACTACCCCAACATCAAGAAGGTCGCCCGCCAGGCCGCCGAGTTCACCGTCGAGTCCGGGCAGGCCAAGATGGCCCAGCTGCTCCAGGCGCAGTCGAAGTTCGACGCGCTGTGGAACCACGACGACGACCAGGGCGTGGGCGCGCTGCGCGCCATCGAGCAGGCCGGGCGCGACGATTTCCTGATGGTCGGCGGCGCGGGCGCGCTGTCCGCCTTCCAGGCCATCAAGCAGGACGACGGCGTGCTCAAGGCGACGGTGCTGTACCCGCCGACCATGGCCGCCTCCGCGATCGACCTCGCCCGCGCCCTCGGCCAGGGCAAGGGGATCGGCGGCATGGCCGAGTTCGAGATCCCCGCCTCCATCACGCTCTACTCGGCCGTCGTCGACAAGACCAACGTCGACCAGTACATGCCCACCGGCTTCAAGTGATCCCGCCCGCACCCCCCACGTGCGCCACCCCGACCAGGACGAGGAGGACACCCGTATGGGACAGCCGCAAGCGCCGTCAGATGGGACCGAGGCAGGCAAACCACCCCTGCGCGTGGGAATGGTGGGCTACGCCTTCATGGGCGCCGCCCACTCCCAGGGCTGGCGCACCGCGGGCCGCGTCTTCGACCTGCCGCTGGACCCGGTGCAGGCCGTGATCTGCGGCCGGGACCGGTCCGCCGCGCAGGCGGCGGCCGACCGGCACGGCTGGGCGTCCGTGGAGACCGACTGGCGTGCCCTGGTCGCCCGGGACGACGTCGACCTCGTCGACATCTGCACCCCCGGCGACAGCCACGCCGAGATCGCGCTCGCCGCCCTGGCCGCCGGCAAACACGTCCTGTGCGAGAAGCCGCTCGCCAACACCGTCGAGGAGGCCACCTCGATGGCCCGGGCGGCCGAGGAGGCGTACGGGCGGGGGCAGGTGGCGATGGTCGGCTTCAACTACCGCCGGGTCCCGGCCACCGCCCAGGCCCGCCGGATGGTCGCCGAGGGCCGGCTCGGCCGGCTGCGGCACGTACGCGTGACGTACCTCCAGGACTGGCTGGTCGACCCCGCGTTCCCGCTGACCTGGCGGCTGCGCAAGGAGCAGGCCGGCTCGGGCTCGCTCGGCGACCTGGGCGCACACATCATCGACCTCGCCCAGTACCTCGTGGGGGAGCCGCTGGCCGGCGTGTCCGCCCTGACGGAGACCTTCGTCCGGGAGCGGCCGCTGCCCACCGGCGCCACCAGCGGACTGTCCTCCGTCTCGGCCGCCGGCAAGGGCGAGGTCACCGTGGACGACGCGGCCCTGTTCACGGCCCGCTTCCCCTCCGGAGCGATCGCCTCCTTCGAGGCCACCCGCTACGCCACCGGCCGCAAGAACGCCCTGCGCATCGAGCTCAACGGCGAACGCGGCTCCCTCGCCTTCGACCTGGAGCGGCTCAACGAGCTGTCCTTCCACGACGGCACCCAGCCGGGCACGGAGGCCGGCTTCCGCCGCATCCTCGTCACCGAACCCGACCACCCCTACCTGGAGGCCTGGTGGCCGCCGGGCCACGGCCTCGGCTACGAGCACACCTTCGTCCACCAGGCCCGCGACCTCGTCCACGCCATCGCCGAGGGCCGCCGCCCCGACCCCTCCTTCACGGACGGGCTCCAGGTGCAGCGCGTGCTCGCCGCCGTGGAGGAGAGCGCCGAGAAGAACTCCGTCTACACCCCGATCGCGGTCTGAGGAGGCCCCTTTCCATGCCGCGCACCTTCACGCTCTTCACCGGCCAGTGGGCGGACCTGCCCCTGGAGGAGGTCTGCCGCCTGGCCCGCGACTTCGGCTACGACGGCCTCGAACTCGCCTGCTGGGGAGACCACTTCGAAGTCGACAAGGCGCTGTCCGACCCCGGATACCTCGACGGCCGCCGGGCGCTGCTCGACAAGTACGGCCTGAAGTGCTGGGCGATCTCCAACCATCTGGTCGGCCAGGCCGTCTGCGACGCCATCATCGACGAACGCCACGAGGCGATCCTGCCCGACGCGATCTGGGGCGACGGCGACGCGGAAGGGGTCAGGCAGCGGGCCGCCGAGCGCATGAAGGACACCGCGCGGGCCGCGGCCGCCTTCGGCGTCGACACCGTCATCGGCTTCACCGGCTCCGCCATCTGGCACCTGGTCGCCATGTTCCCGCCCGCGCCCGAGTCGATGATCGAGCGCGGCTACCAGGACTTCGCCGACCGCTGGAACCCGATCCTCGACGTCTTCGACGCCGAGGGCGTGCGGTTCGCGCACGAGGTCCACCCCAGCGAGATCGCCTACGACTACTGGACGACCCAGCGGGCCCTCGAAGCCGTCGACCGGCGCCCCGCCTTCGGACTCAACTTCGACCCCTCGCACTTCGTGTGGCAGGACCTCGACCCCGTCGGTTTCCTGTGGGACTTCCGCGACCGCATCTACCACGTCGACTGCAAGGAGGCCCGCAAGCGCCTGGACGGACGCAACGGCCGGCTCGGCTCCCACCTGCCCTGGGGCGACCCGCGGCGCGGCTGGGACTTCGTCTCCGCCGGGCACGGCGACGTGCCCTGGGAGGACGTCTTCCGGATGCTGCGCTCCATCGACTACCAGGGCCCGGTCTCCGTCGAATGGGAGGACGCCGGCATGGACCGGCTCCAGGGGGCGCCGGAGGCGCTGACCCGTCTGAAGGCCTTCGACTTCGAGCCGCCCAGCGCGTCGTTCGACGCCGCGTTCAACAGCTGAACCGCACACCCGGCCCAGGTCGGGGACGGGGACCGGCACCCCCTGCCGGTCCCCCCTCCGACCTGCCCGGATACCGCTTTGTCCTGTGCTGGGAGAAAGCTGAACCGATCCTGGCGCAAGGGGTGTTCGCCCCGGACGGAGACGGTTACCGTCCTTGAAGTGTTCAGGACACACGCACCTCCGGGGTGACGGCGCACCCCGGCGCCCGCACCGCACGTCTTCGTACCCACCCCGTACGGCCCACCCGTTCCCGGAGGGACTTCGTGCACAGAACCAGCCTCACACGCACCCGCACCCCCAGACGCCCCACACTGCGCACCACCCTTGCCCTGTTCACCGGTCTGCTCCTGGCCGTGGGCACCCCGGCCGGCGTCGCCGGCGCCCACCCCGGCCACCCGGAGCACGACGAACCGGCGGCCGCCGAGGGCCAGTTCCAGCAGGTGCCGCTCGCCAAGGGCGAACCCGAGATGGGCGAGCCGATGTCGCTCGCCGTGCTCCCGGACCGCAGCGTCCTGCACACCTCGCGCGACGGCACCCTGCGCCTGACCGACCAGGGCGGTGTCACCAAGGTCGCCGGCAAGATCCCCGTCTACACCCACGACGAGGAAGGCCTCCAAGGCGTCGGCGTCGACCCGGACTTCAAGAACAACCGGGCGATCTACCTCTACTACGCCCCGCCGCTCGACACCCCCGCCGGCGACGCCCCGGAGACCGGCACCGCCGAGGACTTCAAGAAGTTCGACGGCGTCAACCGCCTGTCCCGCTTCACGCTGAACGCCAACGGCACACTCAACACGGCCAGCGAGAAGAAGGTCATCGACGTCGCTGCCTCCCGCGGCACCTGCTGCCACGTCGGCGGCGACATCGACTTCGACGCCGACGGCAACCTCTACCTGTCGACCGGCGACGACACCAACCCCTTCGCCTCCGACGGCTACACGCCGATCGACGACCGGCCGAACCGCAACCCGGCCTTCGACGCCCGCCGCAGCTCCGGCAACACCAACGACCTGCGCGGCAAGATCCTGCGCATCAAGGTCGCCGAGGACGGCTCCTACACGATTCCCGAGGGCAACCTCTTCGCCCCGGGCACCGACAAGACCCGTCCCGAGATCTACGCGATGGGCTTCCGCAACCCGTTCCGGATGAGCGTCGACGACAAGACGGGCATCGTCTACGTCGGCGACTACGGCCCCGACGCGGGCGCCGCCGACCCCAAGCGCGGGCCGGCCGGACAAGTCGAGTTCGCCAAGGTGACCAAGGCGGCCAACTTCGGCTGGCCGTTCTGCACCGGGAACAACGACGCCTACGTCGACTACGACTTCGCCACCAAGGAGTCCGGCGAGAAGTTCGACTGCGCCGCCCCGAAGAACACCTCCCCGCACAACACGGGCCTGACCGACCTGCCGCCCGCGCAGGCCGCCTGGATCCCGTACGACGGCGGCTCCGTGCCCGAGTTCGGCACCGGCTCCGAGTCCCCGATGGCCGGCCCGGTCTACCGCTACGACCCCGAGCTCGACTCCAGCGTCAAGTTCCCCGAGGCCTACGACGGCGACTTCTTCGCCGGTGAATTCGGCCGCCGCTGGATCAAGCGGATCGAGCAGAACGACGACGGGTCCGTCGCGAAGATCAACGACTTCCCGTGGACCGGCACCCAGATCATGGACATGGAGTTCGGCCCCGACGGCGCCCTCTACGTCCTCGACTACGGCGTCTCCTGGTTCCAGGGCGACGAGAACTCCGCGCTGTACCGGATCGAGAACGCCGAGGACGGCTTCTCCCCGATCGCCGAGGTGAGCGCCGACAAGACGTCCGGAGCGGCCGGCCTGAAGGTCACCTTCACCGGCTCCGCCAAGGACGCCGACTCCACCGACCTCACCTACAGCTGGGACTTCGGCGACGGCACCAAGGGCGAGGGCCTCAACCCCACCCACCGGTACAAGAAGGTCGGCACCTACAGCGCCACCTTCACCGCCAAGGACCCCGAGGGCAACACCGGCAACGCCAGCGTCCGGATCGTGGTCGGCAACACCGAGCCCAAGGTACGCATCGACGTCCCGGGCAACGGAACCCTGGCCGCCTTCGGCCAGCCCGTCCCGTTCAAGGTGACCGTCACCGACCCCGAGGAGACCGTCGACTGCTCCAAGGTCAAGGTCGCCTACAGCCTCGGCCACGACTCCCACGCCCACGAGCTGACCAGCGAGATGGGCTGCGAGGGCACCCTGAAGCCGCCGCCCGGTGACGGCGGCCACGACCCCAACGCCAACATCTACGGCGTCGTCGGCGCCAGCTACACCGACGGCGGCGCCAACGGCCAGGAGGAGCTGACCGGCACGGCCCGCACCGTCCTGCAGCCGCTGCACCGCCAGGGCGAGCACTTCACCACCCAGTCCGGCGTGTCCGTCGTCGACAAGACCGGCGCCAACGGCGGCAAGACCGTCGGCGACATCAACGACGGCGACTGGATCTCCTTCACCCCCTACCGGTTCGACGGGCAGAAGAAGATGACCGTGCGGGCCTCCTCCGGCGGCGCGGGCGGCTTCGTCGAACTGCGCACCGGCTCGCCCGAGGGACCGCTGCACGGCTCGGCCTACATCCCGCCGACCGGCGGCTGGGAGACGTTCCAGAACGTCGACGTGCCGCTGCGGTCGCTGCCGAAGAAGACCACCGACATCTACCTGGTCTTCAAGGGCGGCGAGGGCGCCCTGTTCGACGTGGACGACTTCGAGTTCTCCAAGGAGCCGTTCAAGGGCGGCAAGAAGGTCCTGGTCTTCTCCAAGACCGCCGGCTTCCGGCACGACTCCATCCCGGCCGGCATCGCCGCGCTGAAGGAACTCGGCGGCCCGGCCGGCATCACGGTCGACGCGACCGAGGAGGCCCGGCAGTTCACCACCACCAACCTTGCCAAGTACGACGCCGTCGCCTTCCTGTCCACCACCGGCGACGTGCTCGACGCCGGGCAGCAGAAGGCGTTCGAGGACTACGTGGCGGGCGGCGGCGGGTACATGGGCATCCACGCGGCGGCCGACACCGAGTACGACTGGGAGTTCTACGGCGGCCTCGTCGGCGCCTACTTCCACTCGCACCCGGCCATCCAGAAGGCCACCGTCCGCGTCGAGGACCACGACCACCCGTCCACCGCGCACCTGGGCGACGCCTGGGAGCGCACCGACGAGTGGTACAACTACCGCACCAACCCGCGCGAGCAGGCCAAGGTCCTCGCCACCCTGGACGAGACCACCTACCAGGGCGGCACCATGAAGGGCGACCACCCGATCGCCTGGTGCCAGAGCTACGGCGGCGGCCGCTCCTTCTACACCGGCGGCGGCCACACCAAGGAGTCCTACGCCGACGAGGCCTTCCGCGCCCACCTGCTCGGCGGCCTGCAGTACGCCACCGGCCAGGTGAAGGCGGACTGCAAGCCGGGCAAGGAATACCGGAAGATCTTCAACGGCCAGACCCTGGACGGCTGGAAGCAGGCCGGCCCCGGCAAGTTCGTCGTCAAGGACGGCGTGATGGAGTCCGAGGGCGGCATGGGTCTGCTCTGGTACCAGGCCAAGGAGCTGAAGTCGTACTCCCTCAAGCTCGACTGGAAGATGCAGGGCGACGACAACTCCGGGATCTTCGTGGGCTTCCCGGCCTCCGACGACCCCTGGTCCGCGGTGAACAAGGGCTACGAGATCCAGATCGACGCCACGGACGCACCCGACCGCACCACGGGCTCGGTCTACTCCTTCAAGTCGGCCAACATCAAGGCCCGTGACCAGGTTCTGCGGCCGCCCGGCCAGTGGAACTCCTACGAGATCAAGGTCCAGGGCGAACGCCTCCAGGTGTTCCTCAACGGAGTCAAGATCAACGACTTCACCAACAAGGACCCCGAGCGGAGCCTGACCGACGGCTACATCGGCCTGCAGAACCACGGCGCCGACGACCAGGTCTCCTTCCGCAACATCCAGCTCAAGGAACTGCCCGTCCAGGGCCAGTGAACGGCGGCGGGCGGGGGACGCCGGACCCCCGCCCGCCGTCTCCCCCCTCCCCCCGGGTTCGCGCACGACCAGGAGGCTGCCCATGTCCGCGTTCCTTCCCCGACCCCGCGTGGGCGTGTGGCTGATCGGAGCCCGAGGCTCCGTCGCCACCACCGTCGTCACGGGGTGTGCCGCCGTCACCGCGGGACTGCACCCGCCCACCGGCATGGTGACCGAGACCCCCGCCTTCACCGACAGCGGCCTTCCCGCCCTGTCCGACCTCGTCTTCGGCGGCCACGACACCCTCGACTGCCCCCTGCCCAAACGCGCCGAGACCCTGACCGCCGGCGGCGTCCTGCCCCCCGGCGTCGCGACCGCCGTCGCCGCCGAACTCGCCGCCGCCGACCGGGAGATCCGCCCCGGCGGCCCCACGCCCGGGGACACCCGCGGCGAGGCCGACCTGATCACGGCCTTCGCCGACGACATCCGCGACTTCACGCGCCGCCACGCGCTCGAACGGACCGTGGTGGTGAACGTCGCCTCCACCGAACCCGCCTCGCACGGCCCGGGCGCCCCCCTGCCGGCCAGCACCCTGTACGCCCTGGCGGCCCTGCGCGCGGGCTGCCCCTACGTCAACTTCACCCCCTCCGAGGGCATGCATCACCCCGTCGCCGCGCGCGAGGCCGAACACAGCGGACTGCCCTACGCCGGCCGCGACGGCAAGACCGGACAGACCCTGCTGCGGGCCGTGCTGGGCCCGATGTTCGCCCAGCGGGCCCTGCACGTGCGGGCCTGGTCCGGCACGAACCTGCTCGGCGGCGGAGACGGCGCCGCCCTCGCCGACCCGGCGGCCGCCGCGGCGAAGAACGCCGGCAAGGAACGCGTCCTCGCCGACACCCTCGGCAACGTGCCCGAGGGCGAGGTGCACATCGACGACGTCCCCGCCCTCGGCGACTGGAAGACCGCCTGGGACCACATCGCCTTCGACGGCTTCCTCGGCACCCGCATGGTCCTGCAGACCATCTGGCAGGGCTGCGACTCGGCGCTCGCCGCCCCCCTGGTGCTCGACCTCGCCCGCCTCACCGCCCGCGCCCACGAAACGGGCCTGTCCGGCCCGCTCGCCCCCCTCGGGTTCTACTTCAAGGACCCGGTGGGTGACGGCCCCGCCGGCCTGTCCGAACAGTACGAGCAACTGGTCCGGTTCGGGCGGGGGTTGGGGCGGATCGGGGCAGGGGGCGGTGACGCGCGGCCGGAGCAGCGGGCCGACGCATCGGGGGAAGCGCTGTGACGCTGCGCGACCGCTCGTGCGACACGTCCCTGGCCGACGCGTCCGGCACCGGGCATGTCCCGGCCCTCCGCACCCCCACCGGCCGCCGCTCGCGCAACCGCTGGGGCGGCAGGCGCGCCTGGGCCGAGCTCCTGCGGCTGCCCGCCCTGTTCAGCGTCCCCGGCGACGCCCTGGCCGGCACGGCCGCGGCCGGGGCGCGGCCCGGCGCCCGGACCCTGCTCGCCATCGGTTCCTCCCTCTGCCTCTACGAGGCCGGCATGGCCCTCAACGACTGGGCGGACCGCGACATCGACGCCGTCGAACGCCCGCACCGCCCCCTGCCCTCCGGCCGCATCCGGCCGTCCGCCGCACTCACGGCCGCCTGCGCGTTCACCGCCGCCGGACTGGCCCTGGCCGCCCGCGCCGGACGACCGGCCCTCACCGTGGCCGTACCCCTGGCCGCCACCGTCTGGGCGTACGACCTCGGCCTGAAGCACACCCCGGCCGGACCGGTGGCCATGGGGGCCGCACGGGGCCTGGACCTGCTCCTGGGAGCCGCGGCCACCACAGGCCGCACCGGCCCGGCCCTGCCCTCCGCCGCCCTCCTCGGCACCCACACCGTCGCCGTGACCACGGTCTCCCGCCACGAGGCCCAGGGCGGCGCACCCCTGGCCCCGCTCGCGGCCCTCGCGACGACCGCCCTGCTGACCCGCCTGGTGACGCACCGGTCCGCCGGCCCGGTGACCGGCCGCCCACCGGCCACCGCCCACGGACGGACCGGCCTCCGCCCCGTCCGGGACCACGCCGGTCGCCCGTCCCCGGCGACCCTGCTCACCACCGCGTGCGCGGCCGCCTACGCCGCGACCACCGCCCGCCCCTACGTCCACGCCGCCCTGAACCCGTCACCTCCCCTCACCCAACGCGCCGTCGGCGCCGGCATCCGCGCCACGATCCCCCTCCAGGCCGCTCTCACCGCGCGCGCCCGGGGCACGGCAGGGGCACTCCTCATCGCCGCCCTCGCCCCACTGGGAGCGAAGTTCGCGAGGAAGGTGAGCGTCACATGAGCGCACAGAACCCTGTCCCCGGTGCCCTCCCCGCCCTCCGCTTCGGCTACGGCACCAATGGTCTCGCCGACCTCCGCCTCGACGACGCCCTCTCCCTTCTCGCCGACCTCGGCTACTCCGGCGTCGGGCTGACCCTCGACCACATGCACCTCGACCCGCTCGCCCCCGACCTCGCCGCCCGGACCCGCCGCGTCGCGCAGCGGCTGGACGCGCTGGGCCTGGGCGTCACCGTGGAGACAGGGGCCCGCTATGTGCTCGACCCGCGCCGCAAGCACGGTCCGTCCCTGCTCGACCCGGACCCCGACGACCGGGCCCGCCGCATCGACCTCCTCGTCCGGGCCGTCCGGGTCGCCGCCGACCTCGGCGCCCACGCCGTGCACTGCTTCAGCGGCATCCTCCCGCAGGGCACCGACTCCGGCACCGCCTGGAAACGCCTCACCGAGGCCCTCACTCCCGTCCTGGACGCCGCCGCCACCGCCGGCGTCCCGCTCGCCGTCGAGTCCGAGCCCGGCCACCTCCTCTCCACCCTCGCCGACTTCCACCACCTGCGCCGCGCCCTCGGCGACCCCGAGCCGCTCGGCCTCACCCTGGACATCGGCCACTGCCAGTGCCTCGAACCCCTGCCTCCGGCCGACTGCGTCCGGGAGGCCGCCCCCTGGCTGCGGCACGTGCAGATCGAGGACATGCGGCGCGGCTTCCACGAGCACCTCCCCTTCGGGGACGGGGAGATCGACTTCCCGCCGGTCCTGGCGGCCCTCGCCGCCACCGGCTACCAGGGCCTGACCGTCGTCGAACTGCCCCGCCACTCGCACGCGGGTCCGCACTTCGCCGCCCGCTCCCTGCCCTTCCTCCGCCACGCCGAGCGGGCCGCGGCTGCCGCCGCGCCGCCGTCTCCCGCTCCGGCCCTCCAGCAGGCCGCGCCACCCCACGGCGCTCCCTCCACCACCCCTGAAGGGAGCAGCACCCCATGACCCACCCCCACGCCACACCCACGGCGAGCACCGGCAGCACCCCGAACACCCGCGACACCGAAGCCCAGCCCGAGGTGTCCACGCCCGGCTCACCCACGCCTGACTCACCCACCCCTGACTCACCCACGCCTGACTCACCCACGTCAGACACGGTCCTCACCGGCCTCCCCACCCTCCCGTCGCTCACCGACCTCCGCCGCCGGCTGACCACCGACCTGGACCAGGCCGCCCGCACCTGGCTGGAGCACGCCCTGGACGAGGCCGCCGCGCACCCGGGCATCCACGGGCCCATCTCCGCGTGGGAGCTGCGTCTGGCCGAGGCAGGCCGCCGCTGCGGGGCCGCGCACGCCGACGCCGCACGCGTCCTCATCCTGCACGCGGCCCGGGCCGGCGCCGACGCCCTGAGCCGCGTGTACTTCCAGGGCACCGCCGACGAGCGCCGCGCCGTCCTGCACGCCCTGCCCCACCTCGTGTCCGGCCCCGCCGCCCTGCCGCTCGTCGAGGACGCCCTGCGCACCAACGACACCCGGCTCCTCGGCGCCGCCGTCGGCCCGTACGCCGCCCGGCACCTGGACGCCCACTCCTGGCGGCACGCCGTGCTCAAGTGCCTGTTCACCGGCGTCCCCGTCGACCACGTGGCGGACCTGCCCCGGCGGGCCCGTGGCGACGGCGAACTCGCCCGCATGCTGGGCGACTACGCGGCCGAGCGCACGGCCGCCGGCCGCCCCGTCCCCGAGGACCTGTACCGCGTCCTGGACCTGACCGAGTCCGCGCCCCCCGCCCCGGGCCCGGACCACCCCCACGGCAAGGAGTCCTGATGCGCATCTTCGACCCCCACATCCACATGACCTCCCGGACCACCGACGACTACGAGGCCATGTACGCCGCAGGCGTCCGCGCCGTCGTCGAGCCCGCCTTCTGGCTCGGCCAGCCCCGCACCTCGCCCGCCTCCTTCCGCGACTACTTCGACGCCCTCCTCGGCTGGGAGCCCTTCCGGGCCGCCCAGTACGGCATCGCCCACCACTGCACGATCGCCCTCAACCCCAAGGAGGCGAACGACCCGCGCTGTGTGCCCGTCCTCGACGAACTGCCCCGGTATCTCGTCAAGGACAACGTCGTCGCCGTGGGGGAGATCGGCTACGACTCGATGACCCCCGCCGAGGACACCGCCCTCGCCGCACAGCTGCAGCTCGCCGCCGACCACGGGCTGCCCGCCCTCGTGCACACCCCGCACCGCGACAAGCTCGCCGGACTGCGCCGCACCCTCGACGTCGTCCGCGAGTCCGCCCTGCCCGCGGAACGCGTCCTGGTCGACCACCTCAACGAGACCACCGTCAAGGAAGCCAAGGACAGCGGCTGCTGGCTGGGCTTCTCCGTCTATCCCGACACCAAGATGGACGAGGAGCGGATGGTCGCGATCCTGCGCGCCTACGGTCCCGAACAGGTCCTGGTCAACTCCGCCGCCGACTGGGGAAAGAGCGACCCGCTCAAGACCCGCAAGGTGGCCGACCTGATGCTCGCCGAGGGCTTCGACGAGGACACCGTCGACCGGGTGCTGTGGCGCAACCCCGTCGCCTTCTACGGACTCAGCGGCCGCCTGAACCTCGACGTCACCGGCACCGAGGCCACTCACGAGGGCAACTCCATCCTCCGCGGCGCCCCGAAGGACCCGCACGAGCCGGACCCCGGGTCCGCGGACCCGGCACGTGTCCCCGCAGCGGAGGCGTGAGCCATGCGCTTCCGCCACCCCGACGGCACCACCGTCCACCTCGCCTACTGCACCAACGTCCACCCCGCCGAGACCCTTGACGGTGTGATCGCCCAGCTCCGCGACCACTGCGAACCCGTCCGCCGCCGCCTCGGCCGCGACCGTCTCGGCATCGGGCTGTGGCTCGCCAAGGACGCCGCCCACGCCCTCGTCACCGACCCGTCGGCCCTGCGCGGCCTGCGCACCGAGCTCGACCGGCGCGGCCTGGAGGTCGTCACCCTCAACGGCTTCCCCTATGAGGGCTTCGGCGCCGAGGAGGTCAAGTACCGCGTCTACAAGCCGGACTGGGCCGATCCGGAGCGCCTCGACCACACCACCGCCCTGGCCCGCGTCCTCGCCGGCCTCCTCCCCGACGACGTCACCGAGGGCACCATCTCCACCCTGCCCCTGGCCTGGCGCACCGTGTACGACGACGGCCGCGCGGAGGCCGCCCGGGCAGCCCTGCGCACCCTCGCCGAGCGGCTCGATGCCATCGAGGAACTGACCGGACGCTCCCTCCGCGTCGGTCTGGAGCCGGAACCCGGCTGCGTCGTCGAGACCACCCGCGACGCCATCGCCCCGCTCACCGCGATCGGCCGCGACCGCATCGGCATCTGCGTGGACACCTGCCACCTCGCCACCTCCTTCGAGGACCCGGACACCGCCCTGGACGCCCTCGCCGCAGCCCGCGTCCCCGTCGTCAAATCCCAGCTCTCCGCCGCCCTGCACGCCGAACACCCCCATCTGCCTGAGGTCCGCGAGGCTCTCGCCGCCTTCGCCGAACCCCGCTTCCTGCACCAGACCCGTACCGCCACCGCCGCCGGGCTGCGCGGCACCGACGATCTCGACGAGGCCCTCGCCGGCCACGCCCTGCCGGACGCCGCACCCTGGCGCGCCCACTTCCACGTCCCCCTGCACGCGGCCCCCGCCGCGCCCCTCACCTCCACCCTCCCGGTCCTGAAGACCGCACTGACCCGGCTCGTCGGCGGCCCGGCCCCGCTCACCCGCCACCTGGAGGTCGAGACCTACACCTGGCAGGCCCTCCCGCCCGAGCTGCGTCCCAAGGGCCGGACCCAGCTCGCCGAGGGCATCGCCGCCGAACTCACCCTCGCCCGCGACCTGCTGACCGACCTCGGCCTGAAGGAGCTGCCATGAGCATCCCCGAGCAGCCGGCCCCGGCCGGTACGGACCGCCCCACCCCGCTTCTCGTCCTGGACGTCGTCGGCCTCACCCCCCGTCTCCTCGACCACATGCCCCACCTCAAGGCGCTCGGCCGCTCCGGCTCCGTCGCCCCGCTGGGCACTGTCCTGCCCGCCGTCACCTGTGCCGCCCAGTCCACGTTCCTGACCGGCACCATGCCCTCCGAGCACGGCATCGTCGGCAACGGCTGGTACTTCCGCGAACTCGGCGACGTCCTGCTGTGGCGCCAGCACAACGGGCTCGTGGCCGGCGACAAGCTCTGGGACGCCGCCCGCCGCGCCCACCCCGGCTACACCGTCGCCAACATCTGCTGGTGGTACGCCATGGGCGCCGACACCGACATCACCGTCACCCCCCGTCCGGTCTACTACGCCGACGGCCGCAAGGAACCCGACTGCTACACCCGGCCGCCCGCGCTCCACGACGAACTGACCGAGAAACTCGGCACCTTCCCCCTGTTCCACTTCTGGGGCCCCGGAGCGGACCTCGTCTCCAGCCGGTGGATCATCGACGCGACCCGCCACATCATCCGCACCCGTCACCCCGACCTGACGCTCTGCTACCTCCCTCATCTCGATTACGACCTGCAGCGCTTCGGCCCCGACGACCCCCGCTCCCTGAAGGCGGCCGCCGATCTCGACGCCGCCCTGGTCCCACTCCTGGACGAGGCCCGGGCCGAGGGCCGCACGGTCGTCGCGCTGTCCGAGTACGGCATCACCCGCGTGAACCGGCCCGTCGACATCAACCGCGCCCTGCGCCGCGCCGGCCTGCTGGAAGTGCACACCCAGGACGGCATGGAGTACCTCGACCCGATGACCTCCCGGGCCTTCGCCGTCGCCGACCACCAGATCGCCCATGTCTACGTGCGCCGCCCCGAGGACCTCGACGCCACGCGCGCCGCCCTCGACGGCCTGCCCGGCATCGAGCAACTCCTCGACGACGAGGGCAAGAAGGCCCACCACCTCGACCATCCGCGCGCGGGCGAACTCGTCGCCGTGGCGGAACCGGACGCCTGGTTCACGTACTACTACTGGCTCGACGACGCCCGCGCACCCGACTTCGCGCAGCTCGTCGAGATCCACCGCAAACCCGGCTACGACCCGGTCGAGCTCTTCATGGATCCCCTCGACCCCTACGTCAAGGTCAAGGCGGCCACCGCGCTGGCACGCAAGAAACTCGGCATGCGCTACCGCATGGCGGTGGTGCCCCTGGATCCCTCACCTATTCGCGGCAGCCACGGCCGCCTTCCGCAGAGCGACGACGACGGTCCGCTCCTCATCTGCTCCACCCCCCGCGCTGTCGGCGACCGCGTCGCGGCCACCGATGTGAAGTCACTGCTGCTCCGACTCGCCGGTCTCGGCTGAGGCCGTAGCCCTCAGTCCCGACTGGTCACAAGTGAAGCACTCACCACTGACAACGCCCCGCGATCACGAGGAGTTCCCCGCATGAGCCGCTTCTCCCAGCCCGACCCCGAGCTCGGCCACCGCCTGAGCAGACGAGGCATGCTCGGCGTGGCCGCCGGTGCCACCGCCGCGGCCCTGCTCGGCGCCGCCTTCCCCGCCACCGCGGCCCCGGCGACCGCCACCACCGGCACCGCCGCCGCGGGCAAGGGCCGTGGCCGGCCCGTCCTGCCGCCCGGCCGTCTGGGCATCCAGCTGTACAGCCTGCGCGACAAGGTCTCCACCCTCGGCTTCGGCCCCGTCTTCGCCGAACTGGAGCGCTACGGCTACGACGAGGTCGAGTTCGCCGGCTACACCCAGGGCTCGGCGGGCCCCATCACGCTCGCCCAGCTCAAGCGGCTGGCCCGCAGCCACGGCCTCAACCCGATCGGCAGCCACGTCGGCTACTACTCCGACGACCCGAACGCCTACACGTTCGCGCAGAACCTCACCAAGGTCCTCGACGACGCCCAGGCCCTCGGTCTGAAGCACATCGGCACCGCCGCCGGCCCGTTCCGCTACGGCTCGACCGTCGACGCCTGGAAGCGCGCCGCCGAGGACTTCAACACCTACGGTGCCGCGGCGAAGGCCCGGGGCATGAAGTTCTACCAGCACAACCACTCCGAGGAGTTCTCCTTCGCCACCGACAACCCCAAGGTCCGCCTCTACGACGTCCTGCTCAAGGAGACCGACCCGGACCTGGTCTATCTGGAGATGGACATCTACTGGGCGTACGTCGGCCAGTTCCGCTTCTCCAAGCGGCCCGACGGCACGGCCGCGCCGTTCGAGCCGCTCGACTACGTCCTGCGGCAGCCCGACCGCTACCCGCTGTTCCACGTCAAGGACGGCGAGAGCACCCCGTCGGACCCCTACGGCTACCGCATGACCGACGTCGGCGACGGTGACATCGACTACCAGCGGTTCATCTCCGCCGTGACCCGGCTGCGCGGCCACCGCCTGGCCCACCACTGGCAGGCCGAGCACGACAACCCGGCCGAGTCCTTCACCTTCGCCCGCCGCTCCAGCGCGCACCTGCACTCGCTGCGGGAGAAGTGCTGACGGCCGGTACGGCATGAGGAGGCCCCTCCCCGGTCGGGGAGGGGCCTCCTCACATGGGGCAGGCTCAGCACACGGGTCGCGCCCGGCCCGCAGCGGGCCTGCCGGTCCCGCCGATCAGCGGGACGCGGCCGTGGAAGCCGGTCGTGCGACGCATGGGGACGGTGTGCGGCGGAGCGGGTGGGGACGGTGCCGCGTGCGGTTCCGCCGCCATGTCAGGTCGTGTCCTCGCCGAGCGGCTGCGGGTTCGGAGCGATGCGGCGCGTCTGCTTGTCGCGTCCCGGCGGGGTGAGGAACAGGGCCACACAGCCGGCGAAGAGGGAGATGGAACCGGCCAGGATGAAGGCACCGGAGTGTCCCCAGGCGCCGACGACCACGGCACCCATGCCCGCTCCCAGACCGGAGACCAGCTTGGCGCTGTAGACCATGCCGTAGTTGGACGCGTTGTTGTTCTCACCGAAGTAGTCGGCGGTGAGCGCGGCGAACATCGGGAAGATGGCGCCGCCGCCGAAGCCGGAGATGGAGGAGAAGACCAGGAACAGCGGGAGGTTCTCGGCGTTCGCCGACCAGAGGATGCCGTACTGGGACAGGCCCAGGATGACGCACACGACCAGCAGGCACCGCTTGCGGCCGTAGAGGTCGGACAGCCAGCCGATGACACCGCGGCCGGTGCCGTTGACGATGGCCTTCAGGGACATGGCCGTGGCGACGATGCCGCCCGCGAAGCCGGCCTCCTCGCCGATCTCCACCTGGAAGGCGATGCCGAAGATGTTCACACCGGACGTGCACGCCAGGCAGAACCACATCAGGGCCACCCGGCCGGTCTTCCACGCCTCCTTGGGGGAGTACTGGCGCACCGCCGGCGGGTTCATGCGCAGCGAACGGGCCGCGCGCGGGTCGGCCGGCGGGTTGAGCGGGTCGATGTCGGCGGGCCACCAGTTCTTCGGCGGGTCCTTGAAGAAGTAGCCGGAGAACGCCACGATCCCGGCCAGGAACACGCCCACCGACACCAGCACCCAGCGGAAGTTGGTGAGGTCCATGTAGCCGTTGAAGAGGAAGACGAAGGGCACCGAGCCGTAGGCGAAACCGCCGTTGACGAAGCCGGTCTTGCCGCCCTTGCGCTCCGGATACCACTTGCCGACCATGTTGACGCAGGTGGCGTACACCATGCCCGCGCCCATGCCGCTGAACATGCTGAAGCCGATGTAGGCGAAGACGACGTGCGGTGCGAAGGCCAGCGACAGGTAGCCCATGAGGGTCCCCACCGCGCCGCACATCATGGCCCAGCGGGCCGGGAGTTTTCCGCTCTCTCGCAGCTTGCCCGCGGGGAAGGCCACCGCGGCCTGGAAGAAGACCCAGACGGTCATCATCCAGAAGATGTGCATGCTGTTCCAGCTGTGCGCCGTGTGCAGGGTCTCCTCGGCGGACGCGAACGCGTACTCGGCGGAGGAGATGCCCATCATGCCGATCCAGGGCAGGATCACCATCCACTTGCGCTTGCGCCCCATGATGTCGATGTCGGTCTCACCGAGGCGGTAGACGCGACCGTTCGCGTCGGTGACCTCCCGGTAGGGAACCGTGGTGGGCAGATCGGTCGTTGTCATGTCGTGTCGCACCCCTTGCGTCGAAAGATCTGGCCAGCGCCCCCTGTCCCATGCCTTTCGTGCGCGTGCGGGTCCCGGGGCCGGCCGACGCGCACCGTCGGCCGGCCCCCCGCTGCCTCACCTCATGTACCGCCCCCCAGCAGCCCCGCCTCCCGCGCCCAGCGGTACTTCGCGCCGAGCACGGCCACCGGCTTCTCCGTCGTGTACGGGTACGCCACGACTCCGCGCTCGAAGAGGTACTGGCAGGCCTCCTCGACCTCCACGTCCCCCGCGAGCGAGGCCACCACGGGCTTCTCGATCCCACGCTCGCGGAACTCGGCCACCACGCGCGCGGTGAGCTCCGCGAAGACCATCGGGGGAGTGACGATCGTGTGCCAGTAGCCCAGGACCAGCGCGTGGATGCGCGGATCCTCCAGCCCCAGCCGGATCGTCGCCTCGTACGTCGACGGCGGCTCGCCCCCGGTGATGTCCACCGGGTTTCCGGCCGCCCCGAAGGGCGGGATGAACCTCCGGAAGGCCTCGTCGAGGTCGGGCGGTATCTCCATCAGGGACAGGCCGTTGTCCGTCACCGCGTCGGAGAGCAGCACACCGCTGCCGCCGGCGCCGGTGATGATCACGACGTTGTCGCCCTGGGGAGCCGGCAGCACGGGCAACGCGCGCGCGTACTCCAGCATGTCGTTCAGCCCGGGCGCCCGGATGACACCGGCCTGGCGGAGGATGTCGTCGTAGACCGCGTCGTCACCGGCGAGGGCGCCGGTGTGCGAGCCGGCCGCCTTCGCGCCCGCCGCGGTACGGCCCGCCTTGAGGACGACCACCGGTTTCTTCGGCACGGTCGCCCGCGCGGCCTCCACGAAGGCGCGGCCGTCCTTGAGGTCCTCCAGGTGCATCGCGATGCACTCGGTGTGCGGGTCCTCGCCGAACCAGGTCAGCAGGTCGTCCTCGTCCAGGTCCGACTTGTTGCCGAGCCCGACGATCGCCGACACGCCCGTCTTGGTGGTGCGGGCGAAGCCCAGGATGGCCATCCCGATGCCGCCCGACTGCGAGGTCAGCGCCACCCCGCCCTTGACGTCGTAGGGCGTGCAGAACGTCGCGCACAGGTCCTGCCACGTCGAGTAGTAGCCGTAGATGTTCGGCCCCAGCAGGCGTACCCCGTACCGCTCGGCGATGGCGACGATCTCCGCCTGGAGTTCGTGCTCGCCGGTCTCCGCGAACCCCGAGGGGATCAGGACGGCGTTGGGGATCCTCTTGCGTCCCACCTCCTCCAGGGCCGAGGCCACGAACTTGGCGGGGATCGCGAAGACCGCCACATCCACCTCACCGGGAACGTCGGTGACACTCTTGTACGCCTTGCGGCCCAGAATGTCATCGGCCTTGGGGTTCACCGGGTGGATGTCGCCCGCGAAACCTCCGTCGACGAGGTTGCGCATCACGGAATTGCCGATCTTGCCCTGCTCGTTGGAGGCGCCGATGACGGCGACCGAGGCGGGCTGCATCAGCCGGCGCATCGAGGTGAGGATCTCGTCCCTGGAGTACTTCCGGCGCGGCGGGGGCTGCGACTCGGCGAGGATCACCCGGATGTCGGCCGCCACCGCCCCCTCCGCGGTGGCGATCACCGGGTTGAGGTCGACCTCCGCGATCTCCGGGAAGTCGGCGACGAGTTCGGAGACCCGGCGGATCTGCTCCGCCACGGCCCACCGGTCCACGCCGGCCTGTCCGCGCACCCCGCGCAGGATCTCCGCGGAGCGGATCGAGTCCAGCATCGACAGCGCCTCGTCGGCGTCCACCGGCGCCAGCCGGAAGGTGACGTCCTTGAGCACCTCGACGAGCACCCCGCCGAGCCCGAAGGCGACCACCTTCCCGAACGTCGGGTCCGTGACCGCCCCGACGATGACCTCCTGCCCCCGGGGCAGCAGCTCCTGCACCTGCACGCCCGCGATGCGGGCCTTCGGGTCGTAGGCCCGCGCGTTGTCGACGATGGTGTGGAACGCGGCCCTCACGTCGGCGGCGCCCTCGACGCCGACGATCACCCCGCCGGCGTCGGTCTTGTGCAGGATGTCCGGCGAGACGATCTTCATCACGACGGGCCCGCCGAAGCGCGCCGCGAACGCCACGGCCTCGTCGACGTCGGTCGCCAGCTCCTCGCCCGGTACGGCGATGCCGTACGCGTCGGCGAGCACCTTGCCCTCGGGCGCGGTCAGTGCGGTCCGGCCCTCGGCCCGCACTGAGTCGAGCAGGGAGCGCACCCGCGCCAGGCGGTCCTCGGCCATCACGTCAGATCACCCCGTTCGACTTGAGCAGGCGCACTTCCTCGTCGCCGAGGCCGAGTTCGCCGACGTAGACCTCTTCGTTGTGCTCGCCGAGCAGCGGGGAGCTGGTCACCTCGACGGGGGAGTCGGACAGCTTGAGCGGACTGCCCACGGTCACGAACTCGCCCCGCTGCGGGTGGGGCACGGTGACGACCATCTCGTTGGCGACCAGCGACCGGTCCTCGATGATCTCCCGCGTGGACAGGATCGGCCCGCACGGGATGTTGTGCGCGTTGAGCCGCTCCAGCACCTCCCACTTGGGCAGGGTCGAGGACCACTCCTCGATCAGCTGGAACATCTTGTTCAGCTTGGGCAGCCGCGCCTCGGGCGTCGCCCACTCGGGGTCGTCGGCCAGCTCGGGCCGGCCGATGAGCTCGCTGATCGGGCGCCAGCCGACGGGCTGCACGATGACGTACACGTAGTCGTTCGGGCCGCCCGGCGCGCACTTGACGGCCCAGCCGGGCTGGCCGCCGCCGGACGCGTTCCCGGACCTGGGAACCTCGTCGCCGAAGTCGTCGTTGGGATATTCAGCGAGCGGCCCGTGTGCCAGACGCTGCTGGTCCCGCAGCTTCACCCGGCACAGGTTCAGTACGGCGTGCTGCATGGCCACGTTGACCCGCTGCCCGCGACCGGTGCGCTCCCGTTGGTAGAGCGCGGCGAGGATGCCCGCCACGGCGTGCACACCCGTCCCCGAGTCCCCGATCTGGGCCCCCGTCGCCAGCGGCGGCCCGTCCTCGAAACCGGTGGTCGACATCGACCCGCCCATGGCCTGCGCGACGACCTCGTACGCCTTGAAGTTGGTGTACGGGCCCTCGCCGAACCCCTTGATGGAGGCATAGACGATACGCGGATTGATCTCCTGGATGCGGTCCCAGGTGAAGCCCATGCGGTCGACCGCGCCCGGCCCGAAGTTCTCGACCATCACGTCGGAACGCCGGATCAGTTCGGTCAGGATCTCCTTGCCGCGCTCGGTCTTGGTGTTGAGGGTGATGCTCCGCTTGTTGCAGTTGAGCATCGTGAAGTAGAGGGAGTCGACGTCCGGCAGATCACGCAGCTGCTTGCGCGTGATGTCGCCGGTCGGCGCCTCCAGCTTGACGACGTCCGCGCCGAGCCAGGCGAGCAGCTGGGTCGCCGAGGGCCCGGACTGGACGTGGGTCATGTCCAGGACGCGGATGCCGTCGAGAGCCCTGGTGGAGGTCTGGGTCATGCCAAGCGCTCCTCACTTGTACATGGTCTGGTTCATGGTTCCGGGGGCGTACGCGTCGGGGTCGACCCAGACGTTGATCAGGGACGGCTTGCCGGACTCGCGGGCACGCCTGAGGGCCGGGCCGATGTCGGCGGGGTCGCGCACCTCCTCGCCGTAACCGCCCAGCATCTGGGCGAACTTGTCGTAGTGGACGTCGCCGAGGGTGTTGCCGACCCGCTCGCGCTCCTTGCCGTACTTGGCGGCCTGGCCGTAGCGGATCTGGTTCATGGAGGAGTTGTTGCCGACGATGCCGACGAAGGGGAGGTCGTAGCGGACGAGAGTCTCGAAGTCCCAGCCGGTCAGGGAGAACGCGCCGTCGCCGAAGAGCGCGACGACCTCCTTGTCGGGCCGGGCCTGCTTGGCCGCGAGCACGAAGGGGATGCCGACGCCGAGCGTGCCCAGGGGCCCCGGGTCCATCCAGTGCCCGGGCGACTTGGGCTGCACGACCTGCCCGGAGAAGGTGACGATGTCGCCGCCGTCGCCGATGTAGAGGGAGTCCTCGGTGAGGAAGTCGTTGATCTCGCTGACCAGGCGGTAGGGGTGGATGGGTGAGGCGTCCGACTTCAGGCTGGGCAGCCGCTTCTCCAGGGCGGTCTGCTCGGCGGCCCGCAGTTCGTCCAGCCACTCCTTGCGCTTGGACGCGCCGCCGTTGACGCGTCCGGAGGCGGCCTCGGTCACCGACTTCAGCACGAGTCCGGCGTCGCCGACGATGCCGAGGTCGATGTCGCGGTTCTTGCCGACGGTGCGGTAGTCGAGGTCGATCTGCACGACGGTCGCGTCCGCCGACAGCCGCTTGCCGTAGCCCATGCGGAAGTCGAAGGGCGTGCCGACGATGACGATGACGTCGGCGTTGGAGAAGGCGTACCGGCGCGAGAGCTGGAAGTGGTGCGGGTCGCCGGGAGGGAGGGTGCCGCGGCCCGCGCCGTTCATGTAGGCCGGGATGTTCAGTGTGCGCACCAGCTCGATGGCCGACTCGGTGCCGCGTGTCGTCCAGACCTGGCTGCCGAGCAGGATGGCCGGCTTCTCGGCGTGCACGAGCAGGTCGGCCAGCCTCTCGATGGCCTCCGGGTCGCCGGCCGAGCGGGTCGAGGCGCGGTAGGCACCGGGCTGGGGCACGCGTGCCTTGTCGGCCGGCACCTTGGCGTCGAGCACGTCCCGCGGGATCTCCAGGAAGGAGGGGCCCGGCGCGCCGTGGAAGCACTCGCGGAACGCCATGGACACCATGTCCGCCGCGCGCGCCGTGTCCGGCACGGTCGCCGCGAACTTGGTGATGGGGTTCATCATGTCGACGTGCGGCAGGTCCTGCAGGGAGCCCATCTTGTGCTGGGTGAGCGCTCCCTGACCGCCGATCAGCAGCATCGGGGACTCCGCGCGGAAGGCGTTGGCGACACCGGTGACGGCGTCGGTGGTCCCCGGGCCCGCGGTGACCACGGCGCAGCCCGGCTTGCCGGTGATGCGCGCGTAGCCGTCGGCGGCGTGGGCGGCGACCTGCTCGTGACGGACGTCGACGACCTCGATGCCCTCGTCGACGCAGCCGTCGTAGATGTCGATGATGTGGCCGCCGCACAGTGTGTAGATGCGGTCGACCCCCTCGGCCTTCAGCGCCTTGGCTACGAGATGACCACCGGAGATCACGTCCTGGGTGTCGTCGGGCATGGCGAAGTCCTGTCCCTTCGTAAGGGGTTGGAGCGGCTCGCGGTACATTGCATACAGTCGACGAATACTGTATGAAGCTTGTTATCCCGCATCCGGTGGGTGGTGTCCAGGGGGCGTGCGGCACTTTCAGTCAGGAGCCGGAATGGACCTGTACGAACACCAGGCAAGGGAACTCTTCGAAGAACACGGCATCGTGGTGCCGCGGGCCGAGGTCACCGACTCGCCCACTCAGGCACGGGACATCGCGCGCAGGCTGGGCGGGCGCGTGGTGGTGAAGGCCCAGGTGAAGACCGGTGGACGGGGCAAGGCGGGCGGCGTGAAGCTCGCCGCCGACCCCGCGGCCGCCGAGCTCACCGCCCGTCAGATCCTCGGCATGGACATCAAGGGCCACACGGTCGGCACGGTGATGGTGGCCCAGCCCGTGGACATCGAGACCGAGTTCTACGTGTCCTACGTACTCGACCGCGCGGCGGGCCGGTTCCTCGCGATCGCCTCGGCCGAGGGGGGCATGGACATCGAGGAGGTCGCCGCCACCCGTCCCGAGGCCGTGGCTCGCGTGCCCGTCGACCCCGCCGAGGGCGTCACCTCCGCGAAGGCCGGCGAGATCGCCGAGGCGGCCGGGCTGCCGCCGCAGACCGTGGACGTCCTCGTCCGCCTCTGGGAGGTGCTGGTCCGCGAGGACGCCCTCCTGGTCGAGGTGAACCCGCTCGTGCGCACCCGGCAGGGGCAGATCCTCGCCCTCGACGGCAAGGTCACCCTCGACGACAACGCCCGCTTCCGGCAGGCCCGGTGGGGTGCCGACGACGTGGAGCACGACGACTCGCTGGAGGCCACGGCCGCCGCCAAGGGCCTCAACTACGTCAAGCTCGACGGCGAGGTCGGCATCATCGGCAACGGGGCGGGCCTCGTCATGTCCACCCTCGACGTGGTCGCGGGCTGCGGGGCACGGCCCGCCAACTTCCTCGACATCGGCGGCGGCGCGAGCGCCCGGATCATGGCGGACGGGCTGTCGGTCGTCCTGTCCGACCCGGCCGTGAAATCCGTCTTCGTCAACGTCTTCGGCGGGATCACCGCCTGCGACGCGGTCGCCGACGGCATCGTCCGGGCGCTGGACACCGTCCGGCTGACCAAACCGCTCGTCGTGCGCCTCGACGGCAACAACGCGGCCCGGGGCCGGGCCATCCTCGACGAGCACGCGCACCCGCTGGTCGAGCAGGTCACCACCATGGACGGCGCCGCCGCCCGTGCCGCCGAACTCGCCACCACGGCCTGAGGAGAGGGAACGCCATGGCCATCTACCTCACCAAGGAGAGCAAGGTCCTCGTCCAGGGCATGACCGGCGGCGAAGGCATGAAGCACACCCGGCGGATGCTCGCGGCCGGCACGAACGTCGTCGGCGGCGTCAACCCGCGCAAGGCCGGCCGCACCGTCGACTTCGACGACCGCGCCGTGCCCGTCTTCGGCTCGGTCGCCGACGGCATGCGCGCCACCGGCGCGGACGTCACCGTCGTCTTCGTCCCGCCCGCCTTCGCCAAGGCCGCCGTGACCGAGGCCGCCGACGCCGGGATCGGGCTCGCGGTCGTCATCACCGAGGGCATCCCCGTGCACGACTCCGTCGCCTTCACCGCGTACGCCCGGCAGCAGGGCACGCGCGTCATCGGCCCCAACTGCCCGGGCCTGATCACGCCGGGCCAGTCCAACGCGGGCATCATCCCGGCCGACATCACCAAACCGGGCCGTATCGGACTGGTCTCCAAGTCGGGCACGCTGACCTACCAGCTCATGTACGAGCTGCGCGACATCGGCTTCTCGACGTGCGTCGGCATCGGCGGCGACCCGGTGGTGGGCACCACCCACATCGACTGCCTCGCCGCGTTCCAGGACGACCCCGACACCGAACTGATCGTCCTCATCGGCGAGATCGGCGGCGACGCGGAGGAACGGGCGGCGGCGTACATCCGCGAGCACGTCACCAAGCCCGTCGTCGGCTACATCGCCGGGTTCACCGCGCCCGAGGGCAGGACGATGGGGCACGCGGGCGCGATCGTCTCGGGCTCCGCCGGTACGGCACAGGCGAAGAAGGAGGCGCTGGAGGCGGTCGGGGTGCGGGTGGGCAGCACACCGACCGAGACCGCGAAGCTGGTGCTCGCACTGCTGGAAGACCGACAGCGAGCCGTCTGAACCCGGGCTCGCGGCGGGCCGTCTGAACCCGGGCCTGCGGGGTCGTCCTGGCCCGGGGCTGCGACGGCCGTCTGAACCCGGGCCCCGGGCCCGCGGCGGCCTGAGCCCGGGCGTGCGACGGCTGTTCGAGCCAGGGGCTGCGGCGACCACCGGAGCCCGAGCCCGCGGCGGTCGTCCCAGCCCAGACCCGCGGCGGTCGTCCCAGCCCGGGCCTGCGGCGGCCGTCCGAGTCCGGACCCGCGGCGGTCGTCCGAGTCCAGGTCCTCTGTGAGCTGTTCAGAGCCGTCCGCGTCATACACGGGCGGGCCGTTCAGGGCCCGCCTTTCCGCCCCCGACCGTGCACCGAGAGCGGAGCAACCGCATGGCACCCACCCTCACCCTCAAATCCGGCACGTCCTGGCCCGACGCCTGGCAGCGGTGTCTCGCCGTCGCCCCCGAGGCCTTCCGGGACGACCGGGTCCTCAACCTCTGGAACGGCGGCTGGCAGCCCGACGGCCGGGTCCTGCCCGCCGTCAGCCCGGTCGACGGCAGCCCGATCGCCGGCCCGCCGCGCCTGGACGGGGCCACCGCCCAGCGGGCCGTGCGCGCCGCCCTGGACCAGCACCGGGCCTGGCGGCACGTCCCGCTGGAGGAACGCCGGGCCCGTGTCGCGGCCACCCTCGACGCCCTCACCGAACACCGCACGCTGCTCGCGCTCCTGCTCGTCTGGGAGATCGGCAAGCCCTGGCGGCTCGCCCAGGCGGACGTCGACCGGGCGATCGACGGGGTCCGCTGGTACGTCGACGGCATCGACCCGATGCTCACCGGCCGGGCCCCGCTGGACGGGCCGGTGTCCAACATCGCCAGCTGGAACTACCCGATGAGCGTGCTCGTTCACGCAGTGCTGGTGCAGGCACTGGCGGGCAACGCGGTCATCGCCAAGACCCCGACCGACGGCGGCGTCGCCTGTCTCACCCTGGCCTGCGCGCTGGCCGCCCGCGAGGGGATTCCCGTGACCCTCGTCAGCGGCAGCGGAGGCGAGCTGTCGGAGGCGCTCGTACGGGCGCCCGAGATCGGCTGCGTCTCCTTCGTCGGCGGTCGCGACACCGGCGCCGCGGTCGCCACGACCCTCGCCGACCTCGGCAAACGCCATGTACTCGAACAGGAGGGACTCAACACCTGGGGCATCTGGAACCACTCGGACTGGGACGCGCTCACCGCGGTGATCCCCAAGCTCTTCGACTACGGCAAGCAGCGTTGTACGGCGTATCCGCGCTTCGTCGTCCAACGGCAGCTGTTCGACGCGTTCCTGGCGGCGTACCTCCCGGCGGTGCGCGCGCTCAGGGTCGGGCATCCGCTCGCCGTCGAGGACCCCGGCGACCCCTGCCCGGAGCTGGACTTCGGGCCGGTGATCAACGCGGCCAAGGCGAAGGAACTGCAGGACCAGGTCGCCGAGGCGGTCGAGCGCGGGGCGGTGCCGCTGTACCGCGGCAGCCCGGACGACGCGCGCTTCCTGCCCGGGCAGGACACCTCCGCCTACGTCCAGCCCGTCACGCTCCTCAACCCGCCGCGCTCCTCCCCGCTGCACCACGCGGAGCCGTTCGGCCCGGTCGACACGATCGTCCTGGTCGACACGGAGGCGGAGCTGCTGGCCGCGATGAACGCCTCCAACGGGGCGTTGGTGGCCACGCTGTCCACGGATGACCGGGCCACCTACGAGCGGCTCGCCCCGCAGATCCGCGCCTTCAAGGTCGGCCACGGCACGCCCCGCTCCCGCGGCGACCGCGACGAGCTGTTCGGCGGGCTCGGCGCGTCGTGGCGCGGCGCGTTCGTGGGCGGTGAACTCCTGGTGCGCGCGGTGACGCGGGGGCCGGCGGGGGAGAGGCTGCCGGGGAACTTCCCGGAGTACCAGCTGCTGCCATGAGAGGGGGAGGGCGGTGTCCGGCGCCGGGCACCCCGCGCGCAGCCCCGAGGGGGGCCGGCGCCGGACGCCGCCGCGAGTCCCCCCGGTAGGACCGGGTGCCCTCAGCCGATGCCCTGCCGGTCCGGGTGCAGGGCGAAGGCGCGGTCCGCCGGGCTCGGGGCCGTGTGGGCGATCTCCTGCCGGAGCAGTTCGCGGTGGCGCAGGAGCGGCTGCTGCCGTTCCCGCGGCGTGAGCAGGAGCAGGTCGTCCAGCCCGGCCAGCATGCGCCGCGTCACCTGCGGACTGTCCGCGGCGCAGTTCCGCACCTCGGTGAACCCGAGATCCACCAGCTCGGTCCACCCCGGCACGGGCTGCACCAGCCGCACCGCACCGCCCCGGTCCCGGTGCAGGGCGGCGTCCAGCGGATACCGGCTCAGCGCCGCGAGGAACTGCACGATGCGGTCCAGCGCATGGACGGCGGTCGTCGGATCGTTGATCGCGGACGACAGGGCGCGCAGCGCGATGTCGGCCAACTGCCGCAGCCCGAAGCCGAGATCCTGGTGGTAGGTCCGCTCCACCCCCACCGACACGGTGCGGCGCAGCGCCGTGCGCGGTGGGGCGGCCCCGCCGTGGACCGCCAGCACCGGCGTACCCGGCACCACGAAGTCCCCGATCCGCGGGATCAGCCGCAGCACGACCCCGTGCTTGTGCGCCACCCGCACCAGCCGCGCGATGTGCACGTCCCGCAGCACCCCGGCCCGGCCCTCGTGCGGCACCCACGCGGTCACGGGACCCAGGTCGGGCGCCTCGTGCCCGCCCGCCGGTGCGGGCAACGACGCGACCACCCGGAAGGACTCCGTCGCGATCCGCGCGATCACGTGGCTGATCCGCATCAGCCGCAGGGTGGCGTTCACGTACAGCACGAACAGCAGCAGGCTCAGCGCCACCATGCACAGCGTGAGGACGGACTGCACCAGCGGCAGCGACGTCACGGCACGCGGGTCGCCGGCGCTGTCGAAGGAGGTGAGCACCAGCAGCGACAGCACGAACGTGGCCAGGAACACCGCGAAGGTCGCCTTGGTGATCCGGCTGCGGACGAAGAGCCGCACCACACGCGGGGTGAACTGCCCGCTCGCCATCTGCACGGCCACCAGCGAGATGCTGAAGACCACCCCGATGAAGGTCATCATCGCCGAGCCGACCGCGTTCACCACGGCCTTCGCGTCCTCCGCGAACCGCAGCAGCTCGTCGAGCGTGTCGTAGTCCCCCTCCTCCTGCAGCGCTTCCACGACGGCCGTGTCGAGCGCCTGTGCCCCCAGCCACACCAGGAAGACGGCGACCATCGCTGCTGTGGGGGCGAACCAGAACGTGTCCCTCAGATGCTCCCCGAGCGGTGACAGGGCGCGCGGGCGGCGCCCCGCGCGAGGGCTCTGCGTCACCATCCAGTCACTCATGGTGCGACCCTAGAGGCAACGGGCCGCGAGGTCCGGGACCCCCGCCCGGCGGACGGAAACGCAGGTGAAGGGCACTCCGAAACCTTGGTATTGTTGTGCCTGTCGCCGCGGGGAACACCCCTGGCAGGGCGACGGACACCGGTCCGGGTGGCGGAATGGCAGACGCGCTAGCTTGAGGTGCTAGTGCCCTTTATCGGGCGTGGGGGTTCAAGTCCCCCCTCGGACACTGGCAGAAAAGGGTGCCGACCAGTTCATGGTCGGCACCCTTTCTCGTGCCCCCGGGCACGCGTTGCGGCCACGCGTCACGTGCCCGATCCGTCACGCAGGGTCAGGGTCAGTGGCAGGGGCATGGGGCCGTGGCTCCCCGGCGCTCTTCCGGGGATCCCTCTCAGCCCCGGTACCCCCGCAGCTTGCGGTACAGCGTCGCCCGGCCTATCCCCAGCGCCGCCGCCGCGCGTGCCTTGTTGCCGCCGTGGCGGCGCAACGCCTCCAGGATCGTGGTGCGTTCGGCGTGTTCCATCGGGCTGAGGGGGCGTGCGGCCGGGCCTTCGCGGACGGCGTCCGGCAGTTCCGCCCGGCGCACCGGGCCGGACATCCGCCGGTGCTCCGCCACGGCCCGTACGACGTGGGCGAGTTCGGTGACGTTGCCGGGCCACGGGTACTGCTCCAGCGCCTGCAGGGCGTCCAGGGTCCAGGTCAGCGGCGGCCGGCCCGGCGCCGGCCGTGGGGCGAGGGCCGGCAGCAGCTCGCGCAGGTCCTCGGCGCGTTCCCGCAGGGGAGGCAGGGTCACCGTCCGGGCCGACAGCATGTCCAGCAGGCGCTGCAGGCAGGGGCCGGCCGGGGCGCCGGGCGTGTAGGTGACCAGCAGTGGGGTGTCCGGGCGCGCGTCGAGCAGGGAGTTCAGCGCGGCCACGCCGGGCTGTGCGAGGCGCTCGGCGTGCCGGAGCAGCAGCGGTCTGCCGGTCTGCCGTGCGCGCAGAGCGTGTTCGAGTCCGGGGTCCTGAGCGGCGTCCGCCTCCTGGACCGGACCCGGCCCCAGCAGCTCGCGGGCCAGGGCGGACTTGCCCGTGCCCCGCTCCCCGGCCAGCAGCAGCGGCTCCGGGGAGCGTGCCAGCTCCACCGCGCGCCCCACGGCATGCCGCCAGGGAAGCGAGGAGCCGGTCAGGGCGACCGCCGCCGCCGGCGGGTCCGGCACCACGGGCGCCTGATCACCGAGCGGTTCCAGCACGGCCACGATTCCCACCACGGTGCCGTCCAGGCGCAGCGGGGTGACCTGCGCGGTGCAACCGGCTCCTTCCGGCAACGGCAACGGCAACGACAATGCCAACGGCGTCAGTGTCGGCGTCGGCGTCGGTGTCGGCGTCAGCGTCGGCGTGGGTGTCGGCGTCGACATCGGCAGCGCCACCGGCACCGGCAGCGGCGACGGCCCCGTGCCCGACGCCGTGGTACGCCCGGACGGCCCCTCGGGTTCCTCCGCCGGGCCAGAGACTTCGGCGCGTCGCGCGTGCACCGCCGTACGCTCCAGTGCGTCGAGCACCTCCGGCGTGAGCAGCCGTTGCGCGGCCTCGTTGATCAGCCGGCTGTGGCCGTCGAGGGCGGCCACGGCCCGGTCCCTGCCCCGTGAGGCCCGCAGATACGCGTCCAGCAGTGCCTGCTCGGCCCGGCCCGAGCGCGCCCGCAGTTCCGTCTCGATCGCCGCGGCGGCGGCCTCGGCGAGGGCGGCCCGGGAGTGTGGGGCGCGCGTGGCGCACAGGTGTGCGGCCACGGTCAGTGTGCCGAGGACCTGGCCGCTGTCCGGGGAGAGCACCGGGACGCTGACGGCCGAGACGTCCTGCCACCGGTCCAGGAAGTGCTCCGGGCCGTGCACCTCGGCCCGGCGGCGGGTGCGCAGGGCCAGGGCGGCGCTGTTGTGGCCGACCTCCTGCTCCGCCAGCACGGGGCACGGTGCGACCCCGGGCACCCGCCCCGCCGTCCACAGCACGCGCAGCCGCTCGTCGGTCAGCACCAGCAGCGCGTCCGCGTCCAGGGCGGGGACGATCCGGTCCAGCACCGGCCGGGCCGCGGTGAGCAGCGCCGACTCGGCGGGGCGTTCCGCGCACGCCGCCGGCGCGTTCAGGTTGTGCGGCACGCCGAAGAACCGGGCGCGCCGCCACGCCGCGACGACCTCCTCCGGTACGCCCCCGGGCAGCGGTTCCCCCGACAGGAACCGCTCGCGGGCGAGGCGCAGCGAGGGCAGGGCGGGGGTGGGGGAAGGATCTGTGGTGGTCACGGCACGGCCCACCGTAGCGCGTTCGGTTGAACGGGCAACAACCGCGGTGCTCCTCAGGCCCGTTCACGGACCCGGCAGGCCCGTTCACGGACCCGGCGGCGTGTCTCGTAATGAGACACCCGCGCTCCCCCGAACCCCTCCAGGATCGTGACCGTCCGATGTCCCCCGACCCGCCTCGCAGGAGCACCCCGTGTCCACCGTCGTCGAGACCGACGTCCTCATCGTGGGCAGCGGCCCGGCCGGTGCCGCGGCCGCGCTCGCCCTGAGCACCTACGGCGTGCCCCACATCGTCGTCACCCGCTACGCGCACCTCGCCGACACCCCCCGCGCGCACATCACCAACCAGCGCACGATGGAGGTGCTGCGCGACCTCGGAGTGGAGCAGGAGGTCGTCGCCCGGGCGACCCCGCAGCACCTGATGGGCAATACGACGTTCTGCACCAGCCTGGCCGGCGAGGAACTGGGCCGGGTGCGCTCCTGGGGCACCGACCCGCTCTCCCGGGCCGAGCACGAGCTCGCCAGCCCCACCCGCATGTGCGACATGCCGCAGCACCTCATGGAGCCGGTCCTGGTCGACGCGGCCGTCGCCCGCGGCACCCGGCTGCGCTACGAGACCGAGTACCTCTCCCACACGCAGGACGCCGACGGCGTCACGGCCACCGTCCGCGACCGGCTGCGCGGGGACACCTATGAGATCCGCGCCCGGTACCTGATCGGCGCCGACGGCGGACGGTCGAAGGTCGCCGAGGACGCCGGCCTGCCGATGGGCGGCCGGATGGGCGTGGCCGGCAGCATCAACATCGTCTTCGAGGCGGACCTGACGCGGTACACCGCCCACCGGCCCTCCACCCTCTACTGGGTCCTCGCCCCCGGCGCCACGGTCGGCGGCATCGGCGCGGGCCTGGTGCGCTGCGTACGGCCCTGGAACGAATGGCTGATCGTCTGGGGCTACGACGTCAGCGCGGGCGCCCCGGACCTGACCACGGAGTACGCCGAGTCGATCGTCCGCAAGCTCGTCGGCGACGACGAGATACCCGTGAAGATCACCTCGTCCTCGGCGTGGACCGTCAACGAGCGGTACGCCGAGACGTACGCGAACGGCCGCGTCTTCTGCGCCGGCGACGCCGTGCACCGCCACCCGCCGTCCAACGGCCTCGGCTCCAACACCTCGATCCAGGACGCCCACAACCTCGCCTGGAAGCTCAAGCTCGTCCTGGACGGCACCGCCCACCCCAGGCTGCTCGACTCCTACAGCGCCGAACGCGCCCCGGTCGGGCGGCAGGTCGTCACCCGTGCCAACCGGTCCATCCGCGAGACCGCCCCCGTCTTCGAGGCCCTCGACGGGCTCGCCCCGCAGACCCCCGAACAACTGTGGGCCAACATCGACGCCCGCAAGGACGCCACCGAGGCCGCCGAGAAGCAGCGTGCCGCACTGCGGGAGGCGATCGCGTTCAAGGTGTACGAGTTCGACGCGCACGGCGTGGACCTCAACCAGCGCTACACCTCCGGCGCGATCGTCCCCGACGGCACGCCCGACCCCGGCTTCGCCCGCGACCCCGAGCTGTACCACCAGCCCTCCTCCCGCCCCGGCGCCCGGCTCCCGCACGCCTGGATCACCTCCGGCTCCCGCACGCTGTCCACCCTCGACACCGTCGGCCGGGGCCGCTTCACGCTGCTCACCGGCATCGGGGGAGAGGCCTGGCTGCGGGCGGCCGAGCGGCAGGACGTCGAGATCGCCACGGTGGTGATCGGCCCGGGGCAGGAGTACGAGGACCCGTACGGCGACTGGGCGCGGCTGCGGGAGATCCCGGACGCTGGCGCGCTCCTCGTCCGGCCGGACGGCTTCGTCGCCTTCCGGCACCCGGACGCCGCCCGCACCAACGCCGGGGAGCTGCTCACGGACGCGCTGCGGCGGATCCTGGGACACGCCTGAGCACGCGCCATGATGGAGAAGACGGACGTCGACGACGAGGAGCCGGCATGACCACGGACGCGACCGGGACACAGGTCACCGAGCAGGCCGTGGACAGCCTCCGGGCGACCGCCGACCCGCGGCTGCGCGAGCTGCTCACCGCCCTCGTCCGCCATCTGCACGACTTCGCCCGCGAGACCCGGCTCACCCAGGGCGAGTGGGAACGGGCGATCGCCTTCCTGACCGCCACCGGGCAGGCCTGCACCGACACCCGGCAGGAGTTCATCCTGCTGTCGGACGTACTGGGCCTGTCCATGCTGGTGGAGACCCTCCACGGCCACCACACCCCCGGGGCCACCGAGTCGACCGTGCTCGGCCCGTTCCACCTGACCGAGTCGCCGGTCCGGGAACTCGGCGACGACATCGACCTCGTGGGCGGCGGCGAGCCGTGCGTGGTCAGCGGCCGGGTGCGCTCCGCCGACGGCACCCCGCTGCCCGGAGCCGCCGTCGACGTCTGGCAGGCCGACGACCAGGGCTATTACGACGTCCAGCAGCCGGGCGTCCAGCCCGCCGGCAACGGACGCGGACTGTTCACCGCCGACGCCGAGGGCCGCTTCTGGTTCCGCACCTGCGTGCCGGCGCCGTATCCGATCCCCACCGACGGGCCGGTCGGCGGGCTGCTGCGCGCGACCGGCCGGCACCCCTACCGCCCCGCGCACATCCACTTCATCGCCTCCGCGGCCGGCCACACGCCGGTCACCACGCACATCTTCGTGGCCGGCGGCGACTACCTGGACTCCGACGCGGTCTTCGCCGTCAAGGAGAGCCTCGTGCAGGACTTCGCCGAGACGGACGACCCGTCCCTGGCCCGGGAGTTCGGCGTGCCGAACCCCTTCCGGCACGCCCGCTTCGACCTCGTCCTGGAGCCCGCCCCATGACCTTCCAGGACGAGTTCACGTACGAGACGCGGCCCGTGCGGGTCGTGTTCCGGCCCGGCTCGGCCGTCACCGCCACCCCGGACGAGGCGGCCCGGCTCGGCCTCGGACGGCTGCTCGTGGTGTGCGGCAGCCGCGGCGAGCGGGTCGCCCGTACGGTCGCCGAGGCGCTCGGCGACCGCTGCGCCGGAGTGCACGCCGAGGCGCGGATGCACGTGCCCGTCGAGGACGCCGACCGGGCCGTCGCGGCCGTGCGGGCGGCCGGGGCGGACGGCTGCGTCGCGGTCGGCGGCGGCTCCGCCATCGGGCTCGGCAAGGCGATCGCCCTGCGCACCGGGCTGCCGCTGATCGCCGTCCCGTCGACCTACTCCGGCTCCGAGATGACCCCGGTCTGGGGCCTGACCGAGCACGGCGCCAAACGCACCGGCCGCGACCCGGCCGTGCAGCCCCGCAGCGTCGTCTACGACCCCCGGCTCACCCTCTCCCTGCCCGTGGCGCTGACCGTGACCAGCGGCGTCAACGCGCTCGCGCACGCCGTGGAGGCGCTGTACGCCCCCGACGTCTCACCGCTGGTCTCCGCCATGGCCGAGGAGGGCGTGCGGGAGATGGCCGGCGCGCTGCCCCGGCTGGCCGCGGACCCGCGGGACCTCGACGCGCGCAGCCGGGCGCTGTACGGGGCCTGGCTGTGCGGCGCCTGCCTCGGCGCGACCACCATGGGGCTGCACCACAAGCTGTGCCATGTGCTCGGCGGCACCTTCGGACTGCCGCACGCCGAGACGCACACGGTCGTCCTCCCGTACGCCCTCGCCTACAACGCCCCTGCGGTTCCACGGGCGTTGACCGTGCTGCGCCGGGCGCTCGGCGCCGACGACGTGCCACGGGCCCTGTGGGAGCTGGCCGGAGGCCTCGGCGCACCCCGCTCCCTGGCCCGACTCGGCCTGACGGAGGGCGATCTGACCCCGGCGGCGGAGCGGGTGGCGGGCGAGCCGTACGCCAACCCGCGGGAGGTGACGGCGGAGGGGGTGCGCGGTGTGCTGCGCGCGGCCTACGAGGGAGGCCCGCCCGGCTCCGGCCCGGCTCGGGGCGGAGGCTGACGCGGCCACGGGCACGGTCATGGTCATGGTTGCGGTCGCTGTCGCTGTCGCGGACAGAAGGTGACCGCAAGCCTTTCTACGGTCGGGGCATGACCCAGACGCAGCAGATCCTTGTCACCGGCGCCACCGGAACCGTCGGCCGTCAGGTCGTCGCCGAACTCCTCGCGCGGGGCCACCGCGTACGTGCCCTCACCCGCGACGCCGCGAAGGCCGCGCTCCCGGACGGGGTGGAGGTAGTCGAGGGCGACCTGACCGAGCCGGACGGACTGGCACCGGCCCTGGAGGGCGTGACCGGCCTGCACCTGATCACGTTCGGCGGGGCCGCGTTCACCCCGCTGGAGACCGGTCCGCGGATCCTGGAACTGGCCCACGCGGCCGGTGTCGGCCGCGTCACCGTGCTGCACGGCGGCGGGCCGACCCCGCTGGAGGACGCGGTGCGCGCCGACGACGCCCTGGACTGGACGGTGCTCATGCCGGTCGAGTTCATGGCGAACGCCCTGGAGTGGGCGGACGGGATCAGGGCAGCGGGCGAGGTGCGCGAGCCGTTCGTGTCCCGGCTCAGCGCCATGGTCCACGAGGGCGACATCGGCGCCGTCGCCGCGGTCGCGCTGACCGAGGAGGGCCACGCCGGCCAGGAGTACGTGATCACCGGCCCCGAGGTGCTCACCGTCGACGACAAGGTGCGCATCCTCGCCGCCGCCGTGGGCCGGGAGATCGCCCTGGTCGAGCTGACCGAGGAGGAGGCCGTCGCGCAGTGGCGGGCCGCGTATCTGCCGGAGGACGTGATCGGCTTCCTGCTCGAGGCGTACGGCAACACGCCCGAGGTGGGCCGCACCGTCTCCGGCACCGTCGAGAAGGTCACCGGCCGCCCGGCGCGCACCTTCGGGCAGTGGGCCGCCGAACACGCCGGCGCCTTCCGGTGACGGCCGTGAGTGTCTCGTATTGAGACACCCGCGCGCCGCCCAGGCGCATCAAGATCGACAGGGGGGGTGTGACCGCAGCAAGGTGCGGCCTTCGGCGAGCGCTGCGTCGCCGCCGGGCGGCCGCACACCCCGAAGAAAGGTGAACCACATGGCCCTCGCACTGCTCCGGCGCCGGTGGCTCAAAGGCACCTCCGCCGCAGCGGCGGGCCTCGCCGTCCCCCTCCCGAACGGTGCCGGTGCCGTCGCCCGCGAGGTCGTCGACCCGATGGGCGCGCCCCTGGCGGGCGCGGACGTCACCGTCACCGCCCTGGACACCCACCGGGTGGCCGCCCGTGGCACGACCGACCCGTACGGCTACTTCCTCGCGGCCCTGCCGCCCGCCCGGTACAGCCTGCTGATCTCGGCGGAGGGCCTGCGGCCGCACCGCGAGACGATCGAGATCGCGCCCGACGCCTCGACGCCCACCGAGCGGGTCTGGCTGCAGCCGGCCGAGGCCCTCCAGCTGCCGGCCCCCGGCACCTGGCTCTTCGACCCGCCGCACACCGCGATCCGGTTCATCGCCAAGCACGTCGGAATGGCCCATGTGCACGGCCGTTTCGAGCGCTTCGACGGCGGCATCCAAGTCGCCCAGGACATGGCCGACTCGCGGGTGCGGGTCCGCATCGACGCCGGCAGCATCACCACCGGCAACACCACGCGCGACAACCACCTGCGCTCCGCCGACTTCCTGGACGTCGAACGCTTCCCGTACATCGACTTCACGAGCACGCGCTTCGCCTACCGCGGCGGCAGCAAGTGGTCGCTGCTGGGCACCCTCACGATGCACGGCGTCAGCCGCTCGGTGTCGCTGGACACGACCTACCTGGGCACGGTGAACGGCGGCTACGGCCAGGAACTGCGCTGCGCGGCCCTCGCCACGGCCGAACTGCACCGCGAGGACTACACGTTGAACTGGCGCTCGATGCTGGCCCGCGGCATCGCCGTGGTCGGCCCGACCGTACAACTGGAACTGGACGTCCAGGCGATGTACCGCACCCACGACACCCCGACCCCGCCGGAATAGGCGTTTCGACTCGGCGTGGCGTGACGGAGGGCCCGCACGGGAGCACCGGGCGGGCGCCTCGTCGCGAGTAGTCATAGCGCTGTAGTCATAGCGCCGCACTTCTGATCAAATCGCGACCTTGCAGACAAGTCGCCACCGCACGACCCTTTCAAGGTCACCAGTGACCGCAAGGGGGGAAGCGTGCCGTTCGGCATGGGAAACCGGGTTCGGCTTCAGCAAGTCATCGACCAGCTTGGGAAGCTCGCCACCGACCTTGCCGCCGTCAAGCAGCAGGTAGCCGACCAGCAGCACATCATCGACCAGATCCGCCAAGACACCAGCGCCGCCATGACCAGCGGACCTCTCGCCGGCATCGGCAGTGAACTCGTCGCCATCCGCGGAGCCATCACACAACTCGACAACCGACTCCAGGCCGAGGCCGTGGCCGTCAGCCCGTCGGAGACCCCGACGGACACGGCAAGCCCGGAGCCCGAGGCCAAGAGGCCACAGGCAGCACCGGATCCGGAACCGGCCGAACTCGCGCCTCAGTCGGTCAGCGAACCGGGCATCGTTCCGGAGCCCGACAAGGAAACCCTTCAGGCCGCGGCCGGTATCTCCGCCGCCACCCTCCACGCCCACCGCGACACCTGGGAATTCCTCGTCAAGCACGCCGGCACCGACCAGCACTTCCACCTCCCGGCCGGCGTCCAGGACACAGAGGGCACGATCCTTGTCAGGGTTTCCGGGCCCAGCCTCGTCGCCGCCCTGACCAGCCTCCACCGGGTCAGCCACACCGCCGCCGACCCGGGCACTCGCGCTATCGCCGCCCACCTCCACGAGCGACTCACCAAGACCGTGCAAGAGATCCGCACTCGCCGCCACCGCGGCAACGGAGCCGACCCGGTCCGCATCGTCATCGACGACCGTCCCGCGGCGAACAGCATGGACGACAGCGCGCAGTGACACCACGGAGCCCTCGGCCGCTGAAGTGGACGGGGGCTCCGGCAAAAGAATAGGGTTGGCGGCGTCGGTCGCACCGGCTCAGGTCACGCCGGAATAATTCCTGGCGCCGTCCTTTCCCGTCTCCCTACACTCACGCATGTATCCGCCCCGCCCACGACCCGGGCGGTGCGTCGGCGTGACGAATGAGGGGAGACGGCCGTGCGTGATCACAGCGCTGCCGCCGTCGCCCTCCCGCGCTACGAGGTGATCCTCGTGTCTTCGTCCCTCCGGTGCGCGCTGCGCGGCGGCACCGGCTGACCGGGACGAACTCCAGGCATCGCTTGTTTATCTGACTTGCCGTCGGGTCTGCCTGACCGCTCTTTCGCTTTCCCGGTAATCGCGCCGCCCCTTTCCCGATCGCATCGAAAGGCCCCGGGCCGTGCGTATCACCCAGAACTCGCTCGCCGTCGTCCGCAATCTCGGCATCCTCGCCCATGTCGACGCCGGCAAGACCACCGTCACCGAACGGATCCTGTTCGCCACCGGAACCACGCACAAGCGCGGCGAGGTGCACGACGGTACGACCGTCACGGACTTCGACCCGCAGGAGCGCGACCGCGGGATCACCATCTTCGCCGCGGCCGTGAGCTGCGCCTGGGACGGTCACCGGATCAACCTCATCGACACCCCCGGGCACGTCGACTTCGCCGACGAGGTGGAGCGCGCGCTGCGTGTGCTCGACGGCGCCGTCGCCGTGTTCGACGCGGTGGCCGGGGTGGAGCCGCAGAGCGAGTCGGTGTGGCGGCAGGCGGACCGGCACGGCGTGCCGAGAATCGCGTTCGTCAACAAGATGGACCGGGCCGGCGCCGACCTCGACGCGGCCGTGGCGTCCATCCGGGAGCGGCTGCACCCGGCGCCGCTGCCCGTCCAGCTGCCGATCGGCGCGGAGGACGCCTTCACCGGCGTCGTCGACCTCGTCCGCATGCGCGCGCTGCTGTGGAGCGACGGGGACACGCCGGACGACCTGCCGGTGCCGGACGGACTGCGGGACGAGGCCCTCGCCCGCCGCCGGGCCCTGGAGGAGGCGGTGGCGGAGCTGCACCCGGGCGCCCTGGAGGAGTTCTGCGCCACGGGGGCGCTCGCGGAGCGGACTCTCGCTGCCGCGCTCGGGGACCTGACCCGCAGCGGGGACGGCGTGGTCGTGCTGTGCGGCTCCGCCTACCGCAACCGCGGGATCGAACCGCTGCTCGACGCCGTCGTGGCGTGGCTGCCGTCGCCGCTGGACGCCGAGCCGGTGCGCGGCACCCACGCCGGTGCCGAGCAGCGGCGGCCCGCCGATCCGGCGGCGCCGCCGGTCGCCCTCGCGTTCAAGGTGCAGGCCACCGCGACCGGCCGGCTGACGTATCTGCGGATCTACTCGGGGACGATCGGAAAGGGGGACACGCTGTGGGACGCGACCGCGGGCCGCACCGAGCGGATCGGCCGGATCCTGCGCGTGCAGGCCGACCGGCACGCACCGCTGGAGCGCGCCGTCGCCGGGGACATCGTCGCCGTCGTCGGGCTGAAGTCCGCCCGTGCCGGTTCGACCCTGTGTGCCCCGGACGCGCCGGTGCTGCTGGAGCCGCCCGGGGTGCCCGAGCCGGTGGTGTCGGTCGCCGTCGAGGCCCGCCGGGCCGGCGACACCGAGCGGCTGGCGTCGGGGCTGGCGCGACTGGCCGAGGAGGACCCCTCGCTGCTCGCGCGCACCGACCCGGAGACCGGGCAGACCGTGCTGTCCGGCATGGGGGAGCTGCACCTGGAGGTGGCGGTGGAGAAGCTCCGCCGTGACCTCGCCCTGGAGGTCACCGTCGGCCGTCCCCGGGTGAGTCACCGCGAGACCGTCGGCCGGGGCGTGACCGGACTGGTGTACCGGCACGTCAAACAGGACGGCGGTGCCGGGCAGTTCGCCCATGTCGTGCTCGACGTGGAGCCGTACGACGGTGGCTTCGCGTTCCGCTCGGCCGTGGTCGGCGGGCGCGTGCCGCAGGAGTACGTGCGGGCGGTCGAGGCCGGCTGCCGGGACGCACTCGCCGAGGGGCCGCTCGGCGGGCACCCGGTGACCGGTCTGCGCGTCACGCTCACCGACGGGGCGACCCACGTGAAGGACTCGTCTGACACGGCGTTCCGCACGGCCGGCCGGCTCGGACTGCGGGAGGCCCTGCGCGGCTGCGCGATGGTCCTGCTGGAGCCGGTCGCCGAGGTCACCGTCACGGTGTCGGAGGACGCGGTCGGCGGTGTGCTCGGCGACCTCGCCGCCCGGCGCGGGCGGGTGTCCGGCTCGGTCACCCGGGCGGGTGTCGCGGTCGTCACCGCGACCGTGCCGCTGGCCGAACTGTTCGGCTGGGCGACCCGGTTGCGCAGCCGCACGCAGGGCCGCGGCACGTTCACGACCCGGCCCGCCGGCTACGCGCCGGCACCGGCGCCCACGGCCGTGCGGTAGGGCCCGGGCCGGCCTCTTCCCTCCGAGCGGAGGGAAGAGGCCGGCCCGTACCAGGGGATGCCCCCCGTTCCTGCGGACGCCGGTCCGTTCCTGCGGGTGGTGCCAGTGGGGACCCGTTCTCGCGGGTGGTGCCGGCCGGGACCCGTTTCTACGGGTGGTGCCGGTGGGGACCCGTTCTCACGGGTGGTGCCGGTCGGTTCCTACACCTGCCGGCCCGTCCCACAGGCACCCGCCCGTTCCACAGGCACCCGCCCGTTCCACAGGCATCCGCCCGTTCCCCCAGCCGCCCGCCCGTCCCTACGGGTACGACACGATCGTCGACGGCACGGTCGACGTCCCCGACGTCGGCGCCCCCGTGTCGTTGATGACCCGCTCGTACTGCCCGTTGCCGCCCAGCGACACCACGAGCAGGTCGTGGAAGCGCACCCCGGGCCGGTTCGGCGCGGCGAAGCCGTGGTGCTGCACGATGGTCGGGTCGACGTTGTAGTAGCAGTAGCTGCCCAGGCCCCAGCCCTCGTGGCTGGTCACGTTGTCCCCGACCCGGTAGGCCGCGTAGCCCTTGATCGAACCGTTCTGGATCGCGGCCTGGTTGGGTGCGTCGTACGCCTTCTCGTTCTGGAAGAAGATCGTGCGGCCCCGCTCGCCGAACCACTGCACGTCGTACTTGTTGAAGTGCTCCACGAACAGGCCGGTCGCCAGCACGTCGTGGCCGTTGACGACGACGCCGTAGTCGGCCCGGTTGGTCTCCCAGCCGACGCCGTCGCCGTGGTCGGCGCGCCAGACCCAGGTGTGGTCGACGATGGTGTGGCGGCTGTTGACGACCATGCTGGTCGTGGCCTTGCCGGGGCCGGCCCCGCCGATGCGGATGAACACGTCCTGGACGGTGGTCGGGTCGGCCGAGTGGTCCCGGGAGGCGCCGGCCGGGCCGATCTCCAGCAGGGTCGGGGAGTTGACCGGCCCGGCGTCGATGAGGAACCCGGCCAGCCGGACGCCGTCGACGTCGGCGACCCTGAGCGCCGCGACGCCGTTGTCGGGGATGAGCGTCGCGTAGCCGAGGCCCAGCACCACCGTGCCCGCGCGGTCGACCCGGATGGGCCGGTCCAGGTGGTAGATGCCCGGCGTCAGCAGCAGGTGCAGGCCCTCGGCCAGGGCCTGGTTGAGCGTGGCGGCCGAGACGCCCGGCTTGGCGACGTAGAAGCGGGTCAGCGGCAGGGAGGTGCCGCGCGGGGTGCCGCTGCCCCAGGTGACGCCCCGGGCGTTGGTCCGCTTCTCCGGCAGGAAGACCCGGTACTCGTTGCCGCTGAGGTACAGGAACGGCTTCTCGCGCGAGACGGGCGTGGTGGTCAGCGTGGTGTACGGCGGGTTCGGGAAGCCCTGCGCGGGAGCGCCCTCGACGCCCGAGAACACCATGTTCCACACGCCGTTGAGCCAGCCGCCGATCGCGCTGTCCCGGGTGTACCACTGCTGCTGCGAGTAGGGCTGCACCTGGCCGTCGATCCGGCTGTCGGCGATGTAGCCGCCGCTGGACCAGCCGTACCCGGTCGGGGCGAGGTTGAGGTTGCCGCGGACGTGCATCCGGCGGAACGGGGCCGCCTGGGAGACCGCCCAGCGGTTGGTGCCGTTGACCGGGACGACGGCCAGGTTCTCCGCCGAACGCCAGAAGTTCTGGGTGGCGTTGCCGTTGAACCAGCCCGCGTCGACCGTGATGTCGCCGTTGATGGTGGTGTCGTCCGGGGAGAGGCCGAGACCGGAGATGGAGGTGTAGAAGCCGATCTGCGCGTTGAGGCCGTGGTAGGTGCCGGGCTTGAACAGCAGCTGGTAGCGGCCGGTGCCGAACTGGGCCGACTCCTGCTGCCGGAAGATCTCGTCCAGTCTGCCCTGGATGTTCGGCGTGGAGGGGTCGAAGACGACGACGTTGGGGCCGAGGTCGCCGCCGCCGGGCAGGGCCCGGGGCCGCTTGCGGACGGGCTGCCTGCCCTCGGCCGGGGCGGCCGAGGCCGTGCCGGGCAGGCCGGCGAGCACGGTGGCCGCCGCGGCGGCGCCGAGTACGGCCCGGCGGCCGGGGGAGGGCAGGCCGGACGAGGGGGAGTCAGTGGGCATGGGGCGGCTCTCCTGGTTCAGGAAGTGAACGGTGTGGGGTGCGGGGAGCGCTCTCTCGCCGCTGAATAGTTCATGCGTGGAACAGATGCGTCAAGGGGTGCGGCGAGAGTTCGGAGAGTGCGTCGAAACCCTTGACGTGTCCGCCTTCCACGGATTAACTCACGTCCTAAATTAAGCCATGACGGCTCCCTCCCGGCGGGGGAGCACGGTCTGGGGGGCGAACTCCCGTCCTCCCGGAAGGGACACGAGCAGCATGCGCAGTACCCGAGCCGCGGCAGCCGGCGCCGTCACCCTGTCACTCGTCCTCGCGGCCTCGGCCTGCGGAGGTGGCTCCGCCACCGGCGGCGGGTCCGACGACTCGCCCAAGACGCTGACGTACTGGGCCTCCAACCAGGGCGCCAGCATCGAGATCGACAAGAAGGTCCTCCAGCCCGAACTCGACAAGTTCGAGAAGCAGACCGGGATCAAGGTGAAGCTGGAGGTCGTGCCCTGGTCGGACCTGCTCAACCGGATCCTCACCGCCACCACCTCCGGACAGGGCCCGGACGTGCTGAACATCGGCAACACCTGGAGCGCCTCGCTCCAGGCCACGGGCGCCCTGCTGCCCTGGGACGCGAAGAACTTCGACAAGATCGGCGGCAGGGACCGCTTCGTCGACTCGGCGCTCGGCTCCACCGGCGCCCAGGGCGAGGACCCGGCCGCGGTGCCGCTGTACTCGATGGCGTACGCGCTCTACTACAACAAGAAGATGTTCGCCGAGGCGGGCGTCTCCAAGCCCCCGGCCACCTGGGACGAGCTGGTCGCGACCGGGAAGAAGGTCTCCAAGGACGGCAAGTGGGGCCTGGGGGCCGAGGGTTCGAACGCGTCCGAGAACATCCACCACGCCTATGTCTTCGCCAAGCAGCACGGCGCCGACTTCTTCACCGCCGACGGCAAGCCGGACTTCACGGGTGACGCGACGGTCGCCGCGGTCAAGCAGTACGTCGACCTGATGGCCAAGGACAAGGTCATCGCGCCCGGCAACGCCGAGTACGCGCAGAACCAGTCGGTCAGCGACTTCGCCAAGGGCAAGACGGCGATGCTGCTGTGGCAGTCCGCCTCCGCCAACCTCAAGTCCCAGGGCATGAGCGAGGACGACTACGGCGTCGCGCCCGTGCCCGTCCAGTCCGGCACCCCCGGCACCGGCAAGCAGGTCAACTCGATGGTGGCGGGCATCAACCTCGCCGTCTTCAAGAACACCGACAACCTCGACGGCGCCACCAAGTTCGTGAAGTTCATGACCAGCGACGACGAGCAGAAGATCCTCAACAAGGCCTACAGCTCGATCCCGCCGGTCAAGACCGCCCAGTCGGACGCCGCGTTCGCCAGCCCGGCCAACGCCGTCCTGAAGGACACCCTCGCCCAGAGCGCCGTCGCGCTGCCGCAGGTCGCCGACGAGTCACAGTTCGAGACGGCCGTCGGCACGGCGATCAAGGACCTGTTCGCCGACGCGGCCGCCGGACGCGCGGTCACCACCGCCTCGGTCAAGGCGGCCCTGGAGAAGGCCCAGCAGCAGATGCCGGCGGCCTGAACGACATGACCACCACGGTTGAAGCCGGCACGCCGCCGGTCCGCAAGAGCCCGTCCGGTGCGGCGCGCGGCCCCCGCCGCCGCACCGGACGGATCCACCGCGTCGGCCTGCCCTACCTGCTGCTCCTGCCCGCGCTGCTGCTCGAACTCCTCGTCCACCTGGTGCCGATGGTGATCGGCGTCGTGATGAGCTTCAAGGAGCTCACGCAGTTCTACATCCGCGACTGGGGCACCGCCCCCTGGGCCGCGCTGGACAACTACAAGGTGTCGGTGGACTTCGACGCCCCCGTCGGCGAGGCGCTGCTGCACTCCTTCCTCGTCACCGTCGCCTTCACGCTGCTGTCGGTCGGCCTGTGCTGGCTGATCGGCACGGCCGCGGCGGTCTTCATGCAGGACACCTTCCGGGGCCGCGGCCTGCTGCGGGCGCTGTTCCTCGTGCCGTACGCCCTGCCGGTCTACGCGGCCGTCATCACCTGGGTGTTCATGTTCCAGCACGACAACGGCCTGGTGAACCACGTCCTGCACGACCAGCTCGGCCTCACCGACAAGCCGTCCTTCTGGCTCATCGGCGACAACAGCTTCATCGCGCTGCTGACGGTGTCGGTCTGGAAGGGCTGGCCGTTCGCCTTCCTCATCGTCATGGCCGGACTGCAGAACATCCCGCGCGAGCTGTACGAGGCGGCGGCGCTGGACGGCGCCGGGGTGTGGCAGCAGATCCGCCGCATCACCCTGCCGTCGCTGCGCCCGGTCAACCAGGTGCTGGTCCTCGTGCTGTTCCTGTGGACGTTCAACGACTTCAACACGCCGTACGTGCTGTTCGGCAGGACCGCGCCGGCGGCGGCCGACCTGATCTCGGTGCACATCTACCAGGCGTCGTTCGTCACCTGGAACTTCGGCACGGGCTCGGCGATGTCGGTGCTCCTGCTGCTGTTCCTGCTGCTGGTGACCGGCGTGTACCTGGTGCTGACCTCGCGCGGACGGAGGGCCGCCTCATGAGTTCACCCCTGGCCCCGCCCCGGTCCTTCCTGTGGTCCCGGCGGATCTTCCTGACGCTGCTGACGGGCTTCGTGCTGCTGCCGGTCTACGTCATGGTGTCCAGCTCGCTCAAGCCGCTCGCGGACGTCACCGGCAAGTTCCGCTGGCTGCCGACCGAGCTCACCATCCGCCCGTACATCGACATCTGGTCGACGGTCCCGCTGGCGCGCTACTTCCTCAACTCCCTGATCGTGGCCGGCGCGGCGACGGTCTGCTCGGTGGTGATCGCGGTCTTCGCGGCGTACGCGGTGAGCCGCTACGACTTCCGCGGCAAGCGCGTCTTCACGGTGACCGTGCTGTCGACACAGATGTTCCCCGGCATCCTCTTCCTGCTGCCGCTGTTCCTCATCTACGTCAACATCGGCAACGCCACCGGCATCGCCCTGTTCGGCTCGCGCGGCGGTCTGATCCTCACCTACCTCACCTTCTCGCTGCCGTTCTCCATCTGGATGCTGATCGGCTACTTCGACTCGGTGCCGCGCGACCTGGACGAGGCGGCGCTGGTCGACGGCTGCGGCCCGCTCGGCGCGCTGTTCCGGGTCGTGGTCCCGGCGGCCGTCCCCGGCATCGTCGCGGTGGCCGTCTACGCCTTCATGACCGCCTGGGGCGAGGTCCTGTTCGCCTCGGTGATGACCAACGACACCACCCGCACCCTGGCCGTCGGCCTCCAGGGCTACTCGACCCTCAACGACGTGTACTGGAACCAGATCATGGCCGCCTCGCTGGTGGTCAGCGTCCCCGTCGTCGCGGGCTTCCTGCTGCTCCAGCGCTATCTCGTCGCCGGCCTGACGGCAGGAGCCGTCAAGTGACCGACCCGTACGTTCCCGAGAGGACTTCCGTGACCATCGACTATGCCGCCCTCCCCGACGACTTCCTGTGGGGCACGGCCACTTCGGCGTACCAGATCGAGGGCGCCGTGGCGGAGGACGGCCGTGCGCCGTCGATCTGGGACACCTTCTCGCACACCCCCGGCAAGACCGCCGGCGGCGACCACGGCGACGTCGCCTGCGACCACTACCACCGCTGGCGCGAGGACATCGCCCTGATGCGGCAGCTCGGCGTGAACGCCTACCGCCTGTCCATCGCCTGGCCGCGCGTCGTCCCGGGCGGCGACGGCACCGTCAACCCCAAGGGCCTGGCCTTCTACGACGAGCTGATCGACGGCCTGCTGGAGGCCGGCATCACCCCGTCCGTCACCCTGTACCACTGGGACCTGCCGCAGGCGCTGCAGGACCGCGGCGGCTGGCCGGAGCGCGACACCGCCCTGGCGTTCGCGGACTACGCCTCGGTCGTCGCCGAGCGGCTCGGCGACCGCGTCAGCCACTGGGCCACCCTCAACGAGCCCCTGTGCTCGGCGTGGATCGGCCACCTCGAAGGCAAGATGGCCCCCGGCTGGACGGACCTGACCGCCGCCGTCCGCGCCTCCTACCACCTGCTGCTGGGGCACGGCCTCGCGGCCCGGGCGATCCGGGCGGCGGCCCCGGACGCCCAGGTGGGCATCGTCAACAACCTCTCCACCATCCACGCGGCCTCCGACCGCCCCGAGGACCTCGCGGCGGCCCGCCGCATGGACGGCCACACCAACCGCTGGTGGCTCGACCCGGTGCACGGCCGGGGCTTCCCGGAGGACATGCGCGAGGTCTACGGCGTCGAACTCCCCGAACAGGCCGGGGACTCGGCGGCCATCGCGGCCCCGCTGGACTGGCTGGGCCTGAACTACTACTTCCCGCAGACGGTGGCCGACGACCCCGAAGGTCCCGCCCCGTACGCCCGGGCCGTCCGCCGCGAGGGCGTCCCGCGCACCGGCATGGACTGGGAGATCGACGCGAGCGGCATCGAGACCCTGCTGCTCCGCCTCACGCACGACTACGGCGCGCGCCGGCTGTACGTGACGGAGAACGGCTCGGCCTTCCCCGACGTCGTCCGCCCCGACGGCACGATCGACGACCCCGAGCGGCAGGACTACCTCCTGCGGCACCTTGCGGCCTGCGCCTCCGCCGCCCGCCGGGGCGCCCCGCTGGCCGGCTACTTCGCCTGGTCCCTGCTGGACAACTTCGAGTGGGCGTACGGCTACGAGAAGCGGTTCGGCCTCGTCCACGTGGACTACGCGACGCAGCAGCGGACGATCAAGGGCACGGGCCACCGGTACGCCGAGGTCGTGCGCTCGCACCGCGGCCGGGCGCGCGAGGCCGCCTGACCCACCACGGCCGGGGTGGGCGCGGACGCGGGAGTCACGCCCACCCCGGCTCGCCGGCGGCGTCGGCGCGCCTTTCTGTATGTCAGGTACACGTCACACACCCGCACCCGTCATGAGCAGGACCGAACCGGAGGAGAGCCATGCCGTCCCGAACGTCCCGCACCCTCCTGACCGCACTCGCGGCCCTCACGCTGCTGACCGCCGGCCCCGCCTTCGCGGCCCCCGCCCCCGAGACGCGGGCAGCGGCCGCCGCCTGGGACACGGACCGCGCGGCGGCCGCCTACGCCGTGAACCCGGCCGCCGTCACGGCGTCCGGCAGCGAGAACCCCGACACGTCCCCCGGCCGCGCCTTCGACGGCAACGGCTCCACCCGCTGGTCCAGCGACTTTTCCGACACCGCCTGGCTCCGCGTCGACCTCGGCTCGACGATCCGCGTCGACCGGGTGGTCCTCGACTGGGAGGCCGCCTACGGCAAGCGCTACGTCCTGGAGGCGTCGAAGAACGGCACCGACTGGACGCCCTTCTTCACGGAGACCGCCGGCACCGGCGGCTCGGTCACGGCCCACACCTACCCGCAGGAGGTCACGGCCCGCTACGTCCGCCTGCGCGGCGTGGAACGGGCCACCGCCTGGGGCTACTCGCTGTGGTCGATGAGGATCTACGGCGGCGAACCGGCCCCCGCGTCCACCACCCGCACCAACCTCGCCCTCAACCACCCGGCCTACGCGAACTACTACCAGCACGCGGGCAACTCCCCGGCGTTCGTGACGGACGGCGGCCGACCGGCGGACCTGAAGGCCGACGTCAGCCGCTGGTCCAGCGACTGGAACGCGAACCGCTGGGTCTCCGTCGACCTCGGCGCGACCGCCACCATCGACACGGTCGACCTGTACTGGGAGGCGGCCTACGCCGTCGACTACGAACTCCAGGTGTCCGACGACAACCGCACCTGGCGCACGGTGTACCGCCCGTCGGCCGCCGAGGTCGCGACGCGCCGCGCGAACGTGAAGTCACCGGCGGAGGCCGTCGGCCTGCACGACTCCGTCCGGCCGCCCCAGCCGGTCACGGGCCGCTACGTCCGCATGCTCGGCAAGGAACGCCGCTCCTTCCACAACCCGGCCCCCGCCACCGCCCAGTTCGGCTACTCCCTCTACGAGTTCGAGGTCTGGGGCACGGGCGGCAGTGCGAGCGCCGCGTACCCGGCGCTCCCCGGCGAACAGTCCGGCACCTACCGCACCACGTTCTTCGACGACTTCACCACCCCCGCCCTGGACCGCGGCAAGTGGCGGGTGGTGCGCACCGGCACGGAGATGGGCTCGGTCAACGGCGAGGCACAGGCGTACGTCGACTCCACGGACACCGTCCGCACCGAGAACGGCGCCCTGGTGCTGTCGGCCAAGCACTGCAAGGGCTGCACCCAGGCGGGCGGCGGCACCTACGATTTCACCTCCGGCCGCATCGACACCCACACCCGGTTCGACTTCACCTACGGCAAGGTCAGCGCCCGCATGAAACTCCCGGTCGGCGACGGCTTCTGGCCGGCGTTCTGGCTCCTGGGCAGCGACGTGGACGACCCGTCGGTCGGCTGGCCCTCCTCGGGCGAGACGGACATCATGGAGAACGTCGGCTACGCCGACTGGACCAGCACCGCACTGCACGGCCCCGGCTACTCGGCGGACGGCAACATCGGCGCCCGCCAGGTGTACCCCGGGGGCGGCCGGGCGGACGAGTGGCACACGTACGCGGTCGAGTGGACCCCGACGACGATGCGCTTCTTCGTCGACGACCGCCTGGTTCAGGAGACGACCCGCAACAAGCTGGAATCCACCCGCGGCCAGTGGGTCTTCGGCCACAACCAGTACGTGATCCTCAACCTGGCCCTCGGCGGCGCCTACCCCGCAGGCTGGAACAAGGTGACGACCCCGTACTGGGGCCTGCCCCAGTCGAGCGTGGACCGCATCGCGGCCGGGGGAGTGCGGGCGGAGGTGGACTGGGTGCGGGTGGAACAGAAGGGCTGAAGCCCTGCCCGCGGGTTCGTTCTGAGGTCAGACCCGGTGGCAGCGTTGCCGAAGCTCGGCGATGACGGCCTTCTCGCGCGTGGTGAGGGGGCCGTCCACGGTGGCCACCCGTTCGGCTGCGTCGACGACGTCGCTCAGGTCACCCGGCTCGGCGTCCAGACGACGCCACACCTCGGCAGGATCGACGTCTACCAGATGTGCGAGTTGTTCATCCACAACCTCATGCTGCTCGCGGACCAGCCTCACCAGGTGTCGCATCAGCAACGCCTCGTCGTCAGCGATCTTGCGCTCCGCCCTGATGACGAGCCAGGCGACCCACAGCATCAACTGCGGGTGCCGGCTGCGCTTGGTGAGGCCCTCGGCCGTTTCGATGACCCGTGCCTCGTTCCGGAAGACGGCCTGAGCATGTCGACCGGCCAGCAGTGTGGTGTAGCGGTTCAGCACGACCGCGAGCGGGACGCCGACGACGGGGATCCCCACCTTGATGACATTGCGCTGCAGGAGGAACTTCCCGACGACGGGCAGCCCCTTCGCCGCGCTCAGAACCGCCTTGGAGTAGAAGCGCTTGATCACCGGCCGCACCAGAGCCGGCACCGCTTTGAGCACCCCTTCCCGGACCACTTCTCCGCTCTTGATGGTGAAGGACACGCGAATGAGCTTCCACATGTCCTCGGGATCGGAGACGTCGAGCGGGACCCGGTAGAGGACGGAGATGTCGTAGGCCAGGCGGAGCTGGAGCCGGGTGATGAACACGACGTCCACCATCATGGTCGCGACGGCGGCCGGAACGGTCGCTGCCGAGGCGCCGCCCAGACTCCCGAGGGTCGCGATGATGGCCGCCGAGTACGCACCGGCGGACAGCCCACCCTCGAGGGCGGCATAGCGGGCCGCCATCTTGATCCGCTGATCGACAATGGCATCCGCGGGTACACCCTCGTACCGTTCCTGGAAGTACTGCCAGTCGACCTTCTCGGTGTAGGAGTTCATGGCCTGAGCGATGAGCTTGGTGAACCAGTTCCCCGACTTGATGTCGTTCGCGCTCAGCCCTTTGACGAACTCCTTGATCTCCTCGCGCTCCTGCTCGACGACCTTGCGGTCGGCCTCGTCCTCACCATCGGCGTCGATCGGCGTCTCGATCACGGCTACCCCCCAGGCGCTTGCCACACGGCCAGGCCGCGAACATCGCGAGCCTTTCCCCTGTGGCATCACGTGCGTCATCACACCCCAATGAGGCGTCACATTAACGCCTCCCTCGGTCACCGTCAGGGCGCCGGGGTTTCTCGGAGCGGGGCCGGCGGTCCTGGTACGTAGTCAGGGTCCACCTGGGCCGCCAGGTCCTTGCCCATGCGGTCGTTCGCCCAGGCATGGGCGTTGCGGAGGTGGAAGTCGACCGCGTGGCGGTGGAGGCGGGGCCAGTCGCGGGGCTGCGCGTCGACCGTTTCGCGCAGGACGTTCAGCGCGTGCCGGTTGTGGGGTTCCAGGTCACCGCGCGCCCGGCCCTGTTCCGCCGCCCTGACCCAGGGGGACTGCACCAGGTGCGTCAGCAGGTCGTCGCCCACCTGTTCCTTGAGGAAGAGCAGGTCGTCCTCGCACGTGACCTTGTTGCCGACGACCGCGACCTTGATGCCGAACTGCTCGGCGTGGTCGCGGTACTGGCGGTAGACCGAGACGCCCTTGCGGGTCGGTTCGGCCACCAGGAACGTGACGTCGAAGCGGGTGAACAGGCCCGACGCGAAGGCGTCCGCGCCCGCCGTCATGTCGACCACGACGTACTCGCCGGGGCCGTCCAGCAGATGGCCCAGGTACAGCTCGACCGCGCCGAGCTTGGAGTGGTAGCAGGCCACCCCCAGGTCGGACTCGTCGAACTCGCCCGTGACCATCAGCGGGACGCCACCCGCCCGGCCGACGTGCCGGGCGTGCAGCGCGTCGTCGCCCAGGGGACGCAGCAGACGGGAGCCGCGGCCCGGCGGGGTGGTCTTGAGCATCGCCTCCGCGGAGGTGATGCGCGGGTTGTCACCCCGGAGGAAGTCCTTGATGTCCGTCAGGTGCGGGCCCAGGGGGACGGCGGGTCGTTCCTCGGGGCCCAGCGCCTCGGCCAGGTGCTGGTTGATGTCGCCGTCGACGGCGAGCACGGGGGCGCCGGAGCGCGCCAGATGGCGGGAGAAGAGCGCCGACAGCGTGGTCTTGCCGCTGCCGCCCTTGCCGACGAACGCGACCCTCACGACCGGCCCACTGTTTTGAAAATGGATGTCATGTGACTAGGTTTTAGGGAGTGATCGTCGCCACTGTCAAATTGCCTGCGCCGACCGGCGGACGTCCCGCGTCAGGCCGGCAGGCGTGTGTCGATCACGCAGCTGATCTCGACCGCCTGCCCGGGGAAGGTCAGTTCGGTGACGCCCAGGGCCGTGCTGACCGGGCGGTGGGTACCGAAGTAGGCCCGGTTGCCCGCGGCCACCGCGTCGGCGTTGCGCACCAGGTCCACCACGTACAGCGTCTGGGAGACGATCTGGTTGCGGGTGGCGCCGTAGTGGGCCAGGACCCTGTCGAGATTGACGTAGGTGCGCGCCAACTGGGCGGCGATGTCGTCCTCGGGGTCGAAGTCGCCCGCGTCGTCGAAGGAGAGCTGGCCCGAGACGTGGATCAGCTCGCCCGACCTGATCGCCTGCGTGTAGCCGAAGTGCTTCTCCGCCGGGATGCCGTGGTCGTAGAGGTCGAGGGTGCTCATGGTTCCCGTCCTTCCGTCGAGCCCGGATCCGCTCCGTGCTCTCTTGTGGTTACAGGGGAACCGTAGGAGAGTGAACGCCGACCTGGAAGAACGCACTTTTCGGTGACAGGGGAACCAGATGGTGACCAAGCAGCTCAGGGACGTGCCGGAGAACGCGGACCTCCGGCGGGCGGACTCCCTGGCGCGGGAGATCTTCTCGGACGTCGCCAACAAGTGGGCGCTGCTGATCATCGAGGCCCTCGGCGAACGCACCCTCCGCTTCAGCGAGTTGCGCGACGAGGTCGAGGGCGTCAGCCACAAGATGCTGACCCAGAACCTGCGGATGCTGGAGCGCAACGGCCTGGTCGACCGCAAGGTGCACCCCACCGTGCCGCCCAGGGTCGAGTACACGCTCACCGAACCGGGCCGGGCCCTGCGCGCCACGGTCGACCTGATCTGCGGCTGGACCCACCAGTACCTCGGTCACATCGAGGCGGCCCGGGGGCGGTTCGGCGCCTGACCAGGCCCGGGGGCGTCAGCCCGCGACCAGTTCCCGCACCGGACGCGGCGCCGGCGCCTGTTCGGTCCGCGAGGTCCGGTACAGCCACAGCACGTCCCGGCCGAACGACCACACCAGCAGGCCCAGGGCGAGGGCGGCGACACCGAAGTTGGCCGCGTAAGGCAGCAGACCGGAACCCGCCAGCAGCAGGAGCACGCCCTGCAGCGCGGCGACCGTCTTGCGGGCCGTGCTCGGCGGGAGGGCCGCGGTCAGCCAGGGCCACACCCGGGCCGCGGCGACGAAGACGTACCGCATGCCGCCGATCAGCAGCACCCACGGGCCCAGTTCCATCGAGACGTACACGCTGAGCACCAGGATCAGGAACGCGTCGACCTCCATGTCGAAGCGCGCGCCGAGCGGAGTGGAGGTGCCGGTGCGGCGGGCGACCTTGCCGTCGACGCCGTCGAGGATCAGCGCCACCGCCGTCAGCCCGACGAACAGCGACACCGGCGGCGAGCTCTGGAAGGAGTCCGCGACCAGCGCGGTGACACCGCCGACGAGGGTGGCCCGGCCGAGGGTGACCCGGTTCGCCGCGCCGAAGGAGCGCAGCCGGGAGCGGTGCAGGGCCCGGGAGAGCACCGCCCAGGTGGCGATCGCGAACGCGAGGCCGCTCAGCCAGCCCGCCGGGCCCATCCCGATCGCCGTGCCGATCAGGGCCAGCAGCAGGACCTGTACTCCCGCCCCCACGGCGGTCTCCTGCTGTACGAGCCTCGCGTCGTAAGTGTTGTTCAGGGCCACCGAACACCCTCCGGCCGTGTGACAGAGTCGATCAACGCCGCTACCTTGTGCGCGGCCTGTGCACCCCTCGGTACGCAAGCAGCTTCCCGATCGTTCAGGAGGACTTCGATGAAGCACACCGGACGCGCGTTCTGGATCGACTCGCCTGGCCGAGGCGTGATCCGGGACGTCGCCCTGCCGGAGCCCGGCGAGGGCGAGGTGCTGGTCCGCACGCTGTTCTCCGGTGTCAGCCGCGGCACCGAGACCCTGGTCTTCCGCGGCGGCGTGCCCGAGAGCCAGCACACCGCCATGCGGGCCCCGTTCCAGGAGGGCGACTTCCCGGGCCCGGTGAAGTACGGCTACCTCAACGTCGGCGTGGTGGAGGAGGGTCCCGACGCGCTCACCGGGCGGACGGTGTTCTGCCTCTACCCGCACCAGACCCGGTACGTCGTGCCGGCGAGCGCCGTGACGCCCGTCCCGGACACCGTGCCCGCCGAACGGGCCGTGCTCGCCGGGACCGTGGAGACCGCCGTCAACGCCCTGTGGGACGCCGCGCCCCTGATCGGCGACCGGATCGCCGTGGTCGGCGGCGGCATGGTCGGCTGCTCGGTCGCCGCCCTGCTCGCCCGCTTCCCCGGCGTCCGCGTCCAGCTGGTCGACGCCGACCCGTCCCGCGCGAAGACGGCCGAGGCGCTCGGCGTCTCCTTCGCCACCCCGCAGGACGCCGACGGCGACCGCGACCTGGTCGTCCACGCCAGCGCCACCGAACAGGGCCTCGCCCGGTCCCTGGAACTCCTCTCCGCCGAGGGCACCGTCGTCGAACTGAGCTGGTACGGCGACCGGAAGGTCAGCCTGCCGCTCGGCGAGGCCTTCCACTCCCGGCGCCTGACCATCCGCTCCAGCCAGGTCGGCACCGTCTCCCCGGCCCGCCCCGGCCGCAGCTACGCCGACCGGCTCGCCGTCGCCCTCGACCTGCTCGCCGACCCGGCGCTCGACGCCCTCGTCACGGGCGAATCCGCCTTCGAGGACCTGCCCGACGTGCTGCCGGGACTCGCCTCGGGCGAGATCCCCGCCCTGTGCCACCGCGTCCGTTACGACGAGAGCGATTGACGCATCGGCTGACGATTCGTTCCATCCGGTACGACATCGGCGGGGCAAGAGCGCCTGACCTGAGAAAAGACGTAGCCGACACTGAACGGGGGAAGGGAAGCAGCCGTACTACCCGGCATCCCCGGCAGCCATCAGCGGGGGAGCAGACGCGCCGCACCTGGAGGGTCGTCCGTTGTTCAGCATCACCGTCCGCGATCACATCATGATCGCCCACAGCTTCCGCGGCGAGGTCTTCGGACCGGCGCAGCGCCTGCACGGCGCCACGTTCCTGGTGGACGCCACGTTCCGGCGCGAACAGCTGGACGAGGACAACATCGTCGTCGACATCGGGCTGGCCACGCAGGAACTCGGTGCCGTGGTCAGCGAGCTGAACTACCGCAACCTCGACAACGAGCCCGACTTCGCCGGGGTCAACACCTCCACGGAGTTCCTGGCCAAGGTCATCGCCGACCGGCTCGCCGAGCGCATCCACAAGGGCGCGCTGGGCGAGGGCGCCAAGGGCATCGCGGGCCTCACCGTCACCCTGCACGAGTCGCACATCGCCTGGGCGAGTTACGAGCGTGCGCTGTGACCGACACGACCGTCGAGCGGCCCGGGCCGGCCGGACCCGCACCCGCGCGCCTCAACTACGTGCCCGTGCAGCATGCCGCCCTGAAGAACGCCGAGATCATCCCCATGTCCCTGCGCACCGTGCACTTCGTGCTGCCGGGCGGCGTCGACGACCCGGCGGCCCCGAGCGGCGGCAACGCCTACGACCGGCGGGTCTGCCTGGACCTGCCCGGCTTCGGCTGGCAGGTGAACAAGCACGCCGTGGCCGGCCGGTGGCCCCGGCCCGGGGCCGCCGCCCGGACGGAACTCGCCCGCGCGCTGGCCGCGTTGCCCGACGGCGCCGCCGTCCTGCTCGACGGGCTCGTGGCCTGCGGTGTGCCGGAGATCGTGGTACCGGAGGCGGAGCGGCTGCGCATGGCCGTGCTCGTCCACCTCCCGCTCGGTGACGAGACCGGGCTCGACGCGACGGTCGCCGCCGAACTCGACGCCAGGGAGCGGGCGGTGCTGCGGGCGGTGGACGCGGTGATCGCCACCAGCGACTGGGCGGTCCGCCGCCTCGTCGCCCACCACGGCCTGCCCCCGGAGCGGGTGCACGTCGCCGCCCCCGGCGCCGACATCGCGCCCCTCGCGCCCGGCACCGACGGCGTGTCGCGGCTGCTGTGCGTGGCCGCCGTGACCCCGCGCAAGGGACAGCACCGGCTGGTGGAGGCGCTGGCCACGGTGACCGACCTGCCGTGGAGCTGCGTGTGCGTCGGCGCCCTGACCCAGGACCCGGAGTACGTCGCCCACCTGCGGTCCCTCATCGCGCGGCACGGCCTTCAGGACCGGCTGGAGCTCGCCGGGCCGCAGTCCGGCGCCGCGCTGGACGCCAGTTACGCCACCGCCGACCTGATGGTCCTCACCTCCTACGCCGAGACATACGGCATGGCCGTGACCGAGGCGCTGGCCCGGGGCATCCCGGTGCTGGCGACGGACGTCGGCGGCCTTCCCGAGGCGGTCGGCCGCGCGCCCGACGGCGGGGTGCCCGGCATCCTCGTGCCGCCGGAGAACCCCGCCGCCATCGCCGCCGAACTGCGCGGCTGGTTCGGCGAGGCGGACGTACGACGCCGGCTGAAGGCCGCCGCCCGCAGCCGCCGCGCCGCCCTCGACGGCTGGGCGACGACCGCACAGAGCCTGGCGGCTGTCCTGCGCCGGCTCCCGACCGAACCCCGGAGGGCCGCATGACGAACCCGGCGACGACGAAGCGGAGCGGGCCGATCCCGGCCCAGCCCGGGCCCGGCGAGGCCGTGGAGGCGAAGAACGGCATGATCCCCGCGGCCCTCGGCGGCATGTCCGGCCCGACCGGCCCCGGTGGCCCGTCCGGCCCCGGCGGCATCGCCGGTCCCGGTGGCCCGTCCGGCCCCGGTGGCCCGTCCGTTCCGACCCACGCCGGTGGCGCGGTCATCCCCGGCGCCGGTCCCAGCGGCACGCCCGGTACACGGCCCACCGTCAAGCTGCGGGAGGCCGCTCCCGACGACCCGCCCCGGTACGCGCCCGAGTGGCTGGAGCTGCGGGAACCGGCCGATGCCGCCGCCCGGGCGCACGACCTGCTCGATCCGCTGCGGATCCGGCTCGCCAACCTGCCGGGCAAATCGGGCGTCGTCATCCACGACCTGGGCTGCGGCACCGGCTCGATGGGCCGCTGGCTCGCCCCCCGCCTGGACGGCGCGCAGCACTGGATCCTGCACGACCGCGACCCCTATCTGCTGCACTTCGCCGCCGTGGCGTCCCCGCGCTCGGCCGCCGACGGCAGCCGGGTCAGCGTGGAGACCCGGCGCGGTGACGTCGCGCGGCTCACCGCGGACGCCCTGCACGGCGCCTCCCTGGTGACGGCGTCCGCCCTGCTGGACGTCCTCACCCGCGAGGAGATCGACACGCTCGCGGCCGCCTGCGCCGGGGCCGGCTGCCCCGCCCTGCTGACGCTGTCCGTCGCCGGGCGGGTGGAACTGACCCCGCCCCACCCGCTCGACGCGGAGATCGCCCGGGCGTTCAACGACCACCAGCGCCGGGACGGCCTGCTCGGCCCCGACGCGGTCACGGTGGCGGCCGAGGCGTTCTCCGCGCACGGCGCGACCGTACGGCTGCATCCGAGCCCCTGGCGGCTCGGGCCCGAGCAGGCCGCGCTCACCGAGCAGTGGCTGCGCGGCTGGGTCGGCGCCGCCGTCGAGCAGCGTCCCGAGCTGCGGGCCGAGGCGGAGGTCTACCTGAACAACCGCCTGCGCCAGTGCGCGGCCGGCGAGCTGCGCGTCACGGTCCACCACACCGACCTCCTGGCCCTGTGCCGCCCGGCGGACGGAGCGTCATGACCCCCCAGGCGACGGGCACCCGCCCCCGGCCCCACGGCACGGCGGCCGCCGCCCCACCGGCGACGCACCCGGCGCCGGAAACGGCGCCCCCGACTCCGGCTCACCGGCCGGGGGAGGAGGACGCGGCCCGCCCCGCGGGGAGCCCGGACGCCGCCCGCCCCGCAGGAAGTGCGGACGCGGCCTGCTCCGCGGGGAGGCCTGACACGGCCTCTCCCGTGGGGAGTGCGGACGCGGCCCGCTCCGTGGGCAGCCCGGACTCGGCCCGCTCCGCCGAGGTGCCCGGTGCCCCGTCGTCCACGGCCGGGTCGGAGGTGTCCGGGTCCCGCGCCGGTGACTCGGGGCGTGGCCCGCTGCGGGTCCTTCTTGCCCGGCTCGGCTCTCGCAAGGCCCGTACGCGGATCGGGACCGTCGCCGGCGTCGCCATCATCACGGTGCTGTTCTGGCGGCTCGGCACCGGCGCCTTCCTCGACGGGCTGCGCCGGATCGACGCCGTGACGCTGCTGCTCGCGCTCGGCATCGGCGCCGTCACCACCGTGTGCAGCGCGTGGCGGTGGGCGCTCGTCGCCCGGAGTCTGCGCATCCGGCTGCCGTTCGGGCCCGCCGTCGCCGACTACTACCGCGCGCTGTTCCTCAACGCGGCCCTGCCCGGCGGCGTCCTCGGCGACGTCCACCGGGCGGTACGGCACGGGCAGAGCGAGGGGGACCTGCGGCGCGGCGTGAAGGCCGTCGTCCTCGAACGGACCGCCGGGCAGCTCGCGCTGTTCGCCGCGGCCGCGGTCGTCCTGCTGACCATGCCGTCCCCGGTGCTCGCCCAGGCCCGGCACGTCGCGCCGCTCGCGGCCCTGGCCGGACTGGGCGCCCTCGCCGTCGTCCTCGCCCTGCGCATGAACCGGCCCTCGCGGGCGCCCCGCGGCGGGAAGGTCCGGGCGCTCCTCGCCGAGGCCCGCGAAGTCCTGCTGTCCCGGCGCAACGGACCCGGAGTGCTTGCCTCCTCCGTGGTCGTCCTGGCAGGTTACGTCGCCATGTTCGTCCTCGCCGCCCGCGTCGCCGGGACCACCGCCTCCGTGGCCGTCCTGGTGCCGCTCGCCGTGCTCGCCCTGCTGGCGATGGGACTGCCCCTGAACGTCGGCGGCTGGGGCCCGAGGGAGGGCGTCACCGCCTGGGCATTCGGCGCCGCGGGCCTCGGCGCCGGCCGGGGACTCGCCGTCGCGGTCGTCTACGGGGTGCTCAGCCTCGTGGCGAGCCTGCCCGGCCTGATCGTCCTCGTCGCCCGCTGGTACGCGAACCTGCGCGCCACCGACGGGACCGCGGCCGAGGCAGCCGGCCGGACCCGGATCGCCCCGGACCCGGACCCGGGTACCGGCCTCGTGCCCCGGCGCGGCTACGCCTCGGAGGTCAGCATCGAGAAATACGTGCCGAAGGAATCCGCGAGGCTCGCCAGGAGTTCCTTCCCCTTTTCCGCCGAACCCAGCGAAGGACGGCCGATGACACCGGAATCGGTATAGGCAGACATGCCGAGGGTGAGCAAATGACGCCGGTCGTCAGCGACGAAATCGGAGGTCTCATAACCGGGACGGAGCATTTCGGGATGAGCGTGCAGAAGGATGGAGGTTTCTATTTCCCCCGCGTGCATGTCGGTGAGCAGCGAAGTGACCACACCCGCCCGCTCCCGCGCCGCCTCCCAGTCCTCCGGGGCCGGGAAGAGCGCCATCCGCTCGCCGCGGGCGTTGGACTCCTGAACGACGTTGCCCAGCACGTAGTTTCCGCCGTGCCCGTTGACCACCACCAGGGCGTCGACCCCGGACCGGCGGAGCGAGGCCGCTATGTCCCGTACCACCGCATGAAGGGTCACCGAGGAGATGCTGACGGTCCCCGGCCAGGCCGCGTGCTCGTGCGAGCACGAGATCGTCACCGGAGGAAGGAGGTGCACCGGGTACGCGCCGGCTATCTCCCGCGCGACGGCACAGGCGACGAGCGTGTCGGTCGCCAGGGGAAGGTACGGACCGTGCTGCTCGAAGCTCCCCACGGGAAGCACCGCGACCTGCCGTGAGACATCGGCGCCCCGCGTCCGTACGTCTTCCGTGGTGTCCGCCGGCACCAGATCACTCATCACGTCACGGCCTTTCGTCTCTGCTTAGGAACTCGAGAATCATGACAGAAAAAATAGGCGTACTCGGCAAGAAGTCACCGCAGCGCACCGGCGTGGAACGCGTCGTGAATGCACCCTTGCCCACCGTGTACGGCGCATTCCAGGCGATCGGCTACATGGACCACGACCGCGGTGACGAACAGGTCGCGCTCGTCCATGGTGAACTCGGCACCGACGGTGTCCTCGTCCGGCTGCACTCGGAGTGCCTCACCGGTGACGCCTTCGGCTCCCAGCACTGCGAGTGCGGCGACCAGTTGGACGCCGCCCTGCGCGCGGTGGTCGCCGAGGGCGCCGGTGTCGTCGTCTACCTCCGAGGGCACGAGGGCCGCGGCATCGGCCTGCTCGCCAAGCTGCGCGCGATGGCCCTGCAGGCGGAGGGCCTGGACACCGTCGAGGCCAACCTCGCGCTCGGTCTGCCGGTCGACGCCCGCGACTACGGCGTGGCCGCCCGCATCCTGGACGACCTGGGCGTGCGCTCGGTGCGCCTGATGTCCAACAACCCGCGCAAGCGCGAGGCGCTGGTGGACCACGGCATCAGCGTCGCCGAGCAGGTGCCGCTGCTGATCCCGCCGTGCGAGAGCAACATCACCTATCTGCGCACCAAGCGGGAGCGCCTCGACCACCACCTGCCCCACCTGGACGCGGTGGTCAGCTCCTCCTGAGACGCCGGGCCCCGTGCCGGTGCCCCACGACGTGACCTGGGCGAATCCGTACGCGACCCGTAGTCGGGCCGCGTACGCTTCGTGAACGTCCGCCCCTTGAGCGCCGGCCCGGAGCGGCCGGCGCCTCACGTCCGGAGGCTCACCCGGTATGACCGAGCTCCATCTGTGGCTGCGCCACGAGGCCCGAACGACCGAGCGCCGCACGCCCGTCGTGCCCGACGACGCCCGGCGCCTGGTCGACAACGGAGTGGAACTGACCGTCGAGGAGTCCCCGCAGCGGGTCTTCCCGATCGAGGAGTACGAGGCGGCCGGCTGCCGCGTCGCCCCCGCGGGCTCCTGGGAGTCGGCCCCGCGGGACGCCGTCGTGCTCGGCCTGAAGGAACTGCCCGGCGAGCCAGCCGCGCTGACGCACCGTCACATCTTCTTCGGCCACGCCTACAAGGGCCAGCCGGGAGCGGCGGACCTGCTGGGCCGCTTCGCCGCCGGCGGCGGGACGCTGTTCGACCTGGAGTATCTGGTGGACGACTCCGGGCGGCGCCTCGCCGCCTTCGGCTTCTGGGCCGGCTACCTGGGCGCCGCCCTGGCGGTGCTGCGGCACCGGGGCCGGCTGCGGGCGCCGCTCGTCCCCACGACCAAGGCCGAGCTGGACGAGACCCTCGAGCCCGCCGGCGCCGGCCCCGACTTCACCGGCCTGGTCGTCGGCGCGCTGGGACGCAGCGGACGCGGCGCCCGGACCGCCTTCGCCACCGCCGGCGTGGACCCCACCTGCTGGGACCTCGCCGAGACCCGCGACCTGGACCGCGCGGCCCTGCTGCGGCACGACGTCATGGTGAACGCGGTGCTCGCCACCAGCCCCGTCCCGCCCTTCCTGCGCGAGCAGGACCTCGACGCCCCCGAGCGCCGTCTGCGCACCCTGTGCGACGTGACGTGCGACGTCGGCTCGCCGCTCAACGTCCTGCCGGTGTACGACGAGACCACCAGCTGGGACGAGCCGGCGCGGCGCCTGCGCGATCAGCCGCCGCTGGACCTGATCGCCATCGACAACCTGCCCTCCCTGCTGCCGCTGGAGTCCAGCACCGACTTCTCGGCCGCCCTGCTGCCCCATCTGCTCGACTTCGGCGTCACCGGGCCCTGGGGGCGCTGCCTGGACCGGTTCCGTCAGGCCGGCCGTGAGTACGGCTTCGACAAGGGGGACGACCTTGACCACTGACCCGGTACCCGCGAGCGGCACCGTCCACTGGATCGGCGCGGGCCTGTCCACCGGCAGCGGGCTGGCCGCGCTGTGCGACAGCGCCGAGCACGTACGGCTGTGGCACCGCACCGAGAGCCGCGCCGCCGACGCCCTGGGCCGGCTGGGCCTGGCCGGACGGGCCGAGCCGCGCGCCTACACGCTGTCCGCGCTCGCCGCCGAACTGGCGCCCGGCGATGTCGTGGTGTCCATGCTGCCGGCGCCGGAGCACGCGCCGCTGCTCGCCGAGTGCGTCCGGCTGGGGGCCCACTTCGCCTGCTCCAGCTATGTGTCGGAGGCGGTGCTGGAGCAGGTGCCCGCCGCCGAGAAGGCCGGGGTCGTCGTCCTCACCGAGGCCGGACTCGACCCGGGCATCGACCACCTCTTCGCGCACGACCTCGTCGCCCGGGCCCGGGACGCGATCGGCGACGAAACGCCCGCCTCGTACTCCCTCACGTCGTACTGCGGCGGCGTCCCCGCCGAGCCGAACGACTTCACCTACCGCTTCAGCTGGGCACCCGCCGGCGTCCTCAACGCCCTGCGCTCCCCGGCGCGTTACATCGACGACGGCGCCGAGACGGTCGCCGAGCGCCCCTGGGAGGCGACCCGGCGGCATGTGGTCGACGGGGAGACGTTCGAGGTCTATCCCAACCGCGACAGCGTCCCCTTCGTCGCGCAGTACGGGCTGCCGGAGGCCTGGTCGGCGCGGACGTTCGTCCGGGGCACCCTGCGTCTGGAGGGCTGGCTGCGCGCCTGGGACGCCGTGTTCGAGGAGCTGAAGCGGGGCGACGACACCCGGATCGCCGAACTGGCCCGGGAACTGGCCGCCAGGTATCCGACCACGGACGACGACCGGGACCGGGTCGTCCTCGCCGTCTCCCTGGACGTGCGGTCCGCCACGGGGGAGAGCTGGTCCGGCGGCTACCTGCTGGACCTGGTGGGTGACGCCCGGGAGAGCGCGATGGCCCGCTGCGTCTCGCGCACCCTCGCCCTGGGCGTCCGCCACGTCCTGGACGGCTCCCTGCCGCCGGGCCTGAACCGCGCGGCCGAGACGGCGGCCCGGTCGCGGCAGTGGCTGCGGGAACTCGCCCGCGACGGAGTCGAGTTCGCGCTCCGCGTCGACCGCTAGCCGGGGACGGGGCCCGTCAGGGCCTCGTGCACCAGCCGCTTGAGGTCCTTGAAGACCGTGTGCGAGGTCCTGGGCCGCACCTGCGTCATGAACTGCACCGTCAGGTCGCGGCCCGGGTCCACCCAGAACGTCGTCGTGGCCACCCCGCTCCAGCCGAAGGCACCGAGCCCGGACGGCACCTGCGTACGGCTCGGGTCGATCACCACCGAGCAGTTGAAGCCGAAGCCCATCCCCTCGTTGCCGGGCTCGTCGTGGACGGGGCGGCTGCCGAAGGCGCGCAGGTCGGCGCCGCCCGGCAAGTGGTTGCGGCTCATCAGGTCCACGCTCTGCGGGCTGAGCAGCCGCACGCCGTCCAGTTCGCCCCGGCGGCGCAGCAACTCCATGAAGCGGTGGTAGTCGTGGGCCGAGCACACCATGCCCCCGCTGCCCGACAGGAACCGCGGCCGGCCCCGCAGCGGCAGCCCGGGGATCGGCTCGATGCCGCCGCCCTCCTTCTCGCCGTACATCTCCGACAGTCGCGGTGCCTGTTCGTCGGTGACGTGGAAGCCCGCGTCGGTCATGCCGAGGGGCCCGAAGATCCGCTCGGCGCAGAACGCGTCCAGCGGCCGGCCGGAGACGACCTCGATGACACGGCCGAGGACGTTGCTGGCCACCGAGTAGTTCCACTCGGTGCCGGGCTCGAACTGCAGGGGCAGGCTCGCGTACACCTCGATGGTCTCGGCCAGGTCCGCGCCCGGCGGCACGGACGATTCCAGACCGGCCCGGCGGTACAGGGCGTCGACGGGGTGGGAGTGGTAGAAGCCGAAGGTGAGACCCGAGGTGTGGGTCAGCAGGTGCCGCACGAGTATGGGGCCCGCGGCCGGGCGCGTCCGCACGTCGTCGGCCGAGCCGCCGGCGTAGACCCGCGGCTCGGCGAAGGCCGGCAGATGGTCGGCGACCGGGTCGTCCAGCGACAGCCGGCCCTCCTCCACGAGCAGCAGCGCGGCGACCGCGGTGACCGGTTTCGTCATGGAGTAGACCCGCCACAGCGTGTCGGGCTCGACGGGGAGCCCGGCCGCGATGTCGCGCGAGCCGTGCGTGGCGAGGTGGGCGACGCGTCCGCCGCGGGCGATCGAGACGAGGAAGCCGGGCAGCCGCCCCTCGTCGACGAACCGGGCGAAGTGCCGGTCCAGACGCTCCAGCACCCGCGGGTCAAGCCCCGCCTCGGCCGGTTCGACCTCTTCTCGCAGTGGTGCCATGGTTCTTCCTCCGTCGCGCTCGTCGGGGTGAGATCCGGCATACCCCGCCGCCTGCGATCCCATCCTGCTGCAGGAACCCTTCATGATCGCCCAGGAATCGGTGCGTGAACGCGACGACGTCGAAAAGGGGCGTGGGAGCCGCTCACGGCTCCCACGCCCCGCACCCGGCGGCAGCGGCCGTCAGACGGTCACCTGGTCGGGGCGGGCCGCCGGACGCACCGTGCGCTCGCCCAGCGCCTCGGTCGGCACCCGGTGGGTCTCCCGGGCCGACAGTGCCGCGATCACCGGCGGCACGCACAGCGCCGCCGTGAACAGGGCCACCGCCGACCAGTCGTCCCCGTCCGGCCCGGCGATCCGCGCCGCGAAGGTCACCGCGAAACCGGCCGCCGCGAACCCGATCTGCGTGCCGATGGCCACGCCCGACAGCCGCACACGGGTCGCGAACATCTCGCCGTAGAAGGCGGGCCACACCCCGTTCGCCGCGCTGTAGACCACGCCGAAGCACAGGACGCCCGTCAGGAAGACCAGCGGGTAGGAACCCGTGGAGACCGCCCACAGGTACAGGAACATCGTCACCGCGCTGCCGGCCGCGCCGATCAGGAACACCGGGCGGCGGCCGATCCGGTCGGAGAGCGTGGCCCACAGCGGGATCGCGGCGAGCGCGACGACATTGGCCAGGGCACCCACCCACAGCATGGCCGTACGGGACATGCCGACCGCGTCGCTCGTGGCGTACGCCAGCGCCCACACCGTGAAGATCGTGCTGACGGAGGCGACGAGCGCCCCCGCGATCACCCGCAGCACGTCCGCCCAGTGCTCGCGCACCAGGACCAGCAGCGGCATCTTCACGACGCCCTCCTGGGCCGCCTGCCGGGCGAACGCCGGTGTCTCGTCCAGCTTGCGCCGGATGACCCAGCCGGCGACGGCGACCGCGACGCTCAGCCAGAACGGCACCCGCCAGCCCCAGGACAGCAGCTGCTCCTCGGGCAGCGCGGCGACCGGGATGAAGACCAGCGTGGCCAGCAGCTGACCGCCCTGGGTGCCGCTGAGCGTGAAGCTGGTGAAGAAGCCGCGCCGGTGCGGTGGCGCGTGTTCCAGCGTCATGGAGTTGGCGCTGGCCTGCTCGCCCGCGGCCGAGATGCCCTGCAGCACCCGGCACAGCACCAGCAGCACCGGAGCGAGGGTGCCGACCTGGTCCCGGGTCGGCAGACAGCCGATCAGGAACGTGGACAGGCCCATCAGCATCAGCGTGAAGACCATGATCTTCTTGCGGCCGAGCCGGTCGCCGACGTGACCGAGGACCAGCGCGCCGACCGGACGGGCCGCGTAGGCGACGCCGAACGTGGCCAGCGACAGCAGGGTCGCCGTGGCCGGGTCGGACTCGTCGAAGAACACCTCGGGGAAGATCAGCGCGGCGGCGCTGCCGTAGATGAAGAAGTCGTAGTACTCCAGCGCGCTGCCGATCCAGGCGGCGGTGGCGGCTTTCCTGGGCTGACCGGGCGGGGCGGCGGCCCCTCGGGGCGTGGCGGGGACGGACACGGCGGCTCCTTAGGGGGCTCCACCATGGGCGGAGCGGGCACGGACGAGCAAGGTGACGAGCAGAGGGGGACGTGCCGGATCGCGGCCAATTAACCCACTGGGTAGTTAGTAGGGGATGGCCAGTGATGCTGCGCCCGAGTGTCGCCGGTGTCAAGGGGTCGTGCGCGGGGGTGTGCGTGGGGTCGTGCGCGGGCGTTCAGTCCGCCGTGCGCTCCGCCGTCAGGTAGGCGATCACCATGTCGCCGAGCATGGCGCGGTAGTGGGCGCGCTGCCCCTCGTCGAGCAGGTCGCGGCCGAACAGGGCGCCGAAGGTGTGCCGGTTGGAGACCCGGAAGAAGCAGAACGAGGAGATCATCGCGTGCAGGTCGACGGCGTCGACGTCGGCCGTGAAGAGGCCGGACGCCCGGCCCGACGCCAGGATCCGGCGGATCACGTCGAGGGCGGGGGAGCCGATCCTGCCGAGCTTCTCGGATCCGGCGATGTGGTGCGCCTCGTGGATGTTCTCGATGCTGACCAGGCGGATGAAGTCGGGGTGCTGCTCGTGGTGGTCGAAGGTCAGCTCGGCCAGGCGCCGGATCGCCGCCACGGGGTCGAGGTGGTCGACGTCGAGCTGCTGCTCCGCCTCCCGGATGACTCCGTACGCCCGCTCCAGCACGGCGGTGAACAGCTGCTCCTTGCCCCCGAAGTAGTAGTAGATCATCCGCTTCGTGGTGCGCGTGCGGGCGGCGATCTCGTCGACCCGGGCCCCGTCGTACCCGGCCCGGGCGAACTCCTGCGTGGCGACGTCGAGGATCTCGGCCCGGGTGCGGGCGGCGTCACGGATGCGCTCGCCGGGACGTGCCGGTTCTTCGACGCTGGTCATCAGGTTCCTTCGGGCGGAGGGTCCGGTGCCGGTGATTGTAGAAGCAGGGGCCCGGCCGGCCGGGGGTCTTCCCGAGCCCGAGCTCGGCTGATATAGCTAACGTACTGGTTCGTACATTAGTGAGCCGCTCGGGAGGCGCGCGTGCCCAAGGACTCGTATCTGGCCGGACTGATCGGTTCCGGGATCGGTCCGTCGCTCAGCCCGGCGCTGCACGAGCGGGAGGCCGACCGCCAGGGGCTGCGGATGCTGTACCGGCTCATCGACATCGACCCCCTCGGGGTGCCGCCCGAGGCCGTGGGCGACCTGGTGCGGGCCGCCCGCGACCTGGGGTTCGACGGGCTCAACATCACCCACCCCTGCAAGCAGCTCGTCCTGGACCACCTGGACGCCCTCTCCCCGCAGGCCGAGGCGCTGGGCGCGGTCAACACCGTCGTCTTCGAGGACGGCCGGGCCGTCGGCCACAACACCGACGTCACCGGCTTCGCCGCCTCCTTCGCCCGCGGCCTGCCCGACGCGCCGCTGGACCGGGTCGTGCAGCTCGGCGCGGGCGGCGCGGGCGCGGCCGTCGCGCACGCCCTGCTCACCCTCGGCGCCGGGCGGATCACCGTCGTCGACGCCCTGCCCGACCGGGCCGCGGCCCTCGCCGGCGCCCTGAACCGCGCCTTCGGCGAGGGCCGGGCCGCCGCCGCGTCCCCGGACCGGCAGGCGCGGCTGCTCGCGCGGGCGGACGGCCTGGTCCACGCCACCCCCACCGGCATGGCCGCCCACCCCGGCCTGCCCCTGCCCGCCGCCCTGCTCCACCCGGGGCTGTGGGTCGCCGAGGTGGTCTACCGCCCGCTGGAGACAGAACTGCTGCGCACGGCCCGCGCGCTGGGCTGCGCCACCCTCGACGGCGGCGGGATGGCCGCCTTCCAGGCCGCCGACGCGTTCCGCCTGTTCACCGGGCGGGAACCCGACGCCCCCCGGATGCTGGCGGACCTGACCGAGCTGGCCGGCGCCGTCGGCGCACCCCGCTAGGGCCTGCCGTCTGCGCCGTGATCCGAACGACAGGCACCAGCCCGAAGGGACACCGACGTTGCGTACGTCCATCGCCACTGTCTCCCTCAGCGGATCCCTCACCGAGAAGCTCGACGCCGCCGCCCGGGCCGGTTTCGACGGCGTGGAGATCTTCGAGAACGACCTGCTGGCCAGCCCCCTCACCCCCGAGGAGATCCGGGCCCGCTGCGCCGACCTGGGCCTGAGCATCGACCTGTACCAGCCGATGCGGGACGTCGAGGCCGTGCCCGAGGCCGAGTTCGCCCGCAACCTGCGCCGCGCCCGGCACAAGTTCGAGCTGATGCGCAGGCTCGGCGCCGACACGGTCCTCGTCTGCTCCAGCGTCTCCCCGCACACGGTGGACGACGACGCCCTCGCCGCCGAGCAGCTCAGCCGGCTCGCCGACACCGCCCGCGAGTTCGGCGTCCGCGTGGCCTACGAGGCCCTGGCGTGGGGCCGGCACGTCAGCACCTACGACCACGCCTGGCGCATCGTCGAGACGGCCGGGCACCCGGCGCTCGGCACCTGCCTGGACAGCTTCCACATCCTCTCGCGCGGCTCGGACCCCCGGGGCATCGAGGACATCCCCGGCGAGAAGATCTTCTTCCTCCAGCTCGCCGACGCCCCGCTGCTCGCCATGGACGTCCTGCAGTGGAGCCGCCACTACCGCTGCTTCCCCGGCCAGGGCGGCTTCGACGTGGCGGGCCTGGTACGGCACGTGCTGGCCGCCGGTTACGACGGGCCGCTGTCCCTGGAGGTGTTCAACGACGTGTTCCGGCAGGCCGAGGCCGGACCGACCGCCGTCGACGCCCGGCGCTCCCTGCTGCTCCTGCAGGAGACGGTGGGACGCGCGGCCCTGCCGGAGCCCGTCGTGCCGACCGGGGTCGCCTTCGCCGAGCTGGTCACGCCCGACGCGGAGCCCCTCACCGCCCTGCTGCGGGCCCTGGGCTTCACCCGCACCGCACGGCACCGCGGCAAGCCCGTCGCCCTGTGGGAGCAGGGCGACGCCCGGATCCTCGTCAACACCGGCCCCGCTGTCCGTCGCGACGGCGCCCAGCTCGCCGCGATCGGGCTGGAGTCACCGGACCCGGCCGGGGCGGCCCGCCGGGCCGAGGCGCTGCTCGCACCCGTGCTGCCACGCCGCCGGGCGGCCGAGGACGCCGCGCTGGAGGCGGTCGCCGCCCCGGACGGCACGGAGCTGTTCTTCTGCGCCGGCGACGGGTCCGGACCGCCCGGCTGGCGCGCCGACTTCGAGGACACCGGCCGGCCCGCCACCGGCGGCGGCGTCCGGGGCATCGACCACCTCGCCCTCACCCAGCCCTGGCACCACTTCGACGAGGCGGCCCTGTTCCACCGCGGCGTGCTCGGCCTGGACGCACGCGAGAGCGTGGACGTGGCCGACCCCTACGGGCTGCTGCGCAGCCGGGCCGTCACCAGTGCCGACGGCGGTGTGCGGATCGTCCTGACCGTCGGTGCCGCGCCGACCGACGACACCGTCCACGCGCAGCACATCGCCCTGGCCACCGACGACGTGGTCACCGCGGCCCGCCGCTTCCGCGAGGCCGGTGGCGGCCTGCTGCCGGTCCCCGCCAACTACTACGACGACCTCGCCGCCCGCTTCGAGTTCGCCGAAGGCGAGCTGGAGACCTACCGCGACCTCGGCATCCTCTACGACCGCGACGCCGACGGCGTGTTCCGGCACTGCTACACGCGCACGGTCGGCCGGGTCTTCTTCGAACTGGTCCAGCGCGAGGGCGGCTACCGGGGCTACGGCGCCGCCAACGCGCCGGTGCGGCTGGCGGCACAGCACGCGGTGCGGGGGCTCACTGGCGGCTGACAGTCCGGGTGACGCCGGTGACGACGGTGGTGGCGAGGATCCAGCCGGTGAGGACGAGGGCGTAGGAGAGCCACTGGTACCAGCCGGTGGGGGCGAATGCGCCCTCCTGCCCGAAGGAGATCACCGGCAGGAGCAGGTCGAGGGTGTAGAAGACCGGGTTGAACTCGGGGGCCTCGCCCGGCTTCAGCGGCTCGGGGTGGTGCAGGGCGTAGGCGACGGAGCCCGTCAGCAGCAGTGACACCAGCCAGCCCGCCGCGCGCAGCGGGCGGAAGCCGTAGCCGACGGTGGCGTCCTGCACGCGGCCCCACAGCCTGCCGTACCACGGCAGGGTGGCGCGCCGGCGGCGCTGCTTGGCGAGCTGGACCAGGCGGGCGGCGTCGTCGTCGCCGATCCGGCGGTAGGCCGCGGTCAACTGCTCGTAGGCGTGCGGGACATAGCCCTCGCGGTCCCGCTCCAGCATCGCCAGGCGCCGCTCGGCGGGTTCGTGCGGGGTGAGGGAGGTGTAGACGAGGCTGTCGAGCAGGACCTCCCCGGGCACCACGTCCGGTTCCAGGAACAGCACGTCCACGTGGGCGCGGCGCAGGTTGAGCGCGCCCGACACCGGCGGGCCGCCGCGCAGCCACAGCTCCCCGATCGTGCAACTGCTCGCCCGCAGCGCCGTGTCACCGGGCTGCGCCAGACGGGCGCGGGAGAAGTCCAGCCGTCCCGCGATACGGGCGCCGCGCAGGCCGATCCAGCCGTGCACCTCCGCCTCACGCAACAGGACGTCGCCCTCCACGGTGAGGGTGACCGCGTCGAGCGCGGCCGTGTCCGGCCCGGCGTCCAGCCGCGCCCCGCTCAGGTCGACGCTGCCGGCGGTCGACGCGCCGCTCAGGCGGATCTCCCCGCGGGTGCGCAGTCCCGGCGCGGACAGACCGTCGCCGATGGTGACGTGGTTGAGCTGGAGCGCGGGCTGCCCGGCGGGCGGAGCGCCCACGTCGGCCCCGTCCAGGAACAGCGCCCCGGCGATCTGCGCCCCGCCGAGCCGGACGGGCCCCTCGAACCGGCAGTCGGTCAGCCGCAGGACGCCGTCCACGCGCAGATTCTCGGCCCGCAGTGCGGGCAGGACGGAACCGCGCAGGCTGAGCTGGCGCAGCCGCGCCGCGTACAGCACGGGCGTGTCCTCGAAGAAGCAGTCGCTCAGACGCACGGCGTGGTCGATGTCGGCGTACTGGAGGAGGAGTTCGCCGGTGATCCGCGCCCCTGCCAGCCGGAGCGCGGCCGTCTCCCCGTCCTCCTGCGGGGCGCTCAGCAGCAGGGCCCGCAGCACGGACGCCCGTACGGTCCGGTCGGGTGCCCAGGCGGCGCCTCGTGCCGGGTCGTCGTCCGCGGCGGTGCGGAAGTCCACGCCCTGCCCGCGCGGGAAGGCGCGCCACACCCGCTCCTCGGCGGGCGTCATGTCGTCGATCTGCATCGACGGGGACTCTGGTGGTCCCGGCCGGAGGCTGTCAACTCACCTCCGGCCGGGGCCGGTTACGCCCTGGTGTTCCACTCCGCGATCACGGGCCGGCCGTGCTCGGTCGACAGCCGGCAGACCGTGCCCGTCTCCAGCCGGAACAACCGCCCCTCCGATGGCGGCAGGCCCAGCCGGCGGGCCGTCAGGACGCGGAGGAAGTGGCCGTGCGCCACCAGCGCCACATCGCCCTCGGGCAGCGCCCCGGCCACCCGGGCCAGCACCCGGTCGGCACGCTTGCCGACCTCCTCGGGGGACTCCCCGGGTCCGTCGGGCCCGGGCGGGGCCCCGTCGGTCCACAGGTCCCAGTCGGGACGGGTGCGGTGAATCTCCTCGGTGGTGACGCCCTCGTAGGCGCCGTAGTGCCACTCGTGCAGATCGGGGTCCACCCCGGTCGCCTTCAGCCCCGCGAGCGCGGCGGTGCGCACCGCGCGGGCGAGGGGGCTGGTGAGGACCAGGGCGAAGGGACGGTCCGCCAGGAGCGGGGCCAGTGACCCGGCCTGCTCCTCACCGCGCGGGGTGAGGGGCAGGTCGGTGAAGCTGGTGTGCTGTCCGCTCCGGCTCCACTCCGTCTCGCCGTGGCGGACCAGCAGCAGATCGCCCACGTGCTACGCCTTCTTCGCGGACTCGACGGCGTGGCCGCCGAACTGGTTGCGCAGCGCCGCGATCATCTTCATCTGCGGCGAGTCGTCCTGCCGGGAGGCGAACCGGGAGAACAGGGAAGCGGTGATGGCAGGCAGCGGCACGGAGTTGTCGATCGCCGCCTCCACCGTCCAGCGCCCCTCGCCCGAGTCCTGGGCGTAGCCGCGCAGGTTCTCCAGGTGCTCGTCCTCGTCGAGCGCGTTGACCGCGAGGTCGAGCAGCCACGAGCGGATGACGGTGCCGTCCTGCCAGGAGCGGAACACCTCGCGGACGTTGTCCACGGAGTCCACGGCCTCCAGCAGCTCCCAGCCCTCGGCGTAGGCCTGCATCATGGCGTACTCGATGCCGTTGTGGACCATCTTGGCGAAGTGCCCGGCGCCGACCCGGCCCGCGTGGACGAAGCCGTACGGGCCCTCCGGCTTGAGCGCGTCGAAGATCGGCCGCAGCCGGTCGACGTACTCCTTCTCACCGCCGACCATCAGGGCGTAGCCGTTCTTCAGGCCCCACACGCCGCCGGAGACGCCCGCGTCGACGAAGCCGATGCCGCGCTTGCTCAGCTCCTCGGCGTGCTTCTCGTCGTCCGTCCAGCGGGAGTTGCCGCCGTCGACCACCGTGTCGTACGGCTTGAGGAGGTCCGCCAGACGGTCGATGACGTGCTGGGTGGGATCGCCGGCCGGGACCATGACCCAGACCGTGCGGGGCGCTTCCAGCTCGTTGACCAGGTCGGCGAGGCTGGCGACGTCCGACTTCTCGGGGTCGGTGTCGTAGCCGATGACCGTGTGGCCGGCGTTGCGCAGGCGCTCGCGCATGTTGCCGCCCATCTTGCCGAGACCCACAAGACCGATCTGCATGTCAGTTCACTTCCCGGAGATTGCGGTAGGCGGCCACCAGCGCGGCCGTGGACGGGTCGAGGCCGGGGACGTCGGCGCCCTCGGTCAGGGCGGGCTCGACGCGCTTGGCGAGAACCTTGCCGAGCTCGACGCCCCACTGGTCGAAGGAGTCGATGTTCCACACGGCGCCCTGCACGAACACCTTGTGCTCGTAGAGGGCGACCAGCTGGCCGAGGACCGACGGGGTCAGTTCGGTGGCCAGGATCGTGGTGGTCGGGTGGTTGCCGCGGAAGGTGCGGTGCGGCACCTGCTCCTCGGGCACGCCCTCCGCGCGCACCTCCTCGGCGGTCTTGCCGAAGGCGAGCGCCTGGCCCTGCGCGAACAGGTTGGCCATCAACAGGTCGTGCTGGGCCTTGAGTTCGTCGCTCAGCTCGGCGACCGGCCGGGCGAAGCCGATCAGGTCGGCCGGGATGAGCTTGGTGCCCTGGTGGATCAACTGGTAGTAGGCGTGCTGCCCGTTGGTGCCGGGCGTGCCCCACACCACCGGACCCGTCTGCCACTCCACCGGGTTGCCGTCGCGGTCCACCGACTTGCCGTTGGACTCCATGTCGAGCTGCTGGAGGTAGGCGGTGAACTTGGACAGGTAGTGGCTGTAGGGCAGGACGGCGTGCGACTGGGCGTCGTGGAAGTTGCCGTACCAGATGCCCAGCAGGCCCATGATGAGCGGGGCGTTGGCCTCGGCGGGGGCGTTGCGGAAGTGCTCGTCGACGATGCGGAAGCCGTCGAGCATCTCCCGGAAGCGGTCCGGGCCGATCGCGATCATCAGGGACAGGCCGATCGCGGAGTCGTACGAGTAGCGGCCGCCGACCCAGTCCCAGAACTCGAACATGTTGTCGACGTCGATGCCGAACCCGGCGACCTTCTCGGCGTTGGTCGACAGCGCCACGAAGTGCCGGGCCACCGCCTTCTCGTCGCCGCCGAGCCCCGCCAGCAGCCAGGAGCGCGCCGAGGTCGCGTTGGTGATGGTCTCGATCGTGGTGAACGTCTTGGACGCGACGATGAACAGCGTCTCCGCCGGGTCCAGGTCGCGCACGGCCTCGTGCAGGTCGGATCCGTCCACGTTCGACACGAACCGGAACGTCAGCGAGCGGTCCGTGAAGGCCCGCAGCGCCTCGTAGGCCATCGCGGGACCCAGGTCGGAGCCGCCGATGCCGATGTTGACGACGTTGCGGATGCGCTTGCCGGTGTGGCCCGTCCACTCGCCCGAGCGGACCCGGTCGGCGAAGGCGGCCATCTTGTCGAGCACCGCGTGCACACCCGGGACGACGTTCTCCCCGTCGACCTCGACCACCGCGTCCCGCGGGGCCCGCAGCGCGGTGTGCAGCACGGCCCGGTTCTCGGTGGTGTTGATCCGCTCGCCGCGGAACATGGCGTCCCGCAGCCCGAACACGTCGGTGGCGACGGCCAGCTCCTGCAGCAGGGCCAGCGTCTCGTCGGTGATCAGGTGCTTGGAGTAGTCGATGCGCAGGTCACCGACGCGCACGACGTAGCGTTCGGCGCGGCCCGGGTCCGTCTCGAACAGCTTGCGCAGGTCCGGCTGCGGCAGCGCGTCGGCGCGGTGGTCTTCCAGGGCGGCCCACTCGGGCCGCCGGGTGAGCCGGGGCGAGCCGGCGGGGGAGTCAGACATGAGCGGGGGTCTCCTCGGTTGCCTCGCCGTTCAGGGCGATGGCGTACATCTCGTCCGCGTCGAGGCGCCGCAGCTCCTCGGCGATGAGTTCTGAGGTGGCACGGACCTTCAGCGCGAGGGTCCGGGACGGCTGGCCCGGCAGGCTCAGCGTGGCCAGCGGGCCCTCGGGGCGGTCGATGACGATCTCGCCGTTCGCGGTGCCCAGGCGCACGGCCGTCACGACCGGCCCGGCGGTGACCACGCGGTCCACCCGCACGTGCAGCCGGGCCTCCAGCCAGCGGGCCAGCAGCTCGGCGGCCGGGTTCTCGGCCTCGGCCTCCACGGCCGCCGAGGTCACCTTGGCCCGGGCCTGGTCGAGTGCCGCCGCCAGCATCGAACGCCAGGGCGTCAGCCGGGTCCAGGCCAGGTCGGTGTCGCCGGGCGCGTAGGAGCGGACCCGCCGCTCCAGGGTGCCCAGCGGGTCCTCGACGGCGTACAGGTCGGTGATCCGCCGCTGGGCCAGGGCCCCGAGCGGGTCCTTCGAGGGCACGTCGGGTGCGTCGACGGGCCACCACACCACCACCGGGGCGTCCGGCAGCAGCAGGGGCAGCACGACCGAGTCGGCGTGGTCGGAGACCTCGCCGTAGGTCCGCAGGATCACCGTCTCGCCGGTGCCCGCGTCGGCACCCACCCGGACCTCGGCGTCCAGCCGGGAGGACTGGCGGTCGCGCGGGGTGCGGGCGTGCCGCTTGATGACGACCAGGGTGCGCGAGGGGTGCTCGTGCGAGGCCTCCTCGGCCGCCTTGATCGCGTCGTAGGCGTTCTCCTCGTCCGTGACGATCACCATCGTCAGGACCATGCCCACGGCCGGGGTGCCGATGGCGCGGCGGCCCTGCACCAGCGCCTTGTTGATCTTGCTTGCCGTGGTGTCGGTCAGGTCGATCTTCATGGCCTGCGCCAGCTCCGTCCGTCTCGTGCGAGCATCTCGTCGGCTTCCGCGGGTCCCCAGCTGCCCGAGGCGTACTGCGCGGGCCGGCCGTTCGTGGCCCAGTACCGCTCGATCGGGTCGAGGATCTTCCAGGACTCTTCCACTTCCTGGTGACGGGGGAACAGGTTGGCGTCGCCCAGGAGGACGTCCAGGATCAGCCGTTCGTACGCCTCGGGGCTCGATTCGGTGAAGGACTCGCCGTAGGCGAAGTCCATCGTCACGTCCCGGATCTCCATGGACGTGCCCGGCACCTTGGAGCCGAAGCGGACCGTCATGCCCTCGTCCGGCTGGACGCGGATGACGATCGCGTTGGAGCCGAGCTCCTCGGTCGCCGTGGAGTCGAAGGGGGAGTGCGGGGCCCGCTGGAAGACGACGGCGATCTCCGTCACCCGTCGGCCCAGCCGCTTGCCGGTGCGCAGGTAGAACGGGACACCGGCCCAGCGGCGGTTGTCGACCTGGAGCCGGATCGCGGCGTAGGTGTCGGTCGTGGAGGACGGGTCGATGCCGTCCTCCTCCAGATAGCCGCGCACCTTCGCGCCGCCCTGCCAGGCCGCCGCGTACTGCCCGCGCACGGTGCCCTGCCCCAGGTCCTGCGGCAGCCGCACGGCCTTGAGGACCTTCAGCTTCTCGGTCAGCAGCGAGGGGGCGTCGAAGGCGGCCGGCTCCTCCATCGCGGTGAGCGCCATCAGCTGGAGCAGGTGGTTCTGGATGACGTCACGGGCGGCGCCGATGCCGTCGTAGTAGCCGGCCCGGCCGCCGATGCCGATGTCCTCGGCCATGGTGATCTGCACGTGGTCGACGAACGACCGGTTCCAGATCGGCTCGAACATCTGGTTGGCGAAGCGCAGCGCCAGCAGGTTCTGGACGGTTTCCTTGCCGAGGTAGTGGTCGATGCGGAAGACCTGCTCCGGGTCGAACACGTCGTGCACGATCCGGTTGAGCTCCTCGGCCGACTCCAGGTCGTGCCCGAACGGCTTTTCGATGACCGCGCGGCGCCAGGAGCCCTCCGGGGCGTCGGCCAGCTTGTGCTTCTTCAGCTGCTGGACGACCTTCGGGAAGAACTTCGGCGGCACCGAGAGGTAGAAGGCGTAGTTGCCGCTGGTGCCCCGGGAGGCGTCCAGCTCCTCCACGGCGGAGCGCAGCTGCTTGAACGCCGTGTCGTCGTCGAAGTCGCCGGGGATGAACCGCATGCCCTCGGCGAGCTGCTGCCAGACCTCCTCGCGGAACGGGGTCCGGGCGTGCTCGCGCACCGCGTCGTGCACGACCTGCGCGAAGTCCTGGTCCTCCCAGTCCCGGCGGGCGAAGCCCACCAGCGAGAAGCCCGGTGGCAGCAGGCCGCGGTTGGCCAGGTCGTACACGGCCGGCATCAGCTTCTTGCGGGACAGGTCGCCGGTCACGCCGAAGATGACCAGCCCGGAGGGGCCCGCGATCCTCGGCAGACGGCGGTCGCGCGGGTCCCGCAGCGGGTTGACGAAGTCGGCGTCGCCGCGGTCCGCACCCGCGGCGGCACCCGCCGAGCCACCGTCCGCCGAGCCGCCGTCCCCGGCCTGCTCGCCTCCGGCCGCCTGGTCCGAGCCGCCGTTCCCGGCCTGCTCGCTTCCGGTCGCTTCGGCCGTGCCGGCGTCGCCGGGCTGGTCGCTGTCCGCCGCCCCGGCCGTGCCGTCGACGCCGGTCTGCTCGACCCCGGCCGCCTCCTGGGCCGTCCGGGCCTCCTTGTCCTCCTTGGTCTCCTTCGTCTCCTGCTCGGCCGTCTGGGGGATGCCCTCGCTCATTCCGCGTCAACTCCCTCGCTGTTCAAGGACTTGGTGACCGCGTCCAGCAGGTCCTGCCAGGCCACCTCGAACTTGGCCACTCCCTCGTCCTCCAGTCGCCGCACCACCTCGTCGTACCCGATGCCGAGCCGTTCAACGGCCGCCAGGTCCGCCCGGGCCCGGTCGTACCCGCCGGTGACCGTGTCGCCCCGGACGTCGCCGTGGTCGGCGACGGCGTTCAGCGTGGCCTCCGGCATGGTGTTGACCGTGCCGGGGGCGACCAGTCCGTCCACGTACAGGGTGTCCTTGTAGGCGGGGTCCTTCACACCGGTGGAGGCCCAAAGGGGGCGCTGGCGGTTCGCCCCGGCCTCCTTGAGGGCCTGCCAGCGCGCTCCGGCGAAGACCTCCTCGTACGCCTCGTAGGCGAGCCGCGCGTTGGCCAGGGCCGCCCGGCCCTTCAAGGCGAGGGCCTCGTCCGTGCCCAGCAGCGTCAGCCGCTTGTCGATCTCGGCGTCGACCCGGGAGACGAAGAAGGACGCGACCGAGTGGACGGCCGACAGGTCACGGCCCGCCTCCCGCGCCCGCTCCAGGCCGGCGAGGTAGGCGTCCAGCACCTCGCGGTAGCGCTCCAGGGAGAAGATCAGGGTCACGTTGACACTGATACCCGCCCCGATCACCTCTGTGATCGCGGGCAGGCCGGCCTTCGTCGCCGGGATCTTGATCATCACGTTGGGGCGGTCCACCAGCCAGGCCAGCTGCTTGGCCTCGGCGACGGTCGCCGTCGTGTCGTGCGCCAGGCGGGGGTCGACCTCGATGGAGACCCGGCCGTCCCGGCCGCCGGTCGCCTCGTACACCGGCCGCAGCACGTCGGCGGCGGCCCGGACGTCGGCGGTCGTCATCATCCGCACGGCCTCGTCGACGGTCACGCCGCGCACCGCCAGGTCGGCGAGCTGCTCCTCGTAGCCCTCGCCGGAGCCGATGGCGGCCTGGAAGATCGACGGGTTGGTGGTGACGCCGACGACGCCCTTCGTCCGGACGAGCGCGGCCAGGTCGCCGGACTCGATCCGCCGGCGGGACAGGTCGTCCAGCCAGATCGACACGCCCTCGTCGGACAGGCGCTGCAGTGCTCCCGCGCTCGCGGTTGCTTCGGTCACAGTGATCATCTTCCTTCGTGCGGTCGGATCAACCGCGTGCGGCGGTGAGGGATTCCCGGGCGGCCGCGACGACGTTCTCGGGGGTGAAGCCGTACTCGGCGAACAGGGTCTGCGCGTCGGCGGAGGCGCCGAAGTGCTCCAGGGAGACGATGCGTCCGGCGTCCCCCACGAACCGGTGCCAGGTCAGGCCGATTCCGGCCTCGACCGCGACGCGGGCCTTCACGGACGGCGGCAGCACGCTGTCGCGGTAGGCGCGCGGCTGCTGCTCGAACCACTCCACGGACGGCATGGACACCACCCGCGTGCCGGTCCCCCCGGCCTCCAGCGCCTCGCGCGCGGCCACGGCGAGCTGCACCTCGGAACCGGTGGCGAGGATGACCACCTCCGGCACCTCGGTGGAGGAGTCCGCGAGGACGTAGCCGCCGCGGGCCGCGTCCGGGTTCGCCTCGTAGACGGGCACGCCCTGGCGGGTCAGCGCCAGGCCGTGCGGGGCCGGGTCGGTGGTGTGGCGGCGCAGGATCTCCGCCCAGACGACCGCGGTCTCGTTGGCGTCCGCGGGCCGTACGACGTTCAGGCCGGGGATGGCGCGCAGCGCGGCCAGGTGCTCCACCGGCTGGTGGGTCGGCCCGTCCTCGCCGAGGCCGATGGAGTCGTGCGTCCACACGTACGTCACCGGCAGCTGCATCAGGGCCGACATGCGCACGGCGTTGCGCATGTAGTCGGAGAACACCAGGAAGGTGCCGCCGTAGACGCGCGTGTTGCCGTGCAGGGCGATGCCGTTCATCTCCGCGGCCATGGAGAACTCGCGGATGCCGAAGTGCACCGTGCGGCCGTACGGGTCGGCCTCGGGCAGCGGGTTGCCCTCCGGCAGGAAGGACGACGTCTTGTCGATGGTGGTGTTGTTCGAACCGGCCAGGTCGGCGGAGCCGCCCCACAGCTCGGGCAGGACCGCGCCGAGCGCCTGGAGCACCTTGCCGGAGGCGGCACGGGTGGCGACGGCCTTGCCCGGCTCGAACACCGGCAGGGCGTCCTCCCAGCCCTCGGGCAGTTCGCCCTTGCTGACACGGTCGAAGGTCGCGGCCCGCTCCGGGTGCTCGCCGCGCCAGGCGGCGATCCGCTTGTCCCAGGCGGCGTGCGCCTCGGCGCCCCGGTCCAGGGCCTTGCGGGTGTGGGCCAGCACCTCGTCGGCGACCTCGAAGCTCCGCTCCGGGTCGAAGCCGAGGAGGCGCTTGGTGGCGGCGACCTCCTCATCGCCGAGCGCCGAGCCGTGGGAGGCCTCGGTGTTCCGCGCGTTCGGGGCGGGCCAGGCGATGATCGTGCGCATCGCGATGATCGACGGGCGCCCGGTCTCGGCCCGCGCCGCCCGCAGCGCCGCGTACAGGGCGCGCGCGTCGATGTCGCCGTCCTCGCGCGGGGCGATCCGCTGCACGTGCCAGCCGTAGGCCTCGTACCGCTTCAGCACGTCCTCCGAGAACGCGGTCGCGGTGTCGCCCTCGATGGAGATGTGGTTGTCGTCGTAGAGGAAGACCAGGTTGCCGAGCTTCTGGTGGCCGGCGAGGGAGGAGGCCTCGGCGGAGACGCCCTCCTGGAGGTCGCCGTCGGAGACGATCGCCCAGATCGTGTGGTCGAAGGGCGACTCGCCCTCGGGGGTCTCCGGGTCGAACAGGCCGCGCTCGTAGCGGGCGGCCATCGCCATGCCGACCGCGTTGGCCACGCCCTGGCCCAGCGGTCCGGTGGTGGTCTCCACGCCGGCGGTGTGACCGTACTCGGGGTGCCCGGGCGTCTTCGAACCGTGCGTACGGAACGCCTTCAGGTCGTCCAGCTCCAGCTCGTAGCCCGCGAGGTACAGCTGCGTGTACAGGGTCAGGGAGGTGTGGCCGGGGGAGAGGACGAAACGGTCACGGCCCGTCCACTCCGGGTCGGCGGGGTCGTGCCGCATCACCTTCTGAAAGAGCGTGTAGGCGGCCGGCGCCAGGCTCATCGCGGTGCCGGGGTGCCCGTTGCCGACCCGCTGGACGGCATCGGCCGCCAGAATGCGGGCGGTGTCGACGGCACGCCGGTCGAGATCGGTCCATTCGAAGCTGTCCGCTGTCTGCGTGCTCATCTTCAAGAAGTCCTCGATAGGAGCGAAGGGGCTGGTCTGACGCGTTCAAAGTTAAAAGTCTGACTTTTTCTCCGGAAGGTCACCGTGTGCCAGCCTGTGGTGAAAGTGGGACACCGGCAGGGGGCGCGAGGCGGACATGGCGGACAGAAGCAACCAAGGCGGCGACGGGATCAGAACGTTCCCCTTCCCGGTCGAGCTGAGCGTCGGCGGAGTCGGCATGCAGGTCGGCCCGATGGGCACCGGCCGCACCTGGCACGCCGACGCGCCGCTGGAGCGCGTGCACCGCATCGACTTCCACGTCGTGATGCTGTTCGGCGCGGGCCCGGTCCGGCACATGGTCGACTTCACCGAGTACGAGGCCGGCGCCGGGGACCTGCTGTGGATCCGCCCGGGGCAGGTCCACCGCTTCTCGCGGACGAGCGAGTACCGCGGAACGGTGCTCACCATGCAACCGGGCTTCCTGCCCCGCTCGACCGTGGAGGCCACCGGCCTCTACCGCTACGACCTGCCGCCGCTGCTGCACCCCGACCCCGCCCGGCTCGCCGGACTGCGGGACGCCCTCGGCCAGTTGCGGCGCGAGTACGAGGACACGGCCACGCTGCCGCTCAGCCTGCACACCGCCGTCCTGCGCCACACCCTGACGGCGTTCCTGCTGCGCCTCGCGCACCTGGCGGCCAGTTCGGCCGAGGCGCGACGGCAGCGCAGCGACTCCACCTTCACCCTCTTCCGGGACGCCGTGGAGCGGGACTTCGCCACCAACCACAGCGTCAGCGCCTACGCCGACGCGCTCGGATACTCCCGCCGCACCCTGGTCCGCGCGGTCCGGGCCGCCACCGGCGAGACCCCCAAGTCCTTCATCGACAAGCGCGTGGTCCTGGAGGCCAAACGCCTGCTGGCCCACACCGACCTGCCGATCGGCCGGGTGGGCGCGGCGATCGGCTTCCCGGACGCGGCGAACTTCTCCAAGTTCTTCCACCAGCACACGGACCAGACCCCCGCGGCCTTCCGAGCGGAGCTGCGCTGAGGACAGAGAAGTGTGCGGGCAGCGAAGAGGGGCTCCACGCGTGCGTGGAGCCCCTCTTCGGCCCGGTCCGGGTCAGTGCCCGAAAGTGAACCAGTTGACGTTCACGAAGTCCGCCGGCTGCCCGCTGGTGAAGGTCAGATAGACGTCGTGCGTGCCCGTCACCGAGCTGATGTTGGCGGGGATCGTCCGCCACGACTGCCAGCCGCCGGTGTTGCCCACCGCGAAGCTGCCGACGGGCGCGTTGCTCCGGCTGTCCAGCCGCACCTCGACCAGCCCGCTGACGCCGTTCGCCGCGCCGCTCGCGACCCGGGCGCTGAACTGGCGGGCCGCCGTGGAGCCGAAGTTCACGCCCTTGAACTGCAGCCAGTCGCCGTTGGCCAGCGCGCCGACGTTCTGGCCGCCGCCCGAGTCGGTGGTCGTCTCGGTCATGGCGCCGGACTGGCCGTCGAACGACTCGGCCTGGATGGTGCCGTAGGCGTCACGGTTGCCGGTGGGCGGGGGCGTGGTGCCGCCGCCTCCCGAGGACAGCACCTGCACGTAGTCGACGACCATCGCGTGGCCGGGCTGGGTGCCCGCGTCCGGGCCGCCGCCGAACGCGTCCGGGAAGCCGCCGCCCATCGCCACGTTGAGGATGATGAAGAAGCCGTGGTCGGTGGCGTTGCGCCAGGTCGTCGCGTCGACCTGGCTGGCGCGCACGGTGTGGAAGTTGACGCCGTCGAGGTAGAAGCGGATCTCCTCGACGCCGGTCGAGCGGTCCCACTCCATCCGGTAGGTGTGGAAGCCGGCCTGGCAGGAGGTGCCCTGACAGGTGGTCGAACCGCCGATGCCGCTGGTCTCGTTGCAGGGACCGCCCGGGGAGGTGCCGCAGTGCATCGTCGCGAACACCGTGTTCATGCCCTGGGTGTTCTCCATGATGTCCAGCTCGCCGACCGCCGGCCAGTTCCAGTAGTTGCCGCGGTAGGGCGCGCCCAGCATCCAGAACGCCGGCCAGTAGCCCTTGGCGGCGGCACCGGTGACGTTCGGCACCTGGATGCGCGACTCGACCCTCAGCTTGCCGCCGGCCGGGGGCTGGAAGTCGGTGCGGTTGGTCTCGACGCGGCCGGAGGTCCAGTTGCCGGCGGCGTCCCGGCGGGGCGTGATGCGCAGGTTGCCGTTGCCGTCGAGGGAGACGTTGTCCCTGCTGTTCGTCATGGTCTCGATCTCGCCGGTGCCCCAGTTGGCGGGGCCGCCCGGGTAGCCCTTGCCGGTGGCGTACTGCCAGTTCGAGGTGTTGACGCCGCTGCCGGCGGGGCCGTCGAAGTCGTCCAGGAAGACCTGTGTCCAGCCGGAGGGGGGCGGCGGGGCCGAGGCGTTGGCCGACGGGGTGGCGACCGCGGCGGCCGCCGCCGCGAGGCCGAGCGTGCTGACGACGGCGACGAACGCCCGCCGGAACGGGCGGGGTCTGCGGGAGGTGCTTGAGGTTTCGCTCATGTGGGGGCCTCTCGGGGAAGGTGTTGAGAGCGCTCTCAAAGTGCCGCCAATGTGCTCCACCGCACCCCGGCCGTCAAGGGATGAAGCCGAGAAAAGTGCCAGGGCGCACGGTGGTTGCAGAGGGTGAACGAGCCGGGCCGGGCGTCAGCCGGAGGACGGCTCGCCGCCCGGCCGGTCCGGTTCGGCGGACCAGCGCTTCACGTACCAGGCCATGCCGTCGTCCATGGCCAGCAGCAGAACGACGACGATCCCCAGCGTCCACTCGGGAAACCCGGACTCGGCCGCGACGACCCCGAGGGACACCCCGACGAGAGCCATCAGCGACCACCGCAGCCCGCGCTGCCACCACCGGTGCGCCGCCAGCCACCGAGCCCACCGCCGTGCCCTGTCCGACTGTGCCATCCCGGTCTCCCCCCGTTGAGCACCTCGACAGGGTTCGACTCCCGACCGGCCGCGACGGTTGCCCTCCGCGTTGTTGAAACGAGCCCGGCGGGGGCACTCGGGACGCACGACCCGCTCGAGGCAGCAGGAGGCATCCGTGGCCGTACGCCATCACCTGATCCGAGTCCCGCCGAGCGCGGTGTGGGACGTCCTCGCCGACGGCAACCGCTACGGGGAGTGGGTGGTGGGCACCTCCGAGTCCCACCCGGTGCGCGGGCACTGGCCGCACAAGGACGCCGCCATCCGCTACCAGGTCCGGCTCGGCCCGGTGCGCCTGGACAACGAGACGACCGTCCGCCACTGCGAGGAGGGCAGCCGGCTGGAGCTGGAGGCCCACGCCGGTGCGCTCGGCACCGCGCGCATCGCCATCGAGCTGCGGCCCTGGGGCGAGCACTGCCTGGTGATCGTCGACGAGCATCCCCTCCGCGGGGCCGGCGGCCGGTTGCACAACGCCGGCTTCGAGGCGCTGATCCAGCTGCGCCACCGCGCCATGCTGGCCCGGCTGGCCCGCCTGTGCGAGGGCGAGGCCGGAGCGGGGGACGCGGCGGGCGGCCGCCGCGCCCTGGGCCAGGTCACCGTGGGATCCGACGCGGACGGGGCCCGCCATGCCTGACGCCGTGGTGATCGGCGCGGGACCCAACGGCCTGGTGGCCGCGAACCTCCTGGCGGACGCCGGGTGGAGCGTAGAAGTGCTGGAGGAACAGCCCGAACCCGGCGGTGCGGTGCGCCACGACCAGGGCGTCGACCCCGCCTTCGTCAACGACCTGTTCAGCTCCTTCTACCCCCTGGCGGCCGCCTCGCCCGTCCTGGCCGGGCTGCGTCTGCAGGACCACGGGCTGCGCTGGAGCCACGCGCCCAGTGTGCTGGCCCACCCCCTCACCGACGGCAGCTGCGCGGTCCTGGACCGCGACCTCGACGCCACCGCCGCGTCCCTCGACGCCTTCGACCCGGCCGACGGCGACGCCTGGCGGCGGCTGCACGAGGTGTGGGAAGGCCTGCGCCCCGACCTCCTGGACGCCCTGTTCACACCGTTCCCGCCGGTGCGGGCGACGGCCCGGCTGGCGCTGAAGCTGCGCGCGGCGGGCGGCCTGCGCATGGCCCGCTCCCTGGTGCTGCCGGTGCGCCGCCTGGGCGAGGAGGAGTTCCGCGGCCAGGGCGGCCGGCTGCTGCTGGCCGGCAACGCCCTGCACGCCGACCTCGCACCCGAGTCGTCGGGCAGCGGCGGCTTCGGCTGGCTCATGGCCATGCTGGGGCAGACGTACGGCTTCCCGGTCCCGGCGGGCGGTTCCGGGGCCCTCACCTCGGCCCTGGTGCGCCGCCTGGAGAGCCGGGGCGGACGGGTGCGCTGCGGGCAGCGCGTCACCCGGGTCGTGGTCCGCGGCGGCCGGGCCGTGGGGGTGCGCACGGCGGCAGGTGACGCGGTGCGCGCCCGCCGGGCGGTGCTCGCGGACGTCTCGGTGCCCGCCCTGTACGGCGAGCTCGTCGAACCCGAGCACCTGCCCGCGCAGCTCCTGGAGGACCTGCGGCGCTTCCAGTGGGACTTCGCCACCTTCAAGGTCGACTGGGCGCTGGACGGCCGGGTGCCCTGGCAGGCCGAGCAGGCCTCCCGGGCCGGGACCGTGCACCTGTCCGACGGCATGGACGAACTCACCCGCTTCGCCGCCCAGATCGCCATGCGGCAGGTCCCCGACCGCCCGTTCACGATCTTCGGCCAGATGACCACCTCGGACGCCACGCGCTCCCCGCAGGGCACCGAGTCGGCCTGGGCCTACACCCACATCCCGCACGACATCCGGTCCGACGCGGGCGACGAGGGCATCACCGGCGACTGGTCGGCCAAGGACCAGGAGCTCTTCGCCGACCGGGTCGAGCGCCAGGTGGAACGCTTCGCGCCGGGCTTCCGCGACCTGATCCGGGTCCGCCGCGTCCTGGCGCCCCCGACACTGGAGGCCATGGACGGCAACCTGGCGGGCGGCGCCATCAACGGCGGGACGACCGCGATGCACCAGCAGCTCGTCTTCCGCCCCCTGCCCGGCACCGGCCGCCCGGAGACCCCGGTGCCCGGCCTGTTCCTCGCCTCCTCGGGCGCCCACCCGGGCGGCGGGGTGCACGGCGCGCCCGGGTCCAACGCCGCCCGGGCCGCACTGCGCCGCAACCTGCCGCCCGGCCTCGCCGGAGCGCAGCGGCTCCTGGCACGGCGCGACCGCACCGGCACCAGGCGCTGAACCCCGCGGCCTCCACGGCCGGGAAGGAAGGGCGTCCCATGGGCAGCAGTCCGCTCGCCGCACGCAGGGGTCCGCTCGCCGGCCGCGGCAGTCCGCTCGCCGGCCGCACGGTCGTCATCACCGGAGCCGCCCGCGGCGTGGGCGCCGCGCTGGCCCGCGAGACCGCCCGGCGCGGCGCCCGTGTGGCGCTCCTCGGGCACGAGAAGGCCTCACTGGAGGCGGTCGCCGCGTCCCTGCCGGGCCCGGCGCTGGCCGTGGAGGCCGACATCACCGACCTCCCGGCCCTACGGGCGGCGGCCCGGACCGTGCGCGAGGGGCTGGGCCGGCCCTCGGCGGTGGTGGCGAACGCCGGGATCGCCGAGGGCGGCGCCTTCCTGGACACCGACCCGGACGTCTGGCGGCGGGTGATCGACGTCAACCTCACCGGCAGCGCCCACACCGCCCGGACGTTCCTGCCGGACCTTTTCGACACCGCGGGCTACTTCCTCCAGGTCGCCTCCCTGGCGTCCCTCGGCGCCGCCCCGCTGATGAGCGCCTACTGCGCCTCCAAGGCGGGCGTCGAGGCCTTCGCGCACGCCCTGCGCGCCGAGGTGGCGCACCGGGGCGTGGGCGTCGGCATCGCCTACATCAACTGGACCGACACCGAGATGATCCGCGACGCCGACCGCTACGCCGTGCTGCGGGAACTGCGCGCCCACATGCCCCCGCCGGCCCGCCGCGTGCACCCCGTGGACGAGGTCGCCGCCCGCCTGGTCAGATGCCTGGAGCGCCGCCGCACCGCGGTGTACGCGCCCGCCTGGCTGCGGCTGGCCCAGCCGGTCCGCTCGGCCCTGCCGCCCGTGGTGCTGCGCGTGACCCGCCGGGCCCTGCCCCGCCTGGAGGACGAGGGGCCCCTCCGCCGCACCGGGCCGCTGGGGGCGGGCGGCCGGGCCGACAGTGCGGCGGCCAGGCACCGGATCTGACCCCGGCGGCCCGCGACCGCGGGCGCATGGCGGACACTGGTCGGCAGGGGAAGGGAGGCCGCCCGTGCTGACCGGAGTCCGAGAACAATTGGGCCGGGCCCTGTTCCGACGCGTCGCGGGACCCGGCGGGCCCGAGACACGTGCCCGCATCCACCACACGCCCGGGCCGCGCTGGTTCGGGCCCGACCGGCCGATCCGCGCAGTGCACGGCGACGCCTCGATGTTCATCGGCGGGCTGACCGCGCTGCTGCTGCAGTCCCTGCACCCCCTGGCGATGGCGGCGGTCGCCGGGCACTCCGGCTACCGCGGCGACCCGTGGGGCCGCCTGCAGCGCACCAGCACCTTCCTGGCCGTCACCACCTACGGCACCGCCGAGGACGCCCGGCGGGCCGTCGACCACGTGCGCGGCATCCACGAACGGATCCGCGGCACGACCCCCGAGGGCGAGCCGTACCACGCGGCCGACCCGCACCTGCTCGCCTGGGTGCACGCCGCCGAGACGGACAGCTTCCTGCGCGCCCACGAACGCTACGGTGCCCGGCCGCTGGACGCCGCCGGCTACGACGCCTACGTCGCGGACACCGCCCGCGTCGCCGCGGCCCTGGGCGCCGAGGACCCGCCGCGCGACCGCCGCGAGCTGGCCGAGCGGCTGGCCGCGTACCGGCCCGAACTGCGGGCCACGCCCGAGGCGCGGGCCGCCGCCCGCTTCCTGCTCTTCCAGCCGCCGCTGCCCCTGGCGGCGCGGCCGTTCTACGGCGGCCTGGCCGCCAACGCCGTCACGCTGCTGCCGCCCTGGGCGCGCGGCATGCTGTGGCTGCCGCGGGTGCCGGTCGTCGAGTCCCTCGCCGTCCGCCCCACCGGGCAGGCCCTGACCCGGACCATCCGCTGGGCGATGGCCCCCGGCCGGGAGGCGTCAGGGCTGCCACCCCAGCGCGCGTGAGATCCCCCGCGCCGCCAGCCGCACCGCCGGGACCAGCACCGGGACCTGGGCGTCCGCGTACGGCACGACCACGGACACGGCGGCGGTGACCGTACCGTCCGCTCCGCGCACCGGTGCGGCCACCGACAGGGCGTCCTCGGTGACCTGACGGTCGCTCACCGCGACACCCGACCGCCGCACCTCGGCCAGCACCCGCCGCAGCCGCGCCGGGTCGGTGATCGTGTACGGGGTGAAGGAGGCGAGGTCCCCGGCGCAGTACGCGTCCTGGAGTTCCGCACCGCCGTGGGCCAGCAGGGCCAGTCCCACGCCGGTGGCGTGCAGGGGCCAGCGGGCGCCGACGCGGATGTGCACCCCGACCGCGGACCGCCCCGAGAGCCACTCGGTGTAGACGACGTCCCGGCCGTCCCGCACGGCCAGTTGCACGTTCTCGTGCGTGGCCTCGTACAGGTCCTCCAGGTACGGCAGGGCGATCTGCCGCAGGGCGAGTCCGCGCGGGGCCAGCGCGGCGAGCTCCCACAGCCGCAGCCCCACGTGGTAGACGCCGGAGTCGTCCCGCTCCAGGGCGCCCCACTCGGTGAGCGCCCCGACCAGCCGGTGCGTGGTGGTCAGGCTCAGCCCGGCCCGCCGGCTGATGTCCGTCAGGCACAGGGCCGGATGCTCGTGGTCGAAGGCCGCGAGCACGGACAGCAGCCGGCCGGACGCGGTCGGGGCGGTCATGGCCGGGCGTCGGACGGGTGGGCGAGGTCGTGGGGACGGGGGTAGGCGGACGGGCGGAAGGGAACGTAGCGCGGCGTCGTCGCCGGATCCGCCTGCCGGGCACGGGAGTTGAGGGCGCGGGGCGAGGCGTCCCAGCGGCCGGTGTCCAGACGGTGCTCCAGGGTGCGCAGGGCGGCCAGCGTCTCGCCCGCGGTGAACGTGCAGTGGCCCGGGCCGTCGACGTACGCCTGCCGGAGCAGGGACGCGGAGGCCGCCGCGCCCGCCGCCCGCCGGTGGGCGCTCTCGGCCTGCACCGGGATCAGCGCGTCTCCGGTCGTGTGGATGTTCAGCTGCGGGTCGGTGAGCCGGCCCGACAGCACGCTGGTGTGCCGCATCCACCGCACGGCCGGCGGATCGGCGGAGATCCGGGGGGCCCGGTCCAGGGCCGACAGGTCGCTGCGCAAGGACAGTCCCGCCTCCTTGTAGAGCTCGCTCACCTCTTTGTACAGCGGGGACCGCGCCAGCAGGGCGGAGTAGTCGACTCCGGTGTTCCAGGACGGGTTGCCGCCCGCCCGGGCCTCGGCCTCCTGCCGCCAGCTGAACGCGGGCAGCTGCAGCAGGCCCCGCACGGCGGTGTACTGATTGGCCTGCTGCGCCTGCCAGTCGGTGGGGCCGGGCTCGGGCTGGGACGGGTCGTTGTGGCCGGGGATGCCGTGCAGGGCGGCGGCGAGGGCGATACGGGCCCGGCCGTCCGCGGTGCCCTGGGCGGCCTCCACCTTCGAGGTGAGGGACTTGGCCGCGGCGACCGCCTCCGCCTGGTCCGCGAACCCCGCGAGCCGGATGCCGGAGCCGGGCGCGAGCAGGGTGCGCAGCGCGAACACCGGGTCCAGGGTGCTGTTCCAGTTGGCCACGCCGCCCTGCACCAGACCGCACATCGACACCGATCCGTCGAACCGGCCGGCGTGCCGCTCGGCGAGCACGGTGGTGACGAGGCCGCCGTAGGAGGTGCCCCAGGCGAGGGTGCGCCGGGCCGCTCCGAACCTCTCGGTGAACAGCTCCAGCGTGGCCAGCTGGTCGGGCACGGCCTCGGTGACGGCCCAGCCGGTCGTCGCGTAGGAGGAGCCGATCAGCGCGTAGCCCTCGGCGAGCAGGGTGTCGCGGGCGGCCGGACTCGGTGTGTTCTGGGCCGGGTTGGGGGCGCCGGCCGGGGTGTAGCCGTGGCTGTAGAGCAGCACCGTGCCGTTCCAGGACGCCGGTACGTCCATCACGTACGCGGCGCCGGAGGGCAGCCTGCCCTCCAGGCGGGTGTCGGCGGGGGCGGCGGCCCGCGCGGGCAGGGCGGTCGCGGCCAGGGACAGGCAGGCGGTCAGCAGGGCGAGGCGGATCCTCAACGGGGCGTACCTTCCAGGGCGGGGGCGGTGGCGGGGGAGTCCAGGGCGTCCGTGTGCGTCTCGCGCAGCCGCCACACGGTGACCGCGGTGATCGCGGCGCCCGCGCACAGCAGCAGGGACACGGGCGTGCTGCCGCCGCCCGCTGAGGCGACGAGGCTGCCGGCGATCAGCGGGGAGAACCCGGCGCCGATCAGGGTCGCGCCCTGGTAGCCGAGCGAGGCGCCGGTGTAGCGGACGCGGGTGCCGAACATCTCGGTGAGCAGGGCGCCGAGCGGCCCGTACATCGTCGACTGGGCGACGCCGTGGCCGAGGGCGAGCGCGAGGATCAGCAGTCCCGGCGAGCCGGAGTCGACCAGCGCCAGCACGGGGAAGGCGAGCGCGGCGGAGGCGACGGCGCCGACGAGGACGACGGGCCTGCGGCCGACCCGGTCCGACAGCGCGGACGCGGCGGGCAGCACGGCGAGGGCCACGCAGGACGCGACGGTCACCGCGGTCAGCACCTGCGGGCGGGTGTACCCCTGGTCGACGGCGTAGGAGATCATGAAGCTGGTCAGCAGGGACTGGGCGGTGAAGGCGCCGATGCCGACACAGGCGGCCAGCAGCACGGGCTTCGGGCGGCGCAGCACCTCCAGGATCGGCGGCCGGTCCACCGGCTGCTTGCGCACCCGCGCGAACAGCGGGCTCTCGGCGACCCTGAGCCGGACGAACAGCCCGACGGCCAGCAGCACGATGCTCAGCAGGAACGGCACGCGCCAGCCCCAGGAACGGAACTCCTCGTCCGGCAGGGCCGCGACGAGGGTGACGACACCGGCCGACAGCACGGACCCGAGCGGGGCGCCGAGCTGCGTGAAGCTGGACCACAGCCCGCGCCGGGAGCCCCGCGCGTGCTCGGCGTGCTCGACGACCATCAGCATGGCGCCGCCCCACTCGCCGCCGATCGCCAGGCCCTGCACCACGCGCAGGGCGACCAGCAGCACCGGCGCCCAGACGCCGATCGCGTCGTAGGTCGGCAGCAGGCCGATCAGGAAGCTGCCCGCGCCCATCAGCACCATGGTCAGCAGCATCATCGACTTGCGGCCGAGCCGGTCGCCGAAGTGCCCGAAGACGATGCCGCCGAGCGGGCGGGCGAGATAGCCGGCGGCGAAGGTGCCGAAGGCCGCGATCGTGCCGACCGCCGGGTCGGCCCGGGGGAAGAACAGGTCGCCGAAGACGAGCGCGGCGACCGTGCCGTAGACGAGGAAGTCGTAGAACTCGACGGTGGTGCCGAGCAGGCCGGAGACGGCGACGCGGCGCAACTGCCGTTGATCGGGGGCTGGCTGGGCCGCTGACGGGGATGACTGCACGGTGGGCTCCCTGGGGACGGGGCGCGGTTGGTCCGTGAAGTTATGCATCTCTCGTGCAGCCGTCAATCATTTGCACAACATCAGTTGAGGCCGTCCTCGGCGATGCGCAGCAGCAGCGCGTGCAGGGTCTCCCGTTCGGCCGGGTCCAGCGGGCCCAGCAGTTCGCCGGTCACCCGCAGACCGGCCTCGTCGGTGTCGCGGAGGAAGCCGCTGCCCCTCTCGGTCAGGACGACGATCCGGCTGCGGCGGTCGTCGGGGGAGGGGCGGCGCTCGGCGAAGCCCAGCTTCTCCAGGTCGTCGACCAGGCCGACGATCGCGCTCGGGTCGTAGCCGAGCCGCGTGCTCAACTCGCGCTGCGGGGCGCCGTCGGTGGTGGCGAGGTAGCGCAGCACCGCGTAGTGGCGCAGGCGCAGGCCCGACTCCTGCAGGCAGGCGTTGAACAACTGCCCGGAGCGCAGGCCCAGGCGGTACAGCAGGTAGCCCGTGTCGGCGTGCAGCCCCCGCATCCAGGGCTCGTCCGCGTCGATGGGCTTCGGGGTGGCGTTCTGGCGTGTGATGGCGGGCTCCCTGTGCTCGGTGCGTGCGGCAGATTCCAGCATCCCGCAGCCGTGGAACACAACAACTATTGACGTCAACAATTATTGCTCTTAGCTTCGACCCCGCACACCGATCCGTGCACCCGCCCCGAACCCCCGTGTGAAGGGACCCCCCGTGCCCAGCATCGATCTCTCCGGCCAGGCCGCCGTCGTCACCGGCAGCGGCCGGGGCCTCGGCCTCGCCTACGCCCACGCCCTGGCCGCCCACGGCGCGTCCGTCGTCGTCAACGACATCGACGAGGCCGTGGCCGCGGCGGCCGTGAAGTCCATCGAGGAGGCGGGCGGCACGGCCGTCGCCGAGGTCGTCCCGGTCGGCACCTCGCAGGCCGCCGAGCGGCTGGTGAACCGTGCCGTCGAGGAGTTCGGCCGGCTGGACGTCCTGGTCACCAACGCCGGCATCCTGCGCGACAAGGTGCTGTGGAAGATGTCCGACGAGGACTTCGACGCGGTGCTCACCACCCACCTCAGGGGCACCTTCACCTGCGCCCGGGCCGCCGCCGTCCGGATGCGCGAGCAGGGCGAGGGCGGCTCGCTGATCCTGGTCGGCTCCCCGGCCGGCCAGCGCGGCAACTTCGGCCAGACCAACTACGCCGCCGCCAAGGCCGGCATCGCCGCCATGGCCCGCACCTGGTCGATGGAGCTGGGCCGGGCGGGCATCACCGTCAACGCGATCGTGCCGGTCGCGGCGACCGCGATGACCGAGACCATCCCCGCCTTCGCCCCGTACGTCGAGGCGATGAGGAACGGCGAGCCGCTGCCCGGCTTCCTGCGCCGGGGCGAGGGCTTCGGCACCCCCGAGGACTGCGCGGCCCTGGTGCCCTTCCTCGCCTCCGGGGCCGCGCGCGGCGTGACCGGCCAGTGCATCGGCATCGGCGGCGACAAGGTGGCCCTCTGGTCGCATCCGCAGGAGATCAGGGCGGCCTACGCCGACGGCGGCTGGACCCCCGACGCCCTCGCGGACGCCTGGCCCACCTCGGTCGGCGCCGAGCTCCAGTCGGTCGGCATCCCGGCGCCCCGGCTCCCGGAGGCGTGATGGCCCCCTCCATGAAGGTCGAGGACCTGGTCGCGATCGACGTCCACACCCACGCCGAGGTCTCCTCCCGGGGCCACTCCTCCCTCGACGACGACCTGCACGACGCCTCCTCCGCCTACTTCAAGGTCGAGGGCAAGCGGAAGCCGACCCTTCAGGAGACGGCCGCCTACTACCGCGAGCGGAACATGGCCGCCGTGATCTTCACGGTGGACGCCGAGTCCGCCACCGGCACCCCGCCCGTCCCGAACGAGGAGGTCGCCGAGGCGGCCGCCGCCAACGCCGACGTCCTCATCCCGTTCGCCTCCGTCGACCCCTTCCGCGGCAGGGCGGGCGTGCGGCAGGCCCGGCGGCTGGTCGAGGAGTACGGCGTGAAGGGCTTCAAGTTCCACCCCAGCATCCAGGGGTTCTTCCCCAACGACCGCGCGGTGGCCTACGGCCTGTACGAGGTGATCGAGGAGACCGGCGCGATCGCCCTCTTCCACACCGGGCAGACCGGCATCGGCGCCGGTGTCCCCGGCGGGGGCGGGATCCGGCTGAAGTACTCCAACCCGCTCCATGTGGACGACGTGGCGGCCGACTTCCCGCATCTGAAGATCATCCTGGCGCACCCCTCCTTCCCCTGGCAGGACGAGGCCCTGGCCGTGGCCACGCACAAGCCGGGCGTGCACATCGACCTGTCCGGCTGGTCGCCGAAGTACTTCCCGCCGCAGCTCGTGCAGTACGCCAACACCCTGCTCAAGGACAAGGTCCTCTTCGGCTCCGACTTCCCCGTCCTCACCCCCGACCGCTGGCTCGCCGACTTCGGCAAGCTGACGATCAAGGAGGAGGTCCGGCCGAAGATCCTCAAGGAGAACGCCGCCCGCCTGCTCGGGCTGGCCACACCGCGAGGGGCGTGAGATGCGCAACGAGGGACTCGGGTCGTGGCCCGCCCGCCGGGCCCGCAAGACCCCGCACCGCACCGCCCTGGTCCACGGCGGGCACACCGTCGACTACGGCACCCTGCACACCCGCACCACGCGCCTGGCCCACGCCCTGCGCGCCCGGGGCCTGCGCCGCGGCGACCGCATCGCCTACCTCGGCCCGAACCACCCCTCCTACCTGGAGACGCTGTTCGCGGCCGGCGTCCTCGGCGCGGTCTTCGTCCCGCTCAACATCCGCCTCGCCGGACCGGAGATCGCCTACCAGCTCGCCGACTCCGGAGCGAAGGCCCTCGTGTACGGCCCCTCCCACGCCGGCCTGGTCGCGGGCCTGCCCGGCAGCACGGATGTCCGCCTCTACCTGGAGACCGGCCCGGAGTACGAGGCGGCCCTCGCCGAGGCGTCCGGGGAGCCGGTCGACGAACCCGTCGGCCCTGACGACACCTGCCTCATCATGTACACCTCGGGCACGACCGGACGTCCCAAGGGCGCCATGCTCACCCACGGCAACCTCACCTGGAACGCGGTCAACGTCCTCGTCGACACCGACCTGATCGCCGACGAACGCGCCCTGGTCTCCGCCCCGCTGTTCCACACGGCGGGCCTGAACATGCTGACCCTGCCGGTCCTGCTGAAGGGCGGCACCTGCGTCCTGGTCGAGTCCTTCGACCCGGACGCCACCTTCGACCTGATCGAACGGCACCGGATCACCTTCATGTTCGGTGTGCCGACGATGTTCGACCAGATGGCCCGGCACCCGCGCTGGCCGGACGCCGACCTGTCCTCGCTGCGCATCCTGACCTGCGGCGGCTCCCCGGTCCCGACCCCGCTGATCGCGGCGTACCAGGAACGCGGCCTGACCTTCCTCCAGGGCTACGGCATGACGGAGGCCGCCCCCGGCACGCTGTTCCTGGACGCCGAGCACGCCGTCACCAAGGCGGGTTCGGCGGGCGTGCCGCACTTCTTCAGCGACGTCCGCGTCGTCCGGCCGGACCTGACACCGGTCGGCGCCGGCGAGGTCGGGGAGGTGGTGGTGCGCGGACCGCACGTGATGCCCGGCTACTGGGGGCTGCCCGAGGAGACGGCCGCGTCCTTCGCCGACGGCTGGTTTCGCAGCGGCGACGCCGCCCGCATCGACGAGGACGGCTACGTCCACATCGTCGACCGCCTCAAGGACATGATCATCTCCGGCGGCGAGAACGTCTACCCCGCCGAGATCGAGGACCGGCTCCTCGCCCACCCCGGCATCGCCGAGTGCGCGGTGATCGGCGTGCCCGACGACACGTGGGGCGAGGTGCCGCGCGCGGTCGTCGTCCCCCGCGAGGGCACCGAGCTCGACCCCGGCGAGGTGCTCGCCTCCCTCGCCGGGCGCCTCGCCAAGTACAAGATCCCGAAGTCGGTGGTCCTCGCGGACGCCCTCCCGCGCACCGCCTCCGGAAAACTCCTCAAGTCCCGCCTCCGTGACCGCTACGGCAACCGGTAAGGAACCGCATGAGCATCACCGTCAACGGCCTCGACGAACTGAAGAAGCTCGCCGGCGGCGACCTCGGCACCAGCGAGTGGATCGAGGTCACGCAGCAGCGCATCGACACCTTCGCCGACGCCACGGGCGACCACCAGTGGATCCACGTCGACCCCGAGCGCGCCAAGGAGGGCCCCTTCGGCGCCCCCATCGCGCACGGCTACCTCACGCTCTCCCTGTTCATCCCGCTGTTCACCGAGCTGCTGGACGTCCGGGGCGTGACGACGAAGGTCAACTACGGTCTGAACAAGGTGCGTTTCCCGTCCCCCGTGAAGGCGGGCTCCCGCATCCGCCTGACGGCGCGGCTCGCCGAGGTCGAGGACGTGCCGGGCGGTGTGCAGATCACGGTCGAGGGGACCATCGAGATCGAGGGCGGCGCCAAGCCGGCGGCGGTGCTGCAGAGCCTGTCGCGGTTCTACGCCTGAGACCGCACCGGCACCAGGTCCAGAAGGCGTTCCGAGGCCGCCCGGGCGAGAGGCGAGAGCCGTTCGTGCACGGTCCGGAACGTCTTCTCGGCCTGTTCCGCCGGCCAGTCGTCCGGCAGGTGCTTCACCGGCAGCCGCGGATCCCGCCGGACGATCCGCAGCCACTCCGTCTGCAGGCGCAGGCGCAGCACCAGCGCGTCGTCGGTGTCCGGCAGGTCGTCCTCCCAGGGCTTCCAGCGCCGTACGAACCCCGCGTAGCCCGCGGCCAGGTCGGACAGCTCCCAGGTCTCCTCGATCATCCGGCCGATGTCCATCCCGGCGTCCGCGTGCGCCCGGAAGATCTTCACATGGGCGGACAGGCCGAGTTCGGCCACCAGGGCCGACACGTCGATCTCGCCCGGCGCGATCCACAGGCCGTTGAACAGCGGGCCGAAGCCGCTCCAGGTGAGCTGGGAGCGCAGGTCGTGGCGCTGGCGCTGCCAGGACTCGGGCAGCGAGAAGCCGAGCAGGGTCCAGGTGCCGTCCCACTGCCGGTTGACCGCTCCGGTCTGCCAGATGCGCCGCTCGCCGTCGCGCAGCACCGCCTCCGCGCGCTCGGTCAGCCCGAAGTACATGCGGCGGCCCTCGCGCTGGCGGCGCAGCAGGTCACGGCCGACCATGCGGGTCAGCGTGGAGCGGGTGGCGTGCTCACCGACGCCGGCCCGGGCGAACACGTCGATGACGCTGCCCGAGTACACGCACACGTCACGGCCGAGCACCTGGTCGCCCAGGAACGTCAGCATGAGGGACTGGGGCCGCAGCGCCTCTTCACCGGTCACGCGGCCCACCGTACCTCCGCCCGATCAGTCCGCGACCTGCCCGTACGCCGGGGCGGAACCCGCCACGTCGACGAAGACGGGGTTCGAGTAGAACCAGGTGTCCGCCCACGGGTCGCCGTCCCCGGGGGCGTGCGGGAGCGGACCGTGCGGATCGACCGGGGCGCCGAGGTACCCGGTGCCGTGCCGGTTGCCGTCGCTGCCGCGCAGCCGGACGTAGAACGACTCGGCGCCCGCGGTCAGCGGGACGCGCAGCGTGCAGGTGCCCTCGCGGCCGGAGACGTCGACCGTCCGCACCACGCGGGTGTCGGGAGCCTTCCAGCTGTCGCGGTCGGCGACCGGGCCGCGCACCGCGCCGCGGATGACATCGACGTGCGCCAACTCGGGCCGGATGCCCTGCGGGTTGGGCCGCGAGGCGGTCGTCACGGTGATGTGCAGCGTCAGCCTGTCGCCCTCGCGCACCCGCAGCCGCCCGCCGAGCGTCACGCCCCGGCCCGCGTCGCGGTCCCGCTTCAGCCGGACCTCCAGCCCGTCGAGCAGATGCCCGTGGTCCAGCCAGACCCGGCCCGCGCGCAGCCCCGCCATCACCGCCCGGTAACCGTGGCCGGTCACGCCCACGTGGGTGCGGCTGAACTGGCCGGGCCAGAAGTCGCTGCCCGGCTGCGGGGTGGTGGTGTTCACCGGGTCGGGCAGCCGCCCGGTGGTGTCGAAGGTCTGCCCCGGCTGCCAGTCGCCGTTCCTCCACGTGTCGAAGACGATCCGGTGGGCGTCGGAGTTGGTGGTGACCGAGAACAGCCGGCCTTCGGCGAGCATCGAGTCCCACAGGCCGCCGACGGTCGCGGTCGCCCAGTCGAAGCCGCCGTAGGTGAGGAAGGCGTCCGCCGGGTAGCCGGGCCAGGACTGCGCCGAGGGCTTGTTCTCGTACTCGCCGCGGACCGAGTTCGCCCCGCGCCGGCCGGGAATGGCCGCGCCCTGGGCGCCGGGCGCCCCCTCCATGCCGATCATGATGCCGGGTGCCGCGTCCCGCCAGCCGCGCAGCTCGTGCGGGGAGTCGATGCCCAGGCGCATGGGGTGGTTGGCCAGCACCAGCACGTCGTCGACATAGCCCGAACGGCGTTGGGCGTCCAGCCACTTGAGCGCCTTGACGGCGTGCGCCTCGTTGCGGGCGGTGTCCGCGTCGGCCGGTCCGCCCTTGTCGTAGCCGAGGAGCTTGCCGTCGTAGGCGCGCTCGAAGCGGGTGAGCAGGTCCACCTCGTGCCGGCCGGGTGCGGCGAAGACCGTGCAGTGCTCGGCGGCCGGGATGTACCACTCCAGGCCCTGGAAGATCAGCTGCCGGGGGTTGTCGGCACGCGCCTTCAGGATCTCCTCGTGCTCCAAAGCGGCGCCGAGGCCGGCGTGCCCGACGTTCGCGTGCTCGGTGAACACCATCCAGTCCAGACCGTACCGCGCGCCCGCGGCGGCCAGTTGGGGGAACGTGTACTTGGCGTCGTGGCTGTAGACGCTGTGCACGTGGTGGTCGCCGACGAGGTAGGCCAGGCGCGGGTCCTCGCCGCCCGGCCGCCGGACCTCGCCGGCCGCGTGGGCGGGGGCGGCAGACGAGCCCAGGGCGAAGGCGGCGCCGAACAGGCCCGCGCGGCGCAGGAGCCCGCGGCGGGAGACGCCCTGCGGATCGAGGTCGGCGGGGGAGACGGACGGGTCGGCCCAGGCGGGCAGCTGCTGCTCGGACATGACGGATCCCTGGGGTCAGTGGTTCATGAAGGAGGTGACGGGCAGCGCCCGGGCGACGATCCGGACGTCGCCGAGCCGGCCGTGGAGGATCTGGTCGATCCGCCCGCCGTACTCGTAGCCGCCGAGCAGCCAGGGCAGGCCGGCGGAGGTGATGCCGGCCGCGGACGCCCGGGGGTTGCGCACCACCGGGCAGCCCTCGACGTACAGCGTGGTGTGCCGGCCGTCGTTGACGACCGCGAGATGCCACCAGGTCTCCAGCGGCGTCTCCTGGCCCCAGTTGGTGGTGATGCCCTGCTGGTTCAGCGGGCGCATCGCCCACTGCGGTTCACGGTCGTCGGACAGCGACAGCGTGGCGAGCGGCTCGTCGGGGTCGTCGGCGGTCTTGCCGGCGGCGCCGCCCGTGCCCGTGCGGGAGATCAGGCCCGACCAGGCGTGGTGCGCGGGGTCCCAGTCGGCGGGCAGGCGGTAGAACGCCTCGATGGTGTAACCGTCCCGGAAGGTGGCCCGGTTGAGCGGGGCCCCGTCGACCGTGCGCAGACAGGCGCCCTTCAGCGGTGACTTGAAGCCCCGGAACTCCAGGCTGCCGTGGCCCGGCTGGTCCGGGTGGTGGTCGGCGGACCAGCCCAGCGTGCCGCCGCCGACGGTGACCAGGGACAGGTCGTTGCCGCGCCCGGACAGGTCGCGGACCGTGTCCCCGGCGGGCTTCTCGAAGCGCCAGTACGCCACCGTGCCCGGCACCAGCATCGTCGGCACGGGCCGGGCCGGGCGCGCGGGCACCGGCGCGAAGCCGGAGAACCGCTCCTCGAAGTCGATCTCGACGGAGAACCGGTCGGCGTCGCCGCTGAGCTCCGTCTCCTGCCGCTCCAGCTCGTTGAGCCCCCGCGCGGCGCGGCCCAGGACCCACGGTGAGACCGTCTCGACGTCGATGACGTTCCGGTCCAGGTCGAAGCGGTAGAGGCGGATCATCGCCGCGCCGCCGAAGTAGCGGTTCTGGTAGTTCGTCAGGTGGAGGTGGACGTCGTGCCCCGCCGCGTTCTCGCGGACGGCGCGGGCGGCCGGCCAGTAGTGCCCGTTGAGGGTGAGGAAGATCTGGTCGTGGTCCTCGATCAGCCGGTCCCACAGCTGCTGCCCGTAGTCGGACAACGTGTCGTCCCCGGCGACCAGTTCGTGCGTCGTGAGGATCACCGGCGTCCTCGGGTGCCGTGCCAGGACGTCCTTCGCCCACACGTGACCCTGCGGCGACAGCCGCCAGTCGAGGGCGAGGACGAGCCACTCCCGGCCGCCCGCGGTGAACCGGTGGAAGGTGTTGTAGCCGTCCGGGGAGGCGCCGCCGAACGTCCGCCGCCCCTCGAACCGCCGTGGCCCGAAGGCGTCCAGGTACGGCGTCGCACCGCGCTGGTCGGTCGTCGACGCGCGCACGTCGTGGTTGCCGGCCAGGACGCTGTAGCCGACGCCCCGCCGGTCCAGCAGCCGGAACGCCTCACCGATCGCGGCGAACTCCTCCCGGGCGCCGTTCTGGGTGAGGTCTCCCAGGTGCGACAGGAAGACGATGTTCTCCTCCTCGCCGTGCTCCAGCAGGTAGCGCAGCGAGGCCTCGACCGGTGCGCTGTCGATGCTCGGCCCGTCGAAGAGGTACTGGGTGTCCGGCATCACGGCCAGCGTGAAGCGGCGGCTGTCCGGATCGGGGCGCCGGCGCGGCGCCGCCGCCTCGGCGGTGCCGGCGGGCAGCGCGCCCGCCGCGGCAGCCGTCGCGCCGAGCAGCGCGGTCGCCCGCAGAAAACCGCGTCTGCCGGCGCCGGCCCGGGACGCCTCGCCCGGGTCGTGGTCATGCGAAGTGCACACGGGTGCTCCAGAGAGGACGACGTGAGGACAGGGAGAGAAGGACTCGGAGAAGGGCGGGGGAGGACTCGGAGAACAGGGACAGGAGGAACTCACAGGACGCGCAGCGTCCAGCTCCAGCGGTGGACCCCGGCCGGAACGAGGTAGGAGGCGAAGGTGTCGGGCCCGCACGAGGCCGTGCCCAGCCCGCGGTGCGCCGCGTCGATGTGCACCACGCACCCCGCCCGCGGCACCAGCTCGTCGTGGTGCGTCACGGCGGTGAGCTCGGCCGCGCGATGCCGCGTCACCGAGACCTGCCGCGGCCGGTCCAGCGCCACCGCGAGGCCGGTCGCGTCCGGCGCGGAGAGCGTGAACCGCCGCACACCGTGCCGCCCGCCGCTCTCCTGCGGCCGCAGATACGGCGTGAACAGCTCGTCCACCGGCAGCGCGTGGTGACCGACGGGCGCGCCCGCCGCCCGGTCCGGATACGACTCCCAGGGGCCCTGCCCGAACCACTCCCACAGGGTCAGCCCGGGGGCCGTCTCGAACACCGACCCGACCCGCGCCACGTCGTACAGGGTCTCCGGCAGCTCGGCGCACTCCTCGACCAGCAGCCCGTCCTCGACGGCCGTGAAGACCTGTTCGTGCCGGACGGTCCCGCCCGGGCAGCGGAGGTCGGCGACCACCGCCACCCGGCCCGGTCACGCCGTACGGCCACCACCTCGCGGGTGGGCCGGTCCAGGCCCCAGTCCCGCCAGCGGTCCGCCATGCCGCCCAGTTCGTCGTTGTCGGTGGGCGCCCGCCACAGGGACAGCGTCGGCGCCGCCGTCAGCAGCGGATGGACCAGCAGCCCGTCCTCGTCGACGTCGACCGCGCGGCCCGCGACCGGAGTGCGCGCCACGGGCGCCGCCGCCCGCAGCCGCACCTGGGGCAGGCACACGACCGTGCCGTGCGGCGCCCACGGCTCGTCACCGGCCGTCGTGACCCGCAGCGTCAGCCACGCCTCGCCGCCGTCCTCCGGCAGCGCGAACGGCAGCGGCACCGCGGCCGTCTCGCCCGGCCGCAGCGCGGGCAGCTCGGCGGGGGCCGTCAGGGTGGGGCCGTCGGCGAGGGACAGCTCCCACGTACCGGACAGCCAGTCCAGGCCGCGGAAGTGCTGGTGGTTGCTCAGGACGACGCCCTCGTGCCGGAAGCACTCGATACGGACCGGAGCGGCGAGCTCCCGGTGCTCGTACAGCACGGGCTTGGGGGTGCGGTCGGGAAAGACGACCCCGTCGGCGATGAACGCGCCGTCGTGGTCGATCTCGCCGAAGTCGCCGCCGTAGGCCCAGCGGTGGCCGGGCGCGGCGACACCGTTGTCGTAGAGCCCGGCGCCCGCACGCCCGGCCGGTCTGCCGTCGTTCACACGCTGGAGGATGCCGTGGTCCCAGAACTCCCAGATGAACCCGCCCTGAAGGCCCGGGGTGGCCTCGATGGCCGCCCAATGGTCCGCCAGCGTGCCGTTGCTGTTGCCCATGGCGTGCGAGTACTCGCACTGGATGAGCGGCTTGGTCTGCGTGCCCGACATGGCGTGCGCGAGGCACTCCTCCAGCGGCGCGTACATGGGGCAGGCGATGTCGGAGGCCACGTCCGGGTCGGCCCAGCCGAGCCTGGCCGCGCCCTCGTACTGCACCGGCCGGGTCGGATCGTGCCGGCGCACCCAGCCGGCGGCCGCGTCGTGGCCGGCGCCGTAGTCGGACTCGTTGCCCAGCGACCAGACGATGACGCACGGGTGGTTCTTGTCGCGCAGCACCATCCGCGCGACCCGGTCGACGAACGCGCCCAGATACCGCGGGTCGTCGGCGATCTCGTGCGCGTGGTCGTGGGACTCGATGTCGGCCTCGTCGACCACGTAGAAACCGAGCTCGTCGGCCAGGTCGTACAGGGCCGGGTCGTTCGGGTAGTGCGCGGTGCGGATCGCGTTGAAGCCGAACCGCTTCAGCAGGACGAGATCGGCGCGCATGTCGTCGTACGACACCGTCCGGCCGGTCAGCGGATGGAAGTCGTGCCGGTTGACGCCCCGGATGAACACCCGCTCGCCGTTGACGAGCAGGTCCCGGCCGGTGATCTCGACGTCCCGGAAGCCCACCCGGTGCCGGGAGGTGTCGGTGACGGTGCCGTCGGCGCGGTGGAGGCGGACGGTCAGGCCGTACAGCTCGGGCGTCTCGGCGTTCCAGGTGCGCACGTCCGGCACGGCGGTGCGCAGCCGCGCCTCGCCGAGGAAGGCGGAGACCCGCTCGTCCTCGGCGTTGACCCGGTCGAACTCCGCGTCCTGCGTGAGCAGGTGCCCCTCCAGCTCCCCGCTGACGTACCAGCCCCCGGGCAGCGCCCCGCCCGTGTCCCGCACCCGGCAGTCCACCCGCAGGTCCCCGTCCCGCCGGGCCCGCACGGTCACGTCCGCCAGGTGCAGCGGGTCGGTCGCGTACAGCAGCACCGAGCGGGTGATCCCGCCGTGCCACCACTGGTCCTGGTCCTCCAGGTGGGAGGCGTCGGACCACTTGACGACGGTCAGGCGCAGCACGGCCCGCTCGCCGGGGCGCACCAGGTCCGTCAGATCGAACTCGGCGGCCAGGTGGGAGTCCTTGGAGATCCCGGCCGGGCGCCCGTCCACGTGCACCAGCAGCACGCTCTCGGCGGCCCCGACCTGCAGCACGATCCGCCGGCCCGCCCACGCGGCCGGCACCTCGACGTCACGCTCGTACACGCCGGTCGGGTTGTCGGCGGGCACGTCCGGCGGGAACTCGGCGAACGGCATGCGCACGTTGAGGTACCGCGGCGGGTCGTCCGTGTCCTGCAGCGTCCAGACACCGGGGACGTACGACGACGACCACACCTCCCCGAGCGGGGCGTCCGGCGCGGGCAGCAACTGGAAGCGCCAGTCGCCGTCCAGACGGACGGCCCCGGCACGCCGGTCCACGGCGTTCATCGGCAGCCGCCGCCAGGAGGTCACCTCGGGTGCGTGCCAGGGGCGCAGGGCGAGCAGGGGATCGCTCGTCATCCGCGCACGGCTCCCTTCGCGAGGTCGCCGATGATCTGCCGGGCGCCGATGGCGAAGACGATCAGCAGGGGGACGAGCGCGAGCAGCGCGCCGGTCATCACCATGCCGTAGTCGGTCGTGCCGTGGGTGCCGTTGAGCTGGGACAGCGCGACCTGCAGCGTCACGTTGTCCGGGTCGGTGAGCGCGATCAGGGGCCAGGCGTAGTCGTTCCACTGGCCCATGAACGTGAAGATGCCGAGGAAGGCCAGACCCGGCCGGACCACCGGCAGCGCGACGTGCCAGTACTGGCGCAGGAACCCGGCGCCGTCGAGCCGGGAGGCGTCGATCAGTTCGTCGTGGACGGCGCTCCTCATGTACTGGCGCATCCAGAAGATGCCGAACGCGTTGGCCGCCGCCGGCACGATCAGCGAGGTCATCGAGCCGATCCAGCCCAGCTTCGCCATGATCACGAACTGCGGGATGGCCTGCAGCTGCATCGGCACCATGAAGATGAGCATCAGCAGCGCGAACAGCACGCGCTTGCCGGGGAAGGCGAACTTGGCGAAGACGAACGCCGCGAGCGAGTCGAAGAAGAGCACCAGCGCCGTCACGGACACCGCGACGAGCAGGGAGTTGACCATCGAGCCGAAGAAGTCGACGGTGTCGAACAGGTTGCGCACGTTCTCAGGGAAGTGCGAGCCCGGCAGCAGCTTCGGCGGGTAGGAGAAGATCTCGGTCGACGTGTGCGTCGACATGACGACGGCCCAGTAGAACGGGAACGCCGACAGCAGCAGACCGGCCACGAGCACCGCGTGCAGTGCGATGCCCCGGCCGCGGTAGCCCTTGATGGATGCCATGGTGATCGGGCCTCCTAGTCTTCGCCCCGGCGCTGCACCAGGCGCCAGTTGATGATCGAGAAGAGGACGACGACGAGGAAGATGCCCCAGGCCACGGCGGCGCCGTAACCGAAGTCGTTGTTGTCGAACGTCTGCTGGAAGAAGTAGAGGACCATCGTCCGGCCGGCGTGGTCGGGACCGCCGGAGAACGTGGACTCGTTCGCCGTGGTCTGCAGCAGCACCTGCGGCTCGGCGAAGCTCTGCAGCCCCGTGACCGTCGAGACGACGAGCACGAACAGCAGGGTCGGGCGCAGCAGCGGCAGCGTCACCCGGACGAACGTCTGCACCGGTCCCGCCCCGTCGATCCGGGCCGCCTCGTACAGGTCGCCCGGGATCGTCTGCAGCCCCGCGAGGAAGATGATCGCGTTGTAGCCGGTCCACTGCCAGGTCATCAGCGTCGCGATGGCGACCTTGATGCCCCACGGCGTGTTCAGCCAGGCCACCTGGTCGAGGCCGACGGCCTGCAACAGGGCGTTCATCAGGCCGAAGTTCGTGGAGAACACCGAGCCGAAGATGATCGCGACCGCGACGATCGAGGTGACGTTGGGCAGGAAGTAGGCGAAGCGGTAGACGTTCTTGAAGCGCACCGCGGAGTTGAGCATCACGGCCGTCACCATCGCCAGGACGATCATGGGGATCGTGGCCAGTGCCCAGATGATCAGGGTGTTGCCGATGGAGCTCCAGAAGTCGGTGTCGCCCAGCAGGTAGCGGAACTGCGCCAGGCCCGCCCACTCCATCGAGCCCAGGCCGTCCCAGCGGTGGAAGGACAGGTAGAGCGAGAACCCGACGGGGATCAGGCCGAAGCAGAGGAAGAGGAGGTAGAACGGGGAGATCGCGGCGTACAGCCGCCAGTGGCCGAGGACGCCCTTGCGGCGGTGGACGACCGGCGCCGGGGCCGTGACGGCCGGGGGCTCGTCGAGCGCGGGAACGGTGGCCATCAGTAGGTCACCCCCAGGTGGTCCGCGATACGCCTGCACTTGCTCATGGCGTCCCTCCAGGCCTGCGCCGGATCCTTGCCGAGGACCCCGACGTTCTTGATCTCGTCGCGGACGGGCTGCCCGAGCGCGATGTCGTACGGGCTGTTGTAGGCGACGGGGATCTGCTCGGCCGCCGGGCCGTAGACGTCCATGGTGATCTGGCCGCCGAAGAACGGGTCCGGCTCCCGCAGTTTCCGCATCGCGTAGGAGGCCGGGGTCGACGGGAAGAGGCCCGCGTCGACGAAGCCCTGCGCCTGGTTGTCCGCGTCGAGGATCCAGGTGATGATCTCGAAGGCCCGCTCGGGCTCCCGGCACGCCTTGGTGATCGCCAGGAACGAGCCGCCGACGTTGGACGGGCCGCCCGGGCAGTCGGCCACCCGCCATCTGCCCTTGGTCTTCGGCAGGCCGAGCTTGAGGTCGCCGGCGGCCCAGGAGGCGTTGAGCTGGCTCGGCAGCAGCCCTCGCTCGGCGGCCGAGTTCCAGTCCGGGGTGCCGCTGACGATGTCCGACACGAGCCCGCGCCGCTTGGCCTCGACGGCACGGTCCCAGCAGGTGCGGACGTGCTCGCCGGCCCCGATGAAGTGCCGGTCCCTGTCGACGAACCGGGTGGTGCCCTGCCCGAGCGACATCTCGAAGACACTGCCGACGTCGGTGAGCAGGAACGACCCCGGGACCCGCTTCTTCAGCCGCTCCCCGGCGGCGAAGAACTTCTCCCACGTGTCCAGCTCCCGGGACACGTCGGCCGGCTCGTGGGGCAGTCCCGCCCTGTCGAACACGGCCGGCTGGAAGTAGTGCACGACCGGCCCCACGTCGATGGGGAAACCGACCAGGCTGCCGTCGTCGGCGACGCCCTGCTGCCACTTCCAGTCCAGGTAGCGGCTCTTGAGTTTCCCGGCACCCAGCGTCCGCAGATCCACGAACTGGTCGGCGTTCGGCAGGTAGGACGCCATGTCCTCGCCCTTGAGCCCCGCGATGTCGGGGATGTGGGCGCGGCCGGCCATGGTGGTGATCAGCTTGGACCGGTAGTAGCCGCCGATCTGCTGGGCCTTGAGGTCGACGTCCCGGCCGAACCGGGCCCTGGCCTCCTCGACGACGGTGTCGCTGAGACCGCCGCTCCAGTACCACAGGACCATGTTCCGGCCGGTCGAGCCGGCCGGGACGGCACAGCCGGTCGCCAGGCCGCCCAGTGCCGTGGCGGCCGTACCGGCCAGGCCCGCGCGCAGCAGGCCTCTTCGTGAGAGCCGCACAGCTCCCACCGCCTTTCGGATCTGTTCGTGATGTCGCTTGAGAGGGGCACGTGGGGGGGCGTGGGGGAGGGCAGGTCAGTGCCGGGGTGCCGGCGGGGTGACGGGCGCGTGCCGGACCGGGGGCCCCGGGTCGTCGGGAAGCCGGTCCGCCAGGAAGCCGTACGCCCGCCTCAGTTCCGGGTCCGTGAGCGAGCGCCACCAGCGGTCGACGCCGTACCAGCCCGGGGCGGCGAGCGCCCCGCCGTGGTGGCGGACCGACAGTCCGGCGGCGAGGACCGCGAACCGCAGCCGCTGCTCCAGGGGCCAGCCGCCGAGCGAGGCCGCGACGAAGCTCGCGCCGAAGACGTCCCCCGCGCCGGTGGCGTCCAGGGCGTCGAGGCCGAGGGCCGGGACCTCGGCGTACTCGCCGGTGGTCTGGTCGACGGCGAGCGCGCCGTCCCGGCCGCGGGTGACGACCGCGACCGGCACCAGTTCGGACAGGACGCCGAGCGCGGCCACCGCGCTGTCGGTGCGGGTGTAGGCCGTCGCCTCGGTCTCGTTGGGCAGGAAGGCGTGGCACAGGGCGAGCTGGTCCAGCAGGCCGGCGGACCACTCCTGGGTGGGGTCCCAGCCGACGTCGGCGTAGATGCGGGTGCCGTCCGCCGCGGCCTTGGCGAGCCACCCGCGCGGCTCGGCCTCCAGATGGACCAGGGCGGTGCGCGCCGGGGGCGGGTCGCCCATCAGCACGTCCTGGGAGAACGGCGGCTCCTGGCCGTGGGTGAGCAGGGCCCGGTCGCCGCCGTACGCGACGGAGACGGTGACCGGGGTGGGCCAGCCGTCCGCCGTGCGGGAGAGCGAGAGGTCGACGTGCTCCTGGCCGCCGAGGACGTCCCGGCAGTACGCGCCGTAGAAGTCGTCGCCGAACACCGTGGCCAGCGAGGTGCGCAGGCCGAAGCGGGCGGCGGCGACCGCGAGGTTCGCGATGCCGCCCGGGCCGCAGCCCATGCCGGCCGTCCAGATCTCCTCGCCCGGCGTCGGCGGCTTCCCCATGCCCGTGAGCACGAGGTCGTAGAAGAGCAGCCCGGTCAGCAGCACATCGGGCCGGTCGTCGTCCACGGATGTGTCCTCTCGCTCGGGCTTCGACGGAGATCGTCAAAACTCTTCATTTCTGTGAGCGGAATCGTGCGCTGCTCGACGACATTGGTCAATACCCGAGCAGAAATAAGCATGGCGATGATTGAAGATGACGAGTAATGTGCACGGCGTGCTGGCAGAACGACGACACCAACTCATCCTGCGGGCCCTGCGCTCAGGCGGCCCCGCAGCCGTGACCGACCTCTCCGAACAGCTGGGCGTGAGCCCGGCCACCATCCGGCGTGACCTGGTGAAACTGGAGGAGGACGGCCTGCTGACGCGGGTCCACGGCGGCGCCGTGGTTGAGGACGGCGACCAGCCCTTCGCCGAGGTCGCCGAGGTGCGCGTCGCCGAGAAGGACGCCATAGCGGAACGCGCCGCGGCGATGATCGGCGACGGTCAGTCGGTGCTGCTCGACATCGGCACCACCGCCTACCGCCTGGCCCGGCAGCTGCACGGCCGCCGCCTCACCGTGATCACCAGCAACCTCGTGGTCTACGAGGAACTCGCCGACGACGAGGGCATCGAGCTGGTCCTGCTCGGCGGCATGGTCCGCCGCGAGTACCGCTCCCTGGTCGGCTTCCTCACCGAGGACAACCTGCGCCAGCTGCACGCCGACTGGCTCTTCCTCGGCACCAGCGGCGTGCGGCCCGGCGGCCAGGTCATGGACACCACGGTCGTGGAGGTGCCGGTCAAGCGCGCCATGATCCGGGCCGGTGAGAAGGTCGTGCTGCTCGCCGACGCGGCCAAGTTCCCCGGGCACGGCATGGCGAAGGTCTGCGGCCCGGAGGAGCTGGACGTGGTGGTGACGAACGAGCCGCCGGACCCGGCCACCCGGGCCTCCCTGGAGGAGGCGGGCGTCGAGGTCGTCGTGGTGGGAAGGGTCCCGACGTGAACCCTGTCCCGCCCGCGCCGGAAGGGCCGCCGCACCGGGCCGCCCGGCCCCGCGGCGCACAGCGAGGCCGTATGACCGCCGGGCCGGAGCGGACCCGGAGCGAAGCACAGCGAACGAGGCGGCACGGACCCGGTTCTGCCGGTGCGCCGCGCCCGGCCGACGAAGTCGGAGGAACCCGGTGAGACTGACGATCCTGGGCGGCGGCGGATTCCGCGTGCCGCTGGTGTACGGGGCGCTCCTGAAGGACCGCGCCGAGGGCCGGGTGACCCGTGTCGTCCTGCACGACCTGGACGCCGGACGGCTGTCGGCGGTGACCCGGGTCCTGGCCGAGCAGGCGGCCGGCGTCCCCGACGCGCCCGAGGTGTCCGCCACCACGGACCTGGACGAGGCCCTGCGCGGCACGGACTTCGTGTTCTCCGCGATCCGCGTCGGCGGCCTGGAGGGCCGCGCGAACGACGAGCGCGTGGCCCTGGCCGAGGGCGTCCTCGGCCAGGAGACGGTCGGCGCCGGCGGCATCGCCTACGGCCTGCGCACGGTCCCGGTCGCCGTCGACATCGCCCGGCGGGTGGCCCGGCTCGCGCCCGACGCCTGGGTCATCAACTTCACCAACCCCGCCGGCCTGGTCACCGAGGCCATGTCCCGCCACCTCGGCGAACGCGTCATCGGCATCTGCGACTCCCCGGTCGGCCTCGGCCGCCGCATCGCCCGCGTGCTCGGCGCGAACCCCCAGGAGGCGTGGATCGACTACGTCGGCCTCAACCACCTCGGCTGGGTACGCGGTCTGCGCGTCGCCGGCCGGGACGAGCTGCCGCGCCTGCTCGCCGACCCCGGCCTGCTCGGCTCGTTCGAGGAGGGCAAGCTCTTCGGCGTCGACTGGCTCCAGTCCCTCGGCGCGATCCCCAACGAGTACCTGCACTACTACTACTTCAACCGCGAGGCCGTCCGCGCCTACCAGCAGGCCGAGAAGACCCGCGGCGCCTTCCTGCACGACCAGCAGGCCCGCTTCTACGCCGCGATGCGCAACCCCGGCGCCTCCGCCTGGAAGGTCTGGGACGACACCCGCGCCGAGCGCGAGGCCACCTACATGGCCGAGAACCGCGAGAGCGCGGGCGCCGGCGAACGCGACGAGGACGACCTGTCCGGCGGCTACGAGAAGGTGGCCCTCGCGCTCATGCGGGCCATCGCCCGCAACGAACGCACGACCCTGATCCTCAACGTGCGCAACCGGCACACGTTGTCGGTCCTGGACACCGACGCCGTCATCGAGGTCCCCTGCGTCGTCGACGCGGGCGGCGCCCACCCCGTCGCCGTCGACCCGTTGCCCGGCCACGCCACCGGCCTGGTCTGCGCCGTCAAGGCCGTGGAGCGCGAGGTGCTGGCCGCCGCCGAGTCCGGCTCCCGCGCGACGGCGGTGAAGGCCTTCGCCCTGCACCCGCTCGTCGACTCCGTGGGCGTGGCCCGCCGGCTGGTCGAGGGCTATACCGAGGTCCATCCCGGGCTCGCGTACCTTAGGTGAGCACCGCTCGGTAAGCGCTTTCCCTCCCGCTCCTCCCGCCTCCTGGAGACACGCCCATGCACGACGAAAGCCGCCGGATCGAAGAGCGCGTCCAGCGCCTGCACGACCAGCGCATCAAGACCGCGGTCTACGCGGCCACCGTCCCCTTCCAGGTGGAGGCCTGGCAGGCCCCGGGCGAACCGGTGCCCTTCGAGGAGGCGGCCGCCGCGTCCTACGAGCCGTTCGCCATGGGCACCCCGTGGGGCCCGCCCTGGGGCACCACCTGGTTCCGCATGCGTGGACAGGTGCCCGAGGCCTGGGCCGGACGGCGCGTCGAGGCGGTGATCGACCTCGGCTTCACCGGCGACTGGCCGGGCAACCAGGCCGAGGCCCTGGTCCACCGCACGGACGGCACCCCGCTGAAGGCCGTCAACCCGCTCAACCAGTACGTGGCGATCGCCAACCCCGCGCAGGGCGGCGAGACGGTCGACTACCTCGTCGAGGCCGCCTCCAACCCGGACATCCTCGCCGACAACTTCTCGAAGACCACCCCGCTCGGCGACAAGCTGACCGCGGGCGACCAGCCCCTGTACACCTTCCGCAGCGCCGACCTCGCCGTCCTGGACGAGGAGGTCTGGCACCTCGACCTCGACGTCCAGGTGCTGCGCGAGCTGATGCTGGAGCTCGGCGAGCACGACCCGCGCCGGCACGAGATCGCGCACGCGCTCGACCGGGCGATGGACCTGCTCGACCTGGACGACGTCTCCGGCTCGGCCACCGCCGTGCGCGAGGCGCTGAAGCCGGTGCTGTCCAAGCCCGCGCACGCCAGCGCGCACACCGTCTCCGGCGTCGGCCACGCCCACATCGACTCCGCCTGGCTCTGGCCGATCCGCGAGACCAAGCGCAAGACGTCCCGCACGTTCTCCAACGTCACGTCCCTGGCCGACGAGTACGAGGACTTCGTCTTCGCCTGCTCGCAGGCCCAGCAGTACGAGTGGGTGCGCGACCACTACCCCAAGGTCTGGGCCCGCATCCAGGAGGCGGTGAAGAAGGGCCAGTGGGCGCCGGTCGGCGGCATGTGGGTCGAGTCCGACGGCAACCTGCCCGGCGGCGAGGCCGTCGCCCGCCAGTTCGTGCACGGCAAGCGGTTCTTCATGGACCACTTCGGCATCGAGACCAAGGGCGTCTGGCTGCCGGACTCCTTCGGCTACAACGCGGCCTACCCGCAGATCGCCAAGCTCGCCGGCAACGAGTGGTTCCTCACGCAGAAGATCTCCTGGAACCAGACCAACAGGTTCCCCCACCACACCTTCTGGTGGGAGGGCATCGACGGCACCCGCATCTTCACGCACTTCCCGCCGGTCGACACCTACAACGCCCGCTTCAGCGGCGAGGAGATGTCCCGCGCGGTCCGCAACTACCAGGAGAAGGGCGGCGCCTCCCGCTCCCTGGCCCCCTTCGGCTGGGGCGACGGCGGCGGCGGCCCCACCCGCGAGATCATGGAACGCGCCCGCCGGCTGGCGGACCTGGAGGGCTCAGCCAAGGTCGTCGTCGAACACCCCGACGACTTCTTCGCCAAGGCCCGCGCGGAGTACCCGGACGCGCCCGTCTGGGTCGGCGAGCTCTACCTGGAACTGCACCGCGCCACCTACACCTCCCAGGCCCGCACCAAACAGGGCAACCGCCGCTCCGAGCACCTGCTGCGCGAGGCCGAACTGTGGGCGACCACGGCCGCGCTGCACGCCCCGGACTACGCCTACCCGTACGAGAAGCTGGACCGGCTGTGGAAGACGGTGCTGCTGCACCAGTTCCACGACATCCTGCCCGGCTCCTCCATCGCCTGGGTGCACCGCGAGGCGGAGGCCGAGTACGCGCGCGTGGCCGAGGAACTCCACGCGCTGACCGCCGAGGCGGTGGCCGCGCTCGGCACGGGCGGACCGCGCGTGTTCAACGCCGGCCCGTGCGACCGGGCCGAGGTGATCCGCACCGCCGACGGCACCCCGCTGTACGTGGAGGTGCCGGCGAGCGGCTCCGCGCCCCTCACCCCCGCCGAACCCCCGCACCCCGTGACGGTGGACGGCCGGACCCTCGCCAACGGACTGGTCCGCGTCGAGGTCGCCGAGGACGGCACCCTGGCGTCGGTGTACGACCTGCGCGCCGGCCGCGAGGTGCTGGCCGAGCCGGGCAACCTGCTCCGCCTGCACACCGACCTGCCCAACTACTGGGACGCCTGGGACATCGACAAGCACTACAGGAACCGCTACACCGACCTCCTCGACGCCTCCTCGGTCACCGTCGTCGAACAGGACCCGCTCCTCGCCGCCGTCCGCGTCGAGCGGGACTTCGGCAAGGGGTCGAGGATCACCCAGACGATCACCCTGCGCGCCGGCAGCCCCCGCATCGACATCGAGACGGACATCGACTGGCACGAGACCGAGAAGATCCTCAAGGCGGCCTTCCCGGTCGACATCCGCGCCCCGCACTCCTCCGCCGAGATCCAGTTCGGCCACATCCAGCGCCCCACCCACACCAACACCAGCTGGGAGGCGGCCCGTTTCGAGGTCTCCGGCCACCGCTGGGTGCACATCGGCGAACCCGGCTACGGCGTCGCCGTCATCAACGACTCCACCTACGGCCACGACGTCTCCCGCACGGTCCGCGAGGACGGCGGCACCACCACCACGGTCCGCCTCAGCCTGGTCCGCGCCCCGCGCATCCCGGACCCGGAGGCCGACCAGGGCCGCCACCGCTTCACCTACGCGCTGCTGCCCGGCGCGCGCATCGAGGACGCCGTCGCCGAGGGCTACGCCCTCAACCTCCCGCTGCGCGTGGCCGAAGCGGCGGGCGCCCCGCAGCCGGTGGTGTCCGTCGAGGGCGAGGGCGTCACCGTGGAGGCGGTCAAGCTCGCCGACGACACCTCCGGCGACGTCGTCGTCCGGCTCTACGAGTCGCGCGGCGGCCGCGCCACCGGTGTCCTGCGCACCGGGTTCCCGCTGGCCGGGGCGCAGATCACCGACCTGCTGGAGCGCCCGCTTCAGGACGCGGACCTCACCGGCGGCGCCGTCGCCGTCGCGTTGCGGCCGTTCCAGATCCTGACGCTCCGCCTGCGAAGGGGCTGACCGGCATGGCCATGCAACCGTGGTTCACCGACGCCAAGCTCGGCATCTTCGTCCACTGGGGCGTCTACGCCGTCGACGGCGTCCAGGAGTCCTGGTCGTTCTACGACGACATCGTCCCCTACGACCGGTACATGTCCCAGCTCGACCGGTTCACGGCCGCGCGCTACGACCCGCGCGACTGGGCGAGGCTGTTCGCCCGGGCCGGGGCGAAGTACGCCGTGCTGACCAGCCGCCACCACGACGGAGTCGCCCTGTGGGACACCGCCCACGGCGACCTGAACGTGGGCCGCGACCTGATCGGCGGCTACGCCGACGCCCTGCGCGAGCAGGGCCTCAAGGTCGGTCTCTACTACTCGCACTCCGACTGGAGCCACCCCGACTACGCCTCCACCCGCAAGCCCGGCCGCCCGCCGGAGCTGGAGGACAACCGCTACTCGGAGGTCGCCGCCGAGGACGAGGACCCGGCTGCCTGGGAGCGGTATCTCGCCTACCGCGACGGCCAGATACGCGAGCTCACCGGCCGCTACAAGCCCGACCTGATGTGGTTCGACGGCGAGTGGGACCGCAGCGAGGAGCAGTGGCGCATCCGCGAACTGGCCGCCCTCATCCGCTCGGAGGTGCCGGACGTCGTCTTCAACGCCCGCATGCTCGGCGAGGGCGACTACGCCACCCCCGAACAGGGCGCCCCGGTCGTCCCGCCGGACGGGCCGTGGGAGCTGTGCCTGACGATCAACGACTCCTGGGGCCACCAGCACCACGACCACCACCACAAGTCGGTCGACCAGCTGATCCGCTACTTCACCGAGACCATCGGCGGCGGGGGCAACCTGCTCCTCAGCGTCGGCCCGCGCGAGGACGGCACGATCACGCCCGAGCAGCGGGAGCGGCTGGAGGGCCTCGGCGACTGGATCGCCCGGCACGCCGAGGCCGTGTACGGCACCGAACGGGGGCTGCCGCCCGGCCACCACTACGGCCCGAGCACCCTCTCCCGGGACCGCCGCACCCTCTACCTCACGCTGTTCGACGCCCCGCGCGCGGCGCTCAACGTCCGCGGCCTGCTCAGCGGGGTGCGCCGCGTCTCGGTCCTGGGCAGCGGCACGGAACTCGCCCACGAGGTCACCGGCGGTCTCCACGAGACCCCCGGCGTCCTCTGGATCCAGCCGCCCGCCGCGGCCGACCTCGACCCGCACGCCACCGTGCTGGCCGTCGAACTGGAAGGAGAACTGGAGCTGTACCGGGGCGCGGGCCGCTTCTGACCCCACCCCGGACGCAGGGCGGGCCGCCGGCCGCTACGTGGGCAGACCCGAGGGGCGCGGGACGCTCGCGGCGAGGTCCTGAAGGGGCGGCGTCCCGGCGGCGTCGGCGGCGCCGACCGGTCCCGCCGGGGCTGGCACCGCCGGAAGCGGCTCGGACGCCTCCGGGCGCCGCTGCGGCAGCGACACCGGCCGCAGCGGACGCGGCCCCGACACCACCGTGTAGTCCTGGCCCAGGAACGGCGGCACCACCTCGCCCGGGTCCTCGCCGAGCGCCAGCTGCACCGCCGCCCACGGGGCGTTGACCCCGCACAGGGACAGCTGGTGCAGGCCGCCGGCCGGGCGGGTGTTGACGTCCATCAGGACCGGCCGGTCGCCGAACATCCGGAACTGGATGTTGGACAGGTGGTGCAGCCCGAAGCCCTCGGCGATCCGGCGGGCCGGGTCCAGCCACTGCTCGTGCAGGGTGAAGCCGCGCCGGCGGCCGTTCTTGGTGCGGCCGACGGCCATGCGGACGCGGTTGTCCGGTCCGGTCAGGCAGTCCACCGACACCTCCGGCTGCTCCAGCCGCGGCATCACCAGCCAGTCGACCGGCTCCTCGGCCCGCCGCAGCGCCTCCAGCACCAGGTCGAGCGGCACGCAGGGGCTCGGGAACCCGTTCAGGTGCGCCATCGAGAAGGGGGAGCGGGTGATCACACGGAAGCCCACCCCGCCGGCCCCGGACGCCGGCTTGAAGCACGCCTTGTGCCCGGCGGCCTCCAACTCCTCGACAGCCGCGAGGAGTTCGGCGTCGGAACGGACCCGCCACCACGGCGGCACCGGCACGCCGATGGCCTGGACCGCCTCATAGGCGACCACCTTGTCCTGGAACACGGCCACCGCCTCGGGCGGCGGCGCCAGCACCGCCGTGCCGGCCGCCTCGAACTCGGCGCGGTGCGCCACGATCGCCGACTGGTGCAGCCGGGGCACGAACACGTCGATCCCGCGCCGCGCGCACTGGTCCAGCGCGTACTCGACATAGCCGGCCGGGGACAGGCCCTCGGGTTCCAGCTCGGCGGTGTCGGCGGCGGCCAGCACGGGAGAGTCGGGGTCACCGTGGGTGGCGTGGATCTCGACCGCCCGGTCGCTGGGATTTCTCCGCAGCTGATCCATGAAGAACACGTTCTCCGCGTACGTGCGGTTGAGCCAGACGCGTACGCGAGAGACCATGCAGGCCGCCTTTCACGGTTCGCGGGCAGGGCGCAGCGGCCCGTGCCCGGGCAGGAGGAAGGGAGGGACACCAAACCGCCCCTGCGAAAGGGAAGTTCGAAGCGGTGGTGTTGGGGCAGATCATACGGCTTCGGCGGGCCGTTCCGTGCAACGCGCGTGTTACGGAATCCGCGCCACCGCCCCCGGGCCGGCCTTGTCCCCGGCGCGTGGATGTGATCTCGTGGGGGTGGCGTGCGGGGAGCGCGGAGGGGGCGAGAGGTGACGTCGACGGCCGGGGGAGCCGGACAGCTGCTGGCCATCAGCGATCTGCACATCGGCTACCCGGAGAACCGCGCCCTCGTGGAGGAGATGCGGCCCGGGTCGGACGACGACTGGCTGCTCGTCGCCGGTGACGTCGCGGAGACCGTGGCCGACATCCGCTGGACGCTCAAGACGCTCGCGGCCCGCTTCCGCAAGGTCGTCTGGGTGCCCGGGAACCACGAGCTGTGGACCCATCCGAGCGACTCCGTCACCCTGCGCGGCGTCGCCCGTTACGAGTACCTGGTCGAGCTGTGCCGGGAACTGGGCGTGACCACCCCGGAGGACCCCTACCCGGTCTGGCGGGGCCCCGGCGGTCCGGTGGCGATCGCCCCGCTGTTCCTGCTGTACGACTACTCGTTCCTGCCGGACGGGTGCGCCACCAAGGAGCAGGGCCTGGAGTACGCCCACGGCACCGGGATCGTCTGCACCGACGAGTACCTGCTGCACCCCGATCCCTACCCGAGCCGGGAGGCCTGGTGCCGGGCCCGGGTCACGGAGACCGCGCGCAGGCTCGCCGAGCTGCCCGGCGACCTGCCGGTGATCCCCGTCAACCACTACCCGCTGCACCGGCATCCGATGGACGTCCTGTGGCACCCCGAGTTCGCCATGTGGTGCGGCACGGCCCTGACGGCCGACTGGCACCGCAGATTCCCGGTCCACACCATGGTCTACGGCCATCTGCACATCCCCCGGACCACGTTCCACGACGGCGTGCGCTTCGAGGAGGTCTCGGTGGGCTATCCACGCGAGTGGCGTAAGCGGCCCGGGCCGCCGGGGCGGCTGCGGCGCATCCTGCCGGGGGAGGGCGAGGAGCGGTGATCGAGGAACTGCTGCCCGAGACCGTGGTGACGGTCGAGGCGTACGGCCATGACGGCCCGGACACCCCGCTGTACCCCGAGGAGGCGGCGCTCGTGGCGCGGGCGGTGCCCAAGCGGCAGCGGGAGTTCGCCGTGGTCCGCTCCTGCGCCCGGCGCGCCCTGGAGAAGCTCGGCGTGCCGCCGCAGCCGATCCTGCCCGGCGAGCGCGGCGCCCCGGGCTGGCCGGAAGGCGTGGTCGGCAGCATGACCCACAGCGACGGCTACTGCGCCGCCTCCCTGGTCCGCGCCGGCGACCTGGCCTCGCTCGGCATCGACGCGGAGACCGACGCGCCGCTGCCCGAGGGGGTCCTGGCGGCCGTCGCCCTGCCGGCCGAGGAGGAACGGCTGCGGCGGCTCGCGGCGCAGCACCCCGGCGTCCACTGGGACCGGCTGCTGTTCAGCGCGAAGGAGTCCGTCTACAAGGCGTGGTTCCCGCTCACGGGGAAGTGGCTGGACTTCATGGAGGCCGACATCGAGATCACCGCGGACGGCGGCTTCACCGCCCGCCTCCTCGTCCCCGGACCACTGGTCGGCGGCCACCGCCTCGACCGCTTCGACGGCCGCTGGACCGCGGGCCGGGGGCTGGTCGCGACGGCGATCGGCGTGCCGCATCCCTGAGCCGCGGGCCCGCCGCCTCATCGGGTTCTCCAAGCCCGCTCACCACCCCCGCACGGCGCCCTGACCCCGCCTGCGGCCGCCAGGAGGCCGGGCCCCGGTCCCGGGCCAGGCCCCCTGCCCGCCGGTCCACTCGGCCGGTCACCGCGCCGGCCACCGCGTCGGCCACTGCGCCGGTCACCGCGCCGGCCGGCGGCCCCGGCCTGTCACCTCAGGGCCCAGGCTCCGGGCACCAGCTCTCCAGCAGACGGAAGAACGCCTCCTCGTTGCCCGTCAGGCCCGCCTGCCGCAGGGCCTGTTCCGCGTCGGCCAGGACGGCGGGCGGGACGACCGGAGGGCCCGTCTCCCGGTCGAAGGCGGCGCGGACGGTGTGCAGCAGCCGCAGATAGGCCTGGACGGCGGTGCGCTCGCGGTCGGTCAGTACGGCGGTGGGCATCGGTCGGCTCTCCCCGTGTCGGCGTCGTCGCTCCCCGCGCCTCGCGGCGCGCGCGCCCCGCACAGCCGGGGGCGCAACTCCAGCTTGCCGTCCACCACTGACAATCCCGCCCCGCCGCCCGCCGGTTCGCCCGCTCGGCGCACAGGCGCGGGTCAGCTCTGCGGCCCCCGGTAGCCGAGAGAGGCCTCGATCCGCCCCGCCAGATGGTCCCGCTGCGCCGGCCCCCGTGCCGCCGAACCCGACAGCCACGTACGGCACTTGCTGGCGAGCAGCAGGCCGAAGCTCTCGGCCTCCTTCTCGTCGTCGAGATCGAAGCGCGTGCGCGCGGCCACCTTCAGCACCGTCGCCTGGAGGTCGGCGCGCTCGTCGAGCAGCCGGGCCGCGACGGCCGCCCCCTCGACGTGGTGGGAGCAGTGCCCGGCCTTCATGTGCCACAGCTCGTGGCCCAGGATCACCAACTGGTGGTCGGGCGCCGTGCGTTCCTCGATCACGACGAGGTCCTGCTCGGCCATGTCGAGCCAGAGCCCGCTGGCGGTCCCGGGCGGGAAGGCGGCCGTACGGAAGTGGACGGGACGGCCCCGGCGTCTGCTCATCGCGTCGCACAACGCGGCGTACAGCTCGTCGGGCCGTGCCGGCGCGGGGAGGGTCAGCTCCGCGACCAGCTCGCCGCACAGGCGGCGCATTTCCCTACCGATGCCCACAGTTCTCCCCACGGTCACGACTCGGGCCGCTTGACGCTCTCCAGGAGCATGTCCAGCCACTCCGCGACCTTGTCGCGGTGCTGGTCGGTGGGCAGCTGTGCGGCCCGCCAGGCGATGCCGCGCACGCCGTGGTCCTGCAGCAGCCGCTCCAGCGGGTCGTCCGCCGCCGCTGCCGCCTCCCGCTCCCGGTCGGCGAGCTTCTGCAGCAGCTCCTGCTCGGTGTGCTGGAGGGCACTGACCAGCGCCTCGGGATCCTCGGCCGTGAGGAATCCGGCGTGCACCCGGAAGAACCGCTGGAGGGCGTCGCAGTGCTCCATGGTCGGCCGGCGGTCCCCGTTGATCAGGGCGCCGGCCTGCTGCCGGGACATGCCCGCGCCGTCGGCGATCTCCTGCTGGGTGTACTTGCGGCCGTTGGGCTTCAGACGGGTCCGGCGCAACAGGTCGAGACGCTGCAGGAAACGGGCCTGCACATCGGGCTCACCGGCGGGCCGGCCACTGAGCAGGGCCTTGACCACCGGCTCCGGGACCCCGGAGGCGACGGACAGCCGCCCGGTGTCGAAGACCTCGGCGTGCGGCACGCCGAGCCGGTCGGCGAGCGCGGTGACACGGGAGACGACGGCCGGTAGCACGGCCGTACGCGTGGCGCCCGGACCCTCGACGAAGCCACCCGTCACCGACGATTCTCCTACGTCTCTCACAGGCTTCTCACAAGCGGATGCCGTGACTTACCCGGCGTGAACTTCCCGGAGCGTAGCCGGTGCCTCGAACTCACATCCAGGTCTCGCCACAACTGTGGCCAATTTCAGCCGTCAACAGGCATGAAATGCCACGATAGTTGACACGCCTCAACCCTGGGCACCAGGATCGGGGCGCCGCGTCAAGGCCGCACAGGCAAGAGGGGTGACCTCCCGATGGCATTTCAGGCAGGAGGGCAGCGGCCGGCACCGCGGCCCGTCCCCGAGAATCCAGAGGCCCAGGCCTACCTGGACGACTGCGCCGGGCTTCTGGAAGCCGTCTCCTTCCCCTCGCTCGTCGTCGACCACTGCTGGGACGTCGTTCTCACCAACAGCGCCTTCCGGTCACTTTTCGGCGGGGTCGGCCCGCACCCCACGGCCATGCCGGACGGCAACTTCCTGCGGTTCGTGCTCTTCCACCCCGACGCGCCCACGGTGCTCGGCGAGCACGAGGCGAGCTGGTGCCTGCCGATGCTCGCGCACTTCGCGCGCACGGCGGAGAGCCACGGCCCCGACCACGGCCTGCAGGCCATCCGCCGCGAGATCGCCCAGGACCCGATCATGGAGGCCGCCTACCGGCACGGCCTGCCGCACTGGATCCGCGCGGTCGGCGAGGAGGCCGTCGAGCTCGACGGTGCCGTACGGCCGGTGCTGCATCCGGACCCGCGCTGGGGCGCCACCGACTGCCGGATCGTCGCCGAGACCTCCCGGACGCTGGAGGAACTGGGCTGCACCCGGCTCACGTTCGTCCTGCGCGAGGCCCGCCGCGCCCCGTCCCGGGACCGCAGGGCGCGCCGCACCGCCTCCCACCTGAGGGTCGTCCCGACGGCCGGCTGACCGCTCCCGCGCTGCCCGCACGTCCCGGGCTGCTCTCTTCCCGGATGCTGTGGTGTGTGACATAGTACTGGCGTGAGCAAGCCGCTGACCTGCGATGTCGTGGTGATCGGCGCCGGAGTGGTCGGCGCCGCCTGCGCTCTGTACGCGGCCCGGGCCGGCCTCGGCACCGTCGTGGTGGACCGGGGCCCGGTGGCCGGCGGGACGACCGGCGCGGGGGAGGGCAACCTCCTCGTCTCCGACAAGGAACCCGGGCCCGAGCTCGACCTGGCCCTGCTCTCCGCCCGCCTGTGGGCCGAACTGGCCGCGGAGGGGCTGGGCGAGGCCGTCGAGTACGAGGCCAAGGGCGGAGTCGTCGTCGCCGGCACGGACGCGGCCCGGGCCGGGCTGGAGCAACTCGCCGCCGGGCAGCGGGCGGCCGGGGTCGAGGCGGAGACCGTGCCCGCCGACCGGCTCACCGACCTGGAGCCGTATCTGGCCCCCGGCCTGGCCGGCGGCGTGCACTACCCGCAGGACGCCCAGGTGATGCCCGCCCTCGCGGCGGCGCACCTGCTGCGCGCCTCGGGCGCCCGGCAGTGCACCGGCCGGGAGGTGACCGGGGTGCTGCGCGGCCCGGGAGGCGCGGTGCGCGGGGTGCGCACCGACCGGGGCGACCTGCACGCCCCGGCGGTCGTCAACGCGGCCGGCACCTGGGGCGGCGAGGTCGCGGCCCGGGCCGGCGTGTCGCTGCCGGTGCTGCCCCGGCGTGGCTTCGTCCTGGTCACCGAACCGCTGCCGCCCCGCGTCCGGCACAAGGTCTACGCCGCCGACTACGTGGCCGACGTGGCGAGCGACGCGACGCGGCTGCAGACCTCCCCGGTGGTGGAGGGAACCCCCGCCGGGCCGGTCCTCATCGGCGCCAGCCGCGAACGGGTCGGCTTCGACCGCTCGGTCTCGCTCCCGGCCCTGCGCGCGCTCGCGGCCGGCGCGACCCGGCTCTTCCCCTTCCTCGCCGGAGTGCGGGCCATGCGCACGTACGCCGGATTCCGGCCCTACCTGCCGGACCACCTGCCCGCGATCGGCCCCGACCCCCGGGCGCCCGGGCTGTTCCACGCCTGCGGCCACGAGGGCGCGGGCATCGGGCTGGCCACCGGCACCGGGCAGCTGATCGCCGCGCTGCTGACCGGGCGGACGCCCGCCCTGGACCCGGGGCCGTTCCGGCCCGACCGCTTCCCCGAGGAGGCCGTGTGAATCCCCTGGAACTCGCGGGGGCGCGCCCCGGGCCCGCCTTCACGGTCACCTTCGACGGACGGCCGGTCGAGGCGCTGCCGGGGCAGACGGTCGCCGCGGTGCTGTGGGCGGCGGGCGTCACCTCCTGGCGCGCCACACGCGGCGAGGGCCGGCCGCGCGGCGTGTTCTGCGGCATCGGCGTCTGCTTCGACTGCCTGGTCACCGTCAACGACCGCCCCAACCAGCGGGCGTGTGTGGTGCCGGCCCGGCCGGGCGACGCGATCACCACGCAGGACGGCACGGGACACGAGGGGGCGAGCGGTGGGCACTGAACCGGACGTGACCGGCTCCGGCCGTACGGACGGCCTCCCGCCCGCCCGGCCGACCTGCGGCCGGGCCCGGCTGATGCGGCCCGCCCGGGCCGGAGCCGACGACGTCGAGGCCGAGTTCACACCGGCGCCGGACGACCCCGGCACCGGCGGCCCGCTCGCGGCGGCGCAGGCGCGGCCAGGTCGCCCCGCCACCGGCCGACGGCACGGAAGGGGTGGCTCATGCGTGCCGAGTTCGTCGTGATCGGGGCCGGGCCCGCCGGGCTCGCCGCCGCGCTCGCCGCCTCCGCACGCGGCGTGCGGGTCGTGCTCGTCGACGCGGCGCCCACGCCGGGCGGTCAGTTCTACCGGCAGCCCGCCGCCGGGCTCGGGGCCGGACGGCCCGAGGCGCTGCACCACCGGTGGCGGACCTGGCAGCGGCTGCGGGACGGACTCGCCGCCGGTTCCGTGCGCACGCTGACGGACCACCACGTGTGGTGCGTGGAGCGCACGCCGGACGGTTTCACCGTGCACGCGCTGACCGGGCCCGGCCAGGAGGAGCCGGCCGAAGTGCGCGCCCCGGCCGTGCTCCTGGCCACCGGCGGCTACGAGACGGTGCTGCCCTTCCCCGGCTGGACGCTCCCGGGCGTGGTCACCGCCGGGGGAGCGCAGGCCATGCTCAAGGGCAGCCTCGTGGTGCCGGGGCGCCGGGCCGTCGTCGCCGGGTCGGGGCCGCTGCTGCTGCCCGTGGCGACCGGCCTCGCGGCCGCCGGGGTCGAGGTCGCCGCACTGGTGGAGTCCAGCGCACCCGAACGCCTCGCCCGCCACGGCCGGGCCCTGGCCGGGAAGCTCCCCGAGGGCGCCGGGTACGCCGCCCGGCTCCTGCGCCACCGCGTGCCCGTCCTGCCCCGCCACACCGTCGTCCGCGCCCACGGCGACGAGCGGGTCACCGGGGTGACGGTCGCCGCCCTCGGCACCGACGGCCGCCTCCGGCCCGGCACCGAGCGGCACCTGCCGTGTGACACCCTCGCCGTCGGCCACGGCATGCTCCCGCACACCGACCTCGCGGAGAGCCTCGGCTGCCGCCTCGACGGACTCGCCGTGGCCGTCGACGACGAGCAGCGCACCGACGTGCCCGGCGTCTGGGCGGCCGGGGAGGCCACCGGCGTCGGCGGCGCCGCCCTCGCCCTCGCCGAGGGACACATCGCCGGCCGCTCCGCCGCAGCACGCCTGCGCGGCACCGCCCCCGACCCGGCCCCCGCCGCGCTGAAGGCCCGTAGGCGGCTCGGCAGATCCGCCGCCGCCCTCGACTCCGCCTGCGCGCCGCCCGCTCACTGGGCCGAACAGCTCACCGACGACACCGTGGTCTGCCGCTGCGAGGAGGTCACCGCCGGGGCCGTGCGCGCCGCCCTGGACCTCGGGGCGGGCGACGAACGGACGGTGAAGCTGCTCACCCGGGCCGGGATGGGCTGGTGCCAGGGCCGGATGTGCTCCACCGCGGTCGCCGGCCTCGCCGGATGCCCGCCCACCCCGGCCCGGCGGCCGTTCGCCCGCCCCGTACCGCTCGGCGTCCTCGCCCGGCACGATCCCCAGGAGGGACTGTCATGACCGACCACCGCCCCTGGCGCGGCGTCCTCGTCGCCACCGCGCTTCCGCTGCACGACGACCTGTCCGTGGACTACGACCGGTACGCCGAACACTGCGCCTGGCTGGTGGAGAGCGGCTGCGACGGCGTCGTGCCGAACGGCTCCCTCGGCGAGTACCAGGTGCTCACCCCCGAGGAGCGGGCCCGGGTCGTCGAGACGGCGGTCGCCGCGATCGGCGGGGAGCGCGTCATGCCCGGCGTCGCCGCCTACGGCTCCGCGGAGGCCCGGCGCTGGGCCGAGCAGGCCGCCGAGGCCGGCTGCCGGTCCGTGATGCTGCTGCCGCCCAACGCCTACCGCGCCGACGAGCGCGCCGTCCTCGCCCACTACGCCGAGGTGGCGAAGGCGGGCCTGCCGGTCGTCGCGTACAACAACCCGATCGACACCAAGGTCGACCTCGTGCCGGAACTGCTCGCCCGGCTGCACGGCGAGGGCCTCGTGCAGGCGGTCAAGGAGTTCTCCGGCGACGTCCGCCGGGCCTACCGGATCGCCGAACTCGCCCCGGAGCTGGACCTGTTGATCGGCGCGGACGACGTCCTGCTGGAGCTGGCCGTGGCCGGCGCCAAGGGCTGGGTGGCGGGGTATCCGAACGCCCTGCCCCGGGCCTCGGCCGAGCTGTACCGCGCGGCCGTCGGCGGCGACCTCGACACCGCGCTGCCCCTGTACCGGCAGCTCCACCCGCTGCTGCGCTGGGACTCGCGGGTGGAGTTCGTCCAGGCCATCAAGCTGTCCATGGACCTCGTCGGCCGTCACGGCGGCCCGTGCCGCCCGCCCCGGGTGCCCCTGCTGCCCGAGCAGGAGGCCGCCGTCCGGGCCGCCACCGAGAAGGCCGTCGCCGCCGGACTCTCCTAGCGAAGGACCGATCATGCGCAGCAGACTCGTCCTGCACGCCGTCGACTCGCACACCGAGGGCATGCCGACCCGGGTGATCACCGGCGGCATCGGCACCATCCCCGGCGCCACCATGAACGAGCGGCGGCTGTGGTTCCGCGAACACCGCGACGACATCAAGCAGTTGCTGATGAACGAACCGCGCGGCCACTCCGCCATGAGCGGCGCGATCCTCCAGCCGCCGACCCGGCCCGACTGCGACTGGGGCGTCGTCTACATCGAGGTCTCCGGCTATCTGCCGATGTGCGGGCACGGCACCATCGGCGTGGCCACCGTGCTCGTCGAGACCGGCATGGTCGAGGCCGTCGAGCCGGTCACCACCCTCCGGCTCGACACCCCGGCCGGCCCGGTCGTCGCCGAGGTGGCGGTCGAGGACGGCGCCGCGAAGTCGGTCACCCTGCGCAACGTGCCCTCGTTCGCCGTCGGTCTCGACCGCGAGGTCACCCTCGCCGACGGGCGGACGGTGACCTACGACCTCGCCTTCGGCGGCAACTTCTACGCCATCCTGCCGCTGGAGCGGTTCGGCCTGCCCTTCGATCGGTCCCGCAAGGACGAGATCCTCGCCGCGGGCCTGTCCCTCATGGCCGCCGTCAACGCCGAGGACCCGCCGGTCCACCCGGAGGACCCCTCCATCCACGGTCTCCACCACGTCTACCTGGCCGCCCCCGGATCCACCGCCCGGCACTCCCGGCACGCCATGGCCATCCACCCCGGCTGGTTCGACCGCTCGCCCTGCGGCACCGGCACCAGCGCCCGCATGGCACAACTGCACGCGCGCGGCGAACTCCCGCTGCACACCGAGTTCGTGAACGAGTCCTTCATCGGCACCCGGTTCACCGGCAGACTGCTGGGCACCACCGAGGTCGCCGGGCGCCCGGCCGTCCTGCCCAGCTTCACCGGGCGCGCCTGGGTCACCGGCACGGCCCAGTACCTGCTCGACCCCGACGACCCGTTCCCGGCCGGGTTCGTCCTGTAGCCGCACGTCCACCAGGAGAGGAAACCCCGACCGTCATGGCCCCGCAGCACACCCCCGCCCTGCCCGTCCTCGGCAGCAGGAAGCCCAGCCACCGGGAGCGGGTCGCGGACGCGCTGCGGGCCGCTCTGATCGCCGGCGAACTGCGCCCCGGCGAGGTCTACTCGGCGCCCGGACTCGCCGCCCGCTTCGGCGTCTCCGCCACCCCCGTGCGCGAGGCCATGCTCGACCTCGCCAAGGAGGGCCTGGTCGACACCGTGCCCAACAAGGGCTTCCGGGTCACCGCCGTCTCCGAGAAGCAACTCGACGAGTACACCCACGTCCGGGCCCTGATCGAGATCCCCACCACGGCCCGGCTGGCGGTCACGGCCGACCCGGTGGCGCTGGAGGCGCTCCGCCCGGTCGCGCGGGAGATCGTCACCTCGGCCACGGCGGGCGACCTCATCGCCTATGTCGAGGCCGATCTGCGCTTCCACCTCGGCCTGCTGGCCCTCGCCGGCAACGACCACCTCGTCGACGTCGTCCGCGACCTCAGACGGCGCTCCCGGCTGTACGGGCTGACCGCGCTGGTGGAGCAGGGGCGTCTCGAGGCCTCCGCCGAGGAGCACCTGGAGATCCTGGACGCGCTGCTCGCCCGGGACGAGGAGGCCGTCCGGGCGGTGATGACCCGGCACATCGGGCACGTCCGGGGACTGTGGGCAGCGCCCTGACCAAACTTCTTGCGCGATTACGCAAGCAGCTTGCGTAAATTGCGCTACGCTTGCGGGCATGACGCGACGACTTGCCGAGGTGGCGAAGAAGGTCGGGGTCAGCGAGGCCACGGTCAGCCGGGTGCTCAACGGCAAGCCGGGTGTCTCCGAGCCGACCCGGCAGGCGGTGCTCTCCGCCCTGGACGTGCTCGGCTACGAGCGGCCCACGCAGCTGCGCGGTGAGCGCGCCCGGCTGGTCGGCCTGGTCCTGCCCGAGCTGCAGAACCCCATCTTCCCCGCGTTCGCCGAGGTCATCGGCGGCGCCCTGGCCCAGCTCGGGCTGACGCCGGTGCTGTGCACCCAGACCCGGGGCGGCGTCTCGGAGGCGGACTACGTGACGCTGCTGCTCCAGCAGCAGGTCTCCGGAGTCGTCTTCGCCGGCGGGCTCTACGCCCAGGCCGACGCGCCGCACGACCACTACCGGCAGCTCGCCGAGCGGAACATCCCGGTCGTGCTGGTCAACGCCGCCATCGAACACCTGGGCTTCCCGGGGGTGTCCTGCGACGACGCGGTCGCCGTCGAGCAGTCCTGGCGGCACCTGGCCTCGCTCGGGCACGAGAGGATCGGGCTGGTGCTCGGCCCCGGCGACCATGTCCCCTCGGCGCGCAAGCTGGCCGCCGCGCGGGCCGTCGGGCACGTCCCCGACGAGTTCGTCGCGCGCGCCATGTTCTCCATCGAGGGCGGCCACGCGGCGGCGGCCCGGCTCATCGACCGGGGCGTCACCGGCTTCATCTGCGCCAGCGACCCGCTCGCCCTGGGTGTCGTACGGGCCGCCCGCCGCAAGGGACTCGACGTGCCCTCGCGGATCTCGGTCGTGGGCTACGACGACTCCGCGCTGATGAACTGCACCGAACCCCCTCTGACCACGGTCCGCCAGCCCATCGAGGCGATGGGCAAGGCCGTCGTGGAGCTGCTCAACGCGCAGATCAGCGGCGGTTCGGTGGCCGCACAGGAGCTGCTGTTCGAGCCGGAGCTGGTGGTGCGGGGGTCGACCGCGCAGGCACCGCGTGAGTGAGATGCACCCGCCTGTCGAATAATTGCAAATTCCGCGCGACATCTTGCGATCCGCTGTTGCCGGTGCTTGAGTGTGCGGCGCCCCCCGCTCCTGTCCTGAGGCGCCCACTCGCTCCTGCCCTAAGGGGTCCACCGATGAGAAGCACCGGGATCCGCCGTACCCTCGCCCTGCTCGGCGTCAGCGCCCTCGCACTGACCGCCTGCGGCGGGAACACCGACGAGTCCGCCGGCGGCAAGACCCGCATCACGGTCAACTGCATGCCGCCCAAGAGCGCCAAGACCGACCGCGCGTTCTTCGAGGAGGACGTCGCCGCCTTCGAGAAGCAGAACCCCGACATCGACGTCGTCCCGCACGACGCGTTCCCCTGCCAGGACCCGAAGACGTTCGACGCCAAACTCGCCGGCGGGCAGATGGAGGACGTCTTCTACACGTACTTCACCGACGCCCGGCACGTCGTCGACATCAACCAGGCCGCCGATCTCACGCCGTACGTCAAGGAGTTGAAGAGCTACGGCACGCTCCAGAAGCAGCTGCGCGACATCTACACCGTCGACGGCAAGGTCTACGGCATCCCGCGCACCGGCTACTCCATGGGCCTGATCTACAACAGGGCCCTCTTCGAGAAGGCCGGCCTCGACCCCGACAAGCCCCCGGCCACCTGGGCCGAGGTCCGCACCGCCGCCAAGAAGATCGCCGGGCTGGGCGGCGGCACCGTCGGGTACGCCGACTACAGCGCCCAGAACCAGGGCGGCTGGCACTTCACCGCCGAGCTGTACTCCCAGGGCGGCGAGGTCGTCAGCGCCGACGGCGAGGAGGCCACCGTCGACACCCCCGAGGGCCGGGCCGTCCTGCAGACCCTGCACGACATGCGCTGGACGGACGACTCGATGGGCAGCAAGCAGCTCCTGGTCATCAACGACGCGCAGCAGATGATGGGTTCGGGCAAGCTCGGCATGTACCTCGCCGCCCCCGACAACATCCCCATCCTCGTCAAGGAGAAGGGCGCCGACTACGAGGACATCGCCATCGCCCCGATGCCGGGCGGCCGGGCGACCCTGGTCGGCGGGGACGGCTACATGTTCAGCAGGAAGGCGAGCCCCGCCCAGATCCGCGCCGGACTGAAGTGGCTGGACCACATGTTCCTCACGCCCGGCGACGGCTTCCTCGGCGACTACGCCCGCGCCAAGAAGCACGACGCGCCGGTCGGCCTGCCCGAGCCGCGTCTGTTCACCGGCGCCGCCGACGCCGAGGACCAGCGGATCAAGCAGGCCAACGCCAATGTCCCGGTGGGGAACTACCAGCCCTTCCTCGACGGCAACCAGCGCCTGGACATGAGGATCGAGCCGCCGCACGCCCAGCAGATCTACTCCGTCCTCGACGGCGTCGTCTCCGCCGTCCTCACCAAGGAGGACGCCGACATCGACCGGCTGCTGAAGGACGCCTCCGGCAAGATCGACGGCATCCTGGCGCGGGGCTGAGCCCGATGAAGAACACGGGGCCCATCCCCCTGGAGACCGCCGAGCGCCGGACCCGCCCGGCGATCGAGGTCCGTCCGGTGCAGGCGCCGCCCCCGGCAGGGGACCGGAGGCGGCGCCGCCTCGCCGACCAGGGCCGCGCCTACCTCTTCCTCCTCGGCGGGCTGATCTGCTTCGCCCTGTTCTCCTGGTACCCGGCGATCCGCGCGGTCGTCATCGCCTTCCAGAAGTACACGCCGGGCGCGGACCCCGAGTGGGTCGGCACCGCCAACTTCACCCGCGTCGTGCAGGACCCCGAGTTCGCCGCCGCCTGGCGCAACACCCTCACCTTCACGCTGCTCGCCCTGCTGATCGGCTTCGCGATCCCGTTCGTGCTGGCCCTCGTGCTCAACGAACTCCGGCACGCCAAGGCCTTCTTCCGGGTCGTGGTCTACCTGCCGGTGATGATCCCGCCGGTGGTCAGCGCCCTGCTGTGGAAGTGGTTCTACGACCCCGGCGCCGGCCTGGCCAACGAGGCGCTGCGCCTGCTGCACCTGCCGACCTCGAACTGGTCCAACGGCGCCGACACCGCCCTGGTCTCCCTCGTCATCGTCGCCACCTGGGCCAACATGGGCGGCACCGTCCTGATCTACCTCGCCGCCCTGCAGTCCATCCCCGGCGAGCTGTACGAGGCGGCCGAACTGGACGGGGCGAGCCTGCTGCAACGCGTCCGGCACGTCACGATCCCGCAGACCCGGTTCGTGATCCTCATGCTGATGCTGCTGCAGATCATCGCCACCATGCAGGTGTTCACCGAACCGTTCGTCATCACCGGCGGGGGCCCGGAGAACGCCACGGTCACCGTGCTGTACCTGATCTACAAGTACGCCTTCCTCTACAACGACTTCGGCGGCGCCTGCGCGCTGAGCGTGATGCTCCTGCTGCTGCTCGGCCTGTTCTCCGCCGGCTACCTCCGACTCACCCGGACCGACGGGGAGACCGCATGAGCAGCACCCGCACCCTCGTCTCCCCGGCCGTCCTGGCCCGCCCGCGCGGCCGCGCCGTCTACTGGACCGTCTTCACCGGCGTCGTCCTGCTCTTCGCGCTCGCCTTCCTCTTCCCCGTCTACTGGATGGTCACCGGCGCGCTGAAGTCCCCCGACGAGGTGGCCCGGACCCCGCCCACCCTGGTCCCGGAGGACTGGCGCGTCAGCGGCTACACCGACGCCTGGGAGCTCATGCAGCTGCCGACCCATCTGTGGAACACGGTGGTCCAGGCGGCCGGCGCCTGGCTGTGCCAGCTGGTGTTCTGCACGGCCGCCGCCTACGCGCTGTCCAAGCTGAAGCCGGTCTTCGGCACGGTGATCCTGGGCGGCATCCTCGCCACCCTGATGGTCCCGGCGCAGGCCCTCGTCGTGCCGAAGTACCTGACCGTCGCCGACCTCGGCCTGCTCAACGACCCGCTCGCCATCTGGCTCCCGGCCGTCGCCAACGCCTTCAACCTCTATCTGCTCAAGCGGTTCTTCGACCAGATCCCGCGCGATGTGCTGGAGGCCGCCGAGATGGACGGGGCCGGGCGGCTGCGCGTGCTGTGGTCGATCGTGCTGCCGATGTCCCGGCCCGTGCTGGGCGTCGTCTCGATCTTCGCGCTGGTCGCCGTCTGGCAGGACTTCCTGTGGCCGCTGATGGTCTTCTCCGACACCGGCAAGCAGCCCATCAGCGTCGCCCTCGTCCAGCTGTCGCAGAACATCCCGCTGACCGTGCTCATCGCCGCCATGGTGATCGCCAGCATCCCCATGGTCGCCCTGTTCCTCGTCTTCCAGCGGCACATCATCGCCGGGATCAGCGCGGGCAGCACGAAGGGCTGACGTCGCCGACCCCCTCCGACGAAAGGCACCGACCGTGGGACAGCCCACCCCTGCCTCCCCGATCCCCTCGCCCTCCGGGTCTTCCGGGTCTTCCGCGTCTTCCGCGCCTTCCAGGCAGGACGACTGGTGGCGCGACGCCGTGATCTACCAGGTGTACGTCCGCAGCTTCGCCGACGGAGACGGCGACGGCACCGGCGACCTCGCGGGCGTCCGCGCCCGGCTGCCCTACCTCGCCGAACTCGGCGTGGACGCCCTGTGGTTCACCCCCTGGTACCTGTCCCCGATGAAGGACGGCGGCTACGACGTCGCCGACTACCGGGTGATCGACCCGGCCTTCGGCACCCTGGCCGAGGCCGAGAAACTCATCGCCGAGGCGCTCCAGCTCGGCATCCGCACCATCGTCGACATCGTGCCCAACCACGTCTCCGACCAGCACGCGTGGTTCCGGGCGGCGCTGCGCGGAGGCCCGGAACGGGAGCTGTTCCACTTCCGCCCGGGCCGCGGCGCCGACGGCGAACTGCCCCCGAACAACTGGCGCTCGCAGTTCGGCGGCCCCGCCTGGACACGGCTCGCGGACGGCTCCTGGTACCTCCACCTGTTCGCCCCCGAGCAGCCCGATCTCGACTGGTCCCACCCGGCGGTGAGGCAGGAGCACGAGGACATCCTGCGGTTCTGGCTGGAGCGGGGCGTGGCCGGTGTCCGCATCGACTCGGCCGCGCTGCTGGTGAAGGACCCGGCGCTGCCGGACTTCACCGAGGGCCGCGACCCCCACCCGTACGTCGACCGCGACGAACTCCACGACGTCTACCGCGCCTGGCGGGCGATCGCCGACGAGTACGGCGCGGTCTTCGTGGGCGAGGTCTGGCTGCCGGACACCGAGCGCTTCGCGCGCTACCTGCGCCCGGACGAGCTGCACACCGCCTTCAACTTCTCCTTCCTGACCTGCCCCTGGGACGCGGGGCGGCTGCGCCGCTCCATCGACGAGACGCTCGCCGAGCACGCCCCGGTGGGCGCCCCCGCCACCTGGGTGCTGTGCAACCACGACGTGACCCGCACGGTCACCCGCTACGGCCGCGAGGACACCGGCTTCGACTTCGCGACCAAGGCTTTCGGCACCCCCACCGACCTGGCCCTGGGCACCCGCCGGGCCCGCGCCGCCGCCCTGCTGTCCCTGGCCCTGCCCGGCGCGGTCTACGTCTACCAGGGCGAGGAACTGGGCCTGCCCGAGGCCGAGATCCCGCTGGACCGCATCGAGGACCCGATGCACTTCCGCTCCGGCGGCACCGACCCGGGCCGGGACGGCTGCCGGGTCCCGCTGCCGTGGACGGCGGGAGCCCCGCACGCGGGCTTCGGCGGCGAACCCTGGCTGCCCCAGCCCGAGGGCTGGCCGGCGTACGCCGCGGACCTGCAGGCCCGGGACCCCGGTTCGATGCTGAGCCTGTACCGGGAGGCGATCCGGCTGCGCCCGGCCCTCGGGGACGGCCCGCTCACCTGGCTGCCCGCCGCCGAGGGTGTCCTCGCCTTCCGCCGGTCGGACGGGATCTGCCTGGTGAACCTCGCCGGCACCCCCGTCACCCTGCCGGCCCACTCCGGACTCCTCCTCGCCAGTGGCCCGCTGGACGCCGACGGGCGGCTGCCCGAGGACACCGCGGTCTGGCTGCGCGCCTGAGACCGCCCGCGCTATCCCCGTACCCCCACCACGAAGGGATCAGCACATGCACACGCCCAGATCTGTCAGGAGCATGCCAGTACTGGCCACGGCGGTGGCGCTGGCGGCCGGCACCCTGGTCGCCCTGGCCCCCGCCCCGGCCCACGCCGCCGCCGGTGCCACCGTCCCCTTCACCTCGGTCGAGGCCGAGTCGGCGAGCGGCACCGGCACGCGGATCGGCCCCGACCTCACCCAGGGCACCCTCGCCTCCGAGGCCTCCGGACGCCAGGCCGTGCGGCTCGCTCCCGGGCAGCGCGTGGAGTTCACCGTGCCCCGCGCGGCCAACGCGGTGACCGTCGCCTACAGCGTCCCGGACGGCCAGTCCGGCTCGCTCGACGTCTACGTCAACGGCCGGAAGCTCGCGAAGACGATCCCGGTGACCTCGAAGTACTCCTACGTCGACACGCCCTGGATCCCCGGCGCCAAGACGCACCACTTCTACGACAACGCCCGCCTGCTGCTCGGGGAGACCGTGCAGGCCGGTGACAAGGTCGCCGTCCAGGCCACGAACGTCCAGGTCACCGTGGACGTCGCCGACTTCGAGCAGGCGGCCGGACCCGCCTCCCAGCCCGCCGGGTCGGTCTCCGTGACCTCCAGGGGCGCCGACCCGAGCGGCCAGGGCGACTCCACCCAGGCCTTCCGCGACGCCATCGCCGCCGCGCGGGGCGGGGTGGTGTGGATTCCCCCGGGCGAGTACCGGCTCACCTCCTCGCTCAACGGCGTCCAGGACGTCACCCTCCGGGGCGCGGGCCACTGGCACTCGGTGGTGCGCACCTCCCGCTTCATCGACCAGTCGAGCTCCTCGGGGAACGTCCACATCCGGGACTTCGCGGTGATCGGCGAGGTCACCGAGCGGGTCGACTCCAGCCCGGACAACTTCGTCAACGGCTCGCTCGGGCCGAACAGCTCCGTCTCCGGCATGTGGCTGCAGCACCTCAAGGTCGGCCTGTGGCTCACGGGCACCAACGACAACCTGGTCGTGGAGAACAACCGCTTCCTCGACATGACCGCCGACGGCCTCAACCTCAACGGCCACGCCCGCGGCGTCCGCGTCCGCCACAACTTCCTGCGCAACCAGGGCGACGACGCCCTCGCCATGTGGTCGCTGAACGCGCCGGACGTCGACAGCAGCTTCGAGAACAACACCGTCACCCAGCCCAACCTCGCCAACGGCATCGCGATCTACGGCGGCACGGACATCGCCGTCAGGAACAACCTGGTCTCCGACACCAACGCCCTCGGCAGCGGCATCGCGATCTCCAACCAGAAGTTCCTCGACCCCTTCCACCCGCTCGCCGGCACGATCACCGTCGACGGCAACACCCTCGTCCGCACCGGCGCGATGAACCCCAACTGGAACCACCCGATGGGCGCGCTGCGGGTCGACTCCTACGACAGCGCGATCGAGGCCCAGGTGCGGATCACCAACACGACGATCACCGACAGCCCGTACAGCGCCTTCGAGTTCGTCTCCGGCAGCGGACGCGGGTACGCCGCCCGGAACATCACCGTCGACGGCGCGACCGTGCGCGACACCGGCACGGTCGTCGTCCAGGCCGAGACGCAGGGCGCCGCCACCTTCCGCAACGTCACCGCGACCGGCGTCGGCGCCGCGGGCGTCTACAACTGCCCCTACCCCAACGGCTCCGGCACCTTCACCCTCACCGACGGCGGCGGCAACTCCGGCTGGACCAGCACCTGGTCCGACTGCTCGACCTGGCCGCAGCCCGGGCAGGGAAACCCCGACCCGGACCCGGGCCGCAACCTCGCCAAGGGCCGCCCGGCCACGGCCACCGGCTCCCAGGACGTCTACACCCCCTCCAAGGCGGTCGACGGCGACGCGAACACCTACTGGGAATCCGCCAACCACGCCTTCCCGCAGGCGCTGACGGTCGACCTCGGCACCAGGGAGGCGGTCCGCCGGCTGGTGCTGAAGCTGCCGCCGCAGAGCGCCTGGCAGGCCCGGACCTAGACCCTGTCCGTGCAGGGCAGCGCGGACGGCTCGGCGTGGTCGACGGTGGTCGCGTCGAAGGACTACCGCTTCGACCCGGCCGGCGGCAACACGGTCACGATCGCGCTGCCCGACGGCACCAGTGTGCGCCACCTGCGGCTCCAGGTGACGGCCAACACCGGCTGGCCGGCCGCCCAGTTCAGCGAAGTGGAGGCCTATCTGTCCTGACCGCCCCCGGACGCCCCGCGCTTGGCCGCCTGGATCTGCTCGTACACACGGGTCCGCAGCTCGGCGAAGCGCGGGGCCACCCGTGTGCGCACCTGGTCCCGCTCGGCCGGCAGATCGACCTTCAGCTGCTCCTGGACGACGGTGGGGGACGCGGACAGCACGATCACCCGCTCACCCAGGTACACGGCCTCGTCGATGTCGTGGGTGACGAACAGGATCGTGACCCCGCGCTCCCGCCACAGCCGCCGTACCAGGTCCTCCAGATCGGCCCGGGTCTGGGCGTCCACCGCCGCGAAGGGCTCGTCCATCAGCAGCACCTCGGGCTCGTGGGCGAGCGCCCGGGCGATGGCCACCCGCTGCTGCATCCCGCCCGACAACTGCCACGGGTACGCCCCGGCGGCGTCGGCGAGCCCCACCGACTCCAGCGCGTCCGCGACCAGCGCGCGGCGCCGCTCCCGGCTCAGCTTCTTCTGCCGCAGGGGCAGTTCGACGTTCTGCCCGACCCGCATCCAGGGGAACAGGCTGCGGCCGTACTCCTGGAACACGAACGCCATCCCGGGAGGCGGTCCGTCCACCGGGCGGCCCGCGAGCCGCACCTCGCCCGCGGTCGGGGCGAGCAGACCGCCCACGCACTTCAGCAGGGTCGTCTTGCCGCAGCCCGACGGACCGACGACACAGACCAGTTCCCCCGCCTGAACCGAGAAGGTCAGGTCCCGCACCGCCTCCGTCCGCCGCCCGGAACCGTCATAGACCTTGCGCAGCCCGTGTACGTGACGGCGGCCAGGACGGACAGGGCCGTGAGGCCGACGAGCAGACGACGCATGGCTCCCCCTGTGGGACCGGCTGAGGTGCTCCGACAGGCTGTGCGCAGGCAGTACGGACGTGCTCAGAGGGAACCTGGAGCCCGCCCGGAGCCATGGTCAACGCACGTGCGGTGAAAGCTTGTTGAAAGCGGCACCTTCGGGTCAGAGGTCGAGCACCAGCCGCCCGCCGCGACAGCGGGACACGCAGATGAGCATCGTCTCGCCCGCCGCGCGCTCCTCATCGGTCAGCACCGAGTCCCGGTGGTCCGGCTCGCCCTCCAGCACGTCCGTCTCGCACGTGCCGCAGGTGCCCTCCGTGCAGGAGTACAGCACCTCGACCCCGGCGGCGCGCACGGCGTCCAGGACGGACACGTCCGGCGCGACGGTGAGCGTCCTGCCGCTGCGCGCCAGCTCCACCTCGAAGGCGCCGTCGCCGCCGCTTCGCCGCTCCTTGGGCCGGAACCGCTCGACGCGCAGCACCCCGGACGGGCAGCGGGCCTCGACGGCGTCCAGCAGCGGCCCGGGACCGCAGCAGTAGACGAGGGTGCCCTCGGGTACGTCGTCCAGCACCGACGGCAGATCCAGCAGCCCCGTCTCGTCCTCGGGCGCGAGGGTCACCCGGTCGCCGTAGCGGGCCAGTTCGCCGGTGAAGGCCATCGACCGGCGGGTGCGCCCGCCGTACAGCAGCGTCCACGGCGTGCCCGCCGCCTCGGCCGCCGCCAGCATCGGCAGGATCGGCGTGATGCCGATGCCGCCCGCGACGAAGCGGTAGCCCGGGGCCGGCTCCAGACGGAAGGCGTTCCGCGGGTCGCGCACCCGCAGCTTGTCGCCCTCGCGCACCTGCTCGTGCACATGGGCCGAGCCGCCCCGCCCGGCGGCCTCGCGCAGCACCGCGATCCGCCAGGCCGACCGGTCCGCCGGATCGCCGCACAGTGAGTACTGCCGCTCCAGGCCGGGCCCGAGCACGACGTCGACGTGCGCGCCCGGCTCCCAGGCCGGCAGCGGCTCGCCCAGGGGATGGCGCAGGGTGAGGGCGAGCACGCCCTCGGCGGCGAACTCGCGCTGCGCCACCACGAGTTGGGACGCGGCCTCGCTCACGATCGGTCCTCTCGCGGCTCGTCGGTCGTGTGCCCCCGGGGGTGGGCGAGCATCCAGGCCCACATCTCGACCGGGTCCTGCGCGGTGTGCTCGCGCCCGCAGTGGCAGGTGCCGTGCAGCAGGTCGGTGCCCGGCAGCCAGTCGATGCGGTAGATCTCGCCCGTGGAGCCGCTCACCGGACCCGCTCCACGGGCTTGGCGCCTTCCTCGACCAGCCGGGCGAGGATGCGGCGGGCGGCCAGACCGCCGGTGTCGATGTTGATGCTCAGCTCCTGGTAGCCGGTGCGCTCGGTGCCGAGCGTGCGCTGCAGGAGGTTGAGCGCGGTGACGTCCTGCATGACGACCGTGTGGTTGTTGCCGCGCAGGAACTCGGTCACCTCGGCGTCGTCGGTCGCCCAGTCGCGCGAGACGGCCCAGAAGTCGTACACCGTGCCGTCGCCGGACGGGGTGATGGCGTACGTGATCTCGGTGTGGAAGCCGTGCGGGTCGCTGCCGTCGGCCTCGGGCAGCACCCCGGCCGGGGCGATCCGGCTGTGCAGCAGATACAGGCAGGGCGCGTGGTACTCGATGTCCTGCCAGCGGGTGATCCGGCCCTCGATCCCGGTCGACCGGGCGTAGAACGGCGGGCACTCGGCGTCGTCCATGTGCCGGCTCACCCGGACGATCCCGGCGCCCTCGTCGACCTCCGTGGTGATGGGCGTCTCGGCCACCTCGGGGGTGCCGATGTACCCGCCGTGCAGATACGTCTCGTGCGACAGGTCGAGGAGGTTGTCCACGAGCAGGCCGTAGTCGCAGTCGATGGGCTCCATGCCGCGGACGGTGACCCAGCCCGGGGCGTCCAGGTGCCGGGCCCGGGGAACCGACCCCGGGTCGGCGAGCGCCGGGTCGCCGATCCACACCCACACCAGCGAGTCCTGCTCGACGACCGGGTAGGAGGCGACCCGGGCGGTGCGCGGCACGCGTTTCTGGCCCGGGACGTACACGCACGTACCGGTCGTGTCGTAGGTGAAGCCGTGGTAGCCGCAGACGATCCGGTCGCCGTCGAGCCGCGTCGGCGCCTCCGACAGCGGGTAACGGCGGTGCACGCACCGGTCGTGCAGCACGACCGGCCTGCCGTCCTCCTCGCTGCGGTACAGCACGAGCGTCTCACCGAGCACCGCCCGCCCGAGCAACTCCCGGCCCACCTCGTGACTGTAGGCGGCGACGTACCACTGATTCCTGGCGAAGGCGGTCATGTGCGGCATGGGCGCTGACTCCCGTCTGTGGTGGTGCCGTCATCGTCGGCGCGGACCGCACGGCCCCGCAACGGTCCTTCCGCCCGGCGGAAGCGCCGCCCCGGATTCCGTGTCGTTGCGGTGTCAAAAAGTGAAGGAGAAACCATATTCTTCTCCCGCACTTCCCGTCTCCACTTCTCCACTGCGCGGCATTTACTTATCGTGGAGGTATGGAAAAGACAGCAGAGTTCTATGTGGTGAAGCGTGGAGACACTCTTGGCGAGATCGCGGCCCGGCATCGAGTGACGCTGGAGCAGATTCTCGCGTGGAATCCGGAGATCGAGGATCCGGACGTCATTTTCCCCGATCAGCGGATCCGTGTGGCCCCACCGAGAACACACGGCACGTACGAGCCGTTCCCGGGCGCCGACTTCTTCCAGTCGTCGGTGACCAGTCCGATCATCGAGGCCATGGGCTACCGCCTCATCGAGGAGGGCTGCTCGGAGTACGCGGCCGGGCCCGACTCCCAGTGGAGCGAAGCGGACCGGAAGTCGTACGCGCGCTGGCAGCGCAAACTCGGATTCCAGGGCCATGACGCCGACGGCACACCGGGCCGGAAGTCGTGGGACAAGCTGCGGGTGCCCGCCGTCTACGCGTGATCGCGCGGCCGCCGCGGACGGCATGGCGCGCCCGGGCCAGAACACGCATCGCCTATCTGGAAGCGCAATTGGACCGGGAGAGCGTCAGGCCCTGCCCGGAGGACCGCAGAACTCTCGTCGAGGGAATGCGGGGACATCTGGAAAGGGCCCGCGCCGCCGCGGACGAGGATTTCGGGTGGCGCCGTGCCTGGTCGGGTTCGGCGGCCCGCGAGGGCGTCTGGTCCAATATCCGCAGCGCCGAGGTGCTGCTGCTGCAACTCGTCCCCGACGAGGAGGCCGCGGGCCGCGCCAGTGAGGTCATGGCGCTGGTCAAGGATCATCTCGACACCGACGATCCCCGGCGGGTGCGGCTCGCCCGCAGGCTGCGCGCCGTCATCTCCGGCGAGATGACGCCCGGCGACCGGGACCTGATGGTCCGGGCGCTCGACGCCTCGTACAACGCGCTGGACGACGAACTGGCCCGGGTGCGCAGCCTGCGCAACATCCTGTGGACCGCGACCTTCCTCGTCCTGCTCGGCGTGACCGGACTCGCCCTCTACGGCTGGTTCTCGCCCGGTTCGCTGAGCCTGTGCTTCACGCCGGAGACCGGCCCGCGGGACCAGGTGACGGTGGTGTGCCCCACCGCGGAGTACCACGAGGTGCCGGCCGGGAGGGACCCCAGCTCCCGGGCCCGGCCCGCGGACATCCTCACCATCGAGATCGCCGGGCTGGCCGGAGCCGCCCTCACCGTCATCGCCTCGCTGCGCCGGATCCGGGGCACCGACTCGCCCTACATGCTGCCGCTGGCCTCGGCGGTGCTGAAGTTCCCCACCGGAGCCCTGTCGGCGTTCCTCGGGCTGCTGCTGATCCGGGGCGCCTTCGTGCCCGGACTGAGCGACCTGGACAGCAGGGCCCAGGTGCTCGGGTGGGCCGCGGCGTTCGGCGCCGCGCAGCACCTGGTGACCCGGCTGGTCGACGACCGCGCCCAGATGACGCTGTCCGAGGTCGGCCGGACGACCGACGCCGTGGTGGACCCCGAGCGGGCCGCGGTGAGGGAGGGCGGCACGATCGGGGACGGCACAGTGTCCGCGCCGCCGGTGCACCGCGACGGTGCCGGGCCGCACGAGGAGCCGGACGCGAGCACCGGCGCGGGCGGCGGGGACGGCGAACCGGTCCCCGACGGGGCGTCCCCTCAGCGCCGCAGCGGCGCGTGAGCCGTCTCCGGCAACCGCAGGTACACCACCGACGACACCAGGCAGATCACCGCCACGTACCAGGGGAACAGCCCCGCGTGCCCCTGGTCCTTGAACAGGGTGCCGACGTACGGGGCCGTCCCGCCGAAGAGCGCGACGGTGAGGGAGTAGGGGAAGCCGATGCCGGCCGCGCGGACCCGGGGCGGGAAGATCTCCGCGTTCACGGCCGCGCTGATCGACGTGAAGCCGGTCAGCAGGACCATGCCCGCGCACTGCACCAGCAGCAGCACCGCGAACGAGTCGCGCAGGGTGTGCAGCAGCGGCACCGTGAGCAGGGCGAAGCCCAGGCCGAAGAAGAGCAGCAGGGGGCGGCGGCCGATCCGGTCCGACAGCAGGCCGCCGAGGGGTTGCAGCAGCGCGAAGAAGGCCAGTGAGAGCGTGCCCGCCAGGAGAGCGTCCGACTTGTCGATCCCCGCGTTGAGTTCGGCGTACGTCGGCAGGTACGACGTCCACGTGTAGTACGCGATGGTGCCGCCCGCCGTGATACCGCCGATCAGCAGCGACTCGCGCGGATGCCGGCGCAACGCCTCGAACAGACCCGGGCGCGGGGCCTCGCGCTGTTCGGCGCTGCGGGTCTCCTGCGCTCCCCGCCGGATCCAGAAACCCACCAGGCTCAGCACGGCCCCGAGCATGAACGGCACCCGCCAGCCCCAGCCGTTCATCTGCCCGTCGCTCAGCGAGCCCACCAGGAGGGTCGCGACGCCGGAGGCGACCAGCTGGCCCACGGTGGTGGACACGTACTGGAAGCTGGAGAACAGCCCGCGCCGGCCGGGCCCCGCCGACTCGACGAGGAAGGTCGTCGAAGCCGCGAACTCGCCGCCCACGGACAGGCCTTGGAGCAGCCGCGCGAGGACGAGGAGCACCGGCGCCAGTACGCCCGCCGCCGCGTAGGTCGGGGTCAGCCCGACCAGCAGGCTGCTGCCGCCCATGAGCAGGATGGTGACCGTCAGCGCGGCCCGCCGCCCGTGCCGGTCCGCGACCGCGCCCATCAGCAGCCCGCCGACCGGCCGCACGAAGAACCCGACCGCGAACACCGCGAACGTGGACAGCAGCGGCACCAGCGAGTCGTCGGAAGACCTGGGCGGCGATGTACGTGGCCAGAAACGTGTAGGCGTACCAGTCGTACCACTCCACCGCGTTGCCCACGGAGGCGGCGAGGAGCTGGCGAACGGGCCGTTGCGTCGGCGGGGAAGTCGTCTGCGTCTCTGTCACGTCCCGGACCCTCCCCGCGAGCGCACCGCAGCACCCTCCGTACCGGCGACTTTCACACCCCTGTCACGCGCCCCTTCCTTGGCGTTTGGTGTCCCTGAAACACTCCTTCCGCGCAGATTCCGTCACGTTCCGGTCGTCCCGTACCTCAGGATGAGAGGTCTGTCCTACATGTCCGAAGTCAACCGGCGCCGCTTTCTCCAACTCGCGGGTGCCACCACGGCCTTCAGCGCCCTGTCCGCCAGCATCCAGCGCGCCGCCGCCCTGCCGGCCAACCACCGCACCGGGTCGATCGAGGACGTCGAGCACATCGTCGTCCTGATGCAGGAGAACCGTTCCTTCGACCACTACTTCGGCACCCTGAGAGGCGTCCGCGGCTTCGGCGACCCCCACCCGGTCACCCTGCCCAACGGCAAACCGGTCTGGCACCAGGAGAAGGACGGCAAGGAACTCCTGCCGTTCCACCCGGACGCCGACGACCTCGGCATGCAGTTCCTGGAGGGACTGCCGCACTCCTGGCCCGACGGCCAGCAGGCCTACAACGGCGGCAGGTACGACAAGTGGGTACCCGCCAAGGGCACCACGACCATGGCGTACCTGACCCGCGAGGACATCCCCTTCCACTTCGCCCTCGCCGACGCGTTCACCGTCTGCGACGCCTACCACTGCTCGTTCATCGGCTCCACCGACCCGAACCGCTACTACATGTGGTCCGGATACACGGGCAACGACGGCAGCGGCGGCGGACCCGTCCTGGACAACGCCGAACTCGGCTACGGCTGGACGACCTACCCCGAGCGCCTGGAGCAGGCCGGCATCTCCTGGAAGGTCTACCAGGACATCGGCGACGGCCTGGACGCGGCCGGCTCCTGGGGCTGGATCCAGGACGCCTACCGCGGCAACTACGGCGACAACTCCCTGCTGTACTTCGACAAATACCGCAACGCCCGGCCCGGCGACCCCTGGTACGACAAGGCCCGCACCGGCACCGACGTCAAGAACGGCGACGGCTACTTCGACCGGCTCAGGGCCGACGTCAAGGCGGGCAAGCTGCCCCAGATCTCCTGGATCGCCGCCCCCGAGGCCTTCTCCGAGCACTCCAACTGGCCCTCGAACTACGGCGCCTGGTACATCGCCCAGGTCCTGGACGCCCTCACCTCCAACCCCGAGGTCTGGTCGAAGACGGCCCTGTTCATCACCTACGACGAGAACGACGGCTTCTTCGACCACGTCGTGCCGCCGCTGCCGCCCAAGGACGCCTCACGCGGCCTGTCCACCGTCGACGTCACCCCCGACCTCTTCCCGGGCGACGGCCGCAAGACGGCCGGCCCCTACGGTCTGGGCCCGCGGGTGCCGATGCTGGTCGTCTCGCCCTGGAGCAAGGGCGGCTACGTCTGCTCCGAGACCCTCGACCACACCTCGATCCTGCAGTTCATGGAGCGCCGCTTCGGGGTGCGCGAGACGAACATCTCGCCGTGGCGCCGCGCGATCTGCGGTGACCTGACGGCCGCGTTCGACTTCTCCCGCAAGGACGCGCGCCCCGCCCCGCTGCCCGGCACCGACGCGTACGAACCCCAGGACCGCGAACGCCACCCCGACTACAGGCCCACCCCGCCCGCCGACCCGCGCATGCCCCGGCAGGAGCGCGGACTGCGCCGCTCCCGGCCGCTGAAGTACGCCCCGCACGTCGACGCCTCGGTCGACGCGGCGGCCGGGAAGCTCACCCTCGCCTTCGCCTCCGGGCCCAAGGCGGGCGGCGCCTTCCACGTCACCTCCGGCAACCGCACCGACGGCCCCTGGACGTACACCACCGAGGCCGGCAAGACGCTCCGGGACACCTGGAACTCGGCCTACTCCGCAGGCTCCTACGACCTGACCGTGCACGGCCCGAACGGCTTCGTGCGCGTCTTCAAGGGCTCGAACAAGGCGGCCGGCTGCGAGGTCACCGCCCGTCACCGGGGCGACGACATCGAGCTGACCTTCACCAACAAGGGCTCCGGCACGGCCCGGCTGCGCATCGCCGACGGCTACGGTGGCAAGCCCTCGGCCGTCACCGTCCGCCCCGGCGCGACCGTGCGGCGGACCGTCGACCTCACCAGGAGCCGCCGCTGGTACGACCTGACCGTCACCGCCGAGGGCGACAAGGCCTTCCTGCGGCGGTTCGCGGGGCACGTCGAGAACGGGCAGCCGGGCGTGAGCGACCCGGCGATCGTCACCGCGTAGCCGTGGTGAGGTGCCCCGGTTCGTGCGGCCGGGGCACCCACGCCGCTCCGGCCGCGGCCGGACCCGGCTCCAGCGCCAGGACGGCGGCCACCGGATGGCCGTCGTCCACCGGTTCCTCCCGCGGCGCCGACCTGCTGAGCAGGATCACGCCCCAGGAGGCCAGGCCGGCCCCCGCGAGCGCGAGCAGCACGCCCCCCGGGCCGCCCTGGAGCCGCTCGCCGAGCAGCGACAGGCCGATCACCGCGGCGGCCAGCGGATTGGCCAGGGTCACCATGGCCAGCGGACCGCCCAGGCCGCCCCGGTAGGCCGTCTGCGACAGCAGCAGCCCGCCGGCCGCGAACGCCGCCACCAGCAGCGCCACCCCGACCACCTGGAGGCTCAGCACCGGACCCGTCCGGTCCGTCGCGGCCACCGTCACGGTCTGGGTGAGGGCCGAGGCGACCCCGGAAGCGACCCCCGACGCGGTCGCGTGCCGCAGTCCGGGCCGGGCGCCCGGCCGGGACAGCACCCCGATGACAGCGGCCGTGGCCCCCGCCACCGCCAGCGCCTCGGGCACGCTCAGCACGTCGTCGGGCGCCGGGCCGGACGCCGTGACCAGGACGGCGCCCAGGCCCAGCAGGGTCAGCGCGGTGCCCCTCCACTCGACCGCGCTCACCCGCCGTCCCGCCATCCGCGCCCCCAGCGGCACCGCCGCGACCAGGGTGAGCGCGCCGAGCGGCTGCACCACCGTCAGCGGGCCGTACCGCAAGGCCACCACGTGCAGCAGCGCGGCCGCCGCGTTCAGCCCGACCGACCACCACCAGGCGCCGCTGCCGAGCAGCCGCAGCGCGCCCGCGCCGGGGGAGCGGGCGGCCAGCCGCTCCTGGGCGACGGCGGCTGCCGCGTAGGCCACGGCGGAGACGAGGGACAGGGCGACGGCGACCGGCACGGCGTTCACCGGCCCGCTCCGACCAGTGCGTGCTCGTCCCGCTGCGCGGGCACGGGACCACCCCGCGGGCGCCCGGCGGTGGTCGCCGTGCGGTGCGGCAGGTGCAGGGCCGTAAGCGCCAGGCCCAGCAGGGCCGCCGCCACGATCGCGTCGAGCCAGTAGTGGTTCGCGGTGCCGACGATCACCAGCAGGGTCAGCAATGGGTGCAGCAGCCACAGCCACCGCCACCGCGAGCGGGTCGCGGCGATCAGCCCGATCGCCACCATCAGCGCCCAGCCGAAGTGCAGCGAGGGCATCGCCGCGAACTGGTTCGACAGGGAGTCGGTCGCCGGGTCGCCGTACACCGACGGCCCGTACAGCCGCGCGGTGTCCACGAGACCGGTCGCGGCGAGCATCCGCGGCGGGGCGAGCGGGAACAGCAGGTGCAGCACCAGGGCGGCGGCGGTCACCGCGGCCAGCACCCGGCGGGCCCACACGTAGTGGGCCGGGCGGCGCAGGTACAGCCAGACCAGGAAGGCGGCGGTGGCCGGGAAGTGGACCGCCGCGTAGTACGTGTTGGCCAGCTGCGCGGGAGCGTCGCCGTTCAGCAGCAGGGACTGCACCGCCGTCTCGCCGGGCAGCCGCACCGCGCGCTCGAGGTCCCACACGCGGTGCGCGTTGCCGAACGCCTCGCCGGTGTGGCCCGTGGCCAGCTGCCGGCCGAACTTGTAGACGAGGAAGAGCCCTGCGACGAGCAGGAGCTCCCGGAAGAGCGGCGGTCGCGCTATCGCGTCGGACCCCGCCGGCGCAGGCTCGGTGCGGGCATTCATCCCCCGGCCCCTTCGATGACGGTGGTGCTGTTATCGGTACGAGTGCGTACCGATACGCCAGTGTACCGATACGCTCGCGTACCGGTACACTGGTGTCTCGATAGACGTTCGACACAGCACCGGCCGGGCATGCTCCGGCCGCCGAGGAGAGCGGGAGCACACGCCATGACGTCGCAGGCTGCGGACCGACCCGAGCAGGTCGGCACCTCGCGCCGCTCCAAGATCACGCCGGAGCGTGAGCAGGAGTTCTTCGACGCCGTGCTGGAACAGCTCCGCGAGTGCGGGTACGACGCCCTGACGATGGAGGGGATCGCCGCCAGCACCCGCTGCAGCAAGTCCACGCTGTACCGCCAGTGGAAGACCAAGCCGCAGTTCGTCGCGGCGGCGCTGCGGTCCCACCGGCGCACGCGCTGCGTCGACACCGGCTCGCTCGCCGGGGACCTGCGGGAGGCCGCCCGGGCGCTCGGCGATCTGTCCGGCCGCGACACCAAGCTCCTGCACGCGCTCGCCCACGCCGCCACGCAGGACCCGGAGCTGCAGTGCGCGCTGCGCGAGGCGGTGGTGGAACCGGAGATCGCGGCGCTGAAGGAGATCGTGCGGCGCGCGGTCGAGCGCGGGGAGGTGCCGGCCGACCACCCGGCGCTGCCGTACCTCCCGGCGCAGATGCTGGGCGTGCTGCGGCTGCGGCCCGTCCTGGAGGGCCGGCCCGCCGACCCCGACTACCTCGTGCGGTTCGTGGAGGCCGCGGTGCTTCCGGCACTGGGCCTGACCTGAGACCCGGGCCGCCGTCCACGGATGACCGGACGGCGACCCGACCGCGCCGACCCGTGGGGACGGGGGCGGCGCGCACCCCCCGGCCGGGTGGGGTGCCCCTGTGAGCGGCGGGGGCGCCCCACTCGGCCGACGGGTGTCCGGCGGCGGGGCGCCGGGTCAGACGTCCTGGCCGTTGCCGCGGCCCGTCGACACCTTGATGCCGCGGGTGATCTCGTCCAGCACGGACTCCTTCTGGTCGGCGTCGACGCCGAACCGGACGACGACCATCAGCTTCGCGTTCGCGGGGGAGGGGAACGCGAGCGACTCGACGATGCCGTCGGCGCCCTTGCTCGTGACGGCCTTCCAGCGGACCAGGTAGCCCTTCTGGCCGGCGACGGTCACGGCCTCGGAGGCCAGCACGTCGTGGGAGGTGATGCCGCCGTAGGACTTGCCGCCGTAGGACTCCTCGGCGTTCGCCGCGATGTCCGCCTTGGCGATCTCCTCGGGGGTGTCGCCCTTGGTGCCGAGGGCCAGGGCGGGGGCGGAGTAGGCACCGCCCTCGGTGCACGTGGCGGCGGTGTCGCCGGGGCACTTGTAGGACTCCTCGGACGTCACCTGCGCACCGGCCTGGCCCTGCTGCCCGTACCACCCCTCGGGGATGGGCAGACTGATCCCGCTGACCGGGTCGGTCACCGAGCCGCTCCTGATCTTCGGCGACTCGGACCGATCGGGCCCCGGACTCTGCCCCCCGCCGCCGGACCCGCCGGACCCGCCGTCTCCACCGAACGGCCCGCCCGGGCCCCCAGGCGCCTGGGACGTGGCGGAACCGCCGCCGCCGTCGTCCGCCAGGGCGTACACGCCCACCCCGATGCCGGCGAGCACGACGACAGCGGCCCCGACAGCAATCCCGGCCCGCAGCCGCCGGGACCGGGAGGAGCGTGGGGGAGCGGCAGGGTAGCCGGGAGGGGTGGGGTATCCGGCAGCGCTGGGGTATCCGGGAGCAGCGGAATATCCGGGATGGGCGGGAACGCCGGGCGGATACGGGTGAGCCGTGGCCTCGGGGTGCGTTGCTGCTTCCGGATGAGTCCCGGCCTCCGGGTGAGTCCCGGCCTCCGGGTGAGTCCCGGCCTCCGGATGAGCCCCGGCTTCCGGGTGGGCTCCCGGGGCCGGTTGACCCGCCGGGGCGGGGTGGGCGTCCGGGGCAGGGGCGGGGGTGGGGTGGCCATCCGGGACGGCGTTTGCTGCCGCGTCCGGTTCGCCTTCCGGCGACTGGCCCGCTGCCGATGCCGGGCCCGCTGCCGATGCCGGGCCTGGTGCCGGTGCCGGGCTCGGCGTCCCGTCGGCGGGCGCCGCCGCTCGGGTCTCGTCCACAGGCGTATCCGGCGTCGATATCGCGTCCGCCGCATCGCGGGGCTCGCCCGCACGGCCCGGGTCGCCGTCGGCCGCAGCCGCGGTCTCGTTCCCGGCCGGGCCGGGGCCCTCGGCCCCCGGGTGCTCCTTCGGGCGGATGTAGGGCGTCCAGGCCTTGCCGTCCCACCAGCGCTCGGTGGCGGGGCCGTCCGCTGTCTGTCCGGGGTCCGGGTACCACCCGGCAGGAGTCTCGCGCGTCATGCCCCCACCGTATGAGGCGTCGGTGAAAGAGGCATGAGAGGACCCGGACCCAATCATTCCGGCACCCCCGGCCGCACTGCCATCGGCGAGCCCAGCACCACGGACACCGCCCCCCGCACTCGCCCACTCCGCCCTCGGCGGGCCGCGAGGATCAGGTACACCGGCCCGGCGGGGCGGACAACGCCGGCATCGCGTCCGCCCGGCCGTGCCCGCGCCGGCCCGCCGCACACACCACCCCGCCGAGACGGCCGAAATGTTTCGCTTCGGTGGGGCGGCGGAAGAACGCGAGCGCGAACGAGGCGTGCGCCCGCATCAGTTCCTTGATCTCGCCGCCGCGTTCCGGCGTGCTGAACCTCGCTGCGGTGATCGTTGCGAAATAGCCGTAGCAGCCGCAGCAGTCCGCTCGCTGCGCGCCGGATCACTGGGCCCACCCCATCGAGCGGGTACACCCCCGTTGTATGACTGAACGTCAGCTCACTTGCAATTGCACGGTGTTGACGCAAAGTCGGCTGGTGGTGGCCCGGGTGCGTCGCCCGGGGGCACCCCGTGTCACCCGTCACGGCAACAGGTGCCCCGACCGTCCTCCACTCGGGCAAGAGGACGGCTACGCTCGACGTCTGTACGTCGTTCGGGCGACTTGGGGAGGTAGCGGGATGACGGAGGTACGGCCCACGGCCGCCGCCTCGGCTTCCCTGTGGGAGCGCGACGAGGAAGTCGCCGCCGTCGCACGGGCGGTGGACAGCCTGTGCGCCGACCGCTCCTCGACCGGCGGACTGCTGGTCTTCTGCGGCGAGGCCGGACTCGGCAAGACCGCGCTGCTGGCCGAAACCCGCCGCATCGCGGAGGCGCGCGGCTGCACGGTCTGGTCGGCCCGCGGCGGCGAGACCCTCAAGTCGGTCCCCTTCAACGTGGTACGGCAGTTGCTGCAGCCGGCCCTGGTGTCGATGCTGCCGGAGGAGGCCCGCGAGTACCTCGGCGACTGGTACGACATCGCCGGACCCGCCCTCGGCATAGCGGACCCCGGCGACCGGCAGGCCGACCCGCAGGGCGTGTGCGACGGCCTGGTCGCGGCCGTGCGCCGGCTCTCCCGCCGGGACTGGCCGCTGGTGCTGCTGATCGACGACGCCCACTGGGCCGACCAGGAGACCCTGCACTGGCTGGCCGCGCTGGCCGAACGCCTCGACGAGATGTCCGTGCTGGTCGTGGTCGCCCGCCGCCCGGGCGACCTCTCCGGCGCCGGCGCCCGTCACCTCGACACTGTCGCGGCCGCCGCCGACGGCCCCGTCACGACGCTGAGCGCCCTCACCCCGGAGGCGACGGCCGGACTCACCCGCGCCACCCTCGGCCGGCACGCGGACGCCGCGTTCTGCCGCGAGGTCTGGGCCGTCACCGCCGGCAACCCCTACGAGACCGTCGAACTCCTCGCCCGGGTGCAGGACAGCGAACTTGAACCGGTCGAGGCCCGCGCCGGCGAGCTGCGCGAGCTGAACCGCTCGGCACGCGGCGGCGGCCTCGTCGCCCGCCTGGAGCAACTCGGCATAGACGCCACCCGGTTCGCGTGGGCCGCCGCCATCCTCGGCACCGGCATCTCCGTCGGCCTGGTCGCCAAACTCGCCACCCTCAAGCTCGAGGACGCCCGCCGCTGCGCCGAACTGCTGCGCACCGCCCGCATCCTCACCGCGCCGGATCCCGCCACCGGCCGCGGCGCCGAGGGCGACCTGGAGTTCGTCCACCCGCTCATCGCCACCGCGGTCTACAACTCCATCCCCGACGCCCTGCGCACCGCGATGCACGGCATCGCCGCCCGTATCGTCACCGACGAGGGACACGGCGCCGCGGCCGCCGCCCGGCACCTGCTGGAGGTCCACCCGGACGACGACGAGGAACTCGTCGGGCAGTTGCGCGAGGCGGCCCGCGAGCACCTCGCGGTCGGCGCCCCCGACGCCGCCCGCCGCTGCCTGGAACGCGCCCTGGAGGAACCGCCCCGGCCCGAGTCCCACCCGCACGTGCTCTACGAACTGGCCGAGGCCACGTTCCTCACCGCACCCGCCCGCACGATCAGCCATCTGCGCACCGCGCTGTCCATGCCCGGACTCGAGGGCGACCAGCGGGTGGACGCCGTCTTCCGGCTCTCCCAGGCGCTCCTGCACAACGACCAGCTGGAGGAGGCGGTCCGCACGGTCGAGGCGGAGGCCGCCCGGCTCGGCCCCGGGCCCGCCCGGATGCGGCTCCAGGCCGTCCACTTCATGTGGGAGGGCATCCACGCCGGCGAGACCACCGCGCCCGGCCGCTCCGAGCGCCTCGCCGACCTCGCGAGCACCTGCAGCGGCCGGGACAACTCCGAACGCGCGCTGCTCATCCTGCGCGGCTTCGACGCCCTGATGCACGGCGAGAACGCCGAGGAGGTCGCCGAGCTGTGCGACCGCGCCCTCGTCAACGGCCGGCTGGCGCCCGGGCTCGGCTGGACCGACACCGAGTGGGGCATCGAACTGCTGCTGATGCTGGCCAACGCCTACGCGTTCACCGACCGCCTCGACCGGGCGGAGACCCTCTACAGCGAGGCGCTGCGCGCGTACGAGTCGGCCGGCTGGAGCGGCGGCCACCTCGCCCTGGCCCACGCCTACGTCGGACTCGGCCACCGCAGGCGCGGCCGTCTGAAGGAGGCCGAGTCGTCCCTGCGCGAGTCGCTGCGCCTCGCCGAGCGGGTCGGCCGCGGCCTGCCGCTGTACTGGTCCGCGACCTGCAACCTGGTCGACACGCTGCTGGCCCGCGGCCGGGTCGAGGAGGCCTGGGACGTCGCCGAGCGGTACGGATTCGCCCCGCCCTACCCCTCCACGATCGTCCTGCCCGACCCGCGGTCGGTGCGCGGCCGGCTGCTGCTGGCCGTCGGCCGCACCAAGGACGGCATCAACGAACTGGAGGCCGCCGAGAAGGCCGCGGCGGCCCGCGGCCACCACAACCCGGTGCTCGTCCCGTGGGCCACGGACCTCGCCCGCGCCCTGAGCACCGAGGATCCGGCCCGTGCCGCCCGGCTCGCCGTCGACGTCCGCCGCCAGGCCGAGCGCTTCGGCACGGACACCGCCATAGGGGAGGCCCTGCGCTGCGCCGCCGCCCTGGAGACCGGCCAGCGCGCCGTCAAGCTCCTCGCCCGGGCCGTCACCTACCTGGAGGCCTCGCCCTGCCAGTACGAGCACGCGGCGGCCCGCATCGAGTACGGCATCGCCGCCCGCTCGGCTGCCGACCTCCGGCGGGGCCTCGACCTGGCCGTCTCGTGCGGCGCGGACGGACTGGCGGCCCGGGCGCGCGCGGAACTGGCGACGGGCGCCGGCCTGCGTTGAGCGCCCGTACCCGTCCCCGGGTGCGGACCAACTGGCCCGCCCCCTCCTCGGATGCGGAACCCCTCAGGCGCGGACCAGCTGGTCCGTCACGGCGGCCAGTCGGGCCCGCACCGCCGGGTCGTACGCCGCCTCATGGGCGCGGGCCGGCCGCGTCCCGTCGAAGTACCGGCCGGTGCCCGCGTCCCGTGTGGCCAGGGCCAGCACGGCGGCCGCCCCGTCGGCGACGGTGTTCCAGGGCGTGACGTCCGCCTCGCGGACCATCGCGGTGTCCATGAAGGTCGCCGGGTGCAGCACGTTCACCGTCACACCGGTGCCCGCCAGCTCCTCGGCGAGGGCGAAGGTGTACGCGGCGAGCGCGAACTTGCTGCGCCGGTACGCCGCGGTGCCGTCGTAGCCGCGGCCGAACTCGGGGTCCTCGAAGACGAGCGGTTCCTGGCCGGCCGAGCCGACGTTGACGATCCGGGCCGGGGCGTTCGCCCGCAGCACGGGCAGCAGCGCCCGGGTCAGCACGACCGGCGCGAGGTAGTTCACCGCGAGCCGCAGTTCGTGCCCGTCGGCGCTGAGCTCCCGGCCCGCACCGGGCGGTCCGAAGCCCACGCCCGCGTTGTTGACCAGCACGTCGAGTTCGGGATGCGCGTCGGCGACGTGCGCGGCGAGCTCGCGCACCTGCGCCAGGGAGGCCAGGTCCGCGACGAACGCCTCGGCGTCCCCCTCGGTGCGCAGCTCAGCGGCCAGCCGCTCGGTGCGCTCCGCGTCCCGGCCATGGACGAGGACGACGTGCCCGGCGCGGACCAGTTCGAAGGCGGCGTACCGGCCGAGCCCGGAGGTGGCGCCGGTGATCAGGAGGGTGGACATGCCCCCACCGTAGGCACGCCGGTGGGGCCCGGGCGAGCTGCTGCCGTGCGTACGACCGGCAGGGTCACCCTCCCGTGCCGTCCTCCTCCGCCAGCACCCGCCGGGCCGTCGCGAACGCCGCGTTCGCCGCCGGCACACCGCAGTACACTGCCGTCTGCAGCAGCACGGCGCCGATCTCCTCGGGGGTGAGCCCGTTGCGGCGGGCCGCCCGGACATGCATGGCCAGCTCGTCGTGGTGGCCGTGCGCGACCAGCGCGGTGAGGGTGATCATGCTGCGCTCACGGCGCGACAGCGTCGGGTCGGTCCAGATCTCGCCCCAGGCGTAGCGGGAGATGAAGTCCTGGAACCGCGCGGTGAAGGGCGTCTGCCGCTCCTGCGCCCGGTCCACGTGCGCGTCGCCGAGCACCTCGCGCCGCACCTCCATCCCCCGCCCGGGCAGCCGGCCGAAGTGGGAGCGCAGCGCGGCCAGCACGGCCTCGGGGCACTGTGCGGGCGCCAGGTGCGAGGCGCCCGGGATCTCCACCAGCGCCGCGCCCGGCACCGCGTCGGCGATCTCCCGCAGATGGGCGGGCGGTGTCGCCGGATCCTCGCGCCCGGCGACCAGCAGGGTCGGCACGGTGATCTCCGGCAGCCGGTCCCGCAGGTCGAAGGCGGCGAGCGCGTCACAGCAGGCGGCGTACGCCTCCGGGTCGGCCCTGCGGTGGTCCGCCACGAGCTCCGGCACGGTGAAGCCGGGCGTGAACCAGCGCGCGTCGGCGTTGTCCGCCAGTGCGGCCAGCCCCTCCCGCCGCACCCGCGCGGCCCGTTCCTCCCACGGCCCGGCCCCGTTGAAGTGCGCCGACGAGCAGATCACGGCCAGCGAGGACAGCCGCTCGGGGTGGTGCACGGCGAGGTGCAGCCCCACGGCGCCGCCCAGCGACACCCCGGCGTACGCGAAGCGCCCGACGCCGAGCGCGTCGGCGAGGGCCAGCACCAGGCCGGCCAGGTCGCCGACCGTGGCACCCGCCGTCAGGAGACCGGCCGCCGAACCGCCGTGGCCCGGCAGGTCCCAGCGGATCACGCGGTGGGTGACCGACAGCTCGGGCGCCACCCGGTCCCACAGGGCGTACGACGTGCCGAGCGAGGGCCCGAGCAGCAGCGGGGGAGCGGAGGAGGGGCCTTCGGCACGGTGATGCAGCAGGGTCAACGTCGCTCCAGGGCACGGTCGGTGAGGGCTCCGGCGGAGCCGGTGTAGTGCGTGGGGTCGAGGTCGGCGGCCGCGAGCTCCGGCGCCTCGGCGAGCGGACGGCCCTCCGCGGCCAGCCGGGTGAGCAGTTCCCTGGCCCGGGACCGCCCCAGCTCCCGGGCCAGTTCGGCGGAGAGCCGCTCGGAGACGATCGCCCCGCCGGTGAGGTCCAGGTGGGCGCGCATGGCCTCGGGCCTGACCCGCAGTCCCTCCGCCAGCTCGGCGGTGTCCCGGGCGGCCCCGCCGGCCAGCCGCAGCAGGTCCCGCAGCGGCTCCCACTCGGCGTGCCAGGCGCCGGCCGGGCGTTCGTCCTCCGCCGCCATCGCCCCGTACAGCGTGGCCGCGAGCTGCGGCGCCCGCCGCGCGGCGGCGGCGACGAGAGTGGACCGCACGGGATTGGCCTTGTGCGGCATGGCGGACGACCCGCCGCCGCTGCCCTCGGCCACCTCGGCGATCTCGGTGCGCGACAGCGTGAGCACGTCCGCCGCGATCTTGCCGAGGGCGCCCGCGGTGAAGGCCAGACAGCCGGCGAGATCCGCTACGGGCGTGCGCAGGGTGTGCCAGGGCAACTCGGGCGTTCGCAGGCCGAGTTCACGGGCGTACGCCGCGGGCAGCGCGGTCGGATCGGCCGCGCCGTACGCGCCGAAGGCCGCCAACGTCCCTGCTGCCCCGCCGAGTTGCACGGGCAGCGCGGCCCGTACGGCAGTCACCCGGTCGCGCGCGTCGAGTACCAGCGAGCGCCAGCCGGCGGCCTTGAGGCCGAACGTCGTCGGCACGGCGTGCTGGGTGAGCGTCCGCCCCGGCAGCGCCGTGTCGCGGTGCTCGGCGGCCAGCCGCGCCAGGGCCCCGGCGGTACGGCCGAGGTCGGCGAGGAGCAGCTCCAGCGTGCGCGCGGCGACCAGCATGGCCGCCGTGTCCAGGATGTCCTGGCTGGTCGCACCCCGGTGGACGTAGGGACCGTACGGTTCGCCGACGGCTTTCGTCAGATCCGCGACGAGAGGGATGACCGGGTTGCCGCCGGCCCGGGCCCGCGCGGCCAGGGACCGTACGTCGAAGGCGCCGGAGCGGGCCGCCCCGGTCACCGCCTCGGCCGCCTCGGCCGGGGCGAGCCCCAGCGCCGCCTGGGCCCGGGTCAGCCCGGCCTCCGCGTCGAGCAGGGCCCGCAGATACGCGTCGTCGCCGGTCGCGGCCGCGGCCGCCGAGTCGGCCCAGCCGGGGGCGAGCAGTCCGGGATCGCCGGGGGGAGATGTCACTGGAACTCCAGGAAGACCGTCTCGCCTTCGCCCTGAAGGCGGATGTCGAAACGGTACGTGCCGCCGTCTTCCCCGGCGGCGATCAGCGTGTCGCGCCGCCCCTCCTCCACCCGCGACAGCAGCGGGTCGGCCGCGAGGGCGGCGGTGTCGTCCGGCAGGTAGATCCGCGTGTACAGGTGCACCAGGAGTCCGCGCGCGAAGACGCACACGCTGAGGCAGGGGGCGTGCCGGCCGCGCGCTCCGGGCCGCAGGGTCCGTGTGTACCAGTGGCCGTTCGCGTCGGTCTGGCTGCGTCCCCAGCCGGTGAACTCCACGCCGTTGCGGCCCAGGAAGCCGCCCGAGGCCGGGTCACGCCGCATCGAGCCGTCGGCGGTGGGCAGGTCGCCCCGCGGGTCCGGGCCCCACACCTCGATCAGCGCGTCGGGCAGCGGCGCCCCCGCGCCGTCGGTGACGTACCCGTGCACGGTGATCGTGTCCGGGTGTCCGGCGGGTGCGATGTCCGCACCGCCGCGGAACGGCAGGGCGTGGCCGTAGAACGGCCCGACGGTGTGCGAAGGGGTGGGCAGCACGGTCTCGGGCCGGCTCGTGTCGATCCTCGTCATGGCAGGTCAGCGCCCTTCCTCGAGCCAGGTGGCCCGCGGGCCGTCCAGCACGATGTCCCAGTGGTAGCCCATCGAGAACTCCGGCACCGACAGGCTGTGGTCGTACGTGGCGACCAGCCGCTGCCGGGCCGCGTCGTCCGTCACCGACTGGATGATCGGGTCGTACGGGAACAGCGGGTCGCCAGGGAAGTACATCTGCGTCACCAGCCGCTGGGTGAACGCGGTGCCGAACACCGAGAAGTGGATGTGCGCGGGACGCCAGGCGTTGAGGTGCTGGCGCCACGGGTACGGCCCGGGCTGGATGGTGGTGAAGTGGTAGCGGCCCCGGTCGTCGGTGAGGGTGCGGCCCACGCCGGTGAAGTTGGGGTCCAGCGGGGCGTCGTGCTGCTCGCGCTGATGGGCGTAGCGGCCGGCCGAGTTGGCCTGCCAGATCTCCACGAGCTGGCCGCGCACCGGGCGGCCGTCCCGGTCGAGCACCCGCCCGGAGACGGTGATGCGCTCACCGATCGGCTCACCATGGTGCTGCCGGGTGAGGTCGTTGTCGGTCTCGGTGATGTCCCGTTCCCCGAAGGCCGGTGAGGTCAGCTCCACCAGCTCCGGGTCCTTGCTCACGTCGATGGTGACGGGCGGCCGCTTGGGGTGCCGGAGCACCGAGGAGCGGTACGGCGCGTAGTCGCGGCGCGGCTGGTGCTCGACGGGCCCTCCGTCGGCGAGCCGCTTCTCGTACGCGGCGCGTTCGGCCGCGATCTCCTGGTCGATGTCGTGCTGCGTGAGAGTCATGAGGCCCCCTGGAAGGTTCTTACGGAAGGGCGCCCGAAGGGGCGCGGGCGGTACCGGCATGCGGCTCTGCGCGTGGACGCGACCGGTCACGGACGGCCCGCCGCCGCGCGGATCGCCTGGCGTTCCGGATCGTCGGGGCGGACGCCCGCCGGCGCGCCGTCGTAGCGGCCGATCGGCGTGCGGGCCGCGTCGACGAGGTGGACGTCCTTCACTTCAGGGCCTCCGGCACGGTGAGCCGGGCGCCGGTCCCGGCGACGACCTCCTCGGCGGTCACGCCCGGTGCGGTCTCGACGAGGACGAGCCCGTCGCCGGTGACGTCGAGGACGCCGAGGTCGGTGATGATCCGGTTCACGCAGCCCTTGCCCGTCAGCGGCAGCGTGCACTCGGTGAGGATCTTGGGCGAGCCGTCCTTCGCGGTGTGGGTCATGACGACCAAGACCGTGCGGGCGCCGTGCACCAGGTCCATCGCCCCGCCGATGCCGGTGATCAGCTTGCCGGGGACGGCCCAGTTGGCGAGGTCGCCCCGCTCGGAGACCTGCATGGCGCCGAGCACGGCCACGTCGATGTGCCCGCCCCGGATCATCGAGAAGGACAGCGCCGAGTCGAAGAAGGAGGCGCCCGGCAGGACCGTCACGGTCTCCTTGCCGGCGTTGATCAGGTCCGGGTCGATGGCGTCCTCGGTGGGGTAGGGGCCGGTGCCGAGGATGCCGTTCTCCGATTCGAGGACGACCTCGACGCCCTCGGGCAGGTGGTTCGGGATCAGCGTGGGCAGGCCGATGCCGAGGTTGACGTACTGCCCGTCCCGCAGTTCGCGCGCCGCCCGCGCGGCCATCTCCTGGCGTGTCCAGGCCATCAGGAGCTCACCGTCCGCTGCTCGATCCGCTTGTCCGCCGCCTGCTCCGGGGTGAGGGCGACGATCCGCTGCACGAAGATGCCCGGCAGGTGCACCGCGTCCGGGTCGATGGCGCCCGGCTCCACCAGCTCCTCCACCTCGGCGATCGTGACCCGCCCGGCCATCGCGGCCAGCGGGTTGAAGTTCCGGGCGGACTTGTTGAAGACCAGGTTGCCGTGCCGGTCGCCCCGGGCGGCCCGGACCAGGGCGAAGTCGGTGCGGATGCCCCGCTCCAGCACGTACTCCGTGCCGTCGAACTCCCGGACCTCCTTGGGCGGTGACGCCAGCGCGACCCCGCCCTGCCCGTCGTAGCGCCACGGCAGGCCGCCGTCGGCGACCTGGGTGCCCACCCCGGCGGGCGTGTAGAAGGCGGGGATCCCGGCGCCGCCCGCCCGCAGCCGCTCGGCCAGCGTGCCCTGCGGGATCAGCTCGACCTCCAGCTCCCCGGCCAGGTACTGGCGGGCGAACTCCTTGTTGGCGCCGATGTAGGAGCCCGTCACCCGGGCGATCCGGCCGGCGGCCAGGAGGACGGCGAGCCCCGACTCCATGGCCCCGCAGTTGTTGGAGACCACCGACAGGGCGGACACCCCGCGCTCGTACAGCGCCTGGATCAGCACGTCCGGCACCCCGCTGAGCCCGAAACCGCCCACCGCGAGCGACGCGCCGTCCGGCACGTCGGCCACGGCCTCCCGGGCCGTGGTGACCACCTTGTCCATCCGAGAAGCCCCATCCCTGCCGCGCGACCCGACCGAAATAGTCAGGACACTGAGTATTTTCGCGAGCCGGATCTCACGCTGCCATCGGGACTCTGGCCCGTCAAGACCCCGGAATATGCGCCTTCGAGGCGGCAGACAGTCCCGCTGCGGTCGGATATCGTCAGTGCACCGACGAAATCGACCGAGGGGTGCACATGGCGGCGGCGGACCTCACCACCCACCCCGGGCACCTGGCCCGGCGGCTCCAGCAGGCGCACTGGCTGCTGTGGAACACGATGGTCTCCGAGGAGATCACCTCGCCCCAGTACGCGGTCCTCAACACGCTCGTCGACGAGCCCGGCCTGGACCAGCGCACGGTGGGGGAGCGGGTGGGGCTCGACCGGTCCACCATCGCCGAGGTGATCAGCCGGCTCAGCCGGCGCGGGCTGCTGGACAAGGTCCGCGACCCGCAGGACGGCCGCCGCTCCCTGCTGCGCCTGACGGACGAAGGGGCGCGCACCCACCGCAGGCTGACCGTGCGCACCGCCCGGATGAACCAGGTCTTCCTCGCCCCGCTGAGCGCCGACGAGCGGACGGTGTTCTTCGACCTCCTCCGGCGGGTGGCGGACGCGGCCGAGAACCTGCGCCACCCCGAGGAGCCCCTGGCCGTGCCCCGCTGAGGCCCGCGGTCGGGTCAGGAGGCCTGGGCGTACACCACCCACACCTGGCCCTCCGCGAAGTTCACCGGGGAGCCGCCGGCGGTGGTGAACGCGGTGCCGTCCGTGGCCTTCGCGCGCTTCCAGTCCACGTCCCAGGCCCGCCCGTCGCGCAGGACGGTCGCCTTCCCGGAGCCCACCGTCTCGGTGTAGGGCGAGTTGTTGCCGAGGAAGTCCCGGAAGCCGGACTCGCGGATCTTCACGTACTGCACGACCACGGTCGCCGCCGCCATCCGGGCCCCGCCGGTCTCCGTGGCGGGGGCTCCGTCCATGCCGACCAGCCAGCGGTCGCGGGCGTCGGACCAGGTGAAGGTGAAGCGGGCCGCCGGGTAGCGCACGGTCCGCGAGTCCGTCGCGGTGCCGCCCCCGGGGGCGGAGCCGTAACGGAAGCCGGTGGTCAGGGCCGCCCGGCCCGGCGCCTCGGGCACGATCCGCCCGGGCCGCAGATAGAGGTTGTGCGGGGCGGCGCGGTCACTGGCGCGGTGGAACGCGTCCGGGGCGTCCGAGGGCGTCACCGCGCGCAGCGGCGCCTCGTCGATCAGCGGCAGGAGCTTCTTCTGCGCGCCGGAGAACACCAGCGTGGGCCGGTGGAACTGGCGCAGCAGCTCCAGATCGGACTCCCGGGCGCTGCGCACCGGGCCGACGGATTCCGGCATCCGCGTCGCGTACACCGCCATCAGCCGGCTCAGCCCGCCCTCGACCTGCTCCACGTACACCACGTCCGCCGCGTCGACGCCCGTGTGCGGCCGGGCCGAGCGCGCGTTGTCGAGCTTGACGGCGAGCGGGGAGGGAGCCGTCCCCGACGGGGAGGCCCCCCGTTCCGAGGCGTTCGACGATCCGCGGCCGTCGTCGGGGGTGCCGCTTCCGCCCGTGCACCCCGCCGCCAGGGCCGTCACCGTGACGGCCAGCAGCGTCGCCGTCGTCGTGGCACGCCGTCCGCGCACCCGTCGTCCCATGCCCACCGTCGCCACCGCGCCCCTGTCATCGATGTGTCTTGATTGTGCGCTTATCTGACCATCTACGGCCAGACCTGATCATTCTTGACGGCACGGTGTCCCGGCCGCGTCCGTCGATCGGCGCAAAGGTTCAGCGCGGGGCGCTCGGGTACCCGGAGCCCGCCGACCGATGGACGCGCACGCCGACGGAGGGAGCGCGAAGCGATGAGGGCTGTGACCTGGCAGGGCAAGCGGGACGTCCGGGTGGAGAACGTGCCCGATCCGAGCATCCAGGAACCCACCGACGCGATCATCCGGATCACGTCCAGCGGCCTGTGCGGATCCGACCTGCACCTGTACGAGGTGCTCACGCCGTTCATGACCCCCGGCGACATCCTGGGCCACGAACCCATGGGCATCGTCGAGGAGGTCGGCGCCGGCGTCCCGGACCTCCAGGCCGGGGACCGGGTCGTCGTCCCGTTCCAGATCGCCTGCGGCAACTGCTGGATGTGCCTGACCGGCCTGCCCACCCAGTGCGAGACCACCCAGGTCCACGGCGAGGGCATGGGCGCCGCCCTGTTCGGCTACACCCGCCTGTACGGCGCGGTGCCGGGCGCCCAGGCCGAGTACCTGCGCGTCCCGCAGGCCCAGTACGGCCCGATCAAGGTCCCCGAGGGCCCGCCCGACGACCGTTTCGTCTACCTCTCCGACGTGCTGCCCACCGCCTGGCAGGCCGTCGCCTACGCCGACGTCCCGCAGGGCGGCAGCATCGCCGTGCTGGGCCTCGGGCCCATCGGCGACATGGCCTGCCGGATCGCCCAGGTGAAGGGCGCGGGGCGGGTGTTCGGCGTCGACCTGGTGCCGGAGCGGCTGGCCCGGGCCAGGGCGCGCGGGGTGGAGACCTTCGACCTCAGGTCCTTCGACGACGAGAAGGAGCTCGTCGCGGCGATCCGTGACCAGACCGACGGGCGCGGCCCCGACGCGGTGATCGACGCGGTCGGCACCGAGGCCCACGGCAGCGCGGTGGCCCGTCTGGTGCAGAACACCGCCGCGCTGCTGCCGCGCAAGCTGAGCGGCCCGATGTCCGAGCGGTTCAGCGTCGACCGCCTCGCCGCCCTCTACACGGCCATCGACCTGGTGCGCCGCGGCGGCACCATCTCCCTGTCCGGCGTCTACGGCGGCATGGCCGACCCGATGCCGATGCTGACCCTGTTCGACAAGCAGGTCCAGATCCGGATGGGCCAGGCCAACGTGCGCCGCTGGAGCGACGACATCATCCCGTACCTGACCGACGAGGACCCGCTCGGCGTGGACGACTTCGCCACCCACCGGGTGCCGTTGTCCGAGGCACCCCACGCTTACGAGATGTTCCAGCGCAAACAGGACGGCGCGGTCAAGATCCTGATGCAGCCCTGAGCGGGCCCCGGTCACGGGTGCCGGGGTCGCCTGAGCAGCCCCGGCTCACGCGCCCAGGATCTCCGCCAGGTCGTAGCGGACCGGCTCCTCCAGTTGTGCGTAGGTGCAGCTCTCGGGGGTCCGGTCCGGGCGCCAGCGGCGGAAGCGGGCGGTGTGCCGGAAGCGCTGCCCGTTCTCCATGTGGTCGTACGCGACCTCGGCCACCCGCTCCGGCCTCAGCGGCACCCACGACAGGTCCTTCCGGCCCGACCAGCGGCTCGGCGCCCCCGGCAGCCGGGCCGTCTCGTGGGCGGCCTCCTCGGACCAGGCCGCCCACGGGTGCCCGGAGACGTCGTCCATGCGCAGCGGCTCCAGCTCCTCGACCAGCTCCGCCCGCCGCTTCATCGTGAAGGCCGCGGACACGCCCACGTGCTGCAGCGTCCCCCGGTCGTCGTACAGTCCGAGCAGCAGCGAGCCCACGACGGGGCCGCTCTTGTGCAGCCGGTACCCGGCGACGACGACGTCCGCCGTCCGCTCGTGCTTGATCTTGAACATGGCGCGCTCGTCGGGGCGGTAGCGCCCGGCCGGCGGCTTGGCGATGACACCGTCCAGACCCGCGCCCTCGTACTGCTCGAACCACTGCCGCGCCACCTCGATGTGCGTGGTCGCCGGAGCCAGGTGCACCGGCGCCGTCACCCCGGACAGCGCCTCGGCCAGCCGCTCCCGCCGGTCGGTCAGCGGGGCGTTCATCAGCGACTCGTCCCCGAGGGCCAGCAGGTCGAACGCCACGAGGGAGGCCGGCGTCCGCTCGGCCAGGGTCCGCACCCGCGAGTCCGCCGGGTGGATCCGCTCGGTCAGCGCGTCGAAGTCCAGGTGCCCCTCCCGCGCGATCACGATCTCCCCGTCCACCACGCACCGCTCGGGCAACCGCTCCCGAACGGCCGCCACCAGCTCGGGAAAGTACCTGGTCAGCGGCTTCCCGGTGCGGCTTCCGAGCTCCACCTCGTCCCCGTCGCGGAACACGATCGCCCGGAACCCGTCCCACTTGGCCTCGTAGTGCATGCCCGCGGGGATCGCCGCCACGGACTTGGCGAGCATCGGCAGGACAGGGGGCATCACCGGCAGATCCATGGCTCGATTCTGCGCGCACCCGCAGTGATATGCCCGATGTGCGAGGTATGCGGGCTACGCCTACCGTGACGGACATGGGTGACGCGGTGGAACTGGAGGTGGACGGCCGGACCGTACGGCTGTCCAGCCCGGACAAGGTCTTCTTCCCCGAGCGCGGTTTCACCAAGCTGGACCTCGCCCGCTACTACATCGCCGTCGGACCCGGCATCCTGCGCGCCCTGCGCGACCGGCCCACCACCCTGGAGCGCTACCCCGAGGGCGTGGGCGGCGAGAACTTCTTCCAGAAGCGGGCGCCGAAGAACATGCCCGACTGGATCCCGACCGCGCACATCACCTTCCCCAGCGGCCGCAGCGCCGACGAGATGTGCCCCACCGAGGTGGGAGCGGTGGTGTGGGCGGCCCAGTTCGGCACGCTCACCTTCCACCCCTGGCCGGTCCGCCGCGACGACGTCGACCGCCCCGACGAACTGCGCATCGACCTCGACCCGCAGCCCGGCACCGACTACGACGACGCCGCCCGCGCCGCCCACGAACTGCGGGCGGTGCTCGACGAGTTCGGCGGGCTGCGCGGCTTCCCCAAGACCTCGGGCGGCCGGGGCCTGCACGTCTTCGTGCCCATCGAACCGCGCTGGACCTTCACCCAGGTCCGGCGCGCCGCCATCGCCGTCGGCCGGGAGATGGAACGGCGGATGCCGGAGCAGGTCACCATCAAGTGGTGGAAGGAGGAGCGCGGCGAGCGCATCTTCCTCGACTACAACCAGACGGCCCGCGACCGCACGATCGCCTCCGCCTACTCGGTACGCCCCCGCCCGCACGCCCCCGTCTCCGCGCCCCTGCGCTGGGAGGAGGTCGGCGTCGCGCACCCGCAGGACTTCGATCTCGCGACCATGCCCGCGCGCTTCGCCGAACTCGGCGATGTGCACGCGGACATGGACGACCACCGCTATTCCCTGGAGGCCCTGCTCGACCTCGCCCGCCGCGACGAGCACGACCACGGGCTGGGAGACCTGCCGTACCCGCCCGAGTATCCGAAGATGCCGGGGGAGCCCAGACGGGTACAGCCGAGCAGGGCCCGCAAACAGGCGCCTCCTGCAACTCCTTGAAGAGGCTCCTACAACTCCTTGATCCGGACGTCGCGGAACGAGACCACGTCCGTCGTGCCGTGCACCTGGAGCCCGATGTAGCCGGAGGCGAAGCGCCGCCCGTCCGTGCCCGGGTCGTCCGCGCGGGGCGGGCTGAACTCCTGGCCGCCGGTGTTGTCGAACTCGTTGATCAGCACGCCGTTGCGGAAGACCGAGTAGTGCTGGCCCTCCACCCGGATCTCGTAGTCGTTCCAGGTGCCCTTCTGCGTCACGCCGGCACCGGCCAGGCCCACGCGGTCGAAGCCGTAGACCGAGCCGGTCTTGTACATGTCGCCGTCGGGCCGGTCGAGCACCTGCACCTCGTGCCCGTACTTGATGGCGACCCACTCCGGGCGCGACTCCTCCGGGTGGTCGTGGACCCAGGGGAAGCGGACGAAGACGCCCGAGTTGGTGTTGCCGGTGCCGGGCGCGTCGTCACGCCACTGGAGCTTCAGCGAGAAGTCGCCGTACTTGCGCTGCGGGAACCACAGCATGCCCATGCCCGGCGTCGTGGTGCTGGAGGTGAGGGTCCCGTCCGGGTTCAGCCCGAACGAACCGCCGCCCACGTGCTGCCACTTGGCCAGGGACTCCGCGCTGCCGTCGAAGATCGCCCGGTAGCCCTCGGTCTGCCCCGGCTTGCCGATGCCCGACTGGCGGGCCGCCTTGCGGACGGCGTTGTACTCGCGCTGGTCGATCACGCCTTCCTTCAGCAGCGCGTCCAGGACGGACGTGACGTGCTTGAGGAACAGCGCGTGGGACGTCCACTCCTTCTCGTCCTCGATCAGCTCGCCGATCCGGCACCGGTTGTCGGTCACCCGGTTGCGCACCCCCGAGTCGACCGTGCCGACGAACACCGTCAGCCGCTCGTCGTACTCCGGGCAGTCGGGTGCCGGCACCCCGCCGGAGACGACCGTGAACGTCACGGTACGGGCCGCCGAGGTGTTGCCGGCCTTGTCGGTGGCCCGGTACGCCACGGTGTGCGCACCGGCCCGGTCCACCACCACCGGCGCCGAGTAGGCCAGGTACGGCCCGCCGTCGAGCGAGTACTCGATCCGCTCGACGCCCGAACCGTGCGCGTCGGTCGCCGTGACGGTCACCCGGGCGCTGTTGACGTACGCCCCGTCGGAGTTCTTCGTGCCCTCCACGCTGACGCCCGTCACCGGCGGGACGGTGTCCTCGGGCGGCGCCGCGACGACCGTGAACCGCACGTTCTTCTCGGCCGCCACGTTGCCCGCCTTGTCGGTGGCGCGGTAGCGGACGGTGTGCTCGCCCACCTGATGCACCATCACGGGCGCGGTGTACGGCTGCCAGGCGCCGGAGCCGATCGCGTACTCGATCGTGTTGACCCCGGAGCCGGTGTCGGACGCGGAGACGGTGACCGTCGCCATGTCGACGTACGCCCCGTCCGCGTTCCGCTCGCCGGTCACCGTCGCCGAGGTCTCCGGCGCGGTGGTGTCGTCCGACTGCGGTGCCACGACCGTGAACGCGGCGCTCTTCTCGGCGGAGACGTTCCCCGCCTTGTCGAACGCCCGGTAGCGGACCGTGTGATCGCCGACCTGGTCGACCACGACCGGCGTGGTGTACGGCTGCCAGGCGCCCGCGGCGCCGAGCGCGTACTCGATCCGGTCGACACCGGAGCCGCCCGTGTCGGTGGCGTGCAGCGCCACGCTCGCGGAGCCGACGTACTGGCCCTGCGTGTTCTGCGTGCCGCTCACGTGCGCCGACGCCTCCGGCGCTGTGGTGTCCTCACCCGTGCCCTCGGTCACCGTGAGGATGCCCTGCATCTGGCCGTGGCCGGGGATCGTGCAGTGGTAGAAGTACCGGCCCGGGGTGAGCGTGACCTGGGCGGTGTGCTTGCCGCCCTGGGCGTCGTTGGGATTGGCCAGGAGGTTGAGCTGCACGTCGCCGTTGAACTCGGGGTCGCTGGTCACGAACGTCAGCGTGTGCGGCATGCCCGTCGTGTTGCCGGTGGCCGCGCTGTTCTCGAAGACGATCGTGGCCTGGCCGGCGACCGCCGTCTTCGGCGCCGACAGGTACTTGTCGATGTCGTTGCCGGCCGTCCAGGTGAGCACCTGTTCGGCGGCCGGCGCCTGTGCCTGCCCGGCGGCGGGCATCGCCTGCACGCCGAGCATCACGAGCAGGGCGGCCAGCAGGGCGGCCCAGACTCTTCGGTGCGGTAGGTGCCGTGTCACTCGGTCCCCCTCGCCAGCTGACCGGCGGCCGGGGTGGGCCCGCCGCCCTTGTAGACGACCCGCCACAGGGCCGACTTGGAGTCGGAGGTGAAGAAGCCGCGCCCGTAGTCGAGGACGTACAGCGCGCCGTCCGGACCGAACTTCCAGTCCATCAGGTTCTTGATGCCGTCGTTGCCGACCGGCACGATCTTCTTCAGCGACTCCGCGTGCACCGGCAGACCGCCGTCTCCTTGGGTCTTCGGGTCCAGCAGCACCGCGTGGCGCGGCTGGTCGGCGTCGTAGAAGTCGCCGACGAACCATTTGCCGTCCCAGTAGGCCGGCCACTTGACGGTGCTGTCGGCCGCGACCGCGTCGGACCGGTACACCGGCCCGTTCATGGCCGCCTGGCCGCCGCCCTTGAGCCAGGGCAGCCTGTACGTGGCCTCCTCCGGCTTGTAGGAGGGGACCCCGTTCGCGTCCCGCGGGTAGTCCGGCGCGCCGCCCGAGGGCGAGTACCAGATGTTGTTGCCGGTCACCGGCGGCAGGTTGACCAGGCCGTCGTTGTTCGGCGACTCGTTCTTCGGGTGGTCGCAGTCGTACCAGCCCAGCGGCTTGGACGGGTCCGGCAGATTGCGGTCCCGGTACGGCTGCTTGTTGCCCATGCAGTACGGCCAGCCGCGGTTGCCCGCCTTCGTGATGGCGGCGAACGTGTCGTACTTGGCCGGACCCCAGGTGGTCGAGGGCGAGCCCGCGTCCGGTCCGACCCAGCCCGCGTAGAGCACGTCGGTCGACTTGTCGACGAAGATGCGCGCCGGGTTGCGCACGCCCATCACATAGATCTCGCCGCGCGTCTTGCCGCCGCCCTCGTCGGTCTCCTTGCCGGTGAAGAGGTTGCCCTCGGGCAGTGTGTACGTGCCGTCCGGCTCCGGGTGGATGCGCAGGATCTTGCCGTTGAGGTTGTTGGTGTTGCCGGCCGTGCGGCGCGCGTCCGCGAACGAGACGCCCTTGTAGTTCGGCTCCGGGTTGTTGCCGGAGTAACCGCCGCTGAAGCCACTGGAGTTGTTGTCACCGGTGGCGATGTACAGGTTGCCCTTGGAGTCCCAGGCCATCCCGCCGCCCGCGTGGCAGCAACTGTGGATCTGCACCGGCCACTTCAGCAGCACCTTCTCACTGGCGAGGTCCAGTTTGCTGGTGGCCTGGTCGAGCGTGAACCGGGAGACCCGCCGCTCCGCCATGCGCGTCTCGCGGTTGATCCGCTCGTGCGGCGTGTAGTGCAGGTACACCCACCCGTTCTGCGCGAACTTCGGGTCCAGCTCGATGCCGAGCAGGCCCTCCTCGACCTTGACCAGTTCGTCGCCGCCGCCCTTGTTGCCGAAGACGGTCAGCGCGCCGGCCAGGGTGACCTGCTTGGTCTTCGGGTCGTAGACGTGGATCTCGCCCTTGCCCTTGCCGATGTCCGGGTTGTTCCAGTCGGTGATCACCGGCTGCGAGGAGTCGGCCCCGCCCCGGCCGATGTAGAAGACCCGGCCGTCGGGGGCGGTGACCAGCCCGTGCGGCTCGCCGATCTGGTCGTTCTGCCCCGGCTGGTTGGGCTTGGTGAGCCGCTCCGCCGCGTAGTTGGCGTTGATGGCCGCCTTGCAGTCGGCCTGCTCCAGCCGGGTCGTCCACATCAGCGCGCCGCGCAGATGGGCCCGGAAGTCGGTCTCGTCGTACGACGACACCGTGCCGCCCATGCCCGTGTAGAAGGAGCGGCCGCCGTCGTAGTCCCGGCACCAGCTGACCGGGTGATCCGAGCCGTTGGCACCCGTGCCCGGCTGGTACGTCGACTCCCGCACCCGGGCCACGGTGTGGACGTCGCCCGAGGGGTTCTTCACCCAGTTCAGCCACTTGTCCGGGCGCTTCCACTGCACCGGCAGGTCCTTGGTGGCCGGGTGCCGGCGGTCGCCGACCTCCACGGTCGCCCGCTGCACCGCCGCCGGGCTCGACGCGGCCGGACGGGCACCCACCAGACCGGTGAACCAGTCCGAGTACGGCTCCGCGCGCGCCGCGTCATGGATGCCGACGAACCCGCCGCCGGCCTCCATGTACGCCTCCAGGCCCGCCTCCTGCTCCGGGTCGAGGACGTCGCCCCCGCCGGTCAGGAACACGATCGCGTTGAAGCGGCCGAGCCTCGTGTCGTCGGTGAACACCGAGGCGTCGCCGGTGGCCTGCACCTTGAAGCGCCCTTCGGCCGGGCCGGTCAGCCCGATGTCCTCGACGGCCTCGATCGCGGCGTTCACGACCGGCGACTCCTCGCCGGCCGCGGAACCGTGGAAGATCAGCACCCGTACATTGGCGCCGCCCGGCGGCGACTTGATCGACATCGTTGTCAAGGGTGGTTCCGGATAGGGACGCGCACTCGCGGCCGGTCCGGACAGCAGCCCGGCGGTCACGACACCGGCGGCCACCGAGGCCGCCCAGACGCGTCTTTTCTTGCTCAGCCCTCGTAAGTGCATGGGCACCTCCTCGGTCACAGCAACACCGCCAAGGAAGCTAGACCCCTTTGCCCATCCCGCCAATACCTATGACCGGGATGACCCCAACTTTGTCTTGAGTGTGGATAAACGGGAGCGCGACCGGTACCGTCTCACCGGTTCATCACAGGTACGCCTCCGTAAAAGCCTTACCAGGGTGGGGAGTTCCGCATGGACAGACGCAGCTTCAACCGGCGTGTGCTGCTGGGCGGCGCGGCCGTCGCGACATCGTTGTCCGTGGCGCCCGAGGCCATCAGCGCCGACGGACCGGCGAAGACGGCACCCGCCGGAGGCGAGGTGAAGCGCATCAGGATGTACGCCGAGAAGCTGGCGGACGGTCAGATGGGCTACGGCCTGGAGAAGGGCAAGGCCACCGTCCCCGGCCCGCTGATCGAACTCAACGAAGGCGACACCCTGCACGTCGAGTTCGAGAACACCATGGACGTGCCGGTGAGCCTGCACGTGCACGGCCTGGACTACGAGATCACCAGCGACGGCACGAAGATGAACCGCAGTCATGTCGAGCCGGGCGGCACCCGCACCTACACCTGGCGCACCCACGCCCCGGGCCGCCGCAAGGACGGCACCTGGCGGGCGGGCAGCGCGGGTTACTGGCACTACCACGACCACGTCGTCGGCACGGACCACGGCACCGTCGGACTGCAGAAGGGCCTGTTCGGGCCGGTCATCGTCCGCCGCAAGGGCGACGTCCTGCCGGACCGCACGCACACGGTCGTCTTCAACGACATGCGCATCAACAACAAGGCGCCGCACTCCGGGCCGAACTTCGAGGCCACGGTGGGCGACCGGGTCGAGTTCATCGTGATCACGCACGGCGAGTTCTACCACACGTTCCACATGCACGGTCACCGCTGGGCGGACAACCGCACCGGCATGCTGACCGGCCCCGACGACCCGAGCCAGGTCATCGACAACAAGATCACCGGCCCGGCCGACTCCTTCGGCTTCCAGGTGATCGCGGGGGAGGGGGTCGGCGCCGGCGCCTGGATGTACCACTGCCATGTGCAGAGCCACTCCGACATGGGCATGGTGGGACTGTTCCTGGTGAAGAAGCCGGACGGGACCATCCCCGGCTACGACCCGCACGAGCACGCACACGGGCAGGCGGAGGAGCCGGCGGACGCGGGACAGGAGGCAGGACACCACCACTGACGGGCGCGTGCCACCGCCGAGACGGAGGCGAGAGCGCTCTCACCCGGCGGCGCGCCCGGGGCTATCCTGATCCGCAGCCGCAGGTGAGGAGCCCCGAAGTGACCGACACAGCGCCGCGTCCCACCCTGGAGGCCGTGGCCGCCCGGGCCGGTGTCTCGCGGGCCACCGTCTCCCGCGTGGTCAACGGCGGGGACGGGGTGCGGGACGTCCTCGTCGAGCGGGTCCGCAAGGCCGTGGAGGAGCTGGGCTACGTGCCCAACCAGGCCGCCCGCTCCCTGGTGACCCGGCGGCACGACGCGGTCGCCGTCGTCGTCGCCGAACCGGAGAGCCGCGTCTTCGCCGACCCGTTCTTCGCACTCCAGCTGCGCGGCATCAGCAAGGAGCTCACGGCCCACGACAACCAGCTCGTGCTGCTCCTGACGGAGGGCCGCGACGACCACGCCCGGGTCGCCCGGTATCTCGCCGGCGGTCACGTCGACGGGGCGCTCGTCTTCTCCCTGCACCTCGACGACCCGCTGCCGGAGCTGATCCAGCGGGCCGGAGTGCCCACCGTCTTCGGCGGGCGGCCGGGCTGGAGCGGCGGCCGGCGCGACGTGGTCTACGTCGACAGTGACAACCGCGGCGGCGCCCGCGACGCCGTCCGCCACCTGGCCGGCCTCGGCCGCACCCGGATCGCGCATCTCACCGGCGCCCTGGACCAGACCTCGGCGGTGGACCGGCTGGACGGCTACCGGGACGTCATGGCGGACGCCGACCCGCGGCTGATCGCCGAGGCCGACTTCACCCCGGCCGGGGGCGAGCGGGCGATGCGCGAGCTGCTCGACCGCTGCCCGGACCTGGACGCGGTGTTCGCCGCGAACGACCTCATGGCCTCCGGCGCGCTGCGCGTCCTGCGCGAGTCCGGCCGCCGCGTCCCGGACGACGTGGCCGTCATCGGCTTCGACGACCTGCAGCCCGTCGCCGAGCAGACCGACCCGCCCCTGACGACGGTCCGCCAGGACATCGAGGAGATGGGCCGCCTCATGGCCCGCCTCCTGCTGCGCGGCCTCGACCCCGACCACCGCCGGGAGGACACCCCCGACACGCCGTCCAGCGTGGTCCTGCCGACGACGCTGGTACGGCGGGGATCGGCCTAGGCCTGCCCGGCCCGGCTCTGTGAGGGCTCGCTGCGGATCACCGCGAAGCGGGCGCCGTAGGGGTCGGTGAGCCTGGCGATGCGGCCGACCTCCGGCACGTCCGTGGGGGGCATGCGGACGGTGCCGCCACGCTCCCGGGCGGCGGCGACGACGGCGTCCGGGTCGGCGGCCTCGAAGTAGGGAAGCCAGTGGGGCTCCTGCTCGGCCGGGTCGTCGGCGAGGGCCACGACCCCGCCGAACATGGCGTCCTCGCCCTCCCCGGCGGGGCCGAACGTGGTGTACGTGCCGCCGGGCATGTCGACGCCGTAGGTCTCCAGACCGAGCACCGAGTGGTAGAAGGCGGCCGCGGCCGGGACGTCCGCCGTGTACAGCTCGGTCCAGCACAGCGCGCCGGGTTCCCCGACGACGTCGAGGCCCTGGTTGCGTCCCGGCTGCCACAGCCCGAACGGCACCCCGGCCCGGTCGGCGAGGATCGCCGTCCGGCCCAGGTCCTGGACGTCCATGGGCGGCAGCAGCACCGAGCCGCGTGCCTGCCGGGCCGCCTCGGCCGTGGCGTCCGCGTCCGGCGCCTGGAAGTACACCGTCCAGGAGGGCGGCCCCTGTTCCGGCGTGGTCTGCATGCCGCCGGCGACGGTCCGGCCGCCGAGCTGGAAGAGGCCGTACCCGCCGACCTCGGGCCCGCCCGGCTGGAAGCGCCAGCCGAACAGGGCTTCGTAGAAGGCCGTCGCGCCGTCGATGTCGGGGGTGCCGAGATCGACCCAGTTCGGAGCGCCGGTGACATAACGGGTGGTGAGCATCCTCGCCCTCCTCGCACAGGGGCCCGTCCGCCTGCACTGCCGAGTCTCGCACCGCCGGCCGGCGCGTGCCGTGCCGCCGCGCGGCCGGACGCGTGCTCGGCGGTCCCGCGCGCCGCCGTGCACCGGCCCGTCCGGCGGGCGACGATCGACCCCGGCCGGAGGTCCCTGAACGCGGCGTTGATCGGGCGTTGATCGAACGTTTTCCACCGCCCGGAACGCTTCCGGTCATGCACATCGACACGATCACCTCGCCCGAACTCGCCTGGCAGCAGGAAGCGTTGTGCGCGCAGACCGGGGCGGAGTTCTTCTTCCCCGAGCCCGGCAGTTCGGTGCGGGAGGCGAAGCGGATCTGCGGGCTGTGCCCGATCCGCCCGGCCTGCCTGGAGTACGCGCTGGACCACGACGAGCGCTTCGGCGTCTGGGGCGGGATGTCGGAGAAGGAGCGGCTGGAGCTGCGCCGGGCGGCGCGGTAGCCGCAGCGGCTGACGCGGCCCCCGCCGCCACGCGACGAAGGCCCCCGGCCGCCCGTGGCGGCAGGGGGCCTCAGGTCGTGGGCGCCGGGGCGGCGTCAGGCGCCGGCGCGGGCCGCCATGCGGGCCTTGCGCGCGGCCAGCTTCTCGTCGAACTTGGCGGCCTCGGTGTCCAGGCCGTTCATGTACAGGCCGAGCTCCTCCTGTGCCTTGCGGCCCTCCGGGCCCAGGCCGTCGATCTCCATGATCTTCAGGAAGCGCAGCACGGGCTGCAGCACGTCGTCGTGGTGGATGCGCAGGTTGTAGACCTCGCCGATCGCCATCTGCGCGGCGGCCCGCTCGAAGCCGGGGATGCCGTGACCGGGCATCCGGAAGTCGACGACCACGTCCCGGACGGCCTGCATGGTCAGGTCGGGGGCGAGCTCGAACGCCGCCTTCAGCAGGTTCCGGTAGAAGACCATGTGCAGGTTCTCGTCGGTCGCGATGCGGGCCAGCATGCGGTCGCAGACCGGGTCGCCGGACTGGTGGCCGGTGTTGCGGTGGGAGATGCGGGTGGCGAGCTCCTGGAAGGCGACGTAGGCGACCGAGTGCAGCATCGAGTGCCGGTGGTCGTGCTCGAAGCCCTCACTCATGTGGGCCATCCGGAACTGCTCCAGCTTGTCCGGGTCGACGGCGCGCGAGGTGAGCAGGTAGTCGCGCATCACGATGCCGTGCCGGCCCTCCTCGGCGGTCCAGCGGTGCACCCAGGTGCCCCAGGCGCCGTCGCGGCCGAACAGGGAGGCGATCTCGTGGTGGTAGCTGGGCAGGTTGTCCTCGGTCAGCAGGTTGACCACCAGCGCGATGCGGCCGATCTCGGTGACCTTGGACTGCTCCTTCTCCCAGGCCTCGCCGTCCTCGAAGAGACCGGGGAAGTTGCGCCCGTCGCTCCACGGCACGTACTCGTGCGGCATCCAGTCCTTGGCGACCTGCAGATGCCGGTCGAGTTCCTTCTCGACCACTTCCTCCAGCGCGTACAGCAGCTGAGCGTCGGTCCAGGTGCCGGCGGGGCTGCCGAGGTGGGGAGCGGTGATCGTCATGGACTCTCCAGGGGACATGCGTACGAGCGGTGAGCTGGAACCTACGGCATCGTAGGCTACGTTTCCGTAGGTTACGAGTCCGTAGGTTAAGAGCCTCGTAAAGGCCGCTGATCAGCGCGGCCGTCCCCGGGTGCCGCGGGGCGCGGACCCGCAGGTCGGCGGCCCGGAAGCGGAGGCACCGGCTCCTCAGACGTAGAGCTCCCGCAGCCGGACCGAGAGACATGTCACACAGCCTTCGAGCTTCTCGAACTCGCTGATGTCCACGACGACCGGTTCGTACCCGAGGTCGGAGAAGAGGTCGGCGGTCTTCGGGGCGCTGGCCGCCATCAGCAGTTTGTCGCCGCCCAGCAGGACGACGTGGGCGCCGGCCTCCTCCGGGACGGGCAGAAAGCGGGCGAACAGCGACGGGGCGTCCATCTTCGGGATGTGGCCGATGACCGTCCCGTCGGGCAGGGCGGTGACCGCCGACTTCAGGTGCAGCACCTTGCTCACGGGGACGGCGACGACCCGGGCGCCGAGCGGCTCGAACGCGGCGCGCAGCTGCTGGACGCCGGCGGCGTTGGTGCGTCCGCCGCGGCCCACGTACACGGTGTCGCCGATCTTCAGCACGTCCCCGCCGTCCAGCGTGCCCGGATCCCAGATCCAGTTCACCGAGCAGCCCAGACCGGCCACGGCCTCCTCGACCCCGGCGGTCTCCGCCCGCCGGGAGTCGGCGCCCGGGCGGGCGATCAGCGCCACGTTCCGGTACATCACGACCGTGTCCTCGACGAACACCGAGTCCGGGCAGTCGTCCGCCGGGTCCACCTCGATGGTCTCCCAGCCGTGCGTGCGCAGGGCTTGTACGTACGCCTCCCACTGCTCGCCCGCGAGGTCGGCGTCGATCCCCTCCCGCTCGATGTGCGTCACCAGCCCTTCGGCGAGGCGCGGGCTGGGGCGGCGGACGAGGGCCTTCTTGCTGGGCACGAGCGGGACTCCGTATGGGATGGGACGTGTCGGGACCACACCGACCGGGTTCCCGGGATCGCCCGGAACCCAACGGGCGTCGGCCGACCATCATGCAGGGCGGGGAGAGCGCAGGACACCCCCGGGAGCCCGTGGCGCCACCCGCGGGAGGCGCCAGGGGCACGGAGCTCCCGGGGCGCCACCCGCGCAGGCGCCACTCACCGGGAGCTCACGCCGGCGTGCCGGTACCCGGTCGTACGAAGCGCCGCAGGTGTTCCGCGGTGAACGAGCCGTCCGTCTCCAGGAGCTGCCGTGGCGTGCCCTCGAACACCACCTCGCCGCCGTCCCGGCCGCCGTCCGGGCCGAGGTCGATCACCCAGTCGGCGCGGGCGACCACGTCCAGGTTGTGCTCGACGACGACGACCGTGTTGCCCGTGTCGACCAGCCGCTCCAGCAGGCCGACCAGGCCCGCCACGTCCGCCATGTGCAGACCGGTCGTCGGTTCGTCCAGGACGTAGACCGCGCCCGTCCGGTGCAGCCGGGTCGCCAGTTTGATGCGCTGGCGTTCACCGCCGGAGAGGGTGGACAGGGGCTGTCCCAGCGTCAGATACGTCAGTCCCACGTCCCGCAGGGCGCGCAGCCGCCGTCCCACGGCCTCGTCCTCGAAGAAGTCGAGTGCTTGTTCGGCCGTCATCTCCAGGACGTCGGCGACGGATTTCCCGCGCACGGTCAGTCGCAGCACCTCCTCCCGGAAGCGCCGTCCCTCGCAGTCGTGGCAGGTCGTCGTGACCGGGTCCATGAAGGCGAGGTCGGTGGAGATGATGCCGCGGCCCTCGCAGGTGGGGCAGGCGCCGCCGGAGTTGAAGCTGAACAGGCCCGCCTCGGCCCCCGTCTCGCGGGCGAAGATCTTCCGGACGGTGTCCATGACGCCCAGGTACGTCGCCGGTGTGGACCGGCCCGAGATGCCGATCGACGACTGGTCGACCACCACGGCCTCCTCGTGGGCCGCGGTGAACTCCGCCACCAGGCTGCTCTTGCCCGACCCGGCGACCCCGGTCACCGCGGTGAGCACACCCGTGGGGAACCGTACGGTCACGTCCCGGAGGTTGTGCCGGTCGGCGCCCTTGACCCACAGTTCGCCGGTGGCTTGCCGCACCTCCTCCTTGACCGCCGGACGCCGGCGCAGACAGCGCCCGGTGAGCGTGTCCGACGCGGCCAGCTCCCCCGGCGTCCCCGTGAACACCACCGTGCCGCCCCCGGCGCCGGCGCCCGGTCCCATGTCCACCACGTGGTCGGCCAGCGCGATGACGTCCGGGTCGTGCTCGACGACCAGCACGGTGTTGCCCTTGTCGCGCAGCCGCAGCAGCAGATCACCGAGCCGGCCCACGTCCCGCGGGTGCAGCCCGACGCTCGGCTCGTCGAAGATGTAGGTCATCCCGGTCAGGCTGGAGCCGAGGTGGCGCACGGTCTTCAGCCGCTGTCCCTCCCCGCCGCTGAGCGTGGCGGTCTCCCGGTCGAGGCTGAGGTAGCCGAGGCCGATCGCCTCGATCCGTTCCAGCGCCGCCACGGCCGCCCCGGCGATCGGCCCGGCCACCGGGTCGTCGATCTCCCTCAGCACGGTGATCAGGTCGGTGACCTGCAGGCGCGTGCAGTCGGCGATCGACCGGCCGCCGATCCGGGTCGCGAGTGCCGCCGCGTTGAGCCGTGCTCCCCGGCAGGCCGGGCAGACCCCCTCCACCAGGAACTCCCGGACCAGGTCCCGGGTCTTCTGGCTCATGGCCGACAGGTCCCGCTTCAGGTACAGCCGCTCGAAGCGGTCGGCGAGGCCCTCGTAGTCGGTGACCCAGGTGCCGCCGCTGCCGCTCACGGTGACCTTGCTGCCCGGCCGCCCGCGCAGCAGGAACTCCCGCTCGGCGGCGGTGAACCGCCCCACGGGCTTGTCCGGGTCGAGGTCGGGGCTGTTGGTGTAGGTCTGGCCCTGCCAGGTCCCCGCCGCGAACGGCGGGAAGCGGACCGCCCCGTCCGCGAGGGAGCGGTCCGGGTCCAGGATGCGGTCCCAGTCGGGCCCCACGGCGCGGCCCAGCCCGTCGCACTCGGGGCACATGCCCGACGGGTCGTTGAACGAGTAGGCCGTGGCCGGCCCGGCGCTCGGCGTGCCGTGCCGGGAGAACAGCACGCGGATCACCGAGTAGACGTCCGTCATGGTGCCGACCGTCGACCGGGAGTGGCCGCCGACCGGCCGCTGGTCGACGACGATCGCGGGGGTGAGGTTCTCCAGGGCGTCCGCGTGCGGCCGCTCGAACTTGGGCAGCCGGTTGCGGACGAACCAGGGGTAGGTCTCGTTGAGCTGGCGCTGGGACTCCACCGCGATCGTGTCGAAGACGACCGACGACTTCCCCGATCCCGAAACGCCGGTGAACACGGTCAGCCGGCCTTTCGGGATGCGGAGAGTGACGTCCTTGAGGTTGTTCTCGCGGGCTCCGGTCAGGGTGATGAAATCGGGCATGCACCCGACGCTAGGCGGAATACCCGACAGCTTCTGGCGTGATTTCCCGCAGTTCTCCCTCCTCCAGCAGCAGCCAGCGCGTGATGCCGATCGACTCCAGGAACGGCAGGTCGTGACTGGCCACGATCAGCGCGCCCTCGTAGGAGTCCAGGGCCGTGGTCAGCTGCCGCACGCTGGCCATGTCCAGGTTGTTGGTCGGCTCGTCCAGCAGGAGCAGCTGCGGTGCGGGCTCGGCCAGCATCAGGGCGGCCAGCGCCGCCCGGAAGCGTTCGCCGCCCGACAGCGTCGCCGCCTTCCGGTCGGCCCGGCCGCCCCGGAACAGGAAGCGGGCCAGACGCGCCCGGATCCGGTTGTTGGTCGCGCCCGGCGCGAAGCGGGCCACGTTCTCGACGACCGTCCGCTCCCCGTCCAGCACGTCGAGGCGCTGCGGCAGGAACCGCAGCGGGACGTGTGCCGTCACCTCGCCCGACTCGGGAGCCAGCTCCCCGGTGATCGTGCGCAGCAGCGTGGTCTTGCCCGCGCCGTTGCGCCCGATCAGCGCGACCCGCTCGGGGCCGCGCAGCTCGAACCCGCCCGCCACCCTGGCCCCGTACCGGAGCCCGAGGTCCTGGAGGGTGAGGACGGTGCGCCCCGGCGGGACGGCCGTGAACGGCAGGTCGACGCGGATCTCGTCGTCGTCCCGTACGGCCTCCACCGCCTCGTCGAGCCGCTCCCTGGCCTCGGCGAGCTTCTCCTCGTGCATGATCCGGTGCTTGCCCGCGGACTCCTGCGCCGCGCGCTTGCGCGCCCCCATGACGATCTTCGGCTCGCGCTTCTGGTCCCACATCTTCTGCCCGTACCGCTTGCGGCGGGCCAGTTTGACCTGGGCGTCGGCCAGTTCGCGCTTCTGCTTGCGGAAGTCGGCCTCGGCCACGCGCACCATGCGCTCGGCCGCCTCCTGTTCGGTCTCCAGGGCCTCCTCGTAGGCGGAGTAGTTGCCGCCGTACCAGGTGATCCCGCCGGAGCGCAGGTCGGCGATCTGGTCGACGAGTTCCAGCAGTTCCCGGTCGTGGCTGACCACGACCATGACGCCCGGCCAGGACTGCACGGCCGCGTACAGGCGCCGGCGGGCGTACAGGTCGAGGTTGTTGGTCGGCTCGTCCAGCAGCAGCACGTCGGGCCGGCGCAGCAGCAGCGCGGCCAGCCGCAGCAGGACGGACTCGCCGCCCGACACCTCGCCGATGGTGCGGTCCAGCCCGATGTGCCCGAGGCCGAGTTCGCCGAGCGTGGCCAGGGCGCGCTCCTCGACGTCCCAGTCGTCGCCGACGGTCTCGAAGTGCTCCTCGGCCACGTCGCCCGCCTCGATGGCGTGCAGCGCGGCCCGCCGGGCGGCGATGCCGAGCGCCTCGTCGACCCGCAGGGCGGTGTCGAGCGTGACGTTCTGCGGCAGGTAACCGACCTCGCCGGCGACACGGACGGCGCCGTCGGCCGGTACGAGCTCACCGGCGATCAGTTTCAGCAGGGTGGATTTCCCCGACCCGTTGACCCCGACCAGGCCGGTCCGTCCGGGCCCGAACGCGACGTCCAGGTCCTCGAAGACGGGAGTGCCGTCGGGCCAGGTGAACGACAGGGAGGTGATGGTGATGGAAGTGGACATGGGGGCCTCACTCGCGGTTGCTCGAAGCAGTCAGGGGCAAACGCGTGTCGAGACACCTGCGACCAGGGAGGAGAGTCCACGGGCATGAGAAGAGCCCTGCACCGGGGGACGGCTCGAACGCCGAGGTCGCACGCAGCGCACACACCTCACAGGTGCGGCGCGGTGTCTCAGGACCTCAGACGAGCAACGTCCTTCTCCAATCGACGGCAACAGGACCGCTGTACACCGTAGGAGGGGGTACCGGGCCTGTCAACGCATTAACCGAAGCCGCTCCCGCCACCCCAGGAGGCCCCGTGTCCCACGGTTCGCTCACGCTGCCGGCCCGGCTGTCGCTGCTGGCCTGGGACACCGCGCGGCCCCCGGCGGGCGGCACCGCCCACCCGGCCGGCCCGGTGCGGGCCGGGGCCCTGGTCGACCTGGCCCGCCGCGGCCTGCTCACCGACGTGGCCGGCGTGGCCACGCCGGCCGACATGGACTCGCGCAGCGGTGACGCGGTCCTCGACGGACTGCTGGAACTCGTCCACGAGTCGTGTCCGCACTCCTGGCGGACCTGGGTGACGCTGCGGGCGCGGGTGACCGCCGACGCGGTACGGGAGCAGCTCGTGGCCGGGGGATATCTGCGGGCGGAGAAGAGGCGCGTCCTCGGTGTCTTCCCGTCCGTGGAGTACGCGCTGGAGCGCGCCGCCGCGGTGAAGGTGCTGCGGGAGGAGACGCGGGAGGTCCTGCTCGGGCCGCTGCCGGCCGCGGGGATCGCGGAGCGCGACGCGGCCGTCGCCGTCCTGGCCGACGCCGCCGGCCTGCTCGGAGCGAAGGCGGGCGAGCGGCGCGTCGAGGAGCTGACGGAGCGTGCCGCGGCATCGGTGCCCGGCCTCGCGGGAATCGTCCGCGAGGTACGCACGGCGGTGGAGGCGTCCGTACCGGTGCCGACGCCCCTCTGAACGAGCCGACGGGGAGGACGTCTCCGGCGCCGTCCGCGCGCGGTGCTCGTCGCGGGAGCGGTGCGCGTGAGCGTCGGGGACGCGGTGCCGGGGGAGTCGGCCTCACCTTGGCCTGGGCGCCCGCGGGATCCCCGCCCCCGGGGCCGTCGACCCGGGGATCGTCGGGGGCAACGCCCTGTCGCACGCGGCGCGTTGACCCTCAGCAGGCGTCGCGCATCAGCTCCGCCAGGTCGTGGTCCAGATCCAGCTGCAGGTGCTCCAGGCCGACGGGCACGAGCTCGCCGGTCGCCTCCAGGAACGTGCGGATCTCGCTGGACCGGACATGCACCACGGCGGTGCCCTCGGGCGCGTGGAACTCCAGCACCGTGCGGTCGTAGCCGTAGGGCCGCACCCGGACGTCGCCGTGCCCCTCGGGGCCCAGCATCCCGGCGGTGAGCAGCTCGCGGGAGAAGGTCCAGCACACCTCCACGCCCTCCAGCGTCGCCGGGGCGGGGAAGGTCATGCGGACGGCGAACGGGTCGCGCCGGTCGTAATGCAGCGTCGCGGGAATGCTCGGCATACGCGGCGCGGCGGCGACGAGGCGGGCCTCCACGGGCTGCTCGATGACGATGGACAACGCCTTGCTCCCTTGTGACGGCGGGACGGACACGTCCGGGCGGATGAGGCCGGGCATGGGAAGAGACGACGGAATCGGCCATTCCGTGCACTCGCCGTGCGAGTGACCTCTGTCACCGCGTTCATGCACGGGAGTGACCGGGCTCTCCTCGTGTGCCCCCAAGGGCCCGTGTGACGCCTCCCTTGACGCCGGCCGTGGCCCCGAGGCCGTCTGGACGGCACCCGGGCGGTGGGCTAGCTTCCCCGGCCATGAGGCGCATGGGGAGCACGCGACGGACGGGACGGACAGGACGAACAGCACGGACAGGGCGCTGCGCGGTCGCGGCCCTGGCGTGCGCGGCGGCACTGGCCGCCCTGACCGCCGGGCCCGCGGAGGCGCGGCAGCCGGAGCGCCGGGTGCCGCACTGGGAACTGAAGGACACCGGCACCCCGGACGTGCGGTTCCGAGGACTGGCCGCCGTCAACCGGCACACCGCCTGGGCCGCCGGCACCTCCGGCACCGTGCTGCGCACCACCGACGGCGGAGCCACCTGGCGGAACGTATCGCCGCCCGGCGCGGGGGAGTTGCAGTTCCGGGACGTCGAGGCCTTCGACGCGCGCCGGGCCGTCGTCCTGGCCATCGGCGAGGGCGAGGCCTCCCGCGTCTACCGCACCGACGACGGCGGAGCGACCTGGACGGAGTCCTTCCGCAACACCGAGCCGAAGGCCTTCTACGACTGCCTCGCCTTCTTCGACGACCGCCACGGCCTCGCCCTGAGCGACCCGGTGGACGGGAAGTTCCGCATCCTGTCGACCGGCGACGGCGGCCGGACCTGGCGGGTGCTGCCGGAGAAGGGCATGCCGCCCGCGCAGGACGGCGAGGCCGGGTTCGCCGCCGGCGGCCAGTGCCTGGTGACGTCCGGGCCGAAGGACGCCTGGCTCGCCACCGGCGGGGCCGCGCACGCGCGCGTGCTCCACTCCGCCGACCGGGGACACACCTGGCAGGCCACCACCATGCCCCTCCCGGCGGGCGATCCGGCCCGCGGGGTCTTCGCACTGGCCTTCCGCGACCGGGCCCACGGACTCGCCGTCGGCGGCGACTTCCGGCCGGACCAGCCCTCACCGCGCGCCGCCGCGCGCACCTCCGACGGCGGCCGCACCTGGCGCCCCGCGACCACGCCCCCCACCGCCTACCGCTCCGGCGTCGCCTGGCTCCCGCACAGCCGCACCGCCGCCCTCGCCGTCGGCCCCACCGGCACCGACCTCACCACCGACGCCGGCCGCACCTGGCGGACGGTCGACACGGGCTCCTACGACACCGTCGACTGCGCCCCGGACCACGGCTGCTGGGCCGCCGGCGAGCAGGGGCGGGTGGCCCGCCTGGAGCAGTGAGCGCGCGGCGGGCGGTGAGGATGGGCAGTGTGGGTACTCGTTCACGGGACGTGAAAGGAAGTGAGCGAGAATGCCACGCGGTTCGAGCTCCAAGCGGGAGCGCCAGTACGAGCACATCAAGGAGAGCGCGAAGGACCGGGGCGAGAGCACCGGCCGCGCCAAGGAGATCGCCGCACGGACGGTGAACAAGGAACGCGCCCGCTCCGGCGAGGCGAAGACGGCCAGCCGCACCTCCACGAAGGACATGTCGTCCGGGAAGCGCGGCGGGCAGCGGTCCGGGCAGGGCTCACAGGGCCCCACCTACGACCAGCTGTACCAGGAGGCCAAGCGCAAGGGCGTGGAGGGCCGTTCCAGCATGAACAAGAGCCAGTTGCAGCGCGCACTGGGCAAGTGAGGCGCACGCTCCACGAGGCCGGCGGGACACCCTGACCCCGCCGGCCTCGGCGCGGCCCGTAGGCTCGGGGGACCATGACGACCGTACGCATCCCCGAGGACTGGCCCGCCACCGAGGAGCAGGCCCGTGCCGTACAGGACGCCCTGCGCGAGCGGGTCGTCCTCGACGAACCGGGTCCGCCGCCCGGCACCGGCCGGGTGACCGGTGTCGACGTCGCCTACGACGACGCGCGTGACGTCGTCGCGGCGGCCGCGGTCGTGCTGGACGCGGCGAGCCTGGACGTGGTCGCCGAGGCCACCGCGGTGGGCCGGATCTCCTTCCCCTACGTGCCCGGGCTGCTCGCCTTCCGCGAGATCCCCACGGTCCTGGCCGCCCTCGACGCGCTGCCGTGCGCACCCGGCCTGGTCGTCTGCGACGGCTACGGTTTCGCCCACCCGCGCCGCTTCGGCCTGGCCAGCCACCTCGGCGTCCTGACGGGCCTGCCCACGATCGGCGTCGCCAAGAACCCGTTCACCTTCACCTACGACGAGCCGGACACCCCGCGCGGCAGCACCTCGGCGCTGCTCGCCGGCTCCGAGGAGGTCGGCCGCGCCCTGCGCACCCGGGACGGGGTCAAGCCGGTGTTCGTCTCGGCGGGCCATCGCGTGAGCCTGGCCGGCGCCTGCGCCCACACCCTCGCCCTGACCCCCGCGTACCGCCTCCCGGAGACCACCCGCAAGGCGGACGCGCTGTGCCGCGAGGCGCTGCGGCAGGCCTGCGCGGACGGGCCGTCCACCCGGCGGCCGGCCTCGCGGTAGCCCGAGTCGTACACCGCCGACCCGCGATGCGGCGCCGGCGAAGGACCCGACGGGCGAACCGGGCCGGAACTGAGTACCGGCTCTGAGTACCCGTACGGATGTCCGGCCGGCGCCCCCTCGGCAGGCTGGGGCGCATGACGACGCACCGCGCCCCCAAGCCAGTTGCCGGCCCGACCCAGACCGTCGAGCGGGCCGTCACCATCGGGCTGATCCTCGCCGTGCTGGCGGGGCTCGGCTGGATAGCCGGAATGATCTACACCATCGCCGAGTGGCCGTTGTAGGCCACCCGGCGGACCCTCAGCGCACCGACGCCACGCGGAAGCGGATGCCCGCCGCCCGCAGCCGCTCGACGAGCGCGTCGCCCATGGCGACCGCCGTGGTGACCTGGCCGGCCGTCTTCGGCAGTTCGTCGAAGGCCAGGCACAGCGCCGACTCGGCCAGCATCTTCGCCGTCTCGCCGTAGCCGGGATCGCCGCCCGAGACCTCCGTGTACACCCGCCGGCCGCCGCCCTCGCCCACGAAACGCACGGAGAACCAGCTCTTGGCCCGCTTCTCCGGGCCCGGCCCGTCCCCGGGCTTCAGCCGGTCCGACAGCCAGCGCCGCGCGGGCGGCACCTGGGCCGCCGCGACCAGTGCGCCGACCGCGGCGACCCCGCCCACCGCGACGGGCAGCCGGCGGACGGCCGCGTACTGGCGGTAGCGGAAGTCGGGTCCGTACCTGTCCAGCGCCGCCGCCGAACGCCGCACGATCTGCGGGTCGATGGTCGGCATCGGCAGGGCCCACGCCCCGACCTCCTTGGCGAACCGCGGCCCGCCCAGCGGTGCCGACGCCCGCCGGCCCACCAGCCGCGGCTCGTGCCGCCGCCGGTCCCGCGCGGCTGCCGCGATCCGACGCTGCCGCGCGAACTGGCCCAGCGCGGAGGCGAAGGTCCCGCCCGAGAACGCCGCGTCGGCGGTCACGAAGCCCTCGACGCTCAGCGGCACGCCCTCCGGCAACTGCCCCACGGTGAAGTACACGCCCAGGTCGTGCGGGATGGAGTCGAACCCGGCGGCGTGCACCAGCCGCGCGCCGGTCTCCCGCGCGCGGGCGTCGTGCCGGACGTACATCAGGTCCACGAACTCCGGTTCGCCGCACAGGTCCAGGTAGTCCGTCCCGGCGTCCGCGCAGGCGGCGACGAGCTCCTCGCCGTAGGTGACGTACGGGCCGACCGTCGTGGCCACCACCCGCGCCTGTCCGGCGAGGGCGCGCACGGAGGCCGGGTCGGACACATCCGCCCGCAGCACGCCGATCTCCGCGTCGCCGGGCAGCCGCTCCCGCAGCCGCGCCAGCTTCTCCTCGCTGCGGCCGGCGATCGCCCAGCGCAGCCCCCCGGGCGCGTGAGCGGCCAGGTACTCGGCGGTGAGCGTGCCGGCGAAACTGGTGGCTCCGAAGAGCACGATGTCGTACGGACGGTCCGTCCTGTTTTGCATGCTCATGACACCCCTCGGTCGTGCAGCCCGTGCCGCTGTCGGTGGCCGAGGCTAGCGTGAGCGGTGCGGAGCCCGACGACGAGCCCGGAGGAACGCGATGGCCGTGCCCAGGAATGCCCTGAAGAAATGGGAGAAAGTGCACGCGTTCGCCCTGGGGCTGCCGGGTGCCGTCGAGGAGTTCCCGTGGGGCGAGTCCGTCGCGAAGGTCAACCGGAAGGTCTTCGTCTTCCTGGGCGTGCAGGACGGCAGCTACCCCCTGGAGGTGACGGTGAAGCTCACGGACGAGACGGCGCACGCGCACGCGCTCGCGTGCCCCGGCGCCGAGCCCGCCGGGTACGGCCTGGGCAGGGCGGGCTGGGTGAGCGTCCCCCTGGAGGCGCCGGGCGCCCCGGCCGCGGAGCTCCTGTGCGACTGGGTGGAGGAGAGCTACCGGGTGATCGCGCCGAAGCGGCTCATAGCGCAGCTGGACGGAGGCTGACCCGTACGGCACATTGCTAAGCGCTTGCTCGTTCAGCTCTTGTGCGGAGTGGAACGTGTTCTTAGCATCGCTGGTGTTACATCACTTGTGTCACAGCACTGGGGGCTGGATGACCACGGCAAGGACGCCGGTGCACGGCCCGCTCGCAGGGGTGCGGGTCGTCGAGCTGGCCGGGATCGGTCCCGGCCCGTTCGCCGCCATGCTGCTCGCCGACCTCGGGGCCGACGTCGTGCGCGTGGACCGGCCCGGCGGCCCCGGACTCGGGATCGACCCGGCGTACGACGTCACCAACCGCAACAAGCGCTCGGTGGTCGTCGACCTGAAGGCCCCGGACGGCCCGGACCGGGTACTTGACCTGGCCGCGCGCGCCGACGTCCTGGTCGAGGGCTACCGCCCCGGCGTCGCCGAGCGCCTCGGCGTCGGGCCCGGGAACTGCCACGCCCGCAACCCGCGCCTGGTCTATGGCCGGATGACCGGCTGGGGCCAGGACGGCCCGCTCGCTCCGCACGCCGGGCACGACATCGCCTACCTCGCCCCCACCGGCGCCCTCGGCATGATCGGCCGCCCCGACGAGCCGCCGCCCGTCCCCGCCAACCTGCTCGGCGACTACGCGGGCGGCTCCCTCTACCTCGTCGTCGGCGTCCTCGCCGCCCTCCATCACGCCCGGGCGACCGGCACCGGGCAGGTCGTGGACGCCGCCATCGTCGACGGCACCGCCCATCTGGCCACGATGATCCACGGCATGCTCGCCGCCGGCGGCTGGCAGGACCGCCGCGGCGCCAACCTCCTGGACGGCGGCTGCCCGTACTACGGCACCTACGAGACGGCCGACGGCCGGTACATGGCCGTCGGCGCCCTGGAACCGCAGTTCTACGAGGAGTTCCTCGCCCTCCTCGGGATCGAGGACCAGAGCGCCGCCCGCACGGACGTCACCCGCTGGCAGGACCTGCGCGAGGCGGTCGCCGCCCGCTTCAAGAGCCGCACCAGGGACGAGTGGACGGCCGTCTTCGACGGCACCGACGCGTGCGTGGCGCCCGTGCTGTCGCTGCGCGAGGCACCCCACCACCCGCACCTGGCCGCCCGCGGCACCTTCACCGACCACGACGGCATCACCCAGCCCGCCCCGGCCCCCCGCTTCTCCGCGACCCCGACCTCCGTCCGCAGCGGCCCGGCGCTCCCGGGCGCCGACACGGCCGACGTCGCCCGGGAGTGGGACGTGCCCGGGCTGCTCCCAGCGTCCCGAAACCCTCAGTGAAAGGCCTCCCCGTGAGCACCGAAGCGTACGTGTACGACGCGATCCGCACCCCGCGCGGGCGCGGCAAGGCCAACGGCGCCCTGCACGGCACCAAGCCCATCGACCTGGTCGTCGGACTCATCCACGAGATCCGCGCCCGCTTCCCCGGCCTCGACCCGGCCGCCGTCGACGACATCGTCCTCGGCGTCGTCGGCCCGGTCGGCGACCAGGGCTCCGACATCGCGCGCATCGCGGCGATCGCGGCCGGGCTGCCCGACACCGTCGCGGGCGTCCAGGAGAACCGCTTCTGTGCCTCGGGCCTCGAAGCCGTCAACCTGGCCGCCGCGAAGGTCCGTTCGGGCTGGGAGGACCTCGTCCTGGCCGGCGGTGTCGAGTCGATGTCCCGGGTGCCGATGGCCTCCGACGGCGGCGCCTGGTTCAACGACCCGATGACCAACCTCCAGGTCAACTTCGTGCCGCAGGGCATCGGCGCCGACCTCATCGCCACCATCGAGGGCTTCTCCCGCAGGGACGTCGACGAGTACGCGGCGCTCTCCCAGGAACGGGCCGCCACCGCCATGAAGGACGGACGCTTCGAGAGGTCCGTCGTCCCCGTGAAGGACCGCAGCGGCCTCGTCGTCCTCGACCACGACGAGTTCCCGCGCCCCGGCACCACCGCCGACTCCCTCGCCAAGCTCAAGCCGTCCTTCGCGGACATCGGCGAACTCGGCGGTTTCGACGCCGTCGCGCTCCAGCAGTACCACTGGGTGGAGAAGATCGACCACGTCCACCACGCGGGCAACTCCTCCGGCATCGTCGACGGCGCCTCGCTCGTCGCGATCGGCTCCAAGGAGGTCGGCGAGCGCTACGGCCTCACGCCCCGCGCGCGGATCGTCTCCGCCGCCGTGTCCGGTTCCGAGCCGACCATCATGCTCACCGGCCCCGCCCCCGCCACCCGCAAGGCCCTCGCCAAGGCCGGCCTGACCATCGACGACATCGACCTCGTCGAGATCAACGAGGCGTTCGCGGCGGTCGTGCTGCGCTTCGTGAAGGACATGGGCCTGTCCCTGGACAAGGTCAACGTCAACGGCGGCGCGATCGCGCTCGGCCACCCCCTCGGCGCCACCGGCGCGATGATCCTCGGCACCCTCGTCGACGAGTTGGAGCGCCAGGACAAGCGCTACGGCCTCGCCACGCTGTGCGTCGGCGGCGGCATGGGCGTCGCCACCATCGTCGAGCGCATCTGACCCCCTCCCGACGGATCACACGGAGCACCTCCACATGAGCACTGAGTCCACCACCATCCGCTGGGAACAGGACCGCACCGGCCTCGTCACCCTTGTGATCGACGACCCCAACCAGTCCGCGAACACCATGAACCAGGCGTTCCGCGACTCCCTCGCCGCGGTCACCGACCGGCTGGAGGCCGAGAAGGACTCCATCCGGGGCGTCATCATCACCTCCGCCAAGAAGACCTTCTTCGCCGGCGGCGACCTGCGCGACCTCATCCGCGTCACGCCCGAGACCGCCCAGGAGCTGTTCGACGGCGGCATGGCCATCAAGCGGAACCTGCGCCGCATCGAGTCCCTCGGCAAGCCCGTCGTCGCCGCCCTCAACGGCGCGGCCCTCGGCGGCGGTTACGAGATCGCCCTGGCCTGCCACCACCGGATCGCCCTGGACGCGCCCGGCTCGAAGATCGGCTGCCCCGAGGTCACCCTCGGCCTGCTGCCCGGAGGCGGCGGCGTGGTCCGCACGGTCCGCCTGCTGGGCATCGCCGACGCCCTGCTGAAGGTCCTCCTCCAGGGCACCCAGTACAGCCCGCGCCGCGCCCTGGACAACGGCCTCGTCGACGAGGTCGCCGACAGCCACGAGGACATGCTCGCCAAGGCCCGGGCCTTCATCGACGCCAACCCCGAGTCGCAGCAGCCCTGGGACAGGCCGGGCTACCGCATCCCGGGCGGCACGCCGGCCAACCCCAAGTTCGCCGCGAACCTGCCCGCCTTCCCCGCCACCCTGCGCAAGCAGACGAACGGCGCTCCCTACCCCGCCCCGCGCAACATCCTCGCCGCGGCCGTCGAGGGCGCCCAGGTCGACTTCGAGACCGCGCAGGTCATCGAGGCCCGCTACTTCGTCGAACTGGCCGCGGGACAGACCTCGAAGAACATGATCCAGGCGTTCTTCTTCGACCTCCAGGCCGTCAACTCCGGCGCCAACCGCCCCAAGGGCGTCGAGCCCCGCAAGGTGGGCAAGGTGGCCGTCCTCGGCGCCGGCATGATGGGCGCCGGCATCGCCTACTCCTGCGCCCGCGCCGGCATCGACGTCGTCCTGAAGGACGTCTCCCTGGAAGCGGCCCTCAAGGGCAAGGGCTACTCCGAGAAGCTGTGCGCCAAGGCCGTCGCCAAGGGCCGGACGACCCGGGAGAAGGCCGACGCGCTGCTCGCCCGCATCACGCCCACCGCCGAGGTCCAGGACCTGGCCGGCTGCGACGCGGTCATCGAGGCCGTCTTCGAGGACACCTCCCTCAAGCACAAGGTGTTCCAGGAGATCCAGCACGTCGTCGCCCCCGACGCGCTGCTGTGCTCCAACACCTCCACCCTGCCCATCACCGCCCTCGCCGAAGGCGTCGAACGGCAGGGCGACTTCATCGGCCTGCACTTCTTCTCGCCCGTCGACAAGATGCCGCTCGTCGAGATCATCAAGGGCGAGCGCACCGGCGAGGAGGCCCTCGCCCGCGCCTTCGACCTGGTCCGGCAGATCAACAAGACGCCGATCGTCGTCAACGACTCGCGTGGCTTCTTCACCTCCCGCGTCATCGGCCACTTCATCAACGAGGGCGTCGCCATGGTCGGCGAGGGCATCGAGCCCGCCTCCGTCGAACAGGCCGCCGCGCAGGCCGGCTACCCGGCCAAGGTGCTGTCCCTCATGGACGAGCTGACACTGACCCTGCCCCGCAAGATCCGCGCCGAGTCCCGGCGCGCGGTCGAGGAGGCCGGCGGCACCTGGACGCCCCACCCCGCCGAGGCCGTCATCGACCGCATGGTCGACGAGTTCGGCCGCACGGGCCGCAGCGGCGGCGCGGGCTTCTACGACTACGACGAGGACGGCAGGCGCGCCCGGCTCTGGCCGGGACTGCGCGAGCACTTCACCCGGCCCGGTCACCGGATCCCGTTCGAGGACATGCAGGAACGCATGCTCTTCTCCGAGGCGCTGGACACCGTGCGGCTGCTGGAGGAGGGCGTGCTGACCTCCGTCGCCGACGCCAACATCGGCTCCATCTTCGGCATCGGCTTCCCGGGCTGGACCGGCGGCGTGCTCCAGTACATCAACGGCTACGACGGCGGCGCCGGGGCAGGTGTCGGACTGCCCGCCTTCGTGGCCCGCGCGCGGGAACTCGCCGAGCGCTACGGCGACCGGTTCACCCCGCCCGCCCTGCTCGTGGAGAAGGCGGAGAAGGGGGAGCGCTTCAGCGACTAGTCCGCGGCCGGCCCGTCGGCAGGACGGGTCAGCCACTCGCCCAGCTCTTCCTGGAGCGAGCGCTGGAACGCGGTGAGGAGCGCCTGCACCACCAGAGGGTGCATGTGCGCCGACAGGGACCGCACGTCCCGCGCGTCACGCTCCGCCACCTCGCCGCGGAAGAGCTGGGAGAGCTCCCGGGCCGCGGCGCGCGCGTGTTCGAGCAGGACCTTGCGCGCCGCGAAGATCGCCTCCGGGGACAGCGGCACGTCCAGCAGGCCCGCGCCCAGCCGGAGCAGACCGAGATCGGCCTCGTAGCCGTCCCCGGCGGGCCGCACCACGCCCATCGCGACGAGCCGCTCGACGTCCTCCTCGTCCAGGGGCCGCCCGGCCCGCCGCGCCAGCTCCCGCCGGGTGACCGTCTCGACGGTGTCCGGCGCCCAGGACGCCACCACTGCCCGGTGAATGGCCAGGTCGTGCGCGCTCAGGTCCGCCGGCAGCTGCCGCAGATACCGCTCGATGCCGGCCAGCGTCAGCCCCTGCCGCTGCAGCTCCTCGATCAGCGCGAGCCGGTCCAGGTGCTCCCGCCCGTAGTGCCCCACGCGCCGGGGACCCAGCACCGGCGGCGGCAGCAGCCCCTTCGTGCCGTAGAAGCGGACCGTGCGCACCGTGACACCGGCCCGGGCGGCCAGCTCGTCGATGGTGAGGGTCGGCTCCTCGGCGTCGGTCGTCATGTGCAGCAGTATCGCTGTCTCACCAGTGCTGTGAAACCCATGGCGGCGAACGTGAAGGCGGTGTGAGAAGTCGCGCTGTGTGACGTGTGCCATCGCGTGAGCTGCGCGGCGTGGGGGAAGGTGGCCCCTTGGTCTGTGCCCTGACAGAGGGCGCAGACCTTATGTACGTCCGGAAGCCGAGCGTGACCCGCTCGGGCGCACCAGAGAGTGGATCCACCGTGAGCAAGGACGCCGTGAACACGGCTGCGGCCACGCCGCGTACCGATGCGGCCCAGGTGCCCGCGGACGCGGGCGACGCCGGCTACAGCAAGGACCTCAAGGCCCGGCACGTCAACATGATCGCCATCGGCGGGGCCATCGGCACCGGCCTCTTCCTCGGCGCCGGCGGCCGTCTCCACAACGCCGGCCCCGCGCTGGCGATCGCCTACCTGGTCTGCGGCATCTTCGCCTTCTTCGTCGTCCGGGCCCTCGGCGAGCTGGTCCTGTACCGCCCCTCCTCGGGCTCCTTCGTCTCCTACGCGCGCGAGTTCCTCGGCGAGAAGGGCGCCTACGTCGCCGGCTGGATGTACTTCCTGAACTGGTCGACCACCGGCATCGCCGACATCACCGCGATCGCGCTGTACACGCACTACTGGAGCCTGTTCACCGACATCCCGCAGTGGGTGCTTGCGCTGATCGCCCTCGCGGTGGTGCTCGCCGTGAACCTGATCTCGGTGAAGATCTTCGGCGAGATGGAGTTCTGGTTCGCGATCATCAAGGTCGCGACGCTCGTCGGCTTCATGTTCATCGGCATCTTCCTGCTCGCCACGCAGCACGAGGTGGGCGGCCAGACCCCGGGCCTGAGCGTCATCACCGACAACGGCGGCGTCTTCCCGCACGGCATGATGCCGGTCGTCCTGGTGATGCAGGGCGTGATCTTCGCGTACGCCGCGCTGGAGCTGGTCGGCGTCGCGGCGGGCGAGACCGCCGAGCCGGAGAAGGTCGTCCCGCGCGCGGTGAACTCGATCATGTGGCGCGTCGGCCTGTTCTACGTCGGCTCGGTCGTCCTGCTCGCCCTCCTGCTGCCCGGCTCGGTCTACTCGGCCGACCAGAGCCCCTTCGTCACGGTCCTGTCGAAGATCGGCGTCCCGGCCGCGGGCGACGTGATGAACCTGGTGGTCCTGACCGCCGCGATGTCCTCGCTCAACTCCGGCCTGTACTCCACGGGCCGCATCCTGCGCTCGATGGCGATGGCCGGCTCCGCGCCGAAGTTCACCGCCCGCATGAACCGCAGCCAGGTCCCCTACGGCGGCATCCTGCTCACCTGCGGGGTCTGCGTGCTGGGCGTCGGCCTGAACTTCCTCGTCCCGGCCCAGGCCTTCGAGATCGTGCTGAACGTCGCCTCCCTCGGCATCATCAGCACGTGGGTGATCATCATGATCTGCCACCTGGTCTTCGTCCGCCGCGCCAAGGCGGGCCTGGTCGCCCGCCCCTCCTTCCGCCTCTTCGGCAGCCCGGTCACGGAGATCGCCACGATCGCCTTCCTGCTGGCCTGCCTCGGCATGATGTGGAACGACCCGGAGGTCGGCCGCAAGACCCTCCTGCTCATCCCGCTCATCGCGATCATGCTGGTGGCAGGCTGGTACGGCGTCCGCCGCAGGGTGTCCCAGACGGCCGACCAGGAGCTGTCGCAGCTGACGAGGTGACGGCCCGGGCCGCTGTCAGTGGCCCCGTCTACGGTGGCGTCATGCCGGGGATCGATTACATCCGGGGCGACGCCACCGCTCCGTCCGTGAAGGGCGTCAAGATCATCGCCCACGTCTGCAATGACGCCGGGGGCTGGGGCAAGGGCTTCGTCCTCGCGGTCTCACGCCGCTGGCCGGGGCCTGAGACGGCCTACCGGGCCTGGCACCGCGGCCGGGCGAAGAACGACTTCGGCCTGGGCGCGGTGCAGTTCGTGCAGGTGGAAGCGTACGTGTGGGTGGCCAACATGATCGGCCAGCACGGGACCAGGACCGGCAGCAAAGGCGTCCCCGTGCGCTATGAGGCGATCGACCGGGCCCTGGGGGCCGTCGCGGAGCGAGCGCGGGAGGTCGGGGCCTCCGTGCACATGCCGCGGATCGGCTGCGGGCTCGCCGGTGGCAGGTGGTCCCGGGTCGAGCCGCTGGTCGAGGAGCGGCTGGTGCGGCAGGGCATACCGGTGACGGTGTACGACCACGGGGAGTGAAGACCGGCTCAGGCCCCGGCGTCGAAGGCCCGGACCAGGCAGTCGGCGAGGCGCCGGGTGAGGGTGCCGTCCGGATCCAGGCGGGGGTTGAAGATCGCCACGTCGAGACCCACCGCCGTACCGGACGCGAGGGCCGTGCGCAGGATCGTCTCCAGCTCCTGCCAGCTCAGACCGTCCGGCTGGCGGTGGTCCACGGCCGGCATCAGCGCGTCGTCCAGCACGTCGACGTCGAGGTGCACCCAGTACCCGGCCCCCGCGCCGTCGCCGCTCAGCAGCCCGACCGCCCGCCGGGCCGCCTCGGCCGCCCCCAGGGCGCGCACGGTGTCCAGCTCCATCGCGTGCAGCGCGCCCGGCAGCGGCTGCATCCCGAACGCCGCGGACTCCTCCGCGTCCCGGAACCCCAGGGCGACGACGTCCGCGTCCCGCACGAGCGGCCCCCGGCCCTCCAGATCGGCCAGGACGCGCGGGCCGCGCCCGGTGGCCAGGGCGAGTTCCATCGAGGCCACCTCGCCGGCCGGCTCGGCCTCCGGCTGGTAGAAGTCCGTGTGCCCGTCGAGGAACAGCAGCCCGTGCCGGTCCCGGCGGCGCAGTGCGAGCAGGTTGCCCAGCAGCACACTGCAGTCGCCGCCGAGCACGAGCGGGAAGCGGCCGCCGTCGAGGACACCGCCCACGGCGTCGGCCAGCGCCGCCGAGTACGCCGCGATGCCCCCCGGGTTCAGCACCCCGGTCTCCGCGTCCCGCTCCGGGTCGTACGGCGGCGGCTCGACCCGGCCCGCGATCTCGGCGCCGAGCGCCGCGGCCAGCCCGGTGCCCAGCAGCGCCGACGCCAGGTCCTCCACCCCGTGGGGCGCAGCCCGAGCACGGACGGTGCCTCGACGATCGCCACGTTCCGCACGCCCGGCACCTCCGTCGGCCGCCTTCGTGTCATGCCGCCCGGCCCATACGCCCGGTGCGTATGGGCCCACCGTAGACCGCGGGGCGGGACGCGGCGCGTCAGTGCCGGTGCCCGGCGCCCTCCGCGCGGCCGCCGTGCTCGTGCACCCCGTTGGTCGCCGCGATCCGCTTCCACGACCTCGGCTGCGGCACCGCCTTGGCCGCCTTCGCGACCGCCGCGGCCCGGGCGGCCGGCACCCCCGGCTTGGAGGGCTGGAACAGCCACGTGTCGAACAGGGCGGCCAGCGGCTTGCCGGACACCTCCTCGGCATAGCGCTGGAAGTCGGCGACGGACGCGTTGCCGTGCGCGTACTTCTGCGGCCAGCCCTTGAGGATCGCGAAGAACGCCTCGTCGCCGACCGCGTTGCGCAGCGCCTGCACGGCGAGCGCGCCCCGGTCGTAGACCGCGATGTCGAACTGCCTGTCCGGCCCGGGGTCCCCGGGCCGGACCGTCCAGAACGGGTCGTCGGCCGGGTGCGAGGCGTACACGTAGTCGGCGAGCTCCTGCGCGGTGCCCTCGCCCTCGTGCTCGGACCAGAGCCACTGCGCGTACCGCGCGAAGCCCTCGTTGATCCAGATGTCCTTCCAGCCCTTGAGGGACACCACGTCCCCGTACCACTGGTGGGCCAGCTCGTGGACGACGACGGACGTGTTCGACCCGTTGGCGAAGTTCCGGGGGCTGTAGAACGGCCGGGTCTGGGTCTCCAGCGCGTACCCGGTGTTCGTGTTCGGGACGTACCCGCCGAGCGCGTTGTACGGGTACGGCCCGAAGTACTCGCTCAGCCAGTCCGCGATCTCGCCGCTGCGCTCGATGCTCGCGCGGGCCGCGCCGGCGTGGTCGCCCAGGTCCTTGCTGTAGGCGTTGACGACCGGGATGCCGCTCTCGGTCGTGCCGGTCGTGAGGTCGAACTTCCCGACGGCGAGCGTCGCGAGGTACGTGGCCTGCGGCTTGTTGGAGCGCCAGTTCCAGCGCGTCCAGCCGAGCCGTGAACTCGTCGACTGCAGCGTGCCGTTGGAGATGGCCTGGGTGCCGTCGGGGACCAGCACGGACACGTCGTAGGTGGCCTTGTCGAGCGGGTGGTCGTTGCTCGGGAACCACCACGCGGCCGCCTCCGGCTCGTTGGCCGCGACGCCGCCGTCCGGGGTGCGGTGCCAGCTGGTGAAGCCGTAGGCCCGCTTCGACGACGGCACGCCGTGGTAGCGCACGACGACCGTGACGGCCGTGCCCTTGGACAGCGGGGTCTTCGGCGTGATCTCCAGCTCGTGCTCGCCGGAGGTCGTGAACGAGGCCTTGGCCCCGTTGACGCGCACCTCGTCGACCTCCAGCAGGAAGTCGAGGTTGAAGCGCGTCAGGTCCTGGGTGGTGCGGGCCACGAGGGTGGCCGTGCCCTCCAGTTCGTCCGTCGCCGGCTGGTACTTCAGCCGGAGGTCGTAGTGGGAGACGTCGTATCCGCCATTGCCGTAGACCGGGTAGTAGGGGTCGCCGATACCCGGCGCGCCGGGGGAGTGGGGGGCGGCCGATGCCGGGATCGCCAGCAGGAGAACGGCCGCTGCCAGGGCTCCCGGCGCGATGATTCTGCGGTGCACGCAAGGCTCCAAGTCGTAGGTCCCGAAGTCTGTCCGGAGCCTATTGACTCCTTGTGTCACTGGTCATGTCCATGGCCTCCCTTGTCACACGATCGCCATTCGGCCGACATGCGACACCGGCCCCGCCGGCCGTTTCCGGACACGCCGGTCCGTCAGCGGCCCTCTTCTGAACAGGAGTTCACCGATGTACCGTCCGGCGCATGCCGAAACGCACGCGCTTCACGACCTGGAGACCGCTCGCGACGGCGGCCACGGCCGCCCTGATGGCCACACTGCTCACCCCGGCGGCGGCCCAGGCCGCACCGCGCGGGAGCGAACCCGTCCACTCCTACGGCAACGCCATCCGCGAGGCCGTCTGGGTGGACACCGGACTCGACGGTGACGGCGACGGAAAGAGCGACCGGGTCGCCGTCGACATCGTCCGCCCCCGCGAACCCGCCGCCCAGGGCCGCAAGGTCCCTGTCATCATGGACGCCAGCCCGTACTACTCCTGCTGCGGGCGCGGCAACGAGAGTCAGAAGAAGACCTACGACGGAGACGGCGACGTCACGCAGATGCCGCTGTTCTACGACAACTACTTCGTACCGCGCGGCTACGCCGTCGTCGGTGTCGACCTGGCCGGAACCAATCGCTCCGACGGCTGCGTCGACGTCGGCGGCCGCTCCGACATCCAGTCGGCCAAGGCAGTCGTCGACTGGCTCAACGGCCGCGCCAAGGCGTACACCACCCGCACCGGCACGACCCGGGCCGAGGCCGGCTGGACCAAAGGCCGCACCGGCATGATCGGCAAGAGCTGGGACGGCACCATCGCCAACGGCGTCGCCGCCACCGGCGTCGAGGGCCTGGAGACCATCGTCCCGATCAGCGCCATCTCCTCCTGGTACGACTACTACTTCCAGCAGGGCGCCCCGCTCTACGACTCCGGCCCCGACTGGCTCTCGAACTACGTCGACAGCCCCGACGCCCGCGCCCGGTGCGGTGCCGTGCAGCGCAAGCTCGTCGACGGCGCCCCGCGCAGCGGCGACCTGACCCCGCTGTGGGCCGAGCGCGACTACGTACGGGCCGCCCGCAAGGTGAAGGCCAGCGTCTTCCTCGTGCACGGCATGCAGGACCTCAACGTCCGCATGAAGCACGTCGGCCAGTGGTGGGACGCCCTCGCGAAGAACGGCGTCGACCGCAAGATCTGGCTCTCGCAGACCGGCCACGTCGACCCCTTCGACTTCCGGCGCGCGGACTGGGTCGAGACCCTGCACCGCTGGTTCGACCACGAACTCATGGGCTACGACAACGGCGTCGACCGCGAGCCCATGGCCGACATCGAACGCGCGCCCGACCAGTGGACCACCTCCCGGACCTGGCCCCCGAGCGGCACCCGCGCCGCCACCCTGCGCCCCGGCCAGGGCTCCCAGGACGGCGTCGGCACCCTCGGCCTGCACCGCCGCCACGGCACCGGGACCGTCACCGACGACCCCGCGCTGAGCGAGACCGACTGGGCCGCGAGCATCGACAAGCCGACACCGGAGAAGGCCGGGTTCGTCACCGGACCGCTCACCCGCGACCTGCGCCTGTCCGGCTCGTCCGAGGTCACCGTCACCGCGACGCCCTCCACCCCGACGGCCCACCTCTCCGCCGTCCTCGTGGACGTCGGCCCCGCGAGCATCCGCGACTACGCCGACCCGGGCGAGGGCATCACCACGCTCACCGACCGCACCTGCTGGGGCGCGAGCACCGCCGGCGACAGCGCCTGCTTCAAGGAGACGAAGGCGAAGACCGCCGACGTCGACTACACGATCGTCAGCCGCGGCTGGGCCGACCTCGGCAACCACGCCTCCGCGGCCAAGGGCGCCCCGCTCACCCCGGGCAAGCGGTACACGATCACCCTCGACCTGGCGGCCACCGACCACGTCGTGCCCAAGGGCCACCGCCTGGCGCTGATCGTCGCGGGCACCGACAAGGACCTCATCGACCCGCCCGCCGACCGGCCGAAGCTGACACTCGACCTCGCCCGCACCTCGGCACGCGTGCCGTTCGTCGGCGGGGCCACCGCCTTCGCCCGCGCCACCGCGGGTGCCGCGTCCGCCCTGCCCGGCGCGTCCCTGCTGGACGGCGTACGGGAGCCGCGCACCACGCACCGCGTCCCGGGGGGAGCCCAGTGATCCGCGTCCGCGCCCTGATCCTCACCGCAGCGGCGCTCGCCGCGTCCCTGGTCGCCGTCCCGGCCGAGGCGACCACCACGGACGCACCGCCGCGCACCGGCTTCGAGCGGACGAACGGCGCCCGCTGGACCACCCAGCCCGAGGAGCAGGACTTCCTCCGGGCCGTCGACCGGTCGAGCAGCCGGGTCTCCGTGTCCCGCTTCGGCACGACCGAGCAGGGCCGCCCCCTCCAGCTCGTCCGGATCGGCACCCGGCCCGGTCCGAACAAGGTGCTGCTCGTCTGCAGCCAGCACGGCGACGAGCCCTCCGGCCGCGAGGCCTGCCTCACCACGATCCGCGACCTCGCGTACGCCCGGGACAGCCGCACCCGGCGCTTCCTGGACCGCACCACGGTGCTCGTCGTGCCCACCGCCAACCCGGACGGCCGGGCCGCCGGCACACGCGGCAACAGCGACGGCGTCGACATCAACCGCGACCACCTGGCCCTGCAGACCGCCGAAGGCCGCGCCCTGGCCGCCGTCCTGCGCGACCAGCGCCCCGACCTCGTCTACGACCTGCACGAGTACGGCGCCACACCCCCGTACTACGACAAGGCCCTGTTCGATCTCTGGCCGCGCAACCTCAACACGCACGACGCGGTCCACGAGGAGGCGCGGACCCTGTCCGAGGACTACGTCCGCCCCGCCGCGCAGCGGGCCGCCCACTCGACCGGCACCTACGGCATCTGGACCGACCCGGACACGGGCGAGCCGATCAGACAGGTCGCCGGGGACGGACAGGAGCGCATCCTGCGCAACATGTCCGGCGTGAAGCACTCCGTCGGCCTGCTCATCGAGAGCCGCGTCGACCCGCTCACCGACGCCGAGAAGGCGGACGAGGCGCTGAACAACCGACGCCGGGTGACCTCCCAGCTGGCCGCCCTGAAGGGTCTGTTCGGCTACACCGACGAGCGCCGCGGCCGGATCGAGGCGGCCACCGGCCGGGCCCGCCTCGCCGGGTACGCCGACTCCGGCCCGGTCTACGTCGGCGGCGCCGACAACGATCCGCCCGGGACGTCCGACGTCATCACGGACCCACCCTGTGGATACCGGCTCACGGCCGCCCAGTACGCCGAGGTGGGCGACGAGCTCGCCCTGCACGGGGTGCGGGTACGCGAGGACGCCGAGGGCGTGCTCGTCCCGCTGCGCCAGCCCCTGCGGGCCCTCGTCCCCCTGCTGCTGGACGACCGGGCCGAGTACCACCTCACAGAAGGTTCACGCGAAACCGCGTGCTGAGGGGGTGAAAATCCGCCACACGTGGTAGCAGCGTTACGGAGGAACCGATTCTCCGTGCTGTTTCGATGAGAGGTGCCGCCTGTGACGCAAGAACGACCAAGGGACAAGGACTCCCACGAGGGGGCCGCGCTGCCGGGGTCGGAAGCGGGCCTGCCCGGCCGGGACCGGCCGCGGACCGACCGCATCGTCTTCGGCGTCACAGCGGTGCTCACCCTCGCCTTCGTGGTCTGGGGCGCCGCGGCGACCGACTCGCTCGAAGACGTCTCCACCAGCATGCTCAGCGGCCTGATGCACAACGGCGGCTGGGCGTTCATGCTGGCCGCCTCCGGCTTCGTCGTCTTCGCGCTCTGGCTCGCGATCAGCCGCTACGGCCGGATCCACCTGGGCGCGGAGGGCGAGGAGCCGGAGTTCCGCACGGTCTCCTGGGTCGCCATGATGTTCAGCGCCGGCATGGGCATCGGCCTGATGTTCTACGGCGTGAGCGAGCCGCTGTCGCACTACTCGACGGCCCCGCCGGGCACCGACCCGGCCGACTCCGGCGAACGCATGGAGACGGCCATGGCGACCACCCTCTTCCACTGGACGCTCCACCCCTGGGCGATCTACGCCGTGGTGGGTCTCGCCATCGCCTACAGCACCTTCCGCAGGCGCCGGCGGCAGACCATCAGCGCCGTGTTCACCCCGCTCATCGGCAAGAAGCACGCGAACGGCGCCGTCGGCCGGGTCATCGACATCCTCGCGATCGTCGCGACCGTCTTCGGCTCCGCCGCCTCCCTCGGGCTCGGCGCGCTGCAGATCGGCTCCGGCGTGCAGGAGCTGAACTGGATGGACAAGGTGAGCACCGGGCTGCTCGTCGCGATCATCGCGGTGCTGACCCTGGCCTTCGTCGCGTCCGCGGTGTCGGGCGTGGAGAAGGGCATCCAGTGGCTGTCCAACACCAACATGGTGCTGGCGCTGGTGCTCGCCCTGTTCGTGTTCGTGGCCGGGCCGACCATCATCGTCCTGGACCTGCTGCCCACCTCGGTCTTCGCCTACCTCGGCGACCTGCCCCAGCTGGCCGGGCGCACCGAGGCCAGCGGCGGCGAGGGCGTCGCCGACTGGCTGGGCAGCTGGACCGTCTTCTACTGGGCGTGGTGGATCTCCTGGACGCCCTTCGTCGGCATGTTCATCGCCCGGATCAGCCGGGGCAGGACCATCCGGCAGTTCGTCGGCGGTGTCATCCTCGTGCCCAGCACGGTCAGCCTGATCTGGTTCGCGGTCTTCGGCGGCTCGGCGATGAAGATGCAGGAGCAGGGGCAGCTGGGCAAGGAGACGACCCCGGAGGGGCAGCTCTTCGACGTGCTCCAGCAGTTCCCGATCGCCACCGCGACCAGCCTGCTCGTGATGATCCTGGTCGGCATCTTCTTCGTCTCGGGCGCGGACGCGGCCTCGATCGTCATGGGCACGCTGTCGCAGAAGGGCGCACTCGAACCGGGCCGGCTGGTCGTCGTGTTCTGGGGCGTGGTCACCGGCGCGGTCGCCGCGATCATGCTGATGGTGGGCAGCGGGCAGGGCGACGCCCTGACAGGCCTGCAGAACCTCACGATCCTCGCGGCGGCGCCGTTCGTCGTCGTGATGACCTTCATGTGCGTCGCACTCATGCGCGACCTGCGCCGCGACCCGGTGATCGTGCGCGAGCAGATGGGGTCCGAGGCCGTCGAACAGGCCGTCATCGAGGGCCACAAGAAGTACGACGGCGAGTTCGAGTTCCGCGTCGGCCCGGGCCGCGGCCCGGACGTCGAGGGCGACCCGATCGGCAAGCACTGACGGACGAGCACCGTCAGCGCAGATCTGACGGACGAGCGCAGGCGGATCCGCACTGACGGAAGGGACCAGGGCGCCCCGGGCTTTCCGCCCGGGGCGCCCCGGCCTTCCCAGAGGGCTTCCCTCAGCCGGTGACCAGCCGCGCCGCCTCCTCCGCGCACCCCCACGCCACCGTGACGCCCGCGCCGCCGTGGCCGTAGTTGTGCACCAGGAGCCGGCCGTCCGGCAGCGCGTCGCGCTCCACGCGGACCGCCGGGCGGGTGGGCCGCAGACCGACCCGGTGCTCCAGCACCTTCGCCCCGGCGACCTCCGGCCGGAGCTGCGCGCAGCGCGCGACGATCGCCTCGGCCGTCGCCGGGTCGGGCTCCAGGGACCACACGTCCTCCTCCGCCGTCCCGCCGAGGACGAGTCCGCCCGGCTGCGGGAACAGGTACGCGTACTCCCCGGCCGCGTCGCGGGAGACCAGCCACGTGTCGAGCCCGGGGTTCTCCACGACGACCAGCTGCCCGCGCACCGGCCGCACGGACGGATCCGGCACCAGCTCCCGCGCCGCGAGGCCCGTGCAGTTCACCACCACCGGTGCGTCGGCCTCCGCCAGCGAGGACACCGTCCGCGCCTCGACCACCCCGCCCGCCGCGGTGAACCGCTCCCGCAGCCACGCCAGATGCGCCGGCATGTCGATCAGCGGCAGCCGCGCGCGCACGCCCGGCCCGGCGTACTCCCCGGGCGTGGCCGCCCGCAGTTCCGGCACCCGTGCCGCCAGCCACCCGGCCACCTCGTCGAGCGGGGTCTCGCCCAGTACCCCTTCGACCATGCGTACGCCGGTCGTCCCGGGCCGCCGCGCCAGCTCCTCGCACACCTCCAGCGACCGCAGGCCCCAGGTACGGGCCAGCGCGGCCGGCTCGATCCGGTAGGGCCACCACAGCGCACCCGCAACGGCGGAGGTGGTCGCCTCGGCGGCGTCCCGCGACCACACCCGGACCCGCCGCCCGCCCTCGGCCAGGACCACCGCGGTCGTCAGCCCGACGACCCCGCCTCCGACCACCACGATCTCGTCACTCGGTTCGACTGCCATGGCCGGACCGTAGCGGAATATGTCATGCCGTGCTCACATCACGCCATGTGTGGGGATACTCACCCCATGTGCGCCGAGTACGCCGAGTACACGACCTTCGGCCTGGCACCCGCGATGCGGGCCGGCGGAGTCCTCACGGACGGTGGGTACCAGGTCCACCGGGACTTCCTGGACTTCATCGTCGACGGACGCCCGCTGCTCTTCCGGCTCTCCGACCTCGACGCGGTCTCCCCGCTCGCCTCCGACGTCCCACCCGCGATCTTCACCGCCCAGGTCCGCAGCCTGCTCCTGGAGAGCCCGGCCCCGCTGCCCGGGGACCGGTACGTCGTCTACGGCTGCCCCGAGTGCGAGGACCTGGCCTGCGGCGCCGTCACCGCGGTGATCCGCCCCGACGGCGAGGACGTCATCTGGCGGGACTTCGCCTGGCAGACCGACGAACACGCAGACCTCGAACGCAACGGCTACCACGGCATCGGCCCGTTCCGCTTCCGCGGCGGCGAGTACCGCGCGGCCCTGACCGCCCTGCTGAACGGCTCCGCCCCCGACCCCCGGCGCCGCGTCCTGCTGATCGGCGCCCGCGTCGCCGTCCTGGCCAAGCTCGCCGCCGCCCTGCGCACCATCGGCGTGGGCGCCGACATCGCCCACGACGCCGACGGCGTGCCCGCCGACGAACTGCGCGGCTACGGCGCCGTCGTCTTCGGCCCGGGCACCGCCGAGCGGGAACGTGCCGCCGTGCGCCGCGCCTTCGAACGGGCCCGGGTCCCGGTCGCCCACGTCGACGGCCTCGCCCCGGTCGTCCCGCTCCTCGTCGCCCAGATCGAACACGCCCTGGACCGCAGCCCCGCCGGACAGCGCCGCCTCACCGCCCTGACCGCCGACGGGGCCGGCGCGGACGTCGAGGTCACCTCCACGTGCCGGCTCAGCCTCACCGCCTACCGCATCGACCGGCTCTCACGCACCCACACCCACGACCTGTTCGACGGCGTCCTGGAACCGGGCCGCCACCGCCTCGCCCTGGACCCGAAGGCGCTGAAGGGAGCGTCGTACCTCGTCGCACGCACCACGGGAAGCGTCCTGGCGACGGCTGTGACCCACGGAGCGGCCCACTAGGATCGGCCCTCTGATGACTGCCACCCTCGTCGCCAAGAACCTCGCCGCCGGCCACGGCGACCGCGCCCTGTTCACCGGGCTCGACCTCGTCGTCGCGCCCGGCGACGTCATCGGCCTGGTCGGCGCCAACGGCGCGGGCAAGTCCACCCTGCTGCGGATGCTCGCCGGCCTCACCGCACCCGAGCAGGGCGAACTGCGCCTGTCCCCGCCGACCGCCACCGTCGGCCACCTGCCGCAGGAGCCCGACCGCCGTCCCGGCGAGACCGTCCGGGCCTTCCTGGCCCGCCGCACCGGCGTCGCCGAGGCCCAGCGGCTCATGGACGAGGCGACACAGGCCCTGGTCGACGGGGCGCCCGGCGCCGACGACGCCTACGCCACGAGCCTGGAGCGCTGGCTCGGCCTCGGCGGCGCCGACCTCGACGACCGCGCCGAGGAGGTCGCCGACACCCTCGGCCTCGCGATCGACCTCGACCAGCCGATGACCTCCCTGTCCGGCGGCCAGGCCGCCCGGGCCTCACTCGCCTCCCTGCTGCTGTCCCGCTACGACGTCTTCCTGCTGGACGAGCCGACCAACGACCTCGACCTGGACGGCCTGGAGCGCCTCGAACGCTTCGTCTCCGGCCTGCGCGCCGGCACGGTGGTCGTCAGCCACGACCGCGAGTTCCTCACCCGCACGGTCACCAAGGTCCTCGAACTCGACCTCGCCCAGGGGGAGATCAACCTCTACGGCGGTGGCTACGCGGCCTACCTGGAGGAGCGGGACGTCGCCCGGCGGCACGCCCGCGCCGAGTTCGAGGAGTACGCGGACAAGAAGGCGGCCCTGCAGGACCGCGCGCAGACGCAGCGCTCCTGGATGGACAAGGGCGTGAAGAACGCGCGCCGCAAGGCGGGCAACGACAACGACAAGATCGGCCGCAAGTTCCGCAGCGAGGCCAGCGAGAAGCAGGCCGCGAAAGCCCGCCAGACCCAGCGCATGATCGAGCGCCTGGAGGTGGTCGAGGAGCCCCGCAAGGAGTGGGAACTGCGCATGGAGATCGCCTCGGCACCCCGCTCGGGAGCCGTCGTCGCCACCCTGCGGGACGCCGAGGTGCGCCGCGGCGGTTTCGTCCTCGGCCCGGTGTCCCTCCAGATCGACTGGGCCGACCGCGTGGCGGTCACCGGCGCGAACGGCGCCGGCAAGTCCACGCTGCTCGCCGCCCTGCTCGGCCGCGTCCCCCTCGACGCCGGGCACGCCGCGCTCGGCTCGGGCGTCCTGCTGGGCGAGGTCGACCAGGCCCGCAAGCTGTTCCACGGCGAGGAGACCCTGCTCGACGCGTTCCGCGCGGCCGTCCCGGACACCGAACCGGTCGAGGTCCGCACACTCCTGGCCAAGTTCGGCCTCAAGACCGGCCATGTGCTGCGCTCCGCGGCGACCCTCTCCCCGGGCGAGCGCACCCGGGCCGCCCTCGCCCTGCTCCAGGGCCGGGGCGTCAACCTCCTGGTCCTCGACGAGCCGACCAACCACCTGGACCTGCCGGCCATCGAGCAACTGGAGTCGGCCCTCGACGCCTACGAGGGCACCCTGCTGCTGGTCACGCACGACCGCCGCATGCTGGACGCCGTGCACGTCACCCGCCGTCTGGAGGTCGCGGACGGCAAGGTGACCGAGCGCTAGGCCGCCAGACGCCTCGCGAGGGAGGGGTAGGCGACGACGAACCCCTCCTCGTCGAACTCCAGGTCGCTGCGGAAGTCACCGGAGGCGAACCGGACCCGTCCGGGTCCGCGATGCGTGTACGTCTGCCGCGACGGCCGCACCGTCAGGTCCGGCACGGACACCCAGGCCATCAGCAACTCCAGCTCGCCGGGGCCCCGGTGCAGCCCGTGCCGCAGCACCGGCATGGTGTTGGTCAGCGGGCACAGCCCGAGATCGCAGTCGAGGGCCCCGTCGACGCCGGGGAGCCGCTCGCCGTCCGCGGTCCAGCCGCCCCCGCCGTCGTGGAGCAGATCGAGTGAGCGGCTGCCGCCGGCGGAGTCGACCGTCACCCGCAGCCGCCGGGTGACGAACCCGTCGCCGGTGTCCAGGTCGTAGGTGACCCAGTACGGCTCCGGCTCCATGCCGACGGCCCGGCCACGCGCCCGCAGCACGCCGTCCCGCACCTGGACCCAGGCCGTCTCGAACCCTCGGCTCGCGGACACTTCCCAGGTGAGGACGCGTGCGGCAGACATGACGCCAGTCTAGATCCGCCCCTGCGAGGGGCGCGGGGCCGCGGGCGACATGCGGCTGCCGCCACGCGGGCGCGACCAGCCACGACGGACGCGCGGGTCCCCACGGCCCCACAGCCCTCAAGGTGAAGCACTCAGCGACGGCCGTTCTTGGGATCGACCAGACCGGCGCGGCGCAGCGCGTCGGCCATCGCACTGTTCGCCGGCGCGGGAGCCTGACGCGACCCGCCGCCCTGGCCCCCGCGACCGCCGCCCTGGCCCCCGCGACCGCCGCCCTGGCCGCCGCGGCCACCGCCCTGACCGCCGCCGCCCTGCCGCTGCTGAGGCGGTCGCCCGCCCCG